>CAWJLZ010000001.1:0-30033 GCA_963843825.1 uncultured Actinomycetota bacterium
ACGATGGCCAACAACAACGGACGCAACACCAGCGGACGCAACAACAACGGACGCCCCAACACCAGCGGCGGACGCCCCAACACCAGCGGACGGCCCACCAGCAGTGGCACCGGGTCGGGCACCGGGTCGGGCACCGGGTCGGGCTCACCGGCCCGCGGTGAACGCCGCGTCGCAGGCCCCCGCACCCCCAACACCAACACCCGGTCCGACCAACGCGACAACCAACGCGAGACCAACGGGAGCAACAAGGACCAGAGGGGACAGCGAGGGGACCAGCGAGGGCCAGGGACCAGCGCAGGGACCAGCGCAGGGACCAGGCCAGGGACAACGAGTCCCGCTCCACCGAACAAGCCCGCTACGACGGACCCCCCATCGACGACACCATCACCGGCGCCGAACTCGACCACAACGTCTTGGCCCAACTCCGCGGCCTGCCCGAGAAGCTCGCCTCCCGCGTCGCCCGCCACCTCGTCGCCGCCGGCCTCCTGCTCGACACCGACCCCGAAACCGCCTACCAACACACCCTCGCCGCCCGCGCCCGCGCCGCCCGCGTCGCCGTCGTCCGCGAAGCCACCGGCGAAGCCGCCTACGCCGCCGCCCACTACGCCGAAGCCCTCTCCGAGCTCCGCGCCGCCAAACGCATGAACGGCGCCCCCGACTACCTCCCCGTCATGGCCGACTGCGAACGCGCCCTCGGCCGCCCCGAACGCGCCCTCGCCCTCGCCAAGAACCCCTCAGTCGCGAAACTCCCCATCGACCAACAAATCGAGATGACCATCGTCGAAGCCGGCGCCCGCCACGACCTCGGCGAAACCGACTCCGCCCTCCGCACCCTCGAAAACGCCCCCATCAAATCCATCGCCCGCGAAGACTGGGTCGTCCGCCTGCGCTACGCCTACGCCGACCTCCTCACCAAAACCGGCCAACCCGACCAAGCCCTCATCTGGTTCCACCGCACCGAAGGCATCGACTCCAACCACCTCACCGACGCCGCACAACGCATCCACCAACTCGAAAGCACGGCCTCCGGGGACGCATCCTCGGACCAGTGATCGTCCCCAGGGTCGCTCAGGTCGGGGTCGGCCACAGGGAGGCTCCGGGCTGAGCTCGCCCCCGGGGGAAGCCGCCATCCTGGACGCAGGAGGTGCCTCATGACGAGCACGAACGATCCCTGGAGCGAGTCACTGCCGCCGGCCAACCTGGTGCGGTTGCGCGGGCGGGTGTCCAGCGGACCGGAGGGCAGGGACCTGCCCAGCGGCAGCGTCATCGTCTCGGTGCGGATCTCGGTGCCCCGTGACCCGTCACCCATGACGGCGGGGTCGCGGCAGACGACCGACTGGGTGGAGTGCACCGCCTGGGGTGGCCGCCCGCGTCGCACCGTGGCCGGCTGGTCGGTGGGGGACGTGGTCGAGGTCGAGGGATCCCTCCGTCGCCGGTTCTCCCGCGGCGGCTCGGGGACGGCCACCAGGTTGGAGGTCGAGGTGCTCGGCGGACGCCGGGTGGCTCGCGGTGCTCAGCCCGCCACACGGTCGGTGACCCCGGACCTCGGCGGATAGGGTCGGCCTCTCGGCCGGCCAGGAGGACAGAGGATGACCCGCTCGACGCCCATGGGCACCAGTGAGGAACCGTTGTGGGCGGTCTACGACGTGGCCATGCTCGACCTCGACGGGGTCGTCTACATAGGGCCGGACCCCGTCCCTGGCGCCCCCGAGCACCTACGAGCGGCTGCCGAGGCCGGGATGCGGCTGTCCTACGTGACCAACAATGCCGCGCGGCCACCGGCCGAGGTGGCCGACCACCTGCGCGAGCTCGGTGCCCCCGCCCAGGACGATGACGTCGTCACCTCGGCCCAGGCGGCCGCACGACTCCTGGCCGAGACGTGCCAGGAGGGTGACCCGATCTTCGTGATCGGCGGCACCGGGTTGATGGAGGCGCTCGCCGAGCGTGGTCTGCGTGGTGTGCAGAGTCGCGACGACGATCCGGTCGCGGTCGTCTCCGGCTACCACCCGGACCTCGCCTGGCGCACCGTGATCGAGGGCGCGATCCTGGTGCGCGACGGTCTGCCGTGGTTCGCCTCGAACACCGACCTGACCGTTCCGACGCCGAACGGTCCGGGACCGGGCAACGGGGTGCTGGTGAAGGTGGTCGCGGACTTCGCCCAGGTCACCCCCACCGTGGCGGGCAAGCCGGAGCCACCTCTGTTCCACGAGACCCAGGAACGGGTGGGGGGCAAGCGTCCCCTGGTCGTGGGGGACCGTCTCGACACCGACATCGAGGGGGGAGCCCGGGCGGGGTTCGACACGTTGCTGGTCATGACGGGCGTGACGGGCCTTCCGGAGCTCATCAGGGCCGAGCCGGCCGAGCGCCCCACCTTCGTCTCGGCGACGTTGGCGGGTCTGGGCACCCCCCACACGGCACCGACGGCCGGGGACCCGGGCTGGGCCCTGGGCGGGTGGACCGCCACGGTCTCCGACGGCAAGCTGGCGGTGACCGGCGACGGCGAGGTCGATGACTGGTGGCGGGTCGTCGCTGTGGCGGCCTGGGAGCACCTGGACGACGAGGGGGACCCCGTCGACACGGAGGGCCTGTCGGTGCCGGACCAGGGTGAGAGCAGCCCGGAGCGGTAGCGTGGAGGACTGGGTGGAGGACTGGGTCCCCCCCCCGAGCGGGAGCATCGCGAGCAGGCGACGAGCAGGTCAGGAGGCGCACGTGCAGCAGGACCCTGAGCAGGACTTGGGGCAGGACTTGGGGCAGGATCCGTGGGGCGCCGAGGTCGATCACCTCGAGAGCACCGCGTCCGGCGACCCGACGTCCGGTCACCCCACGGTCGACGCCGTGCTCGGCTCGCTCGAGGACCTCGGAGACCGCCCCGTCGATGAGCACGTCGAGGTCTTCGAGCAGGCCCACGCCCAGCTGCGTGCACTGCTGAGCGCATCACCGGTCGCTGCTCAGGATCCTCCTCGCGTCGTACCGCCGACCGTGGGTCGGCCCGGTCCCCGCCCCGGACCGACCTGAGCCGCACGCCGATGCCCCCTCGTCGTCTTCGGCTGGACGCCGAGCTCGTGCGCCGCGGTCTGGCGCGCTCGCGCGAGCATGCCGCCGACCTGGTCGCCGCGGGCCGGGTCACCGTCTCCGGCGCCCGGGCGACCAAGCCGGCCACAGGCGTGACCACCGACGTGGCGCTGGTCGTCAAGGCGGACCCGGACCGGCCCGACTACGTCTCGCGGGGCGGCCACAAGCTGGCTGGTGCCCTGGCAGCGTTCGGGGCCGAGGGGCTCGAGGTGGCCGGCCGGCGCTGCCTGGACGCCGGAGCCTCGACCGGCGGGTTCACCGACGTCCTGCTGCGCGCCGGCGCGGCCGGGGTGGTGGCCGTCGACGTCGGGTACGGGCAGCTGGCCTGGGCGTTGCGCCAGGACGAGCGGGTCTCCGTCCACGACCGTACGAACATCCGTGACCTGACCCCCGAGCTGATCGGCGGCCCGGTCGACGTCGTCGTGGGCGACCTCTCGTTCATCTCGCTGCGCCTGGTCCTCGACGCACTCCTCGGCGTGTGTGCCCCGGACGCGGACCTGGCGCTGATGGTCAAGCCCCAGTTCGAGGTCGGCAAGGAGCGGGTGGGCAAGGGTGGGGTCGTGCGTGACCTGGCCCTGCGCACCGAGGCGGTCGTCGCGGTGGCCACGGCGGCTGCCGAGCGTGGCTGGGGGGCCCGGGCGGTGTCCACCAGCAGCCTCCCCGGGCCGTCGGGCAACGTCGAGTTCTTCCTCTGGCTACGGCGGGGCAGCGCCCTGGTCGGCGAGGCCGAGATCGGTGCCGAGGTCGCCCGCGGCGCGGAACCGGGGGACCCTGGTGAGAGGGTTGAGGTGTGACTCCCCCTGAGGCCGACGCCGAACCCGCCCGCGTCGTCTTCCTGCTGGTCAACACCCGCCGCGAGAAGGCCCGCGAGGTCGCCCTGCAGTTCTGCTCCGAGCTCGGGGCGCAGAGCATCGTCGTACGGATGCTGGTCGACGACGCCGACCACCTCGGGGTCAGCGGGACTCCGTGCCTGGAGACGTGTCTGCCCTCCCCGGACGCCTCCCAGGGCTGCGAGCTCGTGGTCGTCGTCGGCGGGGACGGGACGATCCTGCGGGCCGCCGAGTTCGCCCGTGAGTCCGGCACCCCGGTGCTGGGCATCAACCTGGGCCACGTCGGCTTCCTGGCCGAGGCCGACCCCGAGGACGTCGAGCTCACGATCGACGCCATCGTCCGCCGCCGCTACCGCGCCGAGGAGCGGTTGACCCTCGACGTCACCGTCTACCGGGGCAAGCAGATGATCGCCTCCACCTGGGCCCTGAACGAGGCCAGCGTGGAGAAGGCGGCCCGGGAGCGGATGATCGAGGTCGTCGTCGAGGTGGACGGCCGTCCGCTGTCGCGCTGGGGCTGCGACGGCGTGGTCTGCGCCACCCCGACCGGTTCCACGGCGTACAACTTCTCCGCCGGCGGCCCCATCGTCTGGCCCGAGGTCGAGGCCCTGCTCGTGGTCCCGATCTCCGCACACGCGCTGTTCGCCCGACCGATGGTGGTCGGGACCGTCCGCGGTGCTCGCCGTCGAGGTCATCGCCGACACCGAGGGAGCCGCCGTGCTGTGGTGCGACGGTCGACGGACGGTCGAGCTGCCGCCGGGGGCCCGGGTCGAGGTCCGTCGCGGGCACCAACCGGTGCGGCTGGCGCGGCTGCACGAGGCGCCCTTCACCGACCGCCTGGTGGCGAAGTTCGGCCTCCCGGTCTCCGGGTGGCGCGGCGCGGCCGAGCGACGGAGCGCGGGCCGCGGACGGGATGCTTGAGGAGATCCGCATCCACGCGCTCGGGGTCATCGACGAGTCGGTGCTCGAGCTCGGCCCCGGCTTCACCGCGATCACCGGGGAGACCGGGGCGGGCAAGACCATGGTCGTCACGGCGCTGGGGCTGCTGATGGGCGGCCGGGCCGACTCCGGAGCCGTCCGCACCGGCGCCAAGCGGCCCGCGTCGAGGGGGTCGTCGACGTCGAGGGCATCGACGACGTCCGGACGCGCTCGACGACGCCGGGGGCGCCCTCGACGACGGCCGTCTCGTGCTGGCTCGCCAGGTCTCCGCCGAAGGACGCTCGCGGGCCTTCGCCGGCGGCTCGGTGTTCCGGCGGCGCTGCTGGGCGAGCTCGCCGAGTCCCTGGTCGCCGTCCACGGACAGTCCGACCAGCACCGGCTCCTCGTCCCGGCGGCCCAGCGCGCCGCCCTGGACCGGTTCGCCGGACCCGGGCTGACCGCGGTGCGCACCCGGTTCACCACCGCGTACGAGACCTGGCGCGCCGTCGAGCGCCGAGCTGGAGGGCCTGGTCACCGGGGCCCGGGAGCGGGCCCGGGAGGCCGACCTGCTGCGCTTCGGCCTCGAGGAGATCGAGAAGGTCTCACCGGCCCCCGGGGAGGACGTCGAGCTGGCCGCCGAGGAGAGCCGGCTCGGGTACGCCGACACCCTGCGCACCGCCGCGGAGCAGGCCCGCGGAGCGCTGTCCTCCGACGACGGCGGGGCCGACGCCCTGTCCACGGTCGGAGCCGCCCGCCGGCTCCTGGACGGCGTGCGTGAGCACGATCCCCGAGCCGCCGAGCTCGCCGACCGGCTGGGCGAGCTCACCTACGCCGTCTCCGACCTCGCGGCCGACGTCGCGTCGTACTCCACCGGCCTGGAGGCCGACCCGCACCGGCTCGCTGCGGTCTCCGAGCGCCGGGCCGCGCTGACCGCGCTGACCCGCAAGTACGGCGACACGGTCGAGGAGGTCCTGGTCTGGTCCGCGGTCTCCGCGCAGCGGCTGCTCGACCTCGACGGCAGCGACGGTCGCATCGAGGAGCTCACCGCCCGCCGCGACGACCTGCTGGTCGAGCTGGCGGAGTCGGGTCAGGCGCTGTCCGCCGCCCGCGGGGCCGCCGCCGGCGCCCTGGGGGAGACCGTCACCACCGAGCTGTCCGCCCTGGCCATGCCGCACGCGCAGGTCAGCGTCGCGGTGACACAGACGCCGGACGAGCACGGGCTGGTCGTCGGGGACCGGCGGCTGCGGGTGAGCGCCTCCGGCCTGGACGAGGTCGAGCTGCTGCTCGCCGCCAACGTGGGCTCCGAGCCGCGGGCCCTGGGCAAGGGAGCCTCGGGAGGCGAGCTGTCCCGGGTGATGCTCGGCCTGGAGGTGGCGCTGGCCGGCACCGCCCCGGTGCCCACCTTCGTCTTCGACGAGGTCGACGCCGGCGTCGGCGGGCGCGCCGCGGTCGAGGTCGGCCGCCGGCTGGGGATGCTGGCCCGCACCGCCCAGGTCGTCGTGGTGACCCACCTGCCGCAGGTCGCCGCCTTCGCCGACCGGCACGTGGTGGTGGCCAAGAGCGAGGACGGCACCGTGACCACCTCCGGCCTGACCGTCCTCGACGACGAGGGGCGGGTCCGCGAGCTCTCCCGGATGCTGGCCGGCATGGAGGACTCCGAGACCGCCCGGGCCCACGCCGAGGAGCTCCTGGCCACGGCGCGGGCCGGCGTCCCGGCACGCTGACCGACCTACCTCCCCCCATCGGACGGGTGGGCATGTCACGATGAATCGGTCATGAGGTTCCTTTCCCGCTCGTCCTCGCTCGCCGGCCAGCCCGGGACGACCGGAACCGTCCGGATCGACCGACGCGTCGGTGCGGTCCTGCGCCGGGCCCGACCCGGGGACATCGTCGTGATCGACCACCTCGACCTCGACCGCAGCAACGCCGAGGCCCTGCTCGACCACGGGGTCGGCGCGGTGGTCAACGCCTCCGCCCTGATCTCGGGGCGCTACGCCAACCTCGGGCCGGAGATGCTGGCCCGGGCCGGCGTGGTGCTGGTCGACCAGGTCGGGCCCGAGGTGTTCGCCCGCCTCAAGGACGGCGCCAAGGCCCGGGTCCACGAAGGCACTGTGTACGTCGGGGCCGAGCCGGTGGCCACCGGGCGTCCGCTCGAGATCGCCGACGTCGAGTCACTGATGGACGAGGCCCGGGGAGGCCTCTCGACCCAGCTCCAGAGCTTCGCGCACAACGCCAGCGAGTTCCTGCGGCGCGAGCAGGACCTGTTGCTGCACGGGCGCGGCGTCCCCGAGCTGCGGACCCGGCTGCACGGACGACCCGTCGTGGTCGTGGTCCGCGACTTCGAGTACGAGGCCGACCTGCGCAGCCTGCGCCAGTTCATCCGTGAGCAGAAGCCGGTCCTGGTCGGGGTCGACGCCGGCGCCGACGCCCTCCTCGCGGCTCGTCAGCGACCCGACCTCGTCGTGGTGGGGCAGGGCGGGCTCGCCGGTCCCGGGACGGTCGCGGGCCGGGCGGTCACCGACAAGGCCCTGACCAGCGCCGGGGAGGTGGTGCTGCACGCGGACTCCTCGGACCGCCTGCTCGGCGCCGAGCGACTCGACCGGCTGGGCGTACGACCCCAACGGATCGCCGCCGGGGGCACCACCGAGGACATCGCGCTGCTGCTCGCCGACCTCGAGGGCGCCTCGCTGATCGTGACCGTCGGCACCCACGCCACCCTCGACGACTTCCTGGACCGCCAGCGCAGCGGCCTGGCCTCGACCTTCCTGACCCGGCTGCGGGTGGGCCCGCGGCTGGTCGACGCCAAGACCGTGCCCACGCTGTACGCCGGCCGGGTCCGGGTCTGGCAGCTGCTGCTCGTGCTGCTCGTCGGGATGGTCGCGGTCGCCGCCGCCGTCGCGCTCCACCCCGCAGGGGGCGGTCTGGGCCGACGACCTGTGGACCTCCGTCCAACCCCTCCTCGACTGGATCCAAGGACTGTTCTCGTGATCTCGTTCCGCTACCACGTCGTCTCCCTCGTGGCCGTCCTCCTCGCGCTGGCCGCGGGGGTCGTCCTCGGCAGCGGTCCGCTGCAGCGCGGCCAGGACCGGGTGGACAGCACCGGGGCCGACGCCGCAGCCCTGGCCACGGCCGAGACCCGGATCGGCGGCCTGGAGCAGAGCCTGGCCTTCTCCGACGCCTACGCCCGGGCCACCGCCGCGACCCTGACCCAGGTCGGTCTGCAAGGTCGCGCGGTCACGCTGGTCACCCTTCCGGGGGCCGCGGACGAGACCGTCGCGTCGCTGACCGACCTGGTCACCGGGGCCGGTGCCGCCGTGACCGCCCGGGTCGAGGTGGGCGAGAAGATGCTCGACGTGGCGAACCGGCAGCTGGTGACCGAGCTGGCCACCCAGATGCAGGCCTCGGTCAAGCGGGCGGTGCAGGTGCCGGCCGGAGCCAGCGGCTACGAGCGGATGGGACGCCTGGTGGCCCGGGCGATCGCGTCGGAGACCCCGGGCGGGGCCCGGCTCGACGGGCCGGCGGACAGCATCCTGGCCGGCGTCTCGACCGCGGACCTGCTCACCACCCAGGGCAACATCGACCGGCGCGGAAGCCTGGTCCTCGTGGTGACCGGCGCGCCGTACGGCACCGCGGACCAGCGGTCCGGCGCCGGCAGCATCCTGGCCACCCTGGTCTCGGCCCTGGACAAGGGCAGCGACGGGGTCGTCGTGGCCGGTCCGGGGGCCGCCGGTGACGCCGACGGCCTGGTCACGGCCGTCCGCGACGACCCGACGGCCGCCCGGCAGGTCTCCACCGTCGACGTGGCCGACCGGGCGGCGGGCGGGGTGGTCACCGTCCTGGCCCTGGAGCAGCAGTCGGCAGGCGGTGCGGGCCAGTACGGCTCGGCCTCCGCGGCGGACGGCCCGGTGCCGACGACCGCCGACGCAGGAGGCGAGTGAGTCCGAAGCAGCACTCCGCGTCTCGTCCGTCGGCGTGGATTGCGCGAACCTGCGTGTGAGTTGGTAGCCTAGAACCCCGTGGACGGGCGAGGTTTCTCGCCGCACATCTGACCACGGGAGCTCTCTTGGCCGCCGCGCAGCCCACCAAGCACGTGTTCGTCACCGGCGGCGTCGCCTCGTCGCTGGGCAAGGGGCTCACCGCCTCCTCGTTGGGCAACCTGTTGAAGGCCCGTGGTCTCCGGGTGACCATGCAGAAGCTGGACCCGTACCTCAACGTGGACCCCGGCACGATGAACCCGTTCCAGCACGGCGAGGTCTTCGTGACCGACGACGGCGCGGAGACCGACCTCGACGTCGGCCACTACGAGCGGTTCCTGGACACCGACCTCGCCGGCATCGCCAACGTCACCACCGGCCAGGTGTACTCCGAGGTGATCGCCAAGGAGCGGCGCGGGGACTACCTCGGCGACACCGTCCAGGTCATCCCGCACATCACCAACGAGATCAAGGACCGGATCCGGGCGATGGGCGGCGACGACGTCGACGTCGTGATCACCGAGGTCGGCGGCACGGTCGGCGACATCGAGTCGCTGCCGTTCCTGGAGGCCGCGCGTCAGGTCCGCCACGACGTGGGCCGCGACAACTGCTTCTTCCTGCACGTCTCGCTGGTGCCGTTCATCGGGCCGTCGGGGGAGCTGAAGACCAAGCCCACCCAGCACTCGGTGGCCGCGCTGCGCTCGATCGGCATCCAGCCCGACGCGATCGTGTGCCGGGCCGACCGCGACATCCCCGACGGGCTCAAGCGCAAGATCGCCCTGATGTGCGACGTCGACGAGGAGGCCGTCGTGGCCGCCGTCGACGCCCCCTCGATCTACGACATCCCCAAGGTGCTGCACGCCGAGGGCCTCGACGCCTACGTCGTGCGCCGGCTCGGCCTGGCCTTCCGCGACGTGGACTGGACCCGCTGGGACGACCTGCTGCGCCGGGTGCACCACCCGGCCGAGCAGGTCACCGTGGCGCTGGTCGGCAAGTACGTCGACCTCCCCGACGCCTACCTCTCGGTGGCCGAGGCGCTGCGTGCCGGCGGGTTCGCCCACGACGCCAAGGTGACGCTGCGCTGGGTGCCCTCCGACGAGTGCCAGACCCGCGAGGGCGCCTCGAAGCACCTCTCCGACGTCGACGCGGTGCTGATCCCCGGCGGCTTCGGCATCCGCGGGATCGACGGGAAGATCGGGGCCCTGCAGTACGCCCGGACCCAGCGGATCCCCACCCTGGGCCTGTGCCTGGGGCTGCAGTGCATGGTCATCGAGTACGCCCGCAACGTGGTCGGCCTGGAGAAGGCCGGCTCGACCGAGTTCGACCCCGACTGCCCCGAGCCGGTGATCGCGACGATGGCCGAGCAGCACGCCTACGTCGAGGGCGCCGGCGACCTCGGCGGGACGATGCGGCTGGGGCTCTACCCGGCCCGGCTGACCCCGGGGTCGGTGGTGGCCCAGGCGTACGGCGAGACCCTGGTGCACGAGCGGCACCGGCACCGCTACGAGGTCAACAACGCCTACAAGGACCAGATCGAGGAGGCCGGGCTGGTGTTCTCCGGCGTCGGTCCGGACAACGGCCTGGTGGAGTACGTCGAGCTGCCCGCCGAGGTGCACCCCTACTACGTCTCCACCCAGGCCCACCCCGAGCTGCGCTCGCGCCCCACCCGCCCGCACCCGCTGTTCGCCGGCCTGGTCGGTGCGGCGGTGGAGCGGCAGAAGGAGCTCGAGATCCCGGTCGGCGACGCCGCCCACCGGCGAGCGAGCGAGGAGTCCTGAGCACCGGGGGAGCACCCCGCCTGCCGGTCGAGGAGCTGCGGGACGTCCCGCAGGCCTGGCCGGTGGCCGAGGCGCAGGACGTCTGGCGCGGCGACGCGCCCTTCGCCGTACGCCGGGACCTGGTCCGGATGCCCGACGACGACGAGCCGGTCGGCCGGGTCGTCCTGGAGCACCCGGGCGCGGTGGTGATCCTGGCCCTGGACGACGACGAGCAGGCGTTCGTTCTCAAGCAGTACCGCCACCCGACCCTGATGCGCTTCGTCGAGCTGCCCGCGGGCCTGCTCGACCAGCCCGGTGAGGACCCCGAGGAGGCGGCCCGCCGCGAGCTGCTGGAGGAGGCCGCGCTCGAGGCCGAGCACTGGCGGCTGCTGAGCACCATCCACACCTCGCCCGGGGTGAGTGCGGAGCGGATCGAGATCTTCCTGGCCACCGGGCTGACCGCGGTCCCGGACCGCGGCGGCTTCGAGCTGCACCACGAGGAGGCCGACATGACCGCGCACTGGGCGCCGTTGTCGGACCTGCTGGCCGGGGTGCTGGACCGGACACTGACCGACGGCCCGTTGGTGACCGCGGTGCTGGCCTACGAGGTCATGGTCCGTGGCGCCCGGGGCTGACGTGGACGCCGGAACGGTCGTCGTCAAGCCACCGACGCCCGGTCCGAGCCCCCTGCAGCGTGCCCTGCGCACCTACCTCGACCACCTGGTGGTCGAGCGCGGCCTGGCCGACAACACCTTGAAGTCCTACCGGCGCGACCTGCGTCGCTACGCCTCGTTCCTGGCCACCCGGGGGGTGTCCGACCTGAGCGGGGTCGACGAGTCGACGGTGGGGGAGTTCCTGGTCCACCTGCGTCACGGCGACGACGACCACCCGCCGCTGGCGGCCGGGAGCGCCGGGCGGGCGGTGGTGGCCGTCCGGGGGTTCCACAAGTTCGCGCTGCGCGACGGCCTGAGCCAGGCCGACCCGGCGGCGGCGGTCCGTCCGCCGGCCCCGGCCAAGCGGCTGCCCAAGGCCCTGCCGGTCTCCGACGTCGAGCGGATCCTGGACGCCGCCGGGGCTCCGGGCACCGCCCTGGCCCTGCGCGACCGGGCGCTGCTGGAGCTGCTGTACGCGACCGGGGCCCGGATCTCCGAGGCGGTCGGCCTCGACGTGGACGACCTCGACCTGGAGACCGGCAGCGTGCTGCTGCGCGGCAAGGGCAGCAAGGAGCGGCTGGTGCCGTGCGGGTCGATGGCGTGCGCCGCGGTGGCGGCGTACCTGGTCCGCGGCCGGCCGGTGCTGGCCGCCAGCGGGGGCGGCAACCCGGCGGTCTTCCTCAACGCCCGCGGCGGGCGGCTGTCGCGGCAGAGCGCCTGGACGGTGCTGGTGCGCGCGGCCGAGCGGGCCGGGGTGAAGGCCGAGGTCTCCCCGCACACGCTGCGGCACTCGTTCGCCACGCACCTGCTCGACGGCGGGGCCGACGTACGCGTGGTGCAGGAGCTGCTCGGTCACGCCTCGGTGACCACCACGCAGGTCTACACGCTGGTCACCGTGGACAGCCTGCGCGAGGTGTACGCCACCGCGCACCCCCGCGCCCGCGGCTGAGCGACCCGGCCCGACCCTCGCGAGAAATGTCGACAAAGCGACGGCGCGCCTGCACCCGCCTCCGGCGCCCCCGGGATTGAGTGGGAGCGCAGGGAATCCGGCGACGAGAGCGAGCGAGAAGTGAACGACTACGGCTCAGGCACCTACGGGTCCAGCGCGGCGGAGATGCCTCCGATGATGCCCGCGACGATGTCCGCGCGGCCAGCGCCCCGGCCCAGGACGAGGCGACGGTCCGACCGAGCGAGCCGATCCCGTTCCCGCGGCGCGAGCAGCGGGCGCAGATGCCCTCGGCCTCGATCACCACCGACGAGCCGCTGCTCGACTTCGAGCCGCCGGTCCGGACCGCGCCGGTCTCGCCCGAGGTCGTGCTCGGCCCCACCGGTCGGCCCTGGCCCGAGCTGCCCGAGCCGCGCCCGATCGGCATCCACGGCAACGCCCGGATCATCTCGATGTGCAACCAGAAGGGCGGCGTGGGCAAGACCACGACGACCATCAACCTGGGGGCCGCCCTGGCCGAGCACGGCCGCAAGGTGCTGCTCGTCGACTTCGACCCGCAGGGCTCGCTGTCGGTCGGCCTGGGGATGAACCCGCACGACATGGAGATGTCGGTCTACAACCTGCTGATGGACCGCGACGTCACCATCGACGACGTCATCGTGCCGACCAACGTCGAGGGCATGGACCTGCTGCCCTCCAACATCGACCTGTCCGCCGCCGAGGTGCAGCTGGTCCACGAGGTGGCCCGGGAGCAGACCCTGTCCCGGGTGCTCCAGGACGCGATCAACCTCTACGACGTCATCCTGATCGACTGCCAGCCCTCGCTGGGCCTGCTCACCGTCAACGCGCTGACCGCCTCCGACGGCGTCATCGTGCCGCTGGAGTGCGAGTACTTCGCGCTGCGCGGGGTGGCGCTGCTCAAGACCACCATCGACAAGGTCAAGGAGCGGCTCAACCCGCGCCTGCAGATCGACGGCGTGCTGGGCACGATGTTCGACGGTCGTACGCTGCACGGCCGCGAGGTCATGGAGCGGCTGGTCCAGGCCTGGGGCGACGACGTGTTCCACACCGTGATCCGGCGGACGGTGAAGTTCTCCGACTCGACCGTGGCCGGCGAGCCCATCACCAGCTACGCCTCCACCTCCGGCGGGGCCGAGGCCTACCGCAACCTGGCCAAGGAGGTGCTGGCCCGTTGTCCCGCCGTGTGAGGGTCCCGGCGCCTGACGAGCTGTTCCGTCCGACCGCGGTCCCCGACCCGGACGACGCGGTCCCGGCCCAGGCGGCCCCGTCCTCACCGGTGGTGGAGCTCACCCCCGCGGCCGAGCCCCGGACCCCCAGCGGGCGGGTCAAGCACGACGAGAAGATGACCGTCTACGTCACCGCCGACGAGCTGCTCGACATCGAGGCCGCGCGCCTGGACCTGCGCCGGCACCACGGCCTGGCCGTGGACCGGGGACGGCTGGTCCGGGCCGCGGTGGCGATGGCGCTGGCCGACATCGACGAGCAGGGTGCCGACAGCGCCGTCGTACGCCACCTGCTCGAGGGATGACCGCGGTCGTGGTCCCCGACGCCACTCCGGCGGTCGTCGGGGAGGAGCCCTCGACCGGGTTCCAGCTCAGCCTGGACAACTTCGAGGGCCCGTTCGACCTGCTGCTGAGCCTGATCGCCAAGCACAAGCTCGACATCACCGAGGTGGCGCTGTCCCGGGTCACCGACGAGTTCATCGCCCACATCAAGGCCGCCGGGCCCGAGTGGGACCTGGAGCAGACCTCGTCGTTCCTGGTGGTCGCGGCGACGCTGCTCGACCTCAAGGCGGCCCGGCTGCTGCCGCAGGCCGAGGTGGAGGACGAGGACGACCTGGCGCTGCTCGAGGCCCGGGACCTGCTGTTCGCCCGGCTGATGCAGTACCGCGCGTTCAAGCAGGTCGCCGGCGTGCTGGAGGACCGGCTGGCCGTGGAGGCCCGGCGGTTCCCTCGGGCGGTCGGGCTGGAGGAGCGGTACGCCACCCTGCTCCCGGAGGTGCTGATCGGGCTGGGGCTGGAGGAGTTCGCCGCCCTGGCCAGCCGGGCGATGGAGCCCAAGCCGGTGCCCGAGGTCTCCTTCGCGCACCTGCACGCCCCGACGGTCAGCGTGCGCGAGCAGGCCGCCCTGGTCGTCGACCGGCTGCGCCGGCAGGGCACGATGAGCTTCCGCCGGCTGTGCGGGGACGCCCCGGACACTCTGACCAAGGTGGCCCGGTTCCTGTCCCTGCTGGAGCTGTTCCGCGAGGGCGTGGTCGTGTTCGACCAGGCCACCCCGCTGGGCGAGCTCACGGTCCGCTGGACCGGCAGCGAGGACGGCGAGATCGAGATCCAGGACGAGTTCGACGGCGCCCCGCCGGAGCCGGGGCCGGAGGAGCAGCAGTGAGCGAGGACAGCGTGCAGGAGATGCTCGTGGCCGACGGGCCGAGCACGGAGGTCGAGACCCTGGAGGTCCCGCTGGCCCCGTTGCGCCCCGCCCTGGAGGCGGTGCTGATGGTCGCCGACCAGCCGCTGGACCACGTCAGCCTGGCCGCCGCGGTCGGCTACCCGCCCGACGAGGTCGGGCAGGCGCTGCACGGGCTCGCCGCGGAGTACGCCGAGCAGGGTCGCGGGTTCGACCTGCGCAACGTCGCCGGCGGGTGGCGGTTCTACTCCCGCGACGAGTTCGCGCCGGTGGTGGAGCGCTTCGTGCTCGAGGGCCAGCAGGCCCGGTTGACCCAGGCCGCGCTGGAGACCCTGGCCGTGGTGGCCTACAAGCAGCCGGTCAGCCGTGCGCGGGTGTCCGGCATCCGCGGGGTCAACGTGGACGGCGTGATGCGCACGCTGCTCTCGCGCGGCCTGGTCGAGGAGGCCGGGCAGGACAGCGAGACGACCGCGATCCTGTACCGCACCACGACGTACTTCCTGGAGCGGATCGGGGTGACCTCGCTGGGTGACCTGCCCGAGCTCGCGCCGCTGCTGCCCGACCTCGACGACCTCGACGACCTCGACCACCCCGAGGTGCTGATGGTCTCCGCCGGGGACGCCGCGGACCCGGCATGAGCGAGACCGGGAGCACGAGTGGGGGGGACGTCTGGCCCCAGCTCGACGACGACGGGCTGATGCGGTTGCAGAAGCTGCTCGCCCAGTCGGGGGTGGCCAGCCGTCGCAAGTGCGAGGAGCTGATGCTCGAGGGTCTGGTCGAGGTCGACGGCGAGGTCGTCACCCGGCTGGGCACGAAGGTCGACCCGCGCACCGCGGTGATCCGGGTGGACGGCAAGCGGCTGCCTCCGGTGAGCCCGCACGTCTACCTGGTGCTGAACAAGCCCCGGGGCGTGGTCTCCACGATGTCGGACCCGGAGGGGCGCCGGAACCTCGGCGACCTGGTCGTCGACCGGCCGGAGCGGCTGTTCCACGTCGGGCGCCTCGACACCGACACCGAGGGGTTGATCCTGCTCACCAACGACGGCGACTTCGCGCAGAAGGTCGCGCACCCGTCGTACGAGCTGCAGAAGCGGTACGTCGCGGAGGTCGAGGGGGTCGTGGAGCGCGCGACCGTGCAGCGGCTCAAGGCCGGCGTCACGCTGGAGGACGGCCCGGTCGAGGTGCACACGGTCAAGGTGGTCTCGTCGACCAAGGAGCGCTCGATCGTCGAGCTGGTCATCCACGAGGGCCGCAACCGGATCGTCCGACGTCTGCTCGAGGAGGTCGGCCATCCTGTGCGCCGGCTGAGCCGGACCGCGGTCGGGCCGGTGGGGCTGCGCGGGCTGAAGGTCGGTGCCCTGCGCGAGCTGACCCGTGAGGAGCTCGGCACCCTGCTGGACGCCGCCCGTCTCTGAGCGGGGCGACCACTAAGGTCGCTCTCGGACACGACACGGAGATGGACAGCCGGCCCGCGGGGCCACGGAGGCGAGGAGGCAGCGGTGCGCGTACGCGCGATCCGGGGGGCGACCCAGCTCGACGAGGACACCCGCGAGCACATGCTGGAGCGGGTCGCGGAGATGGTCACCGACGTGATGACCTCCAACGACCTCGTCGTCGACGACTTCATCTCGATCATCTTCACCGCGACGAGCGACCTGGTCTCGGAGTTCCCGGCGTACGCCGCCCGGCGGCTGGGCTTCGACGACGTCCCGCTGATCTGCGCCCGGGAGCTCGAGATCGCCGGCTCGATGCCGCGGGTGGTCCGGATGATGGCCCACGTGGAGACCCACCTGACCCGCGCCGACGTGACCCACGTCTACCTGCACGGGGCGGCGAACCTGCGCCGCGACCTGTCGCGGGTGCGCGAGGTGCCCGACCAGGAGGGTCAGTGACCGAGTCGCTGGCCGGCCCGGTCCTGGTGGTCGGGGCGGGCCTGCTCGGCACGTCGGTCGGCCTGGCCCTGCAGGACCGCGGGGTCCGGGTCCTGCTGAGTGACCTGAACCCCGAGAACGTACGCACGGCCAGCGGGCTGGGCGCCGGCACCGCCGCCGCCGCGGCCGATCCTTCCCCGAGCTGGTGGTGGTCGCGGTCCCGCCCGACCACCTCGCCGACGCCATCGCGGCGGCGCTGCTCGCCTCCGACGCCGTGGTGACCGACGTGGGCAGCGTGAAGTCGGCCCCGCTGGCCCGCGTGGCCGAGCTGGTCGACGCCGAGGCCCTGACGAGGTACGTCGGCAGCCACCCGATGGCCGGCAGCGAGCGGTCCGGCCCGCTGGCCGGCTCCTCGGTGCTGTTCGACGGCCGCCCGTGGGCGGTGGTCCCGCACGCCACGTCGCGCCCAGAGGCGGTCGAGCTGGTCACCGCGCTGGCTCGGGCCTGCGGCGCGACGGCGTTCCGGTTCACCCCCGAGCAGCACGACGAGGCGGTGGCGCGTACCTCGCACCTGCCCCACCTGGTCGCCGCCCTGGTCGCCGGGACCCTGGCCGACGCCCCGGCCGAGCACCTGGTCCTGTCCGGCCAGGGGGTCCGCGACGTGACCCGGATCGCGGCGGGGGACCCCCGGCTGTGGGAGCAGATCCTCACCGCCAACACCGCCGCGCTGACGGCGCTGCTGCGGGAGGTCCGCGGGGACCTCGACGGGCTGGTGGCCGCCCTGGAGTCGGGCTCGCGGGCCGACCTGGGCGAGATCCTGGGCCGCGGCGTGGCCGGGACGGCCGTGATCCCCGGCAAGCACGGTCAGCCGGTGGTGGCGGAGACGGGCGTGTTCGTGGTCGTGCCGGACCATCCGGGCGAGCTGGCCCGACTGTTCGCCGACGTGGGGGACAGCGGGGTCAACGTCGAGGACGTCCGGATCGACCACGACCCGGGCCGTCCGGTGGGCCTGATGGAGATCACCGTGGCCGCCGACCGGGCCGACCATCTCCTCGCCTCGCTGGCGGAGAAGGGCTGGTCGGCTCACGGGTAGACTCAAGCGTTCAGCCCCCTCGACCTGACGGGGCGTACGCATGCGCAGAGGAGCCTGGTCGGTGAACGGTTCGGTGGCAAGCTGGCTCGTCGTCGCCGTCGACGGCACCTCCGGCTCCGGCAAGTCCAGCACCTGTCGGGGGGTCGCCTCCCGGCTGGGGATGCGCTACCTCGACACCGGGGCGCAGTTCCGGGCGATGACCTGGTGGATGCTCGACCAGGGCGTCGACGTCCACGACGCCGACGCCGTCGCCGCCCGGTGCGAGGAGCCGGAGATCACCTCCGGCACCGACCCCGAGCACCCGACCATCGCCGTGGACGGCACCGACGTCTCCGCGCCGATCCGCTCCGCCGAGGTGACCGCGGCGGTGAGCCCGGTCAGCACGGTTCCCGAGGTCCGCGAGCGCCTGCTGGAGCTGCAGCGGACGATCATCGGCGACGGCGGCATCGTCGTCGAGGGCCGCGACATCGCCACCGTGGTCTGGCCGGCGGCCGAGATCAAGCTCTTCCTGTCCGCCGACCCGGGCGCGCGTGCGCGGCGCCGGGTCGCCGAGCACGCCCACCTGGGCGACGTGGCCGCGACCGAGGCGGGGCTGCTGGAGCGCGACAAGATCGACTCCGGTCGCTCGACCGCGCCGCTGGCCATGGCTCCGGGTGCCGTCCACATCGACACCACCGACTACACGCTCGACGAGGTCATCGACCAGGTCGTCGGGCTCACGAAGGAAATCTGATGACCGAGACCACCGACTCCCCGGTGGCGACACCCGTCCTCGCCGTGGTCGGCCGCCCCAACGTGGGCAAGTCGACCCTGGTGAACCGCATCATCGGCCGCCGCGAGGCGGTCGTCCAGGACGTGCCCGGGGTGACCCGGGACCGGGTGTCCTACGACGCGAACTGGAACGGGCGCGCCTTCACCGTCGTCGACACCGGCGGCTGGGACCCCGACGCCCGCGGGCTGGCCGAGCGGATCGCGGCCCAGGCCGAGGTCGCGGTGTCCGTGGCCGACGCGGTGCTGTTCGTCGTCGACGCGACCATCGGGATCACCGACATCGACGAGGCCGTCGTCCGGATCCTGCGCACGTCCGGCAAGCCGGTGATCCTGGCCGCGAACAAGGTCGACGACCTGCGCGGCGAGGCCGAGGCGGCCGGGCTGTGGAACCTGGGGCTGGGGGAGCCGTTCGCGGTCTCCGCCCTGCACGGCCGCGGTTCGGGCGACATGCTCGACGCGATCCTCGACGCCCTGCCCGAGACCCCCGAGCACGGCGACCCCTTCGTCGGCGGTCCCCGCCGGGTGGCGATCGTGGGCAAGCCGAACGTCGGCAAGTCCTCGCTGCTCAACAAGCTGGCCAAGCAGGAGCGGGTGGTCGTCGACGACGTCGCCGGCACCACCGTGGACCCGGTCGACGAGCTGGTGCAGCTCGGCGGGCGGACCTGGCGCTTCATCGACACCGCCGGGATCCGCAAGCGGGTCAAGGAGGCCTCGGGCCACGAGTACTACGCCTCGCTGCGGACCAGCGCCGCCATCGAGCGGGCCGAGGTCGCGGTCATGGTGGTCGACGGGTCGCAGGCGCTGTCGGAGCAGGACCAGCGGCTGATCACCTCGGTGGCCGAGACCGGCCGGGCCCTGGTGATCGCGTTCAACAAGTGGGACCTGGTCGACGAGGAGCGTCGCTACTACCTGGACAAGGAGATCGAGCGCGAGCTCGTCCGGGTCCAGTGGGCGCCGCGGGTCAACATCACCGCGCTCACCGGCTGGCACGTCGACAAGCTCGTGCCCGCGCTCGACGCGGCCCTGGCCGGCTGGGAGACCCGGGTCTCGACCGGGCAGCTGAACTCGTTCCTGGGGCGTCTCGTGGCCGAGCACCCGCACCCCGTACGCAGCGGCAAGCAGGCCAAGGTCGCTGTTCGGCACCCAGGCCTCGACGTCGCCCCCGACGTTCGTGCTCTTCACCTCGGGGCCGATGGATGCCGGGTACGTCCGGTTCATCGAGCGCCGGCTGCGTGAGGAGTTCGGCTTCGTCGGGTCGCCGATCCACCTGCAGATCCGGCCCCGGAAGAAGAACGAGCGCAAGGTCCGCCGCTAGCCGCTTGTCCGGCCGCCGGCGACCCTCGGTTGGGAGTCGCCGGAGGTGCTGGGGTAAGGTTCCGTTGGCTCCGGAGACGGGGCTTTCGGGCTGTAGCGCAGCTTGGTAGCGCACTTGACTGGGGGTCAAGGGGTCGCAGGTTCAAATCCTGTCAGCCCGACCGTGTGATGTCTCAGGACATCGGAAACCGCCGGACCTGCACCTGCAGGTCCGGCGGTGGCCATTGTGGGGGCGACAGGGTCGGGTCTCGGAAGAGTTCCCCGGTGATCGGGTTGACGAGCGGATGTCGAGGTCTTGGACAAGCAGGATGACGCAGGTTCCTGCTCAGGTTCGGTCCGCCCCGAGGTTGCCCAGGCGGCCGCGGTGACGCAACGAGTCGGAGCCGGTCCTGTCCATCCGGTCGGTGCGGACCCCGTCGTGGGTGTGGGGGCCTTGGGCGTCGCCTGAAGGGCCTGGCAGGGCCTGGCAGGGCCTGGCAGGGCCTGGGGCCCATGTTTGACCTCTCACCGCATGACAGACCTGCCGAGCTCAGACTCGCAACCCGGCCAGTGTGTCTTGTCGCGCTGGCCTCTGGTGAGTGCCCCTGATAGCTGCTGACCAGGACAGGATCGAGTCGACCTGGGCGTAGACCCGGCTCAGGTCCACGGTGATCACCTCGTCGTCTCCTTTGGCCCTTCCCGGTGGTGTTGTCGCCCTGGTGGACCACCGGGCAATCCCTCGGGGGCCGTCGATCACCATCGGTAGGGCCACGGTGACCAGGACGAACGCGGCCGGTCGAACAACACGATCGCGTTCGAGGCCGCGGCTCCCTAGCATCGCTGGGATGGAGGTCGATCCGCGGTCGCTCGACGATGCCGTGTCGAAGCACGCGTTCACCGGGGTGGCGACGGTGCACGTCGACGCGGTGCGGACGTTCGAGCGGGTCGAGGGCTTCGCCCACCGCGGCTACGGCGTACCGATGACGGTCGACACCAGGATCGCGGTCGCCAGCGGCAGCAAGGGGTTCACGGCGCTGACCGTGATGCGGCTGGTGGAGGACGGCACGTTGCAGCTCGACCAAGAGGTGCGCGAGCTGCTCGGCGACGACCTGGCGCTCATCGACGACGGCGTCACCGTCGAGCACCTGCTCGGGCACACTTCGGGCATCGGTGACTACCTCGACGAGGACAGCGACTGGGAGCCGTCCCACCACGTGCTGCCCGTGCCGGTGCACACGCTCACCACCGCCGAGGCGTTCCTCCCGGCACTCGAGGGTCATCCGCAGAAGTTCACCCCCGGAGCGTGCTTCTCCTACTGCAACGGCGGCTTCATGGTGCTGGCGCTGCTGCTCGAGCGGGCGACCGGCGAGACCTACCACGACGTCGTACGCCGCCATGTGATCGCGACGGCCGGCCTGCCCCACACCGACTTCCTGCCCACGAACGCGCTGCCGGGCGACGCGGCGTACGGCTACGTCCACGACGAGGGAAACCTGGTGAACACGCTCCACCTGCCGGTGCTGGGCAACGGGGACGGCGGGATGTTCACGACGGCCGACGACCTCCACCAGTTCTGGCTGGCGCTGTTCGACGGGCGGATCGTCTCCCGCGACACGGTCGATCTCATGACCACGCCGCGCCACGACGTGCCCGAGGAGGGCAAGCGCTTCGGCCTCGGCTTCTGGCTGCACGGCACCGGCCAGGCGCCGATCCTCGAGGGGTACGACGCCGGCGCCTCGTTCCGCTCGACCCACCTCGTCGACGCCCGCACGACGGTGAGCGTCCTCGGCAACAGCTCGGAGGGCGCGTGGCCCGTGGTCCACACGCTGGCGGACCAGATCGATGCCGCGCTCGCGTGAGCAACGCGCCCGGGGACGGTCACCACGCCCACGGTTCAGGAACGAGCCGCCCACACCTCTTCCGGTGTCCGGCCGGTGGCTCGGACCGTCATGGTGACGAACCAACACGTCTCCTCGACGTCGCCGTGGCCCGGGGGCGGTGGGTTGAGGTAGCGGAAGCAGAGATCCGTCGCTCCGTGCCGGCAGCGGGATCGGTGGGGGCACGGGTGGTACGGCCCCTCGTGGTCCGACGCGACGGTCAGCCGCTCGGCGGCACTCAGGTAGCCGGTCGCGTCGACGAAGGTCTGGCGTAGCTCGTCGTCGGCGTCCCGCAGCACGTTGTGCACGTCAATCACGAGCTCGTCGCCCGGAGCCGCCGAGAACAGCTCCCACGGCGCTCGTACGTCGTCGAGCCATCGTCCGAACGAGGGAAGCCCCAACAGTGCCGGCTGCGCGGCGATGCTCGCCAGCACGGGCACGGCCGCCAGCTCCTGCGCGAAGGCACGGTTCGCGGCCTGGTCGGGTCGCTGCGGTCCGTGCTCCTCGACCAGCAGGGTCTCGCCGATGTGACCGATCGCCCAGTCGAGGCATCGCTCGCTCATCGGCGACGCGTCGTCCACGACCACCCGCTGCAGGATCTCCAACGGTGTCAGTGACACCCCCAGCAGGCTCATCAGCTCCTTCAGCTGCGCGTCGGGGGGCGAGCCGGGAGTCGGCTGCCCGAGGGATGCGTGGCGCGCATCCCTGCCGAGGAGGTCGGCGAACGCGACGAACGTCTGCACGGGCTCGGCGTACTGCAGCGCGAGCCACGTGACAGGGGCGAGGAACCTCACGGCCGGCGCCGGGCCGAGATGGTCGGCCAGGACGTCGTAGGCCCGGCGATAGGGACTCGTGGAGCCCACGGGTCCGGCCACCTCGGAGAGGTAGTGCTCGTACCCCGGCACACCCAGGTCTCCGGTGGTCAGCCGGAAGCCCTCGAGACTCGCGGACGACTCGAGCAGGTCGCGCACGGACAAGCCCGTGGCTCCGCGTCGCGACAGGTCACTGAACCGTGCGCGGAGATCGGCCGCGGCGACGGACGTCGCCACGTCACCGGCCGCGGCGTCGCGCAGCACACGGACCGCCAGGGGAAGGAGGTCGCCGCCGAACGAGCGCAGGTAGAACGTCGTGAACGAGTGCAGGTGGTGAACGAGTTCGTGGTGCATGGCGTGAGACAGCCGCAGCGCGCGGGGCGACGGCTCGTCCCGGTCACTGGTGCTCGCGAACGCGGCGGCGGCGTACGCCTTCGACTCGCGGTAGACGACGGCGCCGGTACCGAGGACGGTCATGCCGGCCTCGGGCAGCATCCACACGGGCTCCGTCATGAGGGTGATCCCTAGATCAGGGAGATCCGCAGCATCTCCCGGGCGGATACCGGGAGGTCGTCCGGCAGCGCGGGCTTGCCGTCCACGATCGCGATCTCGACGTCGCGGGTGGCGAGCTCGAGCACCACGCGCGGCGGAGCGACAGCCGGCTGCTCCCGAGTCGGCCCGAACCGCTCGAACCGCCAGCCACGTCGTGACCAGCGTGCTGACGATCGTGGCCAGGCTCTCGACGCCGTCGACGATGAGCTTCAGCTGTTCCGGGTCCAGGGCCAGGCCACCACCGGAGTTCCCGGAGGCCCTGGCTGTGGGCTGGTCCTGCAGCTGATCGACCAGGGCTGCCCGGTCCTCCTCAGCCACGTCCACGGCGATCTGGTGCACCCGACGCCCTCCCCGCTGGTGGAGCCGCGCTGAGCCGCGTCTCTCGTCGAAGTATCCGCACCGGCGCGTGCGTGGGCAAGGGCTCGGGTGTCACACATCCGGTCCGGCCGGCGTCGTGATGTCCGACCTCCTCACTCTGAGGACGACATGACCGGAGGCCCCGCATCCCCGCCGCCGAGATCACCGGCTTCAAGGATGCGCGGATCAACCGCGTCGCGAAGTGCACGCGCGAGGATCTGGGTGCGAGAAGTCGAGGTTGACCTTGACGCTGCGTCAACCCTCCACGATGGGTGCATGACCACGCATGAACGAGCACCTGCGATTGACGTCCGTGGACTGGACAAGTCCTTCGGCGACAACCGCGTCCTCACCGGCGTCGACGTGGACGTGGCTGCGGGCACGATCTTCGCCTTGCTGGGCTCGAACGGGGCTGGCAAGACCACGCTCGTCAAGATCCTGTCCACCCTGCTCAAGGCCGATGGAGGAACCGCCGCGGTCAACGGTTTCGACGTTGCGACGCAGGCAGCCAAGGTGCGCGAGTCGATCAGCCTGACCGGGCAGTTCGCGGCTGTCGACGAGATCCTCAGCGGGCGGGAGAACCTCGTGCTCGTGGCCCGCCTTCGGCACCTCTCGGACGCCGGCACGATCGCGGACGAGCTGCTCGCGCGCTTCTCCCTGACCGACGCGGGTGGCCGGCGGGTGGCGACGTACTCCGGTGGAATGCGCCGTCGCCTCGACATCGCCATGAGCCTGATCGGCAGTCCGCCGGTGATCTTCCTCGACGAGCCGACGACCGGGCTCGACCCTGAGGCTCGCCTCGAGGTGTGGCGGTCCGTGAAGCAGCTCGCTGACGGCGGCACGACCGTACTGCTCACCACCCAGCAGCTCGAGGAGGCCGAGCACCTCGCCGACCGGATCGCGATCCTGCACGACCACCGCATCATCGTGAACGGCACTCTGGCCGAGCTCGGGGAGCTGCTCCCTCCCACCACGGTCGAGTACGTCGAGAAGCAACCGACACTCGAGGACGTCTTCCTCGCGGTCGTCGGCAAGGACACGGCACCCGCCAGCTCCGGCACGGACGAGTGAAGGACATCGATGACGAACCACATCTTCGGCGACACCGCCGCCCTGCTCGGGCGGTCGCTGCGTCACATCATCCGCAGTCCGGACACCATCATCACCACCGCGATCATGCCGATCGCCTTCATGCTGCTCTTCGTCTACGTGTTCGGCGGCGCGATCGAGACCGGCACCGGCTCGTACGTCGACTATCTGCTCCGGGCATCCTGCTCATCACGATCGCCTCGGGCATCTCCTACACGGCGTACCGGCTGTTCCTGGACCTGCAGAGCGGGATCCTCGAACGGTTCCAGTCGATGCCGATCGCACGGTCCGCGGTGCTGTGGGCGCACGTGCTGACCTCGGTGGTAGCGAACCTGATCTCGCTCGTCGTCGTCGTGCGCGTCGCGCTCCTGATGGGGTTCCGCTCCGGCGCCGGGCTGCTGGCATGGCTCGCGGTCGCCGGCATCCTGCTCCTCTTCACCCTGGCGCTGACCTGGCTCGCCGTCATCCCCGGCCTGACCGCGAAGACCGTCGACGGAGCGAGCGCGTTCTCCTATCCGCTGATCTTCCTGCCGTTCATCAGCTCGGCCTTCGTGCCCACCGAGACCATGCCGGGCCCGGTCCGTGGTTCGCGGAGCACCAGCCGGTGACCTCGATCGTCGACACCATCCGGGACGCTGTTCGCCGGGCAGCCGCTCGGCGCCGACCTCTGGACCGCGCTCGCCTGGTGCCTCGGACTCCTGGTCGTCGCCTACCTGCTCGCCATGGCCATCTACCACCGCAGGATGGCCTGAGGCAGGCTGAGTCGATGCTGACCATCAGCCAGCTCGCGGCGTACGCCGGGGTCACCGTGCGCGCCGTGCGGCACTACCACGCCAAGGGGTTGCTTCCTGAGCCGGTGCGGGACGACTCCGGCTACCGGCGCTACGACGCGGCAGCAGTCGTGGAGCTGATCCGGATCCGCACCCTGGCCGAGGCCGGCGTGCCCCTGGCCCGGGTCAGGACCTGCTGGCGGCCGGGGAGGAGGAGTTCGCCGCGGCGGTCGCGGACATCGACCGCCGCCTGCGAGCCGAGATCCGGGAGCGTCAGCGGCACCGCGCGCGGGTCGCGCAGCTCGCGTCCGGTGAGAGCCTCGCGCTGCCGCCGGAGGCCGTGGCCTACCTCGACCGGCTGCGCGAGCTCGGCATCCCGGAGCGGATGGTCGGCGGTGAGCGGGACGCCTGGATCCTGGTGGCAGCCCAGCTCCCCGGGGCAATGGAGATGTACATCGCGAGCAAGCGCGCGCAGGCGGAGGATCCCTCCATGGTCGAGTTCTACCGGGACATGGACGCCGTGATCGACTGGGAGCCCGGTGACCCGAGGCTCCCCGGGCTGGCCGACCAACTCGTCGCCCAGCTCGACGCCGTCGACGAGCGGAATGGCAGGGCGCCGCCGACGACCGGATGCCCGACGACCTCGTGGCACTGCTGGACTCGATGTTCTTCGACCAGGTGCCCATCGCCCGCGAGCTGGTCGGCTCCTCGAGCAGCGGGGCTGGACCGGGTGGACGAAGCTCGAACGCATCGACCCGTCGCACCGATAACCCGGCGGCGCCTGGGCATGGAGGCGGTTGGCCTGACGAGCTGGAGGGGATCCGAACCCCTGACCTTCTCATTGCCAACGGCAGAGTGCGCTACCCGCTGAACCAGAAGCAAGTGGTGGAGCTGAGGGGATTCGAACCCCTGACCTTCTCATTGCGAACGAGACGCGCTACCAACTGCGCCACAGCCCCATGCGCCCGTGAGCGCGAGGGAAAAGTTACCACCGCGCGGGCGCTGGCCCGAATCGGGTCAGGCGCCGGCGGCCTTGCGCTGGGCTCGGCGTCGGCGTCCTTGGCGGCCTGCGGTCGACTCCGCTGCGGCCTCGCGGGCGAGGGTGGTGTCGGCCTGGTCGTGACCCGAGCTGTTGATGCCGGTGAGCTCGATCGTCCGGACCGTACGACGGGCGCGGGCCTTGTTGACGTAGGTCGGCAGGGTCATCGGCAGCGGGTCCCACAGCGAGCCGTCGTCGGCCAGGGCGGCCTCGATCTCCTGGCGCGGGATGCCGGTGGTGTCCTCGTGCGAGCAGGTCGACGAGGTCCTGCGGACTCGCCGCGGACGCCTGGACGGTGCGGCCTGCGACGACGCGTCCTCGACGTCGTCCTCGACCAGGCGAGCGAGCAGCCGCCGTGGCGACGGCGCTGCTGCCTTGCGGACCGAGAGCCGGGCGAGCACCAGCCAGCCGACGACCAGCGCGCCGGGGACGGCGGGCGCCCAGATCGGCAGGTAGGCGAACCAGGTCGAGCGCCCAGACGACGACCAGGGCGAGCACCAGCACACCGAGCACGCGGCGGCGACGATGCGCGGCCTTGCGGGCGGCGGCGCGGGTGACCGGCCGCGGGCCGCGGCTCGGTGGCGACCACGCGGACGAGGCTTCGGGGCGAGCTCGCGCTCGAGGTCGGAGACGCGCTCGACCGTGTCGACGTGCTCGGTCTCGACCTCGACGACCTCGGCCACGCCGGTGGCGCTGCTCTTGCGGGAGAGGATGCGCACCTTGTCGGAGTGACCTTCGACCAACCGGTCGCTGGCCAGCTCGTCGTGGTGCTTGAGTGCCTTGGGGATCAGGTAGACGGCCCACGCGAGGGCGAGCACCACGAAGATGATTGCTGACAGGTCCACGCGGATGACGATACGAGCGGTGTGCGGCCACGCGTCCGCAGGCGTGGCGGTGTGTCGGGAGATCACTCGTGTGACTGGTGTGAATTGGCTTCCGTGGCGGCGGATTCGAGCCGTTTCAGCAGTCCGAGCGGCACTTCCTCCCTGGTGATCGCGAAGAGCCGGTGGTCGCGCCAGTCGCCGTCGATGTGCAGGAACCGTGGGGCGAACCCGACCTCGTTGATGCCGAGCTTCTCGACCACCCGCAGCGACGAGGCGTTCTCCGGGCGGATCGCCACCTCGATGCGGTGCAGGCCCACCGGTCCGAAGCAGTGGTCGATCGCCATCGCCACGGCCCGCGGGGTGATGCCGCGGCCGGCGTACGCCTCGTCGATCCAGTAGCCGATCGAGGCGAACTGCGCCGACCCGCGGACGATGTTGCTGACCGTCACCTGGCCGACGAAGCGGCCCTGTCGTACTCCACGACGAACGGGAGCTGCCGACCTGCGCGGGCCTCGCTGCGCATCTGCCGCACCATCGAGGCGAAGCTGCGCGGCTGCGCGTGCGAGCGCGACGGTGCGGTGGCGTCCCAGCGGCCCAGCCAGGCCGCGTTCGCCTGGCGCACGCGGCGCCAGACGTCGCGGTCCTTCTGGTTGATCGGCCGCAGCCGCACCTCGCCGGACTCGAGGACGACCGGCCAGCCCGCGCTCAGTGGTCGCTCCCCACGATCTGCTCGACGGCGTGCCGCAGCAGGGGTACGACGACCGCGAGCCCGTCCTTCACCCCGCCCCGCGAGCCCGGGAGGTTCACCACGAGCGCCTGGCCGACGGTGCCGGCGACGCCGCGCGACAGCGCCGCGGTCGCCACGCCCTTGCCGACGCCGTGCGCCCGGATCGCCTCGGCGATGCCCGGCACCTCGCGGTCCAGCAGCGGCGCGGGTCACCTCGGGGGTCAGGTCGGTCGGGGTCAGGCCGGTGCCGCCGGTGGTGAGCACGGCGCGCGCGCCCGCGCCTCACGGCGGCGGAGATCGCCTCCCCCACCGCGTCACCGTCGGGTACGACGACCGGCGTCGCCGACCTCCCAGCCGTCGGCCCGCAGCGCCTCGACGATCAGCGGGCCGGTCGTGTCCTCGTAGACCCCGGCCGCGGCGCGGTTCGAGGCGACCACGACGGCGGCGACGAGGCGGTCACGACGGCCCTCGCTGGTAGGTGCCGCTCTTCCCGCCGGTCTTCTCCTCCACCCGCACGTCGGTGATCACGGCGTCCTTGTCGATGGACTTGACCATGTCGATCACCGTCAGCGCCGCCACGGAGACCGCGGTCAGCGCCTCCATCTCCACGCCGGTGCGGTCGGTCGTCCTCACCGTGGCGGTGATGGCGACGCCGTCGTCGTGCACCTCGAGGTCGAGCGTGACCCCGGAGATCGACAGCGGGTGGCACAGCGGGATCAGGTCGGGGGTCCGCTTCGCCGCCATGATCCCGGCGACCCGGGCCACCCCGAGCGCGTCGCCCTTGGGCACGCCGTCGCCGCGCAGCGCATCCACCACGGCCGGCGAGACCAGCACCCGCCCGGTCGCCGTGGCCGAGCGCGCGGTGACGTCCTTGCCGGAGACGTCGACCATCCGGGCGGCGCCGGACTCGTCGAGGTGGGTGAAGTGCTCCATCGGTCCTCCCTCAGCCGACCGGCCGGTCGAGCAGCAGCACCGGCACCTGGTCGCCCTGGTCGACCCGGGTGACGCCCTCGGCCAGCACGATCAGCGCATCGGCCTGCGCCAGCCCGGCGATCAGGTGGGAACCCGCGCCACCCACCGGCGTCACCCGGACACCGTCGGCGTCGAGCTGGACGCGGGCGCGGACGAGCTGCTGCTTGCCGCGCATCGAGCGCAGCGGCGCCGTCAGGGTCGCGGTCGTCAGCACCGGCGGCACCGGCTCGCGGCCGGTGAGCTTGTGCAGGGCGGGCGCGACGAACATCTCGAAGGAGACGTACGCCGAGACCGGGTTGCCCGGCAGCGTGAAGATCGGGGTCGCGTCCTCACCGACGAGGCCGAAGCCCTGCGGCTTGCCGGGCTGCATCGCGACCTCGAGGAAGTCCACGCGTGCCGAGCGCGCTGAGCACCTCCTTGACGACGTCGTGGGTGCCCTTGCTGACCCCGCCGCTGGTGACCACCAGGTCGGCGCGCACCAGCTGGTCGCTGAGCGCCTCGGAGAAGGCACTGGGGTCGTCGGAGGTGGCGACGACGCGGTAGGCGATGCCGCCGTGCGCGCGCACCGCGGCCGCGAGCAGGTAGCTGTTGGCGTCGTAGATGCTGTCGCGACCCAGCGGCCTGCCCGGCTCGACCAGCTCGGAGCCGGTCGACATGACCACGACCCGCGGACGCGGCGACGGTCGGCACGCGGCCGAGACCGAGGGCCGCGAGCAGACCGACCTGACGGGTGCCGATCACCTCGCCGCGGCGCATCAGGAGGTCGCCCTTCTGCACCTCCTCGCCGGCGAAGCGGATGTGCTGGCCCTCCTCGGGTGCGCGGCTGCACGAGCACCTCGCGGCCCTGCTCCTCGGTCCACTCGAACGGCACGACCGCGTTGCAGCCCTCGGGGACGGGCGCGCCCGGTCATGATGCGTACGGCGGTCCCGGGGGTCAGCGTGAAGATCGTCGTCTGGCCGGCGGCGATCTCGCCGACCACGGGCAGGTGGACCGGGCGCTCCTCGGTGGCGTCGGCCACGTCGCGGAAGACCACGGCGTAGCCGTCCATCCCGGAGTTGTCGAAGACCGGCAGCGACACCGGGGCGTGCACGTCCTCGGCGACGGGCAGCCCGATGGCGTCCATCAGCGGGTGCTCGAAGGGCTGCATCGGCTCGATGCGGCTCAGCACCCTGTCGAGGTAGTCCTCGACCGGCAGCGGTCCCGGCTCGGGCTCGGACCGGTGGCGAAGGCTCGGCGGGCATGGCCCGACCCTATTCCGAATCGGCGTCCCCGCCGAGGACCGCGCCGGCCTCGACACGACCGCGGTCGCCCTCGAGACGGGCCGCGCCCTGGACGCGGACACCCTCGCCGAAGGTCCAGTCGCCCGAGACGACGAGCGACTCGGCGTCCTTCAGCGACGGCACGCCGGTCGGGAA
>CAWJLZ010000002.1:0-6148 GCA_963843825.1 uncultured Actinomycetota bacterium
AGGCGGCGCTGGACGTCACCGATCCCGAGCCGCTGCCCGAGGACCACCCGCTGTGGTCCGCTCCGGGGCTGCTGCTCTCACCCCACGTCGGTGGTGCCAGCAGCGCGATGCGTCCACGTGCCCTGCGCCTGGTGCGCGACCAGCTCTGGCGCTACGGCCGTGGCGAGCCCCTGGCCAACGTGATGACCGGCGACTACTGAGGCGGCTCGTGGCCCGACTCCTGGGAGGCGAGCTCCGCTGACTCCTGCCCGTCGTCCTCGAGGTCCTTCGGGCTCGGCCCGAACTCGACGTTGATCGTCTCGAACCCCTTGAGCCGCTGGGCCTGGGCCTGGCGGGCGTAGGTCGACTGGTCGGCCGCGGTCAGCTCGACGTTGTCGGTGAAGGGGGTCAGCAGCGCGCGCGGCCAGAGCTTGTCGCGGCGTACGACGTTGAGCTCCATGCAGAAGACCACGATCATCGAGGCGACGTAGAGGTAGGCCAGCAGGCCCAGGACCAGCGCGAAGACGGCGTTGGTCTCCGAGGCGTTGCGGATCACGCGGGCGACGAAGGTGTAGCCGAAGGACTGCAGCGACTGGAACAGCACGGCCGCCAGCACGGCCCCGGGCAGCAGGTCGCGCTTGGCCACCTTGTGCATCGGCGCGATCCGGAAGGCGACCAGGAAGACCGTGCTCAGCATGACGGTGCTGACCACGAAGGTGGCGATCCGACCGGCCAGGTTGTCGCTGAACACCGCGGTCATCGCGGCCGAGCCGAGCACGATCACGAGCAGGCCCAGCCCGACCGACCCGATCAGCACCAGCGACCGGGCGCGGGCGAGGAACGGGTTGGGTCGGCTGTTGCGCGGCACGTGCCAGATCGTGTTGCCCGCGTGCTGCAGCGCCTGGGCGACGCCGAGGGCGCCGTACACCGCGCCGACGGTCCCGATCACCACGCCGGTGACCCCACCGCCGAGGGCGGCCGGGGCGGCCAGCTGCTTGCCCACGACCGGGAACTCCGAGAGGGCGGAGCTGAGGAGGTACTCCTGCCAGGCGGGATGGCCCACGAGCAGCACGCTGAGGATGGTCGAGGTCAGCAGCAGCAGCGGCAGCAGCGAGACGAAGGCGTAGTAGGTCAGCAGCGCCGCCAGGTAGTTGCCCATGTCGTCGAAGAACTTGTAGAAGACCGCCAGCGGGAAGCCCACGCGTGGGAAGCGACGTTGGAACCGGTCGAACCGGTCGGTCAGGGACATGGGACGACGCTACCGGGCAGTGCGGACCGTGGAGGCCCGCACTGCCCGGTAGTGGGTGTTCGCTTGCTCACGAGCGGTACGACGCCTCGGGCGCCGGACCGCGGGCGGGTCAGGGCAGGTCGCCCTGGGGGCCGACCTCGTCCTGGAAGTGCAGGCTCTCGGGGTTCAGCTTGTCGTCGCCGATGGAGCGGTCCGGGGTCGAGGACCCGGAGGGGGCGGCGGACTTGGCCTTGTCGGCCGCCGTGCCGGCCGCCGAGACGACCTTGTCCTTGACCACGGGGGCCTTCTCCTTGGCCAGGTCGGTCGCCTGCTGCGCCTTCTCCTGCACGCGCGGGTCGTCCTTGACCTTGTTGAACTGGCCACGGATCTGCTCGTAGCGCTCACGTCCGGCCTTGGTGCCGAGCACGTAGCCGACACCTCCGGCGACGAGTACCAACAGCTTCTTCATGATGTCTCCTCCTGCTCTGCGTCAGAGCGGTTGTGGTGGTCTTGGTGTGCCTCGGTGCGTGCTGCCTCACGTCGGATCTTGCGACCGACGGCGGCGTCCTTCTCGCGCGCCTTGCGAGCCTTCTTGATGTTGCGGGTGTCGCGCGCCGGGAGCTGCAGCTCCTCCTCGGCGGCGATGCCCGCCTCGAGCTGCCGACCCCGCTCGAGCTCGGCGTCGAGCTCGGCGCCGAACAGCAGCGCGAGGTTGGTGATCCAGAGGAACAGCAGCCCGACCACGACGCCCGCGATGGGGCCGTAGGTCTTGGCGTAGTTCGCGAACGTCGCCAGGTAGAGGCCGAACGCGGCCGACGCGACCAGCCAGATGGCGATCGCGACCGCGGCCCCGACCGAGATCCAGCGGAACTTGGGCTGCTGCACGTTGGGGGTGACGTAGTAGAGCAGGCCCACGATCACGACCACGATGGCGAGCAGCAGGGGCCACTTGACGATCGCGAAGGTGGTGACGGCCGCGTCGCCGAGCCCGACCACGTTGCCCACCGACTGCAGGACCGGGCCCGACAGGATCAGCATCAGCAGGGCCACCGCGACCAGGACCACGGCCACGAGGGTCAGCAGCAGCATCACCGGGCGGAGCTTCCAGAACGGCCGGCCCTCCTCGATCTCGTAGATCCGGTTGGTCGCGCGGCTGAACGCACCGACGTAGCCCGAGGCCGACCAGAGGGCGGCCAGGATGCCGATGACCAGGCCGATTCCGGCGGCGTCGGACTTGGAGACGGAGTCCAGGAAGTCGAAGAGGGGCTTGCTGACCTGGTCGGAGACCAGTGGGTTCAGGATCTTCTTGACGGTGTCGACCGACTGCTGCCCCTGGCCCAGGACGCCCACGGTGGAGATCAGGGCGATGATCGCGGGGAACAGGGCGAGCACCGAGTAGTAGGTCAGGGCCGCGGCGAGGTCGGTGCACTGGTCCTCGGTGAACTCGTGCAGCGTCTTGCGCGCGACGTAGAGCCACGACCGCTTCTTCAGGTCGGTGGGGGAGGCGGGCTTGTAGTCCGACTCGGGGTCGGGCATGGCCGCCTGCTCGCGGTCCTCCTGCTCGACGGTCTCCTTCTTGCTCATGCGCGCCGCCGGCGCCAGAGCACGAGCAGCACCACGGCCACGACGACGCCGCCGGCGGCACCGAGCAGCTCGGGGCGGGGCTTGCCCTCGTCGGTGGTGGCCCGCTCGCGCACGTCGGCGACCTTGGCCTTGGTCTGGGCCTTGACGTCGAGCTTGTGGCCGAGCTGGTCGACGGTCGCCGCGAGCTGCTCGCGCTGACGCTCGATGTCGGCCTGGATGTCCTCGGGGGTGCTCATGCGCGCTGTCCCTTCACCGTGGCGATGTCTTCCTTGAGGCCCACCGTCGCACGCTCGGGGGTGAGTGGGGTGGCCTCGTCCACCTTCTTCTTGCCCATCAGCGCCAGCACGGCGGCGACGGCGAAGAGGACCACGGTCACGATCAGGGCGGCCAGCCAGGCGGGCAGGAAGAGGTCGAGCACCAGCACGAGCGTGGCCAGCAGGGTGCCGAACCCGAAGAAGGCCATCAGACCGGCACCGCTGAACATGCCGATGCCGATCCCAGCGCGCTTCCCCTTCTCGGCCATCTCGGCCTGGGCGAGGCGCAGCTCGGAACGGATCAGCTCGGGGACCTGGGTGGTCAGGTCGTTGACGAGGGCTCCCAGGGTGGGGTCGCCCCCGCCGGTGGGGCGCACAGTCGGTTCGGTCATGAGGCACACGTAGCCCATCCGGGCGCGTTCAAACCCCCCGACCGGGTGGTTTCGAACCGCCGGGCCGACCAGCCCGGGTCGGGGACGGGAGGCTCAGGTCGACCGTGCACGCGCAGCGGAGTCCAGGACCTCCAGCAACCGGTCGAGGCCGTAGGGCTTGGTCAGGTAGTCGACGGCGCCCGCGGCGATGATCCTCCGGATGGTGCCGGGGCTGGCGTCGGCGCTCAGGGCCACCACCCGGAGGTCCTGGGTGTCGGGGTCGCTCATCAGCCGTTCCAGCACCGAGGCCCCGCTCGCGTCGGGCAGGTGGAGGTCGAGGAAGACCAGGTCCGGGTGCTGCTCGCGGGCGACCTGGAGCCCGGTGCTGGCCAGACCCGTCTCCAGCAGGCGCCATTCCGGGCGCAGCTCGAGGACCGCCTGCATCACCGAGACGTTCGCAGCGTTGTCCTCCACGTAGAGCAGCGACAAGGAGCCCGGTGAGTGGCCGGTCGGCTCGGCCTCGGTGCTGGACGTGTCCTCGGCTGCCGTCGGCTGCGGTGGGTCGACCCGCGGCAGGGCCACGGTGAAGTCGGAGCCCGACTGCGCCTGCGAGCTGACGCTCAGGCGGCCGTTCATCAGGCTCACCAGCGCCTGGCTGAGGGCGAGCCCCACCCCGGCGCCCTCGATCCCCAGGGCCTCGGCCCCGAGACGGTCGAACGGGACGAACAGCCGCGCCTGCAGCTCGGGCGCGATCCCGAACCCGTCGTCGGTCACGGTGAGCAGGACCTCGGTCTGCGTCGAGGTCCAGGACAGTCGCACGTGTCCGCTCCGGCGGTTGTACTTCACGCCGTTGCTGACCAGGTTGATCAGCACCTGCCGCAGTCGCTGCGCATCGGCCATGGCGAAGATCGGCCCCTCGTCGATGCCCAACCCCAGGGTGACCCCGGCCGCCTCGGCGGTCGGCCGCATCAGGTCGAGCACCTCGTGAGCCAGGTCGCGCACGAGGACCGGCTCCAGGCTCAGGGCCATCTCGCCCGCCTCGATCCGGGTGACGTCGAGGACGTCGTCGATCAGTGAGAGCAGGTGCTCGCCGGCCCGGAGGATGTGACGGACCGAGTCGTGGTGCGCCGAGCCCGACAGCGTGCGGTCCAGGAGCTGACCGAACCCGAGGACGGCGTTCAACGGCGTCCGCAGCTCGTGGCTCATCCGGGACAGGAACAGGGTCTTCGCCTCGTTGGCCTCGCGGGCCCGCTCCTCGGCCGCCTCGAGGCGCTCGTTCGCCAGCACCCGCTCGGTGATGTCCTCGGCCATGCCGACCACGCGCTGGGGCGTGCCCGAGGGATGCGGGACCACCGTGTTCACGGCCCGGACCCAGCGGATCGAGCCGTCGAGGTGCACGATCCGCATCTCCACCCCGGAGCCTCGGTGCTGGTCGTCCGCGCCTCCGCGCACGCGGGCGGCCTTCTCCCGGTCGTCGGGATGGATCAGGTCGCCCACGGCCAGCCCTGGATCGACGTACAGGTCCTCGGGGCGGTAACCGGTCAGCTGCTCGATGCTGGGGCTGACGTAGAGGTACTCCGGGGGGTCGATCTGCCGCAGGGTGAACACCACCTCGGAGTTCTCGGCCAGCTGGCGCAGGCGGGTCTCGCTCTCCCGCAGGGATTCCTCGCCGGCCCGGTGGGCCGTCATGTCACGGACCGTGGCCACGCGTGTCCCCTGGGCAGCCCGGGAGAGGCTCACCTCGATCGGGAAGGTGTGGCCGTCGTGGTGCCGGCCCGTCATCGGGACTCCGGTGTCGGCCACCTCGGACAGACCCGGCACCAGGTCGTCGGCGGAGATGCCGAGGAGCTCCCCGCGCGCGCGGCCGAACAGCTCGGGCACCCGGCGGTTGAAGGCGAGGACGTGACCGTCGACGTCGAGCTCCATGGTGGCGTCGGGCGCCGCCTCCATCAGGGCGGCGAACCGGTCGGCGGCGCGATCCTCGTCGCTGACCGGCGCCGCGTCCTCGCCGACGGGGGCGCGACCATCTCCCACGAAGTCCACGACCACCTCCCGATCAGTCCGTCCCCAGGGTGGCACGATAGTGGCCGTCCTCGCTGTCGGGAGCCGCCCGTAGACTCCGCTGCGTGGCGGGCCGGATCAAGGAAGAGGACATCGCGGAGGTGCGGGAGAAGACCCGCATCGACGACGTGGTCTCCGACTACGTCACGCTCCGCAACGCCGGCGGCGGGTCGATGAAGGGCCTGTGCCCCTTCCACGACGAGAAGTCCCCGTCGTTCCACGTGACCCCGTCCCGTGGCTTCTACCACTGCTTCGGGTGCCAGGCCGGTGGTGACGTCATCAACTTCGTGATGGAGATGGACGGCCTCGGCTTCACCGAGACCGTCGAGCGGCTGGCCGAGAAGGTCGGCATCCAGCTGCGCTACGAGGAGGGCGGCCCCCAGCGTCCCCGCGGCGGCCCGCAGCGCCCGCGGCTCGTCGAGGCGCACAAGGTCACCCAGGAGTGGTACGCCGCTCAGCTCGCCACCCCCGAGGGCCTCACCGCCCGGCAGTTCCTGGACTCTCGTGGCTTCGACGCCGACGCGGCGGCCCACTTCGGGGTCGGGTTCTCCCCCCGAGGGGGCGAGGACCTCGTCCGCCTGCTCCGCGGCAAGGGCTTCTCCGAGGAGGAGATGGTCGCCAGCGGGCTGATCGGGTCCGGGCGCGGCCTCTACGACCGCTTCCGGGGCCGG
>CAWJLZ010000003.1:0-209739 GCA_963843825.1 uncultured Actinomycetota bacterium
TGTGTGGCCTCGTTCAGTTCTAGGTGCTTGCTCCGTTCGTGGAGGAACACCAGGGCCAGGTACCCGTCGACTCGGCGATCCAGGCGACCGGGTTCGCCATCGGCCCCGGCTCGGCCCCCTCGTGCAGGCGGTAGACCCGGTCGACGTAGGCCATCCCGCAGTCGCCGGCGCGCTCCTCGTGGCTCACCCCGGGGGTGCCGGGGACCCGACCGGCGCGTCCCGAGGCGTCGACCACGAGGTCGGCCTCGAGCGGGACCCCGTCGACGCGGACCCCGACCGCACGTCCTCCCCGCACCAGCACCTCCTCGACGTGCCCGGTCGACAGCACCAGGTCGTCGGCGGTCTCGGCGGTGGCGCGCAGGGCGCGCTCGAAGGTGGACCGGCGGGACCGGTTGCCCGCGGGCACGGCGACGCCCGGTGGGCCCGCGAAGCTAACCTCCTCGGCCCCCAGCCCCGCCAGGCGGCGTACGCCTCGGGCCACTCCTCCTCCAGCAGGAACCGGCACTGGGGCCGGAAGCCGTGCGCGTGCTCGAACTGCATCACCCCCCGGCGGGGCCAGCTCCCGTCGGCCCGGGGCCCGGGGTCCCGGTCGACCGAGAGCACCTGGTGGCCACGACGACCCAGGGCGGTGCCGAGGACGAGCCCGGTCGGCCCCGAGCCGATGACGACGACGCGCATGACCGCCTCCTGGTGGTGAGACCCGAGACGTCCTGTCCTCCGACGGTAGCCACGGCACCCGGGCTGTCAACGCCTTATCGCCGTGACCGACGCCTCAGGAGTGGTCCTCGCCGGGGAGGGGCACGGGGTCACCAGGCCAACGAGAGGACCACATGAGCGACCAGACCACGGGCACCTACGTCACCGAGGGCAAGGGCTTCGAGCGGGACATGGACTACATCCCCGACCGGATCACCCCGAGGCGGGCCGCCCAGGACCCGTACGGCGGGCACGAGGTCGAGCACCGACCTGGCCGGCCGAGCCCGGCCGCTACCGGCTGGTCGCCGCCGCGCCTGTCCGTGGGCGAACCGCGCGATCATCGTGCGCCAGCTGCTCGGCCTGGAGGACGTGATCTCGCTCGGGCTGGCCGGCCCGACCCACGACGCGCACAGCTGGACCTTCGACCTCGACCCCGGCGGGCGTGGACCCGGTGCTCGGCATCCACCGGCTGCAGGAGGCCTACCTCAACCGGGTCCCCGACTACCCCAAGGGCATCACCGTCCCCGCCATGGTGGAGATCGCGAGCCGAAGGTCGTCACCAACGACTTCCCGTGGATCACCCACGACCTGTTCTTCGAGTGGCGCGACCACCACCGCCCCGACGCCCCGGACCTGTGGCCCGAGGACGTCCGCGAGGAGATGGAGGAGGTGATGCAAGCGGGTCTTCACCGAGGTCAACAACGGCGTCTACCGCTGCGGCTTCGCCGGCTCCCAGGAGGCCTACGAGGAGGCCTACGACCGGCTCTGGACGGCGATGGACTGGCTCGAGGAGCGGCTGAGCCGACCGCCGCTACCTCATGGGCGACGCGATCACCGAGGCCGACGTGCGGCTGTTCACCACGCTGGCGCGCTTCGACGCCGTCTACCACGGCCACTTCAAGTGCAACCGGAACAAGCTCACCGAGATGCCGGCGCTGTGGGGCTACGCCCGCGACCTGTTCCAGACGCCCGGCTTCGGCGAGACCATCGACTTCGACCAGATCAAGGCGCACTACTACGTCGTGCAGACCGAGATCAACCCGTCGCGGATCATCCCCAAGGGGCCGGACGACGTCGGTCTGGCTGACCGCCGCACGGGCGCGGCTGAGCCGTTCGTCTGCAGCGGAGACCGTGGTCGCGTGCGCGGCGTCTGGGCGGATGCGGATCCTCGTGCTGGGCGGCACCGCTCTTCCTGTCCCGCGAGGTGGCCGAGGTGGCGGTGGCCAGGGGCCACGAGGTGACCTGTGCCTGCCGGGGCAGTCGGGCCGGTCCCGGCCGGCGCCGCCACCTCGCGCTCGACCGGGCGACGGCGACGTCGCCGCGGTGCTGCGGGGCGCCGGGCCGCGGGACGACGTGGTGGTCGAGGTCGGCCGGCAGCCGTCGTGGGTGCGTGCCGCGGTGGCGGCGCTGCCGGAGGCGCACTGGGTCTTTGTCTCCTCGATCAGCGTGTACGCCGACCACCCGGCCCGGGTGGCGGGCCGGGCAACCTGCCGCTGCTCGAGCAGGTCGCCCGCGGACCGTCGACCTGGCGCCGAGCCGGAGGCGTACGGCGGGATGAAGGTGGCCTGCGAGCGGATCGTGCGTCCCGTGGCGGCCGCGTCGACCCACCTGGCGGCCCGGCCTGATCGTCGGCCCCGGCGACCCGACGGGCGGTTCACCTACTGGCCGGACCGCCTGGCTGACGCCGCCGACGGGGATCCGGTGCTGGCGCCGGGCTCGCCGCAGGACCCGGTGCAGGTCGTGGACGTGCGTGACCTGGCCGCCTTTGTCGTGCACTGCGCCGAGGTCCGCTCGGTGGAGGTCCTGGACGCCGTCGGCCCGGTCGTTGCCGCGCCAGAGCTGCTCGAGCAGGTCGCCGACGGCGTCGGGGCGCACCGCGTGACCTCGCCTGGGTGCCGACTCGCGCGGCTGGTGGAGCTCGGGGTGGCCGAGTGGGCCGGCCCGGCGTCGCTGCCGCTGTGGCTCGCCGGTGACGACCACGCCGGCATGCTGGCCCACGACCCGGACCCGGCGGTGCGCGCCGGGCTCGTTGCCCGGCCGGTCGCCGAGACCGCAGCGGCGACGCTGGCGTGGGTCCGCGAGGTCGGGGCGGAGGCAGCCGGGTTGCAGGGACTCAGCCGGGAGCAGGAGGACGCGGTCCTCGCGGGAAGGAAGGCCTGACTGAGCCCGGGTCGTTCAGGGGGTGCTCGCTGCGCCCAGCTGCTCGGCGGGGACGTGCCCGGGAACCGCGTCCGGAGTCGGCCCGACCGCCCGCTGGTGGCGGGGCTGCTGGAAGAAGACGACGGCGACCAGGCCGGCGACCAGGGAGATCGGGACCAGGAGCATGGCCTGGGCCATCGCGTCGCTGAAGGGCGCGAGGACCTGGGCCGGCAGCCCGCTGCCCGTCGACTCCCCGCTCGCCTGCAGGTCGAGGCCCTGGGCGGCGAGCCGCGAGTCGATGAGCACGGCGATGGCGGCCGACCCGAGCACTGCCCCCAGCTGCCGGGTGGCGTTGTAGACCCCGGCGCCGGCCCCGGCATCACGCATGGCCAGGTTGCGGGTCGCGGTCGCACTGTTCGGGGCCCAGACGAAGGCGCTGCCCACGCCGAAGGCCGCGATCGGCAGCAGGACCATGACGGTGGCGGAGGTCGGCGTCATCTCGGTGACCAGCCACAGGGTGGAACCGATCAGGGTGGCGAACCCGAAGGTGGTCAGGATCCGCGGGTGCACCGAGTCGGTCCAGCGGCCGACGATCGGGGCCAAGACCAGGGTGGCCACGGCCATCGGGGAGAGCAGCAGCGCGGCCTGGGTCGGGGAGAGACCACGGGCCAGCTGGGCCCACAGCATCAGCGGGAACGCCATCGCGGTGATGGCGAAGCCCATCGAGGTGATGGCCACGTTGGCGAGGGAGAAGTTGCGGTCGGCGAACAGCGACAGCGGGACCAGCGGCTCGGCCCGGTTGCGGACCTGCCAGGCCAGGAACAGCCCGAAGAAGACCACGCCGGCGACGATCAGGCTCCACACCGAGATCGGGCCGGTGATCGTGCCCCACTCGTACTGCTGGCCCTCCTGGATGCCGAAGACCAGCAGGAACATGCCGGTCCCGCTCAGCGCCACCCCGAGCCAGTCGAAGGAGCGCGCGTGGGTCTCCAGGAGCGGCACCAGCCGCCAGGCCAGGAACAGGCCGACGATGCCGATCGGCACGTTGACGAAGAAGATCCACTCCCAGCCCAGGCCGTCGACGAGCAGCCCGCCGACGAGGGGGCCGACCAGGGTCGCCACTCCCGCGGTGGCACCCCAGACCGCCATCGCCTTGCCGCGGGACTCGGCGGGGAAGATCCGGGTGATCGTGGCCATCGTCTGCGGGGTCATCAGCGCCCCGCCGAGGCCCTGGAACACGCGGGCCACGATGAGACCCTCGACGCTGTTGGTCAGCCCGCACCAGAGCGAGGACAGGGTGAAGACCAGCAGACCGAGCAGGTACAGGTTCTTCTGGCCGTAGCGGTCACCCAGGCGGCCGGTGATCAGCACCGGGACGGCGTAGGCCAGCAGGTAGGCACTGGTCACCCACACCACGGAGTTCACGTCGGCCTGGAGGTCCTCGATGATCGCCGGGGTCGCCACCGAGACGATGGTGGAGTCCACCAGGATCATGAAGAAGCCGAGGCAGAGGGCGAACAGCGCCGACCACGGCTTGTAGTCGTCGACGGAGGCGCGGGGGCCGCGCAGGATGCTTGGTTGTGCCATGCATCGAACTCTACCGGTGCGTCACCGACACCGAGGTGCGCGGCGAGCACCGCGACGTCGTCGTCGCGGGTCGGGTCGCGCACCTCGGCCGCCAGCGCGGCCAGGTCGGCCGAGGTGGGCGGTGAGGGTAGCGTCGTGGCGTGGGCGAGCAGGCGGCGTCGGCCGTCCTCCAGGTCCTCGCCCCGTCGCTCGAGCAGCCCGTCGGTGTAGAGCAGCAGCGTCTGGCCTGCCTCCAGCCGCACGGTGGTGGCCGTACGGGGGCCTGCGGCGCCGGCGCCCAGGATCGTCCCGCCGGCCTGGTCGAGGTAGGCGACCGTCCCGTCGGCCGAGCGGAGCAGCGCGGGCGGGTGCCCGGCACAGGCCAGGGTGAGCGTGCCGGCGGCGAGGTCCGCGACGGCGTACAGCAGGGTCACGAGCTGGTCGCTGGGGTAGCGCTCGTAGTACAGGTCGAGGCGGGTCAGGACCTCCGCCGGGTCGGCCTCCACCGCGACGATGGTCCGCAGCGCGGCCTTGACCTGGGCCATCGACGCCGCGGCCTGCACGCCCCGTCCCATCACGTCGCCCATGGCCAGGGCCAGCCGCCCGTCGGGGAGCGGCAGGACGTCGTAGAAGTCCCCGCCGACCCCGGCACGCCCCGCCGGGGAGTACGTCGCGGCCAGCTGCCAGCCCGCGACCTCCGGCAGGTCCGCGGGCAGCACCGCGTCGTGGAGGCTGTCGGCGACCGCCCGCAGCTCGCTGTGCAGCAAGGAGTTGTCGATCGCGGTGGCCGCGCGCCGCGCCAGGTCCTCGGCGAAGGTCACGTCGGCCGGCTCGAAGGGCTCCCTGCCCTCGCCGCGGGCCCACGACACGATGCCGAAGACCCGACCCCGGGCGGTCAGCGCCACGGTCAGCCCGCTGGTGATGGACAGCGCGCGCAGCATCCGCAGGTGCTGGGGGTCCCGGGCCGCGGCGACCAGGACCTCGTCGCTGATCACGGGCAGGTAGGAGGTCTGCCCGGTCCGCAGCACCTGGTGCGCCCCGGTGTCCTCGTCGGGGTCGACCGGGTAGCGGCGCTGGAGCTCCTCGGCCAGGGCCACCCGGTCGGGGTCACCGTGGGCGACGGCGAGCGTACGCAACGTGCCGTCCTGGTCCAGCGCGATGCGGCACCAGTCGGCGAAGCGGGGGACGGCCAGTCTCGCCACCGTGCGCAGCGTGGACTCGTAGTCCAGGCTGGCGGCCAGCGTCGCGCTGGCGTCGGCGACCAGCGACAGCTTGGCGGTCTGCTGGGCGACGGTCTGCTGGGCGCCGATCCGCTCCAGGGCCTGCGCGCACGAGTCGCTGAGGACGGAGTAGAACTCCGTCTCCGCCTCGCCCGGCTGCCAGCGGACCGGGAAGGTCAGCGTGATGACCCCGAGGCTGCGTCCGCCTCGCACCAGGGGGAGGCAGAGCAGCGTGCGCTCCCCCGGGGCGGCGAGCACGAGGTCGGGGTAGCGGTCGGCGATCGCCTCGCGCCCCACGAGCAGCAGCGGGGTCCGGGTCGCGATCACCGAGCCTGCGGGCGTGGCGTCGTCGGCCGGGTAGCGGCTCCACCTATCGGCGGCCCCGGGCGTCCCGCCGCGCACCCCGACCATGCTCAGGGTGTGGTCGTCGACGAGCACCGACAGCGACCCCGTGGTGGCCCCGACGGCGTCGGCCAGCCGGGAGACCACGACCTCGGTGAGCCGGGAGAGGTCGTCGGCGGCCTGGAGGTCGGCCCCGACGCGCACCAGCCGGGCCAGCAGGGCCGACAGCAGGACGGCCCGGTCCCGGTCGGGGCCGTCGGCGGTCAGGGTCAGCACGACCTCCTGGACCGGGCAGGCCCGGCCGGGCAGGCAGGCCTGGCCGGCGGGGCCCCGCGGCGCCGGGACCGCCTCGACGTGGACCGCTCCCGAGGGCAGCCGCAGCCGGCCCTGCCAGTCCACCCCGGAGGCAGCCAGGGCGAGCACCTCCTCGAAGCCGCCGCGGTCGGGCTCGGCCAGGACCGTGGCGGCGAAGGGTGCTCCGGTCAGGGTGTCCACGGTGCGGCCGAGCAGCTCGGCGCCGACCGCGGAGCAGCCCAGGACGAGGCCGCGCGGGTCCAGCACCACGACGGCCCGGGGCACCGCGGAGAGCCAGTGCGGCTGATCGCTGTGCTCGGTGATGCGGTCCCCTCTCGGTGCCCCGAGGACCATCAGACAGCCCGCGCCCCGTCCTGTCCACCTCGGGCGACGCGTCCGGTCGTCCAGGATCCCGGGCGGCTCAGGACCAGGGCCGGAAGCGTCGCAGCCGCAGGCTGTTGGTGACCACGAAGACCGAGCTGAAGGCCATCGCCGCGCCGGCCAGCATGGGGTTGAGCAGACCGGCGGCCGCGAGCGGCAGGGCCGCCACGTTGTAGGCGAAGGCCCAGAACAGGTTGCCCTTGATCACCGCCAGGGTCCGACGGGCGAGCCGGATCGCGTCCGCGGCGACCAGCAGGTCACCCCGGACCAGGGTCAGGTCGGCGGCCTCGATGGCCACGTCGCTGCCGGTGCCGATGGCCAGTCCCAGGTCGGCCCGGGCCAGGGCGGCCGCGTCGTTGACCCCGTCGCCGACCATCGCGACCACGCGTCCCTCGTCCTGCAGCCGGGCGACGACTGCCACCTTGTCGGCGGGCAGCACGTCGGCGACCACCTCGTCGATGCCCACCTGCTCGGCGACCGCGCGGGCCACGACCTCGTGGTCGCCGGTGAGCAGCACCGGGCGCAGGCCCAGCTCCCGCAGCCGGCGTACCGCCTCGGCCGAGGTGGGCTTGACCGTGTCGGCGACCACGAGCACCCCCCGGGCCGCTCCGTCCCACCCGACGACCACGGCGGTGCCCCCGTTGCGCCGGGCCCGGTCGAGGGTCCCGGTCAGGTCCTCGGACAGCGCGAGGCCGTGGTCGGCGAGGAAGGCCGGCTTGCCCACGAGCACCTCGGTACGCCGGTCGCCGTCGACGACGGTCCCCCGGACGCCGAGCCCGTCGACGGCGGAGAACCGGATCACGGGCAGGAGGGCCTCGTCCTGGTTCCGGGCCGCGTCGGCCACCGCGCGGGCGATCGGGTGGTCCGAGGCGTCCTCGAGGGCTCCCGCGAGGCGCAGGACCTCCTCGACCGACGTGCCCGTGCCCGCCGTGACGCCGGACAGCGCCATCCGGCCGGTGGTCACGGTGCCGGTCTTGTCGAGCACCACGGTGTCGACCCGGCGGGTGGACTCCAGCACCTCGGGTCCCTTGATCAGGATGCCGAGCTGGGCCCCCCGACCGGTGCCGACCATGAGGGCGGTCGGAGTGGCCAGGCCGAGGGCGCAGGGGCAGGCGATGATCAGCACCGACACGGCGGCGGTGAACGCCGCCTCGGTGCCGCCGCCGGCCAGCAGCCAGCCGGCCAGCGTGAGCAGCGCCAGGGCGATGACGACCGGGACGAAGACGCCCGAGACGCGGTCGGCGAGGCGCTGCACCTCGGCCTTGCCGTTCTGGGCGTCCTCGACGAGCCGGGCCATCTGCGCCAGCTGGGTGTCGGAGCCGACCTGGGTGGCGCGGACCACGAGCCGACCGCCGACGTTGACGGTCGCGCCGACGACGCTGTCGCCCACGCCGACCTCCAGCGGGACCGACTCCCCGGTCAGCAGCGAGGCGTCGACCGCCGAGCCGCCCTCCTCGACGACGCCGTCGGTGGCGATCCGCTCGCCGGGCCGGACCACGAAGCGGGTGCCGACCGCGAGCTCCTCGGCCGGGACCCGGCGCTCGACCGGCCCCGAGGGGCCGTCCTCGAGGACGCCGACGTCCTTGACCCCGAGCTCGAGCAGGGCGGCCAGGGCGGCCCCGGCGCGACGCTTGGAGCGCGTCTCGACGTACCGCCCGGCGAGCAGGAAGGTGGTGACCCCGGCCGCCGCCTCGAGGTAGATGTTCCCCGAGCCGTCGCTGCGGGCGACGGTGAGCTCGAAGGGGTGCCGCATGCCCGTCATGCCGGCGGTGCCGAGGAAGAGCGCGTAGAGCGACCACAGGTACGCCGCGAGCACCCCGGTGGAGACCAGGGTGTCCATGGTCGTCGTGCCGTGCCGCAGGTTCGTCCAGGCGGCGCGGTGGAAGGGCAGGGCCCCCCAGACCACGACCGGGGAGGCGAGGGTCAACGACAGCCACTGCCAGTTGTCGAGCTGCAGCGCCGGCACCATGGCCATCGCGATGACCGGCACGCTGAGCGCGGTGCTGACCAGCAGCCGCTGGCGCAGCGCGGCCGCGGGGTCGGGGGCCGCGTCCTCGACGTGGTCGGCACCGACCTCGCGCGCGGGGCGGGGCAGCTCGGCGGTGTACCCGGCCTGCTCGACCGTGCGCACCAGGTCCTCGGCGCCGATCCCGGCCGGGAAGCTGACCTTGGCCTTCTCGGTGGCGTAGTTGACCGTCGCGACGACGCCGTCGAGCTTGTTGAGCTTGCGCTCGATGCGGTTCGCGCAGGAGGCGCAGGTCATCCCCCCGATCAGCAGCTCGACGTCGGTGCCGGTCTCGGTGCCGGTCTCGCTGCCGGTCTCGGTGCCGGCGGACGCCTGGGCGGGGCTGGTGCCGGTGCTCACGCGAGCTGGTAGCCGGCCTCCTCGACGGCAGTGCGCACGGCGGCGTCGTCGAGGAGGTCGGTGCCGGTGACGGTGAGGGTGCCGGTCTCGAGGACCACGTCGACGCTCTCCACGCCGTCGAGCTCCTGGACCTCTTCGGTGACCGAGGCGACGCAGTGGCCGCAGGTCATCCCGGTGACGGTGTAGCTCTGGGTCTGGGACATGCCGTTGCTCCTTCGGGAGGGGGTGATCAGGATCGGACCAGGCGGGCGATCGCCTCGCCGGCCTCCTTGAGCTTGGCGTCTGCCTCCGGGCCGCCCTGGCGGACGGCGTCGGCGACACAGTGCGCGACGTGCTCGTCGAGCAGACCCAGGGCCACCGACTGCAGGGCCTTGGTCATCGCGGAGACCTGCGTGAGGATGTCGATGCAGTAGGTCTCCTCCTCGACCATCCGCTGCAGGCCCCGGGCCTGGCCCTCGATGCGCCGCAGGCGCTTGAGGTAGTCGTCCTTGGCGTGCAGGTAGCCGTGGTGGTGCCCGGCAGCAGGGGTCGCCTCGCTCATGGTGAGTACTCTACCCCCCTAGGGTATCTGGCCCGCGCCGGTCCTACTCGGCGAGCTCCTCGGCGGTCAGCGCACGAAGCACGCAGAACTCGTTCCCGTCCGGATCGGCCAGGACCACCCAGCTGACGTCCTCACCCTGGCCGACGCTCACCCGACGCGCGCCGAGCGCCTCCAGCCTGGCCACCTCGACGGCCTGGTCGACCGGACGCAGGTCGAGGTGCAGCCGGTTCTTGCCCTGTCGCTGCTCCGGCACCTTGAGGAAGAGCAGGTCCGGGCTGACGCCGTCCTCGGGAGACCCGGCGGGCGGCTCGAGGACCACCTCGCACTCGCCGTCGTGCGTACGCCGCCAGCCCAGGGCCTCCTGCCAGAAGGTGGCGGCGGTCCGCGGGTCGGTGGAGTCGATGCAGAGGCACTGCCAGCGCAGTCCGGGGGTCGTCATGGCCTGACCCGACCTCATCCCCGTCGCCGGCGCAACCAGTTTCCTCGGCGGGGCCGGGCGCTCTCACGCTGTGCCGCGGCCTCGCGGGCCGCCGCCCGGGCCACCTCACGGGCTGCCTCACGGCGCTCGCGCCACCGGTCCGCCTCGACGTCCGGGTCACGGGGCGGGGTGATCATCGGCGGCCCTTCCGGGGGCCGGTAGAGCGCCCACCGCACCCGGGCATTGAACTCGGCCACCTCGCGACGCACCTGGTCCACCGACCCGAGCCGGTCCAACCGGGCGTCCAGCTCGGCGTCGTCCTTGCGCAGCTGCAGCGACGGGGGCAGCACGACGACCCGCTCGCGCTCGACGAGCTTCTTGACCCACCAGTCGGGGTCGTCGCGGCCGTCGAGGCCCTGGAGGGGCTTGCCGTAGCCGGGCAGGTCGTCGAAGTCGCCCCGGTCCATGGCCTGCCGGATCTGGAGGTCGACCCACGAGGCCTGCTGCTGGATCCGTGCGGCCGCAGCGGCGCGTCCGGTACGCGGGTCGCGCTCGCGACCGGCCTGCTGCTCACCCTGCTGCCTGTGGTTGTCGTGCACGCGCCTCACCTCGGTGTCCAGCGTACGAGGGCCCCGGTGGTCGAGCCCCCGGTGGTCGAGCCCCCCGGTGGTTGAGCCCCCCGGTGGTTGAGCCCGTTGAAACCACCCCGCCGGTTCCCGCCCCCGGCCCCGGGGGACGATGCACAGATGACGACTCCCGCCGACCCCTCGCCCGCACCGACCGACCGCCTCGAGGTCACCCGTCGCCTTCCCGCCTCCCCCGCCGAGGTCTTCGCGGTGCTGTGCGACCCGCAGGGCCACGTCGCGATCGACGCCTCCGGGATGCTGCAGGACGCCGAGGGCGAGGTGGTCACCGCCGCGGGCGACACCTTCGTGGTGCACATGGACCGCGAGGCCCTGGGGGACCGGGACATGGGCAAGTACGACGTGACCGTCACCATCGCGTCCTTCGAGCCGGACCGGGAGATCTCCTGGACGGTGCTGGGCCGGATCCGACCGCAGATCGGCCACGTGTACGGCTACCGGCTCGAGCCGGCCGACGACGACGACGCCACGATCGTGACCTCGTTCTACGACTGGTCCGACGCGGCCGAGACCTGGCGCGAGGCCGGCATCTTCCCCGTGGTCCCGGTCTCGGCGCTGAAGGCCACGCTGGGCATCCTCGAGCGTGCCGTGGTCCGTGGGTACCCCGGGCGCCCCTGACCCCTCCTGCGCGTGGCGTGCCCGGTCACGGCTCCAGGGAGCTCGGGTCGGCCGGGACGTCGACGGCGTGCTGGCGCAGCGCCTCGAGCGGCACGATCCGCAGCACCGACTCGTGGGTGGAGGCCAGGACGACCGGGGCGGCGACCCCCTCGGCGTACGCGCGGGCCCAGTTCGGGGCCGTGACGCACCACCGGTCGCCGGGCACCAGGCCGGGGAACCGGAATTCCGGCCGCGGGGTGCCGAGGTCGTTGCCGATCGCGCGCTGGTGCGCCAGGAACTCCGGGGTCGCCACGGCGCAGATCGTGTGGCTGCCGGTGTCCTCCGGCCCGGTGCTGCAGCAGCCGTCGCGGAAGAACCCGGTCATCGGGTCGGTGCTGCAGGGGTCAAGGTCGCCGCCGAGGACGTTGCGCTCGCTCACCCCTCCACCCTGCCACCTGCCCACCCGTCACGTCTTGACGCCGGATCCCCGCCGACCCGTCACGTCTTGACGCCGGATCCCTGCCGACCTGTCACGTCTTGACGGATGTCCAGGCCGTCGTCACGTGGCGGACGGGCCGAAGCGCTCGACCCGGACGTGCTTCGCGGGGACACCGAGGTCGACCAGCAGCCGGCTGGCGGACTCGGCGAAGCCCGCCGACCCGCAGACGAACGCCGCCGCCGGCTCCGGTGTGAGCAGCGGCCGCAGGTCGTCGACCCCGAGCCGGGCAGCCCGGCGCCCCTCGTGGTCCTCGCGGCTCAGCACGACCGTGCTGGCCGGCCAGCTCGTCGGGGTACGGCAGGTCGGCCAGGGTCCGGGCGGACACGGCCAGCCGCAGCAGGTCCGGCACGACCGATGTCGCGGGCGTGCCGCAGCATCGCCACCAGCGGCACCGCGCCGCTGCCGCCGGCCACCCCGACCGCGGGCACGTCGCCGTCCCAGACGAACCAGCCGCCGATCGGGCCGCGCACCTCCAGTTCGTCGCCGGGTTCGACGACGTCGGCGAGGTAGCCCGGAGACCTCACCGTCGTCGAGCCGCTCGACCTAGAGCTCGACCAGCGGGTCGGCGGGCGCGGAGGCGATCGAGTACGACCGCTGCGCGACGTAGCCGTCGTCGGCGGTCAGCCGGATCACGTAGTGCTGACCGGGCAGGTGGTCGATCCGGTCGGCGACGTCCAGCGCGCAGGACCGACCGGCGTCGGTGGTCGTGGTGCGGTCGACCGTCGCGGACCACGCCCGGTCGCACCAGCCGCCGGCGCGGCCGGCGCCCGTCGCGAGCGCGTCGGGCACTCAGTCACCCTGGTACCTCTGCTCGAGCCACGGGTCGCCGCGGTCGTGGTAGCCGTTGCGCTCCCAGAAGCCCTGCTCGTCGTGGTCGAGCAGGGTGAGCCGGGAGATCCACTTCGCGCTCTTCCAGAAGTACAGGTGCGGCACCAGCAGCCGGACCGGCCCGCCGTGCTCGGCGGCAGCGGGCGGCCCTCGTGGGTCCAGACCACCCAGGCCTTGCCGCCGGTGACGTCGGCGAGCGGCAGGTTGGTGGTGTAGCCGGTGGGCGAGGTGGCCATGACGTAGGACGCCTCCGGCCTGCGGCCCGGCGGCGGCCAGCAGGGTGTCGACGCTGACCCCGCCGAAGCTGGTGCCGAGCTTGGACCACGTGGTGACGCAGTGGATGTCGCCCTCGTACACCGCTGGCGGCAGGGCGTGCGCCTCGTCCCAGGTCCAGGTCGTCGGCGTGTCGACCAGGCCGTCGACGGTGATCGTCCAGCCTGCGGGGCGATCCGCGGGGTCACCTCGGCGGTCAGCACCGGCCAGTCCGAGCCGGTGTCGTACTGGCCGGGCGGGAGGTGCTCGGGCTGGGGGCGGCGGCGTCCGACGAAGCCGCGGGTGGGTCCGGCCATGGGTCCTCCAGGTCGTCGTCGTCCGTCCGGTCCCAGCCTGCCACCTGCCGACCCGTCACGTCTTGTCGGCATTTCCGCATCGACCCGTCACGTCTTGACCTCGCGCCGCGTCAAGACGTGACGGTCAGCCCGGATTCCGCGTCAAGACGTGACGGGTCGGCCCGGATTCCGCGTCAAGACGTGACGGGTCGGCGGGGAGGGGGTGGGAGGACGAGGTCGGCGGCCAGGGAGACCATCGCGGCGAAGTACCCGTCGGGGTCCGGCACCGCCTCGGTCCCGAGCTGGACGAAGAGCTCGCTGCTCAGCGCGCCGAGCACGAGGGACCACGCGGCGAGGCCTCGGACCAGCCCCTCCCCGGTCACGGCCGTTGCGGCGAAGAACGGGTCGGCCAGGGTCGACGACAGGCCGGCGGCAGCCGCCGCCACCGCGGCCCGGTCGCCGCTCGGCTGGCCCGCGGGGGAGGCGCCCAGGATCTCCAGGAGGTGGGCCTGCACCCGGGTCCCGGCAGCGGTGGTCCGCTCGGCGGGGGCGTCGTAGTGCGGGACCGGGGAGCCGTAGAGCAGGGCGTAGTCGTGCGGGTGGTCCAGCGCCCAGCGCCGCACGGCGTGGCACAGCACGCCGAACCGGCCGCGCGGGTCGTCGGGTCCGGGGGCGCCCGGGGCGTCCAGGGCGGCGTCGACGCGGTCCCCGAGGTCGTCGTAGGCCGAGACGATGAGCAGGGTCAGCAGGTCGTCACGGTTGGCCACGTAGCGGTACACCGCCGAGGAGGCCATCCCCAGCTCGCGGGCCACCGCCCTCAGGGACAGGGCGGCGGCGCCGACCGCGGCGAGCTGCTGCCGGCCCGCCCGCAGCACCTCGCTCTCGATCGCGGCCCGGTTGCGCTCGCGGATGCCGGGGACGGAGGGGCTGGTCATGGCCCCATGCTGCCAGGCGAAGCGAGCAGTGACAACAAAAGCGAGCAATGCTCTTGCTTTCTGTCGTCGGACGGCGCATGCTGAGGAAACCAAGAGCAGTGCTCACACTTTGGAGGAAGCCATGACCCAGACCCACCTCGTCGTCGGAGCCGGAGCCATCGGGCGCGGCATCGCCACCCGGCTGGCCGCCCGCGGCGACCACGTCGTCCTCGCCTCGCGCAGCGGCGTGACCGCACCGCCCGAGGGTGTCGAGGGGGCCCAGGTCGACGCCGGCGACACCGACGCGCTGGTCCGCCTCGCCCAGGGGGCCGACACCCTGGTCAACGCGGTCAACCCGCCCAACTACACCGCCTGGCAGCGCGACTGGCCCCCGGTCGCGGCGGCCATGCTGGCCACCGCGGAGAAGACCGGCGCGGGCCTGGTCATCGTCGGGAACCTCTACGGCTACGGCCCGGTCGACGCCCCGATGACCGAGCAGACCCCGTTGGCCGCGACGGGCACCAAGGGCCGGCTGCGGGCGACGATGTGGACCGACGCGAAGGCCGCGCAGGAGGCCGGCCGGTTGCGGGTCACCGAGCTGCGCGCCTCGGACTACTTCGGCGCCACGGCTCAGTCGCGGACGTCCTACCTCAACGAGACGGTCCTGTCCCGCGCCGCCCACGGCAAGACCGTCTGGTTCCCGGTCGGCGAGGTGGACGCCTCGCACTCGTGGACCTACCTGCCCGACATCGCCGTCCTCGGCGCGACCCTGGCCACCGACGACCGCGCGTGGGGGCGGGCCTGGCACGTCCCCACCAACCCGGCCCGGACCGTGCAGCAGGTCGCGGCCGACGTCGCCGGGGTCACCGGCCTCGAGCAGGTACGGGTCCGCAAGCTCCCCCAGGTGGTCCGTACGGCGGCCCGGGTGCTCCCGGTGGTCCGGGAGATGGACGAGACCGCCCACCAGTTCGAGCGGCCCTTCGTGATCGACTCCACCCTGGCCCAGGACACGTTCGGCCTGGCGCCGACCCCGTGGGCCGACGCCCTGGCCGAGACGGTCGAGGCGCTGCGGGCCTGAGCCCTACTGGTCGATGCTCGACATGTCGCCGTACCGCTCGCCGGACACGGCGTCGCGAGGCACGGCCTGCTCGATCCGGGCCAGGTCGTCGGTGGTGAGCTCGACCGAGGCTGCCGCGGCGTTCTCCTCGAGGTACTTCACCCGCTTGGTGCCCGGGATCGGGGCCACGTCGTCGCCCTGGGCCAGCACCCAGGCCAGCGCGAGCTGGCCGGGGGTGCAGTCCTTGTCGTCGGCGATCGCGGTGATCGCGGCGACCAGCTCGAGGTTGGACCGCAGGCCCTCCCCGTTGAGCCGGGGGAAGTAGGCCGAGCGGCGCGAGTCACCCTCGTCGAACTGCGTCTCGGAGGTGAACCGCCCGGTCAGGATCCCGCGTCCGAGCGGGGAGTACGGCACCAGGCCGATGCCGAGCTCGCGCAGCAGCGGCAGGATCTCGTCCTCCAGGTGCCGGGTGAACAGCGAGTACTCGGTCTGCAGCGCGGTGATCGGGGCCGTCGCGTGGGCCTTGCGGATGTTGGCGGCCGAGGCCTCGGACAGGCCGAGGTGGCGGACCTTGCCGGCCTCGACGAGCCCGGCCATCGCGCCGACGGTCTCCTCGATGGGCACGGTCTTGTCGACGCGGTGCTGGTAGTAGAGGTCGAGGTGGTCCACCCCGAGGCGGCGCAGCGAGGCGTCGCAGGCCGAGCGGACGTACTCCGGCTTGCCGTTGATGCCCAGCCGGGTGCCGTCGGGCAGGCGCTCGTTGCCGAACTTCGTGGCCAGCTGCACCTCGTCGCGGCGGCCGGCGATCGCCTTGCCGACCAGCTCCTCGTTGGTGAACGGGCCGTACATGTCCGCGGTGTCGAGGAAGGTCACCCCGAGGTCGAGCGCGCGGTGGATGGTGCTGGTCGCCTCGGACTCGTCGGAGGTGCCGTAGAACTCCGACATGCCCATGCAGCCGAGGCCGAGCGCGGAGACCTCCAGGGACGAGGCGGTGCCGAGCGTGCGTCGTGGAATCGTCATGGCTCCGAGTCAACACCCGGGGACAACCGCCTGTCGCGCTCGGCCGAGGCGTACGGGTCGGTGCGGACGTCGTACCCCCAGAAGTCGCGCAGCCAGGTCGCGGTCAGCGCGACCCCGGCCACGCAGGCGAACCCGCCGCTGGCGATCGAGCCGCGCACCGACCACAGGTCGGCGGTGAAGCCGGCCCGGACCTGGCCGCCGAGCGGGCCGAGGGAGTACGACAGCATCTCGATCCCGGCCAGCCGCCCGCGCATCGACTCCGGGATGGTCTGGCTCCAGACCGCCCCGCGGAAGATCCCCGAGACCATGTCGGCGGCCCCGGCCACCGCGAAGGCGGCCATCGTCCACCAGATCGTCCCGGCCAGTCCGGCCAGGCCGATGAACAGCCCGTACACCGCCGCGGCCAGCACGATCGCCCGGCCGTGGTGGCTCACCCGGGTCGTCCAGCCGCTGGTCAGCGTCGCGACCACGGCCCCGGCGGTCTCGGCGCTGTAGAGCAACCCGAGCAGCTCGGGCCGGGCGAACACGTCCTGGGCCAGGGCCGGGAACAGCACCACCGGGATGGCCAGCACCATGGCGGCGATGTCGACCAGGTAGGTGCCCAGCAGGTCGCGGCGGCCCAGGGCGTAGCGGACCCCCTCGGCGATCCCGGCCAGCGACGGCGCGGTGGTGGTGTCCCGGTGCGGGTGGTCGCGCATCGCGGCGTACAGCGCGGTGGCCACCAGCAGCCCGGTCACGTCCACGGCGTAGCACCAGGCCGCCCCGACCCCGGCCAGCAGGACGCCGCCCAGGGCGGGCCCGGCCAGCACCCCGGCCTGCATGCCGAAGGAGGTGAGCGCGTTCGCGGCGACCAGCTGGTCGTGGGTCACCGTCCGCGGCACCAGCGCCTCGCGGGAGGGCCGCTGCAGGCTGGAGGTGGCGGCCAGGACGAAGGCCAGGACGTAGATCGGCCACACCGGGGGCCGCTCGGCCAGCGCGTTCACGGCCAGCAGCGCGGTGGCCACCGCCTGGGCCACCCCCATGGTGACCATCAGCCGTCTCCGGTCGACGTGGTCGGCCAGCGCCCCGCCGTACAGCCCGCCGACCAGGAGCGGGACCAGCTCGACCGCCGCGACCGCGCCGACCGCGGCGTTCGACCCGGTCAGCGTGTAGAGCTGGTACGGGATCGCGACGTAGCTGACCATCGCGCCGAAGTAGAAGACCGTGCCGCCGGCGAACAGCAGCCGGAAGTCCCGGGAGGTCCGCAGCGGGGTGAGGTCCATCCGCAGACCCCGGACCTGCTCCCGCCAGCTCACCGCTGAAGTATGCCGACGCCCCCGGCGCCGGGCACTCGGTTAAGCGGTGACCACGGTGCAGCGCACGTCCTGGCCCAGGGTGATCGTCCCGTCGGACGCGCGGGCGCCCTCGAGGAGCGCCGCGCACCGGTCGTACAGGTCCTGCCGCTCGTCGGTCGGCACCGCCGCCCACATGCCGCGCTGACCGGTCCCGAGCGAGAACCGCAACCACTGCTCCGGCCCGGTGAGGGTGAACCTCAGCGACGTGACCGAGGTCCGCACCGAGGTGGCCCCGGCCGCAGTGAGCATCGCCTCCAGCCGCTCGGTGGTGGCGAACGGGCTGTCCGGCCCGACGATCCGCGGGTCCCGCATGTGCGCGGGCAGGTAGGGCACGAAGTGCGCGTCGACCTCGCGCCACAGGTCCGAGGCCGGGCCGAAGGTGGTCAGCCCGAGCCGCCCGCCGGGCGCGAGCAGCCCGAGCCAGCGGGCGGCCACGGCGGCGGGGTCGGCCAGGAAGAACAGCACCAGCGAGGCGGTCGCCACGTCGTACGGCGCACGGGGCAGGTGGGCGGCCAGGTCCGGCGCCGCGGCGTCGAGCTTGAGCACCTCGGCGTCCGGGACCAGCGCCGAGGTGTGGGCCACCATCTCCGCGCTCAGGTCGAACGCGGTCACCGCCCCCTGCGGACCGACCGCGTCGGCGAGCCGGACCGTCGCCGCGCCCCGGCCACAGCCGACGTCCAGGGCACGCTCGCCGGGTCGGACGTCGAGGGCCTCGACCAGGCGCTCGGCGATGGGTTGGAAGAAGGCCACCCCGGACTGGTCGTAGTCGGCGGCGACCCGGTCGAAGAGCCCCTCGAGGCCGGGGGCGCCGGGTGCGGGGTCGTCGAGCGCGGCGAGGGCGGGGAGCAGGTCCATCCCCCGATCGTGGCCCAGCCGAGGACCCGTGGCCATGACCCGTCCGAGCCTGATCCGTCCACCGGTCGGGCCCGTCACCTGGGTGTCACACATCGCTCCTAGGGTGCGGGGATGGGAATCAAGGTGTCGCTCGAGCACCGGACCACCTACACCTTCGACCGGCGGGTCAACCTCGGGCCGCACACGGTCCGGCTGCGGCCCGCCCCGCACAGCCGCACCCCCGTCGAGGCGTACTCGATGAAGGTCACGCCCGAGAACCACTTCGTGAACTGGCAGCAGGACCCCTTCGGCAACCACGTCGCGCGGATCGTCTTCCCCGACCCGACCGACCGGCTCGAGATCGTGATCGGGCTGATCGCCGACCTCGAGGTGATCAACCCCTTCGACTTCTTCGTCGAGGAGTACGCCGAGCGCTACCCGACCGAGGGCCGCTTCGTCTACGACGGCCTGCTGGCCGACGACCTGGAGCCGTACCTGCGCCCGGTCGCCGAGCCGGGGGGTCAGGAGACGGCAGGGCCGGGCCCGCTGGTCCGCGACCTGCTGGCCGGCCTGGGCGACCTCGGTGGCACGGCGATCGTGAACTTCCTGGTCCGGGTCAACAGCGCGGTGCGCGCGGCGGTGGACTACTCGGTGCGGATGGAGGCCGGCGTCCAGAGCCCCGACGAGACCCTGCGCCGCGGGATCGGCTCGTGCCGCGACTCGGCGTGGCTGCTGGTCAGCGTCCTGCGCGAGCTCGGCCTCGCGGCCCGGTTCGTGTCGGGCTACCTGGTCCAGCTGACCTCCGACCAGGACAGCCTGGACGGTCCGAACGGGCCGGCGGCCGACTTCACCGACCTGCACGCCTGGACCGAGGTGTTCGTGCCCGGCGCGGGCTGGATCGGGCTCGACCCGACCTCCGCGCTGTTCGCCGGCGAGGGGCACATCCCGCTGTCGGCGACCCCGCACCCCTCCAGCGCCGCCCCGATCAGCGGGCTGGTCGACCCCAGCGGCGTCACCCTGGACTTCTCCAACGTGGTCACGCGCTTCCACGAGGACCCGCGGGTCACCAAGCCGTACTCCGCGGCCCAGTGGTCGCGGGTCCAGGAGCTCGGCGAGCACGTCGACACCCTGTTGTCGGCCGAGGGCCTCGCGCTCACGATGGGCGGGGAGCCGACCTTCGTCTCGGTCGACGACATGGAGAGCCCGCAGTGGAACACCGACGCCGACGGTGACCACAAGCGCGAGCTGGCCACCGACCTGGCCCGCCGGCTGCGGCAGACCTTCGGCCAGGGCGCGCTGGTCCAGCGGGGCCAGGGCAAGTGGTACCCCGGCGAGCCGCTGCCGCGCTGGCAGATCGCGCTGGTCTGGCGCACCGACGGCGTCGCCCTGTGGCGCCGCCCGGACCTCCTGGCCGACCCCTGGGCCGACCGGCCCGACGAGGTGGCCGGCAAGCGCGCCGAGCGGTTGGCCCGGGCGCTGACCGAGGAGCTCGGGCTGCCGGTCGGCCAGCTGCTCGCGGCGTACGAGGACCCCCTGGACGCCGTCGTCACCGAGCTGCGCCGCCCCGCGGGCGCCCCGCCCGGATCCGAGCCCGGCGCCGACGACGTGGCCGGACTGGACGCCGCCGAGAGCGACGCCCGGGCCTGGGTGCTGCCGCTGCACGCGGTCGCGGGCGGCCGGTGGGCCAGCCCGCGGTGGCGGTTCCGCCGCGGGCGGCTGGTGCTCGTGCCCGGCGACTCGCCGGCCGGGCTGCGGCTGCCGCTCGGCGCGGTCTCCTGGACCGACCCGAAGGCCGAGCCCGAGCCGTCGTACCTGCACGAGGCGCCGCCCCTGAAGGGCCGACGGCCCCGGGCGGTCGCGGTGGACCCCGACGAGAAGCCGCTCACCGCGGTGGTGGTCGAGGCCCGCGACGGCTTCGTCCACGTGTTCCTGCCGCCCACCGACGACCTGGAGGACTTCACCGGCCTGGTCGGACTGGTGGCCGGCGTCGCCGAGGCCGAGGCGGTGCGCGTGGTGGTCGAGGGCTACGGTCCGCCGCCGGACCCGCGGGTCCGGACCCTGATGGTCACCCCCGACCCGGGCGTCATCGAGGTCAACCTGCAGCCGACGTCGTCGTGGGGGGAGCTGTGCCGGGTCACCTCGACGCTCTACGACCTGGCCCGGTCCTCCCGGCTCGGCACCGAGAAGTTCGACCTGGACGGGCTGCACACCGGCACCGGCGGCGGCAACCACCTGACCCTGGGCGGCGCCGTGGCCGAGCACTCCCCGATGCTGCTGCGGCCCGACCTGCTGGTCAGCATGGTCACCTACTGGCAGCACCACCCGAGCCTGTCGTACCTGTTCTCGGGCCGGTTCGTGGGGCCGACCAGCCAGGCCCCGCGGGCCGACGAGGGCCGCCCGGAGTCGATGTACGAGCTGGAGATCGCCTTCGCCGAGATCGAGCGGCAGACCCGCGAGCTCTCCGAGGAGGGCGGCGTGTGCCCGCCGTGGGTCGTCGACCGGGCCCTGCGGCACCTGCTCACCGACATCACCGGCAACACCCACCGGGCCGAGTTCTGCATCGACAAGCTCTACAGCCCCGACTCCTCGCGCGGGCGGCTCGGCCTGCTCGAGATGCGCGGCTTCGAGATGCCGCCGCACCCCGAGATGGGGCTGGTCCAGGCCCTGCTGGTCCGGGCGCTGGTGGCCCGCTTCGCGGCGCGCGCCGTACACCGCCCCGCTGGTGCGCTGGGGCACCGAGCTGCACGAGAAGTTCATGCTGCCCTACGGCGCGACCGCCGACATCGCCGAGGTGGTCGCCGACCTGCGCGCACACGGCATCGCGGTGGAGGAGGAGTGGTTCGCGCCGTTCCTGGAGTTCCGCTTCCCCCGGATCGGCACCACGGTGATCGGAGGGGTGGAGCTGGAGCTGCGCTCGGCCATCGAGCCGTGGCGGGTGCTGGGGGAGGAGTCCGCCTCCGGCGGCACCGCGCGGTACGTCGACTCCTCGGTCGAGCGGGTCCAGGTCAAGGTCGGCTCGGCCGTGGCCGGGCGGCACCTGGTGACCTGCAACGGCGTACCGGTGCCACTGACGCCGACCGGCCGGACCGGCGAGCTGGTCGCCGGGGTGCGCTACCGGGCCTGGCAGCCGCACTCGGCGCTGCACCCCACGATCGGGGTCCACTCGCCGCTGCACTTCGACGTGATCGACCTCGCCCGGGGGAGGTCTCTGGGAGGATGCACCTACCATGTCGTGCACCCGGGGGGCCGCTCGTACGACGTGCCCCCGGTGAACGCCCAGGAGGCCGAGGCGCGCCGGGCCAGCCGTTTCGAGGAGCGTGGGTTCATGACCGGCGACGTGGACGTCACGGTGCTGGAGGCCGAGGCCCGCCGCACCCGCTCCCCGGAGTACCCGCACACCCTGGACCTGCGTCGCCACGTCCCCCGCACCTGGGGCGGATGAGACGTGCTCGAGGGCTACCGGGAGGCGGTGCGGACCGGCTTCGACGAGCTGGTCACGCCCGACGGCGTCGCGCGCCCCGGGTGGGAGGCGCTGTCCCTGGACGCCTGGAACGCCGAGGGCCTGCGGTCCGCGCGCGGGCTCGCCGCCCGGCTCCTCGAGGACGACGGGGTCACCTACAACCAGCCGGAGCCCGAGGGCGGGCCCGACCCCCGGCGTCCGGAGGCGGTGCGCGCGGCCAACCGCTGGCGCCTGGACCCGCTGCCGACCGTGCTGGCCGCCGACGAGTGGGCCACGCTGGAACGCGGGGCAAGCCAGCGGGTGCTGCTGCTGGAGACCGTGCTCGCCGACCTCTACGGGCCCCGCCGGCTGCTCGGCTCGGGCCTGGTCCCGCCCGAGCTGCTCTGGCGCCGGGACTCCTACGTCCGTCCCGCCTGGGGGACCCAGCCCACCGGCCGGCCGCGGATCGTCCTGGGGGCCACCGACGTGGGTCGGGGGGCCACCGGCGCCTGGCACGTGATCACCGACCGCACCCAGGCACCCTCGGGCCTGGGGTACGCCATGGAGAACCGCCGGGTGGTCTCCCGGCTGCTGCCCGACGCCTACCGCGGGGCCGAGCTGCGCCGGCTGACCGGCTTCTTCAGCCGGATGCGCGATGCGCTGGTCGACCTCGCCGCGCCGGGCATCGAGGACCCCCGGGTCGTGGTGCTCACGCCCGGCCAGCTCAGCGAGACCGCCTTCGACCAGGCCTACATCGCCTCCCTGCTCGGCCTGCCCCTGGTGTCCGGGGCGGACCTGTTCATGCGCGAGGGCCGGGTCTGGACCCGTGACCTCGACGGACGGCGTCCGGTCGACGTGATCCTGCGCCGGGTCGACGACGTGTGGTGCGACCCGCTCGAGCTGCGCCCGGACTCCGAGCTGGGGGTGGCCGGGCTGCTGGAGGCGACCCGGCGCGGGAGCGTGGTCAGCGCCAACGGCTTCGGCTCGGGGCTGGTCGAGTCGCCGGCCTTCCACGCGCTGCTGCCCCGGTTGTGCGAGGCGCTGCTGGACGAGCCCCTCCTGCTGCCCTCGACGGAGTCGTGGTGGTGCGGCGACCCCGCCGGGCTCTCCCACGTGCTGGCCAACCTGGACAGCCTGGTGCTGCGCCCGGTCAGCCCCTCGCAGGGCCGCGGGACGTACGGGCCCGGCCTGAGCGGGGCGGAGCGCGAGTCCTGGCGGGCCCGGATCGCCGCCGACCCGGGGTCGTACGTCGGCCAGACGGTCCTCCCGCTCTCGACCACCCCGACCGTGGCCGGCTTCGGCCTCGGCGCGCGGCCGCTGACGCTGCGGGTCTTCTCGGTGGCCCACGAGGGCGGGTACGCCGTCATGCCCGGCGCGCTGGGCCGGATCGTCCCCGACTCCGTCGACACCGCCGCCGGGCGGCGGGACCGGGTGGCGCTGAGCAAGGACGTGTGGGTCCTCAAGGCGCCGGGCCGGTCCGGGATCGCCGGCCCCGGCACGCTGCCGGAGTACGTCGCCGCGCGGCCGACGGCGGTCGCGGTGGTCCCCCGCGCCCTGGAGAACCTGTTCTGGATGGGCCGCTACACCGAGCGCGCGGAGAGCACGACGCGGCACGTGCTGGCCCTGCGCCAGCTCGTCGACGAGGTGCCCTTCGCCCAGCTCGACCCGGCGCGCGGGGCGGTGGACGTGCTGGCCGCCGCGCTGACCCGGGTGACCGGGACCTACCCGGGCTTCGACGGGTCGGCCCTGCGGGACGGCGAGATCGACGCCGAGCTGCGCGACCTGCTCGTCGAGCCCGGCCGCGGGGCTCGGTCGCGCAGTCCCTCGACGGCCTGGCCAACGCGGCCGGCTCGGTCCGCGACCAGCTCTCCGCGGACGTGTTCACCGTCCTCGGTGCGGTCGACCGGGCCTGCGAGGCGTTGCGCGACGAGCACCACCACGACGCCGGCTCGGCCGTGCTGGCCACCGGGGTGGCCGTCCTGTCGGGCACCTTGGCCCTGGCCGGGATCACGGCGGAGAACATGGTCCGCGACGTCGGTTGGCAGCTGCTCGACATCGGTCGCGGGCTCGAGCGGGCCCTGCAGACCACCGCGCTGCTGCACCGGGTGGTCGGCGAGGTCCACCCCCCGGCGGTCGAGCGCCACCTGGTCTCGGCCGTGCTGACCGCGGGGGAGAGCGTGCTCACCCACCGGCGCCGCTACGCCGGGTCGGAGGGGGTCGACACGATGCTGCACCTGATGCTGCTCGACGACGGCAACCCCCGCTCGGTGGCCTTCCAGGTGGACCGGGTCCGCCGGGCCCTGACCGCGCTTCCGGCCGGTCCCGCGGTGACCGGGCTGAGGATCTCGGTCGACGAGCTCGGCACGGCGCTGACCAGTCGTTCCGCGGTCCAGCTGGCCGAGCCGCACCCGGTCCTGGTCGAGACCGACGAGCTGTTCAGCGAGCACCGCACCGGGCTGCAGGAGCTGTGCACGCGGTTGAACACCATGCTGCGCGAGCTCTCCGACGCCTTCACCGCGACGTACTTCCGGCACCCGTCGGCTCCGCGGCCGCTCGCCTCGGAGTGGCCTGAGCGACCCACCCCCGACCTGGAGCCGACCGGATGAGCCGTCACTACCGGATCACCCACCACACCACCTACTCCTACGACGACGACGTCACCGGCAGCTTCGGCCTGGCCTACAGCCGCCCCCGGGACATGGCCGGGCAGACCCTGCGCGAGCACGAGCTGTGGACCGACCCCGGGCACGCCGACCTCGGCTCCCACCAGGACGCCGACGGCAACCAGGCCACCTTCTTCCACGTCACCGAGCCGCACCGCCGGCTGACCGTGAGCGCGGTCAGCCTGGTCGACGTCGTGGCCACCCCGCTGCCGACCACCGCCGACGAGCTGCCCTGGGAGCAGGGCCGCCCGGCCGTCCGCCGGGACCTGGTCGAGTCGACGTCGGCCTCGGCCTTCACCGTCGCCTCGGCCAAGGTCGACGTGGGGCCGGCGGCGGCGGCGTACGCGGCGGCCTCGTTCACCCCGGGGCGGCCGCTGCGGGAGGCGGTGACCGAGCTGGTGGCCCGGGTGCACGCCGAGTTCGAGTACCGCCCCGGCAGCACCACCGTGAGCACCCGGGTCGACGACGTGCTGCGGCTGCGGCACGGGGTCTGCCAGGACTTCGCGCACCTGGCGATCGCCTGCCTGCGCTCCCAGGGGCTGGCCGCGCGGTACGTGAGCGGCTACCTGGCGACCGAGCCGCCCCCGGGCCGGAGCGGCTGGTGGGCGTCGACGCGACCCACGCCTGGCTGCGCTGCTGCGTTCCCGGCGCGGGCTGGGTCGACGGTCGACCCGACCAACGACTGCGTCGACGCTGGACCGGCACGTCACCGTGGCCTGGGGCCGCGACTACGCCGACGTGCCCCCGGTCAAGGGCATCATCTTCACCGAGGCCAAGACATCGTCGATGAAGGTCGCCGTCGACGTGGCCCCGGTCGAGGAGCCGGTCCGCTAGGCCCGACGGTTTTACCCATGCGCTCCTTCACCTGCGGCTCCTGCGGCCAGACGTTGTACTTCGAGAACTCGGTCTGCGTCAGCTGCGGCGCCGCGGTGGGCTACTCGCGCGTCCAGCGCGACATGCTGGTCCTCGGCACCGCCCTCGTCCCGTGCGTCAACCTCGACCTGAACGGCTGCAACTGGATCCCGACGTCGCCGGCGAGGAGTGCTGTCTCCTGCCGCTGACCCGGACCCGGCCCGCGGACGCCGACCTGGAAGGGCTGCCGCAGTACTACCGCGCCGAGGCGCCAAGCGGCGCCTGGTCTACGAGCTCGACACGCTCGGCCTGCCGGTCGAGCCGCACGACGAGGCGACCGGCCGGGGGGTCACCTTCGACCTGCTCTCCAGCGTCGAGGAGAACGTCGTCACCGGGCACGCGGACGGCGTGATCACCCTCGACCTGGCCGAGGGGGACACGGTGCACCGCGAGAAGGTCCGGATCGACCTCGGTGAGGCCTACCGCACCCTGCTCGGCCACTTCCGCCACGAGATCGGCCACTACTACTGGCAGGTCCTGGTCGACGGACACGACGAGGAGGGTTTCCGGGCCCTGTTCGGCGACGAGCGCGAGTCGTACCAGGACGCCATCGACCGGCACTACTCCGAGGGCCCGCCGGCCGGCTGGGAGGAGCGCTACGTCTCCTCCTACGCCACGATGCACCCGTGGGAGGACTTCGCCGAGACCTTCGCCCACGTGCTGCACATCCGTGACGGCCTGGAGACCGCCCACGCCTTCGGCCTGGCCGTGGACCCGATGGTCGAGGCCCGCCGGTTCTCCGACGTCGTGGTCGGCACCTGGCTCCCGCTGAGCTTCGCGCTGAACCAGATGAACAAGTCGCTGGGCGCCGACGACCTCTACCCGTTCGTCCTGGCCCCCGCGGTGATCGACAAGCTGGAGAACGTGCACGGCCTGGTCGTCGCGGGCGCCACCGCCCCCGCCGTCTGACCCCGCCCACCCGTCACGTCTTGACGTCGGATCCTCGCCGACCCGTCACGTCTTGACGTCGGATCCTCGCCGAGTCGTCGCAAGACGTGACGGGTCGGCCGCCGAGTCGTCGCAAGACGTGACGGGTGGGCGACATGGTCTGGTCAGGTGGCGGCCCGACCCCGGGGCCGCTGAGCAGCCGAGGAACCGGGTCCCGAGGCCGGGCTCACCGCCTGAACAGGCCACCCCGGGGTGACGAAGGACGGTAAAGAATGGACCCTCGTCCCGAATCCCTCCATAAGAACCATAGGTTCTCGAAGCCAACCGTGGAATCCTGAGGGCGGGTAGTGCGCGAGGGGTCGCGCACGTGCAAGGGGTGAACGACTATGCAGACAATTGCGCGCGGAGAACCGTCGTCGACCGGAGTGTCGGGCCGAGCACCGGCAGCGACCGGCCGCCGCGCACGACGCGACGGGACCGACTGGGTCGTGTACACCCGTCGGGTGGACGCCAGCGCCACCGAGATCTGGGCCAGCCTGATCGAGCCGACCCGGGTGTCCGGTTGGTTGGGCACGTGGAAGCAGGAGCCGGACAGCCCGGTCCTCTCGCTCTACTTCACCTTCGAGGGGCCGGACGTGCTTCCGCTCGAGTGTGCCGTGGTGGAGCGCGAGGTGGCTCGCCGGCTGACGCTCGACATGCGGGGACCGGGCGAGGACGCCGAGCCCGTGCGTGTGGAGCTCGAGCTGCGCACCTCGGGCCTGCTGACCGAGCTCACCGTGCAGCACGCCATGGTGGACCCGGCGCACGCGCCGTACGCCGCGTCGGGATGCGAGTTCTACCTCGACCGCCTGGTGGCGCAGCTCGAGGGCCGCGACCCGGCCTCGTTGGACTACGACGACTACTTCGTCGGTCAGGCCGCGCACTACCGGGCGCTCTTCCCGGTGCAGCGTCTGGCGGGTGCCGTCAGCTGACGGCTTCACCCCCAGGGGTGTACCCCCGCCCAGCCTCGGTTTCGTAGCCTGCTCGACAGAGGGGCCCAGCGGTGGCCCGAGCCTGCGCGCTCCCCCGCCGCGGCCCCTCGCCACGGCTGCGCGGTGGCCGAGGGCCCCCCGCTCGGGGAGGGGTCGTCGGCCGCTGCGTGTTGCCGCCTCCCTGCCGCCTCCCTGGCGCCGGCCCGGCGAGCGCCGCCCTGCTGCCGCCCGTCAAGGTTGCGTCAAGAGCGTGCCCCTGAGCGTCAGGGAACCGTCAAGATGTGCTCGGGGTGCCGACCAGCGGGCCTAGGAATGAGTCGCGCACCTCCGGTGCGCCGGCTCCCGTGGGCTTCCCCGCCGGGTGCCGCCCTCGGTCGGGAGTGGTGGACGAGATGGCCGACGTGGCCTTCGTGATGGCGACGGTGCTGTGCTTCGTTGCGCTGTCCTGGTTGGTCGCCAGGCTGGACCGGTGAGCGCGGTCGGACCCGCGCTGGCGCAGGCCGGACTGCTGGCCGGGGCCCTCGTCGTGACCGTCCCGTTGCTCGGTCGCCACCTCGCCACGACGTACACCGGCACGAGGCACACCCGGCTGGAGCGGGCGACGTACCGCCTGCTGCGGGTGGACCCGGGCGCCGACCAGCAGTGGCGGGTCTACGCCACGTCCCTGCTCGGATTCTCGCTGGCCGGTGTGCTGCTGCTCTACGCGTTCGGTCGGCTCCAGGGGGTGCTGCCGCTCTCCCTCGGCCGTCCCGGTCTACCCGCCGACGGGGCCTGGAACACCGCGGTCTCGTTCGTGACCAACACCAACTGGCAGTGGTACGCCGGGGAGTCGGCGTTGGGCCACCTGATGCAGATGTCCGGCCTCACGGTGCAGAATTTCCTCTCGGCCGCGACCGGGATGGCCGCGGCCGCCGCGCTCGCCCGTGGCTTCGCGCGTGAGTCGACGGGCGGTCGGGTCGGCAGCTTCTGGGTGGACCTGGTCCGCGGCGTCCTGCGGGTGCTCCTGCCGCTGAGCATCGCCGTGGCGGTCGCCCTGGTCGCCCTCGGCGTCGTCCAGAACCTGGCCGCCCCGCACGTGCTGGAGACGCTGTCCGGAAAGGCCCAGACCCTCACCGGGGGGCCGGTCGCGAGCCAGGAGGCGATCAAGGAGATCGGCACGAACGGAGGCGGGTTCTACAACGCCAACTCCGCACACCCCTTCGAGAACCCCGGCCCGCTGAGCAACCTGCTCGAGGTCTACCTCCTGCTCCTGCTTCCCTTCGCCACCGCGTGGGGCTTCGGGGTGATCGTCCGGGACCGTCGCCAGGGTGCCGCGGTCGTCTCGGTGATGGCCCTGCTGCTGACCACCTCGACGGTCCTGCTGACCTGGGCCGAGATGGCCGGCCCGGGCACCGTGCCACGCGCCGCGGGCGCCGCGATGGAGGGCAAGGAGGTGCGCTTCGGGGAGGCGGGCAGCGCGCTGTTCGCCGCCGCCACCACCAGCACCTCGACCGGTGCGGTCAACGCGATGCACGACTCGCTGACCGCCCCGGGAGGACTCGTCGCACTGTTCGACATGCTGCTGGGCGAGATCGCACCCGGAGGGGTGGGCTCCGGTCTCTACGCGATGCTCGTTCTTGCCATCGTGACTGTTTTCCTGGCGGGACTGATGGTAGGGCGTACGCCGGAGTACCTCGGCAAGAAGATCGGCCAGCACGAGATCACCTTGGTCGCGTTGTTCGTCCTGGCCACCCCGGCGATCGTCCTGGCTGGGGCGGGTCTCGCGATCTCCGTTCCGGCGGGCCTGGCCGGGCTGCAGGCGGACGGACCGCACGGCCTGACCGAGCTGCTGTACGGCGTGGCCTCGGCCGGCAACAACAACGGCTCCGCCTTTGCCGGGCTGGCCAGCGCCACACCGTTCTGGAACGTCCTGCTCGGGGTCTGCATGCTGGCCGGCCGGTTCGTCCCGCTGGTCCTCGTGCTCGCGCTCGCCGGTCGGCTCGCCGCCCAGGGCCACACCCCGCCTGGCATCGGCACGCTGCCCACCCACCGTCCCCTGTTCGTCGTGCTGCTCACGGTCGTCGCCGTGGTCGTCGTCGGTCTGACGTTCGTCCCCGTCCTCGCTCTGGGCCCGATCGCGGAGTCCCTGTCATGACCCAGTCCGACCACCCGACCGGCCCGGTCGCCCAGGTGCACGCGGCTCTGCCGGGCGCGCTGCGCAAGATGGCTCCCCGCCAGCTGCTGTCCAACCCCGTGCTCCTGGTCGTCGAGGTCGGCGCCACGGTCACCACCGTCGCCACGGCGCTCGCCCCGAGCATCTTCGCGGTGCTCGTGACCTTCTGGCTGTGGCTGACGGTGCTCTTCGGCACGCTGGCCGAGTCGGTCGCGGAGGGCCGCGGCAAGGCCCAGGCGGCCTCGTTGCGCGCCAGCCAGCAGACCACCACGGCGCACCGGCTGGTCCTGCCGCGCGACCAGCTCGAGTCCGGCAACAACCTGGTCACGCTGCCGACCACCGAGGTCCCCAGCGCCAGCCTGCACCGCGGTGATGTCGTCGTGGTGACCGCCGGTCAGCGGATCCCGGCCGACGGCGACGTCGTCGAGGGGGTGGCCTCGGTGGACGAGTCGGCGGTGACCGGGGAGTCGGCCCCGGTGATCCGGGAGTCCGGCGGCGACCGGTGCGCGGTGACCGGCGGCACGGTCGTGCTCTCGGACCGGATCGCCGTACGGGTCTCGTCCGAGCCCGGCCAGTCCTTCGTGGACCGGATGATCGCGCTGGTCGAGGGCTCCGAGCGCCAGCGCACCCCCAACGAGCTGGCCCTCAACGTGCTGCTGCTCGCCCTGACCGCGGTGTTCGTGCTGGTCGTGGCCAGCCTGTGGCCGTTCGCGGACTACGCGGGAGCCGGTCAGTCGGTGCTGGTGCTGGTCGCGCTGCTGGTCTGCCTGATCCCGACCACGATCGGCGCGCTGCTCTCGGCCATCGGCATCGCGGGCATGGACCGGCTGGTCCGTCGCAACGTGCTGGCCATGTCCGGCCGCGCGGTGGAGGCGGCGGGCGACGTGGACGTGCTCCTCCTCGACAAGACCGGGACGATCACCTACGGGAACCGGCGGGCCTCGGCGCTGCTGCCGGTGGGCGCCACGTCGGACGAGCGGCTGGCCGGGGCGGCCCTGCTGTCCTCGCTCGCCGACGAGACTCCGGAGGGGCGCAGCATCGTCGACCTGGTCCTGCGGGACAGGGATCGCAAGGAGCTCCCGCCGGGAGCAGAGCTCGTCGAGTTCACCGCCCGCACCCGGATGAGCGGTATCGACCTGCCGCCCGCGACCGCCGGGGCCGGCGTACGACGGCTGCGCAAGGGAGCTGCCTCCGCGGTCACCCTGTGGGTCCGCAGCACCGGGAGCCTCGCCCACGCCGACGACGCGCAGCTGACCGCGCTGGTGGAGCAGGTGAGCGGCCGGGGCGGGACCCCGCTGGTGGTGGCCGAGCAGGTCGGGGACCACCCCGCCCACGTGCTCGGCGTGGTCCACCTCAAGGACGTGGTCAAGGAGGGGATGGTCGAGCGCTTCGCCCAGCTGCGCGCCATGGGCATCCGCACGGTGATGGTCACCGGCGACAACGCCGTGACCGCCCGGGTGATCGCCGCGGAGGCCGGGGTCGACGACGTGCTCGCCGAGGCCACCCCCGAGGACAAGCTCGCACTGATCCACCGCGAGCAGGAGGGCGGTCGCCTGGTGGCGATGTGCGGGGACGGCACCAACGACGCCCCCGCCCTGGCCCGGGCCGACGTGGGCGTGGCCATGAACACCGGCACGACCGCGGCCAAGGAGGCCGGCAACATGGTCGACCTGGACAGCGACCCGACCAAGCTCATCGACGTGGTCGAGATCGGCAAGCAGCTGCTGATCACCCGTGGGGCGCTGACCACGTTCTCGATCGCCAACGACGTGGCGAAGTACTTCGCGATCCTGCCGGCCATGTTCGCGGTCGGCATCCCCCAGCTCGGCGTCCTGAACGTGATGCGGCTGAGCAGTCCGGAGTCGGCGATCCTCTCCGCGGTCGTCTTCAACGCCCTGGTCATCGTGGCCCTCATCCCGCTCGCCCTGCGGGGGGTGGCGTACCGGCCGGCCGCGGCCGAGGTCCTGCTGCGGCACAACCTGCTCGTCTACGGGCTCGGTGGCCTCGTCGCCCCGTTCGCCGGCATCAAGCTCCTCGACCTGCTCGTCTCCCTCCTCCCCGGGATCTGACATGAGAACTCTGCTCACCCTCGGCCGGCACACCCTGGCCGGCCTGCGCGTCCTGCTCCTCGCCACCCTCGTCCTCGGTGTGGGCTACCCGCTCGGGATCACCCTGGTGGTCAAGGTCGCCCTGCCCTGGCAGGCCGCCGGCTCGCTGGTGACCGCGGACGGCGCCCGCACCACGACGTACGACGACGCGGCGGGATCGGCCCTGCTGGGTCAGCGCTTCACCGGCCGGGCCTGGTTCCACGGCCGACCGTCGGCCGGGGGCTACGACCCGCTGGCCACCGGTGGGTCGAACCTCGGCCCGGAGAGCCCCGGGCTGCTGGCGCAGGTGGCCGCCCGTCGGGCCGCGGTGGCCGCGCGGGAGGGGGTTCCGGCGAGCGTGGTGCCCCCGGACGCGGTGACTGCGTCGGCCTCCGGTCTCGATCCCGACATCTCCCCGGCGTACGCCGACCTTCAGATCAACCGGGTGGCCGTCGCCACCGGCCTGTCGGTGGCCGAGCTGCGCGGGCTGGTGGCCGCGCACTCGACCGGGCGCACCCTGGGCGTCCTGGGCGAGCCGCGGGTCGACGTGCTGGGGCTGAACCTGGCCCTCGCTCGTACGGCCGGCTGAGAGACTGCGGCTGTGACGGGCACCCGCGGACGGCTGACGGTCTATCTCGGCGCCGCGCCCGGCGTCGGCAAGACCTTCGCCATGCTCGACGAGGCGCACCGGCGCCTGGAGCGCGGCACCGACGTCGTGGTCGGGCTGGTCGAGACCCACGGCCGGCCGCTGACGGTGGCCAAGCTGGCCGGGCTCGAGCTCGTCCCCCGCCGCGAGGTCGAGCACCGGGGCGCCCGCTTCACCGAGCTGGACACCGCGGCGGTCCTGGCCCGGGCCCCGGCCGTCGTCCTGGTCGACGAGCTCGCGCACACCAACGTCCCCGGCAGCCCGCACACCCGTCGCGCCGACGACGTCGAGGCGCTGCTCGTCGCGGGGATCGACGTGGTCACCACCGTCAACATCCAGCACCTGGAGTCGCTCAACGGGGAGGTCGAGCGGATCACCGGGGTGCGCCAGGCGGAGACCGTCCCCGACGAGGTGGTCCGCCGCGCCGACCAGATCCAGCTCGTGGACATGAGCCCGGAGGCGCTGCGCCGACGGCTGGCGCACGGCAACGTCTACCGTCCTGAGCAGATCGACGCCTCGCTCTCGTCGTACTTCCGGGTGGGGAACCTGACCGCGCTGCGCGAGCTGGCCCTGCTGTGGGTGGCCGACCGCGTGGACGACGCGCTGGATGCGTACCGCCGCGAGCACCGCATCGACGCACCCTGGCCGGCACGCGAGCGGGTCGTCGTGGCTGTGACCGGCGGGCCCGAGAGCGAGACCCTCGTACGCCGGGGTGCCCGGCTCGCCCAGCGCGCAGCGGGCAGCGACCTGCTCGCCGTGCACGTGCTGTCCAGCGACGGCCTGGGCCGGGTCGAGGACGGCCGGGTGGGTCAGATCCGCCGACTGGTCGACTCCGTCGGCGGCACCCTGCACACGGTCCTGGGTGACGATCCGCCCCGGGCGGTGGTGGACTTCGCCCTGGGGGTCAACGCCACCATGATCGTGGTCGGGGTGTCCCGGCACCGGGGTCTGCGACAGGTGGTCGCAGGCTCGACGGGATCCGAGATCGCCCGGCTCGCCGAGTCGATCGACGTCCACCTCGTCACCCACGACCAGGCGGCACGACGGCTGGCCTGGCACCGGTCGTGGTCTTCGCTGAGCCCCGTCCGTCAGGTGACGGGATGGGCGTCCGCGGTGCTGCTGCCGCTGCTGCTGACCCTGTTGCTGGTGGCCACCCGGGCCCAGCACGACCTGTCGCTGGAGGTCGTCGTCTTCCTCGCCGTCGTCGTGCTGGTCGCGCTGGTCGGCGGCCTGGGGCCCGCCCTGCTCTCCGCGGTCGGCGGCTTCCTGCTGGTCAACTGGTTCTTCATCGCCCCGACCGGTCGGCTGACCATCGCCCGGGCCGAGAACGTGGTCTCCCTGGTGGTCTTCGTGCTGGTCGCGGTCGGGGTGGCGCTGGTCGTGGACACCGCGTCGCGCCGGGCCGCCGAGGCTGCGCGGGCTCGGGCCGAGGCCTCGACGCTGGCGTCGCTGGCCGCGTCGGTCCTCTCCGGCCAGGACACCGCGGAGGCGGTGGTCACGAGGCTGCGGGAGACCTTCTCGCTGGAGGCGGTGTCGCTGCTGTCGCGCGAGCCCGACGGCTGGCGGGTGGTCGCCGCGGCGGGGGAGCAGCCACCGGACGGGCCCGACGCCGCAGACAGCCGGGTCACCGTCGACGAGACCCGCGTGCTGGCCCTGCGTGGGCGCCGGTTGCGGGCCGCGGAGCACCGGGTCCTGGAGGGGTTCGCCGTCCAGACCGGGCTCGTGCTGGAGTACCGCCGGCTCCGGGAGCGGGAGGCCCGGGCCGCGGTCCTGGAACGCGCCGACGCCACGAGCACGGCGGTGCTGCGGGCGGTCTCCCACGACCTGCGCACGCCGCTGGCCACGATCCGCGCCGCGGTCGACGGGCTGGTCGCCTCGCGGGGCGACGCCCCGCTGCCCGAGGAGGACGCGCAGGCCCTGGTCGCGGCGCTGGCCGGGTCGACCGACCAGCTCGAGCACCTCATCGACAATCTGTTGGACCTGTCGCGGCTCAGCACCGGGCTGGTACGCCCCGTCCTGCGCGAGGTCAGCCTGGACGAGGTGCTGCCGCTGGCCGCGGCAGGGTTCCCACCCGGACGGGTCGTCCTTGCGGCCGAGGAGTCGTTGCCCCTCGTCGTCACCGACCCCGGTCTGCTGGAGCGGGTGGTGGCCAACCTCGTCTCCAACGCGGTCCGGCACGCGCCGCGCGACCGGCCCGTCCGGGTCGAGGCGTCCGCCCGCCCCGGCGAGGTCGAGATCCGGGTGGTGGACCAGGGGACCGGTGTGCCCGAGGCCGCGAAGGTGCTCCTCTTCGAGCCCTTCCAGCAGCTCGGCGACTCCGTCCCCGGGGGCCTGGGCCTCGGGCTCGCGGTGGCCCGGGGTCTGGCCGAGGCGGTCGGGGCCTCGGTGGTGGCTGAGGACACCCCCGGGGGCGGTCTGACCCTGGTCGTCACGGTGCCGCGGGCCTCTGACGGGGCGTCCTGGTGAGGCCCGGGCGGGTGCTCGTCGTCGACGACGAGGTGGCCCTGGCCAGGGCGCTGGCGATCAACCTGCGGGCCCACGGGTGGGAGGTGGTGGTCACCCACACCGGGGGCGAGGCGCTCGACCTGGTCGCGACCGAGCACCCCGACGTGGTGCTGCTCGACCTCGGACTGCCCGACCTCGACGGGATCGAGGTCCTCCAGGGCATCCGCGGGTGGAGCGCCGTACCCGTCGTCGTGCTCTCGGCCCGGCAGCACGGGGAGGACAAGGTCGAGGCGCTCGACCTCGGCGCGGACGACTACGTCACCAAGCCGTTTGCGATGAACGAGCTGATGGCCAGGCTCCGGGCCGCGGTGCGGCGGGCACAGGCGGGAACTCCCGAGGAGGCCGTCGTCGTCGCGGGCGACCTCGCGGTCGACCTCGCTCGCAAGAGGGTGCTGCGCGGGGGCACCGAGGTGCGACTGACCCCGACCGAGTGGGCCTTCCTCGAGCTGCTCGCCCGCAACCTCGGACGGCTGGTCCCTCGCGAGCAGGTGCTGCGCGAGGTCTGGGGGGCGGCGTACCTCGCGGAGACGCACTACCTGCGGGTGTACGCCGCCCAGCTTCGTCGCAAGCTCGAGGACGACCCGGCCCACCCGCAGCGAATCGTCACGTCCTCAGGGCTGGGGTACACCCTCGAACCGTGAAGACGTGACGACTCAGCCTCGTGGGCGCGTCAACACGTGACGGGTCGGCGCCGGGAACGCGTCAACACGTGACGGGTCGGCGCCGGGAACGCGTCAAGACGTGACGGGTCGGGTCAGGCGGAGAAGACCTCGGTGATCTTGGCGTTGAAGGCCGGGAGGTCGTCGGGGTTGCGGCTGGTGACCAGGTTGCCGTCGTGCACGACCTCCTCGTCGACCCAGTCCGCCCCGGCGTTGCGCAGGTCGGTCTGCAGGCTGGGCCAGGACGTCATCCGGCGGCCTTTGACCACGTCGGCCTCGGCCAGGGTCCAGGCGGCGTGGCAGATCGCGGCGACCGGCTTGCCGGCGGTGAAGAAACCCTTCACGAAGGCCACCGCGCCGTCGTCGGTGCGCAGCGCGTCCGGGTTGGCGACGCCCCCGGGGAGGACGAGACCGTCGAAGGAGTCGACGTCGGCGTCGGCCACGGTCTGGTCGACGTCGAAGGTGTCGCCCTTGTCGAGGTGGTTGAAGGCCTGGACGGAGCCGGAGTCGGGAGAGACCAGCACGGCACGGCCACCGGCCTCCTCGACGGCCTTCCAGGGCTCGGTCAGCTCGACCTGCTCGATGCCCTCGCTCGCGACGAGGAAGGCGATGGTGCGGCCGGAGAGCGGTCCGGTGGTGGTCGATTCGGTCATGGGGGTCCTCCAGAGGTAGGTCGTGGGTGCAGCCCAGTCCTCTCCGCTGGTCGGCGGAGTCAAACTGATGCCCCCGCCCGGAGGTCGGCAGGCTCAGCTCGAGGCGTGTCCCGGGCAACGCTGCTCGGCAGGCACCCCGGCCAGGGCCTCCTCGATGTGGTCCCCGCACCCGGTCCAGGTGGTCTTGCCGCAGACCGAGCAGCTGACGGGACGGCACATGGGGGACTCCTCGGGGAGATATCGGACCGGGACCCTGGCACACGAGCCCGATCCCGGCAGTACGCCGGGAAGGGCAGTACGCCGGGAAGGGTAGCAACGCGCGCTCACCGGAGGGCTGGTCCACGTGGTCTGAGCCGGCATCCTGCTCAGGTTTGTCCCAGGTGGCCCAGGAGACGCTGGACGCATGAGCCACACACGTCCCACCGACGCGACCCGGGCCGAGCTGCCCGACTCCGTCGCGAACCCCCGCGAGGCGAGCCTGGGGACGCTGGTCTCCGACCTGTCCTCCCAGATCCCGACCCTGATCCGCTCCGAGATGCGACTGGCCCAGGCCGAGGTCGCCGAGAAGGGCAAGCGGGCCGGCATCGGGATCGGGATGTTCAGCGCAGCAGGCCTGCTGGCGTTCTTCGGTCTCGGGGTCCTGGTCGCCACCGCCGTCCTGGCCCTGGCCCTGGTGCTCGCGGCCTGGCTGGCCGCGCTGGTCGTCGCCGTGGTGCTCTTCGTCGTGGCCGCGGTCGTGGCCGTCCTGGGCAAGAAGAAGGTCAGCGAGGCCGGTTCTCCCGTCCCGCAGCGTGCCGTCCAGGGCCTCAAGCAGGACGTGGCCACCGTGAAGGGGGACCGCGCATGAGCACCGGACAGACTCCGGCCGAGATCGAGGCCGAGATCGAGCAGCAGCGCGAGCAGCTGGCCGGCACCATCGACGCCCTGACCGCCAAGCTCGACGTCAAGGGCAACACCAAGGCCAAGGTCGCCGACGTGAGGGCGACCACGCAGGCCAAGGTCGCCGACGCCGGTGCGACCACCCGGCTCAAGGCGGGCGAGGTCCGCGACCTGGCCACCACCGACCAGGGAAAGCCCCGACCCGAGGTTCTCGCCGGCGCGGCCGCCCTCGTGATCGTGGTGGTCGGGCTCGTCTGGTGGAGCCGGCGATGAGCTCGAGCCCGGGCACCGAGCGACACGAGGACGCGATGCCCGCGGTGGACGACCCGGGCAAGCCGTCCAACCCCGCTGAGCTGAGCAAGCGGTCCTGGAAGTACGTCGCCCGCAAGACGCTCCGCGAGTTCGGCGACGACCAGTGCACCGACCTGGCCGCCGCGCTGACGTACTACGCGGTGCTGGCGATCTTCCCGGCCGCGCTCGCGCTCTTCTCGATCCTCGGGGTGCTGGGTCCGCGGCACCGCCACCAACGCGGTCTCCACGATCATGGACATGCTGCGACCGATGGTCAGCCCGAGCACCCTGGACTCGGTCCGTCCCGTGCTCACCGACATGGCCTCCTCGCAGTCCGCGGGCCTCACCCTGGTGGTGGGTCTCCTCGGTGCCCTGTGGTCGGCCTCGGGCTACGTCGGGCGCGTTCTCCCGGGCGATGAACCGGATCTACGAGATCGACGAGGGTCGCCCGTTCTGGAAGCTGCGCCCCGTGATGCTGGCCATCACCGTGCTCGCGGTCCTGATGGCGGCGCTGGTCCTGGTCATGCTGATCGTCTCGGGTCCGGTGGCCAGCCGATCGGCAACACCATCGGGCTCGGCAGCGCCGCCGTCACCGCCTGGAGCATCGCCAAGTGGCCGGTGCTGTTCGTCGTGGTGATGCTGATCGTGGCGATGCTCTACTACGCCACCCCCAACATCAAGCAGCCGAAGTTCCGCTGGATCTCCGTCGGCGCCGGCGTGGCCATCCTGATCTGGGTCGTCGCCTCCATCGGCGTTCGCGTTCTACGTCGCCAACTTCGGCAGCTACAACAAGACGTACGGCTCCGTGGCCGGCGTGATCGTGGCCCTGCTGTGGCTGTGGCTGACCAACGTCGCGCTGCTGCTCGGGGCCGAGGTCGACTCCGAGCTCGAGCGGGGTCGCCAGCTCCAGGCCGGCATCCCGGCCGAGGAGGAGCTGCAGCTTCCCGCGCGCGACACCACCAACATCGAGAAGGCCCGCGAGAAGGAAGAGAAGGACGTCGAGCTCGGGCGCGCCATCCGCGAGAAGGCCGACCCCGACGGCGAGATCGCGGCCGAGTACGGTGCGGTCCCAGGGCCCCCCGCCGCGCCTGTCAACCGTTCGTACTGAGAGAGGACATCACATGAGCAAGCTTCCCTACCTGATCGCCGGCGGTGCCGGATACGTGCTCGGCGCCCGCGCTGGCCGTGAGCGCTACGAGCAGATCCGCAGCACGTTCCTGCGGGTCAAGAGCAACCCCACGGTCCAGTCCACCGCTCGGTCCGCGGCCGAGTCCGCCAAGGACGCTGCGCCGGTCGTGAAGGACAAGCTGGCCGGAGCGGCCGACTCCGTGGCCGGCAAGGTCAAGCCCGGGGGCACGTCCAACGGCGTGACCCTCGAGGAGAGCGGACTGCCGAAGGCCTGACGGCCAGGCACGCACCCAGGCCCCGTCCCCGATGGGGGACGGGGCCTGCGTGCGTGCGGGTGCGACGGGTGGCGGTGGGGGGCTCAGGCCGAGGGGTCGGCGCGCCGGGCGTGCTGGACGAGCATGATCCGCAGGTCGGCGATCCCGTTGCGCACGTAGTCGTCGAGACCGGGGCCGTGCGGGATGACGTGACCCAGCAGGTCGTCGCACGGCGTGGCCTCGTGGCGCTCGGTGACCGCCTCGTGCAGCGCGGATCCGCGCTGAGCGGTCGAGGTCATGCCCGCCCGCATCGAGAGCCGGTACACGGGACCGAACAGGACCCAGACCATCAGCAGCACCGCGGCGAGTTGAACCATGCCTCCACATCGGCACCCGGTCCCGGAGGTTGAGCGGATTTCCTCGTTTCGGAGCCGCTGGGCTAGCCTTGACCCTGAAAGGGAGTAGTCCCCAACAGCCGTATCGACATGCTGACCCTCGGGTCCGGTGCGGCAGGCCACGTGAGTGGCGGACGAGACTTTCGACCGGTACCACGACCCCTTCGACGGACGTGCCTGGTCGAAGGGTCCTCCCTCGGTCGGTCTCCTCGCCCGGGTGCCGAGGAGACCACCATGTACGCCTTCCTGCTCAGCACCGCCGTGATCTTCGTCGCCGAGCTCGGCGACAAGAGCCAGCTGATGGCGATGACCTTCGCCGCGCGCTACCGCGTGCGCGACGTCCTGATCGGGATCACCGTGGCCACGGCCGTGGTGCACCTGTTCTCGGTCGCCATCGGCCGGCTGATCGGCAACCAGTTCGCCCAGAGCCAGGACACGATCTCGATCATCGCCGGCATCGCCTTCCTGGCCTTCGCCGCGTGGACCCTGCGCGGCGACGAGCTGAGCGAGGACGAGGCCGACAAGGCCCGCCGCAGCCAGGGCAAGGCCCTGCTCGCGGTCGGCGTGGCCTTCTTCCTGGCCGAGCTCGGCGACAAGACCATGCTCGCCACCATCACCCTGGCCACCCGCGAGGGCTGGCTCGGCACCTGGCTGGGCAGCACCCTGGGCATGGTCCTGGCCGACGCCCTGGCCATCGGGGTCGGGGCGCTGCTCGGCCGGCACCTGCCCGAGAAGGCGATCCGGTACGGCGCCGCGGCCGCGTTCCTGGTCTTCGGGGTCCTGCTCATCGCGGGGGGCGCCGGCTGGCTCTGAGGGCGCTGGTCGTGCTCGTCGGGTGGATCAGCGGTCGAGGGCGCGCAGGTAGCGACCGGCCATCACCACCTGGAGGCGGTGGGCGACCGGCCCGCCGAGCCGGGTCAGCAGCGTGGCGGGCCGGGAGAAGGCGCTGACGGTCAGCGTCGAGCGCACCCTCGGGGTCGCGGGTCAGGACGAAGACCTCCTCGCCGGTCTCGGGATGGCCGGGCAGGGTGCCGTACGCGAATGCCTGCCGGTCGGCCTCGTCGACCACGCTGACCACCCGGCAGGGGATCCGCAGCGCCGCCGGCCCGACGCCGAGACGCATCTCGACCACCGTGTCGCGCTCGATCCGGGGGGTCGAGCTCTGCACTCGCAGACCGGCTCGGCGCTGGACCTGCCAGCGCAGCAGGTCCTCCGTGGCGCCCTCGAAGTCGCGCCGTGCCAGCCGGCGGCTCCGGCTGAAGGCGACGTACCCCTCCGGCACCCGGTCGGGCAGCCCGTCGCTGGCCCCCACCTCGGGGTAGGTGAACGGCCGGCGGGCCAGGGCCGCGGCCCGGGCGGGATCGAGCAGGTCGAGGTCCATGCGCCCAGTCTGTCCCGGGCCTCGAACCCCCCGACGGCTCAGCCGGCCAGGAAGCTGAGCCGCACCTCGCGCTCAGGGTTGTCCACGTTGAGGTCGACCAGGCAGATGCTCTGCCAGGTCCCCAGGGCGGGTCGTCCGTCCAGCACCGGCACCGTGGCGTACGGCGGCACCAGGGCGGGCAGGACGTGGGACCGGCCGTGACCGCGGCTGCCGTGCCGGTGCCGCCACCGGTCGTCGGCGGGCAGGAGCTCTCTCGAGGGCCGCGAGCAGGTCGTCGTCGCTGCCGGCTCCGGTCTCCAGGATGGCCAGTCCTGCCGTGGCGTGCGGCACGAAGACGTGCAGCAGCCCGTCTCCGCGTCCGGCGGTGAAGGCGGCGCAGTCCCGGGTCAGGTCGTGCACCACCTCGCGCGAGCCGGTGCGCACCGTGATCACCGTGGTCTCCATCGAGCCAGTCAACCAGGGCCACCCCGGCTGACCGGGGGTGCGGGGGCCTGTCCGGGAACGTCCGGGTGTGCCCGGGGTCGAGCGGTCTGGCCCGGAAACCCCCTGGAAACGGACAGGATGAGCCATTCCCACGGGGGTCGGCCAGGTCTACCGTGGGAGAACCGACAGCGAAGGACGGGGAGTGTCCGATGACCTCGATCGAGGGTCCCGGCCGCCTGGACCAGCCCAGCAGTGCCGACTACACCTTCTCGGCCACGGTGCCGCGTCCCTTCCGGCAGGTCGTGGACGAGGTGCGCGCCGCGATGGCCGACCAGGGCTTCGGGGTGCTGACCGAGATCGACATGGCCTGGACGCTGCGGGCCAAGCTGGGGACGGAGATCCCGGCCCAGGTCATCCTCGGGATGTGCCGCCCCGAGCTGGGTCTGCAGCTGCTGCGGGCCGAGCCGTCGATGGCGGCCCTGCTGCCGTGCAACGTGGTGGTCCGTGAGCTGGCCAAGGACCTGACCTCGGTCGAGGCCATGGACACCCGGGCCTTCGCAGGGCTGGCCACGACCCACGACGGCCGGTACGTCGTGGCCGAGGCCGGGCGGCTCGTCCAGGCCGCGATGGCGGCCCTGGTGGCCGGGACCGCTGTTCAACCGGCTGGTTGACCTCAGAGGTGATCCGGCCTAGTCTTCAACCATCTGGTTGAGGACGGGGGGATCATGGACGAGCAACGGCTGTCCCGGGTGTTCGGCGCCCTGGCCGACCCGACCCGCCGCGACCTGGTGAGCCGCCTGGCCGAGGGCGACGCGACGCTCACCGAGCTCGCGGCGTCGTACGACGTGTCGGTCCAGGCCGTCTCCAAGCACCTCAAGGTGCTCGAGGACGCGGGCCTGGTCCGTCGGACGAAGGACGCCCAGCGGCGACCGTGCCACCTCGACGCCGACGTCCTCGACCTGATGACCGGGTGGATCGAGCGCCGCCGGCGCGAGGTCGAGGAGCGCTACCAGCGCCTCGACGCCGTCCTCGCGGCTCCCGACGTCGTCCGGGACGACCACCCCGACACCGAGAAACCCCCCGCCCACGACGAAGGAGCCGCCTGATGACCAGGACCGAGAGCCGCAACCGCACCGAGCTGACCGCCCCACCCGGAGTCCCGGTGCTGGAGATCGTGCGCGAGTTCGACGCCCCCGTGGAGCGGGTGTTCCGGGCCCACGTCGACCCGGATCTCGTGGTGCGGTGGCTCGGCCCGCGACGCCTCACGATGCGGGTCGAGCACTACGACATCGTCCGGGGCGGGTCCTACCGGTACGTGCACACCGAGCCCGACGGGAGCGCGGAGCACGGCTTCTGGGGCGCGGTCCACGACGTCCGGGCCAACGAGCTCATCGTGCAGACGTTCGGCTACGACGGTTCGCCCGACGACCCGTCCCTGGACAAGGCAACGTTCACCGACCTGGGCGACGGTCGGACCCGGCTGCGCATCGTCTCGGTGGTCCACGACGTCGCGACGCGCGACGGGATGCTGGCTGGCGGCATGGAGGGCGGCATCACCGAGGGCTACGAGCAGCTCGACGACCTGCTGGCGGAGGAGGGCGCATGAGCGAGACCCTTCCCGAGGCGCCGGCGGCCCGTCACGCGCGGATCGCGCAGGCCTTCACCGACCGGGTTCTCGGGGTGCCCACGGCCGAGGCCTGGGACGCACCCGCTCCGGTCCCGACCTGGGTGGCGCGCGACGTCGTACGCCACCTGGTCACCTGGTTCCCCGGGTTCCTGGCGTCCGGTTCGGGGGTGACGCTCCCGGCCGGGCCCCCGGTCGACGACGACCCCGTCCAGGCCTGGCAGACCCAGCGGCTGGCGGTCCAGGCCCTGCTCGAGGAGCCCACCAGCGGGTCCCGGGTGCTGAGCAACCCCCACCTCGGCGAGATCCCGCTGCCCGACGCGATCGACCGCTTCTACACCTCCGACGTCTTCATGCACACCTGGGACCTGGCCCGGGCCACCGGCCAGGACGAGACGCTCGACCCGGGCACCTGCCGACAGCTGTACGACGGCCTGCGGTCGATGGGGGAGGCGCTGTACGTCGGCGGCCAGTACGGGCCTCCGGTCGAGGTGCCCGAGGACGCCGACGTGCAGACCCGGATGCTCGGCCTGATCGGTCGGCACCCCTGACGCAGCGCGGGGGGACCGCCGTACGCCGCTAGCCTGGGCGGGTGACCGAGCCTGCCGCCGCGCCCCCGCCCGCCGAGCCCGCCCCGCTGCGGTTCGCCTTCCTGGGTCCGGCCGGCACCTTCACCGAGCAGGCGCTCCGCTCGGCCCCCGGGGTCGAGGGGGCTGTGCTGCTGCCTTGCGCCACGGTCACGGTGGCCCTCGACGCGGTCCGCTCCGGCGAGGTCGACCACGCCGTCGTCCCGATCGAGAACTCCGTCGAGGGCTCGGTGCCGGTCACGCTCGACGAGCTCGCCCAGGGGGCGAGGCTGATGATCGTGCGGGAGCTGACCGTGCCGGTGGCGTTCTCGCTGCTCGCCCGTCCGGGCACGGCCCTGGCCGACATCACCCGGGTCGCCACCCACCCGCACGCGGCGGCCCAGACCCGGACCTGGGTCGCGCAGCACCTTCCCGGCGCCGAGGTGGTGCACGCGACCTCGACCGCCGCGGCCGCTGCCGCGCTGGCCCAGGGTCTGGAGGACCCGCCGTGGCAGGCCGCCATCTCGGCCCCGGTGGCGGCGGTCCACTACGCCCTGGTCCCGCTCGCGGAGGGGATCGGCGACAACGCCGAGGCGGTCACCCGGTTCGTCCAGGTCTCCCGGCCGGGCCCCCCGCCGGCGCCCACCGGGCGCGACAAGACCAGCCTGGTCGCCTTCATGCACCAGGACCACCCCGGTGCGCTGATGGAGATCCTCGAGCAGCTGACCATCCGGGGGGTCAACCTGACCCGGATCGAGTCCCGGCCCACCGGGCACGCGCTGGGTGACTACTGCTTCTCCATCGACGCCGAGGGCCACGTGTCCGACCGGCGGGTGGGAGAGGCCCTGATGGGCCTGCGCCGGGTGTGCGCCGACGTCCGTTTCCTCGGGTCCTACGAGCGCCACGACGGCAAGCCGCCGCAGATCCGACCGGGCACCACCGACGAGGAGTTCCGCGCGGCCAGCACCTGGCTGAGCGGCCTGCGCGAGGGCAGCTGACCGCGTCCCGCGTGGCGGCCCTGGTGCCCGGGACGATCGTCCTAGGCTGACCGGGCCATGTCGAACTCCACGCTGACCGTGCTGGTCGTCCTGCTGGCGGTGGTGAGCCTCGCCGCCCTGGGTCTCGCCCTGTCGGCCACGCGCACCCTGGGTGCCCGCCGTCGGGGTGACGCCCGCTCACCGCTGCCGACCGACGTGGCCGGTCTTCGCAGCGAGGTGGAGCGCCTGCGCGCCGAGGCCGAGGGGGCGCTGCGCCGGGTCGCGGTCGTCCGCTACGACGCCTTCGGCGACATGGGCGGCCGGCTCTCCTGGTCGCTGGCCCTGGTCGACGACCGGGGCAACGGCGTCGTGCTGACCTCCATCCACGGCCGCAGCGACGCCCGCGGCTACGCGAAGGGGATCTCGGCGTGGGCGGGGGACCAGCAGCTCTCGCCCGAGGAGGAGGCCGCGGTCAGCCAGGCACGCGGCGCCTGACCTCCGGCCCCCCTGGCTCGGCCGTCCGCGACGCGGGCCGGTCCGAGCCACGCGCCAGCCCCGCCGCGAGGACGCAGACCACCAGGCACAGCGGCCAGAGCAGCCCCGGTGCGACGGCGTACACCGCGGTGCCGAGCGGCGCCGACAGGAGCGTGCCGCTGGTGGCCGCGGCGGTGTAGAGCCCCTGGTACTGGCCCAGCAGGTGGTCCGGAGCCGCGTCGAGGACGTACGCGGTGGCAGTGGTCTTGTAGAGGATCTCTCCGGCGGTGAGCACCAGCATCGCCACGACGGTCGTCGCGACGCCCACCGGGAGCGCGAAGAGCGCGAAGCCCACCCCCACCAGCAGGTAGCCGGTGGTGATGATCGGGACCGGGGGGCGACGGCGGAGCCGGAGCGCGACGGGGATCTCGAGGGCCAGGATCGCGGCGGACCCCACGGCGACCAGGGCGGCGTACAGCGCCACCGGCTGGCCCGCGTCGCGCAGGTGCAGCGGGAGGGTCGTGTACAGCTGGCGGTAGACGAGGTCGACCAGGACCACCGCGGGCAGCAGGCGCAGCACGGCACGGTCCCGGCGCAGGGCGGACCACAGACCGGGTGGCCGGTCGTCGCGCGGGGTCCCCGGGTCAGCCGGTACCCCCGCGGGCAGGTCGGGCGGGAGGGCCGCTCCGACCGCCCACCGGACCGCGATCGTGACCAGGCCGTCCACGACGAAGAGCGCGGCGTAGGAGTGCGAGACGAGCAGGGCGGCCAGCGGCGGCCCGAGCACGAAGCCCGCGTTCGACGCGGCGCGCCCCAGGGCCACCGACGTACGCCGGTCCCCGCGCGGCACCGCAGAGGCGGCCAGGGCGCCGGTCGAGACCCCGCCGGTCGCCCCCAGGTAGGCAGTCACGGGCAGCACCGCGACGACGGCCGCGGTGGGCAGCCAGGGCAGGGCCGTCGTCGCGGCGCCGACCACGGTCGAGGCGCCGAGCAGGACCCGGCGGTGCCCGAACCGGTCTCCCCAGCGGCCACCGGTCAGGTTGCCCAGCAGCATGCCGGCGCCGTAGGACCCGGCGACCAGGCCGGCCACCGGCACCGCGAGACCGCGCGGTCCGACGAGGTACAGCGTGAGGAAGAGCATCATGAACGAGCTTGCCGAGCCGACGAAGCGGCCCGCGGCGAGCACCCACACCACCCGGGGAAGGTCGCGCACCGGTCACCTCCGCCTCTCCTAGTGAGTCTCTTTGAGAAACTAACCCTAGGATGGGCCGGTGAGCAACGACGACTGCGGGGTGGCCCAGGCGGTCGGGGTGCTCGGCGACGCCTGGAGCGTGCTGGTGCTGCGCGACGTGGCCCGCGGGCACACCCGCTTCGGCTCACTGCTGGCCGGCACGGGCATCTCGCGCAAGGTGCTCAGCCTGCGCCTGGCCGCGCTGGTGGAGGCGGACGTCCTCACCCGCGTCGACTACCAGGACCACCCGCCGCGCGCGGACTACCTGCTGACCGACCGGGGCCGGGCCGTCCTGCCGGTCCTGGCCGCGCTGCAGGAGTGGGGGGACACCTGGCTGCTGGGGGACGGCACCACGCAGGCGACCGCGACCCGTGGGTCGGCCGAGGCGCACCGGGTGCACGACCTCGTGGGCACGCTGGTACCCGAGCTCCCCGGCCCCGCCCGGGACCCGGTCAGCGGGGCCGACCTGACCGTCGTCTACTGCTACCCGGGGACGGCGCTGGCCGGGATCGACGACGTCCCCGGCGGGGCGGGCTGCACGCTCGAGTCGTGCACCTACCGGGACCGGTTGGCCGACTTCGCGGCGTACGGTGCCGAGGTGGTCGGGGTCAGCACCCAGCAGCGCGACGACCAGGCGGCGTTCGCCGCACGCAACCGCATCCAGTTCCCGCTCGTCTCCGACGCGGACCTGGGCCTGGCCACGGCACTGCGGCTGCCGACGTTCCGGCTCGGGGGCAGCGTCCGGCTCAAGCGGCTGACCCTGGTCGTCGACCGGCAGCGGGTGGTCCGTGGCGCGCTCTTCCCGGTCCCCGACGTCACCGGAGGCGTCGAGGACGCGCTGGCCCTGGTCCGGTCACTGGCCTGAACCGACGACCGTGCGGCGCCGCTCAGCGCGGGACGCGGACCAGCAGCTTGCCCGGTAGGCACTCGCAGACCAGCTCGCGGCCGGCGCCCACCGGGTCGCCGTCGATCTGGCGGGGGATCTCGTGCGCGGCGCGGATGGCGACCGTGCGGCCGGCCATCCGGTCGACGGTCTCGTCGGTCTTGCGGGTCCGCCCGACCACCCGGAAGACCACGACCAGCCAGTGCCGGAAGCGGCGCGGGTTGACCAGGACCACGTCGATCCGGCCGTCGTCGATCGTCGCGTCGGGCAGCAGCGGCAGACCGGCCTGCAGGAAGCCGACGTTGCCGATCACGATGGTGCGGGCCCGGTGCCTGGTGAACGGCTCGCCGTCGATGCTGATCTCGACCCGTACGGCCTCGAACATCAGGTTCCGGAAGCCGGACACGACGTAGGCCAGCCACCCGACCTTGGCCTTCACCCGCTCGTTGGCGTCCTCCATGATCGCGCCGTCCAGCCCCATCCCGGCCATCACCAGGAAGTGCTCGTCCTCGCCGAGCCCGTCGCCGGAGACCCGGACCAGGTCGATGGCCCGGTCCTGGCCGTTCAGGGCGACGTCCACGGCTGCGTTGAGGTACAGCGGCAGCGCCAGGTTGCGGGCCAGCAGGTTGCCGGTCCCGGCCGGGACGACGCCGACCGGGATGCCGGTCCCGGCCAGCTCGGCGCACACCGTGCGGACGGTGCCGTCGCCCCCGCAGACCACCACCAGCTCGGCCCCGCCGAGCGCGGCCTCGTGGGCCATCGAGCGGCCCGGGTCCTCCACCGTGGTCTCGAACCACACCGGCGGCCCCCAGCCCACGTCGGCTGCCCGGGCGTCGACCAGGGCGCGGAACGCCGCGGGGTCCTCGACCTTGATCGGGTTGAGGATCACCGCCATCTCCCGGGTCGAGGGCAGCGTGCTGGGCATCGGCTCGGCCAGCGGGGTGCGGGGCGTCGGGTCGAAGACGTACGCCGTGCCACAGACCCACACCGCGGCCAGCGCGTAGCCGGTGAGGATGTCGGTGATGCCGTGCACACCGAGCAGCAGGCGGTCGAGCCCGATCATCAGGGCGAACAGCACCGCGACGACCGCGACGAGCCGCCGCTGGTTGCGGCGGCGCAGGAAGAGCGAGGCGAGCACCATGGCGATGCCGGCTGCGGCGGCCATCCCGCTGGAGTGCCCGGAGGGGAAGGCGCCGTCGAGCAGCTTCATGTGGGCGTAGTCGGGACGGGCCCGGGCGAACAGGCCCTTCATCGCGGTCGTCGACAGCACCGTGCCCAGCGACACCACCACCAGCCAGAGAGCGGGCCGGCGAAAGCCCTTCCAGGCCAGGAAGGCCGCCACCACCAGGGTGTAGATGGTCATCGGCAGACCCCGGAAGAGCGCGGCCGCCACCTCGGCGACCTTCTCCACCCCGGCGTTCCGGTCGGCGTACGCGGCGATGCCGGTGCCGAACGCGTGGTCGAGGTCGTCGACCACGTCGGGGTGCTGCCAGACGAGGTAGGACGTCAGGACCATGAAGAGCGCGGCCCCCACCGCGCCGTACAGGAGGCGTCGGCGGGTGTCCTCACCGAACGTCATGGGGCTCCTCGGAGGCTTGCGGGTGGTCACACGGGTACGCAGACTCCCCGCACCGAAGGGCGGGGAGGCGACAACCAGTATCTCTTTCCCCGCCGCCCGCCCCCTCACGCAGCGCGGGCGTGTGACGCGCGTCGATGACCGGTCGGCGCCCGTCGCTAGCATGAGGCGGTGATCGATCCCCGAGTGCTCCGAGACGACCCCGACCGTGTGCGTGCCGCCCAGGAGCGTCGTGGGCTGTCTCCGTCCGTGGTGGACGAGGCGGTCGCGGTCGACGCCCGGCGGCGCGAGGCGATCGTGGAGTTCGAGCGGCTCCGCGCCGAGCAGAAGACCCTGGGCAAGCAGATCCCGCAGGCCCAGGGCGAGGAGAAGCAGTCCCTGCTGGCCCGCACCAAGACCCTCTCGGGCGAGGTGAAGGCGGCCGAGGCGGCTCAGACCGAGGCGGCCGAGGAGTACCGCCGGGTGCTGCTGTCGATCCCCAACCCGGCCTCGGAGGAGGCTCCGGCCGGGGGCGAGGACGACTTCGTGGTGCTCGAGCACGTGGGCGAGCCGCGCGACTTCGCCGCGGAGGGCTTCGAGCCGCGCGACCACATCGAGCTGGGCCGGATGCTGGGCGCGATCGACATCGACCGCGGCGCGAAGGTCTCCGGCGCCCGGTTCTACTACCTGACCGGTCCCGGTGCCGACCTCGAGCTGGCCCTGGTGAACCTGGCCATGGAGCAGGCCCGCGCCGCCGGCTTCACCACGATGATCCCGCCGGCCCTGGTGCGCCCCCGGGCGATGGAGGGCACCGGCTTCCTGGGTCAGGCCGCCGACGACGTGTACCGGATCGAGGGCGAGGAGCTCTACCTGGTCGGCACCTCGGAGGTGCCGTTGGCGGCGTACCACTCCGACGAGATCCTCGACGGCGCCCGTCTGCCGCTGCGCTACGCCGCGTTCAGCCCCTGCTACCGCAAGGAGGCAGGCTCGTACGGCAAGGACACCAGCGGGATCATCCGCGTCCACTGGTTCGACAAGGTGGAGATGTTCACCTACACCACCGTCGAGGAGTCCTACGCCGAGCACCAGCGGCTGCTCGCGTGGGAGAAGGAGTTCCTCACCAAGCTCGAGCTGGCCTTCCGGGTGATCGACGTGGCCGCGGGCGACCTGGGCCTGTCCGCGGAGCGCAAGTTCGACTGCGAGGCGTGGATCCCGACCCAGGGCAGGTACCGCGAGCTGACCTCGACCTCGAACTGCACCGACTTCCAGTCCCGCCGCCTCGACATCCGCGGGCGGTTCCCCGAGGAGGGCGGCTCGACGTCCACCCGGCCGCTGGCCACCCTCAACGGCACGCTCTGCGCGATGACCCGGACCATCGTCGCGCTGCTGGAGACCCACCAGCAGGCCGACGGGTCGGTCCGTGTGCCCGAGGCGCTGCGACCGCACCTGCAGGGCCGTGAGGTCCTCGAGCCGGTGCGCGGGTGAACCGTCACGTCCCCGACGGCTGGCGCCCGGCGCTCGTCGCCCTCGACATCGACGGCACGATCTTCTCCGCCGGCCACGGCACCGCCTCGAGCACGGTCACCGAGGAGGTCAGCCCGGCGCTCCGCTCGGCGGTCGACCGGGCCCTGGCGGCGGGGGCGCACGTCGTCCTGGCCTCGGGCCGCTCGACCTTCGGGATGACCCGGGTGCTCGACCAGCTCGGGTTGCCCCGCGAGCCCGCCGAGCGGGTCCTCGGCGTGGCCTCCAACGGGTCGGTGACCTTCGCCTACCCGCCGGTGGAGGTGCTCACCACCAGCACCTTCGACGCGCGCGAGATCGTCGGCATGCTGCTCGAGCACGTGCCGCAGGCCCTCGTCGCGGTCGAGGAGATCGGGGTGGGCTACCGGGTCAACCGGCCCTTCCCGGAGGGCGAGATCACCGGGGAGATCGTCCTGGCCTCGGTCGAGGAGCTGGTCGCGGAGCCGGTCACCCGGGTGGTGATCCGCGACCCGCACAGCTCCGAGGAGGACTTCGTCGAGCTGGCCGAGCGGGTCGGCCTGCACGGGATCAACTACTTCATCGGCTGGACCGCCTGGCTCGACCTCGCCCCGCAGGGGGTGTCGAAGGCCTCCGGCCTGGCCGACGTCACGACCCGGCTGGGGATCGACCCGGCCGACGTGCTGGCCCTCGGGGACGGGCGCAACGACATCGAGATGCTCCGCTGGGCCGGTCGCGGCGTGGCGATGGGCCAGGCCCCGCTCGAGGTGCAGGAGGCGGCCGACTTCGTCACCGAGACGGTGCTGGCCGACGGTGCCGCGATGGAGCTGGATCGCTGGTTCTAGGCTGAGCGGGTGCTCAGACTCGTCGCCACCGACCTCGACGGGACCCTGTTGCACAGCGACGGGACCGTCACCGACCGCAGCCGCCGGGTGCTGGCCGAGCTCGAGGAGCGCGGCGTCGTCGTGGTCTTCGTGACCGGCCGCCCGGTCCGGTGGATGGAGATGCTCTGGGAGCACGTCGGGGACCACGGGCTCGCGGTGCTGAGCAACGGCGGGATCGTGTACGACGTCCCGGGTCGCTCGGTCCTGGAGGCCCGGACCATCCCGCGCGAGGTCGGCCTGGAGGTCGCCGCCCGGATCCGGGAGGCCGTCCCGGGCTCGATGTTCTCGGTGGAGCGCACCGACGGCTTCCGCCAGGAGCCCGCCTTCGCCGCCCACGGCGACGAGGAGTGGCGACGAGCCCTGCCGGTCGGCGACCTCGAGGAGATCTTCGACCACCAGGTGGTCAAGATGCTCTCCCTGCACCGCGAGGGCCTCACCCCGGAGGACTACTGGGAACGGGTGGAGACCGCGGTCGGCCACCTCGTGACCACCACGTGGTCCTCGACCAACGCCCTGGTGGAGATGAGCGCGGCGGGCGTCACCAAGGCGACCACGCTGGAGATCGTGTGCGCCGAGCGCGGCATCGGGGCCGACGAGGTGGTCGCCTTCGGCGACATGCCCAACGACATCGGGATGCTGGAGTGGGCCGGGACGTCGTACGCGATGGCGAACGCCCACCCGCTCGCCGTCGCCGCCGCCGGGCGGCGGGCCCCCCGCAACGACGAGGACGGCGTGGCCACGGTCCTCACCGACCTCTTCGACCTGACCTCCTGATCCCCTGACCGGCCGAGTGGAACCGTCGTGCCCCGGGGTGCGTCCCAGGGCCATGAGATCCCTGCTCGCCGCCGTGCTGGTCGCCCTCGGGCTGGTCGTGTTCGGTCCCGGCACCGCCTACGCCTGTTCGTGCGTCGTGCGCACCCCCACCGAGCTGCTCCAGGGGGCGGACGTCGTGGTCGTCGGCACCGTGCGCCAGACCGGGGAGCGGGCGCAGCCGGCACCGGGTGAGCTGGTCGTCGGACCCCGGGCGCTGACCTACGAGGTCGAGGTCGAGACAGCCGTGAAGGGAGAGGCGGTCCCGCGGACGGTCGAGTTCCACAGCTCCGGGTCGAGCGCCTCCTGCGGCATCGAGAGCCTGCCCGCCGACCGACGGACCGTGGTGTTCCTGCAGCGGGACGCCGAGGGGCTCTCGGCGAACAGCTGCGGCGGCACAGGCTGGGTGAGCGCCGAGCAGGTCAGGACGGCAGCCGGGCTCCAGACCGACCCTCCCGCCGGCGGCGGGGCGGAGCAGCCCGGGGCGGACCGACCCGGGACGGAGCAGCCCGCGACCACCGGGTCTGCGGTGGACGCCTCGTCGATCTCCGCGACGGGCGACCTGGTCACCTCCACCGAGGCCGACGTGGCCTCACCACGCGCGGCCGGGGTGGCCGTGCTGCTGGGGCTGCTCGTGGCCGGTGCTCTCGCCGTGGTGGCCGGGCTGGTTTGGCGCCACCGGCTGCGAACGGCGACCCGGCCGGGCAACTAGTCCTGCGGTCCGGGCCGCGGGTCACCCGCGTGCGCGCCGGCGACCCCGGTGGCCAGCCCCACCACGAGCGGCACCAGCTCCTCGGCCGGCACCCCGAGGGGGCTGGCCATCCGCTGGGTCACCGCGGCGCTGACCACCAGGCGCAGGGCCAGCACCAGACGCAACCGGTCCGCGGTCCGGGCGTCGGTGCCGTCGAGCTCGTCCAGCAGCGGCCGGGCCAGCCCGTGGTCGTCCGCCGGGTCCGGAGGACCCGGGTCGCCGAGTCCGCACAGCAGCAGCGAGGCCGTCCCCGGGCGGGCCAGGGCGCGGCGGGTCGCGAGCTCGAGGACGCGGGTTACCCGGTCCGGGTGCCCGGCCAGGGTGCGGGCGAGGCCGGTCAGCTCCTCCGCGGTCCCGGCGGCCTCGGCGAGCGCGGCATGGTGCAGCGCGTCCTTGCTGCCGAACCGGTGCAGGAGCCCCGGCTTGGAGTAGCCCACGGCGTCGGCCACCAGCTGGACCGAGGTGTGCCGGTAGCCGTGCTGGGCGAACAGCGCGGCGGCCACGTCCACGATGGCATGGTCGATGCCCTGACCCGACTGCCGCACGAGCACCCCCTCGTCCCCCCACGACGGACCCGGGACCGTCGCGCTGGGTCAAGACTGCCCGTCGGGGCTCCTCCCCGCCAGGGTCAGAGGTACATCCCTCCGCTGCGGCCCTCGTGGGCCTCACCGGGGTCGCCGGCCCCCGGCTGACCCATCTGCGGCGCGACGCCGGGCGGCAGGGCCTTGCGCATCTGCTCGAGCTGGGCCCGGGCGGCCATCTGCTGGGCGTAGATAGCGGTCTGGATGCCGTGGAACAGCCCCTCCAGCCAGCCGACCAGCTGGGCCTGGGCGATCCGGAGCTCGGCCTCGGACGGCGCCTCGGACGAGAACGGGAGGGAGAGGCGTTCCAGCTCCTCGACGAGCTCGGGGGCCAGGCCGGACTTCAGCTCGTTGATCGAGGACTCGTAGATGCCGGCCAGCCGGACCCGCGAGGCCTCGTCCAGGGGGGCGGCCTTGACCTCCTCGAGCAGCTGGCGGATCATCCCGCCGATCCGCATCACCTTGGCGGGCTGCTCGACGAGCTCGGTGACGTGACGCTCCTCGTCCTGGCCGTCCCCGGTGCCTCCGGTGCTGACCGCCATGCCGTTGGGTCCGATCACCACGACGCGGGGGTCCTGCTCACCGCCGGCGGTTCCGTCGGGGGAGGTCGCAGGAGTGCCGGAGGGGTGCTCGGAGGGGTGCTGGGTCATGCCCGCCAGCCTAACGAGGAGAGGAAGCGGGTCCGGGCTCAGGTGGTGATCAGCACCTTGCCGGTGTGCGAGCTCTCCTCGAGGTTGGCGTGGGCGGCCGCGGCCTCGGCCAGACCGAAGCGGGCGTGCACGATGGGCCGTACCGCGCCACCAGCCACCAACGGCCAGACGTGCTCGACGACCGCGGCGCAGATCGCGGACTTCTCGCCGACCGGGCGGGACCTCAGCGTGGTGGCGATGACCGCGCCGCGCTTGCGCAGCAGCACACCGAGGTCGAGCTCGGCCTTCGTCCCGCCCTGCATGCCGATCACCACCAGGCGGCCCTCGGTCGCCAGCGCCTCGACGTTGCGCGAGAGGTACGACGCGCCCATGTTGTCCAGGATCACGTCGGCCCCGGCCCCGTCGGTCGCGGACCGGACCTCCTCCACGAAGTCCTGCTCGCGGTAGTTGATGGTGACGTCGGCGCCGAGGGAGCGGCAGACCTCCAGCTTGGCCGCGGAACCGGCGGTGGTCAGCACGCGGGCGCCGAGGGCGTGCGCCAGCTGGATGGCCATCGTGCCGATCCCGCCGCCGCCGCCGTGCACGAGCAGGGTCTCGCCCGGCTGCAGCCCGGCGACCATGAAGACGTTCGACCACACGGTGCAGGCCACCTCGGGCAGTGCGGCCGCGGTCACCAGGTCGATCCCCTCGGGCACCGGCATCAGCTGTCCCGCCGGGACCACGACCTTCTCGGCGTAGCCACCGCCGGCGAGCAGGGCGCAGACCTCGTCGCCGACCTGCCAGCCCTCCACGCCCTCGCCGAGGGCCGAGACGGTGCCGCTGCACTCCATCCCGATGATCTCGCTGGCCCCGGGCGGAGGCGGGTAGTGGCCCTGGCGCTGCAGCAGGTCGGCCCGGTTGACCGCCGAGGCGGCGACGTCGACCACGACCTCCCCCGGACCCGGGGTGGGGTCGGGCAGGTCGACGACGGTCAGGACCTCAGGGCCACCCGGTTCGGTGGTGACGACGGCTCGCATGAGGTCAGGCTAGGTCACGTCTGCGGGTCGGGGTCGGCCTCGGGGTCGGCCTCGGGGTCGGCCTCGGGGTCGGCCTGGGCGTCCTCCCCGCCCTCCCATCGCGCCGCCAGGTCCAGCACCCGGGCGGCGAGCGCCTCGGTCTCCTCGGTGCCCCCACCGGCCAGCGCCGCGGCGTACCCGAGGAGGAAGGTGCTCAGCGGGGCCGCGGGTCGCTGCACGCGGTGGGCGGCCTGGCGGGCGACGTCCAGGACGAGCGCCTCGTCGATCTCGACGTCCTCGAGGTCCAGGGCGTCCATGAGCTCGTCGATCCAGTCGTGGAGGTTCACCGTCCCAGGTTCCATCCAGACGCCCGGGCAGGCAAGCCCGGGCCGCTCAGCCCGACCTGTCGTCCAGGTCGGTGCCGCGCAGCGCGGCCAGGTCGGCCCAGGTGTCGACGTCGCGGGCCTCCTGGCCCTCCGCCCCGACCCGGGTCAGGACCAGCCCGTCGAGGAGGCGGTGGACCGGCAGCCCCTGCTCGTCGGTGCGCCGCGCCGGTCGCGCCGCCTCCAGGGCGGCCCGGTGGTAGACCCCGCACAACGGCTGGGTCCGGCCGTCGAGGTCGACCAGGACTGCGCCGTCCGCGCCGCTGACCTCCAGCGCCCGCCCGAGCCGAAGCACCGTCCGGGTCGAGACCCGGGGCATGTCGACGGCCAGCACCGCCACCAGCGTGCGGTCCGGGGACAGTGCCGCGAGGCCGGCGAGCAGCCCGGCCGCGGGCCCGCCGCCCGGCGGTTCCTCCCGCGTCCAGGTCACCCCTCGTGCGGTCGGCACGGGACGGCCGACCACGACGACCTCCGCGGCGTCGGCGAGCGCGGTCAGGGACCGCTCGAGCAGGCTGGTCGCCGTCGAGATCTAGGGCGGCCTTGTCCGCCCCGTCCATCCGGCGGGCGGTCCCCCCGGTGAGGACCACCGCCCCCAGCCGGGCGGCGTACGAGGGGGGTGCCGGGGTGGGGTCGGGGCTCACCCGGCCAGTCTGCCCGGCCGCCCGGCTCGCCCCGACGGAGCCCGGTGGGGCACGCTGGGTCCATGAGTGCTCCCGCCCCTCACAGGCCCGACCACGCCCCGGACCGCACGCCGGACCTGCGGGTGGCCCTGGTCCAGGTCGCGTCCTCCCGGGTCCCGGCCGAGAACCGGGAGCGGCTGGCCGACCTCGCGGTCCCCGCCGCGGACCTGGTGGTGCTGCCCGAGGTCTACCAGCGCGACTTCGGCGGCCCGCGCGAGCAGATCGGACCGGACGCGGAGGACCTGGACGGCCCGTTCGTCACCGCCCTGGTGGCCCGGGCCGCGGAGCACGGAGGCACCTGGGTGGCCGGGATGGCCGAGCGCAGCGGCGACGCGGACCGGCCCTTCAACACCCTGGTCGTCGTCGACGGCGACGGCGTGCGCGCGTCGTACCGCAAGATCCACCTCTACGACTCCTTCGGCTTCAAGGAGTCCGACCGCCTGCTCGCGGGGGACCGGGTCCCGGTGCTGGTCGACGTCGGGGGCGTGCCGGTGGGCCTGATGACCTGCTACGACCTGCGCTTCCCCGAGCTGGCCCGGGAGCTGTCGCGTGCCGGGGCCGAGCTGATCGTCGCCCCGTCGGCCTGGGTCGCGGGCGCGCGCAAGCTGCGGCACTGGCAGACCCTGGTGACCGCCCGGGCCGTCGAGAACCTCACCTACGTCGCCGCCGTGGGCCAGTCCGGCCCCCGGTACACCGGCCACTCCCTGGTCGTCGGACCCCCGGGGGGACGTGGTGGTCGAGGCCGGCGACCGGGAGCACACCGTGATCGGCGGGACCGTGAGCCGCGCGCTGGTGCAGGAGGCGCGGCGGAGAACCCCTCCCTGCTCGACCGCCGGGACGACCGGCCCTGGACGCGCGGCTCGTAGACTCCTGCCCGTGGCGCACCCGGGCACCCGGGTGCGACCTCGGAGGGGTGCCGGAGTGGCCTATCGGAACCGCCTTGAAAGCGGTCGCTGGCAGCGATGTCAGCCGCGGGTTCGAATCCCGCCCCCTCTGCCCAGGGCCCACCGGGCCCGCCCCGGCGGCTACTCGGACCCACCGAGCTCCATCGACACCCCGTCGTAGACCAGGTCGTTCAGCCGCTGCGGTGGTGGTGAGGTCGGCGCCAGCCGGCCCAGCCGGGCGCGGGCCGCCCGAGGTCGCGGTCGTCGGATCCGCGGGCGGAGGGAGCCGGACACACCCGGGAGCGCAGCAGGATGAACGCTCGCGGTGAGGTCGGCCCGCGGGGGCCGAGAGCCACTCCTCGGGTGGCTGGTCGGTCGACCCCTCGGCGAGCAGGGCGTCCTCGACCCCGCGCAGTCGCCGACGGACCAGCCCGCGCCAGGACGTGCGTGGCGGCCCGGTGCGTCAGGGCCTCCTCGAGACCCGCCAGAGCCTGTTCGAGACCTGCACGCGTGTCACCTCCCGTCCTGGTGGGTGGACCTCCGAGTGTGACCCGCGTCGCGAGCGACCGGCAAGGCTCGTGCGGGTGGTGGTCCGACCAGAGGGGCATTTGCGCCTGCGGGCGCGGTGCGCTGTATGGGGTGGCGGGTACGGGTTCGGTCGATCGGGGCGGTCCCGGCCCGTCTGTCGCTTCGGCCTCCCGCGCTGCTGCTGCGTTCGCCGCGCCCGCTGGCGTGCTGGGCCTGCTGGTGCTGGTCGCCGCGGTGCTCGTCGCGGCCCTCGACCTGCCGGTCCTGGTCCTGACCGTCACGCTGGTCGCCGCGGTCGTGGTGGTGGTGGGGGGCGGGCTGGTGGTGAGCCGGGTCGCGACCCTGGTCCGCTTCGACGACGACGGCTACCAGGTCCGGCTGCTGCGGGGCGCGGGGTGAAGCAGGCCCGGTGGCGTGACGTGGAGGACGTGGTCGCCGCCACCGTCTCGGGCCACGACGTGGTGGTCCTGCGGCTGCGCGACGGGCGGACCACCAGCATCCCCGTACGGGTGCTGGACACCCGGGCCGACGACTTCGTGAAGGACCTCTCCGCCCACCTCGACCGCGGGCACGGCTACCGCCGGCTCTCCTGAGCTCCCCGGTGGCCTCGATTGGCCGCCCCGCGAGGTGGACCGGTAGCCTGTCCCCGCCGCTCCTCGGAGCGGTGCTTGTCTGGAGGTGTCGCCTAGTGGCCTATGGCGCCCGCCTGCTAAGCGGGTTGAGGGCTAAACCCTCTCGCGGGTTCAAATCCCGCCACCTCCGCCAGACATCACCACGACCCGTCGGTCTCCCGGCGGGTCGTGGGTCATGCCGCCAGGACGCGCCGGTCCCAGTCCCAAGTGGCGCCGAGCGCCCGGTAGGGCCGCCTCGGGTCGACCTGGGCGGTCCGGAACGCGGCCAGGGTCCGCTCGACCACCTCGCGGTGCGGGGCGTCGCGGTGGGCCAGGACGGCGCCGGCGATGAGTGAGCAGCGGTGCTCGCCGTACGACCGGCCGTCGGCGGGGTTCTGCGCGACCGACACGCCGCGCGCGACCCGCAGGGTCAGGGTCGGGACGCCGCCGGCCAGGAACGGGCCGAGGTCGGCGGCGAGGTCGAGCAGGCGGGTGCGCAGCGACCCAGCGCCGCGACCGGGAGGTAGAGCACGGTGGCGTCCGCCGCGGCCACCGGCTGGCCCAGGGCCCGCGAGCTGAGCAGCCAGGGGACCTCCCACCCCTGCAGTCGGACCTGGGCGGCGGCGACGGCGTGCAGTCCGGTGTGCGGTGCGCAGGAGAGGAAGACGCGCAGCAGGTCCGCACCCCGGCAGGCCCGCTCCTCGGTCCACAGCGGCCCCCAGGTGCGCCAGACCGGGGGGCGGGGGCCGGGGGGAGCGGGCCACGGGGGAGCGGGACGTGGGCCGGGGTGCCGAGGTACCAGGTCCGGTAGAGGTACCGGGTCAGCCGGTCCGGCTGGTTCAGCTGCGAGGACAGGCTGGCGCGGCGGGCCAGGGCGACAGCGCGGTCGATCTCGTCCAGGTGTCGTGGGCTCATGTTCTCGGAGGAGCCACCAGGAGCCCGGGGTGATACCTCCGGGAGGGCGTCGGGAAAAGCAGTGGACCCGGACGTATCAGGGCGGCACCGTGGGGCTCTTCCGGTGCGTACCCCGACAGGACCGCGGGGAGCCGGCACGGGGGTGGAGCTCCACGGTCCAGGGGGGTGCACGTGCGGTCCGCTCCTACCGGGGGGTGCGGGCGGGCCGCACGTGCGCCGCACCGGGGAGGCTGGGCCCAGCCCGGGCAACCCCTGTGACACCGGCGTCGGCCGGCCCTAGGGTCGGTGTCAGGGACCACCAGGCGACACGCGTTGCTCGGGTCGACGCCGTCACGCTCTCGAGGGAAGGACGGTTGAGGCGATCATGCAGGCGAACCCGGACAGGCACGACCCCACGGCTGCGGAGGCGTCGGGGAAGCGGCAGGACGGGCGGGTCGGACCCGCCTCCCCGCTCTCGCCGAGCCCGGCGTACCTCCAGGACTACGCCCGCGACTACCTCAACGTCCGGGTGCTCGACCCGATGACGGCCTACCAGGTCAAGGGCCAGCCGACGGTCCGCCGACGGCCTACGTCGCCGACACGCTGCTGGTGCGCGGCGATCGCCGACGAGACCCTCGGTGCGCTGCGAGGAGACCGCGCGCGGCGGCCGGCTTCGAGCTCGCGTGGGACGAGCGCAGCCGAGTCCGAGTTCGCGCTGCTCGAGCGGGCCGAGCTGACCGGGAGCGGCGCGCCGAGCTCCGCGCGGTCTGGATGCGCCGGGTCCGGCTGGTCCCCGCCGACGACCGAGACCGCAGCCTTCAGCCCGATCGACACCTGGCGCCTGCTGCAGGCCTTCCGGGTCCGGGTCGGCGGCCGACCTCGCCCCGCCACTCCGACGTCGGCCTCGACCACCCCGCCGCCGCCGACCCGGTCACCGGCGGCCACCCGGTCACGGCGGCCACCCCGTCACCGGCGGCCACCCCGTCACCGCGGCCACCCGGTCACCGCCGGGCACGGGGTCGACGCAGTACGCGACGCCCGGCTGGGGCGGCCGGCAGCCGGTGACCTGGCTGGGTGCGCCGCCCACCCCGTCGTACGACGTCGAGGCGCACGGCCGCGCCGGTCGTCGCGGTCCTGGACACCGGGATCGGCAGCCACCCCTGGCTGGGACCCGTTCGTGGTCCACGACGTCGAGGTCCTCGGCCTGCGCGATCGGCATCGACCCGGTCTCCACGTGGCCGAGCTGCTCGGGGTCAGCGACGCAGATGGTCGGCGAGCTCGACGCCGACTCGGGCCACGGCACCTTCATCGCCGGCCTGGTCCGGCAGGCCTGCCCCGAGGCCTGATCCTCGACGTGCGACCTACGGCAACGACGGCCAGGTCGCCGAGTCCGACCTGCTGCGCGTCCTCCAGCTGCTCGCGCTGCGCCAGGTGCTCGCCCGCAACGGCGTCGCCGAGCGACCAGCCCGTCGACGTGGTCCGCCTGTCGCTGGGCTACTACCACGAGCAGCCGGCGGACGAGGCGTTCGACAGCCTGCTGCTCGGGCCGCTCGCGCCTGCTCGGCCGCTACGGCGCGGCGGTCGTCGTCTCGCCGGCAACGACGCGACCTCGCGGCCGATCTACCCGGCGGCGTTCGCGCCGTACGCCGGCGGGTCGGTGCCCGACGACGCCGCCGTCGTCCCGGTCAGCACGGTCGGCGCCCTCAACCCCGACGGCACCATCGCGCTGTTCAGCAACGACGGCCCCTGGGTCGGCTACCTCCGTCCCGGGGCCTCGCTGGTGAGCACCTTCCCGATCACCTACGACGCCTCGGCCAACCCCAGCAACGAGCTGCGTCACCGCCGACGGCGAGCTGCGGGCGGCCATGGACCCGGACGACTTCAGCTCCGGCTTCGGGGTGTGGAGCGGGACGTCGTTCGCCGCGCCGGTCCTCGCCGGCGAGGTCGCCGCTGCGCTCGCCGCCGCTGTACGCGCGACGGTCGCGCGGCGAGCACGACGCGACCTCGCGGTCGACCGGCCGTGGCCTCGAGCCCACGCCGCCTCGCCGACGCGCCCGAGCCGCGGCACGACGGAGCTGGCCGTGATCGCCGACCGCTACCCGGCGGAGTCGACGCTGGTCGGCCGGGCCGCGAGGCGTTCGCCGCCTACCGCGACGGCGACCGCGCGGCCTTCGACGACCTGGTCGAGAGGATGACGCCGCTGCTGTGGCGCACCGTGCGCGGGGCCGGGCTCGACCCGGTCAGCCGCCGAGGACGTCATCCAGACGGTGTGGATGAGTTGCTGCGCACGGCGGACACGGTGCGCGACCCGCAGACGATCGTGAAGTGGCTGCTCACCACGACCCGGCGGGAGGCGTGGCGGGTGTCCAAGCGCGCCCGCGACGGACCGGGCCGCACCGCGGCCGTCTTCGGCGTCGACACGAGGAGGCTGATGGACGTGCCCGGAGCCGCGCGAGCAGCCTGCCCGACCAGGTGGTCCGCGACGACCGGCGGCAGCCGGTTGTGGGAGCCACGTGCAGCGCTGCCCGACCGCTGCCGCCAGCTCGTCAGCGTGATCGCGTTCGCCGACCGGCCCGACTACGCCCACCTCGCCGAGGCCCTGGGCATGCCGGTGGGCAGCATCGGCCCCACCCGCGGCCGGTGCCTGGCCAAGCTGCGCGACCTGCTCGCGCGCGACCCCGCACTGGGAAGGACAGCTGTCATGACCGACGACGACTTCGGCCCGGGCACGACCCCGAGGTCGAGCGGGCCGCGGCGCGACCGTTGGACGCCACCGACGACGGCCCTGCTGAGCGAGGTGGCCGCGCTGCTCGACGAGGTCGACCCGATGCCCGCCGACCTCGTCGAGCGGGTGCAGTTCTCGCTCGCCCTCGACGAGGTGTACGCCGAGGTCGCCAGGATCGACCCGGATGCCGGCCGACGCGCTGTCGGTGCGGGCGGCGAGCGTGGCCGGCGACCCGCACCGAGACGCTGACGTTCTCCGCCGACCGGCTGACCGCGATGGTGACCGTCAGCCGGACCGGCCCCGAGCAGGTGCGGATCGACGGCTGGGTCGCTCCGCCGGCCGCGATGCCGGGTGCAGCCTGCGGATGCAGGAGGGCAGCCAGGAGGTCGGTGGCCGACGAGGCTGGACGCTTCGTCTTCGAGGGGCTGCCTGAGGGCTTCGCCCAGCTGGCGTTCCACCCCCTGCCCGACGACGGGGACGACGGGGACGACGGGGACGACGGGGACGACGGGGTGGTCGTCACCCCGTTGTTCCAGCTCTAGACCCGCCCCGATGAGCCGTCCGTGAGTCGCCCGTGAGTGGCCGGTGAGTGGCCGGTGAGCCGCCCCGTGGACCTCGACGACCTGGCGGTCGAGCTGGACCGCGCGGTGTCGGTGTTCCGGGGCGGTCGCCCGGCGCAGGCGGTGCGGATCCTCACCTCGGTCCGGCGACGGGCGGAGAGCCTGACCGACCACGTGGCCGCTGACGGGTCCGGAACCGATCCGGAGTTCGTGCTCGCGGCCACGATCGTGGCGCGGAGCCTGATGAGCGAGTCGGCGCCGCGGTTCGACATCGACGGCGACCTCCGGGGCGCCCTGGACCTGCTGGCCCGGGCGTCGGCGCTGGCCGAGCTGGTCGGGTCCGCGGAGCTGGAGGCGACGATCCGGGGCCAGCGCGCGCTGGTGGTGCTCCGGTCGGGCGACACCCGGGCTGCGCTGCGCGCGTTCGACCACGCCGTGGTGACGTTGGACGACGCCCCGGCGCGCGACCGGGCCGTGGTCATGCTCAACCGGGGGGTCCTGCACCTCGAGCACACCGACCTGGTCCGCGCCGAGTCCGACCTGCGCCGGTCGGCAGAGCTGAGCGCCGAGGTCGGGGACGCCCGGCTGGAGGCGATGGCCCGGCACAACCTCGGCTACGTCGAGTTCCTGGCCGGCCGCATCCCGCGGGCCCTGGCCGTGCTGGAGCAGGCCCAGCGCCTCAATCCCGAGGACCCGCACCCGGCCACCCTGCTCGACCGGGCCCGTGTGATGCGGGAGGCGGGTCTTCTGGGTGAAGCCGAGCGCGTGCTCGAGCAGGCCGGTGCGACCCTGCTCCGGTCGCGGCTCTTCCAGGACCTGGGGGAGACCGAGCTGGCACGTGCTGAGTGCGCCCTGGTGCTGGGAAACCCCAAGCAGGCAAGGGTTCTGGCGAGGCGTTGCCCGGACGTCGGTTCCTGCGGCGGGGCAACCTGCGTTGGGCCCGGAGGGCGGAGCTGGTCGCCCTGCGTTGCGACCGTTACTTGGTTGCCGACAATAAAAGTCGGCGGTCGTTGCCGGGTGGTTTCGCCGAGGTGGCGGCACCGAGCCTCGGTGCTGTCCGAGGAGTGTCACGCAGAGGGTCGGCCGGACCTCGCCCGCGACGCGCTGCTCCTGGCCCAGGAGTGTGCGCTGCGGTCCGGCGACCCGGGTCCGCGGGTGCTGCCCTCCCTGCGGGGGCGAGACTCCCTGCAGTCGCGGCTGCACGCCTGCGAGGTGCGCGCCCTCTCCGCGGCCGGCCGGGGTGAGGACCGTCGAGCGCTGCGCGAGGTCGCCAGGGGCCTGACCGAGCTGGGTCAGTACCAGAACTCGTTGGGGTCCCTCGACCTGCGCACCGCCAGTGCGGTGCACGGGTCGGCCCTGGCCCGGCTGGGCCTGGACGTGGCCCTGCGTTCCGGGTCCCCGGCCGCGGTGCTGCACCTGGTCGAGCGTGCTCGTGCGGTCTCCACCCGGCTGCCCCGGGTCCGGCCTCCCGAGGACGAGACCTCCGCGGGTCTGGTGTCGGAGCTGCGTCGCGTGGAGGAGGGGGCGCGGGCGCTCGCCGGCGACGCCGCAGCGGTGGACGCGTTGCAGGCCCTGCGGCAGCGGGCGGCGGTCCTCCAGCGCGAGCTTCGGGCGCGGGCCTGGGAGGTCGAGGGCCGTACGGGCACCGCGGTCTCGGCCCCCGCCTGGGCGTGCTGCGCGACGCCGCTCGCGAGGACTCGGTGGTCTTCGTGACGCTGGCCCGCCACGAGGGTCGGTGGGTCGCGGTGACGGTGCGCGCGGGGCACAGCCGCATCGTCGGGCTGGGGCGGGTGGGTGAGGTCTCCGGGCTGGTTCACCGGGCGCGCGCCGACCTCGACGCGCTGGCCATGCCCACGCTGCCGGCCCCGCTCCGGGAGGCGGTGCGGCGCAGCCTCGACCTGACGCTGGGGCGGCTGGACGCGGTGCTGGTGGCCCCTCTGCGCCTGGGGGACCACCCGTGGTGTGTCCTGCTCGGGCGACCTGCTGTTCCTGCCCTGGGGCCTGCTCCCCGGCCGGGTGGGCGGTCCACGGTCGTGACGCCCGGGGCCGCGTCGTGGCTGCGGGGTCGTTCGGCACGCCGCGGCGGCTCCGCGCGCCGTCGTGGTGGCCGGGCCGGGGCTGCACCGGGCTGCGGAGGAGGCCGCGGCGTGTCGGAGGTCTGGACCGGTTCACGGTCACACGCGGGGAGCGCAGCCACGGTGGCCGCGGCGCCAGGAGGCACTCCTGGGGGCCGACCTGGTGCACGTCGCGGCGCACGGCACGCACCGGCAGGACAACCCGCTGTTCTCCTCGGTCCGGATGGCAGACGGGCCTCTGTACGCCTACGAGATCGATCCGCGGGGTGTCCCGGCTGCGCCGGCTGCGTCGTGCTTTCGTCCTGCGAGGCCGGGACTGTCAACCCTTCGTCCGGGGGACGAGTCTTTAGGCCTGACTTCGGTGCTTCTGCACCTCGGCGCGCGTTCGGTCATTGCGGCGGTGGCGCGCGTAGGCGATGCTGAGTCGGCAAGCCTGATGGTGCGCGTGCACCGGTTGATGGCTGCTCGAGTTGACGCGGCTTCCGCCCTGGCGGAGGCGCAACGTGTCACCCTGAGCAGCGAGTCGCCGACTGCATTCGTCAGCTTCGGTGCCACATGGTGAACCCCCGCCCCGGATCCGCATAGACCGGGGCCGCTGGCGGTGTCCCTATATTGCACAAACTTGCAATGCATCTACTCGCGCTGCTCAGGAGTGGATCGCGGCGTTCTCTGGTGCCCACAATGGTCGTGGCCGGTTCGCCAGAAATCCCCCCAAAGCAGAGGAATCCCCCGATGAGCACTCGTAACGTCACGAAGTGGTTCGGCGCCGTTGTGGCCGCCCTCACGCTCACCATGGTCACCTCCGTCGCCCCCGCGTCCGCTGCCGCTGCCGGCTCCGGCGACCGTGTCCAGGTCACGAGGGCCGACAGCGGCTGGGGCGCCCCGTGACCCCGGCTCTTCCCTAGTCTGGAAACTGGCTGCGACCACCCCACCCCACCCCGCAGCCATGTGAGTGAGACGGTCACTCGGCGCCCATCCCCCACCCCTGGGCGCCGAACCCCACCCCACCCGACCTGTCTCAGTCGCTCCGAGGGGCGGCATCCACGGATGCCGCCCCTCGTTCCATTTTTCCACGCGTTCCCGGCCGGTCACCGCACCGGCGGTGCGTCGTCCTCAGGAGGGGGCCGGACCCGGCGGGCGGCCTTCCGTGCTCTGGCTCATCATCCAGCCGAGCTGGAAGCGGGTCTGGACGCCGTACTCGTCCTTGAGCGAGGCGATGTAGGAGGCGTAGGTCCGGGCGCTGATCCCCAGCCGTTTGGCGCTGGCGGCGTCGCTGAACCCGTCGACCAGCATCCGCAGGGTCATCGACCGGACCTCGCCGGCCACGGTGCGGGCCACGTCGGTCTCGCCCACCGTGAACGGCAGCGCCCGTCCCCAGGCGCGCTCGAAGATGTCGAGGAGGAAGGCCACCACCGACTTGTCGTGGATGGCCACCGCGACCACGTGGTTCTCGGTGGCCGGGATCAGGGCGGTGTGCCGGTCGAAGATCAGCAACCTCTTGAAGAACTCGTCCGAGGTGCGGACCGCGGCACCGAGCCCGGTCATCTCCGCGACGTGCTCCCGGGCGGGTTGGCTCTGCCGGGCGGAGTGCTGGTAGAGCGTGCGCATCGAGACCCCACGCTCGAGAGCCAGCACGTCCCGGCTCTTGGCCTGGGCGAGCTGACCGACGGGACGGCGGCCGTACGGTTGCGCGAACAGCAGCTCGGTCCTGGCGTCGCTGATCTGGCTGTCGATGAAGGCGTTGATGGCCTCGAAGCCGTAGACCTCGGTGATGCTCCGGGTCATCCCGAGCGCGGAGCCGCGGTAGACCTGGCCGAGCTGGGTGAAGGTCTCGTTCCAGCGCGCCGACTCCGCCAGCAGCTCGCTGCCGCGCTGGGCCAGCGGCACGACGAGCTGGTCGTTGGCCGCCGAGGGGTCGACGGGGTGGAAACGGCGGGTGCCCTCGTCCAGCTGCAGCAGGCCCAGCCGGGTCAGCAGCTCCAGGGCGGTGCGCGAGATCGTGCCCGGGGCGTACTCCGGGTCGGTGTCGTCGATCCAGCCCGCGGCGACGGCGGACTCGTAGATCTCCGTCCCGACCGCGTGCAACAGGTCGTGCTCGGCGCGCCCGGGGGTGCCCCCCCGGGGGTCGTCCTCCTCCCTGCGGAGGGGATGCACGTTCTCCGTCATGGCTCCATGATGCCCGACTTCGGGACCTCGGTCCGGGTGTGCCCACCCGTCACGTCTTGACGCCGGATCCCCCTCGACCCGTCACGTCTTGACGCCGGATCGTCGCCGACCCGTCACGTCTTGACGCGGACAGGGCCTCGTCCCGTGCGGAACGAGGCCCTGCCGTGGTCAGCCGCGGTGTGGTCAGCCGCGGTAGTGCAGTCCGTCCCCGATGTCGAACAACGGGCGACGGATGTCGTCCGGCACGTCACCGAGCTGCTTGTCGACCTGGGCCATCGAGGCCGGCAGCTCGAAGGGCAGTCGGCCGCCGGGGGAGCGTTCGCCGAAGATGGTCTCGAGCAGCACCTCGTCGGAGACGCCGTAGTTGGCCAGCACCGCGTCCGCACGGTCGGCGACGTTGGTCAGCACCAGCGGCCGGTCGAGCTTGGGCACCGCGACGACCGGGGTTCCCGCATCCACCGCAGCCTGCAGCGCGACGTACGCCGGCTCGTCACCGGTGAAGTTCAGGTCGGTCAGGTCGGCCCCGCCCCGGGGGTCGTCCATCCGCACGACGGCGAGGTCGGCGGCCGCCGGGTCGTCGGTGACGCTCAGGCCCCGCGCCTCGGCCTCGGCCGGGTCGACGCCCACCAGGAACACCGTCTTCACCCGGCTCTCGGACGCCGGCAGCACCTGCCGGGAGTGGCGGCCGTCGCTGCGCTTGTTGGTCAGCAGGGTCAGCGACGCCGCCTGGGCCCGGTCGCCGATGGCCTGGAACCGGGCGTTGCCGGAGATCCGCTCCGCGGCTGCGGGGTCGACGTACGGGGTCTCGAACAGCCCCAGCTCGAACTTCTGCACCAGGACCCGGCGGGCCGAGGCGTTCACGCGTGCGGTCGTCAGGTCACCGGCCTGGACGGCCGCGGTGACGTACGACGGCTCGTTCGAGCCGCCGATCTGGTCGACACCGGCGGTGATGGCCTCGACGAAGCGGCCCTGCGTGGTCGAGTCCTCCATGCCCCACGGCATCCCCACGCCCCACGGGCCGATGAAGAAGGCCGGGGGCCGGTTGTCCTGGCACTCCTGCGGACAGTCCCCGGTGATGCCGAAGTCGGAGACGATCACCCCGTCGAAGCCGTACTGGCCACGCAGCAGGTCCTTGAGCAGGAAGTCGTTGAACCCGGCGCCCTTCTGCTCGACGGCGTGGCCCTGGTAGGTGAGGTCCTTGAGGATGGAGTACGTCGGCATCACGCCGGCGGTGTCGGCGCTGAACGCTCCCGTGAACGGCACCAGGTGCCGGGCGAACTGCCCGCCCTCGAAGGTGGCGTAACGGCCGTAGTAGTAGTGGCTGTCGTATCCGTGGTCCTGGGCGCCGTAGCCGACCCAGTGCTTGACCACCGCGGCGACGCTGGTGCTGTGCAGGCCGCGGGACCCCGCCTGGATCCCCTTGATGTAGGCGTGCACCTGGCGCTTGGCCCGCTGGGGAGCAGAGCCGAAGGTGCCGTTGATCCGGGTCCAGCGCGGCTCGGTGGCGATGTCGGCCTGCGGGGAGAGACCTTCGCTCAGTCCGACCGCGCGGTACTCCTGGCGGATGATGTGGCCGTAGTTCCGGGTCAGCCCGAGCCTGCGGGCCGCCGCCATGCCGATCGCGTCGGGGAACGCCGTGGTCCCCAGGCGCTTGACCGTCTGGCCGGCGGTCACCGAGAACCCGTTGCGCGGGTCGCTGGAGATGACCAGGGGGATGCCGAAGCGCTCCTGCTCGGCGAGCTCCTGCATGGCGTTGCTCTGCTCGGCCATCACCCCGGGCTCCGCGGAGAGCCGGGTGATCATCGTGGTCATGTGCCGGTCGCCGATCAGGGTCGCGTTGGCCGCGGCGTCGTACCCGGTGTCGGTGGTGGCCAGGGTGCCGTGGACCAGCAGGCCCGCCTTCTCCTCGAGCGAGAGGCGGGAAAGCAGGTCCTGGGCACGCTTGGCCGGGCTCAGCCGCCAGTCCTCGTACGGTGTGAGGTCGCCACTGCCGTCGAGGTCGCGGAACTCGTAGCCGTCCTCAGTGATCAGGGCGGCGTGACGGGTGGTGAGCTCGGGTTGTCCGGGGCGCGCGTCGCCGGGGGCGGCTGTCGCGCCGGGGGCGCCGACGGCAAGACCGGCGACGAGCGCGGCCGCGGTGGTCCCGGCGGCGGCAGCGGCGCGGCGTACGTGTCTGCGCCGGGCCGACGGTGAGTGGGGATGAGGCATATCTGGATCGCTTTCCATCGAGTTACGAACCCAAGCGGGTCGGTGATCTGTCTATCAGGCACAGTTCACGTGGTATACGGTGCGTCCAGGTCCTGGAACACAGAAAGTTTGCTGAGGTGTGTTCAGAAACCGAATGCAATCTGCGCTGCACCCCACTAGGGTTCGGGCATGCCCACCCCCCCGCGCCACCCGGGACCGGGGTCCCAGGAGGCCCTGCGCTCGGCCAACGAGTCACGCCTGATGGACCTGGTCCGAGCCGGCGGGGCGCAGAGCCAGGCCGACCTGGTGCGTGCGAGCGGACTGTCCGCGGCGACGGTGTCGGTGACGGTGCGCCGGCTGGCCGAGGACGGTCGGGTCACCCTGCGGACGGCCACCGCGAACGGGCGACGGGCCGTGCTGGTGGCGTCGGTCGACCCCGGTGGCCTGTCCGCCGGCATCGACATCGGACGGACCCACGCGCGCGTCCTCGTCGGTCGTAGCGCCGACGACGTGCTGGCCGAGCGCGAGGTCCCGCTGGCCCTCGGCCACACGCCGGACGTGACCGTACCGCTCCTCGCCGCCCTGCTCGACTCCCTCGTGGTCGGGGTGGGGTCAGCTGCCGGGGAGGTCACCCGGGTCGGGGTAGGACTCCCCGGGCCGGTGGACGAGGAGCGGGGGGTGGTCACCGGCGGCGCGATCCTGCCGGCCTGGGTGGACACGCCGGTACGCCAGCTCCTCGAGGCGTCCTTCGCCATGCCGGTGGCGATCGACAACGACGCCAACCTCGGGGCCAGAGCCGCCTCGGTGCTCACCCATGCCGGGGTCGACGACCTGCTCTACGTGAAGATCGGGACCGGTGTGGGTGCCGGGCTGAGGCATCGTGGACTGCCCTGGCGCGGTCACTCGGGGCTGGCCGGGGAGATCGGGCACCTGCCTCTCCAGGCGGGCGGACCACTGTGCCGGTGCGGCAAGCGGGGTTGCCTGGAGACCCTGGGCTCGACCGAGAGCATCCGCCAGGGGCTGGCCGCGGTGCTGGACCGGGAGGTCGCGCCCGAGGAGCTCGTGGGTCTGGCGCTCGGCGGTTCGGCCGTCGTACGCCGGGTGGTCGCCGACGCCGCTGAGGCCCTGGGGCGCGGCCTGGCGATGGCCTGCACCCTGCTCGACCCGGGGCTGGTCGTGCTGGGGGGCCCGCTCGAGCCGCTGGGCGACCTGCTGGTCCGGCCCCTGCGGGAGTCGTTCGACCGGCACGCCCTGATGGCGACGGCGTCGCGCACCGAGATCGTGATGTCGAGCCTGGGGGTGCGCACCGAGGCGCTCGGAGCCCTGCTGCTCGGGCTGGACACCAGCGTCAAGACGTGACGGGTCGGCGGGGATCCGGCGTCAAGACGTGACGGGTCGGCACCAGGGCCCCTCCTCTGCGTGAGAGGAGGGGCCCTTCGACCTGACGCTCGCGCGACAGGGGCTCAGCGGTGCTGCGCCACGCGTCCAGACGCGACGCGGACCGGCCTCACATGCCCAGGCGGGCCTTGAGGCCGTCGAGCTCGGTCCACAAGCGTGGCGGGAAGGTCGTCGCCGAACTTCTCGAACCACTCGGTGATCTGCGGGATCTCGGCCTTCCACTCCTCCACGTCGACCCGGAGCGCCTCGGCGAGGTGGGCCTCGGAGACGTCCAGCCCGTCGGTGTCGAGCGACTCCGGGGTCGGCACGTGGCCGATCGGCGTCTCGATGGCCTCGGCCTGACCCTCCATCCGCTCCACGACCCACTTCAGGACCCGGCTGTTCTCGCCGAAGCCCGGCCACAGGAAGCCGCCGTCCTCGTCGCGACGGAACCAGTTGACGTAGAAGATCTTGGGCATCTTCGCGGCGTCGTTGTCCTTGCCCATCTTCACCCAGTGGGAGAAGTAGTCCCCGGCGTTGTAGCCGATGAACGGCAGCATCGCCATCGGGTCACGGCGCACGACGCCGAGCGCCCCGGTGGCGGCCGCGGTGGTCTCGCTGGACAGGGTGGCGCCCATGAAGGTGCCGTGGATCCAGTCGCGGGCCTCGGTGATCAACGGGATCGTGGTCTTGCGGCGACCACCGAAGAGGATCGCGTCGATCGGGACACCCTTCGGGTCGTCGTACTCGTCGGCGAGGATCGGGCACTGCTTGATCGGCGTGCAGTACCGGCTGTTGGCGTGGCTGGACGGCTCGTCGGAGTCCGGCGTCCAGGGCTCGCCCTTCCAGGAGGTCGCCCGCTCGGGGGTGTTCTCCAGGCCCTCCCACCAGATGTCGCCGTCCTCGGTCAGGGCCACGTTGGTGAACACCGAGTTGCCCTGGTCGACGGTGCGCATCGCGTTGGGGTTGGTGTGCTCGTTGGTGCCGGGGGCGACCCCGAACAGGCCGAACTCGGGGTTCACGGCGTACAGCCGGCCGTCGTCGCCGATCCGCATCCAGGCGATGTCGTCGCCCAGCGTCTCGACGCTCCAGCCCTCGATGGTCGGGGCCAGCATGGCCAGGTTGGTCTTCCCGCACGCCGAGGGGAACGCGGCGGCGATGTACTTGACGACGTTCTGCGGGCTGGTCAGCTTCAGGATCAGCATGTGCTCGGCCATCCAGCCCTCGTCGCGGGCCATCACCGAGGCGATCCGCAGCGCGTAGCACTTCTTGCCCAGCAGGGCGTTGCCGCCGTACCCGGAGCCGTAGCTCCAGATCATCCGCTCCTCGGGGAACTGCACGATGTACTTGGTGTCGTTGCACGGCCACGACACGTCGGCCTGGCCCTCGGCCAGCGGCATGCCCACCGAGTGCAGGGCCGGCACGTACGTCGCGTCGACCTCCTCCATCTTGCGCAGCACCTCGGAGCCCATCCGGGCCATCACCTTCATGCTGGCCACGACGTACGCCGAGTCGGTGATCTCCACCCCGAACATCGGGCTGTCCGCCTCGAGGTGGCCCATCACGAACGGGATGACGTACATCGTCCGGCCCTTCATGCACCCGGTGTAGAGGTCGGTCATGAGGGCCTTCATCTCGGCCGGGTCCATCCAGTTGTTGGTCGGCCCCGCGTCCTTCTCGTCGACCGAGCAGATGAACGTGCGGTCCTCGACCCTGGCCACGTCGGTGGGGTCGGAGGCGGCGTGGAAGGAGTTCGGCTTCTTCTCCGGGTTGAGCCGGGTGAAGGTGCCGCTCGCGACCAGCGCGTCGGTGAGCTCGACCCATTCCTCGTCGGACCCGGTGCACCAGTGCACGCGGTCCGGCTGGGTGAGCTCGGCGACCTCGGCCACCCAGTCCAGGATCCCCTGGTGGGTGGTGGCCTTCTCAGTGGTGCGATCGTCCGTCAGCTCGATGGTCATGCCCTGCTGTCCCCTTCGGATGTCATCTGTCCCGAAACACAGATGGCCGCCGGCTCAGCCGACGGTCGTTGTCTCCAGATCCCGCACCATTGCGGTCCTCTGCCACCTGTCGGGGCCTACGGTCCCGGGGTCCAGGGGGCTGAGGAGTGACCCGAAAATACCGGTCATTTGTCCTCCCGACCATTTGACCGTTCCAACATGGGGTGCGGGTCCGAACCCACACGGCGGCCCACGTGCCGGTCGGCGCGCCTCGGTGTGTCGTGGGTCACGTCGCCCCGGTTGGGGGAGGGTGCAACGGTAGGGGCCAGCGTCGTGGCTCCCGGGCCACGCCCTGACCTGACCCGACCCGACCGTCCCACGCGCTGGAGGAACCGCCCATGAGGCTCGAGCTGTCGCAGGAGGACGCGGCGTTCCGTGACGAGCTGCGCACCTTCTTCACCACCCAGGTGCCGCAGGAGATCCGTGACGCGGTGGCCAGCCGCGAGGAGCTGACCAAGGACCAGGTCGTCGCCAGCCAGCGGACCCTGAACCAGGCGGGCCTGGCGGTGCCGGGATGGCCCGAGGAGCACGGGGGCCGCGGTTGGTCCCCGCTGCGGCGTCACATCTGGCACGAGGAGATGCAGCGCGCCTCGGTGCCGCTGCCGCTGGCCTTCAACGCCTCGATGGTCGGTCCGGTCATCGCGGCCTTCGGCACCGAGGAGCAGAAGACGCGGTTCCTGCCGGCGACGGCCAACCTCGACATCTGGTGGTCCCAGGGGTTCTCCGAGCCCGACGCCGGGTCCGACCTGGCCTCGCTGCGCACCTCGGCGGTCAAGGACGGCGACGAGTACGTCGTCAACGGCCAGAAGACCTGGACGACCCTGGGTCAGCACGGTGACTGGATCTTCTGCCTGGTCCGCACCGACCCGGAGGCGGACAAGAAGCAGAAGGGGATCTCCTTCCTGCTCATCGACATGACCAGCCCCGGTCTCGAGGTGCGCCCGATCGAGCTGATCGACGGCGGCCACGAGGTCAACGAGGTCTGGTTCACCGACGTCCGGGTGCCCGCCGCGCACCTGGTGGGCGAGGAGAACAAGGGCTGGGACATCGCCAAGTTCCTGCTCGGCAACGAACGGGTCGGCGTCGCCCCGGTGGGTGCGGTCAAGCGGGTGCTCGCCCACGCCAAGACCTGGGCCGCCGACGTCCTGGCCGAGGACCCCATGGTCGCCGCGCGCTTCGCCGAGCTGGAGAACGAGCTGCTCGCCCTGGAGCTGACCGCCCTGCGGGTGGTGGCCAACTCCGCCGACGGCAAGCCCCACCCGGCCTCCTCGGTGCTCAAGCTCAAGGGCAGCGAGCTCCAGCAGGCCGTCTCCGAGCTCGTGGTCGACCTGGCCGGGCCCGCGTCGCTGTCCTCGGGGGCCTCGGGCGACTCGGGCCTGCCGCAGTGGGCGCGCCGCTCGGTCCCGGCGTACCTCAACCTGCGCAAGGCCTCGATCTACGGCGGGTCCAACGAGATCCAGCGCGTGATCATCTCCCGCACCATCCTCGGACTCTGAAAGGACCGGACGACATGGACTTCGAGTACGACGACGAGCAGCAGGCGCTCCGCGACGCGGTGCGCGGCCTGGTGGGCAAGGCCTACGCCGACTTCGAGCGGCGCCGCACGGTCACGGCCGCCGAGCCCGGCTTCGACGAGGAGCTCTGGGGCCGGCTGGCCGAGATGGGCGTCCTCGGGCTGCCGTTCTCCGAGGAGGACGGCGGCATGGGCGCCGGGCCCGTGGAGAGCGGGATCGTGGCCGAGGAGCTCGGCCGGGTGCTGGCCCCGGAGCCGTTCCTGACCGCGGTGGTCCTGGCCGGAGGGGCGGTCGCGGCGGCAGGCTCCGCGGAGCAGAAGGCCGCCCTGCTCGAGCCGCTGGTGGCCGGCGAGTCGGTGCTGGCCTGGGCGCACGCCGAGCCCGGCTCGCGGTACTCCGCGGCCGCCTCGGCAGTGACCGCGCGGGCCGAGGGCGACGGCTGGGTGCTCGACGGGGTCAAGGAGCCGGTGGTCCACGGCGGCCGAGCCGACGTGCTGGTGGTCACCGCGGCGCTGCCCGAGGGCGGCACCGGCCTGTTCGTGGTCGAGGGAGACGCGTCGGGACTGACCCGGACGTCGTACGCCACCCACGACGGCGGCCGGGCGGCCCAGGTGACCTTCGCGGCGACCCCGGCGGACGCCCTCGGCTCGGGTGACGCGACGGCACTCGTGTCCTCGTTGCTCGACCAGGCACGGACGATCGCGGGTCACGAGGCGCTCGGTCCACATGGCCGAGGCGCTCGAGGACACCCGGAGCTACCTCACCTCGCGCAAGCAGTTCGGCGTCACCCTGAACACCTTCCAGGCGCTGACCTTCCGCGCCGCCGACATGTACGTCGCCCTGGAGCTGACCCGGAGCATCGTTCTGTGGGCCACGATGGTGCTCGCCTCGGAGGCGTCGGACGAGGAGAAGTCGGTGGCTGCGTCCCGCGCCGCCCTCCAGGTCGGCAAGGCCGGCCGGCACCTCGGCCAGGAGGCGATCCAGCTGCACGGCGGCATCGGGGTGACCGCGGAGTACTCCGTCGGTCACCGGCTCAGCCGGCTCACCGCGCTGGAGCACCAGCTGGGCGACCAGCGCTTCCACCTGCGCCGGCTCGCCGGGTCGGTCGCCGACCACGGGGAGGTCGACCCGCTGCCGTAGCGGACGTCCGCGGCCGGTCCCCGGGCCGATTTCACCCCCGTGCGACCAGCCGCTAGACTCTGCGAGGTTCAACCAGCGCCCGTAGCTCAACGGATAGAGCATCTGACTACGGATCAGAAGGTTAGGGGTTCGAATCCCTTCGGGCGCACACCCTCCTCACGCACCAGATCGACAGGCCCGGCCGAGCTTCCTCGCCCGGGCCTTCGTGCGTTCTGATCCCGGGCTGATCCCGCGCTGACCAGCCCGCGGTGTGCTGCTGCTCCACGACACGGAGGCCACGGGGAGACCGGGGCCGGACCGAAGGAGAGCATCATGAAGGTTCCGATCACGATGGCCGTCCTGCTGGGCGCCGGATCTCTCGCCGTCACCTCGGCGTCCGTCGAGGCGCGACCAGCCTCGTGCACCGCACCGGGACAGACGATCGTCGGCACCAGCAACGCCGACACGATCACCGGCACCCCGGGGGCGGACGTCATCTACGGCAGGGGAGGCGACGACGAGATCCACGGGGGAGGCGGGGCCGATCTGATCATCGGTGGGAACGGCGACGACGTCGTCTACGGCGACGACTGCGACGACGACCTGCGGGGGCAGCTGGGCGACGACAAGATCCTGGGGGGCGCGGGCCAAGACCTGATCGACGGCGGTCCCGGGGACGACCTGCTCGGCGGGAATCAGCACTCGGACGCGCTCTACGGCGGTGCGGGTGACGACCATCTCTGGGGCGATGCCGGTGAGGACCGGGTCTACGGCCAGGACGGCACCGACGTCATCGAGGGCGGGGCGGGCGACGACCTCCTCGTCGGCGGAGCAGACTCGGACAGCGTGTACGGCGGCGACGGGGACGACAACCTGTTCGGCAACGGCGACCGCGACCTTCTCCACGGCAACGCCGGTCCGGACCGGGCGAACGGTGGTGCCGCAGCCGACCTGTGCATCAGCGTCAGCCAGGCCGTCGACTGCTGAGGCCCGCGGACCCAGGGGGACTACTTCTCCACCCGGGCGGACTCGGTCGGCAGGGCGTCGGAGCTGTCGCCGCCGCCCACGGAGTAGTAGAAGACGTCTGCATCCTGCTCCCCGAGGAGCCGGTCCGAGCCGTCACCGCCGTGCAGCTCGTCGGCCCCGGCACCGCCGTGGAGGACGTCGTTGCCGCCGGCGCCGTACAGGACGTCGTCCCCACCGTGGCCGTAGATGATGTCGGCACAGGACGTCCCGTGGATGACGTCGTCCCCCGACGTCCCGTGCACGACCCCGGGCGAGGGCAGGCAGAACGGCACCGCCTCGGCCGAGCCGGCCGGCCCGAGGGTCGCGAGGCCGCCGCAGAGCCCGAGGCCCGCCACGGATCAGGGCGATGCGCTTGCTCATGGGTGTCCTTCCCGGCCACGGATGACCGCTGTCGTCGGTGTTCCCCGCACCCTCGCAGCGCCGCGTCAGGGCACGATCACAACGGCGCCCCGGGTGGCCGCCGGGGGTGCGGGACGAGCACCTGCGGATCGGGGGCCGGCGCGTCGACCTCACCCATCGCGGCGGCTCCACGCCTCGAAGGCGCGACGGGCCTCTCCGTGCCGGCCGGCATGCCACCAGGGTGCGCACCAGACCGGAGTGGACACGCTCGTCGAAGGGGTCGACGCGCAGCAGTCTGGATCAGCAGGGCCGCGGCGTCGTTGCTGCGGTGCTCCTGCGTGGCAAGGGTGGCCAGGTGGCGCACGGATCGCAGCCACGCGCGTCGGGTCTCCTCGCGCAGGTCGGTCGTCCAGGCCTCGTAGGGCTCGTCCTCGAAGGCGTGCCCGCGGTAGCGGGCGTCGACCGAGACCAGAAGGGCTCATGCGCCTCGGCCAGCCGGCCGGCGGCGAGCAGCGACGTGCGGCCTCCTCGGCGTCCGCGATGAGGTCGTCGGCGTCGATGCTGACCCGGCGCAGGTCCAGCCATACTCCGCGCGCGTCCGAGGCGATGTAGTGGTCCGTGGGCCAGGACCTTCCCCGGGTCGAGGACCGAGCGCACGGTCGCCAGCAGCACCGACAGCCGGTGCGGCGTCTTGAGCGGGTCGTCGTCGGGCCAGAGCTCCTCGCACAGCTGATCGCGACTCACCGGACGCCCTCGCCGTGCCGAGAGCAGCTTGACCAGGGTCCGCGCCTGACGCGATCGCCACGCCTGCATCGCCACGCGGCGATGACCGCACGGTCACCTCGAAGCCGCCGAGCACGGCGATGCGGACATCCTTGGCCGCCGGATCCTCCCCGACGGGAGCCCCCGCCCCCGCGATGCGCGTGACGCCGAGCCGGCGGAGCTGTCGGCAGCGGCACGGCCGCGTTCCCGGGTCTTCCGATCGGCGTCCTCGAGGCGGGCCAGGAGCACCTCGACCCGGGCGCGGTCAGGGCCGGCCCCGGCATCGTGCCAGATCGAGCGGGCCTCGAGCAGCGCGCTGCGGGCGTGGATGGGGTCGGGCTCCGCCGCCGCCCGCGCCTCCAACGGGTCCGCCAGGAGGTCGAGGGCCTGGTCCTTCCTGGCCGCCTCGGCCGCCCGGTCCGCCGACTGCCCGCCCCGTCGCGGTCGTGGGCGGCGAGACGCGCCCAGGTCTGCGCGATCAGCGCGTACGACGCGAGGCCGGGCGTGGCCAGGGCCGACCGCCTCGTCGGCGAGCGCGGTCGACTCCGTCCGGGTCGTCGGGTGCCGCGATGCCGGGCGAGGCCGGCCAGCGAGGGCACCAGCACTTGGCGCTCGCCCGATTCACGCGCCATCGCGATAGCCGCCTCGTAGGCACGCCGACCCTGCTCCCGCTGTCCGCGGGCGCGGTAGAGGTCGCCCAGGCCGCTGAGGCTGGATGCGGCGCGCCCTCCGCCCAGTCGGTGACCCAGCTCGGTCGCGCGGCGCAGGTGCCAGCGCGCCTCGTCGTACTCGCCGGTTCGGCAGAGCGCCTCCGACAGGTTGTGCAGCGCCGCTGCCAGCGTACCGACAGGGCGTACGAGCTCTGCGGTGCGGACAGCCAGGCGACCGACGGACGCCGCCTCCGGGTAGCGGGCGTCGGCCAGGAGCGCGAACCCTGGTTGCACAGGATCAGCGCCAGTCCCATGGCGTCCCCGGCTGCACGAGCGTGGCGGCTCGCCGCCTCGAGGTGGGCCGTCTTGCGGTGGCCCGAGGCCGTCTTCGCGCTGGCCTGATAGGCCCAGACGAGCTGCTGAGCCTCACCTGATCGCTGAGCCAGCGCGAGCGCCTCCGCCGCTGCGTGGACTGGCCTCCTCGCTCCTGCCGAGGTGGGACAGCATCGTCGCTCGCAAGGCTTTCCAGCGGACGGCCAGGCCGCTTTGGGCGACCTCGCCCGGATCGGCGTCGTCGAGCGCCGCCAGACCGAGCACGAACTCGCTGCGGGTGTCGTGCAGGGCGGCGAGCCCACGCGCGAGCCGCACGTCGCGGTACCGGGTGCCGAGGCCTCGACCAGTGGCATCAGAAGGCCCTGAGCCTCGTCGGCACGGCCCGCGAGTCGCAGGGCCTCCACCAGCAGCAGACGTTCTCCGCTGTCGAGCGAGTCGCCGGTGTGCTCGCGCGATGAGCATGGTCACGATGTCCGCAGCGTCGCCCTGGCTGGCCATGCGGTCGCCCGCGACCCGCAGCAGTCGGTAGGCCTCGTCGTCCCTCCGCACGCGAGGTAGGCCCGCACACCTGCCGCAGGGTAGTCGTGCCGCTCGTACCACTGCGCACAGCGGCGGAGCCGTGCGTCGTTCGACGGCCCATGCCCAGCGAGCACAGCTGCGAGCAGGGGCACAACATGCTCGCCCGGGCGCCGAGCACCTCCGACCTTGGGTGCCGCACCAGCAGACCGACCTGCACGAGGTGGTCGTAGCCTTCCGCCAGCCACGACCGGTCGTGACCGGACTCCCAGCACTCCTGCACCAGCCAGGGGTGAGGACGTCGAGACTCGCCAGGATGCCCGGAGCAGCGCGGCGAGGTCCTCGTCGAGGTCCGCCAGGACCGTGTGCTCCAGCCATCCGCCGGTCGTCGTCCCTGGACCGCAGACGTCCAGAGCATCGTCGCAGCTGCTCCGGGGTCATCCGGCGCGACGATCGCACGTGCGGGCCAGCGTGTCGGCCACCAGATGGACGAGCATGGGCCAGCCCGCGGTGAGGTCGTGGACGACGCTGGGCGCATCGGGGTCGAGTCACGTCGTACTGCTCTGCGAGCACGGCGAGGCGCCGGCAGCCGGGGACAGTGCCAGGTCGGCGGGACCTCGGTCGAGCACGGGCCCCGCCAGCAGGCCGCGATGCTTGCGGTCCAGAGGCACCCTGCTGCTCAGGACGAGTGCGGCCACGGAAGGAACGGCGGCCAGCGCGCGCGAGCAGGTCTGCACGAGCCGGATCGTCCAGGGTGTGCAGGCCTCGACGCGATCGTCGGGGGTGCCGCGCTCGAGGAGGCCGCCGAGCCGTTCCGGCGTCGGCGCGCGCGGCGTCGAGGACCACCCCACCCTCGGGAAGGTGGGCCTCGACCCAGGAGGACTTGCCGTAGCCGGGGCCTGCGATGAGCAGGATCACCTCACGCACGGCCATCTTCCGAGGATGACCCGCCGATGCCTCCCGCGACAAGGGCGCGGCGCTGTGTGGACCTCGGGCCGTCAGTTACGACGACGTCCCGTTCCGGTGGTCCCCGACGCGGGCCTCGTAGTCGGCGATCTTCTGGTCGATCACCCGCACCGCCGTCCGCCAGGTCCGGATCCGCTCGGTCACCGTCTCGCGGTGCTGCCTGAGCAGGGCGAGCCGTTCCGGCACCCCGGCCGGGTCGCCGGCCACGAGCCGGGTGAACTCGGCGATCTGGGCCAGGGGCATGCCGGTCACCCGCAGGTTGAGCAGCACCTCGATGAGGTGGACCGCGTCGGCGTCGTAGGTCCGCCGTCCGCCGGGGTCCCGCGCCGGAGCGGGGAGCACGCCGTGGCGCTCGTAGTAGCGCAGCGTGTCGGGGTCGAGCCCGACCTGTGCCGCCACCGCCCCGATCCCCCGCGGGCGGTCCGTGCGGCCCTCGGTGCTCATGAGCGCAGGTCGTCCAGGCGGACGACCGTCTCGCGTGGGAGTGGGTGGGTGACCGCCGCCCAGGCGGAGCCGACCTGCTCGGGGCGGGAGACCCCGACGACCGGTAACACGGGGGTGTCGCGCCGGGTCATCCACGAGAGCACGACCTGTCCGGCGTCGAGCCCCACCTCGTCGGCCACGGCTCGCAGCTCCTCCAGCAGCCGGCGGGACCGCGGGGTCCCGTACTCCGTCGGGAGCGGGCGGTCGTCGCGGGTGTAGGCGCCCGACAGCAGGGGCGAGTACCCCGCCAGGGTCACCTCGGCGGCCGAGGCGACCTCCTCGGTCCCGGCGTCGAGCACCACCTGCGGGCCGGTGTCGGCCCCGGGCGCCGTGGGCAGGTAGGTGAAGCGCTGCTGCAGGGCCCGGTACGGATGGGTGGGGGCCACGGCCACGGCGTCACGCAGCCGGTCGGCGGTCAGGTTGCTGGCCCCGACCTCGCGGACCAGGCCCTCGTCGACGAGCTCACCGAGGACGCCGAGGGTCTCCTCCAGGGGAACGCTCGTGTCGTCCACGTGGGCGTACAGCAGGTCCAGGCGGTCGGTGCGCAGTCGACGCAGGCTCCCGGTCACCTGCTCCCGCACCGCGGGGGCGGACAACCCCTGCACGTGGTCCAGGTCGGCGTGCCCCGGCACCGGCCGGGCGCCGACCTTGGAGGCCAGGGTGACCTGCTCACGAGCAGCCTGGCCTCGGGCGGCGAACCAGTCCCCGACGACGGTCTCCGACTCGTCGCCGGTGCCGCCGGCCCAGAACGCATAATTGTTGGCCGTGTCCCAGAACGTCGCGCCGAGGTCGGCAGCGGTGTCCAGGCAGGCGAACGCGGAGTCGGTCGACACGGTCGTCCCGAAGTACATCGTCCCGAGCGCCAGGGCCGGGACGGGGAGGGAGCCGATGCGGTGGGTCGTGGTGAAGTCCATCCCGCGACGATCGCACCTGGACCGAGGTCCAGGTCAAAAGGTGTCCTGGTTCGCGTGGCACGATGCCAGGCATGTCCGGCTCCAGCACGACCCTCGACCTCGATCACGTCCGCGCCTGCTTCCCGGCGCTGAGCTCCGGCCTGACCCGGTTCGACGGCCCGGGCGGCTCGCTGGTCCCCTCAGCAGTTGCGACCGCCGTGGCCGAGGCGATGACCAGCGGGATGTGCCAGCGCGGCAGCGCGACCGAGCCCGAGCGGCTGACCGAGGACACGACGGCCGGGGCGCGCCGGGCGATGGCCGACCTGCTCGGTGCCGACCCGGCCGGGATCGTCTTCGGCCGCTCGATGACCGCGCTGACCATGGACCTGGCCCGCACGCTGGGCCGGACCTGGGGGCCCGGTGACGAGGTGGTCGTCACCCGGCTCGACCACGACTCCGACATCCGGCCCTGGGTGATCGCGGCGGAGCGCGCCGGGGCCACCCTGCGGTGGCTCGACTTCGACGCGGACACCTGCGAGCTCGACGACGTCCGTGGGGTGCTGAGCGAGCGGACCCGCCTGGTCGCGGTGACCGCGGCCTCCAACCTGGTCGGCACCCGTCCCGACGTGACCGGGATCGCGGCCGCCGCCCACGAGGTCGGTGCCCTCGTGCACGTGGACGCGGTGCACCTCGCACCCCACGCGTACGTCGACCTGGCCGAGCTGGGTGCGGACCTGCTGACCTGCTCGCCGTACAAGTTCTTCGGCCCGCACCTCGGCGTACTCGCCGCGGCACCCGCGTTGCTGGACACCCTGCACCCCGACAAGCTGCTGCCCTCGAGCGACGCGGTGCCCGAGCGCTTCGAGCTGGGCACGCTGCCCTACGAGCAGCTGGCCGGGGTCACCGCGGCGGTCGACTTCATCGCCGACCTGGTGCCCGGCACGTCGGGGGACACCCGGCGGACCAGGGTGGAGAGGTCCATGACCGCGATCGCGGCCCACGAGGGACGGCTGCTGGCCCGCCTCCTCGACGGGCTCGCCGCGATCGGCGGCCTCACCGTGCACGGCCACCCGGCCCGGCGCACGCCGACGGTGCTGCTCACCCTGGCCGGTCGGGAACCGAACGAGGTCCGCGACCACCTCGCGGCGCGCGGGGTCCTCGCACCGGCGAGCAATTTCTACGCCCTGGAGGCGTCCCGGCGGCTCGGGCTCGGTGACGGCGGCGGCGTACGGGTCGGGCTCTCGGCGTACACCGGCGACGACGACGTGGACCGCCTCCTCGCCGGTCTGGCCGAGCTGTCCCGGTAGCCGCGATCAGACCGGTTCGGACCCGGGCGGCGGCGGGGCCAGCCGGTAGCGGGTGATCTCACGCGAGGCGAAGACCCCCACCCGGGCGTACGGGTCGCCGTCGGCGAACGCCTCGACGGCCGCCACGTCGGACAGGTCCAGGACGAAGTGGCTCCCGATCGGGGTCTCTCCCTCGGGATCCATCAGCGCGCCGGCGACGACGATGTCGGCGTCCCGGCTCCACAGGTACTCCAGGTGCTCGGGCCGGTTCGGACCGCGCAGCGCACCGGAGTCCGGGACGTCGCGGCAGGTCAGCGTGAAGAGAGGCATGCGCCCATCCTGCCCCGCCGCGGGCCCGAGCCGTCCAGGGGGAAGGTTCACGCGCCCGAAACACGACCGGCATCGGGGGCGACATTGCCTGGCTACGTTCGAGGTCGGCAGCTGTGGCTGCCGCAACGCCGCACGAGCCGTCAAGACGCAAGGAACCCTCATGAGTGGAAACGAAGTCCGTCTGCGCGCCATCCAGGACGTCGAGGCCTACACGCCTCCGGCCTTCAGCTACGCCCAGTCGGAGACCCCGGGGGAGATCTTCGGAGACCTGGTCTTCAGCAAGACCGTGATGCAGAAGCGGCTGCCCAAGTCGGTCTACAAGTCCGTCTGCGCCACCGTCGACCACGGGGCGCCGCTCGACCCGGCCGCGGCCGACGCGGTGGCCTCGGCGATGAAGGACTGGGCGCTGGAGAAGGGCGCCACCCACTACGCCCACGTGTTCTACCCGCTGACCGGGCTGACCGCCGAGAAGCACGACAGCTTCCTCGAGCCGGTCGGGGACGGCACGGCTCTCGCGGAGTTCGCCGGCAAGACCCTGGTCCAGGGCGAGCCCGACGCGTCCAGCTTACCGAACGGCGGCCTGCGCAACACCTTCGAGGCCCGCGGCTACACCGGCTGGGACGTCACCAGCCCGGCGTACGTCCTGGAGAACCCGAACGGCAACACGCTGTGCATCCCCACCATCTTCATCTCGATGACCGGGGAGGCGCTGGACCACAAGACCCCGCTGCTCCGCTCCCAGCAGGCGATGGGCACCCAGGCCGAGCGGGTCCTGCGGCTCTTCGGCCACGACCCCGAGCGGGTGGTGTCCTACTGCGGTCCCGAGCAGGAGTACTTCCTGGTCGACAGCCACTTCTTCCTGGCCCGGCCCGACCTGCTCAACGCCGGGCGCACCCTGTTCGGCGCGAAGCCGCCCAAGGGCCAGGAGTTCGACGACCACTACTTCGGGGCGATCCCCGAGCGCGTGCTCGGCTTCATGATGGACACCGAGCGGGAGCTGTTCAAGCTCGGCATCCCGGCCAAGACCCGGCACAACGAGGTCGCCCCGGGCCAGTTCGAGATCGCCCCGATGTTCGAGCGGGCCAACGTGGCCTCGGACCACCAGCAGCTGCTGATGACGACGTTCAAGTCGATCGCCAAGAAGCACGGCATGGAGTGCCTGTTCCACGAGAAGCCCTTCGAGGGCGTCAACGGGTCGGGCAAGCACGTGAACTTCTCGATCGGCAACGCCAACCAGGGCAACCTGCTGCTGCCCGGCGACACGCCGCACGACAACGCGCAGTTCCTGGTCTTCTGTGCCGCGGTGATCCGCGCGGTCCACAAGTACGGCGGCCTGCTCCGCTCGTCGGTGGCCTCGGCCTCCAACGACCACCGCCTCGGGGCCAACGAGGCGCCGCCGGCGATCATCTCGATCTTCCTCGGCGACCAGCTCGCCGACGTCTTCGACCAGATCGCCAAGGGCGGGGCCACCCGGTCCAAGGAGAAGGGCACCCTGCTCATCGGTGTCGACACGCTCCCGGACCTGACCAAGGACCCGGGCGACCGGAACCGGACGAGCCCGTTCGCCTTCACCGGCAACCGGTTCGAGTTCCGCGCCCCCGGCTCCATGCAGACCGTCGCCGCGCCGATGGTGGTGCTGAACACGATCATGGCCGAGGCGCTCGACCACATCGCCAACACCCTCGACAAGGCGGTCGGCCAGGGCGTCGACTTCAACGAGGCCGTGCAGTCCCTGCTGGCCGACCTGATCGCCGAGCACGGCTCGGTGGTCTTCAACGGCAACGGCTACTCCGACGACTGGCAGCTCGAGGCCGAGGCACGGGGCCTGAAGAACCTGCGCACCACCGTCGACGCGCTGCCCGAGCTGGTCAGCGCCGAGGCGATCGACCTGTTCGAGAGCTACGGCGTCTTCAGCGCCCGGGAGATGCACAGCCGCTACGAGATCGGCCTGGAGCACTACGTCCTGACCGTCGGGGTCGAGGCGAACCTGAGCCTGGAGCTGGGCCGGACCACGATCCTGCCCGCAGCCGTGCGCTACCAGACCGAGCTGGCCACCAACGTGGCGGCGCTCAAGGGCGCCGGCGTCGCCGCCGACACCGGGGACCTCGAGACCATCTCGGCGCTGGTCTCCGACCTGCGGACCGGCCTGACCGAGCTGTCCACGGCGATCGGTCACGACCACCCCGAGGACGCGCTCGAGGCGGCCACGCACTGCCGCGACCTGCTGCTGCCGGCGATGGCCTCGGTGCGGACGGCGGCCGACGCGTTGGAGGCCGTCGTGGCCGACGACCTGTGGCCGCTGCCGACGTACCAGGAGATGCTCTACATCCTCTGATGCTCCGAGCCCGGGGGGACTCAGGAACACATGAAGGGCCGGACACCGTGAGGTGTCCGGCCCGTCGTGCTTGCTCGAGCGCTGTCGAACCCTGAGGTCAGCGGGGCTTCGGGGTGTAGATCAGCTTCTTGTTGACGAACTCGTCGATGCCGTAGGCCCCGAGCTCGCGCCCGACGCCGGAGCGCTTGGTGCCGCCGAAGGGCAGGTCGGCGGCGGAGCCCTGCGCGCTGTTGATCCAGACCATGCCGGTGTCGAGGCGGTCGGCGACCTCCGCGGCCTTGTCGGCGTCGGCGCTCCACACCACGCCGCCGAGACCGAACGGCGAGGTGTTGGCCAGCTCGACGGCCTCGTCGGCGTCGGCCACCTTGTAGATCACCGCGGCGGGGCCGAAGAGCTCCTCGCGGTAGGCGCGCATGTCCGGCGTGACGTCGGCCAGCACGGTGGCCTCCACGAAGGAGCCCGGGACGGTCGACGCGCTTGCCGCCGGTCGAGCACGGTGGCGCCCTTCTCGACCGCGTCGTCGATCTGCTCGATCAGGGTCTGCGCGGCGCCCTCGGAGGACAGCGGGCCGAAGCCGGAGGCGGAGTCGGTCGGGTCGCCCGGGGACCAGCGCCGGACATCGCGGCGGTGAACTTCTCGGCGAACGTCGTCGTAGAGGTCGTCGACGACGATCATCCGCTTGCTGCCGTTGCAGGCCTGGCCGGCGTTGCCCATCCGGCCGACGACGGCGGCCTGGACGGCCGCGTCGAGGTCCGTCGGCGGCGTCGAGCAGCGATGAACGCGTCGGAGCCGCCGAGCTCGAGGACGACCTTCTTCAGGTTGCGGCCCGGCGACCTCGGCCACGGCCGCGCCGGCGCGCTCGCTGCCGGTGACCGAGACGCCGACCACGCGCGGGTCGGCGATCATGTCGGCGACCTGGTCGTTGGTGGCGAAGACGTTGACGTAGCCGCCGTCGGGCAGGCCGGCGTCGGCGAAGATCGCCTCCATCGCCAGCGCCGACTCCGGGCACTGCGGCGCGTGCTTGAGCAGGATCGTGTTGCCGATCATCAGGTTGGGCGCCGCGAAGCGGGCCACCTGGTAGTACGGGAAGTTCCACGGCATGATCCCGAGCAGCGCGCCGACGGGCTCCTTGCGCACCAGCGCGTCGCCGCCCATGTGCGGGGTCAGCGGCTGGTCGGCCAGCAGGTCGCGCGCCGTGCTCGGCGTAGTAGCGGTAGATCGAGACGACGAGCTTGATCTCGCCCTTGGCCTCGCGGGTGGGCTTGCCCATCTCGCGGGTGATGATCGCGGCGAGCTCGTCGATCCGCTCGGAGTAGAGGTCGGCGACGCTTGGTGAGCAGCGCGGCCGCTCGCTCTTGTCGCTGCGTGCGCCACACGCCGTACGCCGCGTGGGCCGCGGGCCGAGGGCGTACTGGATGTCGGCGTCGGTGGCGGTCGGGGTGGGTGCTCTCGACCTCGCCCGTGGCGGGGTTGGTGACCTGGTAGTCAGTCATCTGCGCTCCTCTTCGTTGAGAACCGGGTTGCCGGCGGTGTCCACCTACCCGCTGCGCCACCGTACGACGCGGCTCGAGCGGGGTGCCATAACTCACCCCGTGCGAGGATCGGCCGCATGATCGTCGCCTTCAGCCTCAGTCCCTCCGGAGCCGACGAGGCCGGCGGCGTCAGCGCCGCGGTCGCCGAGGCGGTGAGGGTGGTCCGCGCCTCGGGCCTGCCGTGCGAGACCAACGCGATGTTCACCAACGTCGAGGGCGAGTGGGACGAGGTGATGGCCGTGGTCAAGCAGGCCGTCGACGTCGTCGCCGCCTCCTCGGCCCGGGTGGGCCTGGTGCTCAAGGCCGACATCCGGCCCGGCTACGACGGCCAGCTCACGGCCAAGGTCGAGCGCCTCGAGGGGCACCTCACCGACGGGTCCTGAGCAGGGTCCTGAGCGGCGTCAGCGCCCCACGTCGGCCGGGGTCCGGGGGCGCACGACGCTGGTGACGGCGCCCGGGAGACCCCACTCGTTGCCGCCGAGCCGGGACAGCGGGGCAAGCAGGTCGAAGGCCGGGCGTCCGTCGCGCAGCGCAGACTCGTCCACCGAGATCCAGACCACCTGGCCCAGGACCAGCACCGAGCTGCCCAGGTCCACGGTGGAGTGCAGTCGGCACTCCAGGGAGGCGGGTGAGGCAGCGACCCGGCGCGGGGTCACGTAGCTGCTCGGGGACATCTCGATGTCGAGCTCGGCCGCCTCGTCCCGGTGGCCCTCGAAGGCCGCGCTGCTGGCGTTGACCTGGTGCAGCAACGGCTCGGAGGCGAGGCTGACGGTGAACTGCTCGGTCTCCAGCACGTTGCGCAGGGTGTCCTTGCGGCCGATGGAGGCGAAGGTGACGATCGGCGGGTCGGCGCTGGCGACGGTGAAGAACGAGTGCGGGGCCAGGTTGCCGATGCCGTCGGCCGACACGGTCGAGACCCAGGCGATCGGACGGGGCACCACGAGCGCGGTGAGCAGGGAGTAGGCGTTGACGCCCTCGGCGTTCGGGTCGAAGTGGTGCAGCACAGGGGCCTCCAGCTGGCGGGGTGGCCGCGGCGTCCTCCGCAGTCCCTCGAAGTGTCCCCCGCGGGGCCAGGCGACCGGCGGTCGTGAGGTCACGGGTTCGTAAGATCCTCTGGCCCGGGGCGGGCGCATGCTGGAGGGGAGCCTGAGGAGGCCCCCATGATGGGAATGCACGGAACGGTCCTGCTCGTCGTCTTCATCGTCCTGGCCATCGTCGTGATGGGTGGCCTGCTCCTCGCCGTGCGCGGACTCGCCTCCGGCACGGTGCGCGCGGACCATCCCGACGTACCCCTCAGGAAGTGACGTCGGGCCCGCCCGTGCCGTCGGGCTCGTGGTGGCGCACCGAGGTCCAGGCCGCGCGCACGTGGCTGCGCATCACGGACTCGGCCCAGTCACCGTCGCCCGCGGCCAGGGCGGCCACGAGCTCGTGGTGGTGGGCCAGGCTCCGCGCGAGCGCCTCGGGGGAGTAGTGGGAGAAGGTGCGCCACACCAAGGGCACCTGCACGACCGAGGCGATGAGGCTCGGCAGCCGACTGTTGCCCGATCCCTCGAGCACGGCGCGGTGGAACCGGTTGTTCAGCTCGGTCAGCCGGCCGAGGTCGGGGTCCGCCCGGCCGACGACGTCGTCCATCTCGTCGGCGAGGGCGCGCAACGCTACGAGGTCGACCAGTCCGGCGGCCGCAGCCAGCCGACAGCCCCACGGCTCCAGCACCGAGCGGAGGCTGAAGATCTCGTCGAGGTCGTCGGCGCTCCAGTCCTGGACCTGCACCCCGCGGTTGCGCTCGTAACGGACCAGGCCCTCGGCGGTCAGACGACGCAGGGCCTCGCGGACCGGAGTCCGACTGACCCCGGTCGAGTCGGCCAGGTCGCCCTCCCGCAGCCACGAACCGCTCGCGCGGCGGCCGCTGAGGATCTCGTCGCGGATCAGCCGGTAGGCGTGGTCGGCGGCCGCGCCGGTCCCGGCCTCACGCGGCAGCGCTGTCTCGTCGCTCATGGTGGCGGCAGGCTAGCAGCGCTGCGCAGCGTGGTTCAGTCATTGTATGCAATACGTGCCTGCACTCTTGACGAGCGTCAGTCAAGACGCCTAGTTTCGCCGCACGGAGGCGGCCTGGCCCCGAGGTGGGGTCGGGCCGGCCGCAGATTTGTATGCAATACGCACATCAAGGACGGACGTGGACCAACCCCTGCCCCTGGACGACCTCCGGGTCGTCGAGCTCGGCCAGCTGCTGGCCGGGCCCTTCTGCGGCCAGCTCCTCGGAGACTTCGGGGCCGAGGTGATCAAGGTCGAGGACCCCGGCACGGGTGACCCGATGCGGCAGTGGGGCCGGGAGAAGCCGTACGGGAAGTCCCTGTGGTGGCCCGTCGTGGCCCGGAACAAGCTGTCGGTGACCGCGAACCTGCGCACGGCCGAGGGGCAGGACCTGGTCAGGCGACTGGTCGGCCAGGCGGACGTGCTGATCGAGAACTTCCGGCCGGGCACCCTCGAGCGGTGGGGCCTGGCGCCCGAGGAGCTGTGGAAGATCAACCCCGGACTGGTGGTCACCCGGGTGACCGGCTTCGGCCAGACCGGCCCGTACGCCGAGCGCGCGGGGTACGGCTCGATCGGCGAGGCGATGGGCGGCATCCGCTACGTCACCGGCGACCCGGACCGCCCACCCGCCCGCGCCGGCATCTCGCTCGGCGACTCCCTGGCGGCGACCTTCGCCTGCCTGGGCACCCTGGTCGCCCTGCACCAGCGGGGCCGCACCGGCCAGGGACAGGTCGTCGACTCCGCGATCTACGAGGCGGTGCTGGCGATGATGGAGTCGCTGGTCCCGGAGTACCAGGTCGCCGGCTACCAGCGCGAGCGCACCGGCACCACCCTCCCCAACGTCTCGCCCAGCAACGTCTACCCGACCTCGGACGGCGAGATGGTGCTGATCGCGGCCAACCAGGACACGGTGTTCCGTCGGCTCGTCGCCGCGATGCAGCGCCCCGACCTGGCCGAGGACGAGCGGTACGCCACGCACGGCGCGCGCGGGCAGTGGATGGAGCAGCTAGACGGCGTCATCGCCGAGTGGAGCACCACCCTGGCGGCGGACGACCTGCTGGAGACGCTGCACACCCATGGCGTGCCGTGCCGGTCGGATCTTCCGGGCCAAGGACATGTTCAGCGACCCGCACTTCGCGGCCCGCGAGGCGATCGTCCGGCTGGCCCACCCCGAGCTCGGCGAGTTCGCCATGCACAACGTCGCTCCGCGACTCTCCGCGACCCCCGGCCGCGTCCGCCACGTCGGGCCCGAGCTCGGCGAACACAACGACACGTCTACCGCGACCTGCTGGGCCTCGACGACGACACCCTCCTGCTGCGTCTGACCGCGTCCGGCGTCCATCCTGAGGAGGAACCCATGACCTACCGACTCGGCGTCGACGTCGGCGGCACGTTCACCGACATCCTGCTGATCGACGAGGCGACCGGCCGCACGCACCGGGCCAAGACCTCGTCCACCCCCGAGGACCAGTCCGTCGGGGTCCTGCGCGGCATCGAGCGGGTCTGTGAGAGCGCCGGGGTCGACGGTGGCCGAGATCGGCGAGGTCTTCCACGGCACCACCGTGGCCACCAACGCGATCCTGGAGAACAAGGGCGCCCGGGTCGGCCTGGTCACCACCGACGGCTTCCGGCAGGTGCTGCAGATCGCGCGGTCCTTCGTCCCCGGTGGCCTGGCCGGTTGGATCATCTGGCCCAAGCCCGAGCCGCTGGCGGCGCTGGAGGACACCGTCGAGGTGCGCGGGCGGATCGCCAGCGACGGCGTCGGTCGTCCGCGAGCTCGACGAGGACGACGTCCGCGCCCAGCTGACGAAGCTGGCCGAGCAGGGCATCGAGGCGCTCAGCATCAGTCTGATCAACTCCTACGCCAACCCCGACCACGAGCGACGGGTGGGCGAGATCGCGGCCGAGGTGCTGCCCGGGATCGCGGTGTCGCTGTCCTCGGCGGTGCTGCCCGAGCTCCGAGAGTACGAGCGCACCATCACCACCGTGGCCAACGCCGCCGTGCAGCCCCAGGTGGCTCGCTACGTCGCGAACCTGGAGACTCAGCTGAGGGAGGCCGGGGTCGACGGCAAGCTGGCCATCCTGCGCAGCGACGGGGGTCTGGTCTCGGCCGACCGTGGCCGCCGACCACCCGGTGAACCTGCTGCTGTCCGGTCCGGCCGGTGGCGTCACCGGCGCGACCTGGGTGGCCGAGCAGGCCGGGTTCCGCGACTTCCTGACCTTCGACATGGGCGGCACCTCGACCGACGTCGCGCTGGTCCAGGACCTGACTCCCCGGGTGGGTCGGGAGACCACGGTCGGCGACCTCAAGGTGCGCGCCACCTCGGTCGACGTCCGCACGGTGGGCGCCGGTGGCGGCTCGATCGCGCACGTCCCTCCGCTGACCCAGGCGCTGCGGGTCGGACCGCAGTCGGCCGGAGCCGCGCCCGGACCGGCGGCGTACGCGGCGGGCGGGGAGCAGCCCACCGTGACCGACGCCAACGTCGTGCTGGGCTACCTCCCCAGCGACCTCGCCGGCGGTGAGATCACGCTGGACCGCGAGGCCGCCCGGGGCGCCGTGCAGACGATCGCGGACGCGACCGCGCTCGGGTCCGTCGAGGCGGCTGCGGCGGGGATCATCGACATCGTCAACGAGAACATGTTCGGCGCCCTGCGGCTGGTCTCGATCCAGCAGGGCTTCGACCCCCGCGACTTCGCGCTGGTCGCCTTCGGTGGGGCCGGGCCGCTGCACGCCAACGCCCTCGGCCGGCTGACCGGGGCCTGGCCGGTGATCATCCCTCCCTCGCCCGGCGTGCTGTGCGCCTACGGCGACGCCACCACGAACCTGCGCGACGAGTCGGTGCGGACGCTGGTGCGCCGCTTCGACGACCTGACCGACGACACCCTGCAGGGGATCCTGGACGAGCTCGCCGGCTCCTCCCGCGCGACCCTGGCCCAGGAGGGCGTAGCCGAGCAGGACCAGACGGTGACCTACTCCGCCGACCTCCGCTACCACGGCCAGGGCTTCGAGATCCCGGTGACGCTGGACCTCAGCTCGTTCGACGGTCAGGGCGGCGGCATCGCCGCACTGCGCCGCGCGTTCGACCTCGAGCACGAGCGGCTGTTCTCCTTCGTGCTCGACAACGAGCACGAGCTGGTCACCGTCCGCGCCACGGCCAACGCTCCGAAGCCGGACGTCTCGGCGCCGGTGCTGGAGGACGGGGACGGGGACCCGTCGGCCGCCCTGCTCCGCCACCACGACATCTGGGTCGAGGGGCGCGAGGTCTCGGCCGGCATCTACGACCGGGTCCGGCTCCGGGCCGGTGACGTGATCACCGGGCCCGCGGTGGTGACCGAGATGGATTCGACCACCCTGGTCCTGCCCGACCACGCCGCCGTCGTGCACCCCAGCGGCTGCCTGCTCATCCGTCCCGTCGAGACCAACCCGGAGAACTGACATGGCCCGTCTGATCGAGACCGCCACCGACCCGATGCGCCGCGTGGACGTCGACGTGGTGACCCTGGACCTGGTGGAGAACGCCCTGCGCAACGCCCGCTACGAGATGGACGAGGTGCTGTTCCGCACGGCTCTGTCCCCGGGCATCCGCGAGCAGCACGACGAGTTCCCGCTGATCGCGAACCACGAGGGCAAGATGATGGTCGGGCAGTTCGGCCTGTCCATCCCCGACTTCCTCGACAACTTCGACGGGACGATCGAGGAGGGCGACGTCCTGCTCACCTCGGACCCCTACTCCTGCGGGGCGGCGATCAGCCACGCCAACGACTGGCTGGTGGTGCTGCCTATCTTCTTCGAGGGGCGCATCGTCGGGTGGTCGGCGATGTTCGGCCACATGTCCGACGTCGGGGGCAAGTCGCCGGCCTCGATGCCGACCGACGCGCGCACGATCTTCGAGGAGGGCGTGGTCATCCCACCCTTCCGGCTGTACAAGAAGGGCGTCCTCGACGACGACGCCCTGCGGATCATCCTCAACCAGGTCAGGAAGCCGGACTGGAACCGGGCCGACCTGAACGGCATCGTCGCAGCCTGCCGCACCGCGGCGCGGCGGGTGCAGGAGCTGTGCGCCCGGTTCGGCGTCGACACCTACAACTCCGCGCTCGACCTGCTGCTCGACCGGAACTACCGGGCGATGAAGACCCTGCTCGCGATGGTCTTCAAGGAGGGCGAGACGCTGTCGTTCACCGACTACATCTGCGACGACGGCCGCGGCTACGGCCCGTACGAGCTCAAGCTCAGCCTCACCCGCACCGGCGACAAGGTGCTGCTCGACTTCACCGGGAGCAGCCCTCAGGCCCAGGGGCCGATCAACTACTACATCAACGAGAACCTGGTCCGGATGTTCTTCGGGATCTACATGATCACCGTCGCCGACCCGCAGATCCTCTGGAACGACGGCTTCTATCCGCTGGTCGACGTGGAGATCCCCGACGACTCGTTCTGGAAGCCGCGCTACCCGGCGGCACTGAACGCGCGCAACCACGGGATCGGACGGGTCTTCGATCTCTTCGGCGGGCTCCTCGGACAGACCAACCCCGACCTGCTCAACGCGGCCGGGTTCTCCTCCTCGCCACATTTCATGTATTCCGGCAATTATGGCGAGGGAGCACGCAAGGGCGAGTGGTTCCAGCTCTACTCCATCGGCTTCGGGGGCATCCCCGGCCGGCCGATCGGCGACGGTCCGGACGGGCACTCGCTGTGGCCCTCCTTCGTCAACATCCCGTGCGAGTACCTCGAGTCCTACTACCCGCTGCGCATCGAGCGGTGGGAGACCGTCACCGACACCGGAGGGGCCGGGCTGCACCGTGGCGGCAATGCCGTCGACGTGGCGTACCGGTTCCTGGAGGCCGGGACGATCGCGATCCACGACGACCGGTGGCTGACCTATCCGTGGGGTGTCAACGGCGGTGAGCCCGGGGCCCGCAGCCGCAAGTGGCTGGAGCGCGCCGACGGGTCGACCGAGATGCTGGGCAGCAAGGTCCACGACGTCGCGGTCGTCCCAGGAGACCTGCTGCACTTCGTCACCTGGGGCGGCGGAGGCTGGGGCGACCCGCTGGCCCGCGACCCCGAGCTGGTCGGCCTGGAGGTACGCCGCGGCCTGGTCTCCGCCGACGGTGCCCGTAGCTACGGCGTGGTCTGCGACGACCGGGGGGCGGTGGACCAGACGGCCACCACGGCGCTGAGGTCCGAGCTCTCCGAGGGTCGCGCCGAGCCGTTGCCGACCTTCGACATGGGCCCCTCGCTGGAGACCATCCTGGAGCGCTGCCTGGAGGAGACCGGGCTGCCCGCCCCACGCGCTCCGCTGCCGCTGTGACGTCGTACGACGGGTCCGTCGACCGCGACGTGGACACCGGGTTCGGGGGGCGTCTGCAGCCCGGCGCCCACCCGGTGGTGCTGGCCATCGACCTGATGCGGGGCTACTTCGACCCGTCCAGCCCGCTCTGCCTGCCCTCGCGCGACTGCCTGGACTCCGCGGCCCGCGTCCTGACCGCGGCGCGCGAGGCAGGCGTGCCCGTCGTGCACACCCGGGTGGTCTACGGACCCAACGGGGTGGACGGTGGCGTGTTCTTCCGCAAGGTCCCCGCCCTGGGCCACCTGGTCGGCGAGGGGCCGATGGGACGGCTGATGCCCGAGGTAGCCCCCCGCGACGACGAGCTCGTGGTGGTCAAGCAGTACGCCAGCGCCTTCTTCGGCACCTCGCTCGCCTCGACCCTGGTGGCCGGGGGTTTCGACACCGTGGTCATCGTCGGGGTGAGCACCAGCGGGTGCGTCCGGGCCAGTGCGGTGGACGCCGTGCAGCACGGCTTCGTCCCGCTGGTCGTGGCCGACGCGGTCGGTGACCGGGACAGCGGGCCGCACGAGGCGAACCTGTTCGACCTGCGCGCGAAGTACGCCGAGGTGGTCGACGAGGCCACAGCGGTCGACTACCTCAGGAGTCCCCGGTGACCGCGTCCGGCGAGCCGGGACCGTCCATCGCGACTGGGCCGGCCATCGCGACTGGGCCGGTCATCGAGCTCGTCGAGATGTCCCCGCGCGACGGCCTGCAGAACGAGGGCGTCGTCCTGCCCACCGACGAGAAGCTGGAGCTGGTCGCCCGGGCGGTCGCCGCCGGGGCACGTCGGATCGAGGTGACCAGCTTCGTCAACCCGGCCCGGGTCCCCCAGATGGCGGACGCGGACGAGCTGGTGGCCGCGCTGCCCCGCGTCGACGGGGTGCGCTACGCGGGGCTGGTGATGAACCGGCGCGGGCTGGAACGGGCCCTGGCCGGCGGCGTCGACGAGGTCGACGTGGTCGTGGTCGCCACGGACACGTTCTGCCTGCGCAACCAGGGGGTCACGACCAGCCAGGCGTGCGAGACCGCGGCGGCGCTGGTCGAGGAGGCCAGGGCGGCCGGGCTGCGGACCACGGTGACCGTGGCGGCCGCGTTCGGCTGCCCCTTCGAGGGCGAGGTCCCGGCCGCCCGGTTGCACGAGGTGGTGAGCAGGGTGGTGGACGCCGGTCCCGACGAGCTGGCGCTGGCCGACACGATCGGGGTGGGGGTGCCCACCGAGATGACCGAGCGGTTCGGCCTTGCCCGTCGGCTCGCCGGACCGGACCTGCCCCTACGGGTGCACCTGCACGACACCCGGCACACCGGGGTGGCCAACGCCGTCGCCGCGTTCGACGCCGGGGTGCACTCCCTCGACGCCAGCATCGGTGGAGCGGGGGGATGCCCGTTCGCCCCGAACGCCACCGGAAACGTCGCCACCGAGGACCTGGTGTACCTCTTCGACCGGATGGGCGTGGCGACCGGTCTCGACCTGGCCGCCACGACGCGGACCGCGGGGTGGCTCGAGGAGCGGCTCGGCCGGCGGCTGCCCGGCGCTCTGCTCCGCGCCGGCGGCTTCCCCGCCTGAGCCCGAGGGGTCAGGCGGTCTGCTGGGGTCCGCGTCCGGCGACCTCGACCCGACCTCGCCCGGCGCCCTTGGCGCGGTAGAGCGCCGCGTCGGCGGACTGCAGCAGCGAGGCGTAGCCGGTGCCGTCCAGCGGGCACTCCGCGATGCCGATGCTCACGCCGATGGTGACCAGATGCCCCTCGACCAGGAAGGGGGCCTCGATGCTCCGCAGGATCCGGTCGGCCACCGAGGCCGCGTCCTGGGCACGGGGGAGGAAGACCGCGAACTCGTCCCCCCCGACCCGGGCGGCGAGGTCACCGTCACGGACCGTGCCCTCCAGGCGTCGCGCGACCTGCTGGAGGAGTGCGTCCCCGGCCTGGTGGCCCAGGGAGTCGTTGACGGGCTTGAAGCGGTCGAGGTCGAGGAACAGCAGGGCGCCGCGGCTGCCGGGCCGGCTGAGCGCGGACTCCACCCGCCGGCGCAGCGCGGTCCGGTTCGGCAGGTCGGTCAGGGAGTCGGTCAGGGCCTGCGACTCGTGGTGCGCGGCGACGGAGTGCAGCCGACGACGGTCCGCGAGCATCGACCACCAGACCCAGCCGAGCACGCCGAAAGCGAGCAGGAAGACGCTGGGCAGCACGAAGGTGAGCCGCTGGACCACGACGGACTGCTCGTCGATGGCCTGCTTGACGTTGGTCCGTCGCGCGTCGATGGCGGTGTTCAGCAGCGCCTGCATCGAGTCGAGGGCGGGGCCGGCGACCCGATCGTCCACGCGTCGGGGGAGCGGGGAGTCCAGCGTCGCCCGCACCTCCGTCACGTACCGCTGGTTGAGCATCCGAAGGTAGGTCACGCTCGCGGCGTCCCGGTGGGTGCCGGCCTCCTGGATCGCCAGCAGCGCGTCGTCGACCTTCGCGATCGCCTCCTCCAGGGACCGCCTGGCCGCGGGGGAGGGGCGTCGCCGGTAGCCGGCCTCGCCGATCGCCTCCTCGGCGACCACGCGCTCGAGGTCGACGTAGGTCGTGGCGACCGCGCGCAGCGACGTGACGTGGTCTCCGCTGCGGACCACGGCCACGACCGACGTCGCGGTGGTGAGGGCGAGCAGGGCCAGGACCGCGGCGATGACGAGGGAGGCCACCAGGGACAGCCGTGAGTTCCGCACTGCGCTCCTCTCGTCACCCCGGTGGTGGCGCTGCTGGGCTTCCCCGAAGCGCGATAACGACGTATTTGCGCCGTTACGATCTGTTCGGCACGGAAAGCGAGGTTGCGAGATGTTTCGAGGAGCCAATCAGGCCGCACGCCGCCGGGCGCTGACCACGGCCGCCCTCACGGTGGCCGCCGTGGGCGTGCTCGCCGCGTGCTCGTCCGGACCGGGCTCCGCCCCGGCCGGTCCGGTCACCCTGGAGGTCTGGCGGCACGCGGGCACACCGGCCGAGGTGCAGACCCTGGTCCGGCAGGTGCACGCGTTCGAGGCCGTCCACCCCGAGGTGGAGGTGCGGCTGCGCACCATCGCCGAGGGCGACTACAACGACACCCTGCAGGCGGCCTCGGCCGGCGACGCCCTCCCCGACGTGCTCGAGATCGACGGCCCGAACATCGCCAGCTACGTCTACCAGGGGCGGGTCCGGCCGTTGGACGGTCTGCTCCCGGACCGGGTCCTGGCCGCCCAGCTGCCCTCCGCCCGCAGCCAGGGGTCCCAGGGCGGGCACACCTACGCCGTCTCGGTCTTCGACTCCGGGCTCGGGATCTTCGCCGACCGGGCCCAGCTCCGCGCGGCCGGCGTGCGCCGCCCCACCGGTGACGACGACGCGTGGACCGCGGCGGAGCTGTCCCGGGTGCTCGCGCGGCTGGCCGGGCAGGACCCGGACGGCAAGGTCCTCGACCTCAAGCTGAACTACGGCACGGGCGAGTGGCTGACCTACGGGTTCGCGCCCCTCGTCGCCTCCGCCGGGGGGTCCCTCCTCGACGCCCGGGGCCGGGCCCGGGGGAGCCTGGACGGTCCGCCGGCGGTCCGCGCGTTGCGCACCCTGGCCTCCTGGGCGCCGTACGTCGACGCCAACACCGACGACGACGCCTTCGTGAACCGGGAGGTGGCCCTGTCCTGGGTCGGCCACTGGGCCTACCCCGACTACGCCGAGGCGCTCGGCAAGGACCTCCTCGTCCTGCCGCTGCCCGACCTGGGGTCGGGCACCAGGACCGGCCAGGGATCGTGGGCCTGGTCGGTCAGTGCACGCTCACCGCACGCGGCCGCGGCCCGGCAGCTGCTGGAGTTCCTGCTCTCCGACGACGAGGTGATCCGGATGACCGACGCCAACGGCGCCGTGCCGGCCACCACCACGGCCCTGCCCCGGTCCGCGCTGTACGCCGAGCAGGGTCCGCTGCGGCTGTTCGCCGACCAGCTCCTGCACAGCTGCGGGAGCCGGTCGGTCGGGCGCGACTGCGTGGCCGTGCCCCGGCCGGTGACGCCGGGCTACCCGTTGCTGAGCGCCCAGTTCGCCGCCGCGGTGGCCGACGCGGTGGCCGGTCGTCCGGTCCTCCCCGCCCTGCGGCACGCAGCCCGGCAGGTCGACGAGGACCGACGGCTCAACCGCGGCTACCGATGAGCTCGCCCTCAGCGGCGTCGGGGCGCTGCAGCTCCTCGGGACGCACGAGGTTCTCGCCCTCCACGTCGACCGAGGGCAGCAGCCGGTCGAGCCACGCCGGGAGCCACCAGGCCTTCTCGCCCATCAGGTAGAGCAGGGCCGGCACCAGTGCCATCCGTACGACGAAGGCGTCGAAGACGACGGCGATCGCGAGCGCGAACCCCATCGACTTGATGATCGGCTCGTCGATCAGCATGAAGGCCGCGAACACGGCGGTCATGATCGTGGCGGCCGCAGCGACGACGCGGGCGCTGTTGCGGAACCCGTCGACCACGGCGTCCCGCGTGCTCATCCCGTGCACGTGTGCCTCCCGGATCCGGGTGACCAGGAAGACCTGGTAGTCCATGGCCAGGCCGAACACGACGCCGATCAGGAAGATCGGCATGAAGCTGACGATCGGCTGGCCCTCCATGAGGCCGAAGGCTCCCTCGGAGAAGACCGCGACGGTGGCTCCCAGCGTGGCCAGCACCGAGAGCAGGAAGCCCAGCGTCGCGGTGAGCGGGACCAGCACCGAGCGGAAGACGATCATCAGCAGGACGAACGCCAGCCCGATCACGATCGCGAGGTAGATCGGCAGGGCGTGGCTGAGCCGGTCCGACACGTCGGTGGTGATCGCGGTCAGGCCGGTGACGCCGGTGCTGGTGCCGGTCTGCCTCTCGATCGCCTCCTGGCCGTCGCGCAGGTCGGTGAGCAGGGCCTGGGTGGCGGTGGCGTCGGGGCCCGACGAGGGCGTGATCAGGACCTGCGCACCGGTGCCGGCCTGGTTGGTGGCCACCACCTGGGCGTTGTCGACGTCGGCCATCCCGCGTGCCCAGCCGGCCACCTCGCCGAACGCTGCGCCGCGGTCGGCCGCGGCGACGTCGGTGGCGTCGACGACGACGACCAGCGGACCCTCACGGCCGGGCCCGAAGGCCTCGGCCATCAGGTCCGAGGCCTTGCGCTGGGTGGTGTCGCTCGACGCGGTCGAGTCGGTGGGGAAGGCCAGGTGCAGGTCCTTCAGCGGGACGGCCAGGGCACCGAGGGCGACGACGACCAGCAGGGTGACGGCCAGCGGACGACGACCCACCAGGCGCGCCCAGCGGGCGCCGTTGTTGACGACGCGTCCCTGGTCGTCGCGCGGGGGCGTCGTACGACGGAACCGGCCCCCGAAGGCGCGGCCCTTGAGGATGCCGAGGATCGCGGGGAGCAGCGTGAGCGCCACCAGCACGGCGACGAGCACGGTGGCGGCCGCGGCCAGGCCCATGGCGGTCAGGAAGGGGATGCCGACCACCGACAGCGCCGCAAGCGCGATCAGCACGGTGAGCCCGGCGAAGACCACCGCGGAACCGGCCGTCCCGACCGCGAGCCCGATGGCCTCGGCCCGGTCGTCGGTCCGCTCGAGCTCGGCCCGGTAGCGGGCCAGGATGAACAGCGTGTAGTCGATGCCCACCGCCAGGCCGATCATGGTGGCCAGGATCGGGGTCGTGGAGCCGATGTCCATCACCGCGGTCATCGCGGTGATGCCGGTCAGCCCCAGCGCCACGCCGAACATCGCGGTGACGATGGGCAGGCCGGCGGCCACCAGGGAGCCGAAGGTCAGCAGCAGGACGACGAGGGCGACCGCGATGCCGATCAGCTCCGAGGAACCGCCCGGCTCGGTGAACGAGCCCATCCCGGAGCCGTTGGCCTCCACGGTCAGGCCGGTCTCCCGGGCCTGGTCCATGACGCTGGTGAGGGCCTCCCTGGTTGCGGGCTCGACGTCCGCGGGGGTCTCCACGGCGTAGGCGAAGGAGATCGTGCCGACCCGGCCGTCCGCGGACAGCGGGGAGAGGGCCGCGGCGTTGGCCAGCGCCTCGCTGCGCGGGGTGCCGTTCTGCTGCGCGGCGTCGAGGAACTGCTGACGCTGGCCGTCGGCGGCCTGCACGGGGTTGGCCGGAGGAGCGTCCTGGGACACCTGCGGCAGGGCGGTGAGGTCGGCCACCAGTGCGTCGACGGCCTCGGCGTAGCGCGGCTCGGCGAGGGTCTGGCCCTCGGGTGCGGCCACCACGACGGTGACGCTCGCCTGGTCGAAGGCGCTGACGGTGCCGGGGAACAGCTCGGCCTGCATGGTGGCGGCCTTCTCCGAGGGGATGCCCGGGATGGAGAAGGAGTCCGACATCGGCTTGGACAACGTCGCGGCCACGGCGCCGACGGCGATCATGACGACGAGCCAGCCGGCGAGGAAGAGCGGCCAGCGGCGGTACGCCGTCCGGCCGAGACGTTGGAGCAAGGTGGCCATCGGAGGTCTCCTGGGTGGGTGCGGGGAAGGGGGTCAGGCGAGGAGGGTGCGGGCGTCGTCGACCGTCGCGTCGAAGAGGTCGGCCACGGACGGTCCGTCGGACTCCGCGACCATGCCGTCGATCGCGTGGTCGAACAGGGCCACCAGGAGGCGGACGAGCAGCCGGGCCCGGGGCCGACCGAACTCCTGCCCCTCCCGGACCAGGATGTGGTCGACCAGGGCCGAGCTGACCTGCTCGAACCTCTCGTGCACGAGCACCAGGAGCCGCGGGTTGGTCGTGAGCACCTCGCGGCGCGCGGTCATCAGCTCGCGGTCGAAGTCCAAGGTGTCGTCCTCGAGGAGGGCCTTGGCCAGCACCCGGAGGTCGTCGAGCAGACGACCTGTGGGCCCGGCGGCGTGGAAGGTCTCCAGCGCGTCGGGCGGGAAGTCGGGGACGGTGCCGATGATCGAGTCGACCTTGCCGGGCACGTGGTTGAACAGGGTCCGGCGCGACACCCCGGCCTCGTCGGCCAGGTCGTCCATGGTCCAGCCCTCCAGGCCGGACCGACGGGTCAGGGTCAGGGCGCACCGCATGATCCGGCACCGGGTCTCCCGGCTTCTCGACTCCCGCAGAACTGCACTCCTGACCATGGAGTGCAGTGTTGCACTCCGGGCAAGGCAGTGCAATTAAAATCCTGCGAGGTGTGGCGCAGCGCACGCCCCCTGGAGGTGTGGATCGGTCGTGACCGTCAAGCCTGGTTGAGATGTGACCCGTTCCGGTGAGCCCGGTCACGGCGTGTGGTGCAGGTCATCGAGAAGAACGGCGATGTTGTTTGGATCGATCCAAAAATGTTGTCACACTAGGGATACCGCCCGAACCCACCACAGAGAGAGGACATCACCCATGTCCCACACCCTGCTGAACCAGCTCGACGACCTGCACGCCTCCTACGTCGAGGCGATCAACTTCGCCGTGGCCGAGGACAACCTGTCCCGCGCCGAGGAGCTCGCCGGCTCCTACGACGAGGACGCCATCCAGCTCATCGCCGAGTGGGAGAACAAGACCCACCTGCTGCCGATCCGTCGCCCGGTCCACGTCGACACCCCGCTCCGCCGCCTGGTCCAGCGCCTCACCCCCGCGCGCGCGGCCTGAGCCGGCTGCCACCACGAGCACCAGGACCGTGCAGATGACCACCGCCGCGGCTCACGACACCCCGGGCGCGCGTCGCAGCGCGGGTGCGGTGCGTGACGCGCTGGACGAGCTGGACCTGCACTACAGCACCGCGATCCACCAGGCGCTGGTCGTCGCCGACCACGAGCGGGCCGCCCAGCTCGCCTCCGCCTACGACCGGGCGGCGGCGAGGCTGGCCGCCGAACGCGCCGCCTGACCCCCTACCTCGAAGGACCCGTCCGCAGCCCGCGGACGGGTCCTTCTGCGTGCACGGACAAATCTGGGCACGAGTCCCGCAGGCAGGACCGATTTGTCGGAATATTGCAGGGGCGGAGCGAAAGCTCCACGTGGCACGCCAGGCGGTCTGGCGGCCGGCCCGGGAGGACCCACATGACCCTGTTCCACGCCCGTCGTGCCGTCACGGCGGTGACCACCACCGTGCTCGCGCTCGCTGCGCCACTCACCCTCGGCCCGCCGGCCCACGCCGCTGCCCGGGCCGCCGGCCACGTCGCCGCCCGCGACTCCGACCGGGACGGCATGCCCAACCGGTGGGAGATCCGCCACGGCCTCGACCCGCGGACGCCCGACGCGAGGCAGGACGCCGACCACGACGGGCTGCGCAACCTCGCGGAGTACCGCCACGGCACGCGTCCGCGGGACGAGGACACCGACAACGACGGCATGGACGACGGCGACGAGGTGGCGGACGGCCGGCGCTCCACCGACGTCACCGATCCCGACACCGACGACGACGGCACGCTCGACGGGGACGAGGACGCCGACCACGACGGGGTCGACAACGAGGACGAGGACGACGCGACCGAGACCTGCCGGGCCGACGACAACGACAGGGACGGCGACGGCATCGACGACGAGGACGAGAACGACTTCGGGACCAAGGTGAACAACGCCGACTCCGACGGCGACGGCGTGCTGGACGGCAACGAGGACGGTGACGGCAACGGTGTCGCCGACGAGGACGACGACGACCAGGGCGAGGACTCGTGCCGGTCGGCCGACCACGGCGAGGACGACGACGACGACGACGACGACCAGCAGGGCGACGACGACGAAGGGCGACAACGACCAGGGTCGGGTCGCGCCGGTGGCGATGGTGGCGCTGGTCGCGAGGCGCTGACCCTCAGGCGGTGAGCTGCCCCGGTGCCACGCCGTCGCCCGCCGGCACCGGGGCGGCAGCCCCCTCGCGGGGGACGACGGCGTGCCCGAGGTCGGTGCTGCTCATGGGTCGGCCCAGCAGGAACCCCTGGGCCGACTCGCAGCCGACGGACCTCAGCACCTCGAGCTGTTCGAAGCGCTCGACACCCTCGCCGACCACCGGGAGCCCGGAACCGTGCGCCGCCTTGACCATCAGCTCCAGGATCGAGCGGGTCACCGGGCTGTCGGTGTCGAGGTACTCCCGGGCGATCTTGACCACGTCCACCGGCAGCTGGCTCAGCTGACCGATCGAGCTGTAGCCGGTCCCGAAGTCGTCGAGGCTCACGCCCACCCCGAGGGCCCGCACCCGCTGCAGGTTCCTGGTCGCCGAGCGGTGCTCGACCAGGGCGGTCTCGGTGATCTCCACGACGAGCTGGTGACCGGCCACCCCGTGATCGCTCAGCGCACGCACGACGTCGTCGTACAGGCGCGGCTTGGCGACATGGCGCCCGGAGATGTTGACCGCCATCGTCAGGGTCGTTTCCCCGGACTCGGCGTTCCACGCCGACAGCTGGGCCAGCGCCCGGTCGAGCACCCACGCGTCGAGGTCGCAGATCAGGTCGGACGCCTCGGCGACCGGAAGGAAGTCGTCCGGCTCGAGCAACCCTGCGCCGGGTCGCTCCCAGCGGACCAGCGCCTCGTAGCCACGCAGCTCGCCGGTGCCGACGTCCAGGATCGGTTGGTAGTGGACCCGCAGCTCGTCCTCGTCGATCGCCCGGGCCAGGGCGGCCTCGAGCTCGGCCCGCTCGCTGATCTCGCCGCGGAGCACCTCGCCGAACATCACGTGCCGTCCGCGGCCCTCCGACTTGGCCCGGTAGAGCGCCAGGTCGGCGTCGTGCAGGAGGGCCTCGGCCACGTCGGAGCCCCCGTGGCTGAGTGCGATCCCCACGCTGGCCCCGATCCGGACCTGGTGGTGGGCGTCGATCGGGATGGTCTGCGACAGGGAGGCGATCACGCGGTCGGCCACCATCACCGCGGTGCTCTCGGTCACACCGGGCTGCAGCAGCACCACGAACTCGTCACCGCCGAGCCGGGCCGCGACGTCGCCGCCCCGCACCACGGTGCTCAGACGGGCCGACACCGCCCGGAGGACCTCGTCGCCGGCGCGGTGCCCGAGCGTGTCGTTGACGGTCTTGAAGTCGTCGAGGTCGATGAAGAGCAGGGCCAGTCGCTGCCCGGTCGCCTGGGCGGTGGCCAGCGCCTGGGTGAGCAGTCGCATCGTCTGCGCACGGTTGGGCAGCTGGGTCAGCGCGTCGTGGGCGGCCTGGAAGGAGAGCTCGTCCTGCAGGAGGTTGCGCTGACGGCTCACCCGGGCGATCTGCACGATGGCCAGGTTCATCCGACCGACGACGAGCAGGAACATGACGACGCAGCCGAGGACGACGGGCCAGACCGTCACCTGGCCCTGGGTGAGGTACTCCACGGTCATCACGCCGGGGGGCACCAGCGTGGCCAGGGCCATCGCGACGACGCGCAGCCACCGGTAGCGGACCTCGTGGCCGGCGCCGGGCTCGGAGACACCGGCCATGGTCGGGTGCAGGGCGGCCGCACCCCACACGACGTACGACGCGGGCCACACCAGCTCGACCAACGGGTTGAGCCCGGTGCTGAACTGGTCGAAGAAGGTCGTGACGCTGTCCGCGCCGATCAGCAGCCCGACGGCCAGCAGGAGGAGCCGCAGCGACGCCGAGGAGCCGCCGGCGGCGACCAGCAGCCGGATCAGTCCGCCGACCAGCACGATGTCGGCCACCGGGTAGGCGATGGACACCGCGACCGAGGCGGCGCTGTCGGACCCGGCCTGCACCATCGGCTGGACGAGGAAGACGAAGGAGAGCAGGGCCAGACCGGCGGTCACCGTGGCGCTGTCCAGGAGGCCGGCGAGGTCGCGGACGGGCTGCCGGGTGCGGATCAACAGCTGCAGGCTCAGGGCCAGCAGCGGGTACCCGCCGAGGTAGAACCCGTCGGCCAGCGAGGGGAAGGTGGTGAGGCCCAGATGGTCCTCGCGCCAGTACAGCGTCGCGTCGGCGGCGACCCACAGGCCCTGCCCGGCGGCCATCACGAACCACGCGGTGCGGTGCCGGGGACGGTGCAGAAGGACCCCGAGGAGGAGGGCGAGCACCACCGAAGCGCTCAGGCGCGACGTAGACGACGTCGCGAACCAGGGTGTGCCCGTCGGCGAGGTGCAGCGCCAGCAGCGCGAGCCCACCGCCGAGCAACCACAGCAGCCAGAGGTGCCGGACGGGAGGAGCGGGCCTCGCGTCGGAGGCAGACAGGTCTGCTCTCATCATGGTCCCCCTCCGTCGGCCGCGAGCCGAACACCAGAATCTGCATCCTGTTCGGCGGCCAGGGAGGTGACCTGAGGAGAATCCGGGTGCTAGGCGCCCTGCGCGACGGCCTCCGACACCGCGGTGTCGCCCTCGACCAGGTTCCACTGCGCGTGCAGGGCGGTGTCGTCGTCGAGCACGGCGGCGACGACCGCCGCCACGTCCGCCCGGGAGACCTCGCCACTGGCGACGTCGCGACCCAGGCTGACCCGACCGGTGGCGGGTCCGTCGGTCAGTCGCCCCGGGCGGATGATCGTCCACTCCAGGCCGCTGTCGCGCAGCGCGACGTCGGCGTCGCGCTTGGCCTCGACGTAGGCGCGCCAGACCTCCTCGGTGTCCTCGGGCAGCGGGTCGTCCACGCCCATGGCGGAGATCTGCACGAAGCGCTCGATGCCGGACCGCTTCGCTCCGGCGATCGACTTCAACGACCCCTCGAGGTCGACGGTCCGCTTGCGCTCGACGTCGCCGCCCGCCCCTCCGCCGGCGGCGAAGACCACGGCCGAGCAGCCTTCGAAGGCCGCGGCGAAGCCGTCGGCCCCCTGCTGCTCGATGTCGAGCAGGCGCACCTCGGCGCCGAGCTCCTCGAGCTCGGCGCGCTGGTCCTCGGAGCGGATCAGGGCGACCGGGGTGTGTCCGGCCCGGGTCAGGAGGGGGTGGAGGTGGAGGGCGACCTGTCCGTGGCCGCCGACGACGGCGATTCGACTCATGCCGACACCGTACTCACCGCGGCGAGGGACCGCGGGGGACAAGAGACGCTCGGCTCGGGTCGGCGAGCCGATCCGGCAGCCGGGGTAGTCCTTGTGGGTCATTTCCGCCCGGGACCTCGCCGACCGGAGGGCCGATCAGTGATGATCACCTCGGGGGCAGGTCATGGGGTGACCTGACCGAAGCACGGGGGAGCAGGCGCATGAGCAGAGTTCTGGTGGTGGACGACGAGGACCGGGTGGTCACCGTCCTCACGAGGTTCCTGGTCGCGGAAGGACATTCGGTCCTGACCGCCGGCGACGGGGTCGAGGCGTTGCGGACGCTGCGCGACGAGCAGGTCGACCTGGTGCTGCTCGACATGATGATGCCGCGGCTGAACGGGCTGCAGGTGCTGGGGACGATGGCGGAGTGGGACACCCGTCCGCCGGTCATGGTGCTCTCGGCGGTCAACGAGGTCTCGGCACGGGTGCAGGCCCTGAACCGGGGCGCGGTGGACTTCGTCTCCAAGCCGTTCCACTCCGCCGAGCTGGTGGCCCGGATCCGCCGTCACCTGGTGCCGGCCGTGATCCCGCAGCAGCGCGCACCCCGCGAGGACAACCGCTACCTCGACGCCGGCGGCATCCGGCTGGACATGGACCGGCGGCGGGCCCGGGCGGCGGACAACGACGTCGTGCTCAGCGAGCGTGAGTTCGGCCTGCTGGCGCACCTGATGCGGCGCAAGGGCGACGTCTGCCGTCGCGACGAGCTCCTCCACGACATCTGGGGGCTGGACTTCGACCCGGGCAGCAACGTGGTCGACGTGTGCATGCGCCGGTTGCGGACCAAGCTGGGCGAGCCGCCGATCGAGACGGTGCGCGGCGTCGGCTACTGCTTCTACGCGAGCTGAGCGTGCCCCAGCACACCCGGCTCTTCCTGCCCTGGGTCGTCCTGACCGTCTGGTGCATCGTGCTGATGTGGATGGTGCCCGGCGAGGAGACCGTCCCGTTCCACATCGCCTGGATGGGGGTAGCCCTGGCCTACGGCCTGGAACCCTGGCCCGACCGCCTCGCGGCGGCCGGCATCACCGGGTTCACCCTGGTGTCCGGCGGGGTCCTGGTCGTCCGGGCCTCCGAGGGAGTGATCCCGTGGGAGGAGACCACCGAGATCCCGATGATGGCGGGGCTGATGCTGCTGGTGATGTGGAACGTCCGACGTCGGCACATGGCCCTCGGGGCGCTGAACCGGCTCGCGGCCGAGGAGCGGGCGGGGGCGGCGCAGCGCGAGAGGCTGAGCCGGATGACCTCGCACGAGATGCGTACCCCGGCCACCATCGCCAGCGGCTACGCCGAGGTGCTCCTCCTGGACGAGACCGACCCCGGACGTCGTGAGGACCTCGAGGTGATCCGGGACGAGCTGCACCGGCTGGTGAAGGCCAGCGACCGCCTGGTGCGGATGATCCGCCTCCAGGACCAGCGCGCGGTCGAGGAGCTCGACCTGCACGTGCTGCTGAGCGAGGTCGCGGTCCGCTGGCAGGTCGTGGCCGACCGGGACTGGCAGGTCGACGCCGACCCGGGCACCCTGCACCTGTGCTCGCCGGAGCGGGTCCGGGCCTGCTTGGACACGCTGGTGGAGAACGCCGTCCGCTACACCGAGACCGGGGACACCGTCCGGCTGGTGGCACGGGCCCACGGCGATCTCATGGTCGTGGGGGTGGCCGACTCCGGGCCCGGCATCAAGGCCGTCGACCCTCGCTCGCAGACCGGGTTCGGGCTCTCCCTGCTCCGCGACGCGGCCGAGTCGAGGGGCGGGCACGTGGCCACCGGGCGCTCGGCGGAGGGCGGAGCCCTCGTCGTCATGGTGGTCCCGCGGACCCCGTCCCCGTCCCGCGAGGTCGTGCCGGTCGAGGCGCCGGCGCTCTCCGTGCCCGTCGCCTGACGGGCCGTCGGTCAGCGCCCGGTCGGTCAGCGCCCCGCCGCGGCGGGCAGCTCGAGCTCGAGGGCCAGGGTCACGAACGGCGCCATCAGCCGGGCCCGGCGCACGTCGTGCCCGGTGAAGGCGGGGCGACCCTTCTCCCGGACCAGCATCAGGGCTGCGCCGGTGCGTCCGGGGCCGCAGACCGGGAGGATCAGCGCCGGCCCGTAGGCCGACGAGGAGTTCATGAAACGCACCGACGCGGGCAGGTCGGTCACGTCGTCGACCCGGAGCATCCGGCCCGACTCGATCACGTACGCCGTCACGCTCCCGGCCCGGGGAAGGTCCATCCCGCGGATGCCGGGGACGCTGCTCGATCCTCCCGCGGCCACGAACCTCAGCCGGTCGCCGTCCTCCACGACCACCGACATGCCGTCCGCGCCGGCCAGCCGCATGGCTCGCAGGGCGACGAAGTCGACCGGCTCTCCCGGACCGGCGGGCCCGCCGTCGGCGACCAGGCCCCGGGCCACCTCGGTCACCACGGCGACCAGGTCATCGGCCGCCGCCGTCCGCGACCGCTGCCCGGGGGGCACGTCGGGGGCCACCGGGAGTGGAGCCTGACCCAGGTCGAGCTCGGGGGTCGGCGGGGCCAACGGGCTCCGCCACCGGACCAGCGTGCCCCGGGGCTGGTTCGGCAACCAGTCGCAGCTGCCGCCGTGCTGCTCGGCGCGGGTCCGGATGTTGCGCATCCCGCTCGTCGACTCGGTCCCCGGCGGCAGTCCCCGGCCGTCGTCACCCACCGTCAGCGCGACCTCGTCGCCGGTGACGGTCACCTCGACCGCGACGGTCTCCGCGCCGGCGTGGCGCAGCGCGTTCGAGACGGCCTCGCGGGCCGAGGCGACCAGGTTCTCGGCCACCGGTGAGGAGACCAGCTCCAGCGACCCCGTGCAGGCCAGCACGCACGGGACCTGCGAGCCCTGCGCGGCGGTGTCGACCAGGTGGGCCAGCCGGTCGGCGAGGTCGTTCGCGCCGTCGGGTCGCTTCAGCTCGTGGATGGCTCCGCGCAGCTCCCGGATGGAGGCGTCGATGCCGACCGCGGCCGAGCTGAGCAGGTCCCGGTCGGGGCTCGTGCGGGCCGCGTGGTCGAGGCCGAGCGCGACGCCGTACAGGCCCTGGATGACGTGGTCGTGCAGGTCGGCGGCGATGCGCTGCCGGTCGTCGAGCACGGCGTACCGCCCCCGGGCGGCCTCCAGCGCGCCGGCGCGGTCACGGACCTGCTCCTCGAGGCTGGCGTTGAGGGCCGAGAGCTCGGCCAGGGCCCGTTGTCGTCCCTCGTCCGCCCGGTCGAGGTGCCGCGCGGTGGCCCAGGCGGCCACGCCGATGGTGACCACGGCGCTGCTGGCCAGCATGGCCAGCTCGTACGCTGGGTCGTACAGTCCCGCCTCGCGGGCCTCGAGCAGCAGCCAGCCCAGCAGCGGCACCCCGAGCACCAGGGCCGGGAAGAGCCGACGGACCAGCGCCGTCCCCGGGCTCCGGCCCGCGACCAACCACGCCGTCGCCCCGTCGGGCACCGCCAGCAGCTCGGCACCGGCGAGGGCGACGGCCGCCAGCGCGGTGGGCAGGGCCATCGGCTGGTACGGGCCGATCGCCAGCTCCGCGTCCACGCTGTAGGCGTAGCCGACGACCGAGGTGAAGGCGATGACCACCGCCAGCAGGGCCAGCGGCTCGCCGGCGCGGCGCCTCCACCGGTCCGGAAGCAGCCGTACGACGCACAGGGACAGCACGCAGGCGGTGGTGGGCAGGGTCATCCGTGCCGCCGCCTCGGGGCCCGGCACCGTGGCCAGCCACTCGTCGAAGGCCCAGGAGACCGACAGGGCGTGCTCGGCGGCGGTGACCAGCCCTACCCCTCCCGCACCCAGGGCCAGGCCGCGTCCGACCCGGGCGGCCCGGGCCGGACCCCCGGAGAGCAGGGCGGCCGAGGCCAGCAGCAGCAGACAGGCCGCGCTGTTGGGCCGGACCGCTCGGGGACCGAGGCCGAGCACGGTCAGCGCGGGGACCCCCAGGAGCCAGCCGCTCAGGGCGAGCAGGCCGACGAGGCCGGCGATCAGCATGAGTGCTGTGCCGACGCGGTGCGTGGGGTGCGGGCCCCCGAGGGAACGCATACGCCCCAGTATCCGCAACGACAGACGGGTTCGGGGCCGATGTCCGAAAGGCGAGTGATGAGGATGCCCGGATCCGCCGGGCCGATCTCCTCAGGTGGGCCGGTGCGCCGACCGATGGAGGGGACTGACCCGGTGCGCCCCCACCTCCAGCCTGCGTGCTCCCGAGGAGACCTGTCATGACCCGTTCGCTCGCCGCCACCGCCGTCGCGCTCGCCGCCCCCCTGGCCCTCACCACCGCGGTGGGCCTCGCCGTCCCGGCGGCCGCGCAGGCCGCCACCGGCCCGGACTACGCGGCCACGTCCTGGACCGGGCCGGCGACCGTCACCCCGGGCGCCACCTTCACCCGCACCCTGGTCGTGGGCAACGTCGGCGGCTCAGGAGGGACCTGGCCGGCGACCGCCACCGTCCGCGGCATCAACCTGCCGGTGGCCTCGGTGAGCAGCACCGGGTTCCAGCGGTGCTCGGTGGTGAAGTTCACCTCGGGGGCGATGAACTACATCCGGTGCAGCAACGCCTACCTCGCGCCGGGGGCCACGGCCACCATGACGGTGACCTTCCGCGCGCCCGTGGCCGGCTGGGACGGCTGGGTCTACCAGGGCAACGGCTACGTCACCTCGACCAGCATGGAGATCGACGCGGACCGGACCAACGACAACTCCGGCCTGACGGCGAGCACGACGGTCGTGCGCTGACCCCGGGCACGGGTTTGAGGCTCCGTTCCGGGTGAGAGGCTTGGAGGATGCCTGACCCTCAGATCACCGACGGCCCGCTGGCCGCCCGCCGCGCCGGTGTCCTCCTGCACGTCACCTCCCTGCCCTCGGTCTTCGGCAGCGGGGACCTCGGGCCGGGGGCGTACGGGTTCGTCGACTTCCTGAACCGGGCCGGCTGCACGGTGTGGCAGGTCCTGCCGCTGGTGCCGACCCACCAGGTCGACCGGTCGCCGTACAACGCGGTCTCGGCGATGGCCGGCAACCCGGCGCTGGTGAGCCTGGACCTGCTCGCGGCCGAGGGTCTGCTGACTCAGGACGAGCTGCTCGGCGTCAAGCTCGGTGAGTCGACCCGCGACGAGGCGCGGCTCGTGGCCGCCTCGCGCGCGCTGGAGCGCCAGGAGGACGGCGACGGGTCGGCCGACTTCGAGCGATGGTCGGCGCAGAACGCGCACTGGCTCGACGACTACGTGACGTTCGTCGCGCTGCGAGAGTCGCTCGGGGACGTGTCCTGGGTGACCTGGGAGCCGGCGCTGCGCGACCGGGACGAGGACGCCATCGCCGCGGCGACCGCACCGTTGTCCGAGCGACTGGCCCTGCTGCGGGTCGAGCAGTGGCTGTTCGCCACGCAGTGGTCCGCGCTGCGGGCCTACGCCACGGCGCGGGGGGTCCTGCTCTTCGGCGACCTGCCGATCTTCGTCTCTCACGACAGCGCGGACGTGTGGGCCTCGCGCGAGCTGTTCGAGCTGGACGCGGAGGGGCAGCCGGTCACGGTCACCGGCGTCCCCCCGGACTACTTCGCCGTGGACGGCCAGATGTGGAACAACCCGCACTACGCCTGGGACCGGATGGCCGACGACGGCTACCGCTGGTGGCGACGCCGGGTCGCCGGGCAGCGCGAGCTGTTCGACCTGCTGCGCATCGACCACTTCCGTGGCTTCGAGTCGGCCTGGCACATCCCCGCGGGGCGCCCTCCGCGGTGGGCGGGCACTGGGAGAAGAGCCCCGGCACCGAGGTGCTGACCGCGCTGCTCGCCACCTCGGGCCCGGGCACGCTGGTGGCCGAGGACCTCGGGGTGATCACCCCCGAGGTGGACGCGCTGCGCCGGTCGTTCGGCCTGCCGGGCATGAAGATCCTGCAGTTCGCCTTCGACGGCAGCCCGGACAACCCGTACCTCCCGCACGCCCACGAGATCGCCTCGGTCGTCTACACCGGCACCCACGACAACGACACCACCCTGGGCTGGTGGGCCGACCAGGACGACCAGACCCGCACCGAGGTGCGCGAGTTCGTGCCGCTGCCCACCGAGCCGATGCCCTGGGCCCTGGTCCGCACCGCGATGTCGTCGGTGGCGCGGCTGGCGGTCGTGCCCGCCCAGGACCTTCTCGGGCTGGGCAGCGAGAGCCGGATGAACGTGCCGGGGACGCCGGAGGGGAACTGGTCCTGGCAGAGCGAGGAGGGCGACTTCGACGACGAGCTGGCCACCCGGATCCGCGACCTGGTGGAGACCTACGACCGCCTCCCACCCCGACCCGTCACGTCTTGACGCGTTCTCCCACCCGTCACATCTTGACGCCCGTACGGCTCGACCCGTCACGTCTGACGCCCGTACGGTCTCGACCCGTCACGTCTTAACCTCTGAGGGTCTTGACGGCTTATCGATCATCGATCATATTGATCTTCAATAACATCGTTGATCGATAAGAGGTGCGTCATGAGCCAGTCCTCCCCGCTGTCCCGTCGGCTGGTCACGGTCGAGGTGCTCCTCGTCGGTGGCCTGCTCCTGGTCACCTACTACGTCGTGGTCATGCTGCTCGGCCCGAACGGGGCCAATGCCCTCGACGCCCGCCTGCTGCCCTCCGACAGCACCGTGATGTCACTCCGGGCCGAGCTCGACACCCCCGTCAAGGTCACCGGTGCCCCGAAGCTCAAGGACACCTCGGACGGTTCGCGGGACACCCTCAACGGCCAGCGGCCCGCCGAGGTCTCCGGGCCGTACGTCGGGACGATCACTCTGCTCGACCCCTCCACCTCGCAACGGCTGCTCTGGCTCTTCAGTGCGCTCATCGCCCCGCTGGTGGCCGCGGTGGTGATGGTGCTGATGTGGCTGATCGCCCGATCGGCCCGTACGGCGGACCCGTTCACCCGCGCCAACACGGTCCGGATCCGCGCGATCGGCATCGTGCTGATCATCGGGGGGACCCTGCGCGTCGATGATCTCGGGCTTCATCGACATGGTGCTGATCGGGGCATCGCCGGCCTCACGGATCGTCGTCCCCAGCGTGACCCTCAGCTTCGTGCCGCTCCTGGCGGGGTTCCTGGTCCTGGCCCTCTCGGAGATGTGGAACCGCGGCGTCACGCTCCGCGAGGACGTCGAGGGCCTGGTCTGATGCCGGTCGACGAACCGCACCGGGTCGTCTGCCACCTCGACGCCCTGCTCGAGGCGCGGGACATGACGCTGACCGAGCTGGCCCGCAGGGTCGACGTGACGATTGCAAATTTGTCGATCCTCAAGAACAACCGTGCACGGGCGATCCGCTTCTCGACGCTGACCGCGATCTGCGACCAGCTCGGCTGCGCCCCCGGCGACCTGTTCACGCTGGGTGAGTGAAGACGGCCTCGACAGACGGCGTCTCGGTTGGCAGAGTCAAGGGATGGCCACCGAGGACGACGTACGACGGCTCAGCCTGGCGCTGCCGGGTGTGAGTGAGCGGCTGAGCTGGGACAAGCCGGCCTGGTTCGCCAAGACGATGATGGCCCGGATCTGGGAGGACGGCGTGCTCACGGTCAAGACGACCGAGCGGGACGCGATGGCCGGCTCGGACCCGGAGACGTTCTTCTGGACCCCGCACCACGAGCGGTCTCCCAAGCTGGTCCTCGTACGGCTCGAGAGGGTCGACGGTGAGGAGCTCGCCGAGCTGCTCACCGAGTCGCACCGGTTGGCCAACGGGGGTCGCTGAGCCGTCAAGACGTGACGGGTCGGGGTCCTGCGGGCGTCAAGACGTGACGGGTCGGGGTCAGAGCAGGCGGACCTCGGCCCCGAGGGTGAGCGTCCCCGGGGTGACCACGGTGGCGTAGGCGCCCAGGTCGCCGTCGTGGCTCGAGGTCAGGTCCTGCAAGAGGCTCCGCGTCGTGTCCGGGGACGCGTCCAGCCCCACCTGCGGGAGGTCGACCATCACGCACCGAGGGGTCGGGGAGACCACCTCCAGCACCACCTCGCCCACCGCGACCCGGCGGCCCACCCAGCCGTCCTCGAGCCAGCCGTGCGCGTCGCCGGTGTCGACCACCAGGTTGGGCCGGGAGTGGCGAAGGTCGACCGGCGCGGTGTGCACCCGGCCGGCCTCCCGCAACGAGGCAGTGGTGACCAGGTGCACGGGGCTGTCGTCGAAGTGCGAGACGTCCGACTCGCGGTCCAGGGTCACCGCCCGGCCCACGACGTCGCTGAGCGCCTGGTGCACGTCGTCCTCGTCGCTGCGCACGGTCGAGCCGTCAGGCAGGGTGAGGACGACGACCTCCCCGTCGTAGGTCGCGGTGAGGCCGAGCAGGCCCTCCATCCTGCGGAACCGGCGCGACGACTTGCCGCTGCCGAGCTTGCCGTCGGGGTCGCGCACCGACCAGAGCCGGTCACCGCGCAGGCCGCGCGCCTCGACGTACGCCTCGGTGAGGGACTCGCCCACCACCGACTTGACCGGGTAGCGCGTCAGCGCCGCCACTGTGCCCACCGTCTCGCTCATCGTGTCGTCCTTCCGGTTGTCCGACCGCTCGCCACGGCGATGCCCAGCAGGTCCGCCGCCAGTCCTGACGGGGGGCGCGCCGGGTTCCACACCGCCCGCAGCACCCGGGGCAGGTCGAGGTCGGCGACCTCGACCCGGACGAGGCGCCCGGACTCGATGTCGCTGCGTACCGCCAACGAGGAGAGCACCGTCGGCACCCCCGAGGCAAGCACCGCGTCCCGCACGGCGGCGGTGGAGCCGAGCTCGAGCTCGGGCGGGGCCAGGGTGGGCAGCGCCTGCTCGAGCGTACGGCGGGTGCCCGACCCGGGCTCCCGCACGACCAGGGGCGTCGCGGCCAGCAGCGCGCGGTCGATGCCGTGGCGGCGACGGGCCCACGGGTGGTCCGGGGGTACGACGACCACCAGCTCGTCCGACCCCACCCGCCGCGACGCCAGCCGCCGGGGAACGGTGGGCCCCTCGACGAAGCCCAGCTGCACGCTGGCCTCGGTGACCGCGCCGATCACCTCGTCGGAGTTGCCGGGCCGGACGCTGACCCTGGCTCCGGGGTGGGTGGTGCGCAGCCGGGCCGCCCAGCCGGGGAACAGGCACTCGGAGATCGTGTTGCTCACCGCGACCAGGGTCGCCCCCTGCACGTCACCGCGGAGGTCCGCCGCGCCGCGATCGAGGGCGGAGGCGGCCTGCAGCACCTCGTCGGCCCAGGTCACGACGCTGCGTCCGGCCGGGGTGAGGGCGACGCCTTGCGGAGAGCGGCTGAAGACGGGGAGGCCGAGCAGGCGCTCGGCGCTGCGGACCCGGGCGCTGACCGCCTGCTGGCTGATCCCGAGCCGGGACGACGCGGCGCCCATGCTCCCGGCGCGGGCCACGGTGACCAGGGCGTCGAGGGACGCCAGGTCGGGGACGCGGGGCGGGACCGGCACGGGCCCAGGCTAGCCGAGGTCACAACCGTTCGTTGTGACGTGACGCAGAGGCGAGGCCTACCGGCGCTGTCCCGGGCGACGCAGGATCGGATCATGAGCACCGTGACCTCCCGCACGACGACCCCGACCGCTCCGCTGCCCGCGCCGGGGCCGCCGTGGTACGGCGTGGTCATGGGCACGGGCATCCTGGCCACCCTGCTGCAGACGTACGCCGGCCTGGGCTCGCTGCCCGTCGTCGCGCAGGACGCGGCCCGGGTGGTGCTGGTCCTCGCCTGGGGTCTGCTGCTCGGACTGTCCGGTGCCTTCCTGGTCCGCGCGCAGCGCGACCGGGGTGTCCTCGGTGCCACGCTGCGGGACAACGCGGTCCTGCCGACGTGGGGCTCGGTGTCGATGGGCCTGCTGGCGGTCGGCGCGGCGACCAGCACAGTGCTCCCGGTGTGGGTCCCGGCCTGGGACCGGGTCGCCCTCGGCCTCGACGCCCTGCTGTGGGTGCTGGGCACCGCGCTCGGACTCGTGACCGCGGTCGGCTTCACCCTGGTGCTGCTGCGCCGTGGCTCAGGAGCGCCGGTGCCGGCCTGGGGCCTTCCGCTCGTACCCCCGATGGTGTCGGCGACCACCGGTGTCGTCCTGGCCACGCACCTGACCGGCTCCGTCCGGGGGGCCATGGACGTGGTGCTGCTGGGGTGCTTCCTGCTCGCCCTGGGCCTCGGTGGTGTCGTCTTCGCGACCGCCTACCACCACCACTGGCGGCACCGGTCGCTGCCGCTCGCCGCGGCGCCGTCGACCTGGATCCCGCTGGGCATCGTCGGGCAGTCCACCGCGGCCGCGCAGGGCCTGGCCCACCTCGGGGTCGTGCCGGCTCCGCTGGCCGACGCGTACGGCGCGGTGGTGCTGCTGGTCGGCGTACCGATGGCGACGTACGCCGTGGTCGCCACGGCACGAGGGTTCCTGCGGCGGATGCCGTTCTCACCGGGCTGGTGGTCGCTGACCTTCCCGATCGGCACGTTGTCGCTGGGCACCCACGCGTGGGGGGTGGCCGTGGGCAGCACCGCGCTGGCAGACCTCGGCGTGGCCCTGTGCCTGGTGCTGGTCGGCACCTGGGCGCTGTGCGCGGTCGCGTCCGTCCGCGCGGTGGCCCGAGCCTGACCACCAGAACCACGAAGGACGGCTCGGCGCGCCACGAGCGACGGGTCGGCGCGCCACAACCGACGGCTCGGCGCGCCACGAAGGACGGCTCGGCGCGCCACGAACGACGGGTCGTCAGGCGAGGAGGGCGAGGTCCTCGTCGTCGAGGACCAGGTCGGCCGCCGGCGCCGAGTCGGCGACCGACGCCGGGCGGCTGGCGCCCGGGATCGGGATGACCGCGTCGGACAGCGAGAGCTCCCAGGCCAGGCAGACCTGCTGCGGGCTCACCCCGTGCTTCTCGGCGACCTGTCCGAAGGCCGACCACGCGTCGCCGAGGTCGCGCCTTCGCCCATCCCGCCGAGCGGGCTCCAGGCCAGGAAGGCCAGGCCGAGCTCGGTGCACAGGTCGATCTCCGGCTGCGAGCTCCGGAAGGCGGGGGAGAACTGGTTCTGCACCGCCACCAGGCCGCTGCCGAGGATGTCGTGGGCGAGCCGGATCTGGTCGGGGTCGGCGTTGGACAGCGCCGGCGGTCGCGATCAGGCCCTCGTCCAGCAGCGCCTTCACGCCCTCGAGGGTCTCGGCGTAGTCGACCGCCGGGTCGGGACGGTGGTGCTGGCACAGCGCGACCTGGTCCACGCCGAGCCGCTGCATCGAGGCCAGGCACGCCTCGCGGAGGTACTCCGGCCGGCCGTCGAGCTCCCAGTCGGTGCCGTTGCGGGTGTGTCCGCCCTTGGTCGCGACCAGGACCTCGTCCGGGACCGACGCCGAACGTGGACAGGGCCTTGGCGACCAGCAGCTCGTTGTGGCCGAAGGTGTCGCTCGTCGGGGGAGTACGCGTCCGCGGTGTCGATGAGCGTGAGGCCGGCGTCGAGCGCCGCCCGGATGGTGGCCAGCGCCCGGTCCTCGTCGTTGGTCTCGCGGACCGACATGGGCATCGCGCCCAGGCCGAGCGCGCTGACGGTGCGGTCTCCGATACGTCGTGTCTGCATGCGGCCAGCCTGCCCAGCGCTCCCCGGCTGCCAAACCCGCGCCTCGCTGCCGCATCCCGACGGTGCCAGACTCTCCCCATGGCACTGGAGACCCGCCCCGGCCGCGCATGACGCTGATCATCGACCCGCCGCACGCCGAGGGGCACGGCCGGCTGTGGTCGCACCTGGCCAGCGACAGCTCGTTCGAGGAGCTGCACCAGTACGCCCGCGGCCTCGGCGTCCCCGAGCGCGGGTTCGACCGGGACCACTACGACGTCCCGGCGGAGTGGTACGACCGGGTGGTGGCCAGCGGGGTGCTGCCGGTGTCGTCCCGCGAGCTGATCTCGCGGCTCAACGCGGCCGGCCTGCGGCGACCCAAGGGCAGCACGATGGCGCCGAGGCGGTCAGGACGCGTCCTGCTCCGCCCGCCGCGGCTCGGCGCCGGTGACGTCGTCGCCGTGGTGCACCCGGCCGGCCCGGTCGAGCGGGCGCGGCTCGACGCCGGGGTGGCGGTGCTGCGCGCCTGGGGGCTGGAGGTCCGGCCGGACGACGAGACCCCTCCGGCGTCGGTCCCGTGGCTGGCCGGCAGCGACGAGCACCGGGCCGCGCAGCTGACCCGCGCCTGGACCGACCCCGACGTCCGCGCGGTGTGGACCTCGCGCGGCGGCTTCGGGTCCCAGCGGGTGGTCGACCTGCTCGACTGGGACCTCCTGGCCACCTCGACCCCGCGGGTCCTGGTCGGCTTCTCCGACATCACCGCGCTGCACCAGGCGGTCGCCTCCCGGCTGGGCACGGTCACCTGCACGCGGCGGGCGTGGCCGGGCTGGGCGACGGTCCGGGGAACGACGACACCCGCGACGACACCGCGAGGACACCCGCGAGGACACCCGCGAGGCCACCCGCCGGATGCTGATGGGGACCGGCCCGTTCGTCCTCACGCGGCACGCCCTGCCGGGAGGAGGGTCGGCCGACGGCGTGCTGGTGGGCGGCAACATCGCCGTCCTGGCCGCGTCCAGCGGCACCTCCCACCTGCGTCCGGCACTGGGGGGCATCGCCCTGCTCGAGGAGGTCGGCGAGCAGCCCTACCGGGTCGACCGGGCGCTGACCCAGCTCGTCCGGAGCGGCTGGTTCGACGGGGTGCGCGGCATCGCGCTGGGCAGCTTCACCTCCTGCGGGGACCCCGTGCTCCTGCGCGCGCTGCTGGACGACCGGCTGGGCGCCCTGGGCGTACCGGTCCTGCACGACCTGCCGGTCGGCCACGCGCCGGCCAACCTCCCGGTCCCGCTGGGGGTGAAGGCCCGGCTCGACGTCGACGCCGGCACGCTCACCGTGGCCCACGCCCTACGCTGACGCCCCGAGACCAGGAGACCCGATGACCGAGACCGACCACTACCTCCGCTTCGACCGGGTCGCCGCGGTCGAGGAGACCGACCACGGCGTCCTCGCGGACCTCCACGGCGAGCAGCTGCGGGTCGACGTGGTGCGGCCCGACGTGGTGCGGCTCAAGATCAGCCGAGGGGGCCGCTTCGACGAGTCCCCGACCTTCGCGGTCTGCGTCGATCCGCTGGAGCAGGCCGTGGCCTTCTCGGTCGAGCGCGACGCCGACCGGGTCCGCGTGGTCACCGGCGCCCTGGTGGTCTCGGTCTGGCTCGACCCCTTCCGGCTCGACGTGCACCGCACGGACGGGACCCCCGTCGTGGAGTCCGCGCTCGACGAGGAGGGCAGGTCGTGGGCGTACGCCACGCTCAACGACGCCTTCACCGTGCGCCGGCGGTGCCGCCGCGAGGACGCGGTCTTCGGGCTCGGCGAGAAGGGTGGCCGGCACAACCGGCGAGGCCGGGACTTCACGTTCTGGAACACCGACGTGCTCAGCCCCTCCGAGACCGAGGAGTTCACCCGGGACCGCGACCCCGGGGACCCGCGGGGCGACCGGACCAGCCCCGGCTTCGACCCGTTCTACGTCTCGATCCCGTTCTTCTACCACCAGAGCTACCCGGCGGGCACGATGGCGGGCTCCTTCGTCGACAACGGCTACCGCGGGTCGTACGAGTTCTCCCGCGACGAGGAGTACCGGATCTCCTTCGCCGGCGGGCAGTACACCGAGTACGTCTTCGCCGGTCCGGCGATGCCGGACATCTTGGGCGACTACACCTGGCTGACCGGCCGGATGGCGCTGCCGCCGCTGTGGTCGCTGGGCTACCACCAGTGCCGCTGGTTCGACTACACCCAGGAGGCCGTCGAGGGGATCGCCCGTCGGCACCGCGACGAGCGGGTGCCGTGCGACGCGCTGTGGCTCGACATCGAGTACATGGACGGCTACCGGGTCTTCACCTGGGACACCGACAAGTTCCCCGACGCCGACGGCATGCTCGAACGGCTCGGCGAGGACGGCTTCCGGGTGATCACGATCATCGACCCCGGGGTCAAGCACGAGCCGGGCTACCCGGTCTACGACGAGGGCGTGGCCCGCGACGTCTTCTGCCGCACCGAGGGCGGGGACACCTACGTCGGTCAGGTCTGGCCCGGCAACACGGTCTTCCCCGACTTCGTCACCGAGGAGGCCCGGGCCTGGTGGGGCGAGCTCAACGCGGCCCACGTGCGCTCGGGTCTCGCCGGCATCTGGAACGACATGAACGAGCCGGCCACCGGCACCATCTCACCGCTGGGCATGCGGTTCGACCACGGACGCGCCTCGCACGAGCGCTACCGCAACCAGTACGCCCTGCTGATGGCGATGGGCACCAAGGCCGGACTGCTCGCCTCGATGCCCGACCTGCGGACCTTCATCCTGTCCCGCTCCGGCTTCGCCGGCATCCAGCGCTACGCCGCCAACTGGATGGGTGACAATTTCTCTCGCTGGGACCACCTGCACGTGGCGATCACGATGGGCTCCGGCTTCGGCGTCTCGGGCCAGCCCTTCGTCGGCGCCGACATCGGTGGGTTCGCCGGCTACTCCGACGCCGAGCTCTTCCTGCGCTGGATGCAGCTCGGCACGCTGACACCGTTCTGCCGCAACCACTCCGAGATCGGCAACGTCGACCAGTACGCCTGGTCGTGGGGGGAGCCGGTGCTCGACCTCGTCAGGGCCGCCGTGGAGCTGCGCTACCGGCTGATGCCCTACCTCTACGCCGGCTTCGTCCGGGCCGGCGAGACCGGTGCGCCGGTCCAGCGGCCCCTGGTCTTCGACCACCAGTACGACGGCACGGTGCGCGACCTCGACGACCAGTTCCTGCTCGGACCCGACCTGCTGGTCGCCCCGGTGACGGCGGCGGGGATGACGTCGCGGCAGGTCTACCTGCCGAGCGGGGACTGGTTCGACTGGCACACCGACGAGCAGCACCGGGGAGGCACTTTCGTGGTGGCGCCGACGCCGATGGACCGGATCCCGCTCTACGCCCGCGGCGGGGCGGTCGTGCCGCTGTGGCCCGAGGCGCCGGCGAGCACGAGCGGTCACCACCCGACCGTCGTCGAGCTGCACGCCTTCGTTCCCAGCGAGCCGGGGGAGCACACCTCGCTGCTCGTCGAGGACGACGGCCTCACCGTTCCCACCGAGCAGGAGGCGTGGCTGCGGACCACCGTCACGCTCACCCGGACGGGTGACGGCGTGCGGCTGGTCGGCACGGTCGAGGGGGCGGGCTACCCCGAGCACGCCCGGACCTCGTTCCGGCTCGTGCTGCACGGCGCCGACCCAGGCACGGTCCGGCTCGACGGGACCGAGGTGCCCGCGAACGGCGACGGAGGGTTCGTGCTGGCCAACAGCGGCTCGGGCTTCGAGGTCACGGTGAGCCTCTGACCCGCTCAGTCCCCGAGCTCGCGGGCCAGGTTGGCCCGGGCCGCCGCCTCCCAGGCCGACCGGGCGTGGGCGGTGTGGAAGAGCGACTCCTTGGCCGCCAGGTCCCGCAGGACGGCGGCCCGGCCGCGTCGGAAGTCCGCATCGGAGTAGGCGGCGTACTCGGCCCGGACGTCGGCGAGGTACTCCGCGTACCGCTCCGGTTCGGCGGCGAGGATGGCCAGGTCGGCGTCGCTGAGCGCGCAGCCGTTCACGTCGCCGGGGTCCGGGCGGTGCCGCTCGGTCAGCCGGACCAGCCGGGCCACCTCGGCCACCTCCTCGGCCGTGAGGTGCTCGGTCAACGTGCTCTCGGCCCAGTCGGCGGACCGTTCCTCCGCGCCCGCGCCGTCGTAGACACCGTCGTGGAACCAGGCCGCCAGCCCCACGACGACCGGCTGGAAGTCCTCACCGCCCCGGGCCAGCTCGTCGAGCCGGGTCAGCACCTCCGCCAGGTGACGACGGTCGTGGTAGCCGCGTCCCGGGTCGCCGTACGCCGCGAGCAGGGCGTCGCGCAGGTCGAGCCCCCCGGCCAGGGGCCAGCGACCGGCCAGGTCGGTGTCCACGGACCCATCCAAGCAGGGCCAGGGGTTGCGCATGGGGCACAGGGGCGGATATCCAGGGGCGACACCCCCTGCGGCGAGGAGCCTGGCATGAGCGAGACCGACGACGACAACCAGCGCTGGCAGCTGCGTGACCGCAACCTGGGGCTGGACCTGATGCGCGCCACCGAGGCGGCCGCGATGGCGGCGGGCCGCTGGGTGGGCCGCGGCCAGAAGGAGAGCGGCGACGGTGCGGCGGTCGACGCCATGCGCGACGTGCTCAACAGCGTCAGCATGCGCGGGGTCGTGGTGATCGGCGAGGGCGAGAAGGACGAGGCCCCGATGCTGTTCAACGGCGAGGAGCTCGGCGACGGCTCCGGACCGGAGTACGACGTCGCCGTCGACCCGGTCGACGGCACCACCCTGCTGGCCGAGGGCCGGCCGAACGCCATCGCCGTGATCGCGGTGGCCGACCGCGGCACGATGTACGACCCCTCGGCGGTGTTCTACATGGACAAGCTGGTCTGTGGGGCAGCCGCGGCGGGCACGGTGGACATCGAGGCCCCGGTGGAGCACAACGTGCTCGCGGTGGCCAAGGCTCTCGGTGGCCGGCCCACCGACATCACCGTGTGCATCCTGGACCGTCCCCGGCACCGCGACCTGGTGGCCGAGGTCCGGGCCACCGGGGCGCGGACCCGGTTGATCTCCGACGGCGACGTGGCTGCGTCGGTGGCGGTGGTGACTCCGGGGTCCGGGATCGACCTCCTGCTCGGGGTCGGGGGCACGCCCGAGGGAGTGATCACGGCCTGCGCGCTGGCGGCGATGGGCGGCGAGATGCAGGCCAAGCTGCGTCCGATCGACGACGCCGAGGCGGGCCGGGCCCGCGACGCCGGGCACGACCTGACCCGGGTGCTGCACCGGCGGGACCTGGTGGACAGCGACAACACGTTCTTCGCCGCGACCGGGATCACCGACGGCGACCTGCTGCGTGGGGTGCGCTACGCCGCTGGCGGTGCGAAGACCCAGTCGTTGGTGATGCGCTCCCGCAGCGGCACCATCCGGCAGATCGACAGCACCCACTCCCTGGACAAGGTCCGGCTGCACGCGGACCTGGACTGAGGGCGCCCGTCAGGAGGAGGGGGAGGGCGCCGGACTCTCGGTGATCTTCACCCCGGAGCACTCGTCGATCAGGGGGCGGGTCTCGTTGTCGAGGGTCTCGAGCCGGTTGAGGATCTCGACGAGCCGCTTCGGGGCGAAGTCCTTCGACCGTCCCGACCGACTCGCGCAGCAGCGAGGCAGCCTCCCGCAGGTTCTGCGCGCTGTCCTCGCAGGCGCCGGGCACAGTGACCACGGTGTCGCCGGCTCCCCCGGCGGGGGTGGCGCTGGCGCCCGGGGTCGGGCCGGCGCTCTGGCCGCCGCCGGCCGACGGGGCAGTGCCGGTCTGGCTGACCGCCACCACCACGGAGCCCAGCCCCAGGCCGACCAGGAACGTCGCGGCCGGGAGGAACTTCTGCCAGGCCGGTGTGGAGGTGCCAGGACGATCAGGTTGGGTATCAGTCATGAGGTACGTGCCTCCGTCGGGTCGGCGTCCTAGGACGCTTGCCCCGTGAGGTCGCCGCGAAACAGGAGGGGGAGCCGCCCATGAGCGCGACTCGGGGTATCGACGCGAAGACCGTCCACGCCTGGGACGGCTTCGTGCTGTTCTGGGTGGTGCTGTGGATCGTGCTGGGCGCCTGGACCGGGGTGACGCTGTGGCAGGCCGCCGAGGCCGGGGACACCATCTCCAGCTCGGGCCAGGCCCTGGTGACCGCGGGGGGCGGGTTGCAGAGCCTCTCCGACATCCCGGTGATCGGGGAGCGGCCGGGTCAGATCGGCGACGAGGTGGTGACCACCGGGGGCCAGATCACCGAGCGCGGCCAGCTGGTCAAGGGCCAGCTGCACCGCCTGGCGGTCCTGCTGGGCATCGTGGTGGTCTTCGTGCCGGTGATGCCGGTGGCGGGGTTCTACCTCCCGCTGCGGTTGCGCTGGCGCGGCCAGGTGCGCGAGCTCGCCTCGGGGCTGGAGAAGCACGGGGACGAGCCGGCTTTCGACGCCTACCTCGCTGACCGGGCCCGCTCCCACCTGCCCTACCCGGAGGTGGCGCCGACTGACCTCGGGCACCGCCGAGGAGACCGACCGCCGGTTGGCGGACGCCGAGCTGGCGCGGGTCGGGCTGGACCGCCCCGCGCAGGGCTGAGGGACGCACCGGCATGGCCTCGACAGGGTCGGTCCACGGGGGCCGGGCGGCGTCCACGGCTGCCCGGGTGCTGGTGGCGGCCCGGTGGTGGGTGCTGCTGTTCTGGGCGGTCGCGACCGTGGCGTCGCTGACCCTGTTCCCGAGCTTCGGCGAGGGCGGGGGGAAGGGCGGGCTCAAGGGCATCCTGTCGGCCGACACCCCCGCGGTGCAGACCGAGAAGCGCTCGGTGGAGCTGTTCGGCTACCCGCTGATCGCGCGGACGGTGGTGGTCCAACGGGACCCGAACGGGCTCTCGCCCTACGCCCAGGCCCGGACCGTGGTGCGCGCGATGGCGGTGGACCGGGGCAAGGCGGGTGACGTCCTGCCTCTCCTGGGCGCCCTCCCGGTGACCAACACCGTGGGGCTGTTCCCCGGGGCCAAGGAGGAGAACACCTCGGCGCTGACCTACCTGCTCTTCGGCGCCGACACCAGTCTGGGCCGCCGCACCCGAGCCGCCGCGGACTACGCCGAGCGGTTCTTCGACGACCGCGACCGCGTGATCGGGGTGACCGGTTCCGCGCCGGCGCGCACCGCCCAGGGCCACATCATCAAGCGCGCCCTGCCGCACGTCGAGCTGGCCACCCTGCTGGCCATCATCGCCATCGTCGGGATCAGCTTCCGGTCGGTGGTCGCCCCGGTGGTGACCGTGGTGACCGTGGGGGTGGCGTACGTCGCCACCCTGCGGGTGTCCGGGGCGGCCGCGGCGCTCTTCGACCTGCCCAGCCCCGACGAGCTCGAGCCCGTGGTGGTCGCGCTGCTGTTGGGGGTGGTCACCGACTACGTCGTCTTCTTCTGCTCCGCGCTGGGTGAGGTGCGCCGGGAGGAGGGCCCGGGGGACCACGACGTCACGCAGACGGTGACCCGGGCGATCACCCGGTCGGGGCCGATCGTGCTGGTCGCCGGAGTCGCGGTCGCCCTGGGCACGGCGACGTTGCTGGCGGCCGAGTCGCCCTTCTTCCGCGCCCTCGGGCCCGCGCTGGCCTTCACGGTCACGGTCGGCCCTGGTGGTGGCCGTGACCCTGGTGCCGGCGCTGATGGCCATCCTCGGTGACCTGCTGCTGTGGCCCGGCGGCTGGCGCGGGGCCGGCCAGAAGAAGGCCGGCGACGTGGGGGCCGGTAGGCCGGCGCGCACCCGGGCGGTCTGGCCGGACCGGGTGGTCCGCGCCATCGTCACCCGTCGCCGGGTCGCGGCGGCCACCGCGGCGACGTTCGTGGCGGGCCTGCTCGTGGCGGCGAGCCCGTTGCTCTCGCTGCAGCTCGGGGTCTCCTTCGTGAGCGCGCTTCCGCGGGACGCGCCGGTGCGGGCCACCGCGGCCCAGGCCCAGGCGGCGTTCGCGGAGGGGATCCTGTCCCCGACGGTCGTGCTGCTCGAGGGCGACGGCGTCGGGGAGCAGCGCAAGGCCCTGGCCAGGCTGGGCCGGGGGATCGCGGACGTGCCCGGGGTGGCGGGGGTGCTGGGGCCGGGCTCCCAGCCGTCGGCCGCGGAGCGGACCGTCCTGATCGCCGGCAACCGGGACGCGGCGCGCTACCTGGTGGTCCTGGACGTGGACCCCTTGAGTGCCGACGCCGTGACCGCGGTCGACGGTCTCGAGCGTGCGCTGCCCGGGCTGCTGGCGGGCAGCGGGCTGGTGCGGACCAGCTTCGGGCTGGCCGGCGACAGTGCCACGGCGTCCTACCTCGTGCACCAGACCGAGGACGACCTGCTGCGGATCGCGATCGCGGCGATGGCGGCGAACCTGTTCATGCTGCTGGTCTTCCTCCGGGCCCTGGTCGCCTCGGTGCTCCTGCTGGCCACCTCGCTGCTCTCGCTCGGGGCCACCCTCGGCATCACCACCGCGGTGTTCGCCTGGCTGGAGCCGGGGCAGGGCCTGACCTTCTACGTGCCCTTCGCCACCGCGGTGCTGCTGCTGGCCTTCGGCTCGGACTACAACATCTTCACGGTGGGACACGTGTGGGAGGCGGCCCGGGACCGGCCTCTGGGCAGGGCCCTGACGTCGGCACTGCCGCCGTCGATCCGGGCCGTCAGCATCGCCGGCTTCGCGCTCGCCGCGAGCTTCGGGCTGCTGGCCATCGTCCCGCTCACGCCGTTCCGCCAGCTCGCCTTCGCGATGACGCTCGGCATCGCCGTCGACGTCTTCCTGGTCCGGGCGCTGCTCGTGCCGGCGCTGCTCACGCTGGTCGGACCCCGGGCCGCCTGGCCGAGCAGCCGGTTGCGCGACGCGCCGGACGAGCGGTCTCCTCAGGCGCTCGGCAACCAGGAGACGTGACCGGCGAGCAGGGCGAAGCCGACGAAGGCGACCACGTCGAGGACGAAGTGCGCGATGACCAGGGGCATCAGCCGCCCCCAGCGCAGGTACAGGTAGCCGAACAGCACCCCCATCACCGCGTTCCCGAGGAAGCCCCCGAGGCCCTGGTAGAGGTGGTAGCTCCCGCGCAGCACCGCGGCGACCCCGATCGCGACCGGCGCCGAGGTGCCCATCTGGCGCAGCCGCACCAGGACGAAGCCGAGCACGACCAGCTCCTCCAGCAGCGCGTTCTGGGCGGCCGAGAGCAGCAGGACCGGGATCTTCCACCACACGTCGGGGAGGTTCTCGGCCACCACGGTCAGGTCCACCCCGAGCGCGTGGGTGACGAGGTAGAAGGCCAGACCCGTGCTGCCCACGACGGCCGCGACCGCAAGGCCGCGCGTGACGTCGGACCCGCGGAACCGACCGCCGAGCCACAGGAACCTCAGGCTGTCGCCGGAGCGGAGCAGCAGGTAGGCGGCCAGCAGCACCGGCACCAGGCCGAAGAACATCCCCAGGAGCTGGTAGGTCAGGTCGAGCCAGGGCCGGTCCGGGGCGAGGCTCCCGTTGAGCACCGCGGCCTTGCTCGAGAGCGGGCCGGGTGCGGTCAGGGCGGCGAGCAGGTTGACCAGGGCGTACACCCCGGAGCGTCCCAGCGACAGGGCCAGGACCAGGACCACCTCGACCAGCATCAGCCGACGGGTCAGGGTCGAGAGCGGAGGGGGCGGCGGCGTCGGGGCGGACGTCGGGGTGGACATGGAGCCATGGTGCGGCACGGCGCCCCACGACGCACGACCGGAGCGGTCTTCTTCGCCGGCTCTCACCCCCGCCTCATCCGGCTCTCACGCGAGCGCGTGGTCGCACAGCAGACGCACAGGTGCCGTCCGTAGGGTGGCGTCGTCCGGAGGGCGGCCCGCACGGGGTCGTCGGCGCCGGCCGAGGAGAATCGCATGGATGTCCGTCCCACCACGCGTGTGCGGCCGTGAGCGGCTTCGTCACCGACCTGCTGGGTCGGATCCCCGAGTGGGCGGTCTACCTCTCGGTGTTCCTGCTCCCGTTCCTGGAGGCGTCGGTCCTGCTCGGCTTCGTCTTCCCGGGCGAGACCGTGCTGATCTTCGGCGGGGTGCTCGCCGGCCACGGCGGGGCCGTGGTCTGGGTCGTGCTCGGCCTGGCCATCGCCGGTGCCGTGCTCGGGGACAGCACCGGGTACGTCGTGGGGCGCCGCTTCGGCGGCCGCCTGCAGCAGACCCGCCTGGGCCGGCTGGTCGGCGAGGAGCGCTGGCGCACCACCGAGGAGTTCCTGCACCGCCGCGGTCCGCTGGCGGTCTTCTTCGGCCGGTTCACCGCCCTGCTGCGGGCGATGGTCCCCGGCGCGGCCGGGATGGCCCGGGTCCACTACGGCACGTTCCTGTTCTGGAACGTGGTCGGCGGGGTGCTCTGGGCCTCCCTGTGCGTCCTGGGTGGCTGGCTCGTCGGTGACGTGATCAGCAGGTACGTCACCGACGTGGGGTACTTCATCCTCGTCGTCGTGGTCCTCGCGGTGGTCGTGGTGAGCGTCCGCAAGGTCCGCGAGCGCCGTCGCCAGGTGGGTCCGACCCCCTCCCGCTGAACGCAGCGGGGGTGGCCCGGCCGGTCGGCCGGACCACCCCTGGTGTGGGTGCTGCTGGGTGCTGCGGGGTACTGCTGGGTGGGCGGGTGGCTCAGCCCGGCAACGAGAGCGAGAACGCGCGCACGGCCAGCGGGTAGTCGTTGGCTGCGGTGGTGATCTCGTGGTCGTTGTCGGTCGGCCGGTTGAAGAAGACCGCCCAGGCCAGACCCATCGAGTCCAGCTGGGGACGGACGTTGGTGAAGAACCGGGCGAGCGCGGCGTCGCCGTTCTGCACCGGCATGCCGAACTCGGTCAGCGCGATCGGCTGGTCGCGGTACCAGGACTGCGACCGGATCCAGGCGAGGTCGGCGGCGCAGATGCTGGTGATCGAGTCCGACGGGCCGTTGGCGTACGGGTCGAAGGTGACCAGGTCGGGCTGGGCGGTGAGGGCCTGGCCGATGGTGGCCTCGAAGGCCCGGTCGTAGCCGACCATCCAGTAGGTGGTCTTGATGTTCGGGCTGGCCGCGTGCGCCTTGGTGATGAAGATGCTCAGCGCCTTGGCGTAGACCAGCGGGTCGGCGGACTCACCGGTGACCGCGCCCTCGCGGACCTTGGCCTTGAACTCGTGGTCGATCGTCGCGTACACCGGGACCATCGGGTTGACCTGAGCCAGGGTCTTGAGCTGCGAGACGTAGGTGTTCAGCCACGACATGGCCGAGGCGTCGCCCCGGGCGATCCCGGCGATCAGCTGGGTGCCCTTGGTGGTGACGGTCAGGTTCGGGCTGGTGCCCCGCTGGATGCGGGCCGTCTCGTAGGCCAGGTTGATGTTCTGCGAGGACTGGTAGTACGTCGAGGCCACGTCCGGCACCGTGCCGAAGTCACGCACCGTGGCCTCGTCGGGGGACTCGTTCGGTGCGCCGTTGTAGACGCCGAGCCCGATGTGCGTCCCGTTGACGACCGTGACCGGGAGGCTGGCCGTGCTCGTCGCGCCGGCGTCGTCGGTGACGGTCAGGGTGACGACCCGGCTGCCGGCCGTGGCGTAGGTGTGCGAGGACCAGGTGCCGCTGCCGACCGACCCGTCGCCGTAGGACCACGACCAGGAGACGATGCTGCCGTCGGGGTCGCTGGAGCCGGAGCCGTCGAAGCGGGCGGTGCGCGCTCCCGTCGAGGAGCTGAAGGACGCGCTGGGCGCCTTGTTCGCGACCACGGTCACCGGGACGGTCGAGCTGGTGCTCTCGCCGCCGTCGTCGGTGACCGTCAGGGTCACCTGGTAGGTGCCCGCGGCGGCGTACGTCGTGCTGGGGCGCTTGCCGGTGGCGGTGCTGCCGTCGCCGAGGTCCCAGTCGTAGGAGGTGATGTTGCCGTCGACGTCCCCGGAGGCGGAGGCGTCGAACTTGGCCCCGAGGTAGCTCGTGGTGGTGGTGAAGGACGCCGTCGGCGGGACGTCGGCGACGACGGTGACGCTGGCGGTCCGGGTGGTGCTCTTGCCGCCGTTGTCGGTGATGGTCAGCGAGATCAGGTACGTCCCGGCCGCGTCGTAGGGGTGCACGACGTAGCTGCCGTTGGCCGACGTGCCGTCGCCGAAGTCCCAGGAACGGCTGGCGATGGTGCCGTCGCTGTCGCTGGAGGCTGAGCCGTTCACCTTGGCCACGAGGTAGCTCGTGGTGGTGGTGAAGGACGCCGTCGGTGCGATGTTGTCGACCACGACGACCGAGCGGACGACGGACTGGGTGGCGCCCGCGTTGTCCTTCACGGTGAGGGTGACCTTCTTGGTGCCGGCGGTGGCGTAGGTGTGCGAGGCGGGCAGCCTCCCGCTGCCGGAGGTGCCGTCACCGAAGTCCCAGGTGTAGGTCGAGATGGTGCCGTCGCTGTCGGCGCTGGCCGAGGCGTCGAGCTTGAGGGTCAGGTAGCTGACCGTGCTGGAGAACGCCGCGGTCGGGGCGACGTTGGGGACCAGGACGATCGAGCGCGACACGGTGCTGGTGGCTCCGGCGTTGTCCTTGGCCGTGAGGGTCACGGTCTTGGTGCCGCCGGTGGTGTAGGTGTGCGAGGGCAGCCGACCGGTGCCGGTGGTGCCGTCGCCGAAGTTCCACGTGTACGACGAGACGGAGCCGTCGCTGTCGGTGGTGGCCGAGGCGTCGAACTTGGCGGTCAGGTAGGTCGTGGTGGAGGTGAACGACGCCACCGGTGCGGTGTTGCCCGCCAGGGTGACCAGCCGGGTGGTGGAGCTCTTGGCGCCCCCGTCGTCGGTGACGGTGAGGGTGACGGTCTTGGTGCCGGCCGTGGTGTAGGTGTGCGACAGCTTGGTGCCGTAGCCGGTGGTGCCGTCGCCGAAGTTCCACTGGCGGCTGGTGATGGTGCCGTCGGGGTCGGTCACCGCAGAGGCGTCGAAGGTGGCCCGGAGGAAGTTCGTGGTGGAGGAGAAGTCGACGACCGGGGCGGTGTTGGTCACCAGGTCCACCGACTTGGACACGGTCCGCAACGCTCCGGCGTTGTCCGCGACGGTCAGGGTGACGGTGTGCGAGCCCCCGGTGGTGTACGTGTGCGTGGGCACCCGGCCGGTGCCGGTGCTGCCGTCGCCGAAGTTCCAGTCGTAGGAGGAGATGGTGCCGTCGGCGTCGTTGGCCGTGGCCGTGAAGCTTGCGGTGAGGTACTTCGTGGTGGTGGTGAAGCTCGCGGTGGGGGCGGTGTTCGCCGCGACCGTGACCGTCTTCGTCACGCGGGTCGTCGCACCGGTGTTGTCGGTGACGGTCAGCGCGATCGTCTTGGCCCCCGCGGTGGCGTAGGTGTGCGCGGGGCTCTTCCCGGTGCCGGTGCTGCCGTCGCCGAAGTCCCAGGCGTACTTGGCGATCGTGCCGTCGGGGTCGCTGGTGCCGACCGCGCTCAACCGTGCGGTGAGGTAGCTCGTGGTGGCGCTGAAGGTGGCGACCGGGGCGTCGGTCCGGACCAGCCGGACGTCGTCGACCTGCAGGCGCTGTCCCTTGCTCAGGCCGGTGCCGACCAGGTCGACGCTCAGGCCGTGGGCGCCGCCGTTGCTGGCGCTGTTGCCCGCGGCGATCCCGGTCACCAGCACCGTGTGCCAGGCGGTGTCGGTCAGGGTGAACGGGGTGGACTCCTCCAGCGGGGTGCTGCTCTGGGGAGCGGCCTCGGTCAGGCGCAGCGAGCCGTTGACGGTGGTGCCGGCGGCCGGGTTCTTGACCTTCGCCGTCAAGACATAGGCGGCCTTGGCCGTGGTGTAGGCGACGCTGTCGGTGGTGTCGCCGAGCCGGACCTTGCCGGCCGCCACGGCGACCAGGTTGGCGCCCTTGCCGGCGTAGCCGTTGCCCTCCACGGTGAACGCGGTGTTGGCGTCGGCGGTCCAGCCGGTGGTGCCGCCTCCGAAGGCCGAGTTGGTGACGAGGTTGGCGCTGGCGGCCTCGGCGGGCGCGGCGCCCACGAGGCCGGCGGTGGAGAGAAGTGTGCCGAGGGCTGCGATGCTCGCAGTAGTTCCCAGTCGTCGCATGATGACCTTCCTGGTCCTGTCGTGCCGTGACTACGGGCGATGACCACGGCGCCGTCCTGGCTCCGAAGTCGTCACTGTCACTGAGTGTGTGTGGGGTGAGGACTATGGAAGCACCGGGCCAGGACGAAGGTCCGTAATAACGCAAAAGACGCAAACAGGCTTAACTTAGGCGCGGTCTGGGCACGCTGCGGTCTTTACCTTCACGGGTCCTCAGGGGCTGATCAGCCGTTCGGTCACCCCGAGGACGGTTTGGCTAGGGACTAAAGTCCTGGCATGCGCGCGGCGTGCCCTGCCCAGGCTGCGGGATGCCGCTGGCCCGTGCTGCGGAGCGGCGCTCGACCGTCGGCAGAGGGCGGCGCGTCGTGCGTGGGCCCCCAGGGGATCGAACCCTGAACCCGCGGATTAAAAGTCCGCTGCTCTGCCGGTTGAGCTAGAGGCCCGGCGTCGGAGGCAACCGCGGGGTCCGAGCATGACGACCTCTGGCGCGATCCGTACCGGAGCAGCCTAGCGAGGGGGTGGCCGTCCCCGTCGTGCGCCCGGTCAGGTGTAGAGCACCAGCAGGAGGTTGTGGGTGGCCACCCCGAGCTTGACGACCCCGGCCGCGACCGCGACGTGGACGACGACGTTGGCGTAGACGCCTCGTACGGTCGCGGTGGCGAACACCGCGATCAGCATCGACAGCACAGACGCGGCCGCGACGTAGCCCGAGACGCCGACGGAGCCCATCAGCAGGTGCGCCAGCGGGTTGCCCTCGGCGAAGCCCGCGCGGTGGAGCAACGAGGTGGTGGTGACGGCGTCGAGCAGGGTCGCCACGCCCCAGATGACCAGGACGGTGGACTTCCAGTCCGAGCGGAAGGCGTGCCCCAGCCCGCCGAAGGAGTCCGCCGCAGCGCTGCGGAGCTGGCCGCCGGCCTCGCGGAGCTCGGCACCGAGTCCCAGCCACGGCCCGTCCCACCGGGCGGCCGCAACCTCTGCTCGCGTCATCTCGTCCCACCACCCCTCGGGCGCCCCGGGAGACGGGTACCCGGGCCACCCCTACCCGCTCAGCGCCAGGGAGAACCGGACCCATGTTCCTCGAGGGGGTGGGAAGACCCGGCGGTGGTTTCGACTCGGCGCTGCGCGCCGGCTCAACCACCACAGACCTCCCGGTGGTTGAGCAGCGAGCGGAGCGAGCGTGTCGAAACCACTGCCGGGGGACGCGCGCCGGCGACCCACCACAGACCTCCCGGTGGTTTCGACTCGGCGCTGCGCGCCGGCTCAACCACCGCACGGCGCTGCGCGCCGGCTCAACCACCACGACGCCCGTTGGTCGAGCTTGTCGAGACCAGTGGTTTCGACTCGGCGCTGCGCGCCGGCTCAACCACCGCTCGGCGCTGCGCGCCGGCTCAACCACCACAGACCTCCCGGTGGTTGAGCAGCAGCGGAGCGAGCGTGTCGAAACCACAGCCGGGGGCCGGGGTACGACCGCCCCCGGCCCCCGGCGCGTGGTCGGCTCAGGGGTAGGTCACCTGCAGGGTGTACGGGAACATCACCGACCGGCCGGCTGCGTCGCGGACGTAGATCCTCATCGTGTACCTCCCGGCCAGCGTCGGGGTGCCCGAGATCAACCCGGTCGGCGAGACCCGCAGCCCGTAGGGCAGGTACGACCCGGTGTAGGTGAAACCGCCGGCACCGCCGGTGGCGTCCAGCTGCAGCTCGTACGGCTGCCCGATCACGGTGGTGCCCAGCGCCGACGGCGTCGACATCGTGATGGCGGCCGACACGCCGAGCACCAGGTCGGTCGAGAAGGCCAGGCGACCCTCGGTGTCGGTGGCCCGCAGCACCAGCGGGAACGACCCGGTCTCGGTCGGCTTGCCGTACAGCTGCCCGGTGGGCTTGAGGATCACGCCCGCAGGCAGCACGCCGTTCTCCAGCGACCACACGTACCTGCCGGAGCCGCCGGTCGCACGCAGGATCGAGGAGTAGGTGACGCCCGTGGTGGCCGCCGCCAGCGTGCTGGTGGACACCACCGGGACGGCGCGCGGGGTCAGCGAGACGGTCTTGGCCAGCGAGCGGCCGGTCGAGTCCGTCGCGGTCACCTTCAAGGTCACGCGCTTGGTCGAGGTCGGCACTCCGAACACCCATCTCCAGTCCGAGAACCAGCCGGCCGGTGCCCCGGTGATCGTGTAGTCGAACCATCCCTTGCCGCCGGCGGCGTCGGCCCACAGGTCGAAGGGCTCGCCGACGGTGATCGGGGTGTTGTGGATGTCCAGGGTCACGGCCGGCACCGCGCTGAAGGCCAGTGTCTGGGTCGCGGTGGCTCCCAGGGAGTCGGCGACGGCCACGGTCATCTCGTAGTCACCGACCGCCAGCCCCTTGAACGTCACGGTCCCCGCCTTCGACAGCGTGGCCCCGGTCGGCAACGTCGAGGCAGCAGGGTCCCAGGTGTAGCGCTTGGAGCCGCCGACGGCGACGAGCTTGACGCTGTTCGAGGTGCCGGCCAGCACCGTGCTGTCGTAGGGCAGCGCGGTGGTCTCGATGCGCAGCGGACCATCGATGGCGACCTTGTACGTGCCGGACTTGGCGCGGCCGGACGCGTCGGTGACAGTGAGTGAGAGCACCGCGTTCTCGGCGACCAGCGGGGTGCCGGTGATCTCGCCCGCCGACGAGACCGACGCCCAGTCCGGCTTCGCGTCCACGGTCACGGTGTACGGCGCGGTGCCGCCGCTGATCTTGACCTGCGAGGCGAAGGCGGTCCCGGCGACGCCCTTCACCACGGTCAGGCTCGAGGCCGCGACCGGGCCGGCCAGGTCCAGCCGCACCGCAGTCAGGGTGAAGACGCCGCGCGAGTCGGCCGCCTTGAGGACCAGGTCGACCGGCGAGCGCCACGTCGTACGGCCCGAGAGCAGGCCGCTGGTGGAAAGCTTGAGCCCGCTGGGCAGCTTGCCGGAGTACAGCGACCACGTCACCGGCCCGTAGTCCGAGGTGGCCTCGAGCTGGGTGGAGTAGGTGACGCTGGAGGTGGCCACGGGCAGGGAGGTGGTGCCCAGCTGCGGGGCGTCGTTGTACGCCGCGGTGACCGTGAGGTCGTAGGTACCCAGCGACCCGTACCCGGAGTAGCCGGTGCTGGAGGGGTTGGCGTAGCCCGACCCGTCGACGGTGACGGTGTAGGTGCCCGAGGACAGCGGCAGCGCGTCGAACGAGGCGTCCATGCCCGACACGGTCGAGGAGGAGGTGGCGACGGTGGCCGGGTTGGCCGTGGCGACCACGGTGCCGTTGCTGTTGAGGACCCGCAGGTCCACGTCGAGGTCGGGGGCGACCTGGTCGGCCAGCGCCTCGATGTCGACGGTGGCCGAGGAGTCGAGGGTGAACGTGAACGCGTCCACGTCGCTGGTGCCGGAGATCACCCCGGACCGGGTGACGCCTCCCGAGAGGGGGCCGGGCAGCGCGGTCGCGGTGCCGGCGGTGTCGCCGTGGTCGTCGGTGCGCGTCGAGGCGCCGTAGGCCGCGATCGTGCCGAGCTCGTCCTGGTGGTTGTTGGCGCCGACGTACTCGCCCTGCGCCCACTGGGTCACCGGCTGGTAGTAGCCGGCTCCCATGATCGGGGCCCACGGGGTGTGGCCGAGGTAGTAGCCCGCGGAGCCGGTGCCCTGGTGCGACAGGCCGAGGTTGTGACCGACCTCGTGGCTGATCACCTCGGCGACGTTCTTCGCGCTGGTGCCCACGCCGCGGGTGTAGGCGAGTGCGGGCTGGTAGTACTCGTGGTTGGTGTAGTCGTTGAAGACACCGAGGTAGGCGATGCCACCGCAGCCGCACGAGGACTGGCCGGCGACGTCGCCGGTGACCACGGCGCGGGCGCCGTAGGTGTTGTCGCCCGAGCCGCTGCGCTCCAGGACGCCGGCGGCAGGGACCTGGGTGGTGACGTCGACGTCGAACGCCGAGTAGTCCTCGGCGACGATCGCCCAGACGTTCTGGATGGCGATCTTCTCTGCGTCGGAGAACGAGCTGGGGCTGCCGTCGGAGTCGTAGCCGGGGAGGTTCACCGAGCTCACGCCGCGGGCCTCGTTCCAGGCCGTGTTGGCCAGCGTGTACCCGTCGAAGTCGAGGTAGATGGTCTTGGTCGACCCGGGCTTGGAGTGCAGGGTGAAGGTGCTGGTCAGCGCGGCGAGCTGGGTGTCCGTGCCGACGGTGGCGCCCCCCTCGGCGCCGGCGGTCGCCCCCTGCTCCGGGGTCGCGGCCTCGGGCAGGACGGAGTCGGTGTCGACGTAGAACGCCTTCCCGCAGGTGTCCAGCCACAGCTCCGGAGCCACCACGGCGCCGGCCGCTGCACCGCCGTCGCCACCCGGGTCGGGGGAGGTCAGGGCCTCGGCCTCGGTCTGGGCGGCCTCCTCGACGGTGTCGGTGAGGTCGCTGACCAGCGCGGTGTTGGCCGGCTGCTGGGGGAGGTCCTCCCCGGCGACGACGAGGTCCACCGCCGGCGTGGCCTCGGGCAGGACCGTGGGGCAGCGGGCCCCCGCCTGCGCCGGGGCCGCGGCCAGCAGCGGGAGCGAGACGGCGACGACGACGCCTGTCGTGGTGGCGGTCACGAGTCGACGCAGCGAGCTCACGGGGTCCTCCCTCTCGGGCCGGCCCCTCGAGGGTCCTGCGGCCCGCATCCATGCGGTGTACGAGCTCGTCCTGAGCATCGGTTAATACGGACAAATGGTACAGACCAGTGAACCCGAGGGGTTGCCAGATGTCCGAAATCACTCGCCGGTCAGTGCGGGGGGCGCTCGCCCTCGGAGACCTCGGCCGGGTCGTGCCCGTGGGCGCTGATGGTGGCGCCGGGGCGACGCAGTGCGAACACCGCCAGCCCCACCACGGCCACGATCACCATGACCAGCAGGGTGATCCAGTCGAGGTTGAAGTATCCCCGCGGGCTGGCCAGGCCGGTCGGGGCGACGACGTTGAGCAGCATCAGGCCCAGGTACGCCGCGGCGATGACGTTGACCGCCCAGCCCCAGCGGCCGAGCCGGAACCGACCCTCGGGGGCCCACCCGCGCGACCGGGCCACGAGTGCTCCGACGACGGTGAGCAGGAACGAGAGGTAGATGCCGCTGACCCCGAAGGACACCAGTGCCACCAGCGCGTTGATGTCGGCCGGGTAGGTGATGAACCCCAGGTGCAGGTCCTCCGACGGCGAGTAGAAGACCAGCAGCACGAACAGCAGCGAGACCAGGCCCCCACCGATGAGCGCGTTGGTCGGGGTCTTGAACCGCGGGTTCACCCGGGCCAACCACGACGAGCCCGGCAGTGCCCCGTCCCGCGCGTAGGAGAAGGCCAGCCGGCTGCCGGCGCCCTGCACCGAGGTCCCGCAGGAGAAGAAGGCGAAGATGATCAGCAGCAGCAGGAAGTCCTGCAGGCCGCTCGGCAGCGAGGCGAGGATGAACGGCACACCGCCGCCCTCGACCGTACGTCCCACCGGGTCCTTCCCGTCCGGCATGGCCAGCAGCAGGGCGGCGACCAGGACGAACGAGGAGACCCCGCCCCAGACCAGCGCGTTGCGCATCGACCGCGGCACCATCACGCCGGCGTCCTTGGTCTCCTCGGAGATGTCCCCGGCGGACTCGAACCCGTAGAAGATGAAGACCGGTGCGAGCACCGCGATCAGCGCGGCGCCGGTCAGCCAGTTGCCGCCGAAGTCGAGACCGAGCGGGTTGCTGGCGGCGTTCTGCACGCTCTCGGTGCGAGAACAGGAAGCCGGGGCCGTGGTGGAAGCCGTTGATCGGCCAGGATCACCGCGATGCCGAGCGTGCCCACGATCTCCACGTACACGCCGAACTGGGCGACCCGGCCCATCACCCGGGCGCCGGTGATGTTCAGCAGCGTCTGGATCGCCAGCGAGCGTGACCGTGATCAGCAGGATCGTCAGGTGGTTCGCCGGGTCGAGGCTCCAGCCGAACCAGTTGTGCGTCAGCGCGGCGACGTACGGGACCACGCCGGTGTCCACGGCCGCCACCGTGATCAGCAGCGCGATGCCGTAGAACCAGCCGACGAACCAGCCGTACGTCGGCCCGACCGAGAACTTGCTGTACTGGTAGAGCGCCCCCGCCACCGGGTAGTGGCTGGCCAGCTCGCCGAACACCAGGGCGACGAAGAGCATCCCGGCCACCGGGATCCAGGTCAGCCACACGTACGCCGGGCCGCCGGCGGCGATGCCGAGCGCGAACAGCGAGTAGATGCCCACCATCGGCGAGAGGTAGGTGAAGGCCACCGAGAAGTTCGCGAACTGGCCGAGCACCCGGTCGAGCTGCGGGGTGTACCCCAGGCTCTCGAGCCGGGCGTCGTCGCTCATGTCCTCGATGCCGTTGCCGTGTCCGCGTCCTGACATGTCAGCCTCCCTCGTCCGATGTGCTGGCTGACAATCCCACGGCGCGCCCGGTTGCCTTCCAGTTGGGCGCGACTCGCCGGAGCTTCGTTAGCCTGTGGCGATGACCCGGCTCTGCCTGCTGGCTGACACCCACGTCCCGAAGCGGGCCCGCGACCTGCCGGCGCAGGTCTGGGCGGCCGTCGAGGAGGCCGACGTGGTGCTGCACGCCGGGGACTGGGTCGACGGTCGACCTGCTCGACCGGATCGAGGAGCGCAGCCGCCCGGCTCGTGGCCTGCTCGGCAACAACGACGGTCCGGCGCTGCGGGCCCGGCTGCCGCGAGGTCGCCCGGGTCGAGCTCGACGGCGTGCGCTGGCGGTGGTGCACGAGACCGGCGACGCGGCCGGGCGCGAGCGGCGCTGCGCCGCGGACTACCCCGACGTCGACGTGCTGGTGTTCGGGCACAGCCACATCCCGTGGGACACCATCGCGCCGACTCGGGCTGCGGCTGCTCAATCCGGGGTCACCGACGGACCGGCGTCGTCAGCCGTTCTGCACCTACCTGACGGCGCGGACCCAGGACGGGACGCTGACCGAGGTGCGGCTGCACCGGCTGCCGCCGCGCACCTGAGGTCAGGCCCGGCAGTGGCGGGTGCCCTTGTCGCGGGTGGCGCCACCGATCCCCTTGAAGGCGTAGGTGAACGTCTCCGGTGTCAGGGTCAGTTTGAGCACGCCGAACCGCCGGGCGAGCCGGAAGGCCGAGCCGGTCTGCGTGGCGCCGAAGGCGTAGTGCGACTTGCCGCCCGAGCCCGAGACGATCTGCATGACGCCTGACTTCGACGTACGGCCCTGGTTGTCCATCCGGGCGAACCGCTCGTAGTCGTGGTCGTGGCCCGACAGGAAGAGCTCCACGTGGTGCTGCACGGCGATGCCGAAGAACGCCGAGACGTCGATGTCCTCCTCGTGCACCCCCGAGGAGTAGCGCGGGTGGTGGGTGGCGAACAGCGAGCAGGTGCTGGGGTTGGCCGCCAGGTCGGCCCGCAGCCAGCGGGCCTCCTCGACGCAGTCGATCTCGGTGCAGTTGGAGTTGAGCGCGTAGACCCGCCAGGCACCCAGGGTCTGCACGGTGTACCCGGGGGCCGCCTGGTCGGTGAAGTAGCCGAAGTAGCCCGCCGCGTCCGTCGTGCGGTACTCGTGGTTGCCCAGGACCGGGATGGTGATGTCCTTGTGCGCACCCCAGGAGCGGTCGTAGGACCGGCGGAAGCCGCGCAGACCACCGACCTCGTACTGCAGGTCGCCCAGGGCGATGACCGCGTCCGGGTCGAGCCGGGTGGTCAGGGCGGCGGTCCGCCCCTGGCGGCAGCGGTTGCGTGTGGTGCGCTCACCCGGCTTGCAGGCGATGTCACCCGCAGCGACGACGGTGACGGTGTCGGTCGTCGCGCGGGCCCCTGCCGCGGGGTCTGCAGCGAGCTGGTGGGGAGCAGGACCGGCCTGGGCGACGCCCAGGCCGGTCGGGACGAGCAAGATGGCCGAGGTCACGAGGACGACGGCGGAGCGCACTGACATCTGAGAAATTCCTCCCCTGGGTGCTCCCATGATCACCCACGGCGGAAGACCCGGCGCGCGAAGTGACGATTCAGCCGGCGTCGGACTCCACCCGCGGCGACTTGTCCTGAAGCTCGTCGATCATCTTCGAGGCGTCGGCCTTGGTCAGCTCGGCGGGCACCTCGGTGCGGGTCTCGGCGGCCAGCGTGGCCAGGTACGACATCTGGGAGGCGGTGGCGGGCTCTCCGCCGGTGACCCACTCGCTGGGGTCCTTCTCGGCCAGGCTCGGGTCGTTGGGGTCGGGGGTGGGGGTGGTCTGCTCGTCGGTCATGGGTGGGTCGTACCCCGTGGGTGAGGAGAGAAACGATGCCGAGGTCAGGCCGTGGGACCCTTGCTGCGCACGTCGGCCACCGAGGCCATCGCCGACCTGAGCTCACCGAGCCAGTCGTCCTCGTGCTGACCGACCAGCCGTACGCACCAGGCCAGGGCGTCGGCCCGTGACCGGGCGACCCCGGCGTCGACCAGGGTGTCGAGCACCAGGCGTTGGGGCTGCCTCAGGCGGGTCATCACCGGGGCGGCGACGTGGGTGAACAGCTCGGCACGGGCGTCGTCGCCGGAGCCGACCACGACGCCCCAGGAGACCTTCCGGTCGAAGCGGTGCTCGGCCTCCCGGGCGATCTCGACCCGCTGCTCACGGGTGCTCTCGCGGAACGCCTTGGCCCGGCCGGCCCGGGTCTCGGACGCCTCGACCTCCGACGTCCCCTCCGGTACGGCCACGTCGGGCAGGTGCAGGACCACGGTGACCTCCTCGCGGTCGACCTGCACGTCGGGGGCGGAGTCCTGCCACTCGCTGGGGAGACGTCCGGTGAACCAGCCACGCAGACGCTCCAGGCTCTCTGAAGTAATCATGATTACATCATTACTCGCTTGCAGAGAGGACGCAAGGAGTCGGTAGACACAGCAGCAGGAGCCGACCCGAGGGTCGGCTCCTGCTGGGGACGGGGGTGGGGAGGTCAGCGGCGCTCGATGCGCGTCTCCTCGACGTGGGTGGACTTCTGACGCTGCTTGCTCATGACCAGTCCCAGGACGATGGACAAGATGCCGCCCAGCAGCAGGATCCAGCCGAGCGCGTTGTCGTCGATGAAGCCGATGTTGACGTTCAGCGTTCCGGTCACCAGGACAAGACCGAGCACGATGAGGACGATTCCGAGGCCAAGACCCATGGTTCTGCTCCGTTGTTCTGACCGGTGGCATCCACCACCTGGTTGTGGAGGTGACGCCGACGGGCCGGTGCCACCGAAGCCATGATTCCCGGCGGCGTCGTGGCTAATCTCGGTGAGACCCGGAAATCTTGTTAAAATAGACAGTTCTCCTGCGGCCCAGGCCCTCCCGCCGAACCGTCCTTCGTGGTGCGTCGAGCCGTCGTTCGTGGCGTACGGGTCAGGACTGGGTCGGGTCGCCGTGCGGCTCGATGGTCGCCGGCCGGACCGTCACCGGGCCGTCGACGCCGGGGAGCGAGCGCTGGACGGGCTCCGGCGGTCGCGCGGGGCGCGAGGTGGAGGCCAGGAGCGACGTCCAGCAACGACAGCCCGACCCAGGTCAGACCAGCGGGCGACGCAGAAGCGGATGAGGCCGGTCTCCATCGGACAGGGTGCCGTCGACGAAGGACGCTAACAGCGCCGGCGAGGAGATCAGCGCGCCGAGACCGAGGACGATGGGGGAGAACGAGGCTGCTCAGCAGGCGTACCGCCGAGAGCCGGCCGGTGACCACACCGACCGAGCGGACCTGCGCGGACCCGGTCAGCTCACGGTAGGACAGCACCGGCATGCCGGCCGAGGGACGGCTGCACCATCCGGCGTACGGCGGCGCGCAGCTGCGGCGCGCAGACGACGACCGGCGTGACGATTGGCGTTCTCGGCCTCGACCATGAGCCGGGCGAGCTCGGTGAGGACGACCTGACCGGTCTCCATGTCGAAGGCGACGACGCTGCCCTCGTCGGTGGGTCGCAGCGCCTCGAGCATCCGCTGCTCGAGCTGCGGCTCGAAGCTGATGACGTGGACGCCGCCGTCGATGACGTAGGGCTGGACGATCGCGGGACCGAGCGCGGCCGCGGGCCGACCTCGACGAGCGTGCTCGGGGTCCTTGGTCTCGCGGGCCCGCAGCGACAGGCGCCTCGAAGATGCGGACCAGGTCGCGGATCGGCGACCTGCTCGTCGAGCAGGCCCTGGAGCACGCGCTGGACCTCGCCGAGGCTGAGCTGCGCCGGAGTGAGCTCCTCGACGACGACGGGGTGGCTGCGCTTGACGACGTCGGTGAGCAGCTTGACGTCCTCGCGGCCGAGCAGGCGTCCGGCGTGCGTGCGGACGACGTCGGCGAGGTGCGTGGTGAGCGACCGACGCGCGGTCGACGACGGTGATGCCGCTGATCTCGGCCTGGGCGCGCAGCTCGGCGGGGATCCACTTGGCGTCGAGCCCGAACACCGGCTCCTTGACCGGGGTGCCGGGGAGGGTCGAGAGGTACTCGCCGATCGCCAGCACGGTGCCGGGAGGGGCCTCGCCGCGGGCGACCTCGACCCCGAAGAGCTTGATCGACGTAGGTGCGCAGCGGCAGCTCGAGGTTGTCGCGGGTGCGGACCGGCGGCATCGACGACGCCGATGTCGGAGGCGACCTTCTTGCGCAGCGCCTTGACCCGGTCGAGCAGGTCGCCGCCCGCGGCAGGAGTCGACGAGGTCGATGAGGTCGGCGGACAGCTCGAGGCCGATCGGGTCGACCTGGAAGTCGCGCGACGAGCTGCTCGGGGGTGTCCGCGGCCGTGCGGCGGCACCTCCGCGACCTCGGGCGTCGTGCCGGGTCCAGGTCGCTCGCTCCTCGACGCGGCGGAGGCGAGCGAGCAGCAGCGCCGCCGACGAGCAGGAACGGCAGCTTGGGCAGGCCGGGGATCAGGCAGAGGGCGATCGCGCCGGCCCCGGCCACCCGCAGCGGCAGCTTGTTCCGCGGCCAGCTGGCGGACGATGTCGGTGCCCATGTCCTCGTCGGCGGTGGACCGGGTGACCACGAGGCCGGTGCGCGACCGAGAGGAGCAGCGCCGGGATCTGGGAGACCAGGCCGTCGCCGATGCTCAGCAGGCTGTAGGTGTGGATCGCCTCGCCGAAGCTCATCCCCTTCTGGGCGACGCCGATCGGCGAAGCCGCCGACGAGGTTGACCAGGGTGATGATGATCGCCGCGATCGGCGTCGCCCTTGACGAACTTCGAGCCACCGTCCATCGCGCCGTAGAAGTCGGCCTCGGCCGAGACCTCCTTGCGGCGGCGGCGGGCCTCGTCGTCGTCGATGAGCCCGGCGTTCAGGTCGGCGTCGATCGCCATCTGCTTGCCGGGCATCGCGTCGAGGGTGAAGCGGGCGCCCGACCTCGGCGACCCGGCCGGCACCGTTGGTGATCACGACGAACTGGATGATCGACGAGGATCCCGAAGACGATCAGGCCGACGATCAGCGAGCCGCCGACCACGAAGTGGCCGAAGGTGTCGATCACCTTCCCGGCGTAGCCGTCGAGCAGCACCAGGCGTGTCGCGCTGACGTTGAGCGCGAGGCGGAAGAGCGTCAGCACCAGCAGGACCGAGGGGAACGCCGCGAAGTCGAGGGGCCTGCTGCACGAACATCGCGGTCAGCAGGATGAGCAGCGCGATGCTGATGTTGGCGGCGATGAGCAGGTCGAGCATCATCGCGGGCAGCGGCACGACCAGCATCACGATGATCAGGACGATGCCCAGCGGGACGCCGAGCTGCGTGAGCCGCTTCGACACGGGGCGTGCCTTTCCACCGGAAGCGATCGCACCGTCCGTGGCACTGCGGGTGTCCGCCGTCCTGGCGTCCGAGCCTTCCATCGGCGCCGGTGGTCCGACCTGAGGAGTTGCGCGACCACGAACGACGGGTCGGCGCACCACGAAGGACGGGTCGGCGCACCACGAACGACGGGTGGCTAGGGGGCGGGGCGGGCCCGGCGGCGGCGTACGCGGGGCACGACGGGCAGCTCGGCGCCCAGCTCGTGGCGTGGTGTGCGTCCCGCCCCGGCGGCCCTGGGTCTTGCGGCCGATCACGAAGGCGAGCACCTGGGCGACGGCGGCGAAGAGCTCGACCGGGATCTCCTGGCCCACCGTGCACGCCGCCGTGCAGGGCGCGGGCCAGCGGCACGTCCTGGACGAGCGGGACGCCGGCCTCCTCGGCCTTCTCGCGGATCTTGGCGGCGATCGCGCCGGCGCCCTTGGCGACGACGCGGGGAGCGCCGCGCAGACGGGTCGTAACGCAGCGCCACGGCGACGTGGGTCGGGTTGACCAGGACCACGTCGGCCTCGGGGATCGACGGACATCATCCGGTTGCGGGCCGCCGCCATCTGGCGGGAGCGGATCGCGCCCTTGACCAGCGGGTCGCCCTCGGTCTGCTTCGACTCCTGCTTGACCTCGGACTTGGTCATCCGGATCTGCTTGCCGATCTTGCGGCGCTGGAAGGCGTAGTCGGCCGCGGCCATGACCAGCCCGGCCAGGCCGACCGTGTCGGATCAGGCCGCCGACGTGGTCGGCGCCGACCTGCAGCGTCGCGCCGAGGCGGGCACGAGCCCGCCGAGCAGCGGCATCACCGCCCTGATCGCCTGCCAGCAGATGAGCCCGACGACGAGTGCTCTTGACCAGGATCTTGGTGCCCTCCCAGACGGCTGGCAGCCGAACATGCGCTTGAGCCCGCGTGATCGGGTTGAGCTTGCTGAACTTCGGCTTGACCGCCTTCGTGGCGAGGTAGAAGCCGCCCTGGGCCAGCGCCGCGGCGACGCCGATGACCATGACGATGCTGCCCAGCACGACCAGGACGACGCATCGCGTGCGAGGCCGCTGCGACATCGCCGGACCATCGCCGGCGGGCTCGGGGTCCTGCACCGACCGGCAGGCTCTCGCTGCATGAACTCGCGCAGCCAGGTCAGCTCGCGACCCGCGGCGAGGTCCAGCGGCCAGGCCGAAGGCCAGCGAGCGTGGCCCAGCGCGCCGAGCTCCTGGGTGCGCGGGACCTGGCCCTCCTTGCGGGCCTCCTTGCGCTTCTTGGCGGTCGGGCGCCTCTGTCTTCTCCTCGGCCACGACTCACCCCCGCCCGGCGCGGAGCCGGCCTGGGTCGCGATGGCGGCAGGCCGCCTGGTTGACCAGGTCGACGAGCCGGGCGGTCACCTCCGGCAGCATCGGGAAGGAGAGGCCGATCAGCAGCAGGGTCAGCCCGATCTTCGCCGGGAACATGACGCCGAGCGCGTTCATCTGCGGGGCGACCTTGGTGAGCAGCGCCAGCCCGAGGTCGGCGACGAAGAGGACCGCGATCATCGGCAGCGCGATCTGCACCGCGGTGAGGAAGAACATCGCGAACGCCGTGACCAGCAGTCGCCGGGGGCCCCTCGAAGTCGGCGGCTCCCCGAGCGGGAGCACCTCGAAGGTCTTCAGCAGCCCGCCGATCACCAGCAGGTGGCCCCCGGTGGCGAAGAGCAGCATCGTGGCCAGCATCTGGTGGAACCGGCCGAAGATCGTGTTCATCTGACATCGACAGCGGGTCGAAGGCCGCGGCGAGCGCGAAGCCGCCGAAGACGTCGATCAGGCTCGCCGGCGGCGGCGATGGCGCCCGAGCAGCAGCTGGGTCGACGAAGCCCAGGGACAGCCCCGATCGACGACCTGGGTGAAGCGCCACGACCAGCAGCTCACCGACCCGGTCGGGACGCCGGCGCTGATCGACGGTGCGGCGCGATCGGCGAGGGAGAGCCCGACCGCCAGCACCACCTTGGCCGGCGCCGGGATGCTGCGGCCGCTGAACGGCGGGCACCAGGAAGAGCCAGGCCGCGATGCGCAGCGAGGCCAGCAGGTAGCCGAGACCGGCCCGGCGGCGAGGCGAGATCGTCATCGGAAGCCCGGTACGCGTCCCGGTGTCACGACAGCAGCGACGGGATGCGGTCGAAGAGGTCGACTGGGTGAAGTCGATCAGCGTGTGCAGCATCCAGTTGCCCGAGACGATGAGCGCGACGCCCACGCCGATCGAGCTTGGGCACGAAGGCGAGGGTGAACTCCTGGATCTGCGTCATCGCCTGGAACAGCGAGATCGCGAAGCCGATCGACCAGCGAGGTCAGCCAGGATCGGCGCGGAGAGCTTGAGCGCCACCAGCATGGTCTGAGTGGCGATGTCGAGGATCGTCGGTGTCGGTCACGGCCCACCTACGCCGTAGCTCGCGACGAGGGACTTGATGACCAGCGCCCAGCCGTCGACCATCACGAACAGCAGCAGCTTGAACGGCAGCGAGACCATCACCGGCGGCATCATCATCATGCCCAGCGCCATCAGCGCCCCGCTGACGACGATGTCGATGACGAGGAACGGGATGAAGATGATGAAGCCGATGATGAAGGCCTGCTTGAGCTCGGTGAGGATGAAGGCCGGGACCAGGGTCGGCCAGCGACACGTCGGCCGCGGTTCTTCGGCAGCTCGCGGTCGGCGACGTTGGTCAGCAGCTCGAGCTCGTCGTCGTCGGTGTTCTTCGAGCATGAAGCTGCTTCAGCGGCTCGACGCCGGCGTCGAACGCCTCGGCGGCGGTCTTGGTCGCCGTCTGAGGTAGGGCTGCACCCCGGCGTCGTTGACCTGCGCTGAGCACCGGCGCCATGACGAACAGGCTGAGGAACAGCGCGAGCCCGGCGAGCACCTGGTTGGGCGGGGTCTGCTGCAGGCCGAGCGCGTTGCGGGTCAGCCCGAGGACGACGAGGATCTTGGTGAAGCTCGTGCAGGTCAGCAGCACCGCGGGCGCGACCGAGAGCAGCGTCAGCGCGAGGATCGTGACGACCGGCGTGCTGGGCTTGTCGGTGAGCCCGTTGAGCTCGACGCTCACCGTGCCGCTCGGCGCGGTGGGACCTCCGGGGCCGACGGGGCCGGTCGGCCCGGGGGTCGCCGGTGCGGCCGGAGCCGGGGTGCGGGGTGGCCCCGGGGTCGGGGTCGGCGGTGGTGGCCGCGGTCGCCTGCGCCGACGACGCGACGGGCGCAGCCGAGGCCGGACGGCGAGCGGAGCCCGGCGGAGAGCAGCGCCCAGACGGTCACGACGAGGAGGGCGGCCAGGCGGGCGCGGGTGCACGCGGCGAGCGGCCGGTACGGCGGTCGCGCCGACCGGGAGGGGCGGTCGGTCACGAGGCGTCCTGCTGGCGGCGGGTCGCGGCCGCGAACGCCTGGCGCCAGGTCTGCGCCGAGAGGGCCGAGCCGGCCAGGACGCCCTGGGCGCGCCGTCGACGGCGCCGCACGGGCTGCTGACTCGAGCCGCTGCGCGGAGCGGACGCGCCGAGGCACCGAGGACGAGGGGACGGGCGGACGCGGGCGGCGGCCAGTCGGCCTCGGCGAGCGTCCTCTCGTCGAGGGCGTCTCGGGGCGCTCGGCGAACTCGTCGAGCTCGTCGGGGTCGAGCTCGGTCAGCAGCTGCACCTGCTGCTCGGTGGTGCCGAGCACGAGCACGCGCGAGCCGACCGGTGACCACCGCGACGGCGGCGCCGCGGCGACAGCGACTGGCGGTGCACGACCCGGACCAGGGCGTCCGGTCGACCGCGGAAGCGCTTGGCGCTGAACCGCGCGAGCAGGAGCAGCAGGCCGACGCACGACGGCGAGCGAGAACGACGAGCCGGACGGACGAGCTCGATCATGACGGTCGCTCAGCCCGCGGCGGAGTCGTCGACGATCTCGGTGACCCGCAGGCCGAAGTCCTCGTCGACCACGACGACCTCGCCGCGGGCGATCAGCCGGCCGTTGACCAGCAGGTCGGCCGGGCTGCCGGCGGCGCGGTCGAGCTCCAGGACGGTGCCGGGGGCTGAGGGCGAGCAGCTCGCGCACGCTCATCCGGGTGCGGCCGAGCTCGACGGTGACGTCCATGACGACGCCGTGCAGCATCTCCAGCCCGCGCGCGATCGGGGTGTCGGCGATCGAGGCCGGGGTGCGCCTCGAAGCCCGACGGCGCGGCGCGTCGCGGCGGCCGCAGCTGCGGCGGCCGCAGCCTGCGCGGCGGCCTCGAGCGAGCCGTCGTTGAGCAGCAGGGCGGCCCCGCCGCCGGAACCCTCGAGCGGCACCACGGTGAAGGGGTAGCCGAGGTCGTTGATGACCAGGTCCAGGGTGACGGTCCGGGCGGCGCCGACCCGGGCTCCCAGGGCGGCCGCGGCGGCGTCCAGGGCCGGCTGCATGGCCGCGGCGAGGTCGAGGGAGCCCAGCGGGCTGGAGGCCAGCGCCTGCACCAGCTCGGCCCCGACGAGCACGGCCACCGACCCGGAGACCAGGCCCTCGAAGTCGGCGATCGCGGCCCCGGCGAACCCGGCGGCAGAGCCGAGGCTCCCGGGACGGGGGGTGCCGGCGGCCAGCGGTGAGGACGGCGGGTAGCGACCGCCGGCGGCGGCGTTCGCGGCGTCGAGCAGGGCCGCGGCGTTCTCGTTCGCGACCTCCGACAGCGGGAACGAGCTGGGCAGGATCGTCATCGGTTCTTCTCCTTCTGCGGTGCGGCCACGATCTGCGCGGCGAGGCGCCGTCCGTGGACACCGGCGGTGGCATGGGCAAAGACCACGTCGTCGACGGTGACGTCGAGCGGGGCCGCGGACGGGTGGGTCAGGCGCACCACGTCGCCGACCGCGAGGTGGCTGATCTCGTCGGGCGAGACGCGGGTGTCGCGCAGCTTGACCCGGACGTCGACCGGGACTCGTGGAACTGGTGGTGCAGCAGCGCCGCGGCCTGGGCGCGGCTGCGCGCGCTCGCGGTCCGAGGCGGGCGGTGGGCGCGGAGGCGTTGACCAGGTGCGGGAGCAGGCCGGAGAAGGGCAGGCAGAAGGTCATCCGGGCGTCGTGCTCGCCGACCTTCAGGTCGAAGGTCGCCACGACCATCACGTCCGCGGCCCCGGCGGCCTGGGCGAACTGCGGGGAGTACTCCACCCCGGTCACCGACGGCTCGAGGGCGACGATGCCCTCCAGCGAGTAGCGCATCTCGCTCAGCAGGCGCTCCACGAAGCCGCGGAAGACGGCGCTCTCGATCTCGGTGAGCGGGCGGTCCGGCTGGGAGGAGCCGCCGGGACCGCCGAGCATGTGGTCGAGGCAGGCCATCGTCGCGGTGAGCGGCAGCTCGAGGATCCCGGAGCCCGGCATCGGGTCGGCGGCGAACATGGTCATGTACGTCGAGGCGCCGAGCGACTCGACGTACTCGGCGTAGGAGCGCTGGTCGACCGAGACCAGGTGGACCAGGCACACGGTGCGCAGGCCGGAGGTGAAGACGGTCGTCGCCTGGCGGGCGAAGCCGTCCAGCCCCATCTGCAGCATCCGCGAGTGCTCGCGGGAGAGCTGGATGGGGCGGCTGAAGTCGTACGGAACCGGGATTCCGGGCGTGCGACGACGCCCACGGGCAGCCGAGGTGGCACGGATCAGGTCGGTCACGACCGGACCATCGGCCCGCGGGAGCAGGTCCTGAGCGAAATCCTTTACCTTGTTCCGCGAGCCGCCGGCGTCGAGCCCACCCCCGATGGGGCTCGAGGCCGGCGGACCGCGGGTCCGTGGGTGCTGCGCGGGCCCGGCGGGCCGCCTACTGGGTCACGAAGTCGGTGAAGTACACGCCCATGACCTCGCCGTGGTAGAGGTGCTCGAGCTCCTTCTCCAGCTCGTGCTTGTACTTCTCGCGTCCCTCGTCCCGGGTGAGCTGGTCCATGCTCTTGCCGGTGAACATGGCGATCGTGGCGTCGAGGGCCTTGCTGTCCTCGGAGTGGGTGGCCTTCGTCGTCATCTGGAGGGCGATCCCGATCTTGAGGTAGTGACCGCCGGCCAGGTTGACCTGGATCGGCTCGATCTTGAGCACCTCGCCGGGCTCGGGCGGGGCCTCGGGCTTGGGCCGCAGCACGAACCAGTACGCCGCGCCGCCGATCGCCAGGACGGCGACCAGGATGATGAGCAGCTTCTTCTTGCTCTTCTTGGGGGGAGGGGCCTCGCCCTCGGTCCCGGTGGGGACCACCGTCGTGGTTGTCATCGGGCTTCCTTCCCTGGGGCGACGCCCTGCAGGGCGCCGAGTGCGTGTGCGTCGGTCGGTGTCTCGTGGGTCTCGGTGTGCGTCTCGGCGGGTGCCTCGGCGGGTGCCTTGGCCTCCGTCGGCGGGGCAGGGGTGTCCCCGGCGCCGTGCCGGCGGTCGTACATCACCCGGTCGAGGAGCTGGCTGTTCTCCTCGAGCAGGCTGGACAGGACGACGATGTCCACCCGCTTGTTGAGCACCTGCGAGCGGGGCCTGCTCGGGTCGACCAGCGGCTTGATGTGGCCGAAGCCGACGGCCGAGAGCCGGGTGTCCGGGATGCCCTTGCGCTCGCTGAGGTACCGCAGGACCGTGACCGCGCGGGCCGAGGACAGGTCCCAGTCGCTCGGGTAGTACTTCGGCGGCCCCGCGGCCTGGTTGGTGTGGCCCTCGATGGCCAGCTTGTCGTCGAGCTGGCGCAGGACCGGGGCCAGGGTGTCGACGATCTGGCGTCCGCGGTCGCTGAGGTCGGCCAGGTTCGCGGCGAAGACCACGTGGCGCGAGACCAGGCTGACGGTCAGTCCGCGTCCGTCGATCTTGGTGCGCACGTCACTGGCGAGGCCCTTGGCCTCGAGCGCCGTGAGCAGCCGGTCCCGTACGCCGAGCAGCCGCTGCGCCTCGGCCGAGGCGTCGGCGTACTTGCGCTGGTTGGCCGCCGCCGCGGCCGCGGTCACGGCGTCGACCTTGATCTGGGCGATCTCCGGGTTGTCCTGGACCTTGTTGGGGTTGATCGGCTCGGCAGCCGAGGTGCCCGGCTCGTCGAGGATCGACTCCGACCCGTCGAGCACCGAGGTCGACTGGCCGAAGCCCGCGGCGAGGCCCGACTTGAGTGCGTTGAACTTCTTCTGCTCCACCGTGCTCATCGCGAACAGGACGATGAAGAGCACCATGAGCAACGTGATCATGTCGGCGTAGGTGACCAGCCAGCGCTCGTGGTTCTCGTGCTCCTCCTCGTGCACCGCGTGCTTGCGTCGAGACATGTCAGGCCGCCTCGGCTTGTTCCTGCTCGTGCACGGGCAGCAGGGACTTGAGCTTCTGGGCGATGATCCGCGGGTTGGCGCCGGCCTGGATGGCCAGGATGCCCTCGATGGTCAGCTCCATCCGGGCGACCTCGAGCTCGCCGAGACGCTTGAGGCGGTGCCCGATCGGCAGGAAGAAGACGTTGGCCGAGAGCACGCCCCACAGCGTGGCGATGAACGCGGCGGCGATCAGGTGCCCGAGCTCCTCGGGCTGGGCGAGGTTCTCCAGCACGTGGACCAGGCCCATGACGGTGCCGATGATGCCGATGGTCGGGGCGTAGGCGCCGGCGTCGGAGAAGAACTTGGCACTGTGCTTGGTCGCGGCGCGCTTGGCGGCCACCTCGCCCTCGAGGATGTCGCGCATCTCCTCGGGGTCGGTGCCGTCGACGGCCATCGTCACGCCCTTGACCAGGAAGGGGTCGTCGATGTCCTTGAGCGAGTCCTCCAGCGCGAGCAGGCCCTCCTTGCGGGCCTTGTCGGCGAGGCTGACCACGACGGGGACGACCGAGGCCGAGGACTCCGCCGAGCCGGTCATGGCCTTCTTCAGCGAACCGATGACGCCCTTGGCGTCGGCCATGGTGCCGCCGGCGATGCTGACCAGGGTCGTGCCGACCCAGACCAGGACCATCGAGGGGATCAGGAACAGGCTGGCGGGGTTGCCGCCCTCCATGATGTTGACGCCGATGATGACGACGATCGCGCCACCGACGCCGATCGGGGTCGCGATGTCCATCAGTGCTCGCCGTTCGTCTGCTTGCCGGAGCGGGTGGGGGTGACCAGGCCGAAGCGGTCGGGGACGGCGACGAGCCGGCGCGCCGGTGGGTTCGCGGCCGCGGCGTCGTCGGCGTCGGCGGCCATCCGGGCGCTCTCGGCGATCACGGCGCCGCGGTAGTCGCGGATCTCGTCGACGACCTGGCGCAGGGACTCGCTGACGACGTACTTGGTGCCGTCGACCAGGGTGATGACGGTGTCGGGGGTGCTGTCGACACGCTCGATGAGGTCGGAGTTCAGGGCGAACATCGACCCGCTGAGCCGGGTGAGCGTGATCACGGGAGCACCATCCTTGTGCGGGGCGGGCAGACCGTCCGTGGCCTGTCAGGGAAGTGATCGGCGGCGGGCTGGCCCACCTGAGGGGAAACGGGTCGAAACCGGGCCAAAGCGACACGCTGTCCGGTACACGTACGACCGGCCCGCACCCCGGGTGAGGGGCACGGGCCGGTCGTCGGGTCGGGACGCGTCAGCGCTTGATGTTCACCAGGTCCTCGAGCACCTGGTCGGAGGTGGTGATGACGCGCGAGCTGGCCTGGAAGCCGCGCTGGGCCAGGATCAGGTTGGTGAACTCGGCCGCGAGGTCGACGTTGGACATCTCGACGGCCCCGCCGATCAGGCTGCCGCGGCGGCCCTCGCCGGCGATGCCGAGCTGGGCCGGTCCGGAGTTGGCCGACTCCCGGAAGGAGGTCTCCCCGACCTTCTCCAGACCCATCGGGTTGGAGAAGTCGGCCAGCGCCAGCTGGGCCATGTCGCGCTGGACGCCGTCGTCGAAGATCCCGCGGAGCTTGCCGTCGCTGCCGATGCTGTACGAGGTCAGCTCGACGCCCGGGGGCACGGCCGGGACCGCGTTGGCGGTGTCCATGGTGACGTCGACCAGGCCGCCGGTGGGGTCGCCGTTGCCGTCGAGCAGGTAGCCCTGGACCCGGTTGCCCGTCGGGTTGACCAGGCTGCCCACCTCGTCGAAGGTGAACGAGCCGGCGCGGGTGTAGAGCATCTCGTTGCCCTTGCGGGTGATGAACATGCCGTCGCCCTGGATCATCAGGTCGGTCGGGCGCCCGGTGGTCTGCGCCGAGCCCTGGTTGAAGTTCGTCGAGGTCGCGGCGAGCTGGACGCCCAGCCCGACCTGGAGCGGGTTGGTGCCGCCGCGGGTGGCGGACTGACCGGTGGCGCCGGTCAGCATCTGGCTCAGGGTGTCCTGGAAGACGGTGGTGCTGGACTTGAAGCCGATGGTGTTGGCGTTCGCGATGTTGTTGCCGGTCACGTCGAGCATGGTCTGGTTGACACGGAGGCCGCTGATGCCGGCGAAGAGCGAGCGAAGCATGGGTGGGTCCTTCTCTGGGGGACGCCCGGGGGCGCGGTGCGGGTGCGGGGACGGTGCTGCGGGGACGTGCGGGGGACGTGCGGGTGGGGCGTGGGTCAGACCGGTGTGCCGGTCTGGGTCCCGGTGCCGACCGGGGTCTGCGTCGGCGGCATGACGGCCGCGGCCGCCAGGTCCGTCGTGCCGTCGCCGGTGGCCAGGATGTCCGCGAGGTGGATGTCGTGGTCGTTGACCTGGAGAACCGGACCGGTGGCCTCGAAGCGGACGGAGTTGATGACCCCGGTCGCCGTCTTGCCGTCGGTGCCGGTGTACGCGACGTGCTTGCCGACCATGGCGTTGGCCCCGAAGGTGACCTGGAGGGACACCAGCTGGGCGGTCTGGTCGGCGACGCTCTGCATCTTCTCGAGCGCCGTGAACTGTGCCGACTGCGACAAGAAAGCGCTCGAGTCGGTCGGGTTCGCCGGGTCCTGGTAGCGCATCTGCGCCACCAGGAGCTGCATGAACATGTCCTTGTCCGCCGTGCCGGCCGGACTGGTGGTGGTGAAGGCCGACGACCCGAGGATCCCGGGTGTCGACTCGACTGCGGATACCGTCATCGGTTCCTCCTCACATCGTCACGTCGATCCGGGCGGACCCGGCTCGCGTGCCCTGGTCGGCCGAGAGACGCTGCTGCGTCCCCCGGTCTGCGCCGTCCCTGGCGGTCCTGCCGCCGTCCCGCGTCCCTGCGGTCCGGTTGTCCTCGGTGCCGGTCTCGCGGCCGGTGCCCTGGGGGGTCCCGGGCTGCGAGCCGAACAGGTCGCCCGCGAGCTGGCCCGCGTGCTGGCCTCCGTGCTGGCCTCCGTGCTGGGTGGAGCGATCGCCGACGACGACCTGGCTGGAGGTGGCCCCGGCCTGGTCCAGCAACCGGTGCAGCTCGGTGGAGCCGTCCATCAGGGCGCGCTGGGCCGCGTCGCTGCCGGCCATCCGGACGTGCACCTCGCCCTGCCGGACGGTGAGCACGACCCGGACGTCGCCCAGCGCCTCCGGGTTGAGCTTGAGGGTGATCCGGCGGGTGCCGTCCCCGCGGCTGACCAGGCGGGCGACCTCGCCGAACACCTGGCTGGTGACCGGGGACGCCTCGGGCGCCCCGACGGGACCCTGTCCGGGGTGGGCGGACGGCACGGACGGGGGAGCAGTCGTCGCCTGGGGGCCGGTGGTCCCCGGGGCGGGCCCGGTCGCCGCGGGGCCGGAAGCCTCCTCGCGGGAGCCGCGGTCGGGAGTGCGGCCACCGGTGGACCCGGCGTCGTGGGGGGCACCGGACGTCCCCACCACACCGACGACACCGGTGGCACCGGTGGTCCCCGGGGCGGGCGCGGGGTCCTGCGGGGCCTGACGTTCCGCGACCGGATCCGTGCCTCGGGTCGACGCGGCGTGAACGCCCTGTCCGACGTGCAGCCCGGCCGGCAGGCCGTTCGGCCGGCCGGTCTGCGTCGGGTGGCGCCCGGGTCCGTGGGGCCGGGCCGGGTGGGCGCGGGGCCGGGGGTCGCCGGGACCGCCGTGTCCGCGTCCGACGTGCTGGTGGTGGCGGTGCCGGCCGCGGTGCCGGCCGCGGTGCCGGCCGCGGTGCCGGCCGCGGTGCCGGCCGCGGTGCTGGTCGCGGTGGTGACGACCGGGGTGCCGGGCTGTCCGGGGACCCTGCGGCCGGCTGCCGGTCGGTGGCGGCGACAGCCGGGGAATCGGTCCGGACGAGGGGGGTGGTCGTGGTCGGGGCCACCGTGCCCGGCTGCGGCGGGCCGACCACGGGCAGGGCTGCGACCTCGCCGGCGTTCGCGGCGGGGGAGCGGCACCAGCCGCGTCGGCAGCGCGCGGTGCCGGGGCAGGGCTGCCGGCCGGTGCTGCTGCCTCCACGTCGACGGACGGGGTCGCCCCGGGGGCGAGCGTGGTGAGGGTGGGGACCGGGTCGCCGGGGGACATCGGCGGGGCCTTGGCCATCAGCGGCCCGACCGGGACCACCTGGGCCGCGGCGAGGATCTGGGCGGGGGTGACCTCGCCGCGCTGGTCGGCGAGCCGGGAGGCCTGGTCGGTCCGGTCGTCCGGCGCGGGGTCCGTGGACCCGGCCGGAGCCGGGAGGTGGTGGCTCGGTGCGGGCCGGGACCGACCCTCGGCGCGGCCGGGCCCACGTCCCTGGGGTGCGTGGTCCCGGTGGGTCGGCGCGGTCGTGGCGGGTGCGGTGCGGTGCGGGGCGGCCGGTCCGGCCAGCAGCCCGGCGAAGGCGTCGGCGTTCCCGGCGTCCGCGTCCGGGCGGGGCCGGGTGCCCGACGGGGTCGAGGACGGGGTGACGGGGGTCAGGCTCATGCGGGGCTCCCCTGCAGCGAGGCCATGATGCTGCGGACGTAGTTCTGGGTCTCGGCGTACGGCGGGATGCCGTCGTAGCGGTGCACGGCGCCCGGCCCGGCGTTGTACGCGGCCAGGGCCAGGTCGGTCCGGCCGAACTCGCCGAGCAGGCCCTTGAGCAACCGGGCCGCGCCGTCGACCGCCTGGGCGGGGTCGAAGGAGTCGGTCACACCGAGCCCGCGGGCCGTGGCCGGCATCAGCTGCATCAGGCCCTGGGCGCCGGCGGGGCTGACCGCGCCGGCGTTGTAGCCGGACTCCTGCTTTGCCACCGCGGAGAGCAGTCCGGCGTCCACGCCGTAGGTCGCCGCGGCGCGCTCGAAGAGGTCGGCGTACGGAGTTCCCGTGGCGACCCGGTCGCTCACGCCCGAGACGCCGGTCGCTGCGGAGGTGGGCAGGATCCGGCGGATGTGCGGTGGGGGTCTCCCAGACCGGTCCGACCCGGACGTCGAGGCCGGGCCGGGGGGCCTCGACCATCTGACCGTTGCCGGCGTAGATGCCCACGTGGTGCACCGGCGAGCCGAAGGCCAGGATGTCGCCGGGCTGGGCGTTCTTCAGACCGCCCTCGACGGCGGTGCCCGCGGTGGCCTGCTGGTAGGAGACCCGGGGCAGCTCGTAGCCGAGGTTGCGGTAGACCAGCTGCACCAGCCCGGAGCAGTCCAGGCCCTTCTTCGGGTCCGTCCCGCCCCAGACGTAGGGGATGCCGACGTACTTCTCGGCCTCGGCGACCACGGCCTCGCCGGAGGGGCCGGCCTCGCCCATCGCCGAGCTGGTCGTGCCGACCAGGGGCTTGCCGGAGGTCGCCGTCGCCGCCGTCGTGGACAGCGACGTGGCGAACGCGGCCGCGGTCGAGACCGTGGCGGCCGCGCGCGGCGGGGCCAGCAGGGAGAGCTGGGACTGGATGTCGGAGATCCGGGACTGCACGTCGAGGACGGTCATGAGGCGAGCCCCCGGGTCCCGTGGCTGCGGCGGTGCATCCGGCCGACGATGTCGTCGGTCTCGCGCACCTCGGCCCGGCGGGCGTCGTCGGCCCGACGCAGGGCGCGGGCCTCGAGCAGGTGCTCGATGGCCCGGACCCGGCTCTTGTCGGCCTGCCACCGGCTGTGCGCCTCGGTCGCGACGACGCGACCGGCGTCCAGACGCTGCTCGGCCTCACGGACCGCGACGGCCATGGCCGCCAGCAGCTGCCGGGAGGCCACGAACTCGTCCAGGGTGCCGGCCGTCCGGGTGGTCGCCTGGTCCAGCGCCTCGCGGAGCTCGACGAGCTGCTCCTCACGGGTGCGGACCGTGGTCAGGGCGTGCAGCAGCCCGACGCGGCTGTCCCGCTCGCGCACCTCGCGCACCCGGCGTACGGCGCGCATGCCTCGGTCGTGGTCGTGCCCGGTCATGCCACCAGCTCCTGCAGGTCGGTCCAGGTCCGGCCCAGGGCCGAGGGGGCGTCCAGGTCCTGACGGAGGAAGTCGTTGATCCGGGGGAGCAGGGCGAGGGCGGTGTCGGCGTCGGGATCGCTGCCGGGGGCGTACGCGCCGATCTCGACCAGCTCGCGCACGTCGCGGTGCGCCGCCAGCAGGCGACGCAGGGACGTGGCCGCCGCGCGCTGCTCGGGGGTGGTGACCGCGCCGGTGACCCGGGAGATCGACTCGAGGACGTCGATGCTGGGGAAGTGACCGGCGGTGGCCAGCCGTCGGGTGAGGACGACGTGGCCGTCGAGGATCGAGCGCACGGTGTCGCCGATCGGGTCCTGGAGGTCGTCGCCCTCGACCAGGACGGTGTAGAGGCCGGTGATGCTGCCGCGGTCGCGAGTTGCCGGCGCGCTCGAGCAGGCGGGGCAGCAGGGCGAAGACGCTCGGCGGGTAGCCCCGGGTCGCCGGGGGCTCGCCCGCGGACAGGCCGACCTCGCGCTGGGCCATCGCGACCCGGGTGAGGCTGTCCATCATCAGCACGACGTCCTCGCCCTGGTCGCGGAAGTGCTCGGCGATCGCGGGTGGCGACGAAGGCGGCGCGCAGCCGCTCGACCGGCGGGGCGTCGGAGGTCGACACGACCACGACCGAGCGGGCCAGGCCCTCGGGGCCGAGGTCGTTCTCGATGAACTCGCGGACCTCGCGGCCACGCTCGCCGACCAGGGCGATGACCGACATCGAGGCGTCGGTGCCGCGGGCGACCATCGAGAGCAGGGTGGACTTGCCGACGCCGCTGCCGGCCATGATCGCCGACGCGCTGGCCGCGGCCGCAGGGCACCAGGGTGTCGAGGGCGCGGACGCCGAGGCCGACCTGGGTGTCGATGCGTGCGCGGCTCAGGGCGGGCGGGGCCGCGTTCTCGACGGCGACCCGCGGCAGCGCGTCGAGCGAGCGGGCCGCCGTCGATCGGCCGGCCGAGGCCGTCGACGACACGACCGAGCAGCGCGGGGCCGACCGGGATGGTCAGCGGGCCGCCGGTGCTCGCGCACGGTGCATGCCCATGCGCAGGCCGTTCGTCGCGGCCATCGGCAGGCAGACCAGGCCCTCCGGGACCGCTGGCCGCGACCTCGGCGTACACCGGGGCCTGGGTCGAGGTCCGGCCGAGGACCTCGAGCACGTCGCCGACCGCGGCGTCGAGGCCCTTGACCATCAGGTGGAGGCCGAGCAGCTCGGTGACGATGCCGAGGCGACGCGGGCTGCGCCGCCACCAGGGCGCGGCGCGGGCGGGTCGAGGGCAGGTCGGGGGGGGTCGAGGGAGGTCGAGGGGCGGTCACGGCCAGCACCTCGCGGACGCGGGACATCGCCGAGGTCACCCGGGCGTCGATCACGGTGGTGTCGGTCTCCAGGAGCACGTCACCGCGGGCCAGCGTAGGGGTCGGTCGACGACGGCCGCGATGCCGGCGAGCTCGCGCACGGCGGGGTCGGCGTGCGTCCGCGGTGCAGACCGGACGCGCAGGACCGGCTCGTCGGGCAGGCCAGCGCCAGGGCCCGGCGTACGGCGTCGCGCGGCGGGGTAGGCGGCCAGCGACAGCTCGTGGCCGAGCAGGTCTCGGTGAGGTCGAGCGCGAGCTCGATGGCGTGGGACCCGAGCTGCGCGCACACCTGCCCAGCGGCGCGTCGAGCTGGGCCGCGGCCGGGCAGACCCTCGAGCGCGGCGCGGTGCTCGGCCTCGCGGCGGGCCTCGGCTCCGGCGGGCGCCGCCGGACGACGCCGACGGTCTCGATCGCCTCGCGCCGGCGTCACGGCGACCCTCGGCCCAGCCCGGGCGTACCCCTGGGCTGCGGGCGGCCGCGCTGCCTCGGTCGACCAGGCCGGCCAGCGTGTGCTCGGTGACGGGGTCGCCGAGGACCGCGTCGTCGCCCAGGCGGGTCCAGGCCCGGTGCGGAGCTCGTGGGTCGCGAACGGCATGGTGGGCTGCGGCGGCAGCCGCTCCCACGAGCCGGCGGTGTCGGAGCCGTCGCGCGGCGCTCAGGCGACGAACTCGTCATCGCCCCCCCTGCCGCACCATGATCTGGCCCTGCTCCTCGAGGCGGCGGATGATCCGGATGATGTTCTGCTGGGCCTCCTCGACCTGGCGCAGGCGGACCGTGCCGAGCAGCTCGACCTCCTCGATGAGGTTGGTCGGCAGCGCGCTCGGACAGGTTCTTGGTGATCTTGTCGCGGACCGCCTCGGAGACGCCCTTGAGCGCGAGCGCCAGCTCGGCGCTGTCGACCTCGCGCAGGACCAGCTGGATCGAGCGGTCCTCCAGCGTGATGACGTCCTCGAACATGAACATCTTCGCACTTGATCTCGTCGGCCAGCACGGGGTCGAGCGCCTCGAGGCCCTCGACGATCTGACGCTCCGTGGAGCGGTCGGAGCGGTTGATGATGTTGACCAGCGGCTCGAGGCCGCCGACGCGCGAGCTCTCGGCGGGCTGCAGCATCGAGGACAGCCGGCGCTCCAGCGTCGACTCGACGGCCTGGATGATCGCCGGCGACGTGCGGTCCATGACGGCGATCCGGTGCGCGACGTCGGCCTGCATACTCGGGGGAGAACCCGGAGAGCAGCAGCGAGGCCTTGTCGGGCGTCATGTGCGCGAGCACGAGCGCGATCACCTGCGGGTGCTCGTCGATGATGAAGGAGCGCAGCTGCGCGGCGTCGGCGCGGTGCAGGAACTGGAACGGCATCTGGATCGCGGCCGCGTTGAGCCGGGCGATCATCTCCGAGGCGCGCTCGGGGCCGAGGCTCTGCTCGAGCAGCTGCTGGGCGAAGCTGAGGCCGCCCTGGCTGATGTGGGCGCGCGCGACCATCAGGTCGCGGAACTCCTGAGAGCACGCCCTCGGTCTCCGAGCCGCTGATCGCCTCGAGGCGGGCGATCTCGGCGGAGATCGCCTCGACCTCGGTGTCGCAGAGGTGGCTGAGCACCTGAGGCGGCCCGCTCGCGACCCATCTGGATGAGCAGGATCGCGGCCTTGCGGATGCCGGTGCCGGCGACTGGTCGAGGGTCATGCCCAACGCTCCACCAGCCAGCCGCGCAGCAGCGGCCGCGACGTCCTCGGGCTGACGCTCGACCAGGGCGGCGATCTCGTCACGGACCTCGTTCGGCCATCGTCGGCCTCGGCGGACTCCAGCGCCAGCATCGCGGCGTTGGGCGCCTCGATCGCGGCCTGGGCGGCCTGCCGGTCGAGGGCGTCGCGTGCGCAGCTGGTCGACGACGAAGCTCGGTGGCCTCGGCGCGCTGCCTTGTTGCGGCGGCGGGCCTGGAACCAGGCGCGGCAGGACCATCAGGGCCACGACGCCGGCCAGGCCGCCGTTGCGGATCAGCGTACATCTTCGGCCGTCGCGGCGGACGCGGCCGTGCTGGCCTTGAGCTCCGCGGCGGCCGCGGTCTCCGCGGTGCGGTCGAAGGGCACGTCGGTGACGTCGATGGTGTCGCCGCGGCTGGGGTCGATGCCGAGGGCCGAGGCGATGTTGGTCTGAGCACGGCCGGGTCGCGGCCGTTGAGCGCCTGGGTGTCCAGGACGACGCCGACGTGCGAGCGACTCGACCGACCCGGGCGCCGCCTCGCGGTGCTCGATGGTCCGGTTGACGGCGTTGTCGGAGGTGCGGCTCTTCTTGTCGTACTTCTGGCCGGCTGCCGGTCCCCGAGCCCGTCGTGGTGGGGTCCATCTGGCCGTCCGGGCCGACCACGCCGCCCGCGGTACCGGGCAGGGTGCCGTTGCCGCCCCGCAGCTTCTCGGTGCGTCTCGCTGGCCGAGAGGGCCAGGTCGGCGTTGCCGAAGTAGCGGGTGGTCTCCGAGACGGTGTCGTCGAACGACAGCACCGGGGTGACCTGCACGGTGGCGTTGCCGGGACCGAGCACGTGGTCCAGGGTCGACTGCACCTGGGCGGTCATCCGGTTCTGGAAGTCGACGACCTGCTGGTTCTGCGACGAGGCCGCGCCCGCCGAGGCGCTCCCCGGGGCGGACAGAGACGCGGCCGGTCGAGTCGGCGACGCTGACGTTGTCGGTCGCTCGAGGCCGTCGACGCTGGCCGAGACGAGGTTGACCACGGCCTGGACCTGCTCGGGAGTGAGCGTCGAGCCGGCCCGGGTCTGGACGAGCACCGACGCGGTGGTCGGGTCCTGGCTGTCGGAGAAGACCTGCTTGGCCGGCATGGCCAGGTGGACGACGGCGGTCTCGACGCCGTCGATGGCCTCGATGGTGCTGGCCAGCTCGCCCTCCATCGCCCGCTTGAAGGTGGTCTGCTCCTGGAACTGCGAGGTGGACAGGCTCTGGTTGTCCAGCAGCGAGTAGCCACCCTTGCTGGAGCTGGGCAGGCCCTCGCCGCTGAGGCTGATCCGCTCGGCGTACACCTGGTCGCGCGGCACCATGATGGTGTTCCCGCCGTTGCTGAGCTTGTACGGGACCCCTTCGGAGTCGAGCTGCTGGATGATCGCCGAGGCGTCGGAGGAGGCCAGGTTGCTGAACAGCGGGGCGTAGCTCGGCGCTGCCGCCCAGCGGAAGACCATGAAGCCGGCCAGGAGCAGCGCCCCGGTGCCGACGACGGCGACGACCTTCTGGCCGGGGGTGAAGGAGGAGAAGGAGCCCTGGACGCGCCCGAAGGAGCGCGTGACGTTGTCGCGCATCACACCTGCATCCGCATGATCTCGTTGAACGCCTCGACGGCCTTGTTCCGCACCGAGACGGTCAGCTGGGTGGCGACCGACGTCTCCGTGGCGGCGATCGTGTAGTCGTGGATGGCGCCGAGGTCACCGGTGGCCGCCTTGACGGCGAGGCCGTCGGACTTGTCCTGCAAGTGCCTCGAGGCCCTGGATGCCGTTGATGAGCATCTGGCCGAACTGCGGGCCGGTCGGCCCGGCGGTCGCGGTGGTCGGCGGTGCTCTCGGCGGCCGGGGCGTCGAAGCCGGTGCCGCCCACCGACCGGGGCCGGATCGGACTCGATCCCGGAGACGCTCATGGTCAGCCCCGTCCGATCTGCAGTGCGCTGTTGTAGGTGTCCTGGGCGTTCTTGGTGACCTGCGACCGAGGCCTGGTAGCCACGCTGGGCCATGACCAGCTGGCTCATCTGGCTGGCCAGGTCGATCTCCGGGGCCCGGACCATCCCGCTGGCGTCGGCCATCGGGTTGTCGGGGGCGTACTCCAGGCGGCCCTGCGGGTCGCCCAGCGCGATGCCGGTGACGTCGACGCCGCCGTCGGGGCGGGCCTGGGCCTGGACCATCTGGGCCTGGAAGGCGTTGCCGCTGGTGGGCATGACGGTGTTGACGTTGGCGATGTTGTTGGCCAGCGCGTCGAGCCAGGTCTGGTGCATGCCCAGAGCGCTGTCGGCGATGCGCAGGGCGTCGAAGGCGCCCATCAGAAGGACCCCGCTGCGGTACGCATGTTGTCGAGGTGGTCGCTGACCGAGCGGCTGACGACCTGGTAGGCGAAGGTCGTCTGCATCGCGGCCATGGTCTCCTTGCGGAGGTCGACGTTGTTGTCGTTGGCGCCGACGGGGGTGTCGGTCGCGAGCACGTCGACGCCGACCGGTCCGGGGCCACCTGGCCACCGGCGATCGCGCTGCGCAGGGAGCTCTCGAAGTCGACCGTGCGGGACCGGAAGCCCGGGGTGTCGACGTTGGCGATGTTGTCGGCGATCACGTTCTGCCGCACCGTGAGACCCGTCGAGGGCCCCGTGGAGGGCGTGGCCACTCCATCGGTCGCAAAGATGGACACAGAGGTCTCCGGCTTCTGACGCGTGGGGGGCCACGGTCATGGAGGTGCCGGTCCATCGGCGGGGCGAGCTGTCCCTAGCTCACTGTGTCCTTCGGCCCGACAGGTCCAGACCTGAGGGGCTTTAGCCAGGAAAGTCCGATTCTTGTCCTGACTGCGTGTCGGGCGTGGCGTGCCACGAACGACGGGTCGGCGCGCCACGAACGACGGGTCGGCGCGCCACGAACGACGGGTCGGCGCGCCACGAACGACGGGTCGGTCAGGCGTGCAGGTCGACGTAGATCGGCACGTCCGGGGTCGCGGTGTCCCGGATCCGTTGGGTGAGCCGGCGGTGCTGGCCGGTCAGGGTCAGCCGCTGGGTCACGGCGTGCGCCACGGCGAGCTGGCGCTCGAGCACGAGGCGGGCCCGGGGCTCGAGGTCGGCCGGCAGGGGGCCCCGCACGGGCGGGGGCGCCCAGGGCGCCAGGACCGGCACGGCGGCCTCGGAGACGCTGAGCAGGGCCTCGGCCTCCGCGACGTCGACCTCGAGGCGGTCGAGCGCGGCGACCCACTCGGCCCGGAAGTCCGCGCGGACGGTGGTCATGGGTGGTGGATCAGCCTGCCGGCTGGGCGCTGGCCAGGGCCGCGGTCCGCCAGGTGTCGGCCAGGTCGGTGACGATCGTGAGGCAGCCCTCGGTCACGGCCGGGTCCTTCCTCGACGTTGGCCTGGATCAGCTGGTTGTGCAGCCAGTCGTAGAGCGAGGCCAGGCCGGGGCCACCGTCCCAGGCCTCCGACGTGCAGGGTGCTGCGCAGGTGGATGACGATCTCCTGGGCGTGGATCAGCTCCTGGTGCGCCTCCGGCACGCGGCCGGCACGCTGGGCCTCCAGGCCACGCTGCACGTCGAGGACCAGGCGGTCGCAGAGCATGACGAGCAGGCGGGCGGGGCTGGCCGTGGCCACGGAGTTGTTCACGTAGGCGTTCTTGGCGTTGGGGATCATCGTCGACCTTCCTCGGTCAGCTGGAGCTGGAGCTCAGGGACGAGAGCTGGCCGGAGAGCCAGCTGGACTGGCTGTTGAGTCGGCTCAGGGCGGTCTCGAGGGCGGTGAAGGTGCGGGTCAGGGTGGCCTGGCGCAGCTCGAGCCGGTTGTCCCAGTCCGCGATGCTGTCGTTGAGGCGGGCGATGTCGGCGTTGTGGCCCTTGACCGACAGCGTGACGGTGCCGCTGACGGAGTCGCTGGCGCCCTTGGCCACGGTCTGGACGCGGGCGGCGAACCCGTTCGCGTCGGTGGTGAAGGCGGCCGCGGTCGAGGCCGGGTCCGCGGCGAAGGCCGTGGCGAACTTGTCGGCGTCGAAGGTGAGCTTGCCGTAGCGGTCGGTCTGCACGCCCACGTCGGCCAGTGAGCCACCGCCGCCGGGGAAGACCGCGTCGAAGAGCGAGGTGCGCACCGACCTGATGGCGCTGTCGCCGGTCAGGCTTCCGCTCGCCTTGGTCGCTGAGTTGTACGTCGACGATTTGTCGATGTCGCTCAACACGCTGTTGATCGAGTCGACGAGGTCCTTGACCGAGGCTCCGATCGTGGCGGTGTCCCGCGTGACGGACAGGTCGACGACGGTGCCGGGGGCCAGCCCTGGCTTGAGCGTGATCGAGAGCCCGTTGACCGTGCCGGCGAAGGTGTTGGTGGCGGAGTGCACCACGTCGGCGCCCACGGTGATCTCGGCGTCCTGGCCGGCGGTGACCGCGGCCCCGCCGAGCAGGGGCGACCCGTCGAGGTTGGTCAGGGTGAAGTCCGAGGCCGCACCGGTGGTGGCCGAGGTCACGCGCACCCGGTAGGAACCGTCGTCGAGCTTCACCGTGCTGGCCTGCACCCCGGTGCCGCTGGCGTTGAGGGCGTTGACCAGCCCGGCCAGGGTGCCGTCCCCGGTGTCGAGGTCGACCGGTGCGCTCCCGTCGAGACGGTCCAGGCGCACCATGGTCGAGCCGCTGGTGCACCACGTCGGTCATCGCCGCCGGGTCGGTGAAGCCGAGCGAGTGGGCCCGGGCCAGGGCCCCGACGGTGAACGAGACGTCCCCGGTCGTGGCCGTGGACGTGCCGCTGACGCCGACCAGGTCCGACGAGCTCGTGGCGAGGACCGGGTTCCACCCGGTCGTCTTGCCCAGCTTCTCGGCGCTGGTGGCCAGGGCCGCGAGCTTGGCGTTCAGGTCCTGCAGGGACTTGACCGTGCTGGTCTCGGTGTTGACCCGGACCTTGAGCCGGGTCTGGGTGATCCCCTCGACCTGCATCAGCTGCGAGATGATCGAGGTCGTGTCGAGGCCGCTGACCAGCCCGCTCACGCTTGCTGTCGCCATGGGGCACTCCTGCCGGCTCGATCGGGGCCTGTGGGGGGTCGGGAGTGACGCCGTGCCGTCCGCCGGTCCGGTCCTCCCAAACCCTGCCGACGGGCGGCCACGACGTCACACCTCGACCTACGTGGTGGAAATTGCGTCCGGGTGAGGAGCGAGGACTGCCTCGCCCCTCACCCGGACCGTGGAACTTCAGTCAACCGTCCGCCAGGGTCAGCGGAGCAGCTGCAGGACGCCCTGGGGCGCCTGGTTGGCCTGGGCGAGCATCGCGGTGCCCGCCTGGGACAGGATGTTCGACCGGGTGAAGCGACCATCTCCAGCGCCATGTCGGTGTCGCGGATCCGGCTCTCCGAGGCGGACAGGTTCTCCACCGCGACGTTGACGGAGTTGATGGTGTGCTCGAACCGGTTCTGCACCGCACCGAGCTCGGCGCGCTGGGTCGAGATCGCGGTGATCGCGGTCGCGATGGTCGAGGCTGTCGGTGATGACCGCCGCCGAGGTGTCCACGGCCGCCAGGGCGGTCGCGCTCACGTCGATGGTGTCGGTGTTGCTGGAGCCGACCTGGAAGGTCAGCGCGGCGCCGCCGAACAGGGACACACCGTTGAAGTTGGCGTTGTCCGTGATCCGGGTGACCTCGCTCTGCAGGGCGTCGAACTCGGCACCCAGGGCGGCCTGCAGTCGGCGTTCTGCGTGCCGTTGGCGTACTGCACCGACAGGTCGTTCATGCGCTGGAGCATGGAGTGGACCTCGGTGAGCGCACCTTCAGCGGTCTGCGCGACGCTGATGCCGTCCTGCGCGTTGCGGACGCCGACCTTGAGGCCGCCGATCTGCGAGCGCAGACCCTCGGAGATCGCCAGGCCGGCAGCGTCGTCGGCCGCACGGTTGATCCGGAAACCGCTGGACAGCTTCTCCAGCGACTTCGACATCTGGCCCTGCGTGACCGAGAGGTTCCGGTACGAGTTGAAGGCGTCGGTGTTGGTGTTGATGCGAAGACTCATGATGGGTCCTTCCATGATGGTTGAGTCGGTGTTCTGGAGTCCGTCCGTGGACTCCGTCGGGGTTCTGATCGGCGGGGGCCGTCAGGGCTTGAGGACTTCCGGAGAAGAATTTCAGGCAGATCGGTCGAAAGCGGACATCGCGCTCAGCCGTGCCGCGGTCGTACGGCGCGACGCGACTGCCGCGAAGTAGGCGTCACGGCGGCGCGCGGCGCAGCCCTCGGGACGCTCGTGGGCCGCGACGAGGTCGGGGTCCAGCGCGCTGTTCATCGCGTCCTTGAGCAGCACCAGGGCCTCGGCCCGCATCTGCGAGACGCGGGACTCGGTGACGCCGAGCTCGGCGGCGATCTCGGCCATCGGCCGCTCGGCGAAGAAGTAGGTCTCCACCACGACCCGGAGCCGGTCGGGCAGCTCGGCGACGGCGTCGACGAGGTAGCCGATCCGCTCGTTCTGCTCCAGCCGCTCCTCGGGGCTCGGTGCGCGGGTGGGCAGGACGTCGTCGATGGGGGTGTCGCCGAAGCCCTGCAGGCTCATCACGCTGGCGCGGGACACGTCGTCGTCGTTGGCGGCGATCTCCTCGACGGTGACGCCGGCCGCGGACGCGACCTCGGCCTCGCTGGGGGTGCGGCCGAGCTGGGTGGCGAGCCGGTTGCGGGTCTCGTCGAGCTCGCGCGCCCGGCGGCGTACGGACCGGCTGGCCCAGTCGACCCCGCGCAGCTCGTCGATGATCGCCCCGCGGATCCGGGTCGAGGCGTAGCGGGTGAACGGCACGCCCCGCGACCCGTCGAACGACCGGGCGGCCTGCACCAGGGCGGTCAGTCCGGCCGAGGTCAGGTCGTCGCGGTTGACGTGGGCCGGCAGGCGGCCCATCGACTCACGCACGATGTGGCCGACCAGCGACATGTGGCTGGTCACCAGCGCGTCGAGGTCGACGGCGGAGTCGGGGCGGGGGGTCTGGTTCACACCCCGGACTCTGGTCGATGACCGGAGGTTCTGCGGGTAAAACCGACAACTTGGGAGGTCTGCGACAAGCAGGTTGATACATCCGGGTCGGGACTATAGTCCTAACGGGCCAGGCCGGGTCCCGGGTCCAGCGACGAAGGGTGTGTTCACCGGCGTTCGGCAGACAGCACCGGGCCGACCTGTTACGCGCTCGTTCCTCTCTCCCGCAGGTGAGCCACCCCCCGTCCCCACGGGTAGCCCGGAGCCCGGGACGCGGCGAACGGCTGAGTTCACCGCGTTTTGCTCAGCCCCCCGCCGGGCCAGCCGATGGAAGGGCTCGAGGCAGTCGAGACCCGGAGGAGGGACGGCCTTGGAAGACCTGTCGCTCATCCTGTGGCGCGAGCGTGAGCTGCTCGAGACGCTGTTGTACAAGCTCGAGATCGAGAAGCTGGTGCTGGCCAGCGGCCAGAGCCGCTGGTTGGCCAGCTCCGCCCGTGAGGTGGAGGGGGTCCTCGGCCTGCTCCGCGAGACCGAGCTGCTCCGAGCCGTCGCCGCCGACGAGGCCGCGACCTCGCTGGGCCTGGCCTCCAACCCGAGCCTGCGGTCCCTGGCCGAGTCGGTCGAGGAGCCCTGGCGGTCGATCCTGCTCGACCACCGGGAGGCCTTCGTGGCGTACACCCGTGAGATCACCGAGATCGCGGCCACCAACCGCGAGCTGCTCACGGTCGGCCAGCAGGCGGCCCGGGAGATGTTCCTGGGGCTGACCGAGCAGTCGGCCAGCTACGCCCCCGACGGCAGGGCAGTGGTGACCGAGCACCGGCACCGCCTGCTGGACCAGAGCATCTAGAGCCATGAGCGGATCCTTCGCCTCCCTCAACACCGCGCTCTCCGCGATGCGGTTCAACCGCGTCGCCATGGACACCGCGAGCCAGAACATCGCCAACGTCGGCACCGCCGGCTACACCCGGCGCCGGGTCGAGTCCGCCTCGGAGGGCACCCCGGTCCAGCCGGCCATGTGGTCGCGCACCCAGGGCACCAGCGGTGGTGTACGGGTCACCGGGCTGACCCGGATGACCGACGCGCTGCTCGACGCCCGGGTGCGCACCGAGCACGGCAAGCAGTCCTACCTCGACGTCCGCCAGGGCGTCCTGGACCGGCTCGAGACCGGCATCGGCGAGCCCGGCGACAACGGACTCTCCTCGGTGCTGGCGCAGTTCCGGAAGTCCTGGGCCGACCTGGCCAACAACCCGAGCAGCGGCGCCGCCCGCAGCCAGGTGATCGCGGGCGGGGCCTCGCGTCGCCGACGCGATCCGGCTCCAGGCGCGCAACTTCACCGTCGAGGCCGGCGACCAGCGGATCAAGCTGAACGCCCTCGTCGGCGAGGTCGACACCGTCGCCTCCGACCTGGCCGCCACCAACAAGGCGGTCGGCCGTCGCCCAGCTGGACGGCTCGGACGCCGGCAACCTGCTCGACCAGCGCGACCTGCTCGCGCTGCGGCTCTACCGAGCTCACCGGCGGCAAGTCGGTGGCCAACGGCGCGGGTGGCCTCGACTTCATCGTCGGCGGCGTCCCGCTGGTCACCGGCAGCATCGCCGGCCGCCTGGAGGTCGCCAGCGGGGTCACCCCGACCGGTGACGCCGACGGCAGCCCGGTCACCTTCGAGGTGGTCCACCCGATCGGCGGCACGACCCCGGTCACCACCGGGCTCAGCGGCGAGGTCGGCGCGGCCACCGACCTGCTGAACACGACCATCCCGGCGTACGTCGCGGGGCTGAACGCGGTCGCCCAGACGCTGGCCGACGGGGTGAACGCCCTGCACCAGTCCGGCTACGACGAGACGGGTGCGCCGGGCGGGGACTTCTTCTCCTACGACCCGACCGACCCGTCCGGCAGCCTCGCGGTCGCGCTCACCGACAACAGCCAGGTGGCTGCCGCGGGGATCGCGGGCGGGGTCGTCGACGGCGGGATCGCCGACGCGCTCTCCGAGCTCACCGGCGCGGAGTCGGCGTACCAGACGCTGGTCAACGGCTTCGGCTCGACGGTGGCCTCGGGCCGCCGGCTCACGGCCAGCCAGTCCATGCTCACCGAGCAGGTGGACGGTTCGCGCGACCAGATGGCCGGGGTGAACCTGGACGAGGAGATGCTCGCGATGGTGCAGTACCAACGGGCCTACGAGGCCTCCGCCCGGGTGCTGACCACGGTCGACTCCATGCTCGACACACTGATCAACCGGACGGGACTGCTGCGCTGATGACCATCACCCGCGTGACCCAGCACATGATGATGAACCGGTCGTTCGCGTCGTTGCAGACGAGCCTGAGCCGGCTGGCCAAGTCGCAGGAGCAGCTCAGCACCGGCCGCGTGCTGAACCGGCCCTCGGACTCGCCGACCGACACCACCTCGGCGATGCGCCTGCGCGCCTCGATCGCCGACCAGGGTCAGTACACCCGCAACGCCGAGGACGGTCTGGGCTGGCTCGGTCAGATCGACTCCACCCTGACCTCGACGCTGAGCCAGGTCTCCCGGGCTCGCGACCTCGGCATCCAGGCCGTGAACGGGGTGAACCAGAGCCCGCAGGCCCGCGAGGCCCTCGCGGCCGAGGTCGACCAGATCCGCAACGGCATGCTGTCGGGGGCCAACACGACCTACCTGGGCCGGCCCGTCTTCGGCGGCCTGGTCAACGGCAGCACCGCGTACGACGCCTCGGGCTCCTACGTCGGCGTCCCCGGCGCGGTGATGCGCACCGTCGCGCCGGGGACCAAGGTCGCGGTGAACGTGGACGGCCCCTCGGTCTTCGGGCCCGCCGGCTCCGACGTCTTCGCCGACCTCGAGTCGCTGTCCAACGCCCTGCGCTCGGGCAACACCGCCGGTGTCTCGTCGGCCATCGCCAACCTCAACGCCGCGCACTCGCGGGTGACGGCCACGCTGTCGGACGTGGGCACCCGGTACAACCGGCTCGACCGCGCCAACCAGGCGGCCAAGGACACCACGCTGACCATGACCGAGGGACTCTCGACCCTGGAGAACGTCGACATCGCCCGGGCCACGATGGACATGCAGATGAACCAGGTCGCCTACCAGGCCGCGCTGTCCTCCACGGCTAAACTGGTGCAGCCGTCGCTCTCGGACTTCCTGCGATGAGCACGGCGCAGCTGGCCCGCACGACTGTCGGGGCCGAGACGAGGAGCGCAGCACCCGTGGTCGTGGAGATCCCCGTGATCGAGATGGTGGAGCCGCTGCCCGGCTTCCCCGACCTGACCCAGTTCGCGCTGGTCCGCCTCGACGAGGACGGCGTGCTGTGCGCGCTGCGCTCGGTGGAGGACCCGAGCCTGCGCTTCCTGGTGGTGCCCCCGCAGGTGTTCTTCGCCGACTACGCGCCGGTGATCGACGACGCCACGGTCGCCTCGTTGGGCATCGAGACCGCCGACGACGTGCTCGTGCTCGTCGTGGTGAACCCCGGGGACTCCGCGTCGGGGGCGACGGCGAACCTGCTCGCGCCCGTGCTGGTCAACACCGTGACCCGCCAGGGCGCCCAGGTCGTGCTGCACGAGGACCTGCCGGTCCGCGCGCCCCTGATGGGCTGAGCGGGACCAGCGCCGCGCTCAGTCCTGCCGCTTGCCCAGCCGCTCGGCCAGGGAGGCGATCGCGTCCTCGCTCGGCGACGCCGAGGCCACGTTGGTCGCCTCGAGCTCGCGCAGCAGCTCCTCGCGGTGGACGGCCACCGACCGGGGGGCGTCGATGCCCACGCGTACGACGTCTCCCCGCACTTCGAGGACCGTCACGGTCACGTTGTCGCCGATGACGATGCTCTCGCCGACACGACGACTGAGGACCAGCATGGGGGCCACGCTACAACCACTCGGGGTCCGCCCCTTCCCTCTCGGCGATGAGTTGGTAAAGTCGTCCCCAGCACCAGGTGCACAAAGTTCCAGCAGGTTCCAAAAGACGCCCGCGGAGTGTTGTGATCCGGCGGCGTTGACTCTCAGGTTGCATAGCTTCTCGGAGGGGCTCAGCGTCACGCAGCTGGTGCAGGACCGCCGCAGCGGCGGTTCAGGCCCCCGAAAGAGGAGTAAGTGAGCATGGCTCAGGGCACCGTGAAGTGGTTCAACGCCGAGAAGGGTTTCGGCTTCATTGCGCAGGAGGGCGGCGGCGACGACGTCTTCGTGCACTTCTCCGCCATTCAGATGCAGGGCTACAAGTCCCTGGAGGAGAACCAGCGTGTCGAGTTCGAGGTCACCCAGGGCCCCAAGGGTCCCCAGGCCGAGAACGTCCGCAACGCCTGATCTGCGCGACATCTGAAACGTCGGGCCCCACCGGTCTCCGGTGGGGCCCGACGTCTGTCCGGCTCCGGCCGGACCCGATCCGGGATCCGGCGTTGGCCGACGCCCCGGGTTTGTCCTGACCCATACTGAGCAGACTGAGACTGCTCCCAGGAGGCGTCGTGGCCTGCTGGACCGCTACCGAGGAGGACAGGGATGGGTGACCAACTCGACGTCCCGCTCGAGGACGCCGTGCTGCTCGAGGAGGTGGAGCTGATCTCCACCCTCATGGTCGCGGCCAGCGAGGCCGAGGGGCAGCTGGACCAGCACGAGATCGACGGGTTGCTCGGCCTGACCGAGAGCCCGGTGCCCCAGCAGGTCCGCCCGAGCACCTGAGAACCGCTCCGAGCCCCTAGCATGTGGGACGGTCCTCTTCCCCCTGCCAGGAGCTCACCGTGCCTTTGCGGTTCCGTCCCGTGGACGCCACGTTCTACGACCTCTTCACCCAGTCCGCGAAGCAGCTCGTGCACGGCTCGGCCCTGCTCGCCGAGATGCTCAGCGCCACCAGCGACCGGGTCGGCATCGCCGAGCGGATGCGCGAGGAGGAGCACCTGGCCGACGAGTCGACCCACGCCATCATCCGGAGGGTCAACCAGACGTTCGTGACCCCGTTCGACCGCGAGGACATCTACCGGCTCGCCTCGGGTCTCGACGACGTGATGGACTTCATGGAGGAGGCCGTCGACCTGGTGCTGCTGTACAAGGTCGGTGAGCTTCCCGCCGAGATGGCCGAGCAGGTCGAGATCATCCAGCGGTGCGCCGAGCTGACCGCGGAGACCATGCCGCGGCTGCGGGCGATGAAGGACCTCGACGAGTACTGGATCGAGATCAACCGGCTGGAGAACGCCGGGGACAAGACCTACCGCCGCGATCCTGGCCAAGCTCTTCAGCGGCGAGTTCAAGGCCTTGCAGGTGATGAAGCTCAAGGACATCGTCGACTCCCTCGAGCACGCCATCGACGCCTTCGAGACCGTCGCCAACATCATCGAGCAGATCGCCGTCAAGGAGTCCTGAGCGTGGACCTCGCGATCATCGTCGCGGTCGTCGTCGTCGCCCTGGCCTTCGACTACACCAACGGGTTCCACGACGCCGCGAACGCCATCGCGACCTCGGTGTCCACCCGGGCCCTGACCCCGCGCATCGCCCTGGGCATGGCTGCGGTGATGAACTTCCTCGGCGCGTTCCTCGGGCCAGGAGGTGGCCAACACGGTGGGCAAGGTGATCACGCCGCCGGAGAACACCCACGGCCTGGTGATCGTGATGGCCGGGCTGCTCGGGGCGATCGCCTGGAACCTGCTGACCTGGTACTTCGGCCTGCCGTCGTCGTCCACGCACGCCCTGATCGGCGGGCTGGTGGGGGCGGCGCTGGCCTCGGGGTCCTCGGTCAAGTGGGACGTCATCGTCGACAAGGTGGTGATCCCGATGGTGGTCTCGCCACTCTTCGGGTTCGCGGCCGCCTTCGCCGTGATGCTGGCGATCATGTGGATCTGGCGGAACCGGAACCCCGCTCGCACCAACCGCGGGTTCCGTCTGGCGCAGACGGTCAGCGCCGCGGCGATGGCGCTCGGGCACGGGCTGCAGGACGCCCAGAAGACGATGGGCGTGATCTTCCTGGCCCTGCTCACCGGGGGATACGTCAGTGCCGACGACTCCCTGCCGGTGTGGGTGATCGTCGCGGCCGCCGCGGCGATCTCGGCCGGGACGTACGCCGGCGGGTGGCGGATCATGCGCACGCTGGGCCGGCGGATCATCGACCTCGACCCGGCCCGCGGGTTCGCCGCCGAGTCGGTGGCCGCCTCGGTGCTCTACACGACGGCCTTCGCCTTCGAGGCGCCGGTGTCGACCACGCACATCATCACCTCGTCGGTGATGGGCGTGGGGGCGACCAAGCGGCTCTCCGCGGTCCGGTGGGGGGTCGCGAGGTCCATCGTGGGCGCCTGGGTCCTGACCTTCCCGGCCGCCGGCGCCGTCGCCGCCGCGATGTACGTCGTGCTGCACCTCGTGGTGCGCCTGCCCTGATCCCCGGCCGCCCCTCGGCCGCGGGACCAGGCAGCGGCCTCAGCCGAAGCGGCCCGAGACGTAGGCCTCGGTCGACTCGTTGTCGGGGTTCATGAAGATCTTCTTGGTCGGGTTCATCTCGACCAGCCGCCCGGGCATGCCCACCCCGGCGAGGTTGAAGAACGCGGTCTCCTCCGACACCCGGGCCGCCTGCTGCATGTTGTGGGTCACGATGACGATCGTGTAGTCGGTCTTGAGCTCCTGGATCAGGTCCTCCACGGCCGAGGTGGAGATCGGGTCCAGCGCTGAGCACGGCTCGTCCATGAGCAGCACCTGGGGCTCGACCGCGATCGCGCGGGCGATGCAGAGCCGCTGCTGCTGGCCGCCGGAGAGGCTGCCACCGGGCTTGTTCAGCCGCTGCTTGACCTCCTCCCACAGGTTCGCACCGCGCAGGGAGCGCTCGACGATGACGTCGGCCTCGGACTTGCGGGATCCGGCGGTTGTTCAGCCGCATCCCGGCCAGCACGTTCTCGGCGATGGTCATCGTCGGGAACGGGTTGGGCCGCTGGAAGACCATCCCGACCTGGCGGCGTACGGCGACCGGGTCGACCTCCGAGGCGTACATGTCCTGGCCGTCGATGACGATCTTGCCCTCGACCCGGGCCCCGGGGATGACCTCGTGCATGCGGTTCAGCGAGCGCAGGAAGGTCGACTTGCCGCAGCCCGACGGACCGATCAGCGCGGTGACCTGGCGGGCCGCGATGTTCATCGTCACGCCCTCGACGGCCTTGAAGTCGCCGTAGTAGATGTCGAGGTCGGAGACGTCGATACTGTTGGCCATGGGGTCCCTCTTCTCGGGGGTGATGGTCGTGACGGTAGCGGGCCTGCGGGTGCCGACGGCGGTGAACGTGGTCATCGTGCCTTCCTCGGAGCGAATCGGGCACCGATCACCCGGGCGGTCAGGTTGAGCGCCATCACGATGGCGATGAGGACCAGGGCCGCGCCCCAGGCGCGCTCCTGGCCGAACTGGGCCGGGACCCCCGGCTGCGTGTAGGAGTAGTAGGTGAAGACCGGCAGCGTGGTCATCGGGCTGTCGGAGAACGGGTTGAGGTTCACCGAGTCGGTCTTGCCGGCGATGATCAGCAGGGGTGCGGTCTCCCCGGCCACCCGGGCCACGGCCAGGGTGATCCCGGTGATGATGCCGCCCAGCGAGGTCGGGATGACCACCTTGAGGATGGTCAGCCACTTGGGCACGCCGAGGGCGTACGCCGCCTCGCGCAGGTCGTCGGGGACCAGCTTGAGCATCTCCTCGCAGGAGCGGACCACGACCGGGATCATCAGCAGCGACAGCGCCACCGAGCCGCCCAGGCCCATCCGCACGCCGGGACCGAAGAAGATCACGAACAGCGCGTACGCGAACAGGCCGGCCACGATCGAGGGGATCCCGGTCATCACGTCGATGAGGAAGGTGAGGATCCGCGCCATCCGCCGGTTGCCGCCGTACTCCACGAGGTAGACCGCGGTGAGCAGGCCGACGGGCACCGAGATGATCGCTGCGCCGAGGGTGACGATCAGGGTGCCGACGATGGCGTGCCAGATGCCTCCGCCGGGACCGATCACGTTGCGCATCGTGCCGGTCAGGAAGGTCGCGTTGAGCAGCGGGATGCCCGTTGCTGAGCACGGTCCAGATCAGCGAGGCCAGGGGCAGCATGGCCAGGCCGAACGCCGTCCAGACCAGGCTGGTCATCAGCCGCTCCTTCGCGGCGCGTGCGTTCTCCACGACCCGGGACCAGCCGGTCAGCAGGACGGTGTGGAAGACCACGGCGAGCACCACGAGGGGGACGAGACCCATGCCGACGATGAGGCACACGACACCGGACAGCGCGGTGCCGCCGACCACGGTCAGCAACGGGGACCACCGCGGCAGCGCCGCGTGGCTGAGACTGCACCTGGTGGTCCGTCCGGGGGTGCCCGAGGGGCGGGGGAGGGTGGACTGGTCGGTCATGGCTCAGGCCCTGTTCTCGCCGCGCGACACGACGGCGCGGGCGGCGAAGTTGACGGCGAAGGTGACGACGAAGAGCACGAGGCCGGTGGCGATCAGCACGTTGATCCGGTCGCCGGAGGACTCGGGAAACTGCAGCGCGATGTTCGCCGCGATCGTGGACGGGTTCACCGCGCTGATCAGGTTGAAGCTGACCACCCCGGTGGCCGAGAGCACCATCGCGACGGCCATGGTCTCGCCCAGGGCGCGGCCCAGGCCGAGCATGACCGCGGACACCAGGCCGGAGCGGGCGTAGGGGAAGACGGTCATCCGGACCATCTCCCACCGGGTCGCGCCCAGGGCGAGGGCCGCCTCCTGGTGCAGGGTCGGGGTCTGGGCGAAGACCTCGCGGCTGATGGCGGTGATGATCGGCAGGATCATCACGGCCAGGACGATGCCGGCGGTGAGGATCGTCCGGCCGGTGGTGACCGTCGGGCCCTCGAAGAACGGCAGCCAGCCGAGGTGGGCCTCGAGCTGGGCGTAGCCGTCGGCCAGGCGCGGGGCGAGGAAGTTGATCCCCCACAGGCCGTAGACGACGCTGGGGATGGCGGCCAGCAGGTCGACCAGGTAGCCCAGCAGCCGGCTCACCCGGCGGGCGGCGTAGTGGGAGATGACCAGGGCCACGCCCAGCGACAGCGGGGTGGCGATGAGCAGGGCGATCACCGCGGCCAGGATCGTGCCGAACAGCAGCGGCCACACGTAGTGCAGGAAGTCGCCGCTCGAGCCGTAGAGACTGGCGTCGCCGGTCATCCCGGGGATGCCCTCGAAGGCGAGGAAGAACCCCACCCCGGCGAGCGCGAGCAGGATCACCACCCCGGCCCCGCGGGTCAGGCCGGCGAAGAGGAGGTCGCCGCGTCGGCGGACCGGCTTCTCGGTCGTCGTGGTGGTCACGCGGGGTCCTCCCTCTCAGGCGGTCAGGGCGTCAGGGCCCTGACCTGGAACGAACCCGGAGGCGGCCTGTCCCCTGGACGGGGATCGGCGCGCCTCCGGGCTCACGATGGTGCCGTGCTCAGCCGGTGGTGATCGCGTCGATCAGGCCGGTGGCCTTGTCCGACAGGTCCGAGCTCAGCGGGGCCGAGCCGGCGGTGCTCGCGGCGGCGGCCTGGCCGTCGGCGCTCACCGCGTAGCTCAGGAAGCCCTTGACGATGTCGGCTGTGGCCTGGTCGGCGTACGTCGGGCAGGCCACGATGTAGGACACCAGGACCACCGGGTAGACGTTGGAGTCCGCGGTGTTGCGGTCCAGCTCGACGGCCATGCTGCTCGCCGGCTGGTCGGCCAGCGCCGGGGAGATGTCGAGGATCTGGGCCGCGGCCTCCGGCGTCGGGGCGACGAAGTCGGACCCGACCTGGACGTTGGCCACCGAGAGGTCGCCGGCCTGGCTGGCGTCGGCGTAGCCGATCGAGCCCGCGCCGTTGGTGACCGAGGCGATCACGCCGGAGGTGCCCTGGGCGCCCTCGCCGCTCTTCAGCGGCCAGATCACCGGAGTGCTCGGAGGTCCAGTCGTCGGGCGCCGCGGCGCTCAGGTAGGAGGTGAAGTTGTCGCTGGTGCCGCTCTCGTCCGAGCGGTGCACCGGGTTGATCGTCGTGGCGGGCAGCGTCGCGTCGGGGTTGAGACCGGCGATGGCCGGGTCGTCCCAGCTGGTGATGTCACCGGCGAAGATCTTCGCGGTCGTCGAGGCGTCCAGATTGAGGGTGTCGACGCCGTCGAGGTTGTAGACCAGCGCGATCGGGCTGACGTAGCTCGGGACCTCGATCGGGTCCCCGCCGCAGGTGTCGGCCGCCGCGGTCATCTCCTCCGCGCTGAGCGCGGAGTCGGTGCCGGCGAAGGGGTAGCCGCCGGAGATGAACTGCTCGCGGCCACCGCCGGAGCCGACCGGCTCGTAGTTGATGGTCACGTCGGGGTTGGCGGTCTGGAAGCCGGAGCGCCAGGCGCCCATCGCGGCCTCCTGGGCGCTGGAGCCGCCGGCGCTGACGGTGCCGCTGAGGCCCGAGTCGGCGGTGCCGGTGGAACCGTCGGAACCGGTGCTGGTCGAGTCGTTGCCACCACAGGCAGCGAGAGTCGAGGCCAGGGCCAGGACCGCCACCGAGGGGGCGATCGTCCGGCGGAAGCTGATGCGGGTCACGTTGGAGTTCTCCTGTGATCAAGGGAAGAGTCGGGGACCCTCGAAGGGATCCGTTGCTGCTGACGCTAGGCAGCGGTGATGAAGCGACCGGCCGATCCAGGTGAACGGAGGGTGAACGGTGCCCGCAGTTTGGTCGCGACCGGCTGCATCCGGATCCGCGTGGGGCACTATCCGGCGGAGGTCGTGACCACCATCACGTCGGCAGGACTCAGGTCCTGGGTGGCCAGGATCTTCCCCTTGCGCAGGTGCACCACGAGCAGCTCGCCCGGCTCCAGGCGCGAGGGCTCCACGCCCAGCGCGGCGAACACGTGCGGCAGGACCGGGCGGTGGGTGCACAGCACCACCGGCTCGCGGGCCTCGATCCGGCGGGCGACCTCGTCGGCCACGCCGGCGGCCGTGCCGCCCTCCTCGGTGAGCACGTCGGTCACCTCCAGCTCGAGGTCGGCCGCCTCGGCGTACGGGGCCACCGTGCTCCAGCACCGGGTGCTGCTGGAGCTGACCACGTGGTCGACCCCGAAGGCGGCCAGGATCGGGACCAGAAGCTCGGCCTGGGCCACCCCGAGGTCGGTCAGGGGTCGCTCACGGTCGTCGTCCCCGCGCCACTTCTTCCGGGCCAGCGCCTTCCCGTGCCGCAGCACGACCAGCGGGACCGTCACCGAGGGCTGGTCCAGCGCCTCCTCGAGGGTCTCGACGTCGTAGTCGTAGGTGAGCATCGTCAGCGCCCGAGGCACCGGCACCCAGGCCACCTGGTCGATCTCGACGTTGGGCTCGTAGCGGCTGACGTCGCCGTCCTCGGTGTCGACCAGGTGCCCGTTCCAGTAGTGGACGAGCTTCAGCTTCTCCTCGCCGTTGAGGACGATGTACTCCTGCAGGCTGAGCGCCGCACCCAGCCGGACGGCCAGCCCGGTCTCCTCGAAGACCTCGCGGACGGCGGCCGTCGCGGCGTGCTCGCCGGGGTCGAGCTTGCCCTTGGGGAACGACCAGTCGTCGTACTTCGGGCGGTGCACCAGAAGCACCTCGGGACCGGTGTCGGTCTTGCGGATCACCACCGCTCCCGCGGCTACGATGAGAGGCCTGGCCGTCATGGACGCTAGTCTCACACCGCTCCGGCCCCGAGGAGGTGGCGGGCCCGTGCGTGGACACCGTGTCGTGGTCCTCGGTCTCGTGGGAGCCCTCTGCCTGGTCCTGGTCGCGGGGCTCACCGTGGCCGCCCTGACCTGGTGGCGGGGCCGCCCCGGGGACCTGGAGCGGGCGGTGTCGCTGCTCCCGGAGTCGACCCGACGGGTGTCGTGGACCGACTGGGACGAGGTCGCCTCGCTGGCCGGAGGCACCCGGCTCCCCGGTGACGAGTCCGGGCCCCGCCTCGACGCCTTCCTCGACCGCGCCTTCGCCCAGGGACTGACCGCGGCCTCGGCGCTGACCAGCAGCGCCGCCGGGCTGGCCGAGGCGTACCGGGTCTCGCCGCTGGACGCCGAGTGGGAGGCCTACGGTCAGGGCGACGAGGGTGCGGTCGACCTGCTCCGGCTCTCCGACGAGGTCGACCTGGGCGCCCTCGAGGACCGCTTCGCCGCGCTCGGGTACGCCGCCCCCGCCTCGGGACCGGGCACGTCCGGGGTGTGGACCGGGACCCCGGAGCTGGTCACCGGGCGGCGGGTGCCACTGGGGCCGTTGCAGGAGAACGTGGCGGTGGTCGCCTCCCAACGGCTGCTGCTGATGTCGGACTCACCGGACTACCTCTCCACCGCGGTCTCCGTGGTCTCCGGTGACGAGGGGAACCTGGCCTCCTCGGTCCGCGACCTGGTGCGGGCCTCGGGGGAGCCGAGCGTGGCCGTGCTCTGGGCCGGCGACCTGGCCTGCGCCGACCTCGCGCTGTCCCGGGCCGACCCCCGGGACCGCGCCGAGGGCGAACGCCTGGTCGAGCGGACGGGGGGCGTGCACCCGTTGACCGGTCTGGTGATGGCCCAGCAGCCCGACGACAGCCTGGTCGTCTCGCTGGGCCTGGCCTCGGACGAGCAGGCCGCGCAGGACCTGCGGCCGCGCACGGAGCTCGCCTCGGGACCCGCGCCCGGGCAGGGCGGCAGCTTCCCCGAACGGTTCGCGGTCAGCGCCGCGGTCACCGACGGCCCGGTGGTCAGGCTGACCCTGGACCCGCGGCGCGGCCCCCTGCTGTCCGACCTCGGTCAGGGGCCCGTGCTCTTCGCGACCTGCTGAGCCCCGCGTCGCCACGGACGGCCGTGGGCCGCCCACCTCAGACCGGGGGGGCCGCCTTGCGCCGGGCCTTCTTGCCCTGGATCAACCAGTCCTGGATGTCCGTCAGCGGCTCGCCGTGCTCGTCCGACCGAGCGCCGCTCCCACAGTCCGTCGCCGTCGAGGGACCAGGAGGCCGTGCCGTCGTCGAAGGCCACGTCGAGGATCCGGCGGACCTCGTCCACCGACTCCGCGGTCGGCAGGGCCACCAGGACCTCCACGCGACGGTCGAGGTTGCGGTGCATGAGGTCGGCCGAGCCGATCCAGGCCTCGGGGCTCCCGCCGTTGGCGAACCAGAAGACCCGGCTGTGCTCGAGGAAGCGGCCCAGGATCGAGCGCACCCGGATGTTGTCCGACAGCCCGGGCACCCCCGGGCGCAGCGCGCAGATGCCCCGGGTGAGCAGGTCCACCTTCACGCCGGCCTGGGAGGCGCGGTAGAGCGCGTCGATGATGGCCTCGTCGACGATGGAGTTGGCCTTGATCCGGATCAGCGACTCGGCCGGCCCGCCGCGTGGTGCGCGACCTCGGCCTCGATCCGCTGGACCAGCCCGTCCCGCACCGAGTGCGGAGCGACGAGCAGGTTGGCGTACGACGGCGTGGCGGGCGTAGCCGGAGAGGTTGTTGAACAGGTGGGCGACGTCCTCGGTGATGCCCTCGTTGGTCGGTGAGCAGCCCGAGGTCCTCGTACATCCGGGCCGTCTTCGGGTTGTAGTTGCCGGTCCCGATGTGGACGTAGCGGCGGATGCCCTCGGGCTCGTCGCGCACCACCAGGGCCAGCTTGCAGTGCGTCTTGAGCCCGACCAGGCCGTAGACCACGTGGCAGCCGGCGTGCTCCAGCTTGCGGGCCCACTTGATGTTGGCACCCTCGTCGAACCGGGCCTTGATCTCCACGATGACCAGCACCTGCTTGCCCGCCTCGGCGGCGTCGATCAGGGCCTCGATGATCGGGGAGTCACCCGAGGTGCGGTAGAGCGTCTGCTTGATCGCCAGCACCGCCGGGTCCGCGGCGGCCTGCTCGATGAAGCGCTGGACGGAGGTGGAGAAGGAGTCGTACGGGTGGTGCAGCAGCACGTCGCGGCTGCGGGCGGTGGCGAAGACGTCGACCGGGGAGGCCGACTCGACCTCGGCGAGGTGCACGTGGGTGGCGGGGACGAAGGCGGGGTACTTCAGCTCGGCCCGGTCGAGGTCGGCGATGTCGTGCAGCCCGCGCAGGTCCAGCGGGCCGGGCACGCGGACCACCTCGGCCGCGTTCATGCCGAGCTCGCTGACCAGCAGGTCCAGCACGTGGGCGTCGATCCGCTCCTCGACCTCCAGGCGCACCGGGGGGCCGAAGCGGCGGCGTTGGAGACCCTTCTCGAGCGCGGCCAGGAGGTTCTCGGCGTCGTCCTCCTCGACCTCGAGGTCCTCGTTGCGGGTCACCCGGAAGGTGTGCACCGCGACGACCTGCATGCCGGGGAAGAGCGGCTTGAGGTGCTCGGCGATGACGTCCTCGAGCGGGACGAAGCGCTGCTCGTCGACGGCGACGAACCGGTCGAAGATCGGCGGCACCTTGACCCGGGCGAAGTGCTCCTTGCCGGTCTTGGGGTTGCGGACCAGGACGGCGAGGTTCAGCGACAGCCCGGAGATGTAGGGGAACGGGTGGGCGGGGTCGACCGCGAGCGGGGTGAGCACCGGGAAGATGCGGTCGCGGAACAGCTTCTTGAGCTGCTTCTGCTGCTCGCGGTCCAGGTCGGCCCAGCGCAGCAGCTCGATGTCTGCTCCTTCAGGGCGGGCACGAGCTGGTCGCGGAACACCGTGGCGTGCCGCTGCATCAGGTCGGTGGTGGTGGCCCAGATCAGCTCCAGGACCTCCCGGGGCTGCAGCCCGCTGGCGCTCGGCACCGCCACGCCGGCCGCGATGCGGCGCTTGAGGCCGGCCACCCGGACCATGAAGAACTCGTCGAGGTTGGAGGCGAAGATCGCCGCGAACCGGACCCGCTCCAGCAGCGGGACCAGGCGGTCCTCGGCGAGCTCGAGCACGCGCTGGTTGAACCGCAGCCAGGAGACCTCGCGGTCCAGGAACCGGTCGTCGGGCAGCTCGCCGGCCTCGACGTCGTAGACCGGGTCGACGTCGTAGCTGTCGCTGACCGCACCGCAGCGACGGGGGACGGCCGACTCGTGCTCGAACGCCTCGGTGAGGACGGCTCGGGACGCGTGCGGTCGCGTGGCCTGCTGCGTGCGCGGTCATGGGCTCATCGTCTCACCGCGGGTGAACGGCCCGGCAGCGTCCGCGTCGCGTACATCACGTCGGTGTCCTGGGGGTCGTGGTGGAAGCCGTAGGACGTCGTACAGCCGCACCGCAGAGGCGTTGTCGGCCTCGACGTACAGCACGACCTCGCTCGAGACCCTGGCGCTCGGAGGTGGCCGAGCCCGGCCAGCAGCAGTGCGCCGACCGAGCCCGCTGCCCTGGGCGGCGGGTCGACCCCGATCACGTAGACCTCCCCGAGGCCGCCCGAGGACCCCGCCTCGGCCGGGTGCACCTTGGTCCAGTGGAAGCCGGCGACCCGTCCGTCCGAAGGCCCTCGCCGACCAGAAGAACCCCTCGGGGTCGAACCACTCCGGGCCGATCCGCTCGACCAGCCCGTCGCGGTCCAGGGCGCCCTGCTCGGGGTGCTGGCGAAGGCCGCGGCGTTCACCCGCAGGAACGCGTCGTCGTCGGGCCCGACGAGGAAGGCCCGGACGGTGACGCCCGCCGGGCCGGCCGGCCCGGGAGCGGCGGCACCGGCTCGCGCGGGACGGCGCATCAGCCACAGCTCGCGGACCGGGCGCATCCGGTGCGCGCGGCGCGAGGGCGGCGGCGCCCGGGTGTCCGCCGTGGGACCAGCGGTGAGCGGGATGCCGGCGAGCGCGGCGTCGACGGCGCCTCGAGCGAGCGCCCGGCCGACCCCGCGGCGCCGGGCGTCCGGGAGCACCGCGAGGTCGAGCTCGGGGCGTCCGGAGCCGCGCAGCCCGTGCAGGTAGGCGAACCCCAGCGCGCCGGCGCTCGGCGGCGTCCCGCTCGGCCTCCGTCGGCGAGGTCAGCATCACCGGGTGGCCGAGCCCGTGGTGCTGCAGCGTCCAGCACCGAGGCCTCGTTGAGGGCCTCGCGGTGGTCGTGCGCGGCTGCGAGGCGTCGGCCACCCGGCGTACGTCGTCGGCACCGCCGGCGCCCTGGTTCCAGCCGAAGTGGTCGTGGTCGAGCCGGGTGACGGTCACTCGCGCGAGCAGGATACGGGTCCGGGTCAGACCCTGGCGGCGGGTCGGCGACGTCCGCTCGCCCTGCTCCTTGACGGCGGCAGCACGAAGCGGTAGCCGACGTTGCGCACGGTGCCGATCAGCTGCTCGTGCTCGGGGCCGAGCTTCGCGCGCAGCCGGCGGACGTGGACGTCGACGGTCCGGGTGCCCCCGAAGTAGTCGTAGCCCCAGACCTCCTGCAGCAGCTGCTCGCGGGTGAAGACCCGGCCCGGGTGCTGGGCGAGGTACTTGAGCAGCTCGAACTCCTTGAAGGTGAGGTCGAGCGGGCGGCCGCCGAGCTTGGCGGTGTAGGTGACGTCGTCGACGGTCACCTCGCCGGAGCGGATGACGTGCGGCCTCGGGGTCGTCGTCGGCTGCCGGGCGCGACCAGGCGGGCGACGGCCAGCCGGAGCCGGGCCTCGACCTCGGCCGGGCCGGCGGTGGTGAGCAGGACGTCGTCGAAGCCCCAGTCCACCGCGACCGCCGGACAGGCCGCCCTCGGTGAGCGATGAGCAGGACCGGCGACGCGGTGCCGATGGTGCGCATCAGCCGGGTCAGGTCGCGGGCCTTGGCCAGGTCCTGGCGGCCGTCGACGAGGACGGGTCCGCGGCTGGGGCGTCGAGCAGGGCCGTCCCCTCGGCGGGCAGCACGCGCACCGTGTGCGGCAGCAGGGCCAGTGCGGGCAGCACCTCCGCGGACGGCTGCAGGGCGTTGGTCAACATCAGCAGTGCGCTCATCACGCCTCCTCCCAGGAGGGGACCTGCTCGGGGAGCAGGCTGGGCGACTCGACGGTGAGCCAGGATCGATGAGGCAGGATATCCGACATGTCATCCGGCTCGCAGTCCCGCGTCTCACCCCCTGGCGGGCTCGACGAGGCCGGGACGGACCGCCGAACCGTCCGGGTCCGGCTCTGGGCCGGGGCCAAGGCGGCCGCCGGGACCGGTGAGCTCGAGCTGGTTGTCGAGGGCCCGGTGACGGTGTCCTGGGTGCGTGAGGAGGTGCTGCGCCGGCGCCCGGACCGCCCTGCGCTGGCGGCCGTCCTGGCCGTCTGCTCGGTGCTGGTGGGCGACCGACCGCTGGGCGCCGGCGACCCCGCGGAGGTGGTCGTCGACCCTGGGGGTTCGGTGGAGTTCCTGCCTCCCTTCGCGGGTGGCTGAACGGGCAAGCACGCCTCTCCGGTGCCCCACGCCCGTGTCACAGGGGAGGGTCCGTCAGATTTCTTGTCGCGGATCCGTAACCTCCCCCGATCCCGCCTCGTTGAGTCTGTGTCGGCCGGTTCGTGGGGGGATCTACCGACGGTCTCGGGGGGTTTTCGGAGCAGTCGGCTGGGGGCGGCCGGCAGCTCCGCCGGACGTGGCAGGCTCTCCCTCCTGCGATCGTCCCGGTGTCCGGTTCTCCCACCTGACGCCACCGAACGGGCCGCCGACCAGCACTGCTGGTCGGCGGCCCGTCGACGTGCTCCCGACCCCCGGTTCTCCTCGCCCTCGCCGGGCCGGTTCCCGGCTGCGTGGCAGGATCTCGGCGTGAATCAAGGTGCCTGGATCGTGCTGGTCGTGCTGCTCGTCGCCGGGGCCTTCGGTGCCTACCGGGCAGCGACCGACGGACGGTTCCGGGGCACGCGGCGCGTCCGCTCCTCCGGGGCCGGGCACGGTGACCAGGATCACGCGACGTCCGAGGGTGCCGTTCCGGATGCCGAGCAGGACGGGGGCGCGGGGATCCTCACGGCCGCGGACCTGGGGCAGCCGCTGGGCGAGCGGGCCACGCTGGTGCAGTTCTCGTCGGCCTTCTGTGCGCCGTGCCGCGCGACGCGTCGTGTGCTGAGCGACGTCGCGGGGGTCGTGCCCGGCGTGAGCCACGTCGAGATCGACGCCGAGCACCACCTCGAGCTGGTCCGCCGGGTGGAGGTGCTCCGGACGCCGACGACCCTGGTCCTGGACGCGCGGGGGCACGAGGTCACCCGCGCGACCGGAGCCCTGCGCAAGGAGCAGGTCCTGGTCGCCCTGGCCGAGGCCGTCCCCGGTCCCTGACCCGCCCGGCTCTCGACGTCTCACACTCCGGACGCCTGTTCCACACTTCGAGACGCTCTCTTTCGTGCTGACCTTCGCCGCGCCTACTCTCGACCCATGCTCTCGACCATGCTGACGAAGCGACGCGCAGTGGATCACTGCCGCGTGCGATCGTCGCTGTGTCCGGCGTCCTGACAGGACGTCGCTTCCCGGCTCACCGCTGCCCGCGGGTCTGAGTCGACGTCCCGTGCCCCTCCCGGCCCCGACCTCCCGGTCGCGCGGCGCCGGCCACCCACAGGACCCAGCAGGAGAACCATGTCTCAGCCCCTCGCCCGCAGCCCGCGCATCGACCCGCGGGGCCAGCGCTTCGCCGCGACCCTCACCGCCACCCTCTTCGTCGTCGCCCTGGTCAGCGCCCCGAGCACCCTGACCGTGCTGCTCGTGGCCTTCCAGCTCGCCGTGTTCGCCGTCGGCGTCGCCGCCGGACCCGCGGCCACGCCGTACGCCTGGCTGTTCCGCACCTTCGTCCGCCCTCGGATCGGTCCCCCGTCCACGACGGAGGACGCGACGGCGCCCCGGTTCGCCCAGGCGGTAGGGCTGGCCTTCGCCATCGTGTCGCTGCTCGGGTTCCTCGTCGGCCTGCCCCTGCTGGGGTCCCTGGCGGCCGGGCTGGCCCTGGGGGCGGCCTTCCTCAACGCCGCCTTCGACCTGTGCCTGGGCTGCGAGCTCTACCTGGTCGGCAAGCGGGCTCTCCAGCCCCGCGACCTGGCGGTGGTCGGAGACTGACCTCGTCGCTCCACCCCTCGAACCGATCTGATCCAGCACACACGACCTCCGCGCCGGGACGACCCGGCGCACCGAAAGGGAACACATGAGCCGCGACACCGCTCTCGTCAGCGCCGCCTGGGTCGAGGAGCACCTCGACGACGACGGCCTCGTCCTGGTCGAGGTCGACGAGGACACCTCCTCCTACGACGTCGGCCACCTGCGGGGGGCCATCAAGCTCGACTGGACGACCGATCTGCAGGACCAGGTGCGTCGGGACTTCGTCAACAAGGCGCAGTTCGAGGCCCTGCTCTCCGAGCGCGGCGTCAGCAACGACGACACCGTGATCCTCTACGGCGGCAACAACAACTGGTTCGCCGCGTACGCCTACTGGTACTTCAAGCTCTACGGCCACTCCGACGTCAAGCTGCTCGACGGCGGGCGCAAGAAGTGGGAGCTCGACGGCCGCGAGCTGACCGACAAGCCGACCGAGCGGGCCACCACCAGCTACACCGCACAGGAGCAGGACCACTCGATCCGGGCGTTCCGCGACGAGGTCGTCGCCGCGATCGGCACCCAGAACCTGATCGACGTGCGGAGCCCCGACGAGTTCGCCGGCCGCCTGCTCGCCCCGGCCCACCTCCCGCAGGAGCAGGCCCAGCGTGCCGGGCACATCCCCACCGCCGGAAACGTCCCGTGGTCCAAGGCGGCCAACGACGACGGCACCTTCAAGTCCGACGACGACCTGCGCACGCTGTACGCCGAGGCCGGCCTGGACGAGTCCAAGGACACCATCGCCTACTGCCGGATCGGTGAGCGGTCCTCGCACACGTGGTTCGTGCTGCAGGAGCTGCTGGGCCTGGAGAACGTCAAGAACTACGACGGCTCCTGGACCGAGTACGGCTCGCTGGTCGGCGTGCCGATCGCGCTCGGCGACGAGCCGGGTGTCGCCTGATGTGCGGCGCGACCAAGGGCGGGCTCTCCCTCGACGGGGTGAACGTGGCCAAGGAGGCCGTGGTCCAGGGCATCGTGACCCGCGGCGGGGAGCCGGTCAGCCCGGCGTACGTCCGACTGCTGGACCGCACCGGGGAGTTCACCGCCGAGGTGCCCACCTCGGCGACCGGGCACTTCCGGTTCTTCGCCGGCCCGGGGGAGTGGACGCTGCGCGCCCTGGCACCGAAGTCCGACCCGGTCGACCAGCAGGTCGTCGCCCGGACCGGTGAGGTGGTGGAGGTCGAGATCTCGGTCTGAACCGGGACCTTTGGCATCGAGTAGCGCGCAAAACAGCGTAATCAGGACATGCGGGTCCCGTAACCCGAAAGCAGCACCTATCGTTGTCCTTTCGCCTACACCCAACCGTCTTTCCGGGGGAACCGCCACATGATCCGTCGTACCTTGTCCGCCCTGCTCGTCGCCGGTCTGGTGACGGTCGCGACGCCGGGGGTGAGCAACGCCGTCATCGTCAACAGCACGGCGTCGGACATCTTCCCTGACTTCGACAACACGGTCCTGACCATCGCCCACAAGGGCAACACGATCTACGTCGGTGGCGAGTTCGACCACGTCACCGGCACGAACGGCAAGAAGACCCGCCACGGTGCTGCCGCGATCGACGGCTCCACCGGCGAGGTGCTGCCTTGGAACCCGAAGGTGAACGGTGACGTCCGCAAGATCCTGGTCACCAAGGAGGGCGTCTACCTCGGTGGCGACTTCAACCGGGTCAAGAAGGTCACCCGCCACAACCTGGCGCTGGTCGCCAAGACCGGCAAGGCCAAGCTCGTGAAGCGGTTCCACCCGCGGACCGACCAGCCCGTCAACACCATGACCAAGAACAAGAAGCGTCTCTACGTCGGCGGCGGGTTCAGCCGGGTCAACAAGTCCGACCGGGTGCGCCTGGCGGCGTTCTCGCGCAAGACCACCAAGCTGATCGGCTGGCACCCCGAGGCTCGCAACGGTGTCGTCCTGGACATGATCGCCAAGGGCAACGGCATCTACGTCGCCGGTGAGTTCCGGTCGCTGAACGGCTCCGCGCAGTACCAGCGCCTCGCCCTGGTCAAGAAGAAGTCGGGTGCGACGCTCAAGGGCTTCAACCCCAAGGTCAGCCGGATCCTGCTCGACATCGCGATCAAGTTCGGCACCGTCTACGCCGCCGAGGGCGGCACCCGTGGCGGCGGCGCACTCGCCTTCGCCAAGGACGACGGCTCGCTGCGGTGGGAGCGCCGGCTGGACGGTGACGCCCAGGCGGTCACCCTGCTGGGCAAGGACCTGTACTTCGGCGGGCACTTCAACTTCGTGTGCAACGACGACCTGCAGCACCCCGACGGCAACTGCATCAACGGCTTCGAGAAGCGCGGCCGTGGCGTCAGCTTCAACCCGGCCGACGGCACCCTGACCGGCTGGAACCCGCGGGCGAACAACAGCCTCGGGATCACCGCGATGGACTCCGTCGGCTCGAAGGACCGCGTGCTCATCGGTGGCGCCTTCACCACGGTCGAGGGCGGCAAGGTCGACGCCAAGCGCTTCGCGGCGTTCGACTGACCTCACGCCGCACCACGCACCACCAGCAGCTTGCACAGAGGGGCCGGACTAGTCGTCCGGCCCCTTCGCGCGTCCGGGTCAGTCGGCGGTGTCCAGCACCAGGGTCACCGGGCCGTCGTTGACCAGGCTGACCGCCATGTCCGCCCCGAAGACGCCCCGCTCGACGTGGGCGCCGAGCCCGGCGAGCGCGTCGCAGAACGCCTCGTACAGCGGTTCGGAGACCGACGCCGGGGCGGCGGCGCTCCAGGACGGGCGGCGGCCCTTGCGGGCGTCGGCGTGGAGGGTGAACTGGCTGACCACCAGCACCGGGGCGTCGACGTCCGAGGCCGAGCGCTCACCCTCGAGGATCCGCAGGCCCCAGGTCTTGCGGGCCAGCCAGTCCACCTCCGACGGGCCGTCCCCGTGCGTCACGCCGAGCAGGACGAGCAAGCCGGGGGCGGGCAGGACGGCCACGTCCTTCCCGTCTACGGCCACGCTGGCCTGAAGAACTCGCTGGATCACCGCGCGCATCGGGACATCTTCCTGTGGCTCACTCGACCGGGTGAGGGAAGTCTGGCACGATGCACGACGTGGAAGACCTGCTGCCCGGCCCTGACAAGCTGCTCGTGACCGTGGCCCCGACCGGTGCGGAGTCGAGCAAGGCCGACGTGCCCGCCCTGCCGACCACGCTGAGCGAGCTCGTCGAGACCGCACAGCGGTGCGAGGCGGCCGGAGCGGCGATGGTCCACGTGCACATCCGTGACGACGAGCACCGCCCCACCCTCGACGTCGCCCGGCTGAGCGACACCGTCGCCGCCCTGCGCGAGCAGACCTCCCTGGTCGTCCAGCTGTCCACCGGGGGATCGGTCCACGACCCGCTCGACCGCCGGCTGCGGGTGCTGGACGCGGCGCCGGACTCGTGCAGCCTGACCATGGGCACCACCAACTTCGGCGACGACGTGTTCCTCAACCCCTGGGGCTTCGTGCGTGACCTGTACGTGCTCTCCCAGGAGCGCGAGGTGGTCCCCGAGTTCGAGCTCTTCGACCTCGGTCACGTGCACGCCCTCTCCCGGCTGCTCCGCGAGCACGGCCTGCCGTACGGCGGTCGGGTGCACTGCGACCTGGTGATGAACGTGCCCGGCGGGATGCCCGGCACGACCGACGCCCTGGTGGCCGCGGTCGCCGCCCTGCCCGCCGAGGTCACCTCGTGGTCGGCCACCGGCATCGGGCGGTCGACCCTGGCCGTCGGTCTGGCCGCGCTGTCCAAGGGCGGGCACCTGCGGGTGGGCATGGAGGACGTGCTGACCCTGGCCCGGGGAGTCCCGGTCGAGCACAACGAACAGCTGGTGTCCCGGGCGGTGGAGATGGGCCGGCTCGCCCAGCGGGAGCCGATGAGTCCCGACGAGGCGCGGGCCCTGCTCGGCGTCCGCCCTGCGGCCTGAGCCGCGGCTCGCTCAGTAGACGAGGGCCTGGGCCCCGTCGGCGAGGGCCTCCTCCACGAAGGACGCCGCCCCGGCGATCCGGGTGCCCGCGACCAGGTCGTCCTGGCCGAGGTCGCGACGGGCCGCGCACTGGCTGCAGACGGTGAGGGTGCCGGCGGCGAGGACCGCGTCCCGCAGGTCGGCCAACGAGGCGGCGTGCGGCAGGTCGACCGTCTCGGCGCGGCCCGGCACGGCGAACCATGCGGCCTCCCCGGTCAGCCACAGGCTGGTCGGGGCCCCGGAGGCCAGCGCGGCCGCGGCCACGGTGAAGGCCTGGTTGGCCCGCTCGGGTGCTTCGGCGCCGGCCGTCAGCTTGAGCACGAGGGGTCGGTCCATGTCGGGGACGTTACGGCGGGGAGTCAATATTCGTCCAACGTTTGGGAACGTTCACCGAAAAGCCCCCGCTAGGGACGGTTGGGGTCACATGATGTGCCTATGGTCCTTTCGTTGCTCCTCGTCTGGTTCGCGGTCTCCCTGTCCGTGTCCCTGTTCCTGGGTTACGCCATGCGTCTGGGTGCTCTCGCGGCCCCGACCGCCCCAGGCTTCCGTCTCACGCACTGACGGCCCGGCTACCATCGGGCTCATGCCCGCTGTTCTTGTCGCCCTGATGGTCCTCGCCCTCGCTGTGTTCGGGCTAGGCGCCGTGGTCCTGCTCGCGAAGGTCCTGCGGACCGAGGTCGACCGGGTCGCCGAGGCCCGCGTACCGACCTCCGGCGCCGCACCGCGAGACGGGGACCGCTGACCGATGGCCTTCGAGATCCCCGCCAACCTGCACCCGAACCTGCACAAGCTGGCCTGGCTCCTGGGCCGCTGGGAGGGCAACGGGGAGGGTGACTACCCGACCATCGAGCCGTTCCGCTTCGGCCAGGAGCTGATCTTCCAGCAGGACGGGCGGCCCTTCATCCACTACATGTCGCGGTCCTGGATCGTCGACGAGATGGGCGGCAAGGTCCGTGACGCCGCCCAGGAGACCGGGTTCCTGCGGGCCCAGGAGGACGGCTCGGTCGAGCTGCTGCTCACCCACAACACCGGCATCATGGAGCTGTACGTCGGCCAGACCGACGTCGCCAAGCTGCAGCTCACCACCGATGCGGTGGTCCGCTCCGGCACCGCCCAGGAGTACGCCGCGGGCAGTCGGCTGTACGGCCTGGTCGAGGGTGACCTGTGGTTCGCCATGGACATGGCCGCGATGGGCCAGGACCTGCAGCCCCACACCCGACGAGCGGCTCGGCCGGCAATGACCAGGTGAACGGCGACCCCACCTCGCGAGTGGCAGACGGTGCTGCGGGAGAAGGGCTACCGGCTGACCCCGCAGCGCGAGCTCGTGCTGGCCGCCGTCGACGGCTCGGGCACGCCACGCCCGACGAGGTCCTCGCGGAGGTGCGCGAGCACGTCCGCGGCGGTCAACATCTCGACGGTCTACCGGACCCTCGAGCTGCTCGAGGAGCTCGGGCTGGTCCGCCACACCCACCTGACCGACCGGGCGCCGACGTACCACTCGCGGGCGGGCCCGAGCACGTCCACCTCGTCTGCCGCGGACTGCGGCCGGGTGCATCGAGGCCAAGCCCGAGCGAGTTCGACGGCGCTGACCGACGCCGCTGCACGCGACCCACGGTTTCCACACCGACGTCGGCCACCTGACCGTGTTCGGCACCTGCGCCGAGCCGCCGAGATGGCTGAGCCGGCGTCGCAGCGCCGAGTGAGGGACACTGGGAGCCGACGTCCCCACCACGGAGCACCTGAATGACCAGCCCCCTGCTCTCCCTGCCCGGCGCCGTCGCCGGCAACGGCGTCGACGCCGCGGTCGCCGCGCACTACGGCTCCTTCAACGGCGAGCAGCGGACCCTCGAGGCGGGGCGAGGGGTTCGTGGACCTGTCCCACCGCGAGGTGCTCCGGGTACCGGGGCCGACCGGCTGACGTTCCTGCACTCGATGACCACCCAGTTCTTCGAGGGCCTGGCCCCGGGCGTGCCGGCCGAGGCGCTGGTGCTCAGCCCGCAGGGGCACGTGGAGCACCACTTGCGCGGCGTCGACGACGGTGAGGCCTTCACCGCCCACGTCGGAGCCCGGGCACGGCCGCGGCCCTGGTGGACTTCCTCGACCGGATGCGCTTCATGATGCGCGTGGAGGTCACCGAGGTGACCGCCGACGTCGCCGTCGCCTGGCGCCCCGTCGGTGACCGGCGAGCGCAGCGAGCCGAGTCGAACGACCGGCTGCTACGCGCTTCCCCCGCACCGAGCTCGAGCGGTACGCCGCGGCGGCCGGACCGGCATGCGGGCTCTGGGCCTACGAGGCACTCCGGATCGCCCGCGGCGAGCCCCGGTTCGGCGTGGACACCGACCACCGGACGATCCCCAACGAGATGGGCTGGATCGGCCCCGCGGTGCACCTGGAGAAGGGCTGCTACCGCGGGCAGGAGACGGTGGCCCGGGTGCACACCCTGGGCCGTCCGCCGCGGCGGCTGACCCTGCTGCACCTCGACGGCACCGAGAACCGGCTGCCCGAGGTCGGTGCGGACCTCGTCCGGAGGGTCGTACGGTCGGCTGGTCGGTAGGCTCGGCCCGGCACCACGAGCTCGGACCGGTGGCCCTGGGCCTGGTCAAGCGCAACACCGCGGTCGACGCCACGCTCGAGGTGGCGGGCATCCCCGCCGCCCAGGAGGTCGTGGTCGACCCGGAGATCGGGCTGCACGTGCGGCCCAACCTGCGCTGAGGATGACCGCCGTGGCCGGGGGACGGTTGCCGCGCCCCCTCGCGGACCGTCGCACGCTGCTGGCGGCGTTCGTGGCGTACCTGGTCGTGCTGCTGTACCTCACGCTCTGGCCCCAGCCCGACGCCCCGGGCGGTGCGATCGTGCGGGTGGTCGACAGCCTGCACGCGCTCGGATTCTCGGCCGTCACGCGCAGCAACGTCGAGATCGGGCTGAACGTCCTGCTCTTCGTGCCCCTGGGTGTGCTCGGCCTGGTCCTGTGGCCCCGGCTGCGCTGGTGGGGGTGGGCCCTCGTCGGGGTGGCGCTCTCGGGGTTCATCGAGGGTTTTCAGGGGGCGTTCCTCCCGGGCCGGGTCTCCTCGCCCACCGACGTCGTGGCCAACACGGCGGGCGCACTGCTGGGCGCTCTGGCGGTCGTGGTCGCGGTGCGTGAGGTCGGCGCGACACGCAGCGGCGCCGCGGGCGCACCGCCGGCCCTGCGCTCCCGGGTCCTGCTCGGCCTGGCCGTCGTCCTCGCGATCGGCCTTGCCCTCGCGGTGTTCACGCCGACCTCCGGCTTCCAGGGCGGGTCGGTGATCGCCGTGCACCGAGCGCTCCGCGAGGCGGGAGCGCCACCGTGGGCGGCGTCGACCGCGCTGTGGGAGCGACTCCTCAACGTCCTCCTGGTGGTGCCGGCGGGCCTCCTGGGAGGGCTGGTGCGGCCGGGGTGGTCGCTGGTCCGCTGGGGACTGCTCGGTCTGGCCGCCAGCCTGGTCGTCGAGGTCGTGCAGGGCACGCTGCTCCCCGGTCGGGACGCGTCCTTCTCCGACGTCGCCATGAACGGCACGGGCATGGTGGTCGGAGCGGTGTTGGCGCGCGGATGGGTGAGCCTGCACCGGTACGCGGCTCGTAGGACTTGAGTCACGTCCGGGGTCGGGAGACCGCCGGACGGTCAGGGGCGCTGGGGAACGACGGTAAGATTGCTGATACCACAACACGAGAGTTTCCGGGGGGAACTATGACGATGGAGTCCGAAGAGCGACCGTGGGGGTCGTGGCACGTGCTCGACGTCGGCGTCGGCTACAAGGTCAAGCGCATCCACGTGATGCCCGGGGCCCGGTTGTCCTACCAGACGCACGAGCACAGGTCCGAGCACTGGGTGGTGCTGTCCGGGGTAGCCACGGCGATCGTGGACGGAGCCGAGTCCACGGCGAACCCGGGCGAGACGGTCGACGTCCCGCTCGGCGCGGCGCACCGGTTGATCAACAACGGCTCGGTCGAGCTCGTCATCATCGAGGTGCAGCGCGGCAGCTACACCGGCGAGGACGACATCTGCCGGCTCGAGGACGACTACGGCCGTCACGCGGCCGTCTGACACCTGACCCTCAGCACGTCACGAGGCCCCGTCCCCCGGTGGGGGACGGGGCCTCGTCGTCGGTGCCGATGCCTCAGCTGGCGGAGTTGATCATCCCGGCGCCGACGGTGACGCCGGTCGCCTCGTCGATCAGGATGAAGGACCCCGTCGTCCGGTTCTTGTTGTACGGGTCGCACAGCAGCGGGACCGTCGTGCGCAGCTGCACCCGACCGATCTCGTTGAGACCGAGCTCCTTGGTCTCCTGGTCCCGGTGGAGGGTGTTGACGTCCAGGCGGTACTGGATGTCCTTCACCAGGGCACGGGCGTTGCGGGTGGTGTGCTTGATGGCCAGCTTCTGGCGCGGGCGCATCGGCTCGGTGGCCATCCAGCAGATCATCGCGTCGATGTCCTGGCTGGGCTTGGGGGCGTTGGCCGGACGGCAGATCATGTCGCCGCGGGAGACGTCGACGTCGTCCTCGAGGCGCACGGTCACCGACATGGGCGGGAACGCCTCGGTGATCTCCTGGTCGTGCAGGTCGATGCCGGCGACCTTGCTGGTCATGCCCGAGGGCAGCACCAGCACGTCGTCGCCCGGCTTCAGCACGCCACCGGCCAGGCGGCCGGCGTACCCGCGGTAGTCGTGGTAGGCGTCGGACTTCGGCCGGATCACGAACTGCACCGGGAAGCGGACGTCGACCAGGTCGCGGTCGGAGGCCACGTGGACGTTCTCCAGGTGGTGCATGAGCGAGGGACCGTCGTACCAGTCCATGTGCTCGCTGCGGTTCACCACGTTGTCGCCGGCCAGGGCCGAGATCGGGATGACCTGGAGGTCGGGGATGTTCAGCTTGGTCGCGAAGGAGGTGAACTCCTCCTGGATCTTGAGGAACACGCTCTGGTCGAAGTCGACCAGGTCCATCTTGTTGACCGCCAGCACCAGGTGCGGGACCCGGAGCAGCGACAGGATGACCGCGTGCCGACGGGACTGCTCGGTCAGGCCCTGACGGGCGTCGACCAGCACCAGGCCGAGGTCGGCGGTGGAGGCACCGGTGACCATGTTCCGGGTGTACTGCACGTGCCCGGGGGTGTCGGCGATGATGAACTTGCGGGCCGGCGTCGCGAAGTAGCGGTAGGCCACGTCGATGGTGATGCCCTGCTCGCGCTCGGAGCGGAGCCCGTCGGTGAGCAGCGCGAGGTCGGTGTAGTCGTAGCCCTTGGACTGGCTGGTGGCCTCGACGGCCTCGAGCTGGTCCTCGAAGATCGACTTGGAGTCCAGCAGCAGCCGACCGATGAGGGTGGACTTCCCGTCGTCGACCGAGCCGGCGGTGGCGAATCGGAGCAGGTCCATCAGAAGTAGCCTTCCTTCTTGCGGTCTTCCATGGCTGCTTCGGAGAAGCGGTCGTCGCCACGGGTGGCGCCGCGCTCGGTGACCCGGGCGACAGCGATCTCGTCGATGATCTCGGGGACGGTGCTGGCCGTGCTCTCCACGCAGCCGGTCATGGTCAGGTCGCCCACGGTGCGGAACCGCACCGTGCGCTCCTCGGCCACCTCGCCGGCCTTGCAGGGGTTGTGCTCGCTCTCGGTCAGCAGCATGCCGTCGCGCTCGAAGACCCGGCGCTGGTGGCTGAAGTAGATCGACGGGATCTCGATGCCCTCGCGACCGATGTAGTACCAGATGTCGAGCTCGGTCCAGTTCGACAGCGGGAAGATCCGCATGTGCTCGCCCTGGTGGATCCGGCCGTTGTACAGCGACCACAGCTCGGGGCGCTGCATCTTGGGGTCCCACTGGCCGAACTCGTCGCGGTGGGAGTAGACGCGCTCCTTGGCGCGGGCCTTCTCCTCGTCGCGACGGCCGCCGCCGAAGGCCGCGGTGAAGCCCTCGGTCTCCAGGGCGTTGAGCAGGGTGCCGATCTGCATCCGGTTGCGGGAGGTCTTGCCGTCGTCGACGATCACGCCGGACTTGATGGCGTCCTCGACGCTGGCCACGATCATCCGGACACCGAGGCGGTTGACCCAGTTGTCACGGGTGGAGAGGACCTCGGGGAAGTCGAAGCCGGTGTCGACCTGCAGCACCGGGAAGGGGATCTTGGCAGGGAAGAACGCCTTCTCAGCCAGCCGCATCATCACGATGGAGTCCTTGCCGCCGGAGAACATCAGCACCGGCTTCTCGAACTCCGCCGCGACCTCGCGGAAGATGTGGATCGACTCGGCCTCGAGCTCGTCGAGCTGGCTCAAGCGGTAGTCGGCGTGCGTGGGGGTCGTCATGAACGGGCGAACCTCTCGTCGGAAATCAGGTCACATGGTATCGAGTGCGCGACCGTGCTCGCGCCACTCCGGGAAGAAGGTGCGACGCGGATCTCATTCCGCGCTGCGGACGGGGGCTCCGTCGCTGTCCCGGCTGGTCGCGCGGTCCCGCTCCTCCTGCTCGATCTGGCTGACGGTCGGGGCGCCGAAGTAGGGCAGGCCCTCGGACTTGCGGAGCACGCTCCACACCAGGGGCACGAGCACGAGCATGGCCACGCCGACGCCGGCGACCAGCATCGGGTGGGTGTCGTCGACACCGAGCGGGGCCCAGCCGGACTTGTCCAGCAGCGCCACCCCCGACATGGTCAGCACGATCACGATGCCGCGCCGGATCACCGACTGCTTGACCTTGGGGGCGATCCGGGCGCCGATCAGGGTGCCGGGGACCGAGCCGATGATCAGCGGGATGGTCAGGCCCCAGTCCAGGCCGTGGGCCAGGATGTTGGCGATCGCGGCCGAGAGCACCAGCGGCACCGCCTGGACGAGGTCGGTGCCGACCAGCTTCACGGCCGACAGGCCCGGGTAGAGCATCAGCAGGGCGACCATGATGACCGAGCCGGAGCCCACCGAGGTGATGCCGACCAGGGCGCCGCCGAGGGCACCGACCAGCAGGGTCGGGATCGGGCGGATCGCCGGGTCGCTGACCCCCTTCCAGGTGCCGCGCGAACGCTGGCGCAGGCCGATGTAGAGCCTCAGGGCGTACGTCGAGGCCGCGAACAGCAGGGCCACGCCGATCGCCATCTGCAGCACCTTCTCGGTGCTCTCCGGGTCGACCAGTCCCTTGACCAGGAACGGCCCGATGAAGGCCATCGGCACCGAGCCGATGATCAGCCACTTGGCGAGCTGGAAGTTGGGGGCACCGTGCTTGGCGTGCACCGCCGCGCCGCCGGACTTGTAGACCGCGGCTGCGGTCAGGTCCGCGGTCACGACCGAGGAGGTGTCACCGACGCCGAGGAAGATCAGGGCCGGGGTCATCAACGCCCCGCCGCCCATCCCGGTCAGGCCGACCACGATGCCGACGAAGAAGGCGGCCGCGAGGATCGAGAAGAACCCTCCGGTGATGAGATCGATCATGGGAGGTCCTTGAGGGAGAGGTAGCCGGCGGAGTCGAGGGCGGTGAGGATGTCGTCGAGGGCGTCGTGGATGGTGCGTCCGGTGGTGTCGACGCGGACGTCGGCGTCGAGCGGTTCCTCGTACGGCGAGGAGATGCCGGTGAACTCGGGGATCTCGCCCCGGCGGGCCTTGGCGTACAGGCCCTTGCGGTCGCGGCGCTCGCACTCCTCGACCGGGGTGGCGACGTGGATCAGGAAGAAGGCGCCGCCGGCCTCGTCGACCATGGCGCGGACCTGCTGACGGGTCTCGTCGAAGGGGGCGATCGGGGAGACGACGGCCACCCCGCCGTGCCGGCTGATCTCGGCCGCCACCCAGCCGATCCGGCGGATGTTGGTCTCCCGGTCGGCCTTGGAGAAGGTCAGGCCGGCGGACAGGTTCCGGCGTACGACGTCACCGTCGAGACTGGTGACCGTCCGTTCGCCCTGCTCGAGGATCTTGTCGTGCAGGGCCCGGGCCAGGGTCGACTTCCCGCTGCCCGAGAGACCGGTGAAGAACAGCACCAGTCCCTGCCGGTGGACGTCGGGGAGCTCGCGCTCGACCACCGCGGCGACGGCGGCGGGCAGCTCGCCCTCGCCGGGGACACCGACGACCTCGCCCGGGGCGTAGGCCTCGACGACCTGCTCGCCGAGCAGGTGGTCGGCGTGGCCCTGGTCCGGACCGCGGGAGGCCAGCGGGACGGCCACCACGGTGGCCAGGTCGAGCAGGTCGGCCGCGGCCAGGGTGGCGCGCAGGAGGCCGACCGCGCTCAGGCTCCGGCCGTCGTACGACGGGGTGCCGTGGCCGGTCAGTGCCAGCAGCAGGACGGGGCGACCGCTGGCCTGGGCGCGGATGCTGTCGAGGTCCTGCTCGGTCAGCGGCCCCGCGACCGGGACGGTGACGGTGCCCTCGGGCGACTCGGTCCGGACCTCGTCGGGGGAGAGGTAGAGCCGGCGGAAGGCGCCGTACTCGCTGTGCTGGAGCGGGGTGACCTCGCCCTCGACCCCGGTGAGCGCGCCGACCGGGTAGGTCGCCTCGACGCGCACCCGGGCCAGCGGCACGCCCTCGGGGTCGACCAGCTCGACCTCGCCCGCGTCCGTTGCCGCCACCTCGGGCGGGAGGGACAGGGTGACCGAGCCACCCTGCCCCCCGAACCGGCCGGGACGCCCGAACACCCCGTGGGACAACAGCTCGAGGTCGTCGAGCTCACGGGGTGAGGGGCTGTGCTGCGGGGCGGGAGCGGGGATCACCGACTCATTATGGACTACGTCAGTAGGAATACCCGCCTTCTGCACGATGTGGTCCTAGGAGATGCTGCGGACCTCGACCCGGTTGACCAGCATCCGCGCGCCGCGGGTCGCGGGGGCCTGGTCGGCACCGCCGACCGCCAAGGTCAGGATCAGGAAGTTGGGGTCCATGATGTCCGGGCCGAACGTCCACGGCTTGCCGTTGCCCATCGCAGTGGTGACCGGCTCACCGCACTGGACGTCGTCGAAGAAGAACGTGATCTTGCCCGGCTCCACGCGAGCGCTGTACTTGTGGAAGCCCGTGGTGAGGTCGGCGCCGTTGCTGCACCGGGTCGGGTCGTCCACGCCGCCCCACGACTGGTCCCACGCGTTGCCGTTCCAGTTGTGGACCCCACGGTGGTACTCGTCGTCCCAGCTCGTGTACTGCTCCATCACGTCGATCTCGCCGCCGAGCGGACGCTCGATGCCGTCGAGGCCGTTGTTGAGCGTCCAGAACGCGGGCCAGTAGCCGTCGTTCCGGGGCACCTTGATCCAGGCGGACACGGTGCCGTAGGTGAAGGAGAAGCGGTTCGCAGTCGAGAGGGCCGAGCCGCGGTCAGGCATCGCCGGGATGACGAGATGGCCCTTCCCGTCGAGCTTCTCGTTGTCGCCGCACTGGATCCTTCCGTAGGCGGCAGCAGGGTTGAAGCTGCAGTACGACCAGTCCTTCCACTTGGTGGAGTCGAAGGGGCCGGCGGGGCCGTTGAAGGTGTCGACGAACAGCAGGTCCCCCGCCGCGGCCGTGGCCGGGGGCGCGGTGACCGTCAGGCCGGCGAGACCGGTGAGGAGCAGGGCGAGCGAGAAGAGCGCGCAGAGGACGAGCCGTTTCATGGAGTCTCCCGGGTGAGTCGGTGGCACCGAGGCGGTCGAAGCGGCAGCACGGATCGCGCTGTGGCCGCCCGAGGGGGGACCGCGGTGGCGGGGCCGGTCTGCGGCGGACGCCGGCGACCTAGACAGGGAGATTACGTAGGATAAACAGCGTATTTGTCCGAGTTGACAGAGAAAGTCCAGGTTGTCTAGATCAGACGAAGACGCGCACCCAATCGACGTACAGGTCGGCATGCCCGCGCAGCGAGCTCAGGTCGAGGGGCCAGCCGCCACCGAGGGCGAGGTCGAGCATGAAGAACATCGGCTCGTCCATCGCGGCCACCGGAGGAGCGTCGGCCACCTGTTCCCCGTCGATGAAGTAGACGATCCGGTCGGGCCGGACGTCGACCCCGTAGGTGTGCCACTGCGAGGCCTTCTGCAGGGTGCCGAAGCTGGGTGCGCACAGCGCCTTCCCGATGCCGTCGGGGTCCGGGTACTGGTGGCTGGTGTGACACGCTCCGACAGGATCGTGTCCGTAGAGCTCGACGACGTCGATCTCGAGGCCGACCGGCAGCTTGTCCACGAGGTCGGGGTTGGGCAGGAGCCAGAAGGCGGGCCAGGTGCCGGGAGCGGCCGGCGCGAGCATGCGTGCTTCGAAGTAGCCGTACTGCGCCGAGAAGCCGGAGCCACCCGAGCGTGCGGACGACAGCATGCCGCCCACGTACTCCCTGCCCCAGCCCTGCGGGTCCTCGAGGTTGGAGGGTCGCGGCTGGACCGACAGCCGCAGGTAGTCGTCCTGCACGACCTCGACGTTGCCCAGCCCCAGGGCGGGGTCGGCGAAGATGGCTTCCCCGAAGTCCTCGATGCCGGCGTCCGTGGGCTTCCCGGCGGCGTAGTCGGCACCCTCGCCGGAGCGGTTGACCGACACGGGCCGGTCGAACTCCTCGGCGAAGGCCAGCGTCCTCCCCGGCGGCGCCGGGGAGTCGTCGGACTGCGGGACGCCTGCCTTGAGCAGGTGAAGGAACGCCGTGGTCCGGTCCTCGCCGGGGTCGTCCGTGGCCAGCGCAACGGTGAAGGGTCCGGGGGAGATGCTCGAGACGTCGAGGGTGAGGGAGCCGGTGCCGTCGGCGTCCAGTGCGATCCGAACCCTTTCCTCCGACGATGCTCCTGGCGGTTCCGTCGACGTGGCGGAGGGCCACACCGAGGCCGTCACCGACGAGAACGACGGACCGGCTGCGACGGTGAGGTCCACGGCGTCCTCGACCACCGTGCCGTTCGTCGGGCACAGGACCACGATGCCGTCCCCGTCCGCGGGCCTCGGTCCCGGTTGCGCACAGGGGGCGGTGCCCGGCGTCGCGCCGGCCTCGGCTCGACCAGGAGGTCGGACAGCCTGACCACCGGAGCCGTAGACGGCGACCTCGCCCAGCGTCAGCGCCCCTGGGTCGCCGACCCCGTTCACCCCGTCGACACGAAGGCGGAGCGAGGTGGTGACGCGCGGCATGAAGGCCGCTGTCGTCGGGCGTTGCACGTCCGAGGTCACCCCCCCGAACGGCAGGGTCGAGCCGTCCGAGAACTCGAGGGTTCCGCTCCGCATCGTGGGCCCCTCCGGGGCTCCCAGGATGGAGACGCGAGAGATCTCCTGCGGTTGGTCCCAGGTGAGCTCCAGACCGTCGCCGACGGCAGCCGAGGTCGAGGGGTTGCCGTCGATCACTGCGTCGAGGTCGCCGCTGGCCGTGGCCGCACCGGCCAGGTTGCCGTCGGAGCTTCCGGAGGGCGCCGCGACCGACCCCTGGGACGCCGTCTCGTCGTCCGCGCCCAGCTCGGCCAGGCTCACGAAGGAAGCACCCTCGTCCGTCGCCAGCACCGTGAAGCGCATCACCGAGATGCGTCGCGGGGCGATCGGGACGATCGTCGTCGGCCCGGTCAGCTCGACCCGCAGCTGCGAACCGTCCCCGAACCGCACGTAGCCCGCGGTCACCGGGGCGCTCGCAGCGTCCCCTCGGGTGATCACCACTCGCTGGACGTCGACGGGCGATCGCCAGGACCGCTCCACCCAGGCACCGACGGTCTGGTTCCTCGACGCCCACGCTCCGGACACCCCCGGCTCGGCCCGGACAGCCTCCTGCCCTGTCTGGGCTGAGCTCGCCGACCAGCCGCTCTCCGGCTCACGATTGAGCAGAGCCACCGACACCAGGACCAAGGCAGCCACGAGGACGGCTGCGCCCACGATCCTCCAACGCCCCCGTCGCACCATGTCCCCTGCCGTTGGCCAGATCTCCTCGCCATCGTACCGACCGTGGCATGGACCCCCCCTGTCTCGGTTGCGCGTCTGTCACGCTCATCACGATCAGGGGGGCCGGTCGAACGGCTACCATCGACCCCGGGGAAAGAAACGTGTTCAGGGGGACGCATGAGGATCATCCATGTTCGGGAGCGCTGCTGCCGGGCGTCGATGGTGGACATGCTCAGCACGTCGATGCCGATGCCGATGCCGATGCGTGGCGGGCGATGAGGCGAAGGAGGGCCGAAGGCGCCCGACTACGAGTCGCGTACTTCGTCGGTCCCTCGCAGCACTTCGCGGGGATCGAGCGGGTGGTGCACGAGATCGCGTCCGGTGTCGCCCTCAACCACGCTGACCTCTTCGAGGTCCACGTCGTCTACGCCACCCCCTTCGACAGCCCGGAGCTCGACGAGGTGCCCTACACGACCCACGTCCTGGGGGTCGGTCGGTTGCGAGAGCTGGGGCGGGCTCTGCGCCGCTGCGTAGCCGCAGAGGACTTCGACGTCCTGATCTGTCCCCAGGTGGAGGCCTCCGTCATCGCGTGGGTCGCCACCCGCGGGCTGCGGCTCCCGGTCCTGGTGCCGCACCTGCACGGGAACCCCCGCCTCGAGGAGGCCCAGGGCACCCTGCGGACACGGGCGGCGTTCGCGTTCTTCCGAGCCGTGGTGGCGCGACGGGTGCCCATGGTGCTCGCCGTCTCCCCGTCCCTGCGCGACTACGCGGCCGCCACCATCGCCCGCTCGAGCCGGGTGGTCTTTGTCAAGAATCCGGTCCGCGACCTTGCGGCTGGACCTCCGGTGACCTCACCCGACGGCGTGTTCCGGTTCGTGAGCATCGGGCGACTGAGCCACCAGAAGGGCCATGACATCTCCCTGCGCGCGCTCGCCCGCGTGCGTGAGGACCTGCCGCCGGTCACACTGACGTTGGTGGGGCAGGGAGAGGCAGGCGACGAGCTGCGCGCCCTCACCCGGGATCTCGGCCTCGACGACCTCGTGACCTTTGCCGGGTACTCCGCAGACCCTGTCGAGCACCTCCGCCGGGCTGACTGCTTCGTGCTGGCCTCGCGGTGGGAGGGGTTCGGGGTGGTCCTGGTCGAAGCGCTGCAGTGTGGTGTGCCGCTCCTGGCGGCCGACTGCGAGTTCGGTCCCGCCGACGTCATCTCCGACAGGGTGGCGGGAACCCTGGTCCCACCTGCCGATCCCGCCGCGCTGGGCGCCGCCATGGTCCAGGCTTCTCGACACGTCCGCACGACCGAGCAGGATGACCAGCGCCGCCTCCTGGCCCAGGGCTACGCGCGGGACGAAGCCGTCGCCACGCACTTCGCGGCCCTCATGTCGGTCGTACCCGGGGGCGAGTGGTCCGTGGGGAGAACCGAGAAGCCCGTACGCCGTGGACCCGGCTCGTGAAGCGTCTCAGCGTGGTCATCACCAACCACAACTACGAGAGATTCGTCGGCGCGGCGATCGACAGCGCGCTCTCCGTGAGGTGGCCGGACGTCGAGGTCGTCGTCGTCGACGACGGGTCCACGGACGGTTCTCGTGCGGTGATCGAGTCCTACGGTGGCCGCATCCGGTTCCTGGCCACCGAGAACGCCACCCAGCGGGTGGCCGCCAACCGAGGGTTCGCGCTGAGCACTGGTGACGTGGTCGTCTTCCTCGATTCGGACGACGTGCTGCCCGACGACCTTGCGCTTCGTGTGAGTGAGGTGTGGGGGCCTTCGGTGTCCAAGGTCCAAGGTCAGATGCAGCGCATCGATGTCGCCGGAACCCCCATGGGAGATCCGTTCCCCGCCTTCCGACCGCCGCCGACCGCACAGGACGTCCGTCGTTGGTTGAGGCGGACCTCGGCGTACCCGACTCCTCCCGGCTCGGGCAACGTCTACGCCCGGTGGTTCCTGGACCAGATCCTCCCCGTGGGGGAGGAGATCGGCGACTTCGCCGACTCGGCCCCGCTCGCGGCGGCACCGTTCTTCGGCGACGTCGTCAGCGTGCCTGGCTTGCTGGTGGGCTACCGCCAGCACGGAGGGAACGACAGCAACCTCCTGGTGGACGTGACCCGCTTCCCGCGCGAGGTGGCACGAGCCAGAGCACGGTGGCGGTGGGCTCGTACCGCCGCGGGGGACGGCAACGTCGACGAGGGGCCACTGTTCCGCAGCCGCGAGCTCCTCCAGCTCAGGGTCGCGTCGTGCCGGCTGGTCCCGGACGCCAGACCGCTGCCCGACGACCGTCGAGCGCGCATGTTCGTCGACGCGTTGCGCTCCCCGCGGCAGCCGGGCCCGGAACCCCTGCTGCACCGTCTGGTGATCGCCGGATGGTCGTTGGCGACGCTCGTGGCTCCGCCCGGCGTCGCGCGCGCTCTCGTCGCGCGCCGCTACCGACGCCGGGCGTGAGGAGCGCGCCATGTCGGGTCTCACACTGATCGTGTTCGTCGTTGTCGTCTACGGGGTCGTCTCACGTGGCGGCTACGGGCGGGCTCTTGCCCTGGGCGGCGCCACGGCCTCAGGGTCGGCCATCGTCGTGGGAACGACCGCCGTGCCCACCTTCTACGCCGTGGCCTTCGGTGCGGTCGTCGCCCTGGCGCTCTCGGTGCTCGACAGGGCGCGCCGACCAGGGCGTCAGCGGGTCCCGCTACCTCCGGGCGCCCTGCTCCTGGTGCTCTTCTTCGTCCAGTCGACGATCGTCACGTTGATCGCCCCCCTGCTCTTCGACCAGATGCCCATCGTGACGCCGGTGGCCACGGAGCTCGTTGCCGGGCAGCTGACCTCGTCGAACCTGGCACAGATCGTCTACCTGTTCCTCGGTGTGTGCGTCGTGGTCTTCCTGGCACGGTCTCCCCACGCGAGCCCGTCGCTGATCGGTCTGACGACCGGACTGGCCATCCTGTTGTCCTTCTGGCGCTATCTGGCACCACTCCTCGGGCTGCCCTTTCCCGAGGGATTGTTCGACAACTCACCCTCCTTCGCCTACATCGAGACCGCTGCGGGGGGAGGAGTGCGCTTCCGGGGCATCTTCTCGGAGCCTGCAGCCATGGCCGGGACCGCGGTGGCCACGATGGCGTACATGCTGCCCCGGTCTGCACAGCTGCGCGGCTGGCGTCGTACGGGGGCGCTGGCGGTGGCCGCGATAGCGCTCTACCTCGGGGTGATCTCCACCTCGGCGACCTTCGTCGTGGCCGGTGTGATCACGGCGGCCATCGCGGGCACCACCTTGACGATCGGGTTCCTCGCGCGGCGCCTCTCACTGAGCAAGGTCGTCGGGCTGCTCGGCGTCGTGGCCCTGGTGGTCGGCATGTGGTTGCTGCCTACGGTCGTGGACTTTCGTCACGTCCACGGTGAACGAGAAGCTGGTGTCTTCCTCCTACTCCGACCGCTCGTCGTCCAACAGTGACTCGTTGGGGGTCTTCCTCGACAGCTGGGGTATCGGGGTGGGGCTCGGTTCGGCCCGCGCCTCGTCCTTCCTGCCCACCTTGCTCAGCGCCACGGGTCTGCTGGGCTCGCTGCTCTTCTCCGGCGCCGTCGCCGGTCTGCTCGCCGGTGGGGCCAGGTACCGGCCGTACCGCCCGGTCGTGTGGGCACTGATCTCCTTGCTGGTCGTCAAGCTGGTGGCGGGGCCTGACCTCTCCGACAGCAGCGGCGTCCTCTGGATGTCCCTGGGCCTGCTCTCCCACGCCATCCTGGACGGGCGCACGGAGGCGGCGGCCGAGGCGGAGGCAGTCTCGGGGCCGGTGCGCGCGCCCTCGTCGCCGTAGCGGCCGAGGCGAGAGCCCCGAGGCTCAGAGCTCGACGATGCGCTCGGGGGTGATCCGTCCACGGACGACGTCGCGGGCGGCCAGGGCGTTCCCGTACAGCCGTTGCCTGCGAAGACCGCGGTTCGGGCCCACCGCCGAGAGAGCGAGGTTCTTGGCCACGCGCCGTCCCAGGTGCCGGAGTGCGAACCAGAAGGGAAAGCTCCCCTTGCGGTGCAGATACATCGGGTTCATCACTTGCGAGTATCCGAGCCTCACATGGGATTGCCGTCCGCCGGAAGCAGCAGCACGGTGGACGACCACGCAGTCGTCGACCTTCGCCAGGCGTCCGATCCTCAGCAGGCGGCGGGCCATGTCGTGGTCCTCCAGCCAGGAGTAGAGCGGCAGGCGTTCGTCGAAGCGCTCGTCGCCGATCAGATCCATCCGGACGGCGAAATTGCACCCGTACAGCTCCTGCCAGGGGACGAAGTCGCCCGTGACCGGCTCAGCCCATGACGTCTCGATCGCCTGGGCCGTGCGCTCACGCGAGATCTCTCCACTGACCGCTCCATCGAGCAGGACCCGGCCCGTCAGTCCGACGACGTCCGGGTGGGACTCGAAGAACGCGACCGCGGTGGACAGCCAGTCGGCGCGAAGAACGCTGTCGTCGTCGAAGAACGCGACGACCTGGGGGGCGACCAGAGCAGCCATGCCGGCGTTGCGCTGGGCCGCGAGGCCCTTGGTGCCGGTGACCACCGTGACCGCGTCCAGGAGCGAGCGATCGGCGGGCAGGCTGGTTGCGTCAGGAACCGACACCACCGTGTCGAACTCGATGCCCGTCTGCGCCCGCCACGCGTCCAAAGCCTCTCCGAGCAGCTCCGGGCGCCCGGCCGAGGCCAGCACCACCGCGGTCCTCAGTCTGGGTGTCACTGGGCTCGTTCCGCCCTCGTCGGCACACACTGCGCGAGACGGCCGCGGCACTCTTGTCCCACGTGAAGCGGCCCCGCGAGATGGTCGGCCCGACCGGGTCGACCACCTGGGCGCGCAGCCCTGCCGCGATCGACTCCGGGGACGGCGGGTCGACGTAGTACGCGCCGTCGCCACAGATCCACCGGAAGACCTCGATGTCGGAGATCACCATCGACGCGTGCACCGGCGGCGCTGGCCTCCACCAGCGGCAGGCCGAAGCCCTCAGCCAGGCTGACGAAGACCACGCTGGCGCGCGTCGCGGTAGAGCCGGCGAAGCTCGTCGTCGTCGACGAAGCCCGGCGTCGACGATGCCCGGTCGGCCACGTCGATGTCCTCGGCGCGGTAGATCGAGTCCCCACCGCCGACCAGCACCAGCGGGTGCGCGGCACGCAACTCGTCGTCGAGCAAGGCATAGGCCCGGGCCAGTGTCAGCAGGTTCTTGCGCGGGTCGCGGCTGCCGACGGCGAGGAAGTAGCTGCCGGGCTCGATCCCGTGCTCCGAGCACGGTGGTCGACGCCGTGACGTCGTCGACGCGAGAAGACGTCGCTCGGGCGCATTGGGGGCGACCGGTCACGTCGCTGCGGCCCATCACGGCCAGCTGGCGGCGACCGGCTCGCTGACCGCGATCACTGCGGCGGCGGTGCGGATCTGCGCCCGCAGCAGCGGTGCGTGGGTCAGGTAGTAGGAGCGGGAGTACCACTCCGGGTGCTCGATCGCGAACAGGTCGTGCACCACGATGACGTGCCGCCGGCTCCACAGGGGCGCCCGGGAAGTCATCGACAGCAGCACTCGGGAGCGGGTCCTCAGCGGGCAGGACGACCTGGACCCAGGCCCACACCAACGCCTTGGACCGGGACCAGATGCCGGTCGGCGCGCAGTCCTCGTAGGAGGACGCGGGGGCAAGCCGGGCTGCGATCTCGGCCGCGTAGCGCTGCTGGCCGGTGACACGTTGACTGCGGAAGCTGGCGTTCACCAGCACCCGGCTCATGTCCGCTCCACCCACGAGCGGACCTCGCGGTTGAAGCGGGCCATGCCGAACTGAGCGGCACGACCCAGACGCACGTCGCGGTCGGTGGTCATGGCGATCTCCGCCCCCTCCTGGATCTCCGCGGGACTGGTGAACGAGACCAGTGCACCGGTACGAGCGTGCACCGTGCTCTCACCGGCCCCGCCCTCCGCCCGAGCCAGGACCGGCGCACCGGCAGCCATCGCCTCGACCGGCATGATGCCGAAGTCCTCGACGGCGGGGAAGACGTAGAGCGCCGTGCGCTGGTACAGCGCGTACAACAGCGCGCTGGAGGGTGAGTCCACGAAGACGACCGGGACGGAGGCGTCACGAGCACGGTCCTCGAGAGCCGGACGGAACGGCCCACCCCCGGCGAGCACGACCGGTCGTCCCAGTGCTTCGCCCACGCCGATCACGCGGTCCAGCTCCTTGTAGGGGATGAAGCGCGAGGCGCCGAGCACGTAACCCGTCCGGAAGTGCGTCCAGGATCCTGGTCTCGTCGTGGTCGAGGACGCTCGCCCAGTCCTCGACCGCTTGGATCCTCTCCACGTCCACGGGGGGATAGATGACGCGGGAGTCGACTCCCCATGACCCTCCGCATCCGGTCGGCGATGAAGGCACTGTTCGCAGCGAAGTCGGCTCCCTCCTGTGCCCGCTTGCGATCGAGGGGCTGAAGGGCCTTGGCCACGAGGCGCGCGCTCCTCCCCTGGCCGCGCTGGTCGAGGTCGGGGGTCCACACGTATCGCGCCGGGGTGTGGACGTAGACCATGCGACGGAAGTCCGGTGCCGCTCCCCGGAAGCGGGCGTGGTGGGCGAACGCATGGGAGCTGATCAGCGCCCAGTCGAACCCGTGGTCACGCAGCTGGCGCCAGGCCAGAGGCATCAGCGGCAGGGAGACAGCCTTGGAGCGCCGTAGCGGTGTGCGCGCGAGCCAGGACTCGTGCAGCCGCTCCTGGTCGAAGCGACCCGCCGAGTCGTTCCACAGGCAGAAGACCGGCGCGTCGGGGAACAGGTCGGCGAAGGCTTGGAGCACGTTCTCGGACCCGCCGGACTGGGCGATCCACTCGTGGACGAGGGCCCCGGTCACGAGTCGGTCCCGCTCGGAGAGGTGCGCTCGTCGTCGGGGTGCGGCTCCGACGCGGGCTTGCGGTGCCGGGCGTCGTCCTCCCGGTCGGTGAGTCGCGAGGGGATGTGCCGCCATGCGTCGGAGCGCAGACCGAGTCTCGCCCACTCCGTGATCGAGGTCCGCGCGCCGGTGAGCACGAGGCCGACCGGCTCGACGCGAACCTGGGAGAGGACGTCGAGCGCATCGGTCAGCTGAGCCTCGCGCGTGCGCTCGGCGCGCACGGTCACCACGGTGTGCGTCGCCACCCGGGCGATGACCGCGGCGTCCGAGTAGTCCAGGAGAGGGGGAGCGTTGATGACCACGACGTCGTAGATGCGCTCTGCCCTGCGCAGCAGGGTGTCGAGCGAAGGACCGCTCAGGAGGTCCGAGGGGGCGTTGGACGGGGCGCCGCCGGTCATCACGTCCAGCAACGGCTGGCCCGTGCTGCGGACGAAGATCTGCGGCTCCGGTCCACCGGTGAGGAGATCGGCCGCACCTGCCTCGTCTCCCACGCCGAGCAGGTCGCCGACGACGGACCGCCGCAGGTCGAGATCGATCAGGATGACCCGGCGACCGGTCTGGGCCAGGGACCAGGCCACGTTGATCGGGACCAGCACGGCGGTGTCGTCGGTGGTGGCCGGCGCGAAGAGGATGCTCTGCGGCCCGTGCCCCACGGCATAGCCGAGGTTCGTACGAAGCACGCGGTAGGACTCCACGGCCGGGCTGAGCGGGGCATCGCGAACCACGATGCCGGCCGTGCCGGCGCGGGCGCCGCCGTGCAGCACGGCCAGGGGTTTGAGGCCGGTCAGGGCCTCGACGTCGTCGGCCCGACGCAGGCGGCTGTCGAGGGTCTGGCGGAGGATGCTGAGAGTGAGCCCGAGGGCCAGCCCGGCGACGATGGCGACGACCAGCACCCGACTCTTGTTCGGGCTCACCGGAACGTCTGCGACGGCGCCCTGCTGAACGACCCGGAGGTCCAGCAGAGGCGCGGCGGGATCTGAGGATTCGCCGCCACGAGTCGTGGGATCACCCTGACGGCGCTGTCGGCAACGGCGTTCGCGATGGTTGCCGCCTCCTCCGACGATGCTGCCGACGCGGTCACGTAGATGACCGACGTCGACTCGGCCGCGCTGACGGACAGGAGCCCGGCGAGCTGGGATGAGCCGAGCTCGGCGGTGTCGGGGGAGAACGAGTCGGTGGCGAAGCTCTTGGCCACGGGGTCCAACACCTGCGAGGACGTGATCAGCGTGGCGATCGTGGGTCCCGACGACGTGGCGAACTGGGCTCCCAGCTGGAGGTCGCTCATCGTGACGGGGTCATTCGGCGCGGCGAGGATGACGGAGGTCGACTCGTAGACCTCCGTGGTGGCGTGCAGGAAGGCCACGCCCAGCAACAGTCCCGCGGCCGTGACGCCGGCGATCAGCAGCCAGCCGCGTCGCAGCATCAGGACATAGTCGCGCAGATCCACAAAGACCCTTTCGTCCCCGAGCGGTGTACCACCCGACGTCGAGGTGGCTTCGTATGACCGACATTCTGCCTCACCGAGCGCGACCCTCCGGAGCCCCGAGGGTTAAGGCTTTGTGGACAGCGGCTGAGTCACGGTGTGGACATCCACATACCGGGCGAATCCTCGCGAAGGGCCGGGGTGTGGCTTGCGCCACACCCCGGCAGGAATGGGTCGGAAAGGGTCTCTGTCATGGAGATCACACTCCGCCATCTTAGGAATTCGCTATGAAGTTCGCCGATCGCCAAATGGCGCGATTAGCCGCTTTGGGAGGTTCTGTTGAGGTGGAGGTCACTCGTCGAGGAGGGGGCGAATGGTGCATGTAGGGGGGAAAGGTGGCGCTGTCCATGTCCGGGGACTGCCACCGGCCGACGATCCGGCGCCGGCGAGGATCAGTTCGTGATTTTGACGCACCTGGATCGTCAAATAGCCTCGACAAAGTCAGGTGTGGAGGGGTTGTCCGGGGTAGCCGGGCATCACGCCTGACCCGAAGAATCGGGGGATTCTTTTATGTCTGATGGTGTTTCCGTGCGCCCTTCTGGGGTTCGGCGCAATGCAAATGACGGAACCTCACATGCTTTTCCGGCTCAGCGCCGGGGTGGGTCCACGACCGACGACCACGACTGCCACCACGGCCGCGCCCAGTGCGGCGCCGTCCGGGGGTGTTCCCGGAAGTCGGGGCCTGCGTCGCGTGATCCGTCGCGTCGCCGGGCTCGACGTGCTGGTGCTCGTGGCCAGTGCCGCACTGGCGTGGCCGGTGCGTGGGGCCGTTCCGGGGGTCCCGGCCGCGACGTCCGGCGGCATCGTCCTGGCCTCGATCCTCGCGCCGTTCCTGATCGGTCTGTGGCTCTTCGTGCTCGCACTGTCCGGGGCCTACTCGAAGCGCCGCTTCGGGGCCGGCCCCGAAGAGTTCCAGGCCATCGGGAAGGCCTCGCTGATCGCGGCGCTCGCCGCGTCCACGGCGGGCTACTTCACCCAGTCGCCGCTGTCGCGCGGCTTCCTGGTCTGCCTCTTCGTGATCGGCGCCTCGCTGCTGACCGTCGAGCGCTATGGCGTGCGCAAGTGGATCCACCGCAAGCGGCTGGCTGGATCGCTGCACCATCGTGTGCTGGTGGTCGGCTCCCAGCGGGCCGTGGCCGACCTGGCCACGAAGCTGGCGCGCGAGGGCCACCTGGGCTACCGGATCGTGGGTTGCACGGTGACCGACCCGCTGCACGCCGCCACCCACGACCTGCCCGCCCGGGCCTTCGGGTCGGTCCACGACGTTGCCTCCTCCTGCGACGCGGTGCGGGCCGACACGGTGATGATCGCGGGCGGGTCGGACATCGACCTGCGCGAGATCGCCTGGAACCTCGAGGGTCGCGACATCGAGCTCGTGGTCGTGCCCCAGCTCGCGGACGTGTCCGGTCCTCGGATGCACATGCGGCCGGTGGCCGGCCTCCCCTTTCTGCACGTCGAGGAGCCGCAGGCCGGTCGGGCCGCCTCCTGGCCCAAGCGAGCCTTCGACGTGCTCGGGGCCTCGGTGGGGCTGCTGCTCGCGGCTCCGGTCTTCGCGGTCGTCGCGGTCCTCATCAAGTACACCGACGGCGGTGGGCCGGTCTTCTACCGCCAGCAGCGCGTCGGACTCAACGGTGAGGTGTTCTCCTGCCTCAAGTTCCGTTCCATGCGGGTCGACGCCGAGGCGATGGAGGCCCAGCTCCGTGCCGACAGCGGTCACGAGGGTGCGCTGTTCAAGCTGGAGCGCGACCCACGCATCACGCGGGTCGGGGCATTCATCCGTCGCTACTCGATCGACGAGCTCCCCCAGCGATCAACGTGTTCAACGGCACGATGAGCCTGGTCGGTCCGCGCCCCCAGCAGCAGTGGGAGGTCGACACCTACACCGAGCTGGCCCGCCGGCGGCTGCACGTCCGCCCCGGCATGACCGGGCTGTGGCAGGTGTCCGGCCGGTCCAACCTGAGCTGGGACGACGCGATCCGCCTGGACCTCTACTACCGGGACAACTGGTCCCTGGTCAGCGACTTCATCATCATCGGCAAGACGGTCCGCGCCGTGGTCGGCAGCGACGGCGCCTACTGATCCAGCGAGTTCCGTGCTCGCGCGCACCGGCCGGTTAGGCTGAGCGGGTGAACCTCTTCGCCCTGCCCAGCCTGATCGAGGCCT
>CAWJLZ010000004.1:0-212192 GCA_963843825.1 uncultured Actinomycetota bacterium
CTCGAGCAGCGACACCCTGTCCGGGCTGGTGAACCGCGAGCGGGTCGTGGTCGCGGTCTCGGCGGTCGACGGGACGGGCAACGAGTCCCGTCGGTCCGCGGCCTCGGCGGCGGTCCCTGGCGTGCGCTGGGACGTCGTGTCGGACGGCCCGTTCCACTCCTGCGGCACCCGCACCGACCACAGCGTCTGGTGCTGGGGGCACAACAACCACGGGCAGCTGGGGGACACCGCCGCCGGTGCCCGCAGCGCCGCCGTACGCGTCGGTGGCGGGGTGACTGGGCCACGGTCAGCGCCGGCCTCGCCCACTCCTGCGGTGTGCGCACGAACGGCACCGCCTGGTGCTGGGGGGCGAACTACGCCGGACAGGTCGGCGACGGCAGCCTCCTGGACCGCAGCACCGCGGTGCGGGTCGGGGACGTGGGGACTGGACCGAGGTGAGTGCCGGGGGTTCCACTCCTGCGGGGTGGGGTCGGACGGCACCGCGTGGTGCTGGGGTGACAACAGCGAGGGCCAGCTCGGCGACGGGAGCGTCGCTGCCCACCGCAGCGTCCCGGGGTCGGCCACGACACAACTGGGCAGCGGTGAGCGCCGGCGGGGAGCCACTCGTGCGGCACCGTACGACGGCACCGCCTGGTGCTGGGGCTCGAACGCCCTCGGGCAGCGGGCAACGGCAGCACCGCCGGCGCCGCCCCCGTGCAGGTCGGCCGCGCCACCACCTGGGTCGGTCTCACCGCCGGAGACGCACGCTCGTGCGGGACCCGCACCGACCACTCGGCCTGGTGCTGGGGCTACAACGGCAACGGCGAGGGGGGCGACGTCGACCCCACCGCGATCAGCCGGACCCCGAGCGCAGGCCGGTGACACCGCTCATCTGCGGCTGAAGTCGCCGCCCACCACGAAGTCGGCGGCCGACAGGGCCGCGGCTGCGTACACCACGTTGGCGCGGTTCTCCGAGACCAGCCACTCGAAGCGTCGGTCCAGGTCGTTCACGGGTGCGGTCGGTCCCGGCACCGGGTCGACCTGGCGGGCCCAGAGTCCGAGTCCGGACCTGGGGGTCACCAGCAGCACGTTCCACTCCTGGGCCAGGAGCCCGAACCCGGAGACGTTGTGCGCCGAGAGCTCCGGCGGTGCCGCCACCCCGTCCCGCACGTCGACGCCGTAGACGTGGACCTCGACCCCGGCCCGGGCGAGCCGGTGGTGCAGGGCGCGGGTCCGGCCCTGGTGGAACTGGACGTGCTGGAGGCAGACGAACAGCTGCGCGGCCGATCCGGCGGCCAGCGCCCGGGCCTCGATGCTGCGGCTCAACGAGACCAGGGCGCGCTTGGTGCTGACCTGGGTCGGGCCGTGGCGCACGAGACTGGTGAAGGGGGACGGGTCAGGCACCGGATGCTCCTTGTCGACGCGCTCCCTATCGGCGGGGCGGAGGGGCAATCAAGTCATTCACCCGGTCGACCCGGCCGTCGCCGCGGGAACACTAGGATGTGCAGCTATGTTCTCGGCGAGCGGTACGGCCGGCCCGATCGGTCGTGCGGCCGAGCTGGAGGCCCTGGTCCGGCTGGTCGGGGACCCCCGGAACCGGCTGGTCACGCTCACCGGGCCGGGCGGCGTCGGCAAGACCGAGCTGGCCCTGGCCCTGGTCCGGCTCCTGGGGGACCCAGGCGCCGCCCCGGGTGCCGGCGCCGTCGCTGCGCCGTGGTGGTGCGTCTGGACGGTGTCACCGACGCCGAGGGGGTCCTGCTGTCGACCGCTGCGGCGGTGGTGCTGCCGACGGGCTCGCAGCAGTCGATCGCGGACCGGCTGGCCGAGGCCAGCGTGACCCGGCCCCGGCTGGTGGTGCTGGACGGCTGCGAGAAGCTGGCCGGCGAGCCCCACCCGGTGGCGGTGCTGCTGGAGACGTGCCCCGGCTACCGGTTCGTCGCGACCAGCCCGCGTCCGCTGCACCTGGAGGGCGAGAGCGTCGTCGGGCTGGACCCGCTGGAGGTGCCTCCGGGCTGGGGCGGTCGCCGGCGGCTGACCAGCTATCCGGCCGTCGAGCTCTACTGCCACCGTGCCCACCAGGCCCATCCGTTGTTCGTGCCGTCGGAGTCGGACCTGGCCGCGATCGGCGAGCTCTGCCGCCGGGTGCACGGGTTGCCCCTGGGGATCGAGCTCCTGGCGGCCCGGTTCGGCTTCCTGCCGACGCACGTGGTGGCCGAGCAGATCGACCTGCTGACCGGAGCCGAGTCGGTCGGTGACGAGCCGGGGGCGCCGGCGCGCCATCGCAGCGTCACCGCGGCGATGAGGTGGTCCTACGACCTGCTCGACGAGGACACCGCGGGGATGCTGCGGTTGCTCTCGGTCTTCGCGGCGCCCGCTCCGCTGGAGATGGTCGACGGCGTGCGCGACCGGTTGCCGGGCCGAGTGCTGCCACCCGACGGGCGCACCGCCGTCGACTGCGTCTCCGAGCTCGTGGACCGACGGTTGGCCGAGGTGGACCTGAGCACCGCTGAACCGGGGTACAGCCTGGTTCCGCTGGTCCGCTCCTTCGCCCGGGAACGCCTGGCGGGGACCGAGGGGTTGGCGGTGGCCGAGGACGCCTACCGTCACGCTGTCGCCGACTTCGTGAGCGAGCGAGGACCGGCCGTCGAGCGGGCAGCCGAGGACCGCTCGATGCAGGAGCTCGAGCGCTCGGAGCTCGACCTGCGGATCGTCCTGGGGAGCCTGGTCGCGCGCGAGGCGGACCCCGAGGCGCTGCGGACGGCCTGCAGCCTCGCGCCCTACGTGCTCCGGCGGGGCTTCGACGGCTTCGTGGGACCGGCGCTGTCGACGCTCGTGGCCCGGGCCGCGGACCCCGGCCCCGGATCACCGGACGAGCTGCTCACCGAGGCCGTCCTCCGCCTGGCGCACCTGCGCCTGATGACCGAGCCGCCCGAGGCCGCGGCCGAGGCCCGGGCGATGCTGGCGACCGGCGTCCTGCGGGCCAGGCAGACCGGGAGCTCGCGGCTGCTTCTGCTGGGACTGGCCATCACGATGCAGGCCGTGCCGGTCACCGGAGACCTGGCCGGCGCGGTCCGGGCCGCGACGGAGGCGTTGAGGCTGGCCGAGGCCGCTGACGACCAGGTCTGGATCGCCCGGTTCAGCGGCTGGGTCGGGATGGTGCAGAACCAGCGCGGGCGGACCGACGACGCCTGCCGCCTCGCCGAGCGGTCCTTGACGCAGGCCCTGGCCTGCGGTGACCCGCGCTCCCTGGTCATCGCCGTGCTCCTCGTGCTGGGTCTGCCCGCGCGGCGGGGGGCCGCCCTGCTGCGGCGTGCACCGTCGGTCGAGGACCTGCTGGTGATGGTCCGTCGGTGCAACGAACCGCGCTACGAGGCGCTGCTGCTGCAGGTCGGAGCCGGTCACGCGGTGTCCAGGGGCGACCTGGGGCTGGCCGCGACCAGGGTCGTCGAGGGTCTGGGCCTCACCCGGGTCCTCCCCACGTGGGCGAGCCAGGTGTGCTTCGGCGGGGTGATGGTCGCGGTCGCCGTCGAGCGCGGGGACCTCGTGCGTGCGGCGCGGTTGAGCGCCCTGGTCGAGCCCTACCGCGAGCAGCTCCTGCTCTTCACCCCGCCGTCCTGGGTCGGCCTGTACGAAGCGGCCCTGGCCGCGACGACGGCTGCGCTCGGGACCGAGGGCGTGGCCTGGTCACCTCCCGCGCAGGGAGGGGGCACGGGCGCCGAGGGACTGGCGGACCTCCTGGACTACGCCAGGACCGTCGCGGCCGCCGACCGGGCGCCGTCGACGGGGAAGGAGGCGGTGAGCAGAGCTCAGCACAGTCGCCCCGAGCTGACCGACCGGGAGCGGGACGTCCTGGCCGAGCTGGCCACCGGAGCCACGAACAAGCAGATCAGCCTCCGGCTGGGACTGGCCCCCAAGACCGTGAACCACCACGCGACGGCCATCTACCGCAAGCTGCAGGTCCGGGGGCGCGCCGAGGCCACCGCGTGGGCCTTCCGGCAGGGGATGGTGACCTGACCGCCGACCGCTCACCGGCCGCTCACCGGCCGCTCACCTCGCGGGAGACGAGGGGGAGCGGACGTGCATCCGTTCTCCCTGCGGGCCGTAGATGGCGAGCACCTCGGCCGGCTCCGGCCCGGGGTTCCCGACCCAGTGCGGTGTACGGGTGTCGAACTCCACCACCTCGCCCGGCGCGAGGAGCATGTCCCGGCCTCCGAGCACCAGCCGGACACGTCCGGACAGCACGTAGAGCCACTCGTAGCCCTCGTGGGTGTTGCCCGTGGGCACCGCGTCCGGTCGGGGCGGGAGGATCTGCTTGTAGGCCTGGAGTCCGCCCGGACGCCGGGTCAGCGGAAGGAACGTCATCCCGTGCCGCGTGACCGGCTTCGACCGCACCCGGGGGTCTCCCGTCTCCGGGGCGTCGACCAGCTCGTCGAGGGCGACCCGGTGCGCGCGGGCCAGCGGGAGCAGCAGCTCCAGGGTCGGCTTGCGGCTGCCGGACTCCAGGCGCGACAGCGTGCTCACCGAGATCCCGGTCTCCGCCGACAGGTCGGCCAGCGTCGCGTCGCGCTCCAGCCGCAGCTGCCGCAACCGCGCACCGACCCGTCCGAGGGAGGCCGCGAGGGCGGCGTCGTCGACCATGCCCTGAGTTTGCCAGATCGGCAACGATGTTTGTCAACGCGGCCGAACGGTCCGCACACTCGATCCATGACACGGACCGAGCAGCAGGAGTACGACGTGGTGGTGGTCGGCGGGGCGGCCGCCGGGCTGGCGGGGGCGATGGCCCTGGGGAGGTCGCGGCGCGCGGTGCTCGTCCTCGACGCAGGACAGCCACGCAACGCCTCCGCGGGTCATATCCACAATTATCTCGGCCGGGAAGGCACACCGCCCGCAGATCTGCTGGCTCTCGGGCGCGCCGAGGTCGCGGCGTACGGCGTCGAGGTCGTCGGGGCCAGGGTGACCGGCGTGCGGTCGCAGGGCGGTGAGGGCACGGGGTTCGTCGTCACCACCGACGACGGGTCCGAGGTCGCCGCGCGCCGCGTCCTGGTCGCCACCGGCGTGACCGACCAGCTGCCCGAGGTCGCCGGTCTCGCCCCGCGCTGGGGCCGCGACGTCCTGCACTGTCCCTACTGCCACGGCTGGGAGGTGCGCGACCGCTCGGTGGTGGTGCTCGCGACCACCGCGATGGCCTCTCACCAGGCGCTGCTGTTCCGCCAGCTCACCGACCGCGTCGTCGTGGTGCTGGGGGAGGGGGCTCGGCGACCGAGCGAGGACGACCTGGAGCGCCTGGCGGGGCGGGGGGTACGCGTCGTGGAGGACCCGGTGGTGGAGGTGGTCGTCGAGGACGACGCGATCGTCGGCGTACGCCTGGCCTCGGGGGCGGTGCTGGACTGCGACGCCGTCGTCGTCGCGCCCTTCTTCCGCGCGCGTGCCGACTTCCTCGCACCGCTGGGGATCACCCCCGAGCCACTCGAGCTCGGCGGTCAGGTGGTCGGCACGCACGTCCCCTGCGACCCGGCCGGCGCCACGGCGGTCCCGGGGGTCTGGGTGGCCGGCAACGTGACCGAGCCGATGGCGCAGGTCGTCGCCGCGGCCGCCGCGGGACTCAAGGCGGGAGCCGTGGTGAACGCCGACCTGGTCGGCGAGGAGGCCGAGCTGGACTAGACGAACGCGCTCTCCCCGGTGATGGCGCGCCCGACGATGAGCGTGTTGATCTCCCGGGTCCCCTCATAGGAGTACAGCGCCTCGGCGTCCGCGACGAACCTGCCGACGTGGTGCTCCAGCAGGATCCCGTTGCCGCCGAGCACCTCGCGGGCCCAGCCGACCGTCTCGCGCATCCGGACCGTGCTGTGCATCTTGCACAGCGAGGCGTGCTCGTCCTTGAGCAGCCCGGCCACCTGGAGCTGGGAGGCCCGGACGTTCATCGCGGTGGCGGCGGTGACGTTGGACAGCATCCGCACCAGCAGGTCCTGGACCAGCTGGAAGGAGGCGATCGGCCGGCCGAACTGCTCCCGGGCCTTGGTGTAGCGCAGCGCGTGCTCGAAGGCCCCGCGGGCGCACCCGGTCGCGGCCCAGGCAACGCTCATCCGGGTCACCCGCAGCACGTCCGCGGTGGACCGGAAGCTCTCCGCCCTCTGGAGGCGGTTGGCCTCGGGGACGCGTACCCCGGACAGGTGGACCTCGGCGTTCTGGACCACCCGCAGCGCGATCTTGTCCTGCTGCTTGTCGAAGGTCATCCCCTCGGTGCCCTTCTCGACCACGAAGCCCTTGACCTGGCCGTCCTCGGTGTCGCGGGCCCAGATCACGACCAGGTCGGCGAAGGCGGCGTTGCCGATCCACTTCTTCTCCCCGTCGAGGACCCACTCGTCCCCGTCGCGGGTGGCCGTGGTGGCCAGCCCGGCCGAGATCGCCGAGCCCACGTCGGGCTCGGTCAGGCCGAAGGCACCGATCAGCTCCATCCGGGCCATCGCGGGCAGCCACCGCTCCCGCTGCTCGTCGGAGCCGCAGAGCTGGATCGAGCCCATGGCCAGACCGCCGTGCACGCCCATGAACGTGCCGATGGAGGGGTCCACCCGGGACAGCTCCATCGCCACCAGGCCGTCGACGAGCGCGCCCGGTCCGGGCACCCCGGGCCGTCGTAGGCCAGACCGGCGATGCCGAGCCCGGCCAGACCAGGGACCAGCTCGTGCGGGAACGAGGCCCGGGTCCAGTGGTCGTTGATCACCGGCTCGACCTCGCGGCTCATGAACGCGCGCACCCGGCTGAGCAGCTCGCGGTCCTCGTCGCCGAGCAGGAGCTCGAAGCCCAGGAAGTCAGAGGCGGGGGAGTCGTCCAGGGTCAGGCCGGCCAGGTCCTCAGTAGGCATCGCGGGAGCACCTCGTCCAGGAAGGCGTCGACGACCGGCGCGAGCTCGTCGGCCTCGGTGACGATGCCGAGATGGCCACCGGGGTACAGGTGCAGGCGGCCCTCGGGCAGCAGCCGAGCCATCACCGTGGCGTTGACGGAGGGGAATGATGGGGTCGTCCTTTCCGGCCAGCACGAGCGTGGGCTGACGCAGCAGACCGAGGAAGGGCAGGCTCGACCACCCCGCCATGGCCAGCAGCTGGTAGTAGTAGCCGCGCTTGAGACCCGAACGGGTCGCCGCGTGCAGCAACGCCGACCCGCGGGCCGGGTCGGTGCGCATCGTGCCGCCGTAGATCTCCGAGGCGATCGAGGCGGCGTACGCCGGGTCCCGGTGGCGACGGGGCGTCATCATCTTGGCCAGCACGCGCGGGTGGGCCGGCACCATCAGGCAGCCGGTGGCGGTGGCGGCCAGGACCACCCGTCGGACCCGGCGCCGGGACTGCACGGCGAGCTGCTGGGCCAACCCGCCGCCCCAGGAGAGACCGAGGACGTCGAAGCGGCGGTGCCCCATCTCCGACATCATCGCCGTCACCCAGGAGGCGAGCCCGGCGATGGCGTACGGGAACGGCGGCAGCGGGCTGCCGCCCACGCCGGGCACGTCGAACCGCACCACCCCGCGCTCGGGGTCGAGGGCATCGACGAAGGGCTGCAGGGCCTCGAAGCTGACGCCGATGCCGTTGCACAGCAGCAGGGGCGGACGGTCGGTGAAGCGGCCCACGCCGCGACGCTCGGACACGCGTGCGGTGATCCCCCGCACGGTGACGGTCCGCACGGTGTCCGGCGCGGAGAGCGGGGTGCTCGTCTCAGCGGTCATGGACGTAGGTCCCCGGAGCCTGGCAGAGAGGCGCGTACGCCGCGGAGCCCAGCTTGCGCGGCCGGTTGCGCTCGGCCCCGGTCCGCTCGGCCAGCCAGGCGGCGTAGTCGTCCACCAGCTGCCCTGGACCTTCTCGGCCTGGTCCAGCCAGGCGGCGGCGGTCGGCGGGTTCTCCGGCCCGGTCTGGAAGCTCGCCTTGGGGTTGCCCGGCGGGTTGACCATCGCGGCGATGTGACCGCTGGTCGAGAGGATGAACCGGGCGTCGCCGCCCATCAGCTGGGTGGTGCGGTAGCAGGACTCCCACTTGCACAGGTGGTCGGCGATGCCGGCGACGACGTAGCTGTCCACGTCGACCTTCGACAGGTCCAGGTCCGACCCGAGCATCCTCGAGGCACCGGGCTCGACGAGCGCGTTGCGCAGAGCCAGGTCCATGAAGTCCCGGTGCATGGCCGCGGTCATCCGCACCGAGTCGGCGTTCCAGAACAAGATGTCGAAGGCCTTGGGGGCGTGACCCATCAGGTAGTTGTTGACCCAGTAGTTCCAGATCAGGTCGTTGGGCCGCAGCCAGGCGAAGACCTCGGCCAGCATCTTCCCGTCGAGGTAGCCCTTCTCCCGCGAGGCCGCGGTGGACGCGGCCGCGGCCTTGTGCGACAGCAGCGCACTGGGCAGCCCGGCGTGGTGCTGGTCCAGCACGGTCACGGCCAGGCTGAACGCGGCGACCCGGTCCAGGTCGCCGGTGGCGGCCAGGTGGGCCAGCACCATCGAGGCCAGCATGCCGCCGGAGCAGATCCCGAAGAGCGCGACCTGGTCGCGCCGGGAGATCTCCTGGGCCACCGTCATCGCCTCGATGATCGCCTGGCCGTAGGTGTCCACCCCCCACTCCGCGTGCCGGACGTCGGGGTTGCGCCAGGAGATGCAGTAGACCTGCTGACCGGAGGCGACGAGGTGCTCGACCAGGCTGCGGTGCTCGGCGAGGTCGATCACGTAGTACTTGTTGATCGTCGGCGGCACGATCAGCAGCGGGACCTCGCGGACCTTGCCCGTGCGCGGGGTGTACTGGATCAGCTCGAAGACGTCGGTGCGGAAGACGACCGCCCCGGGGGTGACCGCCAGGTCGGTGCCGACCTCGAAGGCGTCGGGCTCGACCATGGACGGCACCCGGGGGGCGCTGGCGAAGTCACGCACGAGGCGCCGCGAGCCGACCACCAGGTTGCCCCCGCCGGTGTCGACGATGCGCTTGAGGACCTTGGGGTTGAGGAACGGGTTGTTGCTCGGCGAGCTGGCCTCGACCAGGTTGTCGAGGATGAAGCCCATCCGCTGCTCGTCGCCCCAACCCAGCTCGGCGTCCCCGACGAGACCGCGCACGGACTCGCCCCAGGCGAGGTAGCCCTGCAGGGTGCGCTTGAGGAACGGGTTCTTCGTCCAGGCGTCGTCGGTGAAGCGCCGGTCCTTGGGCGCGGCCTCCAGCTCGGAACGGCCGACCCCCACACGGGCGAGCTCGGCGCCCAAGGCCGCGGCACGGCCCACGACGCGTCCCGGCCGCCGGGCCAGGCCCAGCGAGAAGCGGACGCCCGACATGCCCGGCAGGAACCGGCGCAATGGCGAGGTGCCCGCCTCGGAGAGCAGCAGGTCCAGCGGGGTGCCGAGCTCGGGACCCGAGCCGTCGTCGAACCGTTCGTCGACCGCGTGCATCCGGCCCTGGGCGGCGTACGACTTGTCGGTGGGTGTGCTCACGCGGTCTCCTCGTCGGGGGCAGAGACCTCGCGGCGCAGGATCTTGCCGGTCGGGCCCTTGGGGAGCTCGGAGACGATCCACACGTGGCGGGGGTACTTGTAGGCCGCCAGGCGGTCCTTGGCGAAGGCCTTCAGCTCGGCGGCGTCGACCTCCTGCCCCTGCTTGAGCGCGACGGCCGCGCCGACCTCCTCGCCGAGGTCGTCGTGCGGGATGCCGACCACCGCGACCTCGGCGACGGCCTCGTGCTCGTAGAGCGCCTCCTCGACCTCGCGGGGGTAGACGTTGTAGCCGCCCCGGATGATCAGGTCCTTCTTGCGGTCGACGATGAAGTAGTAGCCGTCGTCGTCCTGCTTGGCCACGTCGCCGCTGCGGAACCAGCCGTCCTGGATCGCGTCCGCGGTGTCCTCCTCGCGGCCGTAGTACCCCTTCATGACGTTGTCGCCCTTGATGCAGATCTCGCCGACGTCCCCGGCCGTGGTGACGTCGTTGCCGTCGTCGTCGACCAGCTTCATCTCGACCCCGCGGACCGGGACCCCGATCGACCCGGGCTTGCGCTCGAGGTCGGGCCGGTTGAACGAGGCGACCGGTGAGGTCTCCGACAGGCCGTAGCCCTCGAGCACGATGCAGCTGAAGGCGTCCTCGAACTTCTTCATCACCTCGACCGGCATGGCCGAGCCGCCGGAGATGCAGGTGCGCAGGCTCGACATGTCGGCGTCCTTCGCGCCGTCGGCGTGCAGCATGCCGGCGTACATCGTCGGCACGCCCTCGAAGACGGTGACCTTGTCCCGGGCGACGACCTCGAGCGCCTTGCCCGCGTCGAAGCGGGGGATCAGGGTGAGGCAGGCGCCGACCAGCACGGCCGCGTTGAGGCCGCAGGTCAGCCCGAAGCAGTGGAACAGCGGCAGGCACCCCATCACGACGTCGTCAGTGGTGAGCTCGATGAGCGTCTCGGCGCTCAGCGAGGCGTTGGTGCCCATGTTGGCGTGGGTCAGCTCGGCACCCTTGGGCTGGCCGGTCGTGCCCGAGGTGTACAGCAGGACCACGGTGTCGTCGTCCGCGCACTCGACGACCTCGTCGTCCGGTTCGTGCTCGGCGAGGAGGCCCAGGAAGCCTTCGGGCTCCACGGCCACGCACTCGATGCCCGCCGCCTCGGCGCCCTTGGTCGCCTCGTCGGCCATCGCATGCCAGGAGAAGACGATCGAGGCGCCGGAGTCCTCAAGGTAGTACTGCACCTCGCGCCCCTTGAGCAGCGGGTTCATCGGCACCACCACGGCGCCGGCCGCGACGGCGCCGTAGAACAGCACCGGGAAGTGGGGGACGTTCGGCAGGACCAGCCCGATGCGGTCCCCGGGCTTGATGCCCTTGTCCTTGAGCATCGCGGTGACCCGTTGGGCCCCGTCGAGGAGCTGGGCGTAGCTCAGGACGGTGTCGTCGAGCTTCACCGCCGGGCGGTCGCCGTGGTCACGGGCCGTCGTGGTCAGGTTGGTGGCCAGGTTGGGCACAGCTGCCTCCGCAGGAGTAGGAGAGACGATCGTCACACATCCTTACCCCACCGGGCATCGGCTACCCCTGCTCAGCGGCCCGGGGACCGGTGGGCGACGAGGGGAGGCGCCGGCCCCTCTGCCCCCACCCGGGTATTTGCAGAGGGGCCGACTTCCTCCGAGGAGGCGCACACAGTCTGCCCGATTCACCGCCGGTCTAACGTAAAGATTTCGGGGGACGGCGCCCGGCGCCGCAGAACGGTCGTAAGCTCCCGGCCGCGCCTGACGGAGCGAGTTGACCGTGCCGCCTAGGGTCGAGGGGTGAGGCGACGATGAGCAAGATGGACGGGCTGCGTCAGATGCGCGCCGAGCGGTACGACCGCACCGGTGCCCAGGAGGCCAGCACGGCGGGTCAGCGGCCCGCCGCCAAGCAGCCCCCCGTGGCCCCGCCCGCGAAGCCGGCCAGAACGGCAAGGAAAACCTCGGTCGAGCCCGCTCCTGCGGTGGTCGAGTCGGCTTCTCCGGTGGTCGAGCCCGGGTCTCCGGTGGTCGAGCCCGTCGAGACCCCCGACGAGCTGTGCGGGCACAAGGCGATCAGCGGGCGCACCTGCACCCGCGAGCGCGGTCACGCGGCCAAGAGCCACCGCTACTCCTGAGGTCTCGACTCGGCGCTGCGCGCCGGCTCGACCACCCGGTTCAGCTGTCGGTCGAGCTTGTCGAGACCACTAGGGTTTCGACTGGCGCTGCGCGCCGGCTCAACCACCGGTCAGCTGTCGGTCGAGCTTGTCGAGACCACTGGGGTTTCGACTCGGCGCTGCGCGCCGGCTCAACCACCGGCCCGCTCTGTCGGTCGAGCTTGTCGAGACCACCGGGGTTTCGACTCGGCGCTGCGCGCCGGCTCAACCACCGGCCACGTCTGTCGGTCGAGCTTGTCGAGACCACCGGGGTTTCGACTCGGCGCTGCGCGCCGGCTCAACCACCGGGGTTTCGAGCCCAAGGTGTCGACTCGGCTGGACCACCACGGGTCTAGGGCAGGGTGAGGATCTCGGCGCCCTCGTCGGTGACCAGCAGGGTGTGCTCGAACTGGGCGCTGGCGCGGCGGTCCTTGGTGGTGACGGTCCAGTCGTCCTCCCACATGTCCCACTCGGCGGTGCCGAGGCAGAGCATGGGCTCGATGGTGAACGTCATCCCGGCCACGATCGGGGTGTCGTAGTGGGGGTCGTCGTAGTGCGGGATGACCAGGCCGGAGTGGAAGGCCGTCCCGATGCCGTGACCGGTGAACTCGCGGACCACGCCGTACCCGAAGCGCGAGGCGTAGGACTCGATCACCTTGCCCAGCACGTTCACCCGGCGACCGGGCCTGACCGCGGAGATCGCCCGGCGGAGCGCGGTCTCGGTGCGCTCGACGAGCAGCCGGGTCTCCTCGGCCACGTCCCCGGCCAGGAAGGTGGCGTTGGTGTCGCCGTGGACACCGTCGAGGAAGGCGGTGATGTCGACGTTGACGATGTCGCCGTCCTCGACCACCCGGCTGTCCGGGATGCCGTGGCAGATCACCTCGTTGACGCTCGTGCACAGCGACTTCGGGAACCCCCGGTAGCCCAGGGTCGAGGGGTACGCAGCGTGGTCGAGCAGGAACTCGTGGCCCACCCGGTCGAGCTCGTCGGTGGTCACGCCGGGTGCGACGTGCCGGCCGACCTCGGCGAGCGCCTGCGCGGCCAGGCGTCCGGCCACCCGCATCCGTGCGACAGTGTCGGCGTCCTTGACCTCCGGGCCGACGTACGGTGCGGGGGCGGGGCGGTCGACGTACTCCGGGCGCGGGATGTGTGCCGGGACGGGCCGTCGGGGAGAGATGGTGGCAGGAGCGATCGGAGTCACGGGGCCGAGTCTAGGTTCGCCCCCGAGGACGCCCACGAGAGGAGCACGGCATGGCTGACGAGTACTGGTTCTGCTTGACCCACCACCGGGTCGAGGGCGACGACGGCTGCCGCAACCAGGACCGGCTGGGGCCGTACGCGACCTCGGACGAGGCCGCGCACGCCCTGGAGAAGGTCGAGGAGCGCAACGAGTCCTGGGACAACGACCCGGACTGGAACGACGAGGCCCCGGCCTCCTCGAGCTAGCCCCGGCTACTTCTTCCGCTTGCCCTTCCCGGACTTCCCGGACTTCTTGCTGTCCTTGGCCGACTTGCCGCCGGTGCTCTTCCCGCTCTTCTTGGCGGGCTCCCGCTCGGACTTCTTCCGCGCGGCGGCCTTCTTGTCCGTCGCGGTGAGGTCCTCCACGGCCTCGCGGGTCTTGCGCACCTGACGCTCCAGGCTGTCGAGCCGCTTCTCGAGGCGGGCCAGGTTCCCGTCGGCCCGGTCGGGGGACGGGGCCACCTGCCCCGCGGGACGCGCGGTCGCGGCTGCCGCCGGGTTCGCCCCGGCGGCGTTCGCGGCCTCGACCTCGCGCTGGGTGGGCGTCGTGGAGGGGCCGCTCGGCGTGGTGGGGGCAGCCGGGGAGGCCGCCTTCTTCGCCGCCGTCTTCTTGACCGCGGTCTTCTTCGCCGCGGTCTTCTTGACGGCCGCGGACTTCTTCGCAGCGGGTGCCTTGGCCGCCCGCTTCCGGGGGGTCGGCTCCGCGACGGACTTCTCGACCTCCTCGGCCGAGCTCTGGCCGGCAGGTGCTGCTGCAGGCGTCTTGCGGGTACGTCGGGGGGTGGTCGTGCGTGCCGGGGTGCCGCTGGTCTCGGTCATGGGGCCCTCTCGTTGTCGTGCTCGGATGAGTAGCGCAGCCGGCCGACCTGAGTACGCGGACGCATCCCAGGCGGGGGCCGACACTCCTAGCGTCCCGGTATGACGACGCGAGGAAACCTCTGCCTGTCCCTGGCCGCCGTGCTCGGGCTGGTCGCGCTGTTCGTGGGACTGACCCTGTCCGTGCCGCCGGCCACCGCCCGCGACCACGCGCCGGGCGGCACCGAGCCGCACCGCACGACCGGCGCGGACGTGGCGCAGCGTGCGGACAGGGTGCTGGGACTGACCTGCCGGCACGGCCACCGACAGGTCGTCGTGGAGCTGCCGTGGAAACGCGTGGCCGGGCTGTCGCGGACTCAGAAGGTGTGCTCGGGGCCGGGGAAGGTGCCGGCGGCGACGTCGGCGGCGTACTCACGGGCGGCGGTGAGCATGACCCCGTGCAGGTCGGCGTACTGCTTGACGAAGCGCGGCAGCCGACCGGTGCGCAGCCCCATCATGTCCTGCCAGACGAGCACCTGGGCGTCGCACCCGTTGCCGGCCCCGATCCCGATCGTGGGCACGGCCAGCTGTGCGGTGACCTCGGCGGCCAGGTCGCCGGGCACCATCTCCATCACCACGGCGAAGGCGCCGGCCGCCTCCATCGCCTTGGCGTCGGCCAGCAGCTTCTCCGCCGCCCCGCCGCGGCCCTGCACGCGGTAGCCGCCCAGGGTGTGCTCGGACTGCGGGGTGAACCCGATGTGTGCCATCACCGGGATGCCGCCCCGGGTCAGCAGCTCGACCTGGGGCGCCATCTCGGCACCGCCCTCGAGCTTCACGCAGTGGGCGTTGGCCTCCTTCATGAAGCGGACCGCGGTGTGGAAGGCCTGCTCGGGCGAGGCCTGGTAGGAGCCGAACGGGAGGTCGGCGACGACGAGCGCGTAGCGCACCGAACGGGTCACCGCCCGGACCAGCGGGATCAGCTCGTCGACGGTGACCGGCAGCGAGGTCTCGTTGCCGTAGACGTTGTTCGACGCCGAGTCGCCGACCAGCAGAACCGGGATGCCGGCCTCGTCGAAGGTCGCCGCGGCGTACATGTCGTAGGCGGTCAGCATCGCCCAGCGCTCGCCCCGCTGCTTCATCTCGCGCAGGTGTGGGATCCGGACCCGCTTGCGCTCGGAGGCGCTGCGGGGGCGGGCCGGTCGGGGGAGTCGCGCCGCCGTACGGCGCGGGCTGCTCGCTCATCGGGCTGCTGGCTCATGGATCGACGATAGACCGGGACGGTGACGCGGTCACGTGCCACTGCCGGCGGACACGGGCGGAAGAGCACGTGACGATGCACGGATGCTCCCCTGCTCGATCAGCGGGTGGTCGAAGTCGCTCTGCCGGGTCCGGGGTGCTATGCCCGAGCCGGCGCATGACGGCCTGCGAGGCCTTTGGACCTCACGGTGACCACGACGAGGATCTCGTCGAGGCCTGCGGGTCCTTCACGAAGCCGCGCCCCACGCGTGCCCGGCCGGCCTCGGTGGCGTACCCGTGCCCGCCACGCGCGTGCGGACCAGGCGCCAGCCGACCTCCACGCACGGGGTGAACGCCGCTCGGACGCGGGGTCGGGCCAGGCCGACGAACGCCGAGGAACGGTCGCGCCCGGCCAGGTGGCTCGACATCGAGGCCGGGATCGCCGCGGCGCGAGCCGCTCGCGCACGCAGACGCGGCTAGCCGGACACCGGCCTCGGGCAGGGTCGTCGGGCCGGGAAGTGGCGCATCACCTCGGGGTCGGTCGCATCGCCGGGGCATCGCTGGTCCACGTCGGGGTCGAGGCTCGGTGCGCCAGTGCGCAGGCTAGGAGCACGATCGAGATGGTCGACCCGTGGACTTCACCTCCGCCTACGCCCACGGGTTCGCCCGCGTCGCGGCCTGCACCCTGCCGGTCGCCGTCGCCGACCCGGCGCCAACGCCGCGCCGGTGCTGCGACCAGGCACGGAGTGCCACGACGACGGGCGTCGCGGTGGCGATCTTTCCCGAGCTGTGCCTGAGCGGCTACGCCATCGACGACCTGGTCCTCCAGGACGCCGCTGCTCGACCAGGTGCTGGAGGCCATGGACGATCGTGGTCGCGGCCAGCGCCGACCTCCGCGCCGCTGCTGGTCGTCGGGGCGCCGCTCGCCCACGGCAACCGGGTCTACAACTGCGCGGTGGTGGTCCAGGGCGGCGAGGTGCTCGGCGTGGCGCCGAAGTCCTACCTGCCGACGTACCGGGAGTTCTACGAGCGCCGCTGGTACGCCGCCGGGGACGACCAGCGCGGCGGGGCGATCACGCCTGGGCGGGACGACCGTGCCGTTCGGGCCCGACCTGCTGTTCGCCGCCACCGACGTGCCCGGTCTGGCGCTCCACGTCGAGGTCTGCGAGGACATGTGGGTCCCGGTGCCGCCGAGCGCCGAGGCGGCGCTGGCCGGGGCGACCGTGCTGGCCAACCTGTCCGGCAGCCCGATCACCGTGGCCCGGGCCGAGGACCGCCGGCTGCTGGTGCGCTCGGCCAGTGCGCGCTGCCTGGCGGCGTACGTGTTCGCGGCCGCGGGGGAGGGGGAGTCGAGCACGGACCTGTCCTGGGACGGCCAGACGATGGTCTACGAGCTCGGCGACCTGCTCGGCGAGAGCGAGCGCTTCCCCGACGGCCCGCGGGCCACCGTGGTCGACGTCGACCTCGACCGGCTGCGCCAGGAGCGCCTGCGTACCGGGCACCTTCGACGACAACCGGCGCACCCACGCCGGCCGCCCCTTCCGGACCGTGGACCTCGAGCTCCACCCGCCGACGGGCGACGTCGGCCTGCTCCGCAAGGTCGACCGCTTCCCGTTCGTGCCCGACGACCCGGCGCGCCTGGCCCTGGACTGCTACGAGGCCTACAACATCCAGGTGTCCGGGCTGGAGCAGCGGCTGCGTGCGATCGGCAACCCCAAGGTCGTGATCGGGGTGTCCGGCGGCCTGGACTCCACGCACGCGCTGATCGTGGCCGCCCGGGCGATGGACCGGCTCGGCCGGCCACGGACCGACGTCCTGGCGTACACGATGCCGGGGTTCGCCACCAGCGACGTGACCAAGGCCAACGCCACCCGGCTCGCGCGCAGCCTCGGCGTCAGCTTCGCCGAGGTCGACATCCGGCCCGCCGCGACCCAGCTGCTGCGCGACCTCGACCACCCGTTCTCCGACGGGGAGCCGGTCTACGACGTGACGTTCGAGAACGTCCAGGCCGGGCTGCGCACCGACTACCTGTTCCGGTTCGCCAACCACCTCGGCGGGATCGTGCTCGGCACCGGCGACCTCTCCGAGCTCGCGCTGGGCTGGTGCACCTACGGCGTCGGTGACCAGATGTCGCACTACGCGGTGAACACCGGGGTGCCGAAGACGCTGATCCAGCACCTGATCCGCTGGGTCGTCTCCGAGGGCGAGTTCGGCGACGACGTCGACGCGGTCCTGAGCGAGATCGTCGAGCAGGAGATCACCCCCGAGCTGGTGCCGGTCGAGGAGGGCAAGAAGCCGCAGGCGACCGAGGACACCATCGGGCCGTACTCGCTCCAGGACTTCACCCTGTTCCACGTCCTGCGCTACGGCTACCGGCCCAGCAAGATCGCCTTCCTGGCCCTGCACGCCTGGTCCGACGCCGCCACCGGCGAGTGGCCGGCCGGGTTCCCCGAGGCGCGGCGGACGGCGTACGACCTCGCCGAGATCCGGCGCTGGCTGCGGGTGTTCCTGACCCGGTTCTTCGGGTTCAGCCAGTTCAAGCGCAGCGCCCTGCCCAACGGTCCCAAGGTGTCCGCCGGTGGCTCGCTGTCCCCCCGCGGGGACTGGCGGGCGCCGTCGGACGGCAACGCCCGGGCCTGGCTCGAGGACCTCGACCGCAACGTCCCTGACGCTGACGCTGCGCTGAGCCCGTGCCTCAGCCGGTGGTCGGAGTCTGTGTGTACAGCGCCAGCAGCCAGTGCTCGCCCCGGCGTACGTAGACGCTGGTCATCAGACCGGTGAAGGTGAAGTCGCCCCGCGACGCCGTCGCGCTGTAGACCAGGGCGGCGCTGTCCACGCCGACCGGCACGGTGCGCACGTCGGTCATCTCGTAGGAGTCCCAGCCGGGCGAGCCGCCCAGTGCCCCGACCACGTCGTCCCGGGACATCGCCTGGCCGTTGGCCAGGACCATCACCCCGTCCGGCGTCATCGTGTCGGCGTAGAACTTCGCCGCGGTCCCCTGGGTGAGGGCGTCCCAGCCCCGTCGCTCCAGAGCCTCGAGCCTCTCCTGAGTGTCGTCAGCCATACCTGGGCGCCTACCCCGGGCGGCTCGCGTCCATGCCTGGGACGTCCCGCGGGACGCCGGCGGGGTCGCATGCCGACATAGTGGGCGCATGGGCAAGCAGGAAGACTTCGTGCTGCGGGCGCTCGAAGAGCGTGACGTCCGGTTCGTCAGGTTGTGGTTCACCGACGTGCTGGGGTTCCTCAAGTCGGTCGCGGTGGCGCCGGCCGAGCTGGAGGGAGCCTTCGCCGAGGGGATCGGCTTCGACGGCTCGGCGATCGAGGGCTTCGCCCGGGTCTACGAGGCCGACATGCTGGCCAAGCCCGATCCGAGCACGTTCCAGATCCTCCCGTGGCGCGGCGAGGGCCGGCCTCGGCCCGGATGTTCTGCGACATCGTCATGCCGGACGGCTCCCCGTCGTACGCCGACCCGCGGTTCGTCCTCAAGCGCACGCTGTCCGCCGCGGCCAAAGGGCTACACGTTCTACACCCACCCCGAGATCGAGTTCTACCTGTTCAAGAACCAGCCCGAGCCGGGGTCGAGCCGGTGCCGGTCGACCGCAGCGGGTTCTTCGACCACACCGCCACCAGCAGGGCTCCAACTTCCGCCGCGAGGCGATCACGATGCTCGAGCAGATGGGCATCTCGGTCGAGTTCAGCCACCACGAGGGCGGACCGGGGCAGCAGGAGATCGACCTGCGGTACGCCGACGCACTCTCGACCGCCGACAACATCATGACCTTCCGCACCGTGGTCCGTGAGGTGGCGCTGAGCCAGGGCATGTGGGCCACCTTCATGCCCAAGCCCTTCACCACGCACCCCGGTTCCGGCATGCACACGCACGTCTCCCTGTTCGAGGGTGACCACAACGCGTTCTTCGAGGCCGGGGCGCAGTACCAGCTCTCGCAGCGGGTCGGCAGTTCATCGCCGGCATCCTGCCCACGCCGGCGAGATCACCGCGTCACCAACCAGTGGGTGAACTCCTACAAGCGGCTGATGGGCGGCGGTGAGGCCCCGTCCTACGTCTGCTGGGGCCACAACAACCGCTCGGCGATGGTGCGCGTGCCGATGTACAAGCCCAACAAGGGTCAGTCGACCCGCGTCGAGCTGCGCACGATCGACGCCGCCTGCAACCCCTACCTCGCCTTCGCGGTCGATCCTGGCGGCGGCATGAAGGGGATCGAGGAGGGCTACGAGCTGCCCGCCGAGGCAGAGGACGACGTGTGGTCGCTGACCGACCGCGAGCGCCAGGCGCTGGGCATCCAGCCGCTGCCCAAGACGCTCTACGAGGCGATCACGGTGATGGAGGAGAGCGAGCTGCTCGCCGAGACGCTGGGGGAGCGGGTCTACGACTTCTTCCTGCGCAACAAGCGCGGCCGAGTGGGAGGGCTACCGCGGCCAGGTCTCCGTCTGCGAGCGCGACCAGATGCTCTCGGTCATCTGAGGCGGGTCCGGTGCCCCACGGAGCGACGGACGAGCGGCCGTTCGTCCTGGTCGTCGAGCACGAGGTCGCGGCACCGGTGGCCCTGCTCGGTGAGTGGCTGACCGAGCCGGGCTGCCTCCTGGACGTCTGCCACCCGTACGACGGCAGATCCCGTGCGGGCGACGGCCTGTACGACGGCGTGGTGGTGCTGGGCGGGGCGATGGACTCCTGGGACGACGAGGGCGCTCGATGGTTGCCGGCCACGCGCGAGCTGGTCGCGTGCGGCGGGGGCGGCCGGCAGACCCGACGCTGGGACATCTGTCTGGGCAACCAGCTGGCGGGCTCGCCCTGGGGGGCCGGGTGGCGCGCAACCCGTCGGGGCGGCGTCGGCGTGACCGAGTGGGCTGGCTGCCCGCGGCGGCCGCTGACCCGCTGGCTGCGGCACGCGCGGGGGGCCGGGGCAGTGGTGCACTGGAACTCCGACGTCGCCGTCGCGCTGCCCGACGGTGCGACCGTGCTGGCCAGCGCCCCCGACGGCTCGGTGCAGGCCGCCCGGCTGGGCGAGCACGTCTGGGGCCTGCAGTGCCACCCCGAGGCGGGCCCGGACGTGGTGCGCGGTGGGTGGACGACGACACCGAGGCCCTCGCGGACCAGGGCGTGGACGGGGAGGCGTTCGCCGCCGACGCCGTCCGCCGGGCCGAGGAGCTGGCCGACGGCTGGCGCGGCCTCGGCCACGGCTTCGCCGAGGTGGCCCTGGCCGCTCGATCCTCCGATCCTCCCGTGACGCCCGTGCCGGAGGGGCGGACCGGTGAGTCCGTCGGGGCGCACCGAGACGCGCAAGGCCTGGCTGCTCGGGCTGGGCTTCCAGGACCCCGAGGCCAGCGCCGCGGACCTGGTCCGGATCGGCAACCCGGCCAGACCCCTGGTCAAGATGATCGCCAAGAGCGCCGACCCCGACCACAGCCTGTGCACGCTCGCCGACCTCGCCGACCGGATCGGCGAACGTCACGGAACGGACGAGCGCGCGGCCTTCCTCACCGAGATCGCCGACGACGAGGGCACCGCCATGCGCCTGGTGATGGTCCTGGGGGCGAGCGTGGCCCTGGGCGAGCACCTGATGCGCCATCCCGAGCACTGGCGCGAGCTGACCGATCCGCACCTGGGCAGCACCCGGCCCGCGGCGTACTGGATCCGCGCCGGGCTGCTGCGGGCGGTCGGGGCCGACCCGGACGACGCCCGACCGGTCGCCTCGCTGCCCGACGCGACGGCCGTGGACGCGCTGCGGGTGGAGTACCGCCGGGTCCTGCTCCGGCTCGCCGCGCGCGACCTCGCGCACGACGTGGCTGTCGACGACATCGCCGCCGAGCTGTCCGACCTCGCGGCCGGGACGCTGGACGCCGCGCTGGCCGTGGCCCGGTCCCGCGTCGGTGCGCCGGCGCTGACCTGCCGGCTGGCGGTGGTCGCGATGGGCAAGTGCGGCGGCCACGAGCTCGAACTACGTCAGCGACGTGGACGTGATCTTCGTGGCCGAGGCCGACGAGGGCGCGGCCGAGCAGCCGGCCCTCCGGGCGGCCACCCAGCTCGCCTCCCACCTGATGCAGGTCTGCTCCGACCACACCGGTGAGGGGACGATCTGGCCGGTGGACGCCGCGCTGCGGCCCGAGGGCCGGCCGGGTCCGCTGGTGCGCACCCTGGCCAGCCACGTCGGCTACTACGGCGGTGGGCCAAGACCTGGGAGTTCCAGGCGCTGCTCAAGGCGCGGGCCGTCGCCGGGGACCTCGCGCTCGGGCGAGGCCTACGTCGCGGCGATCAACCCGCTGGTCTGGCAGGCCGCCGACCGCGAGGGGTTCGTCGACCGAGGTGCAGGCGATGCGCCGCCGCGTGCTGGAGCACATCCCGGCCAAGGAGGCCGACGCGGCAGATCAAGCTCGGCAGCGGGGGACTGCGCGACGTCGAGTTCGCCGTGCAGCTGCTGCAGATGGTGCACGGCCAGGCCGACGACGAGATCCGCGCCCCGGCCACGCTGTCGGCCCTGGCCGAGCTCACCCGGGGCGGCTACGTCGGCCGCGCGCGACGGGTCCGCGCTGCACGACGCGTACCGGTTCCTGCGCACCGTCGAGCACCGGATGCAGCTGTTCCAGCTCCGTCGGGTGCACGTGCGTCCCCGACGACGAGACGGCCCTGCGCCGGCTGGGCCGGTCGCTGGGCTTCCTGCGCGACCCGGTCGCCGAGCTCGAGCAGGCCCTGCGCGAGAGCCGGCGCGAGGTGCGTCGGCTGCACGAGAAGCTGTTCTACCGCCCGCTGCTGACGCGGTGGCCCGGATGCCCGGCAAGGACGCCCGGCTCACCCCGGAGGCCGCCCGGGCCCGCTTCGCCGCGCTGGGCTACCACGACCCGGTGGCCGCGATGCGCCACCTCGAGGCGCTCACCGACGGGCGTCTCGCGCACCGCCTCGATCCAGCGCACCCTGCTGCCGGTGATGCTCGAGTGGTTCGCCGACGCCCCCGACCCGGACGCCGGTCTGCTCGGGTTCCGCAAGATCTCCGAGGCGCTGGGCCGCTCGCCGTGGTACCTCGGCATGCTCCGCGACGAGGGGGAGGTGGCCGAGCGGATGGCCCGGCTGCTGGCCTCCAGCCGGTGCGCCACGTCGCTGCTGCGAGCGGCGAACCCGACGGGGTCAAGCTGCTCACCGCGGCCCAGCTCCAGCCCCGTGACCGGGCCGGGCTGCAGGCCGAGATGCTGGCCGCCGGGGGACGTCAGGACGACCCGGCTCAGGCCGCGATCCACCAGGTCCGCGCGGTCCGACGGCGCGAGCTGCTGCGCACCGCGGCCTCGGACCTGTCCGGGCTCGTCGACGTGGAGCAGGTCGGGGAGGCGCTGACCGCCACCGACGCTGGCGACCTCGAGTCGGCGCTCGCGATCGCCGTACCGTGCGGTCGAGTTCGACCGAGGCGGCCGCTGTCCCGACCCGGATGGCCGATGCGTCTCGATGGGCCGGCTCGGTGGGCACGAGGTGGGCTACGGCAGCGACGCCGACGTGATGTTCGTCCACGAGCCGATGCCGGGCGCCGACGGCCAGGACGCGGGCTCGCGGCCGCCCAGGCCGTCGCCAACGAGCTGCGTCGGCTGCTGGCCCTGCCCGGCGGCGACCCGGCCCTGGAGGTGGACGCCGACCTGCGGCCCGAGGGCAAGCAGGGTCCGTTGGTGCGCACGCTGGACTCGTACGCCGCCTACTACGCGAAGTGGTCCGCGGTGTGGGAGGCCCAGGCGCTGCTGCGCGCCGAGGCGGTCGTCGGCGACGACGGAGCTGTGCCGGCGCTTCATGGCGCTGGTCGACCCGCTGCGCTACCCCGAGCGAGGGCTGCCGGCGCCGACGTCCGGGAGATCCGCCGGATCAAGGCGCGCGTCGACAACGAGCGGCTGCCGCGCGGCGCGGACCCGGCCACCCACCTCAAGCTCGGGCCGCGGCGGGCTGTCCGACATCGAGTGGACGGTCCAGCTGCTGCAGATGCGGCACGCGGGCCAGGTCCCCGGCGCTGCGGACCACCAGCACGCTGCGGCACCTTGCGGGCGGCGGTGGCGGCCGACCTGGTCTCGGCCGTGGACGCCGAGACGCTGGCCGAGGCCTGGCTGATGGTCAGCCGGATGCGCAACGCGATCACTGCTGGTCCGGGGCAAGGCGTCGGACCAGCTGCCCACGGGACCACCGTGAGCTGGCCGCCGTGGCCAACGTGCTGGGCTACGGCAACGCGGCCGCCGACGAGCTCGTCCAACGACTACCTGAGGGTCACGCGCAGGGCACGCGCCGTCGTCGACCACGTGTTCTGGGACTGACCGGGGCCGGCTCAGCGCACGGCCAGCTGGTGGCACCAGGTCTCGAAGCCCAGCCGCCGTGCGGCCGCCAGGGAGGGCAGGTTCGCGTCCCGGGCGCACCAGCGCGCGAGTCCGTGCTCGCGCACCGCGTACGACGTGGCGTGCCGACCGACCAGGGTGGCCAGCCCCCGACCGCGCCAGGCCGGGGCCACCGCCACCCCGAGGTCCCGGGGGAGGCCGTCGAAGTCGTTCAGGTTGGCCCCGGCGACGACCCGGCCCTCGCGGGACAGCCCGAACCCGACCGTGGGACCGTCGGTCCAGCCGGACTCGTCCCAGTCCTCGGGGCCCAGCTGCTGCTCGAGGGCGGGACCAGCCCTCCTCGCTCAGCGGGACGACGCCGTCGACGGGTCCGGGGTCGGTGTCGAGGTAGGTGTGGGTGGCGGGGCCGATGACCCGGCTGTCGCGCTCGGTGGCCAGCCGCAGCCAGAAGGCGGGAGTCCGGAGGGCTCGGGACGGAGTCTCCTCGATCCTCCGGACCACGGACGGCTCGACCCCCTCGGGCAGGGAGACGTGGACGCCGTCGCCGCGCCACGCGACGTAGAACCCGGGATAGTCACCCAGCCGACGGTGCGGACGGGCGGTCACGCCCTCCCACACCCGCCCCGGCAGGACGTCGAAGACGTCGGCGTACCACCGGTCCAGGAGGACGTGCGTGGCCGCTCGCATGTCCCGACCCTAGACGCGAGCGAGGGGGGCGGTGGACACGAGGGTTTTCGAGCGGGGAGGATGGGCAGCATCAGAGTGTCGAGTGGGCAAGGAGATTCGCATGGGACTCGGAGCCTTCTTCGCCATCTTCGGCGCGATCCTGTTCTTCGCGGTGCGGGGGAACACGAGCTTCCTCGACCTGCACACCACCGGACTGATCTTCATGATCGCCGGTGGGTTCTTCCTGTACCGCCACTACCGCAGCCCGGACCGCGGTGAGCGCGACGGTGAGGACGACGAGCAGCCCAAGGGCGGCGGGCGCACCGAGCGCAAGGATCGCAACGAGCACGAGACGCCGATCCGGCCCTCGTGGACCGTGCGGGACCCCTTGCCCCTGCACGACCGTCCGAACGACGACCTCCCCCGGAGCTGACCGGCGGCTCGGTGTTCTTGTGCAGCGCACAGGAAACGGTTGACGCCGACTAGGTCCGGCGCTGCGCAGTGGCCAGCGCGCCGTGCACAGCACGAAGGGCCGGACGGGGTCACCCCCGCCCGGCCTTTCTTGTCGTCAGCTGTGGATCAGCGTCCGCGGTTGCGGCTGGAGAAGCTCGCGGCGCTGTGCGACCCGGCCGAGGAGACGGTGGTCGTGGCACCGCGGGTGCCGCGTCCGGCCGACGAACCCGCGGGAGGAGGAGCCGCCGGAACGGGAGGACGACTGACCGCCGGTGCTGCCCGAGCCGCCACGGCTGCTGCCGCTACGCCCGCCACCGGAGCGCCCGGCGTTGGAGCCGTTGCTGCGGGGGGCCGAGCTGCGACCGCCGCCGGAGCGACCACCGCCGCCGCCACCGCGACGCTCGCCGGAGCCGATCGCGTCAGCCGCAGCGGTCATGGCTGCGGAGACCGGGACCAGGGTGCGCTCGCCGGGGGCGATCTGCTGGAGCAGCGGGTGGCCGGGGACGACCTTGGTGATGGTCGGCTCGATGCCGGCCTTGCGGGTCAGGTCGCGCACGTCGCGGACCTGGGCGTCGAGCATCATCGTGACGACGGTGCCCTCGGCGCCGGCGCGGGCGGTGCGCCCCGAGCGGTGCAGGTAGGCCTTGTGCTCGACCGGCGGGTCGGCGTGCAGCACCAGGCTGACGTCGTCGACGTGGATGCCGCGCGCGGCGATGTCGGTGGCGACCAGCGTGCGGCGCGGTGCCGTCGGAGAACTGCGTCGAGGTTGCGGGTGCGGGCGCCCTGGGACAGGTTGCCGTGCAGCTCGACCGCGGGGACGCCGCGGGCGTTGAGCTGGCGGGTCAGCGCCTTGGCGCCGTGCTTGGTGCGGGTGAAGACCACGGTGCGACCGGGCGCCGCGGCCAGGTCGGTGATGACTGTCAGGCGGGCGTCCTGCTCGACGTGCAGCACGTGGTGGGTCATCGTGCTGACCGGCGAGCTGCGCCGAGTCGACGCTGTGGACCACCGGGTCGAGTCAGGTAGCGCTTGACCAGCACGTCGACCGCGTTGTCGAGCGTGGCGGAGAACAGCATCCGCTGGCCGCTGCTGGGGGGTCTTGTCGAGCAGGCGGCTTGACGGCCGGGCAGGAAGCCCGAGGTCGGCCATGTGGTCGGCCTCGTCGAGCACGGTGATCTCGACGCGTCGAGGTCGGACGTAGCCGCCGCGCATGTGGTCCTCGAGGCGACCGGGGCAGGCGATGACGATGTCGACGCCGTCGCGCAGCGCCTGCGGTCTGCGGGCCGGGCTCGACGCCGCCGAAGACGGTCAGGGTGCGCAGCCCCATGGCCTTGGCCAGCGGGGCCACGGTGGCGTCGATCTGGCGTGGCCAGCTCGCGGGTCGGGGCGAGGATCAGGGCGCGGGGCTGTCCCGGCGTCGCGCGGCGCCGGCGGGCGGCGAGCCGGGCGACCAGCGGGAGGGCGAAGGCGTAGGTCTTGCCCGAGCCGGTGCGGCCGCGGCCGAGGACGTCGCGCCCGGCCATCGAGTCGGGCAGCGTGGCGGTCTGGATCGGGAACGGCGAGGTGATGCCGGCTCGGGTGAGGGCCTCGACGAGGCGTCGCGGGAGGCCGAGGTCGGCGAAGGACGTGGCCGGTGGGTGCGAGTGGTGGGCGTAGACATGATGTGGGGCGGCGGGCCGCCGTGAGATGACTCCGAAAGGCTAGCGGGGGTCGTCCTGCCCGGCGCGGGATCATGGCCCGCGGCGCTCGGTGGATGACGAAAGAGAAGCGGCCCGAGGCAGAACTGATGGGGCCGTCAGGAGCAACTGTACGGCCTCCCCGGACCACATCGGGCCGAACGACACGTGACCCTCGTCATGACGCCCCCGGGAATGCGTCTCCCAGACGCCCCTCCCGCACGTCAGGAGGCCAGCTGGGCCGGCGTCGCGGCACCGGTGGCGACCGGGAGCGAAGGTGGCGGTGAGCTGGCTCCTGCTCCGGGTGACACCGGCGCGGGCGTGGCCGCCGACCTGCTGGCCCCCGCCCTGGGCAGCCGCGGTGGTGCGGTTGCTCCTGCCGCTGGTCCCCGCTGAGCGAGGACCTGACCGGCTCAGATGATCCGTCGGGCCTGCCGGGCCTGGGCCACCAACCGGCCTCCGGAGGTGCGCAGCTCGGTCTCGTCGACGCAGGCCGACGCGCTGGCCCAGCGCGTGGCGTGGCGGACGTGGAACCAGCCGTCGGGCGACGTCGTCCGCGGCGCGAAGTGGACGGTCAGGTCGGTGGTCGGGACCATCGCGACCCGCGTGGTCAGGGCGAACAGGCCCGGGGGCATGGCGTCCAGCAGCACCGCGGCCGAGCCCCACGCCCCGAGCTCGCGGACGTGCTGCTCGTCGGCAAGCCGGATCCAGGCGTCGTACGCCGGCTCAGGGGCGCCCGAGCCCGGCAGCACGCCGTCGGTGGGGCGGATGTCGACGTGCTGGCCGAAGGGGACGACCTCGGCCGGCGGCCGGAAGAGGGCCAGGTCGTGGGGAGAGGGAAGCCCGGTGAGGTCGGCCACCGGCGACCAGGGTCCGTCGTGCCCGTCGGGCTCGCGGTCGACCGCGGTGGCGACGACGGCGTGCGCCCGCACGCGCTCGGCCTGGAGGAGACGCACCGCACTGCTGGCCGTGGTCCGTCCCGCGTGCAGGGTCTCGACCTCGAAGCGGGTGTCCTCCTCGGCCCGGACTGCGCCGAGGAAGTGGGTGCTGACCGAGACCGGTCGCCACGCGTCAGGGACCACCACCTGCTCCAGGAGCCAGGCCACGGCAAGTCCCCCGTGCAGCCCGCCGAAGCCGTTCCAGCCGGCGTCCAGGGCGATCACGCGGCGGCCGCCGGAACGACGGGGGCCACGGGCCGCACGGCCATGCCGAGGGCGGTGGCAGCAGCCACGAGGAGGACCGCGGCGCTGACCCACCACACCTCGACGAACCCGGCGGTGAGCGCGGAGCCGGCGCGGTTCCCGACGATCGCGAAGAGCAGGCTGACACCGATCGACGAAGCCGATCTGTCGGGCCATCGTGACCACGCCGCTGCCGGTCGCCGCCTGGTGCGGGGCCAGCGACTGGGTGGAGCCGGACATCAGGTTGGGCAGGGCGAGGCCGACGCCCACCCCGGCGACGAGCCATCCCGGCAGGTACGCCGTGAGGTACGCCGGCTCCGGCCCCATCCGGGTCAGCAGCAGCACGGCTCCGAGCGCGCAGAGCAGCGAGCCGGCGGCGACCAGGTGCGCGGCGCTGGGCCCGCGGGAGGAAGCGGTGGGTCAGGAGGCGGTCGTCGGCACCATCAGCGGACCGGCGGCGACGGCGAAGCCCGGTGGTCAGCGCGGAGTAGCCCCACACCTGCTGCAGCCAGAGGATCCCGACCAGGAGATTGGCGGCGAAGGAGACGTTGAAGGCCACCATCGTGACCACCGACCAGCGGAAGGAAGCGACCCGGAGCAGGTCGCCGTGGATGAGGGGGGAGGGGTGCCGGCGCGACGCGCAGCACGAACGCGGTCGCCGCGAGCACGGCCAGGCCGAACGCGCAGGCCGGTGCGTCCGCCCGGTCCAGCCCCACTCGGGGCTCTTGACCAGACCGAGGGCCAGCAGTCCGACGGCGGCGGCGAAGAGTCCGGCGCCGACGAGGTCGGGTCGCTGGGGGTTCGGGTCGGGGTCGGTCTCGGGCACATGGCGCAGGGCCGGGAGGAGGAGTGCCGCGCCGATCGGCAGGTTGATGCGGAACACCCACTGCCAGCCGACCTGGGTGAGCACGCCGCCGACCGACGGGCCGAGCGCGGCCGCGACCGCTCCGGTCGCCGCCCAGAGCCGCACCCCGCCGGCTCGCCGCTCGGGGGCAGGGCGGTGAGCAGGATGCCGAGGCTGGCCGGGGTCATCGCGGCGGCGCCCGCGGCCTGCAGGGCCCGGAAGGCCGACCAGCACCCAGACCGACCCGGCCGACGGCGCACAGCGCGCTGGCGCGCACGAACAGGACCAGCCCGCCGACGAACAGCTGCTTGCGGCCGTAGCGGTCGGCCAGCCGCCCCAACGGCACCAGCAGCGCGGCGAACGACCACGGCGTAGGCGTTGAGCACCCAGCTCAGGTCGGCGCCGGTGGGCCCACCCGGGCGTGCCGACGCCCAGGGACGAGGCCGATGTCGTCGAAGGCGACGTTGACGACGAACAGGTCGAGGCTGGCCATGAACGCCGCGCCGATCGCGACGAGGACGACCAGCCGTGATCCGGTCCGGGCTGGATTGTTCATGCCGGGACCATAGCGCTGACTATGGCATTGCATAGCCAGCCAGTAGGGTGGGGCCGATGACCATGCAGCACGCGGGACGACTGGCCGAGCAGGACCGGGGCGCCTCCGGCGACCACTGCCCCATCGAGCGGGCGGTGGCGCGTGGTCGGCACCCGCTCGGCGATGGTGCTGCTGCGGGAGGCGTCGTACGGCACGACCCGCTTCGACGACTTCGTCCGGCGCAGCGGGTCTGACCGAGGCCGTCACGGCCGGCCGGCTCAAGGAGCTGGTGGCCGAGGGGCTGCTGGCGCGGACGGACTACCGCGAGCCCGGCCGAGCGCACGCGGCAGGCGTACGTGCTCACCGCGTCCGGTCGCGACCTGGTGCCCGCCCTGCTCGCGCTGGCCGTCTGGGGGACCCGTCACCTGCCACGACGGGGGACTCCGGCGTTCACCCACGCCGGGTGCGGAGCGGCGGTCGAGACCCGGCTGGTGTGCGACGAGGGCCACTCGGTCGAGGACAGCGACGTGGTCGCGACCGCCTGATCGGGTCGTCCGGTTGAGGACGATGGTCCGGGCTGAACCGTGGTCGGGTTCGGGACCTGCCGTCCAGACCGCGGACCTATGGCTTTGGTCAGGCCTTGCCCGATCAGCGAAACTAGGTGTATTCGACCCGTCCTCCAGACCCTCTCGGAGCTGAACTGCTTTGCGTAGACACACCATCCGCCTCCTGACCCTGCTCGCCCTCGTGGTCGCGCCGCTGACCGCCCAGGCGACCCTGTCGGGCGCGTCCGCCGCGACGTACACCACGAGCTCGTCGCCGAGCTGGGTGCCGAACGGCACCGTCTACGCGATGGCCAGGTCCGGCAACCGGATCTACCTGGGTGGCTCCTTCACCACGTTGACCGACCCGACGACGGGGCAGTCGGTGTCGCGCTCCCACGTCGCCGCGCTCGACGCCACGACCGGCGCTCCGCTGGCCTGGAACCCCGGCGTCAACGGGGTGGTCCGGGCGCTGGCCGTGGCCCCGAACAGCAAGGTCTACGCCGGCGGGAACTTCACCGCCGCGGGAGGTCAGTCGGCGGTGAACCTGGCCGCCTTCACCAGCGGGGGCGCCCGGGCCACGGTCTGGAAGGCCGAGGCCAACAACGTCGTCCGCGACATCGCGGTCGACGGCACCCGCATCTACGTCGCCGGGAACTTCGGGAAGATCAACGGAGCCACCCGCGTGCGGCTGGCCCGGGTCTCGGCATGGTCGGGGTCGCTCGACCGCTCCTTCCAGGCCCGCGTCGGCGGCGGTTACGTCTACTCCATGGCCTTCAGCGGCAGCGACATCCTGCTGGGCGGCAACTTCAAGTCGTTGGGCGGGCAGGCCCGCCTCTTCTCGGGCTCGGTGACCCGGGCGACGGGAGCGGTGACCTCCTGGGCGCCGCCGAGCCAGTGCACCAACTGTCCCGTGCTCGACCTGGCCACGGACGGCACCCGCGTCTACGAGGCGATCGGCGGGACCGGCGGCCGCGCCACCGCCTTCTCGCTGTCGACCGGCGCCCGGCTGTGGAGCAAGTACTCCGACGGCGACGTGCAGGCGATCGACGTCTCCGACGGTGTCGTCTACGTCGGCGGCCACTTCTCGCACTTCACCCAGGGCCTCTCGCGGCACCAGCTGGTGACGTTGGCCCCCACGGACGGCGCGCTGTCGTCGTACGCGCTGCCCTTCACGGGCAGCGACGGCCCCGGCGTGTGGTCGATGCTCGTGGACTCCTCCACGCTGAGGATCGGTGGCGGGTTCAAGCTCAAGTCGGGCGCGGCCAAGTACGCCGCCTTCAACGCCGCCTGAGCCCTGCCACCCTGCCCCCGGCAGGCTCAGTGAGCCGCCCGCGGACGGAACCGACCCGCCGGCACCGCGACCACGGTCGCGGTGCCGGCGTGCCGCAACCGCGCCTCCAGGTCGTGGCGCAGCAGGTGGGCCAGCCGGTGCGGGCTGCTGAGCAGGACCACGACGTCGGGACGGCGCTGCCGCACCTCGCGCAGCACCGTGCGGGCCGACGCCGGCCCGACCAGCTCGCCCCGCGCGGCGTGACCCGCGCTGCGCAGCGTCGCGAGCGTGGACGCCAGATGACGACTGGCCTCGACCAGCGCCGCTGACCGCCCGGCCCGCAGGTCGTGCGAGGCGTGCTCGTACGACAGGCCGCGGGCCGCGGCCAGCTCGTCCATCAGCGAGCCGGTCGTGGTCGAGGGCAGCGGCATCAGGACCGTGAGCTCAGGAGGTCCGGTGTCGCCGGCGTCGATCCCGTCGAGGTGGGACATCAGCGCGGGCAGCTCCCGTGCGTGGGGCTCGTGCTCGGCATAGAGCAGGACGTGGTTCATCGGATGCCTCTGTTCCGGTCGCGGGTGGGGCACGGCGGGCGTCTTCACCTTCCTCCGTCCCCGGGCCCGTGGCGAGGCCCCGGGGGGCCCGGTGTGGACCAGCACGGCTCCCGACGATGCGGCAGACATGCGGCCATGTCCGTCTCGGTCGGTCCCCGCCAGCGGTCCACCCTGCGCGGGGGCAACCCGCAGGCCTACCTGCCCGAGGACCGGCGACGCGCACTGGCCCGGGGCCAGGAGCTCCCCCGGCACACCCACGGGTCGGCGGTCTTCGTGGACCTCTCCGGCTTCACCCCGCTCACCGAGGCGTTGGCTCGTGAGCTGGGGGCCCGACGGGGCGCCGAGGAGCTCAGCGCCGTGCTGGACCGGATCTTCGCCGCCTGATGGAGCCGTTGCACACCTGGGCCGGCAGCGTCGTCCACCTCAGCGGTGACGCGGTGACGGCCTGGGTGGACGCCGTCGGGCGGCAGCGTGGTGCTCGGGGTCAAGGTCGCCGTCGCCGTGGGACCGGTCCACCGGCTCGTCGTCGGTGACCCCCGGGTCCAGCTGATCGACGTCCTCGCGGGTCGGCTGAGGGACTCCCTCGCTGCGGCGGAGCAGCAGTCGCGACCGGGCGAGGTCGTCCTGGACGCCGGCGCGATGGCCTCGCTGGGCCCTCGGGTCGCGCTCCGGGAGACCCGGGAGGGCGAGCTCGGCGCCGTGGGTGTGGTCGCAGGGTTGGTCGGCGCCGCCCCCGACCCCGCACCGGCCGTGCCGTGGCCGCGGCTTCCCGACGAGATCGCCCGCCAGTGGCTGCTGCCCCCGGTGTTCCAGCACCGGCGCGTTCGAGGCCCGCGTGTTCTACGGCCCCGACGCCGCGCAGACCTTCGGGGTGAACCGGCCCTCGCTGGCGGCCCCGCCGAGCCTCGGTGACGTGCGGGGGACGGTCGGCAACGGCAGGGTCACCTTCTCCGCCACGGCGACCGGTGACCCCTCGGCGGGGGTGCAGCAGGTCTGGGTGACCTGGACCGGCGGTCCCGACCGGCCACGGGCACGGGTCGGTGGCAGTCGGTCGACCTGACCCAGGATCACTTCTTCCAGGCCGACCTCAAGGGATCGACCCTCGGTCTCGTGGCCGGCCGCACCTACACCGTGGTCCTGAGGGTGCTGCCGGCGGCCGGCGACCCCGTTCCGATCGGGGAGGACGTGGTCGGCGGGTCGTTCGACCTGGGCAGCACCCGGGACATCACCCTGACCATCAAGTGACCCTGGCGCTCCCCAGGGTTCGGTCGGTCACGATGTCGGAGGGTGCTGATCCAGGTCTCAGCCCAGCCGGTCCAGGCCGAGGGCGAGCACCAGGCCGAGCGCGACGGCGAGGCCGGTGGAGTACCCGCTCTCCTTGAAGGCCTTGGGGAAGACCTCGATGGCCAGGGAACCCACCACGGCCCCGCCGGCGAAGCTGCGGATCAGCCCCAGCGCCGGGTCCGGGACGCCGGACAGCAGCAGGTTCCCCGCGACGGCTGCGGCGGTCAGCAGGGCGGCGGTCGCCACCCAGAGCCCGAGCACGGCCGGCTTCGAGCGACCGGACTCGGTCATCTGCCGTGCTCCGCCGGCCGCCTCGGGCAGGTTGGACAGCAGGATCGACCCGGACAGGGCCGCGGCGCCCAGCGGTCCGGTGCTGATCAGCGCCACCCCGAGTGCGAGGTTCTCGGGGATCCCGTCCAGGGTGATCGCGGCCAGCAGTCCTCCGCCGCTGTCGCTGCCCAGCCGCTGCTTGATCAGGTGGTCGAGCGCGGCGAAGGCGACGGCACCCACCACGACCATCGAGCCCACGGCCCAGAACGGCGCGACGCGTGCTGACGGTTCGATGAGCTCGAGGACCGCCGAGATGATCAGGGCCCCGCCGGCCAGCGCGACGATGAAGCCCTCGACGCCGGCAGGAAGCCGGCCGTACGCCCCCCACGCGGCGCCCGCGACGAGGGCGCCGGAGACCACGGCGAGGACCAGGATCGTGAGGATCACCGCGACGGGTCCGTTCCGGCGAGCTCGCCCAGCTGGATGAGGCAGTGCTGCCGGAGCGGCTCGGGAAAGCCCTGGGCGAGGCGGTAGAAGACCATCCGGCCGTCCTTGCGGCGGTTGACCAGCCCCGCTGTGCGCAGCATCCGCAACCCGTAGCCCACCGAGTCCTCGCTCGCCCCCAGCGCCTGGGCCAGGTCACCCACGCAGAGCTCCTCGGCCGCGTCGAGGGCGAAGAGCAGCCGCATCCGGGTGGGGTCGGCGATCAGGGTGAGCACGCTGGTGACCCGTTCGGCCTCGTCGGGGCCGGGGATGCGCGAGCGGGCTCGCTCCACGGCCAGGGGGTCCACGGGATGGGGGTGGTCGGACACGTCGCCTCCTCGGTACACCCGTATGGTGGCACGGATGTGCGGTCCGTAGCCTAGGCTCTCGTCACCCGACGTTCCCTGACCCCGAGCCGTGGAGGAGGTGTCTGCCGTGCCCGTGCTGTGGATGCTGGCCCTCGTGCTCGCCGCGGTGGTGGCCCTTCGTCTGGTCGCCCGGGTGACGGCTGTCGCTGCCGAGCCGTTCCTGGTGGAGCCCTGGCTGTCCGGGCAGCTGCCCACCGAGCACGCGCTCTCCCGCTACCACGTCCGCTGGTACACCGCGAGCGTGGTCTTCCTGGCCTTCGACGTCGAGATGCTGTTCATGTACCCCTGGGCCCTCGTGGTGGGCCGGCTCGGCGCCGGCGCCGTGGTGGAGATGTTCGGCTTCCTGCTCCTGCTGCTCCTGGCCGTGGCCTGGGCCCGTCGCGAGGGCGCGTTCCGGTGGGTCTGAGGGAGGTCGTGGCGCGGGCCGGTGCCTCGCGGGCGCACGTCCTCGTGGTCGAGGCGCCCGGGTGCCTTCGCCCGTCGGGTCGACCTCGAGCGTGCCGTGGACGTCCGTCGGCTGGTGCCTGACCGACGCGGCCGCCGACGCCGACGTGCTCGCGGTCGTGGGGCGGCCCGGATCCGGAGCTCGGCGCGGTCGTCGACCGGGTCTGGGACCAGCTGTCCGAGCCGCGGGCCGGCTCGAGCTCGACGACGCCACCGACCTGGCCGCCCGCGCTGGGCCGGGCCGCGGGCGCAGCGGTCCTCGACACCACGGCGCAGCGCGGCGCGGCCCTGCGGCGCGACGGCTCGACCAGGGCGACCCGACGGCGGTGACGGCGGCGGGATGAGCTCCGGACGGGATCCCGCTGGCGGACGGGGCACCGGACCGCGACGGCCTGGAGATGGACGAGCTGCACCTGCCGCTGGGACCGGTGCTCGCGCACTGGCCCGCCGGGGTGGTCCTGCGGCTGACCCTGCACGGCGACGTGGTCGTCGGATGCCGAGGTCGAGCAGCTCGACGCGGCGCAGACCGGCCGCGGCGACCGGACGACGGTGCGACCCGGGCCGCGCGGTTGCTGGACGCCGGCAGCGTCGGTGCTGGATGCTCGCGGGTCTGCCGGGCGAGGCGGCCCGAGCCCGTCGCCTGCGGACCGCCTGCCTGGACCACGATCCGCAGGCGGCACGCGAGCATCGCGGACCTGCGCCGCCGGCTGCGACCGGCAGCGCACGCTGCGCTGGCTGCTGCCGCGGGCTCACCGCGCGCGTGGACGGACAGAGTCAGCCGAGCTGCACGACCGCCTGGTCGACCTCGTGCGACCGGGCCCGCAGCCGCTCGCGGCGAGTCGCCGACGGCCGGCCCCTCCCGGCAGCCGGCGCTGGGCGCGCTGCCGGCCTGGTCCGCGGCCAGGAGCTCGCGGCGGTCCGGCTCTGGATGGCCGCGCTCAGCGCCGACCTCACGCACGACCTGCGCCCGCGGAGGTCGTCCGCGTGGCCAGCGCCCTGCCGTTGGTCGTACGCCCTGCCCGTGCTGGCGGGTCCTGGCCGTGGTCGCCGTGACCGTGGCCGGGTTCTCCGGTGCGCTCGAGGCGCGCGCTCGCGGGGCCTCTCGTCGCGGTCGGGGTTCACCACCCCGGTGCGCGAGGCGGCGCGGCTGCTGCACCAGCGTCCCCGGCGCACCGTCTCGGCGGACCGGCTGCTGTGGCGCTCCGCGTCCTCGGCGGTGCGTGCCGCTGGCGGTGCTGATCGTCGCGTTCGTGCCGCTCGGCGCTCATGCGCTGGTCGACCACCCGCTGGGCGTGGTGTGGATCAACGCCCTCGACGTGGTGGCCTGGGCGGTGATGTGGCTGCTCGGCTGGGGGGCCAACTCGCTCACCGGCCTGGTGGGCGGCTACCGGTTCCTGGCGCTCGCCCTGGGCTACGAGCTCCCGCTGATGTTCGCGCTGACCGCGCCGGCCATCGCCGCGGGCAGCCTCGACCTGGCCGAGATCGCCGCCGCGCAGAACGGTGTGTGGTTCGTCGTGTGGGCGCCGGTGGCCTTCGCGGCGTACTGCTGGGGGGTCCTGGGCTTCTCGGTCCGCCCGCCGATGGACCCCGGCGCCGGGCACCGACGTCAACGGCGGGATCCTGGCGGAGCTGGCCGGGGTCGACCGGCTGCTGGTGCTGGCCGGTCGGTACGTGCTCCTGGTCGCCGGGAGCGCGGCGGCGGTGCCGCTGTTCCTGGGCGGGGGAGCGGGTCCGCTGCTGCCCGGCCTGGCTGTGGGTGCTGGTCAAGACCCTCGTGCTGAGCGTCCTGCTGGTCGTGGTCGGGCCGCCGGCTGCCCACCCTGCGCCCGGACAAGCTGCTGGAGGTCGGCTGGGTGGTCGTGCTTCCGCTGGTGGTCGCCCAGGACCTCGTCGTCTCGATCATCGCCGTCGCCACCCACTGAGCCCGTCCCGCCCGAAAGGAGTCCCTGTGACCGCGCCCTGACCGACGTCGCCTTCTGGCTGTGCGCCGTCGTCTCCGTCGTCGCGGGCGCCCTGGTGTTCTACGTCGACTCGATGGCGCGGGCGACGTACGCCCTGGCGGTGTCGTTCGTGGCCGTGGGGGTCTCGCTGCTGCTGCTGGGCCAGGCCTACCTGGGGGTGATCGTGATCTTGATGATGGTGATGGAGATGGCCGTGATGGCCGTCTACATGGTCATGTTCATGGGGATGAACCCGGCGCTGATGCCGATGAGCATGGTGCACTCGCAGCGCTCGCTCGGTCGCTCGCCGCGGTCGGCACCTTCCTGGTGCTGGGGGCCGGGGCGGTGCTGGTGCCGTGGCCCGCACGCCGCGGCACCCCGGCGCTCGACGTCACCGCCAGGCTCGGGGAGTCGCTGATGGAGTCGCACATGCTGGTGATGATCGCGATGAGCCCGGTCATGGTCGCCACCATCGTCGCCGGGGTCGTGCTGTCCTCGCACCGCGGCCGCTACGACCGGCTCGGGGACGACCTCGACCGCCGACCGGCCGACGAGCCGCACCGGGGAGGTGTCGGTCGATGACCCTGGAGACCGTCCTCCTCGTCGCCGCGGCGCTGATCGCCGTCGGTGTCTACGGCGCGCTGTCCCAGCAGGTCGTCGTGATGGTGATGATGGGCCTGGAGCTGATGATCAACGGCGTCATCCTGGCCGGCGGCCGGCGCCTGGTGGTTCCTGGCCCCCGACCCGTCGGGGCAGGTGCTGGTCCTGGTCGTCATCGCCGCCATGACGGTGGAGATGGCGATGGGCTTCGCGGTGGCCACCCTGCTGCACCGCCAGGCCGGGCACGACATGACCGACATGGCCGCGGAGCTGAACGGCTGATGCTCGACCTCGTCCTGGTCGCCCTCGTCGTGCTGCCCGCCGCGGTCGGTGCCGTCCTGCTGCTGCCGGCCCCGCGGCTGATCGGCTCGCCTCCGGCGCCGGGGTCGGGACCACCGCCGTCGTGGCCCTCGGCGCTGCGGGCCGGTGGCCTTCCCGGGTGGCGGGGCGCGACCGTCGGTGGCGACGCCGTTCATGGCCGGCTCCGACCTCGCCCTGGCCGTGGACGGTCTGGCGGCCCCGGTCCTGCCCGACGGTCGCGGTCGTGGCGCTGCTGGTGCTGCTGTCCTCGACGGGCGGAGCCGGACGCTGCGCACCGCCCGGTTCCACGGGCTGATGCTGCTCTTCGTCGCCTCGGCCCTGATGACGGTGGTGGCCACCACCCTGCCCACGCTGCTGCTGTCGTGGGAGGTGATGGGAGCGACGTCGTACGCGCTGATCGGCTACCACTGGCGGGACCGGACCAACGTCGCGTCGGGCACCACCGCCTTCCTGACCACGCGGGCCGCGGACCTCGGCCTCTACGTCGCCGCCGGCGCCGCGCTGGCCGGAGGTGCCGGGCTGGGGCTGGCCGCCCTCCCCGGGACGCGCCGGCGGGTGGCGCGACGTCCTGGCCGCGGGGCTGCTGGTCGCCGGACTGGGCAAGGCCGCCCAGCTGCCGTTCTCGTTCTGGCTCTCCCGGGCCATGCAGGGCCCGAGCCCGGTGAGCGCCCTGCTGCACTCCGCCGCGATGGTGGCCATGGGCGGCTACCTGCTGCTGCGGGTCTCCCCGACGCTGGCCGCGACCGGCTGGGCCGACGACGTCACCGCCTGGGCGGGCGCGCTCACCGCCGTGGCCCTCGGCGTGGTGGCGCTGGCCCAGCGTGACCTCAAGCAGCTCCTCGCGGCCTCGACGGCGGCCCAGCTCGGCTACGTCGTGCTCGCGGCCGGGGTGGGCGCCACCGGCGCAGGCACGACGCACCTGGTGGCCCACGCCGCGGTCAAGGCCGCCCTGTTCCTGTCCGCCGGGCTCTGGCTCGAGGCGCTGGGCACCAAGCGACTGGCCGCCCTGACCGGGGCCGCACGGCTCTGGCCCGTCCTCGGTGCGTGCGCGGCGGCCGCACTGGTCTCGCTGGCCGGCCTGCCTCCCTTCGCCCTGTGGGCGACCAAGGACGCCGTGCTGGCCGGAGCCTGGGAGCACTCGCCGCTGCTCTACCTGACCGGGCTGGTCGGGGCGGCGCTCTCGGCCGGGTACGCCGGCAAGGCGCTGTTCGTGCTGACCGCGCGAGCACCGGAGGGGGAGAGCGAGGCGTGGGACGACGAGCGCGACGGCACCCGAGAGGTGCCCCGGATCTCGCTCGTGGCCCTGGTCCCGCTCGCCGTCGGCGCGGTCGTCCTGGGCGCCCTGGCCCTGCCGCCCCTGTCGCCGCGGGTCCGGGACCTGGTGGGGGCCGGTGCCCCGGAGCCCGGCGCGGTCGAGCTGCTGGTCTCGGCCCTGGTCGCGGTGGTGGCCCTCGGCACGGCGTGGTGGCTGGTCCGGCGCAGCCTGGCCGGTCGCGCGACGTCCTGGCCGGTGGTGCTGGTCGACTGGCTCTTCCTCGAGGCCCTCGCGCACCGGCTGGTCGTCGTCCCCGTCGTACGCCTGGCCGACGTCCTGGCCCGGGTGGACGACACCGTCCACGACCGGCTCGTCCGGCGAGGGGTAGGGAGCGCGGTGCAGCGTCTGGCCGGCGCGCTGGCGCAGGCGGACCTCGTCGTGCTCGACGGCGGGGTCAGGGCAGCAGCCGACGGAACCGTCCGGCTCGCCGGCGGTGCGGCTCGGGCCGACGACTCCGTGGTCGAGGGTGCCGTGGGCCGCGTCGCCCAGGGGACCCGGGCCCTCGGCAGGCTGGCCCGACGGCCCCAGACCGGGCAGCTCCACCAGTACTACCTGCAGGCCCTGCTCGCCCTGGGGATCGCCGTTCTCGTTCTTGTCTTCGTGAGGTGAAGGTGCTCTCTCTCCTGGTCTTCCTGCCCCTGGCCGCAGCCGCCGTGCTGCTGCTGCCACGCGTCGGTGAACGGCTGAGCCGGATCGCGTTCGTCGCGGTGGCAGGTGCCGAGGTCGTGCTCGCGGCGCTGGCCTGGGTGCTCTACGACGCCCCTGCCTCCGGCTCGCTGGCCTTCGACGAGCAGGCCCCGTGGATCCCCGGGGTCGGTGCGAGCTACCACGTCGGGGTCGATGGACTCTCCCTGCCGCTGGTGGTGATGACGACGGTGGTGTTCCTGGCCTGCGCGGTCTTCGCGCTGAGGGACTCCGACCGCCCCCGGCTGCAGGCCGCCCTGTTCCTGTTCCTCGAGAGCGTGTGCCTGGGGCTCTTCGTCTCGGCCGACCTGATCCTGTTCTTCGTCTTCTTCGACCTCTCGATCGTGGCGATGTACTTCGTGATCAGCGGCTGGGGCCACGGCAACGCCGCGAAGTCGGCGCTGACCTTCTTCCTCTACACGTTCCTGGGATCGCTGGCCCTGCTGCTCGGCTTCGTGGGCCTCTACGTCGCCTCCGCCCCGCACACCTTCGACATGCTCGAGCTGGCCGCGAACCCGCCCCTGCAGGGCCACGGCCTGGCCGGGGGAGTGGTGCTCGGGGCCATCCTGCTCGGCCTGGCGGTCAAGACGCCGACCTTCCCGTTCCACACCTGGCTGCCCCCCGCGCACAGCGACGCCCCCGCGATCGGCTCCGCGGTCCTGGCCGGGGTGCTGCTCAAGATGGGGACGTACGGCTTCCTGCGGATCGGCATGCCGATGCTCCCGGAGGCCTGGCGGGCCTGGGCACCGGTGATCATCACGGTCGGCATCGTCTCGGTGTTGTGGGGCGCACTGGTGGCCTTCGCCCAGAAGGACCTGAAGCGGATGATCGCCTACACCTCGGTCAACCACATGGGGTACGTCGTCCTGGCCGTCGGTGCGGCGGGGGTGCTCGCCGACGGGGCCGACCAGGCGCGTTCGGTCGCGGTGACCGGCGCAGTCACCCAGATGGTCAGCCACGGCCTGCTCACCTCGGCGCTCTTCCTGCTGGCCGGCAGCATGTTCCAGCGCACCGGCGACTACGCCCTCGACGGGTACGGCGGCCTGGCCGGACCGGCCCCCCGCTACGCGACGCTCTTCACCGTGGCGGCCTTCGGCTCGCTCGGGCTGCCCGCGCTGTCCGGGTTCATCGCGGAGTTCCAGATCTTCGCCGGCAGCATCGCCACCGTCCCGGTGACCGCCGTCGCGGTCCTGGGCATCCTGGTCACCGCGGCGCTGTTCCTGCGCGCGCTCCAGGCGGTGTTCACCGGCCCCACCTCCGGCCTGTCCGAGGGCTTCGCCGACGTGACACCGCGCGAGTGGGTGCCGGTGGGCCTGCTGCTCGGCCTGTCGGTGGTGATCGGGGTGCTGCCCCGACCCCTGCTCGGTCTGATCGAGCCGGCCGCCGCGACGGTCGCCCAGCTCGTGGGGCGCTGAGCCGGTGTCGATGCGGGCCGACCTGGTCACCCTGCTGCCGGAGGCTCTCCTGCTGCTGGGCGCGGTGGTGTGCCTGGTCGGCGGGTCGTTCACGCCCCGGCGCCGCCAGTGGCGCCTGCGCGTGGTGGCCGCGGTGGCCACGGCAGCGAGCCTGGTCGCGGCCCTCGTCGCGTGGACCGGGGACGACCGGAGGGCGTTCTCCGGCACCTTCGCCGCCGACGCCTCCACCGCGGCGGCCCGGGTGATCGTCGCGGGCTCGCTGCTGCTGATCCTGCTGCTGGCCGGGAGCGACCTGCGCGACCACCCCCGGGAGAGCGAGACCTGCACCCTGCTGCTGCTCGGCGGCTCCGGCGCCCTGCTGCTGGCCGGGTCCACCGACCTGGCCCTGCTCGTCGTGGCCTTCCTGCTCTCCAGCATCCCGCTGTACGGCCTGGTCGGCGTGGTGGCCCGCCCCGGCTCGGCCGAGGCGGCGCTGAAGACCTACCTCCTCGGGGCCCTGTTCGGCATCGTGCTGATGCTCGGGGCCGTCCTGCTGTGGGCCCTGGCGGGCTCCACCGGGTACGCCGACGCCCGGGCCGCGCTGACCACGGTCCCGGCGGCGGCGGTGGCGGCCGGGGGACTTCTGGTGCTGGCCGGGCTGCTGTTCAAGGCCGGGGGAGTACCGGGCCACTTCTGGGTCCCCGACGCCACCGAGGGGGCCTCGGTCACCGCGGCCGCGTTCCTCACCACGGTGCCCAAGGTCGGGGCCGTCGTCGCGGTGACCCGCCTGGTCGACGTCCTGCCCGGGGACCTGCGCTGGGCCACCCTCGTGGGGGTGCTGGCGGTGGCCAGCATGACGCTGGGGAACCTCGCCGCGCTGGGCCAGAGCGACGTACGACGGCTGCTCGGGTGGTCGACGGTGAGCCAGGTCGGCTACCTGCTGGCCGTGGCCGCGGTGGTCGACCGCACGGGCCTGGCCACCCCGGCCCTGCTGCTCTTCCTAGCCGGGTACGCCGTCACCAACCTGGCCGCCTTCGCCGTCGTCGCCGCCGAGCCCGACCGCCGGTCCCTGGAGGACTGGAACGGGGTGGCGGCGGCCAGGCCGGGTCTGGTCGCGGCGCTGGTCGTAGCCCTGCTGGGGCTGGTCGGCACGCCCCCGACGGCGGTGTTCGTGGGCAAGCTGCTGGTCCTGTCGGCCACCTGGGACGCCGGCCTGCCGTGGCTGGCGGTGGCGGTGGCCGTCAACACGGTGGTCAGCCTGTTCTACTACCTGCGCTGGATCCGGGCCGCGCTGCGGCCCTCCCCGGGCACCCCCCTCGTCCCCACGACCGCGCCGGGCCCGGTGCTGGCCGCCGGGATCGCGGCCCTCGCCGCCGTGCTGCTCGGGCTGGCGGCCGGACTGCTGCTGGGCTGACTGCGGAGGGCAGGACTCAGGACTGGTCGTCCAGGGTGAGGACCACCTTGACGTCGTCGTCCTGGGGGGTGAAGGCGTCCTGGTACGACGCCAGGGGGACCCGCCGGCTGATCAGGCGGCCGAGCCAGTCCAGGTCGGCCTGGCCGAGAGCCGTGGCGGCGTCCCGGTAGTGGTCGAGGTTGGCGTTGACCGAGCCGATCACCGCGTCGTTCTCCAGCACGATCTCGCGGTTGATGGTCCCAGCCTCCACGGTGAGCTTCCGCCCCTTGGTGGAGACGCCGGTCAGGCAGACGATCCCGTAGCTCGTGGTCGCCGACAGCGCGGCGAACACCAGCGCGCCGACCCCGGTGGCCTCGATGATCACGTCGGGGGCGATCCGGTCGGCCACGTCACCGAGGTCGTCGTGGTGGTACGTCGCGCCGAGGTCCCTGACCAGCCCTGGCTTCGGCCCGTCGGTGACCTGGTCGAGGACGTGCACGTCGAGGCCGCGCTGCGTCCCCAGCATCGCGGCCAGCAGGCCGATCGGCCCGGCCCCGGTGACCAGCACCGTCTTCGGCTCGAACCACGCCCGGTTGCCGACCTTCTCGATCTGGTCCCAGGCCTTGGCCACCACCGTGGTCGGCTCCATCAGCATGCCGAGATCCTTCAGCCGCGGGTCGAGCTTGACGGCGTAGTCCGCCTCGACGGTCCACCGCTCGCTGCCGTACCCGTGCCGCTCCTTGATGCCGCGCTCGGTGTACCGGCCGTTGCGGCACATGTCGAACTCGCCGTGGGCGCAGGCCCCGCAGGGCACCGGGTCGGGACGGCGGACGACACCGACCACGAGGTCGCCCTCCGCGAACGAGCTCGACCCGGGCGCCTCGAGGACCCGGCCGAACGACTCGTGGCCGATGATCAGCCGGTCCGCACCGGGCGGCGCCCACCCGTAGTCACCGGCCACGATCTCCTTGTCGGTGCCGCAGACCCCCATGGCCAGCCCGGCGACGAGGAGCTCGCCGTCGGCCGGCTCGGGGTCGGGGACGTCCTGGAGCTCCAGGCTGTCGGCCTGCTGGGGGACCACGGTCAGTGCCCGCATGGTTCACCTGTCCTGTGCTGGGTGTCGTGCCTCGGGGGTCCGGTCACCCGTGCTCCTACCCCCGGAGCCTGCCTTTCAGCCGTGGGAGAACCGGATGTTCGGCAGGATGCGCCGCAGCCACGCCGGCGACCACCAGGCGGCCCGGCCCGTGAGCCGCAGCATGACGGGCAGCAGGACCAGGCGGACCAGGAACGCGTCCAGCAGGACCGCGACGCCGAGCACGATGCCCATCTCGCGGGGCGGGAGCGGGCCGGAGAGCGCGAAGGTGAAGAACACCGCGACCATCACCGCGCCCGCGGCGAAGATGACGCGACCGGAGTGCGCCAGCGCGCCGACCATGGCCTCCTTCGGGTCGCCGGACTGCTCGTAGTGCTCCTTGGCGGAGGCCAGCAGGAACACGGTGTAGTCCATCGCGATGGCGAAGATCATCGCGAAGAAGAACACCGGCGCCCACGCGTCGAGGAAGCCCTGGGACTCGAAGCCGAGCACCCCGGAGCCCCAGCCCTCCTGGAAGACCAGGCGGGCCACCCCGAACGCCGCGGCGGTGGAGAGCAGGCTGGCCAAGGTGCCGAGCAGCGCGATGAGCGGAGCCTGGAGGGCCACCAGGAGCAGCAGGAAGCCCAGGGCCAGGATCACCCCGACCACCAGGGGCGTGGAGTCGTCGAGCTGGGTCTTGAGGTCGAGGTTCTCCACCGCGGCACCGCCGACGACCGCGGAGGCCGGCAGGGCCGCACGCAGTCGGTCGACCGTCGTGCTCAGGGCCGGGTCGGAGGGGTCGACCGTGGGCACGGCCTGGATCAGCGCGTGCTCGCTGCCGTCCACGGCAGGGACGGCGGGCATCGCCCCGCTGATGCCGGGGTCGTCGCCCAGCACCCGTGAGGCGGTCCGGGCCTCGGCCGGGTCGACCACGATGGTCAGCGCGCCGGGAGCGCCGTCGCCGAAGCTGCGCTGGACCAGGTCGTAGCCCAGCCGGGCGCTGGAGTCCTCGGGGAGGACCTTGATCGAGGGCATGGCCGTCCGCAGCCCGAGGATCGGCGCGGAGAGGGCCAGCAGCACGACCAGCGAGGCCAGCCCCCAGACGACCGGCCGCTTCCACAACCGCTCGCCCCAGGCCGCGAACTTCGGGGAGCGGTGCTCACCGGAGCGTGACCAGGGCAGGGAGAACGTGTTGATCCGGTGGTCCAGCTTCGCGAGCACCAGGGGCAGCAGGGTCAGCGTCGCGGCCAGGACGAAAACGACCGAGAGCATGATGCCGCCCGCCATCGAGCGGAACGAGGGCGAGGGCACGAGCATCACTGCGGACAAGGAGATCAGCACGGTGGCGCCGGAGAGGAGCACGGCCTTGCCGGCAGTGTCCATGGTCTCGGCGATCGCATGGCGTGACGTGCTGCCGGGGCGGGCGCGTGCCGCCCGGTAGCGGACGACCACGAAGAGCGCGTAGTCGATCCCCAGGGCCAGGGCGAACATCATCGCGAAGTTCATCGCCCAGACCGAGACCGGGACGATCTGGTTGATCAGCACCAGCGAACCCGCCGAGGCAACCAGGCCGGACAGCGTCAGGACCAACGGCAGCCCGGCGGCGACCAGGGCTCCGAAGGCCAGCACGAGGATGGCGAGGGTGACCGGCCAGGAGAACATCTCCGAGGTCAGCATCGCCGACAGGTTGGCCTGGTTGAAGTCCGACCACAGCAGCGAGGCCCCGGTCGGATTGACCACGACGGCGTCGGTGGAGAGGTCCTGCAGCGGACCCTTGAGGTCGTCTGCGACCCGGACCATCTCGTTGGGGTCCACCGCGGCCCCGGCGACCAGCACCGCAGTGCTGCCGTCCTGGCTCAACGTCATGCCCGGTTGGGGCTGGACCACGCCCGCGATGCGGGGGTCGGCCTCGAGCAGCGCCGTGGCCCGGGCCAGGACCTGCTTGCCCGTCTCGGTGACCGGACCCTGGGTGGAGTGCACGACGACCTGGATGGCGGTGCTGTCCTGGCCGCCGAAGTGGGTCCGGGCAAGGTCGCGGGCGGCCACGGACTCCGAGCCGTTCGCCTGCCAGCCGGCCCCGGAGAGCTCCGACTCGACCCGTGGTGCGAAGGCCCCCAGCCCGATGATCACCAGCAGCCAGACCACCGTGGTGAGCCGGGCGTGGTCGGTGACCCGGACCCCCAGACGACCCAGGGGACCGGGGCGGTACCCCAGGTCCGGGTCGGGTGCAGGGACAGCGGCGTGGCGGCGGGTAGCCGTCGAGGACATCGCAAAGCTCGTTTCCGTGGTGGGGCAGGGGGTCTGCTTTATACCCTAGGGGGTATCCAGCGATGCGCCAAAACGCGGGGAGGTCATGCGTTGACACGTCACTCCTGCGGGGCGACGTACTCCAGGTCGACGGTGTCGTGAAACTCGCCGGTGGGCCCCCAGGTGAGGTCGAGGTGCCAGCAGCCGGGCTGGGGCAGATCGACGATCGAGGGGCCGGGCCCGCCGTCCACGACCCGCCGTGCGGTCACGGCAGCGCCGTCGAGCGAGGCCGCGATGACCAGGTCGGACGGCGGCACCACTCCGCCCGCGGAGCTCGTGGACGGTGTGGCGACCCAGAGGATCTTGTTGCTGACCCCGGTGCTCGTCGGGGCGTGAAGCATCCTGCCGAACAGGATCGCGACGATCCGGCCGTCCTGACCCAGCACGTGGGACACCCGCGGCCTGGCCGCGGAGAAGCCGCCCCGGGCCCATACGGGCAGCACACCGGCGTCCGGCGCCGGGCAGGTCGACGCCGCGGGCACGACCTCGGTGTCGCTCGACGGGGGCCGGGCAGTGACCAGCACCGTTCCGATGCCGACACCGGCGGCGACCGCCGCGACCGCGACCATGCCCCCCCACCGGCGGCGACGGCGTACCGCAGCGGCCTTGACCACCCCTGACTCCGGGAGTCCGGGTGGCGGCTGGACCTGGTCGACGCCGCGGCGTAACGCCTGGCTGAACCGGGTCTCGAACTCGTCGTCCATGTCGTGCTCCTCGCGTCCGTCAGTCCGTCAGCAGGTGGTCGAGGTCGTCGGCCAGCGCCGACCTGAGCCGGGCCAGGGCACGCCGGGACCGGGTGCGGACCGCCTCGGCCGAGCAGCCCACCAGCTCCCCGGTCGTGGCCGCGTCCAGGTCGAGCCAGTAGCGCAGCACGACCACGGCGCGATCGCGCGACTCCAGGCAGCCCAGGGCCTCGAGCAGGACTGCCCGCAGTGCCGGGTCGCCCCCGAGGGCGACTGCCTCGGGGATCACGTCGCTCGGCCGCTCGGTGGAGCTGCGACGCCGGTGACCGCTCATGAACCCGTTGACAAGCACCCGGCGCGCGTAGGCGCCCGGCTGCTCGGCCGAGGACACCTTGCGCCACCGCCGGTACACGGTGGCCCAGGTGTCCTGGACCAGGTCCTCGGCGGCGTACCACTCCCCGGTGAGCAGGAGCGCAGAGCGGAAGAGGTCGGCGTTGCGGGCGGCCGCAAAGGCCAGAAACTCCTCGTCGTCGTCGGCCACGCCGCCCACCCCCCTCTCCTCCTCGACGCTGTCACCCTTCCGACGCACTGACCAGGCCCTGGCGTGACACCACCTCCCTCCACGGTGGTCGAGCCGACCCGGTGGTTGAGCCGCGAACACACTGAGCGAGTCGAAACCACCCCGCCCGTTGGTCGCGCCCGTCGAGCCGTGGTTTTGACTCGGCGCTGCGCGCCGGCTCAACCCACGGGTCCTCTGGTTGAGCCGACCCGGTGGTTGAGCCGACCCGGTGGTTGAGCTTGTCGAAACCACCCCACCTGAACCTGCCGATATCCTGAATATTGTCTGGAGAAGATTAAGCAGTCAGGTAAATGCCAGTACGGCAACGCGTCCCGGGTGCACGTTTGCTAGGCGTCGTACCGTCGAGCAAGGAGAGACGCCAGGCTGGCGTCACCTGAGAGGCACCACCGTGATCGAGGCTCGCGAGCTGACCAAGAGGTACGACGAGAAGCTCGCCGTCGACGACCTCTCCTTCACCGTCCGACCCGGGATGGTCACCGGTTTCCTTGGGCCCAACGGCGCCGGCAAGTCCACGACCATGCGGATGATGTTGGGGCTGGACCGCCCCACGTCCGGGACGGTGCTGGTCAACGGCAAGGCGTACGCCGACCACCCGGCACCGCTCCACGAGGTCGGCGCCCTTCTCGAGGCACGCGCGGTGCACACCGGCCGCAGTGCCCGCAACCACCTGCGGGTCCTGGCCGCGACCTGCGGGATCGGTCGCGAGCGGGTCGAGCAGGTGATCGACATGGTCGGGCTCGGCGACGTCGCCGACCAGCGGGTCGGCCGGGTTCTCCCTCGGCATGGGTCAGCGGCTGGGGGTCGCCGCGGCACTGCTGGGGGACCCGCAGACCCTGATCCTCGACGAGCCGGTCAACGGCCTCGACCTGGATGGCATCCGCTGGATCCGCGCGCTGCTCAAGCGTCTGGCCGGCGAGGGGCGGACGGTCTTCCTGTCCTCCCACCTGATGAGCGAGATGGCCGTGACCGCCGACCACGTGATCGTGGTGGGCAAGGGCCGTCTCCTGCGCGACCAGGCGATGGCCGACTTCATCAACGAGGCCGCGGTCGAGTCGGTCCGGGTCCGTACGCCGGAACAGGCTCGGCTCACCGAGTCCTCCGCAACGCGGGGGCCACCGTCACCGCCGGCGAGCCGGACGCGTTCAGCGTGCAGGGCGCCACCAGCCAGGTGGTCGGCACCATCGCCGGGCAGTCCGGCATCACCCTGTGGGAGCTCTCCCCGCAGGCCGGCAGCCTCGAGGACGCCTACCTCGCCCTCACCCGCGACAGCCTCGACTACCAGGACGTGGCATGACCACCACCTCAGCCCCTGCGCCCACCCCGGCCACCGCCTCCCCGGTGGCGGGTCCCGTCGACCGCGCCGTCACCCTGCGCCGCGTCATCGCCTCGGAGTGGCTCAAGTTCCGCACCCTGCGCTCGACGCTGATCGTCCTGGCCGCCGCCATGGCCGGGATGGTGCTGTTCGGCGCCATCATCGCCCACAACACCCGCAACCCGGCGGGGCTCGACCCCGAGGACCTGGTGGCGTCAGGTCCGTTGCAGGGCTACTACCTGGGTCAGCTGCTGATGGCCGCGCTCGGGGTGCTCGTGGTCAGCGGGGAGTACAGCACCGGGATGATCCGGGCGACCCTCGCCGCCGTACCCCGCCGCCAGCCCGTGCTGGTCGCCAAGGCCGTGGTGTTCACCGTCGTCGTGGGGGTCTCGATGATCGCCGCCTCGGTCGTGGCCTTCCTGGTGGCGCAGGCGTTCCTGTCCGGCTACCGACCGACCTTCTCCCTCTCCGACGGGAGCACCCTGCGGGTCGTCGTGGGCACCGGGATCTACCTGACCCTGGTCGGGCTGCTGGGCAGCTCGCTGGCCTGGATCGTCCGCAGCACTCCCGGTGCTCTCGTCGCCGTGGTCGGGCTCATCCTGATCCTGCCCGTGCTGTTCGAGCTGGTCCTGCCCAGCTGGGGCACCCACGTCGCGGCGTACCTCCCCACCGGGGCGGGCGCCAGCTTCTCCACCAGCCTGCCGATGCCCAACGCCCTGTCCCCGTGGGTCGGCCTCGGCGTCATGGTCGCCTGGGTCCTTCTCGGCCTCGTCACCGCCTCCGTCGTGCTCCGCCGCCGCGACGCCTGAGGCCGAGCTCACGCCCCGCCTGGTGGTTGAGCCGCCCCAGGTCTTGGTGGTTGGTCCACGAGCGGAGCGAGTGCGTCGAAACCACACCCGTTGGTGAGGCTTGTCGAGACCATGCCCCCCTCGTTGGTCGAGCTTGTCGAGACCATGCCCCCCTCGTCGGTCGAGCTTGTCGAGACCACGCCCCCCTCGTCGGTCGAGCTTGTCGAGACCGCGCCCCCCTCGTCGGTCGAGCTGTCGAGACCACGTCCCCTCGTCGGTCGAGCTTGTCGAGACCATGCCCGGCCCGTGGTTTCGACTCGGCGCTGCGCGCCGGCTCAACCACCATCGGGGCTGGGCTGCGCGCCGGCTCAACCATCGGGGGCGGTGCGCGCCGGCTCAACCACCGGGGTGGGTGGGGGTCAGCGCCAGGGGTCGGTGATCTCGCGGAGGTCGCGCAGGGTCTCGTGCAGCTGGCTGCAGCCGGTCCTCCCCGACGTGGTCTGCCCACTCGGCGAGCACGCGCTCGACCTCAGCGTCGCGACGCCTACGCAGCCGATCCGCTCGGGAAGTCAGCCGCACCAGCCTGGCCCGGCCGTCGGTGGGGTCGGGCACGCGCTCGACGTAGCCGGACGCCTCGAGCTGCTCGACCAGGAACGCCGCGCTCTGTTTCGTGACGCGGGCTTGCTCGGCCAGGTCGGAGACCCGGGACCCGTCCGGGGCGATCCGGGCCGCGACACGAGCCTGCGAGAGGGTGATGTCGGTGATCCCGTCAGCCACCACGGCGTCGAACGCCCGCTGCTCCAGAGCCCGGTTGGCGACGAAGAGCAGGATCCCGAGCTCCTGGCGTTGACCGTCGTCATTCACGGTGCCATATTAGACAGAGAATCTGTCTAACTTGGCGCGGGGTAGGTGACACGCCGATGGACAGCGACACCGTCTGGCAGCACGTCGACACCGAGCGCTCGTGGCTGGCCGACCTGCTGGAGTCGCTTCCCGACGACGCGTGGCAGCAGCCGAGCCTCTGCGCGGCGTGGAGTGTGCGGGACGTCGCCGCGCACCTCACCTTCGCCCAGGCGCGCGTGCGCGACCTGCTCTGGCCGGCGGTCCGGGCCGGCTTCCGCTACGACACGTTCATCCGGGACACCGCGTTGCGCAGCCCGTTGACGCACGAGCAGATCGTGGCCACCCTGCGCGGCTTCGTCGGGTCGCGTCGGCGCGTTGCCTTCATCACCGACCTGGAGCCGTTGATCGACATCCTGGTGCACACCCAGGACATCTGCCGTCCCCTGGGCATCGACCACCCGATGCCGCCGGACGCGGCCGCCGCGGCCGCGGACCGGGTGCTGTCCATGCCCCGCCCGATGCGGCGGTGGAGGCCTCCGCGGGGTGTCCGCTTGGTCGCCACCGACACCGACTGGGTCTACGGGACGGGCCCGGAGGTGCGGCGCCCATGCAGGCCCACCTGCTCACCCTGACCGGCCGGGACTCGGACCCACGCCCGAGCGCGACGTCGGCGGCGCCGGCCGGGCGCCGGCGCCAGCAACCCATCGATCCAGGAGGGACCATGACCGCGATTCACGTGCCGGCTGGACGAGGGCCCGCACCATCAGGATGATCGACGGCGACCACGTGGTGAAGGCCGCCGTTCACGACGCCGCCGGCGCCTTCGAGGTCTTCGAGGTGGTCGCTCCCGCCGCGCCGATGGCGCCTCCGCACGTCTCGCCGTGGTCCGGCGTGCTCTACCTGATCGAGGGACGGGTCACGGGCTCTCGTCGGCGACAGGTCGTACGAGGTCGATCCTGGTGGAGTCGTGGTCGTCCCGGCGGCACGCCCGCCACCTTCGAGGTCGCGGGGACACGGCTCGGTTCGTGGCCGATCACCTCCGGCGATGGCGCCGGACGCTTCTTCGAGGACTTCGCTCGCTCGGTTCCGGCGACCGCCCTCCGAGGAGTCGATGGAAGCGATCCTGTCGGTGACGGGCCGGCACGGCGTCCAGCTGGCCGGCAGCTGAGTCGGAGGCCGCACGCCTCCACCCGGTTCCCGGCCCCGCCACCGTCGTGTTCCACCTCACGTGGAAGACACGTACGACGCGGCGGCACGCTGGACCAGCGACCCTGGGGTCACCGTTGGTCTTCAACAGTAGGTTCACCAACATGGAAGGCCCCGAGCCCGACGACGCCGCGGTGCGGGCGGAACGTCTCGCCCGGGCCGCGGTCGAGTGGATCCTGGACCGCCCGCGGGTCGGCGAGGGCGATCCCTCCCTGTACCACGGGCAGGCGGGCATCGTGCTCGCCGTGCACGAGGCCGCGCTGCACTTCGACGACGCGCGGTACGCCCAGGCAGCCACCGTCGGCACCGACCAACTGGCCGACGATCTCGGCCACGTCGCGGACTCCTCGCTGTACTTCGGCCTGACCGGAGCAGCCTTCGCCCTGCACGCACTCGGTCGGTCGGAGCGGGCGCACGACGCGTTGCACCTCGTGCGGAGCCGCATGTCCGCAGGTCGCTGGGGCCCGATGTTCGAGCTCTTGGCAGGAAACGCCGGCATCGGTCTCGGCGCCCTCGCGGTCGGTGACCTGGAGCTCGCGGTCGACGCCGTGACGCCGTACGTGACGGCTGCGACGAGGACCGAGTACGGCGTGAACTGGGCGGTCCGCCCGACGCCGCCCCGGTCCCACCACCTCGCGCACGGGACGCTCGGCATCGCCTACGCGCTCGCCTCCGTGGGGGACGCGGCAGGCCGGTCGGACCTGGTCGAGCTGGCGCTGGACGGAGCAGCCGACGTGGTCAGTCGCGACGAGCAGGGTCCGGAGGGGTTCCTCGTGCCGCACTCCGACCCGCCCCACCGCCCTGAGCTCGTCGAGCGGCACAGCCTCGGCTGGTGCAACGGACCCGCCGGTGACGCGCAGGTCTTCCGCCTGCTGTCACAGGTCACGCGCGATGACGCGTGGGGCCGCCTGGCGGACCGGTGCTGGCACACCATCACGACCTCCGGGCTCCCGGAACGGATCCGGCCCGGCTTCTGGGACAACAGCGGCCGCTGCTGCGGGACCGCGGGCGTGCTGGCGCTCGCGCTGGACCGCATCGTGGAGAACGACGACGCCGTCGAGTTCGCGGACCTCCTCGTCGCCGACCTGACCGCGCGAGCCGAGCAGGACGGATCGGGGGCGCGGTGGTCGAACTACGAGCACCGCGCGGCACCGCCGGAGCTCGAACCACGGCGGGGGTGGGCCATGGGCAACGCCGGGATCGTTCCCGAGCTGCTCCGCTACGCGCGGGTCCGCTCGGGCAGGGCGGAGGGGTACGGCGTGACCTGGCCCGATCACCCGCCCGTGCGGTGACGCCGACGGGCCTCGCCGGTGTGGTTTCGACTCGGCGCTGCGCGCCGGCTCAACCACCGGGAACGGCGCTGCGCGCCGGCTCAACCACCGGGAACGGCGCTGCGCGCCGGCTCAACCACCGGGAACGGCGCTGCGCGCCGGCTCAACCACCGGGAACGGCGCTGCGCGCCGGCTCAACCACCGGGAACGGCGCTGCGCGCCGGCTCCACCACCGTCCTACGTCCTTCTGTGGAAGGCGATCCTCCCGGTCGCGAGGCGCACGTGCTCGTACGCAGGGTCGTGGACGCGTCGGTGGTGGTGACCGCAGAGGAGGCGCCCGTTGGCCACCGAGGTGGGACCGCCGGCGCTGAAGGGGACGTCGTGGTGGGCGTGGCACATGGAGGCGGGCACGTCGCACCCGTCCGCGGTGCAGCCGCCGTCGCGAAGGCCGAGCGCCAGGCGCATCGGCTCGGTGTGGAAGCGGGTCCGCATCCCCGCGTCGAGGACCACCGAGCGGGAGCCGAGCACGACGGGGACCAGTCCGGCCCGGCAGGCCAGCCGGCGGGCCTCGGCGGCGCTGATCCGTCCGCCGGTGTCGAGGGTGCAGACCCCGGCTGCGTCGAGGTCGGCGAGCAGCTGCTCGTGGGTCATCGTCACCACCACGGTGGCGCCGACCCCACCGGCCGTGGGCAGCCAGTGGGCCGACACCGCCTCCAGCAGCTGGGTGAACGCGACTCCGGCGCGTACCGGCGTAGGCAGGTCACGGTCGATCGGGCTGTGCGTTGCGCTCTCGGGTCGGACCGGGTTGGTCAGCGACAGGATCGCCTTGCGCAACATCTGTCCGTGGCGGGCCGGGACCCGGAACCGGCCGTGACAGGTGCCCTCGTCGTCCTCCCACATCGCCAGCGTCGTACGACGGGCCGCTGCGGCCTCCTCGGCCTCGAGCCGCCTGCCTTCGGCCCGCTCAGCGACCTCGGGGGCGATCACCTCGAAGAGCGTGCGACCCAGCGCCCGCAGCGCGGTGGCGTCGTACGTCGCGGCCAGGCCCACCAGGTGGGCCTCGGCCCGGGCCACCTGCTCGGCCGACACCGCGAACTCCCCGCGCCGCGGGAGCCGGTCGAGTGCCGCCACGATCGCCCGTGCCTGCGAGGTGTGGACCTCACCGCTGGCCATGCCGGCGGAGAGTGCCGGTAGTGAGTCGAGCCGGGTGGCCAGCCTGAGGTCGGCCCGCGTCTCGACCCGCGTCTGCCGCGTCTCTGTGGCCAGCCACCCGGCGGCCGTCGAGGCCCCGCCCTCGACACATGCCCGGGAGGCCTCGGCGTCGGCCAGCAGGCGCAGCTGGAGGGCGTCGAACCTGGCCCGGGCCGCGGCCAGCGCCACGAGGGTCTCTCGCTTGGCCGCGGCGTCCATCGACAGCAACGGGACGTCGGCGAGGTCGTCCAGGCGTGTGGTCAGCCGCTCGACGAACGCTGCGACCGGGTGCATCAGCACCGGCTTCGGCGGGTCCGTCGGCTGCTTGCTCATACCCCCATCCAAGCACTCAGCACCGACAGAAAAGTGGCTCTGACCTGCACTTTCGGGGGTAGTGGCGGAGGTGGGGCCCGGGAGCTGCGGGACGGGAAAGCAACAGACTGCCTAACTACCTAGACAGACTGACTACTTAGCCGTACCTTCTTCTCATGAACACCGACGAGGAGCGCTGGCCGACCGAGTGGCTGCGCGGAGTCCTGGAGATCGCCGCCCTGGCCGTCCTGGAGGACGGGCCGGCCCACGGCTACGCGGTCGCCCAACGGCTGGAGGGAGCCGGGTTGGGCCAGATCAAGGGCGGCACGCTGTACCCGCTGCTCACCCGTCTGGAGACCGCTGGCCTGCTCACCTCGAGCTGGCAGGCCGGGACCGGTGGCCCCGGGCGCAAGGTCTTCGAGATCACCGCGGCCGGGCGGGACGACCTGGTCACCCGCGGGACCCTGTGGCGCCGCTTCACCGAGCTGACCCTGCACGTGGTCCAGCCGGCAGCGGCGGGTGCGGGATGACCGCCGGCACGAACACCGAGAACGACACCCACACCAGGATCACCACCAGAAGGGCACACCCCATGAACGCCAGCACCGCAGACGACCGCAGCCCGCGCAGGACCAGCCCTGACCCGTGGCGGGAGGCCTTCATCCTCGAGCTGAGGACCCACGACGTGCCGGGGAGCCGGATCGGCGACGCGCTCGTCGAGGTGGAGACCTACTGCCAGGACACCGGTCAGGACCCGGCCGAGGGGTTCGGAGACCCCGAGGAGTACGCCCGCGCGCTCGTCGCCGGCCTTCCCCCGACACCGCAGCGGTCGCGTCTCGAGTCCGGCGGCTACCTCGGTGCCGCCATCATCATCGGTCTGAGCCTCCTGCTGGCCGGGTTCGACGGCCTGACCGGACATCACCACGCCGTCTTCAGCTGGGGTGCGCTGGCCAGCGCCGCCGTCTTGTCCGCTGTCCTGGTCCTGGTCGCCCCGGTGCTCACCCGGCTCCTCCAGCGCCGGTACCGATTCTGGCTCGGTGGGGGTGTCTCAGCGCTGCTGGCCCTGTCGGTCGTCACCCCGATGCTCCTGCCCGGCACCGCTCTCACCTTGCCGGCGCTTCCCACGGCCATCATCGGCGGCGTGCTGTTCGTGGCCGTGCTCGTCGCGCTCCACGCCACCACGCGTTCCGGCGTGGACCGGGTGGTGGACCCGCGTACGGGCATCGATCTGGTCACGGTCCCGAGATGGGTGGCGATCGTGATGCCGGGCCTCTTGCTCGTCACCGCGCTCATCGTCCTCGCGTTGCTGGTGCTCTTTCCCAGCAGGTAGCACTCAGCGGCCCGCGTCCAGGCGTACGCCGTGGGCGCCCAGGACCTCGCGGAGCCGGGTCACCCCGTCCTCGTGCGTCCACTGCTCCGCCCGGAGTCCGGCCGACCGGGCGCCGTCGACGTTCCTGAGCTGGTCGTCGAGGAAGAGCAGCTGGTGGGGGCCGAGCCCGAGGTCCTCGACGATGTGGTCGAAGAAGTCGGTCGCGGGCTTGGCCACCCTCAGGTCGCACGAGTAGTACGCGCCGTCGAGGACCTCGCTGTACGGGGTCCTCGACCGCATGCACGCTGCGCGGTAGGCGTCCTGGTTGGTCGCGAGGTAGCACGCCGTCCCCGCGGCTCGTACGAGCGAGACGACCTCGAGGCTCGGTGCCAGCACGTCGAACGTCGACCAGGCAGCGAGGATGTCGTCGGCGCGGTCACCGAGGCCGAGCCCGTGCGCAGCAGCGCGGATGCTGTCCTCGTCGATCGGAGCTCCGACCAATGCGTCGGGGAACTGCTCGACGACCCGGACCGCCAGGTCCCAGAGGCCTGGCGGCGTGTGCTGGAGAACGCCGTCGGCGTCCCACAGGACGGCACGCACGGACGTCACGCTTGTCTCGATGACCATGCCGTCATTCTCGGTCAACCTCGAACCGGTGCTGCGTACCATGAGGGTGAGCGCACCGAACGGAGCCGGAGATCAGGCACAGCGAGCACCCGTGGCGCCCGACGGCCGCGATGCTGTGGGGCCGGTCGGTCCTGCTCGCCGCCGTGGCGCTGGCCACCGGCGCGACGTCGCACCTCGCCGCCGGTGGCCTGATGCCGCCTCCGGTCATCCTGGCGGTCACGTTCGGTGGCCTGCTGCTGGCCGCGCCCCGGCTCCTGCGCTCACAGGCGTCCCTGGTCCGGGCCGTCCTGCTGGTGGTGGGAGGCCAAGCCGTCGTCCACGCCGTGCTCTCGGCCACCGGTGGGCACGCGGGCACGGCCGGGGAGGGCCATGGGGCCTCGGCGTCGGAGGCCCACGTCGGGTCCGGGCTGCACCTGCTCACCCACCTGCTTCACGAGCAGGCCGACCACCTGTTCGAGCAGGGCCCCCTGATGCTGCTCGCCCACACGCTGGGCGCCGCGCTCGTCGGTGCGTGGCTCTGGGTGGGGGAGACGGCCGTGTGGAACCTGGTCGTGCTCCGGGCCGTACGCCCCTGGCTCGCGGTGCGCCTGCGGGAGGCGTGGGCCGCAGCCCTGGCCCTCTCGCTCCGGGTCTCGTCGACCCGTCTCCGGGTCGGCAGCCCAGAACCTCCCCGGGTCCCGTTGACCCTGCCCTTCTGGACCGTGGTCGGCCGCCGCGGGCCGCCTGAGCTCCTCTGCACCTGACGATCCGACGTGCCCGCCTGCGGCCACGTCGCCCGCGCTGTGCGCCCGCGCAGCGCGGACTCAGACCCAGAGGAGCACCACCATGTCGTACAACCACGCGCGCGGCCGCATCGGCCGTGCCACCACCCCCGCCCTCGCCGCGCTGGCGCTGGGCCTGACCCTGACCCTGTCGGCCTGCGGCAGCGCCACGAGCGCCGACGCCACCGCGGCGTCCTCGACCCCGGCCGACGTCGGGATCGCGGTCGGCGACCCGTGGGTCCGCGCTACCGAGGGCACCGAGGACACGTCGATGACGGCGGCCTTCATGACCCTCGACAACCCCTCGGACCAGGACGTCACGCTCGAGGGCGCCGAGTCGTCGGTCGCCGGGATGGTCCAGCTGCACGAGATGACCACCGTCGACGGAGCCATGGTCATGCAGGAGGTGCCGGACGGGATCCCGATCACCGCCGGCCGGGGCAAGGTGCTCCAGCCGGGTGGCCTGCACGTGATGCTGATGGGTCTGACGGAGTCGCTGGCCCCCGGCGACGAGGTCGACCTGACCCTGCGCTTCTCCGACGGAAGCACCGAGGAGCTCACCGTGCCGGTCAAGGAGTTCACCGAGGAGGAGGGGCACTACCACTCCCCGGGCACCGCCGAGCACGACCACGCCGACGGCGAGGACGGCATGACCATGGAGGAGACGGACGGCATGGAGATGCCCAGCGAGACACCCGCGTCGTGACCGCTCCCCAGGCACCACGCGTCGGGCGGCGGAGCCTGCTCGGCTACGTCGGGACGGCCGCCGCCGGCGCCGCGGTGTCCGGGGGAGGGGTCGCTCTGGCCCTGGGGGGCGGGTCTGCCTCGGCGGACCCGTCCCCCGGGGTGGCGGCCCGCCGGGCGGACCGTCCGTCCGTACGGCCCCCACCAGGTCGGGGTCGCGCAGGCGACGCCACGCCTGGTCGAGCTGGTCGCGCTCGACCTCGTCGAGGGCCTGGACCGGGAGGCGCTCGGCCGGTTGTTCCGGTTGTGGTCGGCGGACATCGAGGCGCTCACGGCGGGCCGGGGGGCTCCTGGCGACACCGCGCCCTGGTTGTCCGTGCCCGCAGCCGACCTGACGGTCACGCTCGGCGTCGGGCCGGGGCTCTGCACGCCGGACCGGTTCGGAGCCGGTCCCGCGGGCTTCGTCGAGGTGCCGGCGATGGACCACGACCGGCTGAGGCCCGCGTGGTCGGGAGGTGACCTGCTGCTCCTGGTGGGAGCGGCAGACGGCACCACCCTCGCGCACGCCGTACGCCGGCTGGTGGCCGACGCCAAGCCCTTCGCCCGTCCGCGGTGGCGGCAGTCCGGTTTCTGGAACGGGGTCGACGAGCGAGGTCGCCCGGCCACCGGACGGAACCTCTTCGGCCAGGTCGACGGGTCCGGGAACCCCCGGGGCAGGAGCGACCTGTTCGACCGTACGGTGTGGATCCCTTCGGGCGCCTGGGCCGGCGGCACGACCCTGGTGGTGCGTCGCATCCGGATGGACCTCGACACCTGGGACGAGCTGACCCGTGACGAGCAGGAGTCCTCGGTGGGCCGCAGCCTGGACACCGGGGCACCGCTGTCCGGTGGCACCGAGCTGGACGGGGTGGACCTCGCCGCCAAGCGCGGCGGTCGGCTCGTGGTGGCGCCGGGCGCGCACGCCCGCCGCAGCCACCACTCCGTGAACGGGGGAGCGCGGATATTTCGCAAGGGTGCCAACTATGTCCGCGACACCGGAGCGGGAGCGGCGGAGAGCGGGCTGCTGTTCATGAGCTTCCAGGCCGATCTGGCCGGGCAGTTCGTGCCGATCCAGAGATCACTCGACGAGTCCGACGCGCTCAACGACTGGACGACGGCCATCGGTTCCGCGTCGTTCGCGATCCTCCCAGGGTTCGACCCCGGGGGGTGGCTGGGGCAGAGCCTCCTGTCCTGACCCCGGGGTCAGGGAGCCGCACGCAGCACGGCCATCGGACAGCTGGCGTAGTGCAGCATGTGGTGGGCGGTCGATCCGAGCACGAGGCCGGGGAACCCGCCGCGACCACGCGCGCCGAGGACGAGGAGGTCGGCCTGGTGGGAGGCGATCGTCAGCGCGGCAAGGGGGTCCGAACGGTGCACGACCAGCACCGTCTTGACGCCCGGGTGCTCCTCGCGCAGCGGTGCGACCTGCTCCTCCAGCAGCTGACGACGGCCGGTGACCTCACCGTCGTCCTCGGGGAGGGGCCGGAGCAGGTGCGACGGCCAACCCTGGGGCAGACCGAGGGCGCTGACGACGCGGAGCTCGGCGCCCCTCAGGTCCGCCTGCTCGAAGGAGTAGTCGAGCGCGGCTGAGGAGTCCGCGGACCCGTCGGTGCCCACGGCGATCCGGTCGTGGCCGGCACTGGCCTGACCGACCACGACGACCGGGCAGCGGGCGTGGCCGACGACCTGGAGAGCCGTCGAGCCGAGCAGGAGGTTCCCGATGTTGTCGCCCTTGCTGCCGAGCACGAGCTCCTGGGCGTCCCCGGCCTCGCCGATCAGGGCCGCAGCGGGGTTGCGCCTGAGCAGCTCGGTGGTGATCAACAGGTCCGGGTAGGCCTGCTGAGCCATGGCGAACGCCTCTCTGATGATGCTTCGCGCGTACGTCACGGCCTCTTCGAACCGGCCCGGGGGAAAGAACGGGATGTCCAGCTCGTAGCGGGGGAGGGTGTGGACGATCCGCAGCGAGCAGCCGCGGAGCGACGCGTCCTTGGCGGCCCACATCAAGGCACGAAGGCTGCCACCGGTCCCGTCCACACCGATCACCACAGGGGTTCGTGTCACGGCGGGCGACTCCGCGTGTCCAGCAGACGATGTCACCTGAGGGCGAGTGTCGGCCGGCTGTGCGGGGGGTGTGCTCGAGGGTGCCATGCCTCCAGGTTGTCGCGCGCCGAGCAGGCGCGACAGAGCATTGGTGCTCCGGCGTAAGAGCCGATCGGCCCCTGTCCCGTCGACGGGATCCTGCAGTCGACCGAGCACGCCCACGGCAACCTCTACACCGCGTCGGTGGCACCGGGGAGCTCGACCCGCACGTCGAGCGCGACCAGAGGGTTGGCCGTGATGATCGTCAAGTCGACAAGTGATCCGGTGATCACCGGCTCAGGTGGTGAGCAGCCCGGCCAGGGTCACCCCCCAAGCGTGCGCGCGCTCCGGTTCGCCGGGCTCCAAGGGGCCCAAGATGTCAGAAACACGAAAATGTTCGGCGGAAACGAGACGGGTGCCACCGAGCTTGGTCAGACCCTTCTCGATGTTCGTCGAGGCGTGATCCATCGCCACGATGATCTTGGGACGGGAGCTACGGGTGTCGTAGGCGACCGTCCGCAGACCGGGCGACAGGGACGCCTTGTCGAGCCATTCGCGCACCCCGATCCCTTGGCTGACCAGTGGTTCGGCCGTCTTGGCGGCGGCGCCCTGGCGGGTGTTCGGCCTCGGTAGGCCCCAGGCATGGTTCGGCGACCCCACGACCAGGAGGTCGACGTCCGCGTCGACGTCAGTGGGGGCCGTCCCGACCTCGACCGCGTCGCCAGCCACGCCTGCCTCGACCAGCCCTGCCGCGATCGCCCGCGCTACCTGTTGGTTGTCACCGAACATGGACTCGTAGATCAGAAGGGCTTTCATCTTCTGACAGTACGCCCCGCGGTTTCGACTCGGCGCTGCGCGCCGGCTCAACCACCGGGTGAGGTGGATGTCGGTGGTTGAGCTTGTCGAAACCACGCGGTGAGGTGGATGTCGGTGGTTGAGCTTGTCGAAACCGGGGTGGCACCACGGTCCAACGGGTGGGCACGCACGTTCATGGAGGTGACGGGCGTCACCTCGCACTGTGGTGACACCAGGTCGACAGACGACGACGTCGCGAACCAAGGAGCCTCCATGACCCAGACCCTCACCTCGCCCGACGAGGTCGCCGCACCCGAGAACCGCAGCGACGTCGAGTTCGACTCCGACGGTGTGACCCTGCGCGGGTGGTACTTCCGGGCCACCTCGGGCGGGACGGCGCCGACGATCGTGATGAGCCACGGCTTTGCGGCGGTCAAGGAGATGTACCTCGACACCTACGCCGGGGTGTTCGCCGACAACGGGCATGAACGTGCTGGTCTTCGACAACCGCAACCTCGGAGCCTCCGACGGCCTCCCGCGCGGCGAGATCACCCCGTGGCAGCAGATCGACGACTTCCGCAACGCGATCACCTTCGCCGAGACCCTGGGAGGGCACCGACGCCGACCGGATCGGCATCTGGGGCTCCTCCTACTCCGGGGGACACGTCCTCGTGGTCGCGGCCCAGGACCGTCGCGTCAAGTGCGTCAGCGCCCAGGTGCCGGTCGTCGACGGGGACGCCAACTTCCGCCAGCTCGTCCGGGCCGACTTCGTCGACGGAGCCCGCGGCGGGTTCGACGAGGACCGGCGGGCGCGGTTCCGCGGCGAGGACCCGGCCATGATCGACGTGGTCAACGAGGACCCGATGGCGCCCTCGGCCCTCCCCACACCCGACTCGTACGCGTGGTTCATCGGAACGCAGCAGCTGCGGGCCCCGAGCTTCGTCAACTCCTGCACCGTGCGCAGCATCGAGCGGTTCTCCGAGTACCAGCCGGGCGCGTACCTGCGACTCATCGCACCCACCCCGCTGCTCATGTGCGTCGGCCGCCAACGACGTCCTCACCCCCACCAAGATCGCGATCGACGGGTTCCAGGACGCCCGTGAGCCGAAGAAGCTCGTCGTCCTGCCCGGCGGGCACTTCGACGCCTACGTCGACGGCTTCGACATCTCCTCGAAGGTCCAGGTCGACTGGTTCACCGAGCACCTGGGTGTCCACGTCGCGGCGAAGGGCTGAGGGCGTGCCGACCGAGAGCGGGACGGGGCGCCTGGCCGACAAGGTGGTCGTGATCACCGGGGCGGCCTCGGGCTTCGGACGGGAGTCAGCACTGCTCTTCGCCCAGCACGGAGCCTCCGTCGTGGTGGCCGACATCCTCGAGAAGCCGCTGGCCAAGGGGTTCGAGGAGGACCTCGAGACTCCGACGGCCGAGGCCATCAAGGCCAAGGGCGGACGGGCGGTGTACGTGAAGTGCGACGTGACCACGAAGGCCGACACGGACGCGGCGGTCGCGACGGCGGTCGAGCACTTCGGCCGCCTGGACGTCATGTTCAACAACGCCGGGATCTACCGCGGTGGCAAGCTCATGGACGAGTTCACCGAGGACGACCTGGACGCCACCTATGCCGTGAACGTCAAGGGCACCTTCTTCGGCGTGCAGTCAGCGGTGGAGCAGTTCCGCAAGCAGCAGCCAGGCGCGCACAACCTGCGCGGGACCATCGTCAACCTCGTCTCCACCGCCGGGCTCCAGGGACACCCGATGCAGTCGGTCTACAACATCTCCAAGGGAGCGCAGGCGAACCTGACCCGCTGCGCAGCGATCGAGTACGGCGCCGAGGGGATCCGGGTCAACGGCATCTGCCCGACGTACGCCAAGACCGCGCTGACCCGCGACCTCTTCGACGACATGGACTTCATGAAGGAGTTCACCGAGTCGGTCCCGATGAAGCGATGGGGCGAGATGGAGGACGTGGCCAACCTCGCCCTGTTCCTCGCCAGCGACGAGTCCAGCTACATCCACGGTGACCTGGTCCGCATCGACGGTGGGGAGACCCTCTGCCGCTACTCGGTTTGACCCGTCCAACCCACAAGAAAGCGAGCACCGCACATGTCCCTCGGGAACAAGATCGCCATCGTCACCGGCTCGAGCTCGGGAAACGGCCGCGCCATCGCGCTGCGGCTCGCTGCGGACGGAGCCACCGTCGTGTGCTCCGACCTGCAGCCTGCCGCCCGCTCCGGCGGCTACGAGGAGGACGGTGAGGTCGACACCCACGACCTCATCGAGAAGAACGGCGGGACCTCGATCTTCGTCCGGGCCGACGCGAGCAGCAGCGCCGACATGTCCGGCCTGGTCGACCAGACCGTCGCCGAGTACGGGCGGCTGGACATCATCGTCAACAACGCCGGGATCTTCACCGGGCTGTGCACCATCATCGACGAGACGGAGGAGGACTTCGACAAGACGATCGCGGTCAACCTGAAGAGTGTCTGGCTCGGTTCCAAGTACGCCATCACGCAGTTCATGAAGCAGGAGATCGAGGGGCCCTCGCGCGGCAAGGTCATCAACATCGCCTCGATCGGTGGCCTCGTCGGCCTGGCCCAGGAGGCCGGCTACTGCACCGCGAAGGGCGGTGTGGTGAACCTGACCCGCCAGCTCGCCGTCGACTTCGCCGCCGAGCAGATCAATGTCACCGCCGTCTGCCCAGGGTTCCTCGCCACCGCCATGGTCCGACCGTTCCTCGACGACCCCGACCTGAACAAGGTCCTGCACGACAAGTCGCCGTGGCCCAACCTGGGCACCGCGAACGACGTCTCGAACGCGGTGGCGTTCCTGGCCTCCGACGAGTCCCGGTGGATCACCGGGTCCACCCTCACCGTGGACGGCGGCTTCACCGCCCCCTGACGGGTCGCACCCCGAACCCCCGGCCGGCGCCCGGCCTCCGAAACGGGCGCCGGTCGGGCAACCACGCCCGGTCCTGCTGCAGGCGACTACCGGGCCTCGATCAGGTTCCGGGCTGCCTCGTCGTCGATGACGCGGGGGTGAGCTCGCTGGGGTTGTAGCCGTAGTGCCGCTTGAACGTACGCGAGAAGTGACTGGAGTCGGCGTAGTGCCACCGACGCGCGACCTGGCTGACCGCGACCCCGGCGGCGAGGTCGTCGCGGGCACGCGCGAGCTGGCGGACCCGGATGTAGCCGGAGACGGTCTCGTTGGAGTCCTTGAACGCCCGGTGCAACGATCGCACCGAGACGCCGATGCCTCGAGCCACCACGGCGGGGGCGAGTCGCCCTTCTCTCAGGTGGCGCTCGATGAACGCCTCAGCGGCACCCCTGGTCGCCAGCGCCGATTCGGGCGAGAGGCCACCGGGGGACTGGAGAGCGGCGGCCAGCAGCTCGATGGTCGCGTTGCGAGCGGCAGGCAGGGCACCGAGCGGTAGGTCGTCGATGGTGCGCGACAGCCCGTCGAGGTAGGCGCGCAGGAGCGTGACGGCCGGCGCGGCGGCGTCCAGCACGGAGCCGGTCATCAGCTCGCCGCGGGTGCCGACCTCGCTGAGGGCTGCTTTCGGGACCAGCAGGCTGCGCTTGGCCAATGGTTCCTGGACGAAGAATTCCGCCGGGGTGACCGAGTCCCAGACCACGACGCTGCCTGGCGTCAGCTGAGCCTGTCGGCCGTTCTGGCTGACCACCTCGCGGCCGTTGAGCGTCATCAGCATCACGAGGTACTCACCCTCGGTCTGGTTGATCTCGTAGTCGCGCCGCACGCCGGAGCAGGGGTCGCACGTGCAGTCGACCAGGATCAGGTCCGCCAGGTGACGGCGCCGCACCCGGGCGTCGAAGTCCGTCCCGGTGCTGGCGGTCAGCTCGTTGAGGTCCCAGGGCAGGTGCGTCGAGGACAGGATCCGGCCCCAGGCCTCACGGGCCTCGTGGGTGTCGTCGGTGTGGATCGAGAAGTCGTCGTCGCTCATCGGCACATCCCTCCTCCCTCGACCGTAGGGTCGACCCCGCTGCCCGACAAGATGCTGGGGACGATCTGGCACGCACAGGCAGGGAGCAGGCGCTGAGGTTCAGCTTGTGAGCGTCCGTGACCTCGCGGACCAGGACTGAGCGGTCGCGACGGACTTCAGCCGGTACTCGGACGTGTCGGCGGCCCGGACACTCAGGGTCACCCGCCCCCGGGCGTCCGTCCCGTTCCTGGCCACGGTGGTCCACGAGCCGTCGGACCTGTGCCGCTGGAGGCGGATGACCGTGCCCTTCGCGAACCTGCGCCAGCCTGCGGCCTCCACGCTGAAGAAGCGGGCTCTGCCGCTCACCGTGCGTCTCGCTCCTCGCCGCCGGATCTCGACCTTCGAGAACTTCGTGGCCTGGAGCAGCCTGAATTCGGCCTTGGAGTGGTCGGTGAACTTGCCGCCCTCGTCGGCGTCGTAGTCGTTCCACTCGATGGCGCTGGGGCCGAGCCGGTAGGTGCCCAGGTCCTCGACGTGCGGGCAGAAGAAGTACGACGCCTGGAGCGGACCGGTCGAGTCGTAGACGTAGTCGAAGGTCCTGCGCACGTACACGGTGCCCTTCCGTACCTCGACCGCCGCGACGAACCGGTCCAGGTACCCCGCGTCGTGGGTGACCGTGAAGGGGACGTCCGCGCAGGCTGTCGAAGCGAGGTGGAACCCCTTGACCTTGAGGCGCACGTCGAAGGCGTTGTTCGCGTCGGAAGCCGCGAAGGCGGGTGCGCCGGCAGCCAGGAGCACGGCCGTGAGGACGGCGGCGGCTGAGGTAGAGCGACGGCGGGTCATGAAATCACATGGTATGTCCGATGTGGCGCCGTGAGCGTCGAATCGTAGGGGAGGCGACGGAGGGTAGGACGTGTCGAACACCGTGAATACACGGTGCTCCAGGTCCCGGTACATCAGGAAAGCATTCTCGGCGTAATGACGGTGGGTCGCTCGCCGGCAAACGGACGCAGGTGTTTGATGCGCATGAAAGCCGGTTAGGACTTTCGTTTCCGAATTCTTAGGGAATTCCCAGGCTACGTTGACAGCCTGTTCAGGTCCACCACATCGCAGCCTGGACGCCTTGTTCCCCGTGCCTCGCTGCCCGCCAGGCCTGCCGGGCCCGCCTCAGGAGATCTGCGTTTCGGGTCCTTGACCATAAGCAACTGACATGTTTGACTCACCGCCTCACAAACGATTGCAGTCCGCCCGGATTTCCAGGAGGATCAATGCAGATCCGCCAGTACGTGATGCGAAGGCTGCTGATGCTGCCGTTGATCATGCTGGGGGTCAGCGCCGTCGTCTTCACCCTCACCCGCTTCACGGGCTCTCCGGTCGGCATCTACGCCAGCCCCAACATGTCGCCCGCACAGATCCAGGAGCTCGAGGCGCGGTACCACCTCGACGACCCCATCCCGGTCCAGTTCCTCTACTGGCTCGGCGGTGTGGTCACCGGAGACCTCGGGTGGTCCGGAGTCTCCGTCGCACCGGTCACCGAGGTCATCCCGCTGAAGCTGGCCGCCTCCCTCGAGCTGGCCATCTTCGCCGGCACGATCGCGATCGTCGGGGGCATCGCCTTGGGCACCGTGGCGGGGGTGAGGCGCAACAGATGGCCTGACCACTTCGCTCGCCTCTTCGCGATCAGCGGGGCCAGCACCCCGACCTTCTGGTTCGGACTCCTGCTGCTCATCCCCCTGTACGTGGGACTGGCGTGGTTCCCGCTGGGTCGGTCCACGCCTCAGGTCTACGACGAGCTCGCGCACTACACCAACCTCTACACCCTGGATGCACTGCTGAACCTGAGTCCCCGGGCGTTGCTCGACGCTCTGTGGCACCTCACGCTTCCGGCGATCACGTTGGGCTTCTCGGCGATGGCGATCATCGTGCGGATGATGCGCTCGTCGATGGTCGAGACGATGTCGGAGGAGTACGTCGATGCCGCTCGCGCCAAAGGTGTGCCCGAGCGGCAGGTGATCCGTCGCCATGCGCGGCGCAACGCCCTGGTGCCGACCTCCACGGTCATCGGGCTGAGCTTCGGCTTCCTGCTGCAGGGCTCGGTGGTGGTCGAGCTGATCTTCCGGTGGCCGGGGCTCGGGCAGTGGGTGACCGATGCGATCCTCTCGGGTGACCAGGCGACGATCATGGCCTACGTCCTGGTCACCAGTCTGATCTTCATGACCGTCAACCTCGTCGTGGACGTCGCCTACGCCTACCTCGACCGTCGCGTCGTCCTGGGGGCCTGAGATGGCCGTCATCCCGGAGACCCTCTCCCACCGGGCGCCCAGCGGCCCACGCTCCGCTGCGTTCGTCCGGGCCAAGCGGCTGGGGGAGATCACGCGTGAGGTGTTGCGCAATCCGCTCACCCTGCTCGGCCTGGTCATCGTGGTGGCCTACCTCGCGATGGCTCTTCTCGCACCGGTGCTCACCGAGGCCAACCAGCCGGACCCGTACCAGATGCCGCGCGACTGGCAGTCGATCGATGCTCCGCCCGGGTCCCCGGGCCATCCGCTCGGCACGGACTCGACGGGCGGGGACGTGCTGTACGGCATCATCTGGGGCTCCCGGCTCTCCCTCCAGCTGTCCTTGACGGTCGTGTCGATCACGCTCGTGATCGGCACCGTGGTCGGGAGCCTGGCCGGCATGCTCGGCGGCAAGGTCGACGAGCTGTTGATGCGCGTGGTCGACGTGTTCCTCGCCATCCCCGAGCTGATCTTCGCGTTGGCGATCGCCGCGGTCCTCGGGCCGTCGTTCCGCAACATCATGCTGGCCCTGGCCGTCGTGTTCTGGGTGAAGTACGCCCGCATCATCCGCGGGGAGATCATGCACGTGCGGCAGAACGAGTACGTCGAGTCCGCCCGTGCCGTCGGGGACTCGACGTGGAACATCTACCGCCGAGACGTCTTGCCGAACTCCGTGACCCCGCTCCTGGTGCAGGCCACGTTGGACATGGGGGTCATCGTGCTGATCGGCGCGAGCCTGAGCTTCATCGGCCTCGCCCAAGCGGGTCTGACCGAGTGGGGCGCCCTGGTCAGCATGGGGCAGTCGGGGATCATCGCCGGTCAGTGGTGGGTCTCGACCTTCGCCGGGTCCGCGATCTTCCTGTGGGCCTTGGCTTTCAACCTCATCGGAGACGGTCTGCGCGACGTCCTCGACCCGAAGACCGAGGGGCGCTGATGAGCGTGCCAGATGGCGGCAGACGCTGACGGAGGGGAGGTCGCGCCTCCGGAGAGGACCGACCAGCCACTGCTGAGCGTCCACGACCTCACGGTCCACTTCGACACGCCCCGTGGCGTGGTCGAGGCGGTCGATCACGTCTCCTTCGATCTTCGAGCCGGGGAGACGCTCGCGCTGGTGGGAGAGACCGGGTGCGGCAAGAGCGTCACCGCGCGCTCACTCATGCAGCTCGTACCGTCGCCACCCGGTAGGTATCCGGCCGGCGAGGTCGTGCTGCGTCCCTCGGACGCGGACGATGTCGACCTGCTCTCGGCGTCCCGGGCCGAGATGACCCGGATCCGCGGTGACCGGATCGCCATGATCTTCCAGGACCCGGGCAAGGCACTCAACCCGTCGCTGACCGTGAAGCGACAGGTTGCGGAGGTCTTCGGCGAGCACCGCTGGAGGGGACTGCTGGAGGCTGCCGGCGCCGATCCGGACAGCTCGAGTCGTTTCGTCCGTCGGGTGGCACGCCAGCGCAGCGGTGCCCTCGCGCACGGGATGCTCCGCCTGCGCGACCGGGGACTGGCGCGACGCCTCGACGAGGCCTTGGAACAGGCTGTCATGCGCTCACTGACGGAGACCGGAATCCCCAACCCGGCTCCCTTCTGTTGTCAACCGGTAGCTTTGAGGGGTGTCGGCGTCTGGGTCTTCCGGGTCGGCGGCGCCGGGCGTAGCGTCTGTTTTGCGGGTCCGGGAAGTGGCTGATCCGAAGTGTCGATGTGCGGGGGCAGGTCGACCGCGCTGGATTCTTGAGACGCCCCGCAGTGCCCTCCCGGACTCGCACCAGGCACCTGGTCGGCAGCGAGTTGTGCGTCGGCGAGGAGTTGTCGGTAGATCGCGTCAGAGATCCTGCGCTTGAGACATCGCAACGCTTCGAGAGGCTTCTTGCCCTCGGCTCGCTTGCGCCGGTAGTAGGCACGGCCTTCGGTGTCGAGCCGTAGCTGGGTGACGGCAGCGATGTGGATCATGTGGTTCATTCGACGGTTCCCAGCCCGTGAGAGCCGGTGGCGGTTTTGCTCGCCGGAGGACGCGTCCAGTGGTGCGGTGCCGGTCCAGGACGCGAACCGGTTGCGATCAGCAAACCGCTCGACGTCGCCGACGTCGGCGAGGATCCGTGCGGCCACGACGGGTCCCACGCCGTGGATGTCCATCAGGGTCGAGCCACGAGTGAGCACGATCGTCTTCAGTTCGGCGGTGGCCTTCTTGATCTTGGCCTCGACCGCGATCAGCTCGGCGAGCTCCTCGGCCGCGATGCGGCGGCGGGTCTTCCCGGCGATGTCGCGGGGACGCACAGTCGCCAGCATCGCCTTCGCCTGGCCGGTGGTGAGGTCGCGTTTCGCTTGCCCTGGCAGGAGTTCCGCCAGCAGGGCCTGGAGTCGGTCGACAGTCTGAACACGACGCCGGGTTAGGGCTTCGCGGCGGTCGGTGAGCATCCGGAGTGCCTCGAGCTCGCCGTCGATGTGCATGACTCGCAGGGTCTTGGTGCGGACCGCGACGATCGCGATGGAGTGAGCGTCGCGGGCGTCGGTTTTCCGGTTGTGGCCGGTGTCGAAGAGACGGACCCGGGCCGCGAGTTTGGCCGGTACGTCGAGGACGCGCTCGCCGGACTGGAGCAGCCGCTGGGCCAGCGGACGCCCGACACCGTTGGAGCCCTCGACTGCCCAGACACGATCAGGCCAGGCCTTCGCATACGTGCGCATCGCGGCATAGCCGGCCTTGTCAGTGCTGAAGCGACCGGACCCCAACATCTGCTCGTGGTCGTCGACGACCTCGATCGTGGCCGACAACTTGTGGGGATCTACCCCGATGATGACCTGTCCCATGTGCTGCTCCCGCCTGTGCTCGATCCGATGTGGACGGCGAGGTGGGCATTGCTACTACGAGCAGGGCAGTCCCTTCTTGAGCCACACCTCGTCAGCGGCGCCCGGCGGGCTGCAGACCGATAGCGAGCCACACCCGCGGACGAGTGGGCAGCCCAATAGAGAGCGAACCCCGCCGGGCACCTAGACCGAGTCTGGCCAGACACCGGCCCTACGGGAATCCTCTAGTAGCCCAAGGTGATGCGCAGCTACCCCCACGAGCTCTCGGGCGGGATGAAGCAGCGCGTGATGATCGCGCAGGCGCTGGCCTGCGACCCCGACGTGCTGGTCGCCGACGAGCCGACCACGGCCCTCGACGTCACGATCCAGGCGCGGATCCTCCAGCTGATCGCCGACCTCCAGCAGCGCCGTGGAACGGCCGTCCTGTACATCACCCACGACCTGTCCCTCGTGCGTCAGCTCGCCGACAGGCTCGCGGTGATGTACGCCGGAAGGATCGTGGAGATCGGGCCCGTCGACACCGTCCTGGAACGTCCGCTCCATCCCTACACCCAAGGGCTGCTCGCCGCGATCCCGCGCGCCGGCACCCCCCGGGGTGAGCTGGCGGCCATTCCCGGGACGGTTCCGCAGCTCGTCGACCCACCGCCCCAGTGTCACTTCCACAGCAGGTGTCCGCACGCGGCCGACGCCTGCCGCGAGAGTGTCCCGCTGCTGGCAGGGGCGGCGGGGCACGACGTCGCCTGCCTGCGCTATCCCGACTCCGTGCAGCGCTCCGGAGCCGACCGCACCCGGTTGCCGGAGCCGGCCCGTGGGAAGGAGGGCCTCGGATGACCGCGTCCTTGGAACGAGCGCTTCCGTACCTCGGTGGCGAGACCGATCGTGACGACGTGATCACGCTGCGGGGGGTGGAGGAGCACTACCCGATCCGTGACGGCGTGCTGCAGCGGGTAGCCGGGCACGTGCACGCCGTCGACGGTGTCGACCTGTCCATCCACCGTGGAGAGACCCTGGGCCTCGTCGGGGAGTCAGGCTGCGGCAAGACGACGCTGGGCAGGGTGATCGCGGGTCTCGTCCCTCCGACGGGGGGAGGCGTGTACTACGACCTCGACGCGTCCACGCGCGCCGAGCTGGACCGGCTGCTGGCCCTGGGAGCCGAGGGATCCCAGGAGGACCGCCGGCGTCTCCAGGACCTCGACCGCCGACACAGGGTCGACGCGATGGAGCGGTCGCGGCACCGCCAGTACCGGCGCAACACCCAGGTGGTCTTCCAGGACGCGTTCTCCTCGCTCAACCCCCGTCACCTCGTCAAGGACATCGTGGGCCGGCCACTGCGGGTGCACAAGGAGGCCTCCGGTCACGCGCTGAACGAGCGTGTTGTCGAGCTGCTCGAGAACGTGGGACTCGGGCGGGAGCACCTGCTGCGCTATCCCCACCAGTTCTCCGGCGGGCAGCGGCAGCGCATCTCCATCGCCCGGTCGATCGCGCTGCAGCCCGAGTTCGTCGTGCTCGACGAACCGACGAGCGCGCTGGACGTCTCGGTCCAGGCGCAGATCCTGAACCTCCTGGTCTCGCTCCAGCGCGAGTACGGCTTGACCTACCTCTTCATCACCCACGACCTCGGAGTGGTCCAGCACCTGGCCGACCGGCTTGCGGTCATGTACCTCGGGCGGATCGCCGAGGTCGGGCCCACGGACAAGGTGTTCGACGATCCCCGCCATCCGTACACCCAGGTCCTGCGTGACTCCAACCCGACCCTGGACCAGAAGCAGCTCCTCGGCGGGGGACTGCGCGGGTCGGTGCCGAACCCCGTCTCGCCGCCCGCAGGGGTGTCGGTTGCACCCTCGTTGCCCCGTGGCGACTACCCGGTGCGGCTGGCAGGTGGACGACGCGGTCGAGCACCTGGAGCTGACGGACACCGACCTGTTCGGGCGCCTCGCGAACGTGGAGAGGCGCAGTCCGACCGAGGCGACCCTGCACTTCGACGACGACGGAGCGGCGGCCGCGGCCGCCGTGTCGGTCGAGCGCGAGTCAGGCGTTCTCGGCGAGTCCGCCGACGCCGTGCGGCGAAGCGGTCGCACCGTGCACCTGCACTTTCCCGAGGTCGAGGAGCCACCCCTGCTGAGGATCGAACCAGGGCGCGCCAGCGCCTGCATCCTCAGCCATCACCGACGACCGCACACGGCCGGTCGAGTCTGGAGAGTCAGCATGAGAGCGATAGCGCGACGACGGAACAAGGTGCCCCGGCGCCCCCTACGGCGCCTGCTCGTCGGCGCGGCGGCGGTGCCCGTGCTTGTGCTGACAGCCTGTTCGGGGGCGGGTGGACCAGGGTCGGACTCCGGCGGTGACGGGGGCAACGGTGTCCGGAACCCCGGGACGCTCGTCCACCACCAGAACGGCGAGCCGGCCACGTTGGACCCGGCTCGCGCCGAGCAGGGCGAGAAGGGCGAGGCCTTCATCGACAACGTCTACGAGCGGCTCGTAGACGTGGGTCCCGACAGCCCGGACCTGATCCCGTCGCTGGCCACCGAGGTGCCGACCCAGGAGAACGGACTGGTCAGCCAGGACCGGCTCACGTACACCTTCCCGCTGCGCGAGGACGTCACCTTCCACGACGGGACGGACTTCACGGCCGAGGACGTGGTCTTCTCGTGGGAGCGGGTCATGACGATGAACCTGCCCGAGGGGCAGGCCTCCGCACTGGTCGACAGCGTCGACAGCGTGCGAGCGGTCGACGACACGACCCTCGAGGTGACGCTCACCGAGCCGGATGCGTCTTTCTTGTACTCCGTGGTCCTCAACACCGTTGCCTCCGTGGTGAGTCCCGAGGCCGTCGGTGACAACGGGGGCGTCCAGGAGGGCACCCCGAGCGAGTGGATGGACACCCACATGGTGGGCACCGGCCCCTACCGCTTCGACGAGTGGCGCCGGGGAGAGTCGCTCCTGATGACGGTCAACGAGGACTACTGGGGCGAGCCGGCCAAGATCGACGTCCGCTGGGACATCACTCCCGACGAGAGCGCGCGGGTGCTGGCTCTGCGCGCCGGCGACGCGGACATCATCGACATCTCACCCTCCAACGTCAGCGACGTGGAGGGGTCGGACGGGATCGCCGTCTACGAGAACGGACTTCTGCTCGAGCCCATCCACCTGGGCTTCAACATGCGGGCACCGACCGACGCGCTGCCGAGGGCGGACACCGTCCCGGGCGACTTCCTGGTCGACAAGCGCATCAGGCAGGCCTTCAGCTACGCCTTCGACTACGACACCTACATCGGGCAGTTCCTCGACGGCTACGGAGCTCGGTACACCTCGTACGTGCCGCAAGGCGTCTTCGGGTACGACGAGAACGCACCGGTCTACGACTACGACCCGCAGAAGGCAGAGGAGCTGTTGCGCGAGACGGAGTACTGGGAGAAGGGTTTCACCGCCTCGGTGCTGGTGCAGTCCGGGGAGCCGGAGTTCGAGGGCGTCGCTCTGCTCCTCAAGGACGGGATCGAGGCGTTGAACCCCAAGTTCCGGGTCCAGGTCGTCACCCAGGCCGAGACGCAGTTCGACGAAGCGCTCGGTTCGGACCCGGTCGAGTACGTCATGTGGGTGAAGAACGCCGATCCCGGCGCAGACCCGCACCAGTTCTTCGACCCGCTCCAGCACCCGGACGGTGACTGGGGCGAGAAGCACGGGTTCCGCGATGCCTACGAGGACCCGGACCGGATCGCGGGGCTGATCGACGAGGGCAAGGCCACGGTTGATCCCGACCGGCGCAAGCAGATCTACTCCGAGCTGCAGGACATCCTCTACGAGGACCCGATGTGGGTCTATGCCGCCCAGGAGGGCCTGGCCTATCCCTACCGTGCCTGGCTGACCGATTTCGTGGTCAACCCGCTGTGGCGCGGTCCGCACTACGAGTACTACGACAAAGCCTGAGCTGGGCGATCTCGCCGAAGGGGCATGACGACGGCCCTGCGTGTCGGCCGGGTCGCCGTGCATCGAGGTGCACGTCGAACGCGATTTCAGGTGCACGACGAAGGCCCCGGCTGTTGCCGGGGCCTTCGTCGTCGCAGATCGGTGGTTTCGACAAGCTCAACCACCGGGGTGGAGCTCAACCACCGGGGTGAAGCTCAACCACCGGGGTGTAGCTCAGCCACCGGGGTGAAGCTCCAACACCGGGGTGGAACTCAACCACCGGGTGGAGTTCAACCACCGGCGGTGGATCAGATGTCGTAGTAGAGCTCGAACTCGTGCGGGTGCGGGCGCAGCTGCACGGGGAGGATCTCCTGGGTCCGCTTGAAGTCGATCCAGGTCTCGATCAGGTCGGGGGTGAACACGTTGCCCTGGGTCAGGAACTCGTGGTCGCGCTCGAGGTTGTCGAGCACGGCACCGAGCGAGGTCGGCACCTGGTTGATCTCGGCCATCTCGTCCGGCGGCAGCTCGTAGATGTCCTTGTCGACCGGAGCCGGCGGCTCGATCTTGTTCTTGATGCCGTCGAGGCCGGCCAGCAGCAGCGCCGAGAAGGCGAGGTACGGGTTGGCCGACGGGTCGGGGCAGCGGAACTCGATGCGCTTGGCCTTCGGGTTGGTCCCGGTGATCGGGATCCGCACGCAGGCCGAGCGGTTGCGCTGGCTGTAGACCAGGCTGATCGGGGCCTCGAAGCCGGGCACCAGGCGGTGGTAGGAGTTCACCGTCGGGTTGGTGAAGGCCAGCAGCGACGGGGCGTGCTTGAGCAGGCCGCCGATGTAGTAGCGGGCCATGTCGGACAGGCCGCCGTACCCGGTCTCGTCGTAGAACAGCGGCGAGCCGTCGTTCCAGATCGACTGGTGCACGTGCATGCCCGAGCCGTTGTCGCCGAAGATCGGCTTGGGCATGAAGGTCGCGGTCTTGCCGTTGCGCCAGGCGACGTTCTTGACGATGTACTTGAACTTCATCACGTCGTCGGCGGCCTTGAGCAGCTCGTCGAAGCGGTAGTTGATCTCCGCCTGGCCGGCGGTGCCGACCTCGTGGTGGGCGCGCTCGACGGTCAGGTTGGCCTTCTCGAGCTCGATGACCATCTCGTCGCGCAGCTCGCCGAAGTGGTCGGTCGGCGCGACCGGGAAGTAGCCACCCTTGTACTTGACCTTGTAGCCCCGGTTGTCGGTCTCGGAACCGGTGTTCCAGGCGCCGGCCTCGGAGTCGATCTCGTAGTAGCCGGCGTTGGCCTTGGTCTCGAAGCGGACCTTGTCGAAGACGTAGAACTCGGCCTCGGGGGCGAAGTAGGCGGTGTCGCCGACGCCGGTGGAGGACAGGTACGCCATCGCCTTGCGCGCGATGTTGCGCGGGTCGCGGCTGTAGGCCTCGCCGGTGAGCGGGTCGTGGATGAAGAAGTTGACGACCAGGGTCTTGGCGGCCCGGAACGGGTCGATGTACGCCGTGGTCGGGTCAGGGAACAGCGACATGTCGGACTCGTGGATCGCCTGGAACCCACGGATCGACGAACCGTCGAAGCTCAGGCCGTCGTCGAAGACCGACTGGTCGAACGACGAGATCGGCACGGTGAAGTGCTGCATCACGCCCGGCAGGTCACAGAACCTGATGTCGACCATCTCGACACCGTTGTCCTTGATGAACTTGAGCAGCTCATCGGAGTTAGCGAACATTCGTCCTCCTTGACCGCTGGGTCACGGCCGTGATTTGGGCGGGGCCAGCGGATGCCTCGTTGCACCACTGCTCGCGAACGTATGCACGAGCAGTTTCCGCACCGTATCCCATATGTTTCGGGGTGTTACGGACTGCTCTCAGGGTGGGCGGCGTGGCGTCGCCGCTGACCCGGAACGTCCCTGATCGACGGCATCCGTCCCGGGTTCCGACCCCCGGTAGCGTGGAGGGCATGAGCCAGCCGACCCCCGTGCACGAGCAGGAGTACGCCGGCCAGCGGCTCGGTCTGCCGGCCAGCGGTCCCGGGTCCGTCGCCGGCTGGGGCAGACGCATCGTCGCGCTGTTCGTCGACTGGTTCGCCGCGTCCCTGGTGGCGGCCCTGATCGGTCGGTACGTCACGCTCACCGCCGACGAGGCACGCTTCCTGCCGCTGCTGGTCTTCCTGGTCGAGGCCACCCTGTTCACCGGGCTGGCCGGGGCGTCCTTCGGTCAGCTGGCCCTGCGGATCGCCGTCATCCGCGTCGACGGACGACCGCCGACGATCCTGAAGGCGTTGCTGCGCTCGTTCCTGATCTGCCTGGTGATCCCGCCGGTGGTGTTCAACCGGGACAACCGGGGGCTGCACGACATGGCCGCCGACACCGTCACCGTCATCCGTTGACCTGAGGGCCGGTCAGGCGTCGACCCGGGCGGTCCGCAGCGCCGCGACCATCACGTCGAGCACCGACCGGGCCTGGGCTCGCCCGCCGTCGAGGAAGTAGTGGTCGCGGTCGGGCACGACCCGGTGCATCACGGGGACGCCCGCCGAAGCCAGTCGGGTGGCGAACCGGTCGCCCTCGGCGCGGAGCACGTCGTGCTCGGCGGTGAGCACCAGGGTCGGGCGGCAGGCCGGTCAGGTCCGTGGCCAGCAGCGGTGAGGCGTACGCCTCGGAGCGCCGCGAGGCGTCGTTGAAGTACGTCGCCCGCACCAGCCGCTGCAGCCGGGGCGAGACCATCGGCGAGGCCACCGGGAGTGCTTGGCCGGATGTCCTCGGCGACGTCGAGGGACGGCACCGCGAGCAGCTGCAGCGCGGGTCGGCAGGACCCGAGGTCCCGGGCCTGCAGGCAGGCCGACGCGGCAGGTTGCCCCCGGCGCTGAAGCCGCCGACGCTGACCCGTCTCCGGCTCCGCACCCAGGGCCGCCGCGTGCTCGGCGACCCAGGCCAGCACGTCGTGCGCCTGCTCCTGGGCGACGGGGTAGCGCACCTGCGGGGCCACGTCGTAGTCGACGTTGACCACGACCGCACCGCACTCGGCGGCGACGATCCGGGCGAAGAAGTCGTCCATCCGCGGGTGCCGCATCACGAACGCGCCCCCGTGCAGGTGCACGTAGGCCGGCGAGGCTCCCACCCTCGCGGCGGGGGAGTAGACCTCGCAGCGGACCATCCCGTGCCGGGTCGGAACCTGCAGGTCGACCGGTTCGGCAGGTCGGTGCCGGAGAAGCGCAGCGCCTCGCCGTACCGCACCGACGCTGCCGGTGCGCTGCAGCAGCCGAGCGCTCAGGTCGGCCCAGACCCCCACGGGACCGTCAGCGCTCGATGGTGAGGATCGCGTCGTCGAGGTAGCCGCTGCGGAACCCGGCCTCGCAGTAGGCGAGGTAGAACTCCCACATCCGGCGGAAGGTGTCGTCGAAGCCGAGCGCCTCGACCTCGTCCCAGTTGGCGAGGAACCGCTCGCGCCACAGCCGCAGCGTGTGCGCGTAGTGCTGGCCGAATCGGTCGCACGTCGCTGACGTGCATGCGTCGTGTGCTCGCCGAGCACCTCCTCGATCGCCTCGGTCGAGGGCAGCAGACCGCCGGGGAAGATGTACTTGTGGATCCACGTGTAGGTGTTCGCGGGTGGCCACCATCCGGTGGTGCTCGAGCAGGATCGCCTGGATCGCGGCCTTGCCGCCCGGGGCGAGGACCTCGTCGATCTTGCGGAAGTACGTCGGCCAGTACTTCTCGCCGACCGCCTCGATCATCTCGACGCTGACCACGGCGTCGTAGGTCGCCGTGCTCGTCGCGGTAGTCGCGCAGCTCGACGCTCGACCCGGTCGGTGACCCCGGCCTCCTCGATGCGCGTGCGGGCGAGGTCGGCCTGCTGCGCGGAGATGGTGAGCGTGGTGACCGTCGCGCCGCGCTGCGGCGGCGCGGATGGCGAGGCTGCCCCACCCGGTGCCGATCTCGAGGACGCGGCTGCCGTCGCGGACCCCTGCGGCGTCGAGGACCGCGTCGATCTTGCGCAGCTGCGCCGCCTCGTGGTCGGCCTGGGTGGGGGCCGGGTCCAAGGCGTCGAAGAGCGCGCAGGAGTAGGACAGCGTCGGGTCCAGGAACTGCGCGAACATCTCGTTCGACAGGTCGTAGTGGCGGTGGATGTTGTGACGCGAGCCGTCCGCGTGTTCTCCTCCGGGTGAGCAGCCGCGGGAGCACGACGTGGCGCAGGCGGTAGAAGCCTTCGGGATCAGGTCGGTCAGCCGCTCGGCGAAAGGCGCGAGCGCGTCGGCCAGGTCGGTGTCGTCGGCTGGGGCCCACTCGCCGGCCATGTAGCGCCTCGCCCAGCCCGATCATCGGGCTGTGGCCGAGGCGGCCGAAGAACGCCCGCTCGTCGAGCACGCAGCTTGGGCAGGCGCGGGTCGCGGGTCCCGAAGTGCTCGCCGTAGGGGAGCGCGAGGCCCAGTCGGACCTTGCGCAGGATGCGCGAGAGCAAGCGAGCGCGCGACTTGCCCTTGGCGCCGAACGCGGGCGCCTCGGGGACGGGGCGCGGGCGGCGGTGCCGCCGGAGGGAGCGGAGCTAGTCGTAGTGCGTGGCGGCGGTGGTGCTCATCGGAGGCCTTTCGGTGCGCGGTGAGGAAGTCGGGGGACGACCGGCAGGCGACGTAGCCACAGGGGGATGCCGTGCAGTCGGATCAGCGCGGTGACGCGCTGGGCGGCGAAGGGGTCGCGCAGGAAGGCGCGCAGGGCGGAGCGACGGGTGGCCGGGCGAGGCCGCCGGCGAGGTGCCGGTGAAGACCCGCTCGTCGCCCTGGCTCAGCGAGATCGAGACTGCGACACGGTCCTGGGAGAGCCTGGCGCGGATGTCGTAGCGGCCCTCGACGGTGAAGAACGGCGAGACGTAGAAGTCCTTGTCGGTGGTCGCGCCACCGGTCGCGGCGTCGGCGCTCAGCGGGTAGCAGTGCCGCTCGCCGTAGGTGTTGTGCACCTCCGCGAGGATCCCCTCGAGCGCGCCGTCCGGTCCAGCAGAAGTACGTCGTCAGCGGGTCGAACACATAGCCGAGGTGCGCGCGTTGGTGAGCACGAGCACGCGGTGGGCGGTCCAGCCGAGCTGCTGCTCGCCGAGCAGTGGTCGGAGCTTGTCGTCAGCGACCTCGCCGACCGGGAGCCGAGGTGGTCCTCGTCGCGGACGCGCCAGCAGGCGCAGCACGCGCGGGAAGGCCGCCCGGGACGCGGGCGTCGACCAGCCACGACGGTGGTCCGGTGCCGGAAGGCGTAGTCGAAGGGCCGGGTCCGGCGGTGGGTGACGGTGGTCGGCACCTGTGCCCGGGCGAGGGTCGCGGGGCCGCGCTCACCAGGGCGCCCCCAGGCGCCTCGGCGGCGGCGACGCCCGAGGGGCAGCCGTCCTCGTGGAAGCCCCAGCCGTGGTAGGCCCCGGCGAAGGCGATGCCGGTCCGTCGCTGAGGCCGGCAGGTCGCTGCTGCGCGGCGACCGACTCGGCGGTGTAGGTCGGGTGCTGGTAGCGCATCTCGGCGACGACCTCGCCCGGCAGCTCGCCGTCGCGCGGGTTCAGGGTGACGACCAGGGGGGCGCGACTCGTCGTGGCCCTGGAGGCGGTTCATCCAGTACGAGACCCGGGTCCGGTCGTCGACCGCGCTCGCACGCGTCGAGGCGGTAGTTCCAGCTCGCCCGGACCCGGCGCTGGCAGGCAGGAACGACTCGTCGCGGTGCAGCAGGGTCGTGGTTGCTCGGAGTAGCCGAAGGCCCCGAGCACCCGGCGCTCGTCCTCGGACGGCGTCGGTGAGCAGGGCCAGCGCGGTCGTCGGCGTGGGTGGCGAGCACGACCTTGTCGAAGGCGGGGGTGGCCAGCTCGCCGGTCGCTGACCGGGTCTCCAGCACGATCTCGTCGGGCTTGCGGCTCACCGCGGTGACCCGGGTGCGCGGCGTCGCACGACGTCGAGCCGGGAGGCGACAGCCTGCACGTAGGTGCGCGAGCCGCCGACCACGGTGTGCCAGGTCGGGGCGTCGCTGAGCGCGAGGAAGCCGTGGTTGCGCAGGAACGCGAACAGGTACGCCGCGGGGTAGTCCAGCGCCTCCTGGCGGCCCATCGACCACACGCAGGACACGATCGGCAGGGCGTAGTGGCTGGACGAAGTGCTCGCCGAAGCCCTCGCGGTCGAGGAACTCGCCGTACGTCAGGTCCGACCCGGAGCCGACCAGGGCGACCGCGGCCTTCTGGAAGCGGCGGACCTGCGAGCAGCAGGCGCCAGAAGCGCGGGTCGAGCGAGCGGCGGCGCTGGGCGAAGATGCCGCTGGCACCGCGGCCCCCGACGTACCCGAGGCCGCAGCCGCCGCAGGTGATGCTCATGCTCATCTCGGTGGGGCGGGTCTGCACCCCCAGCTCGGCGAACAGCGCGGCGGAGCAGGGGGTAGGTGCGGTCGTTGAGGACGATGAAGCCCGAGTCGACGGGCACCTCGCGGCCACCGCGACCGGCACGGTGTGGGTGTGCGCGTGCCCGCCGAGGCGGTCCTCGGCCTCGAAGAGGGTGACGTGGTGGGTCGCCTGGAGGGCGTAGGCGGCGCTCAGCCCGGAGACGCCGGCGCCGACGACCGCGACGGTGGGGCGCGAGTCGGGGAACGGGCTGCGTCGTGGGTGGCTGCGCTCATGCGTGGTGTTCGCCGTCGGGTCGCGTCCGGATTGCTCCGGTACGGGTGCTGCGCCGCTGCGTGCTGGGTCGTCGGTCCATGCCGGGCCTCCCGAGCCGATCGTGGGATGCGTGCACCCCGGACATATGCCCTGATTCTGTCAGCCTCGGGAGAAGACGGTGCGAAGTCGGGGAGGCGCGCCGGGGTCAGCGCCCGCGCATGTTGCCGCGCATGCCCTTCATGCTGGTCGGCACCGGGCCCTTGGGCAGCGGCACGGTCCGAGCGGGTGGAGTCGATCGCCTTGAGCCGGGCGAGCACGTCGGTCATCTCGCGGGCTGGATCTCGCGCCCCATCTTGGTCACGTGCCGGGTGAGCTTGCCGAGCGGGACCTGGCCCTCGCCGTAGCCGACCATGACCTCGTGGACCGGGGTCTCGGCGGCGACCCGCTGGTGCGCGTGCGCTCCGCGGTCAGCAGGCGCTTGAGCCGGTTCGGGTCGCCCTCGCCGATCAGCACGATCCCGGGCGGACCGACCAGCGGTGCACGACGTCCTGGCTGCGGTTGAAGGCGACCATCTGGTCGGTGCGCCAGCCGCGGCGCAGCATCGCTCAGCACGGCGAGAGCTGCGCCGGGCTTGCCCTCGATCTGGTCGATCTGGGACCTGGTGCGCGCCGGCCGAAGAAGATCAGCGCCACCAGCAGCCCGACGAGGATCGCCGGAGACGATGTCGACCGCCAGCCAGCCCGGCGGGATCAGGGAGAACAGCGAGAAGGCGACCAGCGTGCCGAGCGAGGAAGGTGCCGAGCAGGATCAGACCGATCCGCGGGTCGCCGTCCTTGGTCAGCCGGTAGGCCTGGCGGATCTGCTTGATGCGACCCGGCTTGCCGCGACTTGGCCATGACGTCCGTGCCTCTCTCTGTGCTTCTGCTGTGCGTGGTCCGGCGCTCCGGTGGAGCCGCCGATCGTGGCGGGACGCAGCTCAGGCCGGGGATCCCATCGCCGCGGCCTCGCGCGCGCTCCATGGCCTGCTGGTAGAGCCGTCCGGCGCGGTACGACGAGCGCACCAGCGGGCCGGAGAGACCCCGGCGAAGCCGATCTCCTCGGCCTCGGTGGCCAGCTCGACGAACTCCTCGCGGCTTGACCCACCGCTCGACGGGGTGGTGGCGCAACGAGGGGCGGAGGTACTGGGTGATCGTGATCAGCTCACACCCGGCCGTCGTGCAGGTCGGCCAGCGCCTGGGAGACCTCCTCGCGGGTCTCGCCCATGCCGAGGATCAGGTTGGACTTGGTGACCAGCCCGAACTCGCGAGCCTGGGTGATCACGTCCAGGGACCGCTCGTAGCGGAACGCGGGCCGGATCCGCTTGAAGATCCGCGGGACCGTCTCGACGTTGTGGGCCAGCACCTCCGGGCGCGACTCGAAGACCTCGGCGAGCAGGTCGGGCTCGCCGTTGAAGTCGGGGATCAGGTTCTCCACCCCGGTGCCGGGGTTCAGCTCGTGGATCTGCCCGCACCGTCTCGGCGTACAGCCAGGCGCCGCCGTCGGGCAGGTCGTCGCGGGCGACGCCGGTGATGGTGGCGTACCGCAGCTCCATCTTCTGCACGCTCTCGGCGACCCGGCGCGGCTCGTCGCGGTCCAGCGGCTGGGGCTTGCCGGTGTCGATCTGGCAGAAGTCGCAGCGCCGGGTGCACTGGTCACCGCCGATGAGGAACGTGGCCTCCCGGTCCTCCCAGCACTCGTAGATGTTGGGGCACGCCCGCCTCCTGGCACACCGTGTGCAGGCCCTCGGACTTCACCAGCGACTGCAGCGCGGTGTACTCCGGGCCCATCCGCGCCCGGGTCTTGATCCACTCCGGCTTGCGCTCGATCGGGGCTGGCGTTGCGCGCCTCGAGCCGCAGGAGCTTGCGGCCGTCGGAGCCGAGGGGCGTGCGGGAGTCGGAGTCACCGGGGCAGCAGTCGTCGTGCGGCCAACGTCGCGCGTCAGTTGACGTCGCGCCGCCGGAAGACCAGGAGCGACAGACGACCGCGAGGGCCAGCAGGACGGCGAGGTACGCCGCTGCGTGCGCCAGGCCCAGCAGGTAGTACGGGTTGCACACCGTCGCTCGCGGCGGCCGCCGAGCAGATGCTGTCGTCGTAGACCTCGGACGCCGTCGGTGATCCAGGCCTGCACGTTGTTGGCCAGCGACCACTGGCTCATCTTGTCGAACGGCAGGGCGAGGCGACCAGACCTCGCCGACCACGGCGTAGCCGAACAGCAGCCCGAGCGTGCCGACCGTGCTCCGCAGCAGCATGGTCAGGGCGTAGCCGCCGAGCGCGGCGGCCGGCGACGAGGCCGAGACCGCGGCCGGCGGTCTGGTCGAGCAGGTCGGTGGTGGCTGGCCGGGCACGTGCGATCCCGCGGCGCCTGCGCACGGCGTAGAGGACGCCCAGAAGCCGGCCAGGACGACCGCGGCTGGGCCACCGTGGCGCCGAGCACCACCGCGACGGCCTTGGCCGTCCAGACCCGGAGCCGGCGGGGCACGAAGAGCAGCTGGTTGCTCATCGAGCCGCTGGCCCAGTCGGCCCCGCCGAAGGTCGCGCCGACCAGGACGCGCCACCGCGGCCAGCAAGACCACCAGAGGGCGCCCGGCCCCCGGTTCTCCTCGGCGAGGTCCAGCGGCGGCCGGGGCAGGAACCAGTCGAGCTCGGCACGATCTGGTCGCAGTCGGCTGCGGTCGCTCCCGGCGCCCGGAAGTAGTCCGGCTCGCTGCGGCACCGGTCCAGGTCGCCCTGCATGTCGGAGGTGGCCTGAGCCAGGGACTGCTCGCGGCGGCGCGGTCGGCTGGGTCCACCGGACGGGTCGACCAGGAGGCGGAGAACCGACCAGCAGGGCGGCGAGCCCGGCGGCGAGCAGCAGCACGACCGCGATCGGCGCGACGGGCGCGGAAGCGGCTGAGCTCGACCAGCGAGGAGCCTCATGTCGACCCCTCCAGCATCCTGACCAGCGTCCTGGCCGGCGACCTCGCCGGGATCCTCGCTCGGTCAGGCGCAGGAACACCGACTCCAGGTCGGCCCGGTCCGGGGTCAGCTCGCGGACCCAGAGGTCCTGGGCCGCGAGCAGCCGGGTGATCTGGGCCGGGTCCTTGACGCCCTCGACGTACAGCTGCTCGCCCTCCGGGCCTGACGCGGAGCCCGGCGGCCTCGAGGTGCCGCCCGCGCCGCTGCGGGGTCGGCGACCCCGACCCGGACGCCCTCGGCCGTCCTCGCGGCCGACCAGGTCGTCGACGCGCGCCCGACGAGAGCAGCCGGCCCTCGCCGATGATCGAGCACCGAGTCGCAGACCTGCTGCACCTCGGCGAGGATGTGGGAGCTGAGCAGGACCGTCACCCCGGGCTCGCCCAGGCTCGCGGATCATGTCGCGGATGTCGCGGATCCCGGCCGGGTCGAGGCCGTTGGTCGGCTCGTCGAGGATCAGCAGGTCGGGGGACTTGAGCAGGGTCGCAGCGATCGCGAGCCGCTGCTTCATGCCGAGGGAGTAGCTGCGGTAGCGCTCACTTCTCGCGGCCGCTCAACCCGACCTGGGCGATCGCGGAGTCGACGCGTCGAGCGGGGGACGCCGATGCGAGCGGGCGAGCAGGGACGAGGTTGCGCCGACCGGAGAACCCGGGCAGGAACTTGGGCTGCTCGACGACCGCACCGATCCGGTCCGATGACGCGGGGCAGGCGGCGGGGCACCGGCTCGCCGAAGAGGCGCATCTCGCCGGCGGCTGGCGCGCGGGCCAGCCCCAGCAGCATCCGGATGGTGGTGGTCTTGCCCGACCCGTTGGGGCCCAGGAAGCCGTGCACCCCGCCGGCGCGGGACGGCGCAGGTCGAGGTCGTGGACGGCCACGCACGTGGCGACCGCGACGGTCGCGGAACTCCTTGCGGAGCCCGCTGGTCTCGATGACGAGATCGGGCACCGGCGCTCCCTCGGTGACTCGACTGGGAGTGCGACGACGCCTCCACCCTCCCGCACCGGCGGCTCAGGACAGCGGATTGAACACCGGGACACGCAGCCCGGTCGACGTGGCGCCGTCACCCCGGCGCGTCCGGGTTCGGGGCGGGGCTCGTAGTCCGGGGTCGGGTCGTACGACGCCCAGGCCAGCAGCGACCGCAGGTGCTGCTCGACGCAGGGGGGCCACCTCGTGGACGGTGACGTCGCCGGCCGAGCTCGGCCGACAGCGAGGTGACGCCGGCGTCGCTGATGCCGCAGGGCACGAAGCGGTCGTACCAGCCGAGGTCGACGTCGCAGTTGAGCGCGAAGCCGTGCATGGCGACGCCGCGGCTGACCCGGATGCCGATCGCGGCGACCTTGCGCTCGGGACCCTGGGTCGTCGGCCCGGAGCCAGACGCCGCTGCGCCCCGGCACGCGGGCGGTCGTCACGCCGAGGTCGGTGCAGGTGCGGATCAGCGCCTCCTCGAGCCGGCGGACGTAGTCGACGACCTAGACGTGGTCGGGCAGCCGCACGATGGGGTAGCCGACCAGCTGGCCGGGGCCGTGGAAGGTGATCTTGCCGCCGCGGTCGACGTCGACGACCGGGGTGCCGTCGACCGGGTCGCTCGTGCGGCTCGGTGCGCTTGCCGGCGGTGTACACCGGGCGGGTGCTCGAGGAGCAGGACCGTGTCCGGTCCGCCGGCCACGACGCTCGGCGTGCACCTCGCGCTGGAGGTCCCAGGCGGTCACGTACTCCACCGCGTGCTCACCGAATCCGGGGGTCTCGAAGGCCAGGCTGCTCACCGGGCGAGCCTAGCCCCGGCCTGTGGAGAGCGTCGACGCGCCGGACCCGCTCCGGGTCACGATGGCCCCATGTCGTCGCGGTCCTCGGTCCTGGTGGTCTCCCTCGTCGTGCTCGGCCGCCCTCCTCCGCCCCTCGCCGGTCGAGCCTCCGCCGGTCGAGCCTCCGCCGGTCGAGCCCGTCGAGACCCCTCCGTCGGTCGAGCGTCCGTCGGCTCGAGCGTCCCGTCGGTCGAGCTTGTCGAGACCCGTCCGTCGGTCGAGCCCGTTCTTTCGTCGGTCGGCGTCGTGGCCGTCGAGCTCCGTCGAGACCCGCCCCGAGGTGCGCGCCGCCCGGATCCTGGGCGCCTGGGACCGCCGCCGGGCTCGAGGCGTACGCAGCCGGCGACGTCACGGCGCTGTCCCGGCTCTACCACCCGCGCAGCCGGGCCGGGCGGGCCGACGTCCGGCTGCTGTCGTCGTACCTGGGCCGACGCGTGCGGGTAGCCGACCTGGTCACCCAGGTGCTCCGGATCCGGGTCCTGCCCGCCACCCCGGGCCTGCTCCGGCTGCAGGTCCGGGACCGGGCCACCGGGGTGGCTGTGGTCGACCAGGCGCACCCCGAGCGCCGCCGAGGGCTGCCGTCCGGCTCGGCCCGGTCGCAGGTCCTGACGCTGTCCCGCGCCGGCCCCGGAGCGGCCCGGTGGCGCGTGCTGTCGGTCCGGGCATGCACCAGGCGGGTCAGCGCAGTGCGGCCTCGATGCGCGTGGTGATGTGGTCGTGGGCGAAGGCGTACCCCGCCTCGAGCAGTCGCTTGGGCTCGACCCGCTGCGAGGCGAGCACCTCGCCCCCGATCGGTCCGGCCAGCGTGCGCAGCGGGAAGCCCGGCACCCGGAGGAACGTCGGACGGTGCAGCGCCTCGCCCAGGGCGTCGGTGAACTCGGCGTTGGTGGAGGCGTCGGGCCCGGTGAGGTTGAAGGGACCGGACACCTCGTTGAGGGCCAGGAACGTCGCGGCCCCGACCCAGTCGGCCAGCGAGATCGTGGCGAAGTACTGCTCGCCGCTGCCGATCTTCCCGCCCACCCCGAGCCGGAAGGCCGGGAGCATCGTCTTCAGCGCGCCGCCCCGGCGGTCCAGGACGACGGCGGTGCGCATCACGACCACCCGCGCTCCGGCCTCGGCGGCCGGCTCGGCGGCAGCCTCCCAGAGCCGGGTCACCTCGCGCCATGAAGGTGTCGGCGTCGATCGGCGCGTCCTCGGTGAGGACGGTCGTTGCCCCGGTCGCCGTACCCGGCGACGCCGTTCTGGGCCAGGAAGGCAGGCTTGCGCTCGCTGCGGGCGACCGCCTCGGCGAGGGTGCGGGTGGTGTCCACGCGGCTGTCGGTGAACGTCTTGCGGTAGGCGTCGTTCCACGGGAAGTGGGCCAGGGACGCCCCGGCCAGGTTGCGCCACCACGTCGGCGGACTCGATGAGGACTGGTCGACGCGTGCCCGGCCTGCGGGGTCCCACCGGCACTGGTCGGGGGCGGACGGGGTCGTGCCGCGACCAGGCGGACGACCTCGTGACCGTGCGTCGGTGAGCGCGCCGGCCCACGCCTGACCGAGGAAGCCGGAGGCGCCGGCGAGCGACGAATAGCATGTCTCGACCCTAGGACCGCACGCCCAGGGCCTCCACCCGTACGGGTGGAGGCCCTGGTCAGGGGTGACGGTGCGTCAGACCTCGAAGCTGCCGGCCTCCAGGCGCTGCCTTGACGTCGGAGAGGAAGCGGGCCGCGTCGGCGCCGTCGACGAGCCGGTGGTCGTAGGTCAGGGCGAGGTAGACCATCTGCCGGACCGCGATCGTCTCGCCGAGGTTGGGGTCGTCGATGACGACCGCGCGCTTGACCACCGCACCCGTCCCGAGGATCGCGACCTGGGGCTGGTTGATGATCGGGGTGTCGAAGAGCGCGCCGCGGCTGCCGGTGTTGGTCAGCGTGAAGGTGCCACCGGCCAGCTCGTCGGGACCGATCTTGTTGGTCCGGGTCCGCTCGGCCAGGTCGGCGATCTTGCGCGCCAGGCCGGCGACGTTGAGGTCACCGGCGTTCTTGATGACCGGGGTGAGCAGGCCCTTCTCGGTGTCGACCGCGATCGCGACGTTCTCGTGGTCGAAGTAGGTGACCTCGCCCTTGTCGGTGTCGATCGCCGGCGTTGAGCGACGGGTGGGCCTTGAGGGCGTCGATCGCCGCCTTGACGAAGAACGGCATGAAGGAGAGCTTCACGCCCTCGCGGGCGGCGAAGTCGGCCTTCTGCGCGTTGCGAAGCCGCGCGATCGAGGTGACGTCGACCTCGACCACCGTGGTCAGCTGCGCCGAGACCTGCAGCGACTCGACCATGCGCTTGGCGATCACCTTGCGCAGGCGGGTCAGCGGCTCGGTCGTGCCCCGCAGCGGGCTCGGCTCGGCACGCGGCGCCGAGCGCGGCGGCCGGACGCGGCACCGGCGGCCTGGTGCTGCCGCTGGCCCGCAGGCGGCGGCAGCCGCGAGCGGCCTCCTTGGCCTTGGCGGCGCTCGAGCACGTCCTGCTTGCGGATCCGGCCGCCGACGCCGGTGCCCTCGAGCGCTCGAGGTCGACCCCGTGCTCGGCGGCGAGCTTGCGCACCAGCGGCGTCACGTAGGCCACGGCTGTCCGAGTCGACTCCGCGGACCCGACGAGGCCTGGGGCTCGGCCTGGGTCTCCGGCTGGGGCTCCTTGGTGCCGGCTCGGGGGCCTTCTCGGCCGCGGCTGCGACTGCTCCTCGGCCTCCTGCTTCGGCTCCTCCTTCGCCTTGGGCGCGGGCTCCTGCTCGGGCTCGGGCTCGGGCTCGGGCTCGGGCTCGGGCTCGGGCTCGGGCTCGGGCTCCGCCGCTCGTCGTCGCCTCCGGAGGGCGCACCGGACGCCGATGAGGGCCAGCTCGGCGCCGACCTCGACGGTCTCGTCCTCGTCGACCTTGATCTCCAGCAGGGTGCCGGCGACGGGGGAGGGGATCTCGGTGTCGACCTTGTCGGTGGAGACCTCGAGCAGCGGCTCGTCGACGGCGACCTCGTCGCCGACCTGCTTCAGCCAACGGGTGACGGTGCCCTCGGTGACCGACTCGCCGAGCGCGGGCAGCGTCACCGGCGGTGCTCGCCGCCTCCGCTGCGCTTCTTGCCGGCGGTCGGCGGGCTTGTCGTGGCTCGTCGGGCGAGCTCTCGTCGGCCTGGCTCCGTCCGCTCCTCGGAGTCGGACTCCTCGTCGGCGTCTCCGTCGTCCTCGGGCTCCGTCTCGGAGTCTCCGGCTCGCGGCTGCTGCCTCGGGCTCGTCGTCGCTCGTCGGAGGCGTCGTCGGACCCGGAGTCGCTCGAGGAGCTCTCGCCCTCGTCGCCGATGACGGCGAGCTCGGCGCCGACCTCGACGGTCTCGTCCTCCTCGGCCTTGATCTCCAGCAGGGTGCCGGCGACGGGGGAGGGGATCTCGGTGTCGACCTTGTCGGTGGAGACCTCGAGCAGGGGCTCGTCGACGGCGACCTCGTCGCCGACCTGCTTCAGCCAGCGGGTGACGGTGCCCTCGGTGACGGACTCGCCGAGTGCAGGAAGGGTGACTGAGGTCGCCATGCGGTGTGATTCGCTCCTTCGGGCGGCTGGGTCGCAGCGCGCTGCGGCCGGGAGGCTGGGCGGCCGGGACCACCAGGACGGCCCATCCTTGCACCTTACCCCGATAGGTCACACGGGGCGGTCAATCGGGAGTAGCTCGCGACTCGCCTTACCCGTAGCGCCAGCTCGCTGCGGATGAGGGACGATGTCGCGCCGCGACCAACGGCGTGGGTTCACCACCGTGCGCCGACCGCGCTCCGACGTGCGCCGGCCGAGCGGCCGACCTGCCACCGGAGATTCGTCGCGACCCGCCGCAGGGCGTCGAGGCGTTCGTCGAGCCGCGCACCGCGGTCAGCGACGTGACGGTCGCTGCTGGTCGCGCACGACGGCGAGTGGACGCGACGCCGCGTGCCGTCGGTGGAGTGGGCGCACAAGTTCGCCAACCGCCACCGCATGCGCGGCCTACGACGCCGGCGGTGGTCGGCTACCCCGACCGCATGCGCGAGTTACAACCGGCGCGAAGGAACGGCCGTCAGGGCTGACGGCCGTCAGCCGACGGGTCACTGGCCAGCTCGACCAGCGTCGCCACCGCGACGCCGGTGCCGCCCGGCGTGACGTGGCCCCAGGCGGCCTTCTCGTTGAACGCCGGCCCGGCGATGTCGAGGTGCACCCACGGGATCTCGCCGACGAACTCGCGCAGGAACGCCGCGGCGTACGACGCCCCGCCCCAGCGCTCGGTGTTGTGCTGGGCGAGGTCGGCGATCTTGGTGTTGCCGCGGACCTTCTCGCCCATCTCGTCGGGGATCGGCATCGGCCACATCGCCTCGCCGGCGCTGCGGCCGACTCCGTGCACCCGCGTCGACCAGCTCGTCGTCGTTGCCGAACAGCCCGGTGACCCGGTCGCCGAGCGCGACCACGCACGCGCCGGTCAGGGTGGCCACGTCGACGACCAGGTCGGGGGCGGCCTCGACGGCGTGGACCGAGCGCGTCGGCCAGGACCAGCCGGCCCTCCGCGTCGGTGTTGAGCACCTCGACGGTGCGTGCCGCCGTACATCGTGAGGACGTCGCCGGGGCGCGGTGGCGGAGCCGGAGAGCATGTTCTCGGCCATCGGCGGCGTAGGCGGTGACCTTGACCGGGAGCCCCAGGTCGGCGATCGCGTAGGTCGCGTTGACGACCGCGGCCGCACCGGCCATGTCCATCTTCATCGTGGCCATCGAGCGCGCCGGGCTTGATCGAGAGGCCGCCGGAGTCGTAGGTGATGCCCTTGCCGACCAGGGCGAGGTGCGCGGTGGCGCCCGCGGGGCGCGTAGGTCAGCCGCACCAGCCGCGGCGGGCTGTCCGAGCCCCTGGCCGACGCCGAGGATGCCGCCGCAGCCGGCCTCGCGCAGGTCGTCCTCGTCGCACACCTCGACCGTCGACGCTTGCCGGTGCTGGCCGAACGGCCGCCCTTGCGGGCGGCCTTGTCGGCCTCGGCCGCGACCGTGCGTCGGCGAAGACCGCCGGCGTCAGGTCGCCGGGCGGGGTGTTGACCCAGTCGCGGGTGCGGGCGACCGCGCGAGGCGAGCGACCTGGGCGCGGCTCGAACGCGTCGTGCTGCTCCTGGTCGCCGGGCGCCGTCGGCTGAGCACGACGACCTCGGCCGGGCCGGTCGGTCGGGGGCCGGTGCGGTAGCTGTCGAAGCGGTAGGCGCCGAGGAGGTAGCCCTCGAGCACGGCCCGGACCAGGGCGGCGTCGTCGGCGGGCAGGGCCAGCGCGACCGAGGCGGCGTCTGCCGCGCGCGCCGCGGCCCGCGGCCCGCGCACGCGGCGGCGGCGATGCCACCGCCTCGGCGCCGTGGCCGCGTCACCGAGCCCGACCAGCGACGAGCAGCGGTGCCTTGACGGCGTGCCGCCGGTCGGGACCGTGACCACCTGGTCCTGCTTGGCCTCGAAGCCGAGGGAGGCGAGCAGCGGGCGCGAGCTTGCGGCCGTACGCCTCTGCGACGCCCTCGCCCCCGGCGCGACCACCCGGGGGCCCTTGCGGGTCGAGACGAGCGCCGACGACGAGCGACGTCGGTGCCGGTGCGTTCGGGGGCAGCCGGTGCGGAGGATGTAGGTGGTCATCCGGGCCGATGGTAGCCCGGGCCGCTGGGGTAGGTTCGCGCGCATGTGTCGCCAGCCGGCTCGACAGAGCCCCACACGTCGCTGCGCTCGCCCCTCCACGACCGCCACCTCGCCCTCGGCGCCAAGCTGGCCGAGTTCGGCGGCTGGGAGATGCCGCTGGAGTACTCCGCCGGCGTCCTCAAGGAGCACGCCGCGGTCCGCGAGGCCGTCGGGATCTTCGACGTCAGCCACCTCGGCAAGGTGCGCGTCCCGGCCCGGGTGCGGCCGACTTCGTCAACGCGACGCTGACCAACGACCTCGGGCGGATCGGCCCCGGCCAGGCGCAGTACACGCTGTGCTGCGACGAGGACTCCGGTGGGGTCGTCGACGACCTGATCGCCTACCTGCACGCCGACGACCGGGTCCTCCTGGTCCCCAACGCGGCGAACTCCGCCGAGGTCGCCCGCCGGCTGCGCAGGCCGCGGCCCCGGACGGCGTGCTCGGTCGACGGACCAGCACACCGACCACGCCGTGCTCGCCGTCCAGGGCACCGACGTCGGACGAGGTGCTCGACGGGTCGGGCCTGCCGACCGGGCACGACTACATGTCCTTCGCGGTCGCCGACCTACGCGGGCGCCGAGATCACCGTGTGCCGCACCGGCTACACCGGCGAGCGCGGCTACGAGCTGGTCGTCCCGTGCGGCCGTCGCCGGCGAGGTGTGGGACGCGCTGCTCGAGCGGCCGGCGGCCGACGACTGGGTCTCCAGCCCTGCGGCCTCGGCGCCCGCGACACCCTGCGCACCGAGATGGGCTACCCGCTGCACGGCCAGGACATCTCGCTCGACGTGACGCCGGTCCAGGCGCGGCTCGGCTGGGCGGTCGGCTGGGGCAAGCCGGCCTTCTGGGGCAAGGACGTCCTGCGGGGGAGAAGGCGGCCGGGCCGGTGCGCTGCTGCGCGGGCTCGGTCGCGACGGTCGGGGCATCCCGCGGCCCGGCATGCGGGTGCTGCTCGCGGCCGACGTCCCGGTCGGCGAGGTCACCTCCGGCACGTTCTCGCCCGTCGCTGCGCACCGGGGTCGGGCTGGCGCTGGTCGCCGCGCAGGTGACGGACGGCGCCGAGGTCTCGGTCGACGTCCGGGGCCGCCGCGAGATCTTCGTGGTGACCCGCCCGCCGTTCGTCGTGACCGGCGTCCGCGAGTCCTGAGCCGCCGGCGACGGCACGACCGTACCCTGTGTCGCCGACCGTCTAGCCTGGGTCCATGACGTACGCCACCGAGCCGTCCGGATTCCTGCCCGAGCGTCCGCCCGCGAACGCGGTGTGGCGCTGGAGACTGATCGACGCCGGCGGCGCCGAGGTCGACGAGAGCGACCGGGTGGGGGAGCAGGAGCCGGACCGGCTGCCCACCCGTCCGCGGTTCACCTCGCAGAGCGACGCGGAGACCTGGCTCGGCGAGATCTGGCGAGAGCTGGCCGAGGACGGTGTCGAGTCGGTGGTGCTGCTCGAGGCCGACCGCGAGGTCTACGGCCCGATGAGCCTGCACTTGAGGGACACGGCAGACGGCCCCGAGCTGGTGCTCGGGGCCGTTGCCATGACCGGGCCCTGCGGGGCTCGGAACCGGGATCAGAAGTCGCGCTTCTCCGGGGACTTCGTCTTGGCCGGGTCGCGCTTGACGACGTCGCCGAGCACCTCGTCGATCGCGCTTGAGCCGGTCGTCGTCGAGGGTGACCCCGGCGCGCCTGACGTTGTCGGTCGACCTGCTCGGGGCGCGAGGCGCCGATGATCGCCGCGGAGACGTTGGGGTTCTGCAGCACCCAGGCGACCGCGAGCTGGGCCATCGACAGGCCGGCCTCGTCGGCCAGCGGCTTGAGCTGCTGCACCCGGCGCAGGAGGTCGTCGTCGAGCCAGCGCGAGATCATGTCCGCCGCCGCCCTTCGGCGTCGGTGGCGCGCGACCCGTCGGGCGGCTGCCTGACCGGGCAGGTACTTCCCGGTCAGCACGCCCTGCGCGATCGGCGACCAGACGACCTGGCCGAGCCCGAGCTCCTCGCAGGTCGGCACGACCTCGGCCTCGATGACCCGCCAGAGCATGTTGTACTGCGGCTGGTTGGAGACCAGGGGGACGTGCAGCTCGCGGGCCAGCGCGTGCGCCGCGCGGATCTCCTCGGCCCGCCACTCCGAGACGCCGATGTAGAGCGCCTTGCCGGAGCGCACGACGTCGGCGAAGGCCTCCATCGTCTCCTCGAGCGGCGTCTCGTAGTCGTACCGGTGCGCCTGGTAGAGGTCGACGTAGTCGGTCTGCAGCCGGCGTCAGCGAGCCGTCGATCGACTCCATGATGTGCTTGCGGGACAGCCCGTGGTCGTTGTGCGCGCCGGGGCCGGTGGGCCAGTAGACCTTGGTGAAGATCTCCAGGCCCTCGCGCCGCTCGCCCGCGAGCGCGTTGCCCAGGACGGTCTCGGCCTTGGTGTTGGCGTAGACGTCGGCGGTGTCGAAGGTGGTGATGCCGTCGTCGAGGGCGGCGCGCACGCAGCGGCCGCGGCGTCCTCCTCGACCTGGGAGCCGTGGGTGAGCCAGTTGCCGTAGGCGATCTCGGAGATCTTCAGGCCGCTGCTGCCGAGGTTGCGAGTTTTCATGGGCGCGAGCCTATGACGGGGTCGTGAACTCACGGCCACGACGTCCTGGAGGAGAAGCCATGGTCAACCCGCTGCGAGGTCTTGTCTGGGTCGCTCGCACGGTGTGGAACGGTTTCGGGACGATCACCGGGCGCGACGTCGAGATGGGCCACGACCCCGACTACAACGACACCCCGAAGGGCAACGCGTCCGGGAACATCGGCGGCATCGGCGGCGGCGTCGGCTGGTAGGTCAGCCCCCACCGTTGGTCGAGCTTGTCGAGACCACCGGGTCTCGACAAGCTCGACCGACGAGGGGCTCGACCAGCGGTGGGTCAGCGGTACTGCTCCGGCAGCGCCTGGCCGATCTTGACCTGGGGCTTGGGCAGCCGCAGGAAGCGCAGCTGGAGCGAGCGCATGTAGCGCGTAGAACGTGGTGCCCTTAGGCTGTCCTCGGGGAAGCGTCGCTTGAGCTGGCGACGCATCCGGAACCGCAGCAGCACCGAGTCCAGCACGACGATCAGCAGGATGGCGTTCAGGATCCCGAGCCGAGCTGCGGCCGCTCCCGCCGAGGACAGGATCAGGCTGGCGAAGAGCAGCGGGATCGAGAACTCGGCCATGCACAGCCGGTGGTCGACGTAGTCGCGGACGAAGCGCTTACCGGTCCCTGGTCGCGGGCCGGCAGGTAGCGCTCGTCACCGTCCTTGATGCCCTGGCGGATCGCCTTGCTGTTGGCCGCGCTCGCCGCGCGCGGCCCCCTTGCGGCCCTTCGGGTTGCGGCGGCCTTGGCTCGGGCGCGGGCGGCGGCCTCCTGCTCCTTGCGCGTCGGGGTGGGGCGGCCCTTGCCGCCCAGCTTGGCCTCGGTCTCGGTTGCCGAGGTGGTGCTCTCGGACTTCGTACGACGGAACAACGCACACCTTCGGGACCGGGGCTGGGACGGACACAGGCTACCTGCAGGAACTTCCTCTCCGGCCCCGGGCGTTGCCCTCGTAGGGTGGCGTCCACGAGCCCGTCCGATCCAGGAGAAAGGGGCTGCACCTCCATGAGCCTCATGCAGCGCATGCGACTGATCTTCAGCGCCAAGGCCAACAAGGCGCTCGACCGCGCCGAGGACCCCAACGAGACCCTCGACTACAGCTACCAGAAGCATGCTGGAGATGCTGCAGAAGGTACGCCGGGGCGTCGCCGACGTGGCGACGAGCCGCAAGCGACTCGAGCTGCAGATGAACCAGCTCCAGCAGCAGGTCGGACAAGCTGACCAACCAGGCGCAGGACGCGCTGCGGTCAGGGCCGTGAGGACCTGGCCCGCGAGGCGCTGACCCGCAAGAGCGGCGTCACCAGCCAGCTCGGCCGACCTGCAGGCGCAGCACGCGCAGCTGCAGGGCGAGGAGGAGAAGCTCACGCTCGCCTCCCAGCGCCTGCAGGCCAAGATCGAGGCGTTCCGGACCAAGAAGGAGACGATCAAGGCGACGTACACCGCCGCCAAGGCCCAGACCCGGATCAACGAGGCGTTCTCCGGGATCTCCGAGGAGATGGGCGACGTCGGCCTGGCCATCCAGCGCGCCGAGGACAAGACGGCCCAGATGCAGGCCCGCGCCGGCGCGATCGACGAGCTGATCGCCTCCGGCGCGCTGGACGACCGGCTGTCCCTGGACGGCGGGCGACGACATCGACCGCGAGCTGGACTCGATGTCCTCCAAGTCCGACGTCGAGGCCGAGCTGGCCGCGATGAAGGGCATCTCCCCGTCCTCGGCGCCCAAGGCGATCGACGACGCCGGCGACCGCGCCGGCGCGATCGAGGCGCGACGCCGCCCCACCGGGCGTCGAGACGACCCGGCAGCGTCGGAGGAGGCGTGATCGTCCGCATCCTCGGCGAGGGCCAGTGGGACGTCACCGACCGACGACCTCGCCGCCATGAACGTGCTCGACGACGCGGTGGAGAAGGCGGTGGAGGCCGGTGACGAGGCCGCCTTCGCCGCCGGCATGACCGCCCTGCTCGACGTCGTCCGCACAGCGGGGCACCCGCCTCGAGGACGACGCCCTCGAGGACTCCGACCTGATCCTTCCCCCGTCCGACGCCACGATCGAGGAGGTGCGGGACCTGCTCGCCGATGAGGGGCTGGTCCCCGACCGATGAGCAAGACACGCTTCGCCAAGGACCACGGGCTGACCACCCGGATGACCCTGACCATGTTCCTGCTCGGCGGCCTCTTCGTCGTCGTCGTGGTGGGCCTGATGCTGGTGCGTACGCGGTCCGTTCGCGATCATCATCGGGATGATCGGGCTCGGGATCGCCTGGTTCCAGTGGTACAACTCCGACAAGGTCGCCCTCAAGGCGATGCGGGCCCGGGTCGTCACCCCGCAGGAGGCCCCGGAGCTGCACGCCATCATCGACCGGCTGTGCATGCTCGCCGACATGCCGAAGCCCACGGTGGCCATCTCCTACACCGAGATGCCCAACGCCTTCGCCACCGGTCGCTCGCCCAGCCACTCCGCGGTGTGCGTGACCACCGGCATCCTGGACCGGCTGACCGTCGAGGAGCTCGAGGGCGTCCTGGCCCACGAGCTGTCCCACGTCGCCCACCGCGACGTGATGGTGATGACCCTGGCCTCCTCGGCCGCCATCATCACCGGGATGGTGATGCGCGGCGGCATGTACGGAGGGTTCGGCATGTTCGGCGGCGGCGGGCGTCGCGACAACAACAACAACGGCCTGCCGATCTGGCTGATCGTGCTGGTGGCCAGCATCGTGGTCTACGCCGTCAGCTTCTTGGCCATCAAGCTGCTCTCGCGCTACCGCGAGCTCGCCGCCGACCGGGCCGGGGCGTACCTGACCGGCAACCCCTCGGCCCTGGCCAGCGCGCTGACCAAGATCTCGGGGAAGATGGCGACCATCCCCAAGCAGGACCTGCGCAGCGCCGAGCCGATGAACGCCTTCTTCATCGCCCCGGCGGTCAGTGGAGCGACGATGCGCACCCTGACCGCGACCCACCCGTCGTTGGAGCAGCGGCTCGAGCAGCTGGCGAAGGTCGCGGCCGACCTCGGCCGCCCTCTCGACGGCGGTTTCCCGACCGACTCGACCCGCTGACGTGGGCTTCTGGTCCACGGTGACCGGGCGCACCAAGCCGGTGCCGCCCCGGATGGACGCGCTGTTCGCGCTGCCCGCGGCCGCGCTGACGCTGGAGAGCGCGGCGGACTTCACGATGACCGGCCGCGGGGCGATCTGCTTCCGGGGCGCCGAGGGTCCGGCGTTCGCGCAGACGCTCAAGGACGTGGTGGCCCTGCTCGACGCCGACGACGACCCCGACGTCCAGGTCTCCACCGACTCCTTCGGCTTCACCTGGCTGATGGCCCAGCAGGAGGACATGTCCTCGCTGGCCACCGACCTGCACGCGGTGACCACCTCGCTGGAGGCCCAGGGCTTCGCCGACCGGGTGCTGTGCACCCTGGTGTCGTTCCAGGACCCGGCCGGTCGCACCCTGGCGCTGGTCTACCTCTACAAGCAGGGCACGTTCTTCCCCTTCGCGCCGAAGGCCGCCCAGCAGCGCGACAACATCCTGGAGCTGCAGATGCGCGACCTGCTCAAGGTCGACCTGCCGATGGAGCCCGACCTGGCCCGGTGGATGGCGCTGTGGGGTGCGCCCGGGCTGTGAGCGCCCCGGTCCGCCTGGCGGTCCTCACCCCGGACGACTGGGGGGTCTGGCGGAGCCTGCGGCTGCGCGCGCTGGCGGAGGCGCCGTACGCCTTCGGCTCGACCCTCGCCGAGTGGACCGGGCCCGGCGACCGCGAGGACCGCTGGCGGGGCCGGTTGGCCGACGTCGGGCTCAACCTGGTCGCGTACGCCGGTCAGGAGCCGGTCGGCATGGCCAGCGGGCTCGCCGAGCGACCCGGCGAGGTCGAGGTGATCTCGATGTGGGTCGCCCCCGAGGGCCGGGGACGCGGCATCTCCCGGTTGCTGCTGGACGAGGTCCGGGCCTGGGCCGCGCACGCCTGCCCCGGCGCCGAGGTCGTGCTGGCGGTACGCCGCGACAACCACCAGGCACGCTCGGCGTACGCCGCGGCCGGGTTCGTCGAGGCGGGCGGCTCCGGGGAGGACCCGTCGGAGCTGATGATGCGTTGGGCCGGGGCCTAGTCCTTCTGCGGCTTCCCCGGCAGCTCGAGCATCCGCTGGAGGGCCACGCCGGCCCAGTGCTCGGTCTCGGCGTCCACCTCGATGACGTTGACCTCCTGGCCGGCGACCAGGCTCTCCAGGGCCCACACCAGGTGCGGCAGGTCGATCCGGTTCATCGTCGCGCAGTAGCAGACGGTCTTGTCGAGGAAGACCACGTTCTTGTCAGGGTGGCGCTTGGCCAGTCGTTGGACCAGGTTCAGCTCGGTCCCGATCGCCCAGGACGTCCCGGGCGGAGCGGCGTCGACGGTGGCGATGATGAACTCGGTCGACCCGACGAGGTCGGCCCTGGTCACGACCTCGTGGGTGCACTCGGGGTGCACCAGCACGGTGACCCCGGGCACCCGGGCCCGGACGTCGTCGACGCAGGAAGCGGCGAAGCGGCCGTGCACCGAGCAGTGTCCCTTCCACAGGATCATCTTCGCCGCCGCGAGCTCCTCGGGGGTCAGTCCGCCGTGCGGACGGTGCGGGTCCCAGACCACGCAGTCGTCCAGGGTCAGGCCCAGCTGGAGCACCGCGGTGTTGCGGCCCAGGTGCTGGTCGGGCAGGAAGAGCACCTTGGTGTCCGGCCCCTTCTCGGCGAAGGCCCAGTCCAGGGCCACCTCGGCGTTGCTGGAGGTGCACACCGCACCCCCGTGGCGACCGCAGAACGCCTTGATGTCGGCCGAGGAGTTCATGTAGGTCACCGGCACCACCGAGTCGGCCACGCCGGCCTCGGTCAGCGCGTCCCAGGCGTCCTCGACCTGGGCCAGGCGGGCCATGTCGGCCATCGAGCACCCGGCGGCCAGGTCGGGCAGCACCACCTTCTGGTGGGCGGCGGTGAGGATGTCGGCCGACTCGGCCATGAAGTGCACGCCGCAGAAGACGATGTACTCCGCCTCGGGGCGACCCGCGGCGTCGCGGGCCAGCTTGAACGAGTCGCCGGTGACGTCGGCGAACTGGATGACCTCGTCGCGCTGGTAGTGGTGGCCGAGGATGAAGACGCGGTCGCCCAGGGCCTCCTTGGCGGCGCCGGCCCGGGCCACCAGGTCCGGGTCGGAGGCGGCCGGCAGCTCGCCGGGGCAGTCGACGCCGCGCTCGGAGTCCGGGTCGGTCCCGCGGCCCAGCACCAGCAGCGGGAGGGACGCGGAGCGGGGGCCGGTCAGGTCCGACGTTGTCATGGGGCCGATTCTGTCACCTACGGTGTGGGCACCCTCCGGGCGACCACGGACCGACTCGTGGCCGCACCACCGCCGTACGACGAGAGGACCGGGCCCCGTGCCGCAGGCCGACCAGCATCCCGAGCAGGCCCCACCCCCCGACACCGGGCGCGAGACGGTCCTGGTGGCCATGGACGTGGACACCAGCGAGCTCGACGGCTCCTACGACGTGGTGGTCGGCCGGTTCGGCGACGCCCCCGGGGCGGTCGGCCTGCTCTGCGGCCCGATGCAGACCGTCGACGCCGCGCGGGTGGCGGCGATGCCGCACCTGCGGGTGGTGGCGGTCGCCGGCGCCGGGACCGACAAGGTGGACTCAGAGGCGCTGGAGGCGGCCGGCGTCCGGTTGCTGAGCGTGCCCGAGACCACCGCGACGGCCACCGCCGACGTGGCGATGACGCTGCTGCTGATGTGCGCCCGCCAGGTCGACCCGACCCAGGCGGCGCTGCGTCGCGGCGAGTGGCCCGGCTGGTCGTTCACCGACACCCCGGGACGCGACGTCCACGGCGCGACCCTCGGACTGGTCGGCTACGGCAACATCGCCCGCGCGACGGGCCGCCGCGCGGAAGCGTTCTCCATGCGGGTCCTGCACCACACCCGGACGCCCACGGGGGAGGAGGGGTACCGCGCCTCGTTGGACGACCTGCTCCGCGAGAGCGACGTCCTCAGCGTCCACGTGCCGCTGACCCCCGCCACCCGCGGGCTGGTCGGTGCCGAGCAGCTGGCCCTGCTGCCCGCCGGCGCGATCGTGGTCAACACCGCCCGCGGCGGCATCGTCGACGAGGAGGCCCTCTGCGACGCCCTGGACAGCGGGCACCTGTTCGCCGCCGGCCTGGACGTCTTCGTCGGGGAGCCGAAGATCGCCCCCCGACTGCTCGAGACCCCGCGGCTGGTGATGACCCCGCACATCGGGACGGCCACCCGGCAGACCCGCGAGACCATGGTGGCGACCGCGGCCCGGCTGCTGGCCGAGGCGCTCGCCGCGACCGAGCAGGAGGAGGCACGATGAGGGTGCTCGTGGCCCCGGACAAGTTCGCCGGCACGCTGACCGCGGTCGAGGCCGCGGCAGCGATCGCGGAGGGTTGGCGGCGCCGAGCGCCCGGTGACGAGCTCGACCTCGCACCGATGGCCGACGGCGGACCCGGCTTCGTCGACGTCCTGCACGCCGCCCTGGGCGGCGAGCTGCTGGCGGTGCCGGTGCGCGGCCCGCTGGGCGACCGGGTGCCGGCCACCGTCCTGGTCGTGGAGGGTCCGGGCGCGGGGAGCGGATCGCCTACGTCGAGGTGGCCCAGGCCTGCGGCCTGGCCCTGGTGCCCGAGGAGCAGCGTGATCCCGAGCGCGCCACGTCCTACGGCGTGGGGGAGCTGCTGGCCGCCGCCGTCGACGCGGGGGCGCGGACCGTCGTCGTCGGCCTGGGCGGCTCCGGGACCAACGACGGCGGGGCGGGCATGCTGGCTGCGCTCGGAGCGGTCGCGACGCCGACCGACGCCCTGGAGCAGGGGCCCACCGGGCTGGCCGGCCTGGAGACCGTCGACCTGACCGAGGCCCGGCGACGGGTCGAGGGCGTGACGCTGGTCGCGGCCAGCGACGTGGACAACCCGCTGCTCGGCCTGATCGGGGCCACCAACGTCTTCGGTCCGCAGAAGGGGGTCGCCGACGACCGCCTCCAGGCCGTCGACGCCACCCTGGAGGTGCTGGCCCGAGCCACCGACCGTCGGGTCGCGCTGGGCAAGGGTGCCGGAGCGGCCGGCGGTCTCGGGTTCGCCCTGCTCCTGCTCGGGGCCGAGCGCCGCCCGGGGATCGGGGTGGTCGCCGACGCGGTCGGGCTGGCCGAGCGGGCCGCCGCCGCGGACCTGGTGATCACCGGCGAGGGGGCCTTCGACTTCTCCTCGCGGGCGGGCAAGGTGCCGTACGGGGTGGCCGAGATCGCCTCCGCCGCCGTGCGGCCCTGCATCGTGCTGGCCGGCGCGGTGCTGGTGGGCTCCCGGGAGATGCGGGCGCTGGGGATCGAGGCGGCGTACTCCACGACCGACCTGGTGGGCCGGGAGGCGTCGTTCTCGGATCCGGCGGGCAGCCTGGCGACGGCGGCCGAGCGCGCCGCGCGGAGCTGGTCCGACCGCTGACCCCCTGCCCGTACGGGCAGGGGGAATAACCGTCCGTGTGCGACCATTGACCTGTAGTCACCCCGCACCAAGTCACCCGCATCCGACTCCAGGGAGCCCCACGCATGACCGAGCAGCTCGAGACCCAGACCGAGATCCGCACGGACGGCATCAACCTCTCCGGCACCGCAGCGTCCAAGGTGAAGAGCCTGCTGGAGCAGGAGGGTCGTGACGACCTCAAGCTCCGCATCGCCGTGCAGCCCGGTGGCTGCTCCGGCATGCGCTACCAGCTCTTCTTCGACGAGCGCGACCTCGACGGTGACTCCGTGACCGACTTCGGCGGCGTGGCCGTGGTCGTCGACCGGATGAGCATCCCCTACCTCAACGGCGCGGTCATCGACTTCGTCGACACGATCGAGAAGCAGGGCTTCACGATCGACAACCCCAACGCCGGCGGCTCGTGCGCCTGCGGGGACTCGTTCCACTGATCCACCGCAGCTGAGCTCCTCCGACGCCTCCGGTCCCTCCAGGACCGGGGCGTCGTGCTACCCCGACCTGAGTACGCGGGCGGATGCCTCACCGGTCCGAGTTGCCGAGACTGGGAGCACGTCACCCCCGGCCGACCAGGAGCCCCTCGTGCAAGCCCAGACCCCCACCGAGTCCCGGACCAGACCGCTCGTCCTGGGCCTGGCCGCCCTGTCGGCCTGCGTCACCGTCCCCACCGCGGCGTACGGGGCCTACCTGGCCCTGGCCGGCGCCGCGTCCGACGAGGCGCTGGCCGGTGTCGCCATCGTGTTCGGGATCGCCCTCCTCGTGCCCGCCGTGCTCTCGCTGGCGCTGGCCTGGGGCGCCGTGACCCAGCACCGGCGTCGTCCGACCGCCGGGGTCGTGCTGGCCGTCCTCGCCGTCCTGGTCGTGGTCCTGCCCGTCCTGTTCTTCGTCGTCTGACTAGCTGACCCGGTCGACCAGGACCCGGCGGGAGTAGGAGCCGTCCAGCACGGACCGTCCGGCCAGGTCGCTGTCCAGGTCGATGACCACGTGACGGTCGACCTGCCCGTCCAGCCCGCTGCCGCACCCGGTCTGCTTCTCGGCCGGGGGGACCAGGGTCAGGGTGACGGTCACCGAGGCGTCGGTCTCCAGCACCTCGGGGGTGTCCAGCGTCCCGGCGCACCGGGGCGGCCCGCTGGCGTAGGTGACGTCGAGACGGGCCGGGTCGGGCAGGACGTAGCCCTCCAGGGCCACCCCGCCCACGCGGGTGATCTCCAGCGGTGCCGGGGTCGGGACCGGGGCGCCGGTGGCGACCTGCGGGTTGGCGTCGATGTCGTACACGTCGGCACGACCCGAGTTGCCGCGGGGTCCGCCGCCCGGTCCGTTGCCGCTCATCAGCCACCAGGCGAAGGTCATCGCCACCACCACCACGATCGCGGTGAGGCCACTGCCGACGCCGCGGCGCGTGCCGGGGGTGCGACTGGTCCCGGTCGCGCCGCCGGTCGTGCTGCTGGGGGGGCCGTGGTGCGGGCCTGGGTCGGTCATGGTGCCTCCGACGATAGTCGGCGGTCCGAGGCCGGCCCGACGGAACCCGCGGCCGGTCAGGCCAGGTGGAGCTCGAGGTCGCCGGCGAGTGCCGCCAGGTCGTCGCTGACCACCAGGCCGGGGAGGGCGGCTCCACCGGCCTGCGTCCCGCGACGGGCCGCCGGGACGGGCAGCGCGAGTCCCAGGCGAGTGGCGTCGGTGACCATCTCGGAGGTCGTCGAGGCGTCGTCGTAGGCCAGGCGCGGGGAGGTCATGCTCCGACGGTAGGGGTTACCGCCGGGTCGCCCTAGCCGTACCGATGAGTAGGGTGCTCCGTGTTCCCGGTGACCCCCGGGGTCCACCCCCGACGAGAGTGCTGACCGTGCCGCTGCTCATCACCGGTTCCATCGCCACCGACCACCTGATGACCTTCCCGGGCCGCTTCGCCGACTCCCTCGTGGTCGAGCAGCTGGACAAGATCGCGCTGTCGTTCCTGGTCGAGGACCTCGAGGTACGCCGCGGCGGCTGCGCGGCCAACATCGCCTTCGGCCTGGGCAGCCTGGGCCTGCGCCCGGTCCTGGTCGGTGCGGTGGGGGAGGACTTCGTCGACTACCGGTCCTGGCTGGAGCGGCACAACGTCGACTGCAGCGCCGTCCACGTCTCCGAGACCCGGCACACCGCCCGGTTCGTGTGCACCAACGACTCCACGATGGCCCAGATCGCCTCCTTCTACGCCGGGGCGATGTCCGAGGCCCGTGACATCGAGCTGCGCCCGATCGTCGACCGGGTGGGCGGGGCCGACCTGGTCCTGATCGGGCCCAACGACCCCCAGGGGATGCTGCGGCACACCCAGGAGTGCCGCGACCGCGGCTACCGGTTCCTGGCCGATCCTTCCCAGCAGCTGGCCTTCGGGGACGGAGAGATGATCCGTGACCTCATCGAGGGGGCGGAGATCCTGTTCTCCAACGAGTACGAGTCGGCGCTCATCGTGCAGAAGACGGGGTGGAGCGCCGCGGAGGTGCTGGCCAAGGTCGGCACCTGGGTGGTCACCCTGGGTGCCGAGGGCGTCCGGGTCGAGCGGAACGGCGAGGAGCCGCTGGTCGTCGCGGCCGTCCCCGAGGTGGCCAAGGTCGAGCCGACCGGCGTCGGGGACGCCTTCCGGGCGGGTTTCCTGGCCGCGCTGAGCTGGGGGCTGAGCAACGAGCGGGCCGCCCAGCTGGGCTGCCTGCTGGCCGTGCACGTCGTGGAGCGGGTCGGCACCCAGGAGTACTCCCTGCACCGGGCGACGTTCCTGCAGCGTCTGGCCGCGGCGTACGGCGAGGAGGCGGCGGCCGAGGTCGGCGAGCACCTGCACACGGCGCGTCCCTGACTGGTCCCAGCGCGTTCTCAGCGCGTCCGACGGACCAGGTAGGCGGGGGTGCCGTCCGGGGCGACCCGCTCCCCGGCGTACTCCTGGCCCCGCATGCGGCACCAGGCCGGGACGTCCGGCCGCGCCGCCGGGTCGTCGGCCACCACCTCGACCAGGTCCCCCACAGCCACCTCGCCGATCCGCTGGGCCAGCCGGATGACCGGCAGCGGGCACCGGGCACCGCGGCAGTCGATGCTGAGCGTCGGCTCCTGGCTCATGCCAGGCTCGCCCGCAGGTCGGCCACGACTCCGGGCAGCACGGCCACCAGCGCGTCCACGTCGGCCTCGGTGGTGTCGGGGCCGAAGGTGACCCGGGCGTTGCCGTGGGTGAGGGCGCCCATGGCCACGAGCACGTGCGAGGGCTCCATGACGCTGGAGGTGCACGCCGAGCCGCTGGCCACGGCCAGCCCGCGCCGGTCCAGCTCGACCACGAGCGCCTCGCCGTCGACGTAGAGGCAGGAGAACGAGACCAGGTGCGGCAGCCGCTCGGTCGGGTGGCCGTGCACCTCGGTGTCCGGGATCTCCGACAGCGCGGACCGGACCCGCCCGGCCCAGGCGGTGTCGCGCTCCGCGAGGTCGGCCCGGGCCCCGACCCGTTCCTGCAGCGCCGCCGCGGCGGCCAGCGCGGCGGGCACGTTCTCGAACCCGGCCACCCGCGGGTCGACGCGGTCGTCGGTGGGGAAGGGCGGTCGCCAGCGCGCCCCCCGGCGGACCACGAGCACCCCGACCCCGGCCGGACCGCCCCACTTGTGGGCCGAGAGGGCCACCGCCGACCAGTCACCGGGGAGCGGCAGCCGGGCGCCCGCCGCGCAGGCGTCCACGAAGAGCGGGGGAGGGGTGCCTCGCTCGGCTCGCAGCGCAGCCAGCCGCTCCAACGGCTGGACCGTGCCGACCTCGGGGTTGGCCTGCTGCACGGCGAGCACGCCGGTCCCGACCTCGGCCGCCGCCCGGGGGTCCACCTGGCCGGTGGCGTCCACGGCCAGGGTCCGAGCGGTCCTGGCCGTCCGGTCCTCCCACCAGCGAGCCGCTGCGTGGACGGCGGAGTGCTCGACGGCGGTGTGGGTCAGGGTGGCCGCGGACCCGGCGGCGCTCCGGCCGAGCAGCAGGCCCAGCAGCCCCAGGTGCACCGCCGCGGTGCCCGAGGAGGTGAAGCTGACCTCGTCAGGGCGGACCGCCAGGCACTCCGCGACCACGGCACGGGCGTTGTCCAGCAGCAGGCGGGCGTCCCTGGCCCGGCCGTGGCGCCGCAGCGGGTCGGCGTACCCGGCCGCCAGTGCCTCGGTCAGCACCTCCCGGGCACGCGGGCTGAGGGGCTCGGAGGATCCGCCGTCGAGGTAGCCGGGCATGGCCACGACTGTAGGGCGGCGGACGGGCGTGTAACGATTCCGACCCCCGCGGCGCGAGGCGTGCCCAGGGGCGCAGTGGTGCTGGTGTGAGTAGTAGGGTTCAAGGGTCCGTTCCTTGCGAAGAGAGAGGCCTCCTCCGTGGGTCTGCACCTCCCTGTGCGCATGCGTCAGATCGGTCTGGCCGGGGTCCTCGCCCTGACCTTCCTGACGCTGGGTGCCTGCTCGAGCCAGGACCAGGCCGACTGGAAGCGCGGCGCGATCCCCGAAGGCGCCTCCGACCGCTCCGACGCGGTCATCCAGTTCTGGCAGTGGACCTGGGTCGCGGCCCTGGCCACCGGCATCCTGGTCTGGGGCCTGATGGCCTACGTGGTCGTGAAGTACCGCCGTCGCAGCGACGACGAGATCCCCGTGCAGACGCGTTACAACCTGCCGATGGAGATCCTCTACACGCTGGCGCCGGTCGTCATGGTCCTGGTGTTCTTCAAGTTCGTGGTCTCCACCCAGGACGAGGTCAACGCCGACGTCCCGAACCCCGACCACGTCATCAAGGTCGTGGGCCAGCAGTGGTCCTGGAGCTTCAACTACGTCGCCGACGACGCGCTGGACGGGCAGACCTCGGTCTTCCTCGTCGGGACGCCCGCCGACATCCCCACGCTCTACCTCCCGGTCAACGAGTCGGTGCGCTTCGAGCTCAGCTCGCCCGACGTCATCCACTCGTTCTGGGTGCCGGCGTTCACCTACAAGATGGACGTCGTGCCCGGGCGCAACAACAACTTCACGCATGACCCCGACCCGTGAAGGCACCTTCGTGGGCCGCTGCGCGGAGCTGTGCGGCACCTACCACTCGCGGATGCTGTTCAACGTCGAGGTGGTCAGCGCCGACCGGTACGCCCAGGAGCTGCAGAAGCTCCAGGCCGCGGGCAACGTGGGCCTGGCCCTCGGCGCCTCGGAGGCCACCACGCAGGCCGGACTGGACAACGAGAGTGAGGCCACCACCCCGTGAGCGCCGACACCACCACGCCCAGGACGACCGTTGCTCCCCATCCCACCATCGGGCAGCAGCTGGTCAAGATCCTGACCACGACCGACCACAAGGTGATCGGCAAGCTCTACCTCGGCACGTCGTTCGTCTGGTTCATCCTGGCCGGGATCATGGCCCTGATCATCCGTTCCGAGCTCGCCGCCCCCGGGCAGCAGTTCGTCAACGACGAGCTCTACAACCAGCTCTTCACGATGCACGGCACGATCATGCTGCTGCTGTTCGCGACGCCGCTGTTCTTCGGGTTCGCCAACGTGATCATGCCGCTGCAGATCGGCTCGCCCGACGTGGCGTTCCCGCGGTTGAACATGCTCAGCTACTGGTTCTTCCTCTTCGGCGGGCTGATTGCCGGCTCCGGCTTCCTCACCCCCTCCGGTGCGGCCGGCTTCGGCTGGTTCGCGTACTCCCCGCTCTCCGACGCCGTGCACAGCCCCGGCGTGGGTGGTGACCTGTGGATCATGGGCCTGTGGCTCGCCGGTCTCGGTTCGATCCTCGGCGCGGTGAACTTCGTGACCACGATCATCTGCATGCGCGCACCCGGCATGACGATGTTCCGGATGCCGATCTTCACCTGGAACACGCTGGTCACCAGCCTGCTCGTGCTGATCGCCTTCCCGATCCTGGCCGGCGCGCTGCTCACCTTGGAGGCCGACCGGGCCTTCGGGGCGCACATCTTCGACGCCGCCCATGGCGGGCCGATCCTGTGGCAGCACCTGTTCTGGTTCTTCGGCCACCCGGAGGTGTACATCATCGCGCTGCCGTTCTTCGGCATCGTGACCGAGATCCTCCCGGTCTTCAGCCGCAAGCCGATCTTCGGCTACGTCGGCCTGGTCGGCGCGACGCTGGCCATCGCCTTCCTCTCGGTGGCGGTGTGGGCCCACCACATGTACGTCACCGGCTCGGTCGACCTGGCCTTCTTCTCGGGCATGACGCTGCTGATCGCGGTGCCCACCGGGGTGAAGTTCTTCAACTGGATCGGCACGATGTGGGGCGGGTCCCTGTCCTTCGACAACCCGATGCTGTGGTCGATCGGCTTCCTGACCACGTTCCTCTTCGGTGGGCTGACCGGCGTCATCCTGGCCGCGCCGCCGCTGGACTTCCACGTCTCGGACAGCTACTTCGTCGTGGCGCACTTCCACTACGTCGTGTTCGGCACCGTGGTGTTCGCGATGTTCGCAGGCTTCTTCTTCTGGTGGCCCAAGATGACCGGCAAGATGCTCGACGAGAGGCTGGGCAAGCTGCAGTTCTGGCTGCTCTTCGTCGGCTTCCACACCACGTTCCTGGTCCAGCACTGGCTGGGGGTCGAGGGCATGCCCCGTCGGTACGCCGACTACCTGCCCAGCGACGGGTTCACCCTGCTGAACCAGGTCTCCACGGTCGGGTCGTTCATCCTGGCCAGCTCGATGCTCCCGTTCTTCTACAACGTCTACAAGTCCTCCAAGGGGCCGACGGTCCAGGTCGACGACCCGTGGGGCTGGGGCCGGTCGCTGGAGTGGGCCACCTCGTGCCCGCCGCCGCGGCACAACTTCCTGTCGATCCCGCGGATCCGTTCGGAGTCGCCGGCGTTCGACCTGCACCACCCCGAGGTGGCAGCCATGGAGCTTCAGGAGTCCGACCCGGAGAGCTCCTTCGTGGGCTCCGGTGACGGGGAGGTGCACGGATGAGGGCCGAAGCCTGGATCTTCGGGATCTGCGCGGTGTTCCTGCTGCTGGTGACCCCGGCGTACTGGTTCATCGCCGGCGACCCGACCGGGACGTCCGCCCTCACCATGACCACCCTGCTCGCCGCCCTGATCGCGTTCTACCTCGGCTTCCACGCCTCGCGCATGCAGCCGCGGCCCGAGGACCGGCTGGACGCGGAGATCTCGGACGGTGCGGGCGAGCTCGGCTTCTTCCCGCCGTACTCGTGGTGGCCGCTGTGGTGCGCGCTGACCCTGAGCGCCATGGTGTTCGCCATCGCGGTGGGGGCCTGGTGGATGTTCATCATCGGCAGCCTGATCGGGGCCATCGCGCTCAGCGGATGGGTGTTCGAGTACTACCGCGGTGAGCACGCCCACTGACCGCACCTGCTGACCACGACCTGAGGCCCTCCGCTGCTGCGGGGGGCCTCGTGTCGTGGGGACCGTTCAGGACGGACAAATACCGTTATCCAGGCGTGACCACGGCCACGGGTCAGTGATGCTGGTGTTGTCAGGGTGCGTTGTTACGCTGGCAACACCAAGTGTTCTCAAGGGGGAGTCGCATGTCCGTGCACCGCGTGGGGCTGAACGCCTCGGGTCGTCGTCGCCTGTCGGCACTGGTGGCTGTCACGTTGACGGGCAGCGCCGCACTCGCCGGCTGCTCCGCCTCGGCGACCGACAGCACGGACGGTGGCGGCAGCCCTGCGGTCACCTCCGGCGACCAGAGCCCGTCCACCAGCCCCTCCGAGCCCGTCAAGACGGTCTCCGACGCGCGGCTGACCACCAACCTGTCCGGACGCAAGAACGTCGCCGTGGACACCCTGGTGAAGGTCTCGGCGACCGACGGCACGCTCAAGCGGGTCCGGGTCGCTGCCGGCAAGGACCGGCTCCCCGGGGCCGTGGGCAAGAGCAAGGCGTCCTGGACCGCGACCCAGCGGCTCGAGCCGGGCACGACCTACCTCGTCACCGGGGTCGCTGTGGACGCCGACGGCCTGAAGCGGACGATGACCAAGCGTTTCCGCACCCAGCCGCTGACCCTGGACCAGCAGACCTACCCGAGCATCGCCCCGCTGGCCGACGAGACCGTCGGGGTCGGCATGCCCGTCATCGTCAGCTTCGACGTGCCGGTCACCGACCGCGCGGAGATCGAGAAGCACCTCTCGGTCGACACCAAGCCCCAGCAGGCCGGCACCTGGCACTGGATCAGCGACAACGAGGTGCACTGGCGTCCGCGTACGTACTGGAAGCCCGGCACCGACGTGACTGTCAACGCCGACATCAACGGTGTGAACGCCGGGAACGGCATCTACGGCCAGGAGGACCGCTCGACGTCCTTCCACATCGGCGACTCGGTGATGATGAACATCGACCTGGTCAGCCACGAGATGCGCGTGGTGCAGAACGGCAGCCTGCTCAAGACGATCCCGATCACCGGCGGCAAGCCCGGTTTCACGACCCGGTCCGGGATCAAGGTGATCATCGAGAAGTTCCGCTCCAAGCGGATGGACGCCGCGACCACCGGCATCGACCCCAGCGACCCGGAGTACTACAACCTCTCCGACGTCGAGTACGCCCAGCGCGTCACGTACACCGGTGAGTTCCTCCACGCCGCCCCGTGGTCGGTCTGCGACCAGGGCGCCGCCAACGTCAGCCACGGCTGCGTCGGGATGAGCACGTCCGACGCTGCCTGGCTCTTCGGAATCACCAAGCGTGGCGACGTCGTCGACGTGACCGGCACGGACCGTCCGATGGAGCCCGGCAACGGCTACGGCGACTGGAACCTCTCCTACCGGGACTACAAGGCCGGCTCCGCCCTCCACTGACCCCCCGAGCCGCCTTCGTGGTGCCGTCGAGCCGCCCTTTGTGGTGGCGCGAGGCGTCCCTTGCGGTGGCGCGACCCGTCCTTGGGTGGTGCGACCCGGCCTGTGTGCGGGCAGGCCCATGCACCACGCACAGGATCGTCGCTGCTTCTCCACAGCGAGTGAAGTGGCGGCCCTGAAGTGAAAGCACCAGTGCCACCGTGCCGGAATGCCAGTTGTCTCCTCGACCCTCCACTCCGCCTCCCTGATCGCCTCCGTCACGCGCCCTTCACCCCTCGCATGGCCAGCGCCGTCGGGGTCTCCCGGGCCCGATCTGCGGCTGTGCATCGACGAGGGCATCGTGCTGCGCGTCCTTCGCGGGGCGTACGTCGTGCCGGCGTCCCGGGACACGCTCGCGCTTCGCGCGGCAGCTGCGGCGCTGGTCATTCCGGCCCACGCCGTGATGGTGGACCGCACGGCCGCATGGTTGTGGGGAGCGGACCTGCGGCCACCGTCGCAGGCTCACGTCGTCCCTCCCTTGGAGGTGTTCGTCCTCCGGGGCTGCCGCCGGGTGGCGCGGCCGCAGGCGGCCGGTGGAGAGCGCGACCTGAGCCCGGAGGACCTGGTCGTCGTCGATGGGGCCACGGTGACCACGCCCGGTGCGTACGGCCCTTGACCTGGCGTGCCGGCTCCCGCGCTACGAGGCGCTGTCGGCTCTCGACGCCCTTGCCCGGGCCCAGGGTGTGGGACCCGGCCCAGCTGGGTGCCGAGCTGCCGCGGTTCCGTGGTCGCCGGGGGGTCGTCCAAGCGCGCTGCTGGTGCCGCTGATGGACGGGCGGTCGGAGTCGTCGGGGGAGTCGTTCACCCGGCTGGCGATCGCCGACGTGGGGCTCCCGGTGCCCACCCTGCAGCACTGGGTGCACGACGGTGGCGTCCCCGTCTACCGCCTGGACCTGGCCTAGCCGGGCCAGAAGGTCGCGCGTGGAGTACGACGGGGTGCGAGTTCCATTCCGTCCGCTGAACCGCGACGGGCCGACCGCCGAGGCGGCGGTGGCTGCGGCAGCACGGGCTGGACGGTCATCGTGGTCACGAAGGACTCGTTCCGTGGGCTGCGCGCTGGACACCTGGCTCGGCGAGCTGCGGACGCGCGCCCTGCCGCACGCGGCGCGGACCAGCACCGACGGTCGCGGACCACAGGGGACGGCGTCGCGCAACCACAAAGGCGGGTCGCGCGAAGGGCCCCGGACTCGGGCGAGTCCGGGGCCTTCGTGGCGCGGGCGTCGACGGGCAGGTCAGTGGCGGCTGAGCTCTTCGCCCGACGACCTCGTGGCGGCCGTCGAACTGGTGGCCGTCGGCCGGCGTGACCGTCGAGCTCGTGGTCGCCGGTGTAGTCGCCGGCCGGGAGGTGCTGGCGCGCCGTCGGGGTCGTACTCGTCCAGCTCGTGCGCGGCGTGGTGGTGCGCCGCCTCGAGCTCCTCGCGGGTGGGCTTCTGGCACGTTGTAGCCGAACCAGTAGCGCGAGACCCGGGCGCGCAGCCTTGTTCAGGGCACCGCTGACGGGCGGCGACGCCGTTGCCGTCGGTCTCGGCCGGGATCTCGGTAGACCACGTCGCGGTCCCGCGCGGTGAGGGTGTACGCCGACTCCTCGAGATCGGCAGGTGCCGCTCGGAGTAGCCGCCCTCGGGCGAGCGCATGATGATGCCGGTCTCGTAGCCGTGCAGCAGCCGGTTCTCGTCCTGAGCGCTGGAGCGAGATGCACCAGCGACGGGTGATGAGAAGGCCAGCGGCGGCCGCACGAAGACCGCGACCCGCATGAAGTAGGTGATGTAGTTCAGGTTCAGGTGGAACATCACCGCGATGATGTCGTTGCCGCCGGCGGCCCAGAGCAGGCCGTAGAAGGTCATCAGACCGACCATCACGCCGGTGCGGTTCGGCGCGTTGCGCGGGCGCTGGAGCAGGTGGTGCTCGCGCTTGTCGCCGGTGATCCACTGCTCGAAGAACGGCAGCATCAGCAGGATCGTGAACATCACGCCGGGCAGGACGATGATCGGGAGGAAGACGTTCCAGCTCAGCGTCAGACCCCAGAAGTGGCTCTCGATGCCCGGGAAGATCCGGAGCGCGCCGTCGGGCCAGCCCATGTACCAGTCGGGCTGCGAGCCCGCGGTCACCTGGGAGGGGTCGTAGGGGCCGAAGCGCCAGACCGGGTTGATCGTCATCAAGCCACCCATGAGGGCGGTGACGCCGAAGACGATGAAGAAGAAGCCACCGGCCTTGGCGGCGTAGATCGGCATCATCGGGTAGCCGACGACGTTCTTCTCGGTCCGGCCGGGGCCGGGCCACTGGGTGTGCTTTTGGTACACGAGCAGCATCATGTGCGCGCCGATCAGACGCCAGCAGCAGGCCCGGGATCAGCAGCACGTGTGCGGTGAAGAGGCTGGAGATGATGGCGTCCCCGGGGAACTCACCGCCGAAGAGGAAGAACGACGCGTAGGTGCCTATGACGGGGATCGACTTCATGAACCCGTCCGCGGCCCGGATGCCGGTGCCGGACAGCAGGTCGTCGGGCAGCGAGTAGCCGGTGAAGCCCTCGAGGGTGCCCAGGAGGAGCAGCAGGCAGCCGATGATCCAGTTCAGCTCGCGCGGCTTGCGGAACGCGCCGGTGAAGAACACCCGGAGCAGGTGCACGATCATGGCGCCGACGAAGAGCATCGCCGCCCAGTGGTGCATCTGACGCATCAGCAGGCCGCCGCGCACGTCGAAGGAGATGTGCAGCGCCGAGGCGTACGCCTCGGACATCTGCAGGCCACGGAGCTGGTCGTAGGACCCCTCGTAGGTGACCTCGCTCATGCTCGGCTTGAACCAGAGCGTCAGGAAGACGCCGGTCAGCAGCAGGACGACGAAGCTCCACAGCGCGATCTCGCCGAGCATGAAGGACCAGTGGTCGGGGAAGACCTTGCGGACCTGCTTCTTGGCCAGCCCGGCCAGACCCGTGCGCTCGTCGGCCCAGTTCGCAGCGGCGCCGACCGGGTTGGCCTTGGCCGGCTTGGCTGCTGTCTTGGGGGTGGTCGTGCTCATCTCAGCCTCGTTCCCAGAAGCTCGGACCCACCGGCTCGGTGAAGTCGCTCGTGGCGATCAGGTAGCCCTCTTCGTCCACGGCGATCGGCAGCTGCGGCAGCGACCGGGCGGCCGGCCCGAAGACCACCTTGCCGTTGTCGGCGAGGTCGAAGGTGGACTGGTGGCAGGGGCAGAGCAGGTGGTGGGTCTGCTGCTCCCACAGCGAGATCGGGCACCCGACGTGGGTGCAGATCTTCGAGTAGGCGAGGATCCCGTCGACGCCCCAGTTCTCGCGGCCCTTGGCGGGCGTGATGTCGTCCGGGGCCATCCGGACGACGATGACCGGGGCCTTGGCTCTTGGCCGCCTGGAGCGCGGTGCCCTCGATCGGCTCGGCGCCGTACGGCTCGGCGTTGAAGATGATCTCGGGCTCGGCGTTGACCAGCTGGCCGATCCGGATCCACTCCGGACTGATCGGCGGTGCCGGAGACGTCGTTGACGACGCCGCATGCCCTCCTTCCAGACCGTGTGGTAGAGCGCGTCGCCCGGCAGCGGGCCCGAGGTCGCGCAGCGCGACGACGACCGGCAGCAGCAGGGTGCCCATGGCGCCGAGCAGCGAGTTGCGGATCAGCGGCCGGCGGGCGATGCCGGAGTCGTCGGCGCCGGCGGTGAGCGCGGCGACGGCCTCGTCGCGGTCCTCGTCGCTGGAGCGCGACCGGGTGCCGCATCTCGACGATCTCGTGGTCGTTCATCAGCTTGCGCGACCACTGGATCGCGCCGATGCCGATGAACAGCAGCGCCAGGCCCAGGGTCACGCCGAGGGCGACGTTGGAGGCGCCCCACGCCGAGGAACGTGGTCGGGTCGTCGCCGATGTCGAAGACGAAGTAGGCCACGCAGAAGAGCACGGCCATGACGCTGGACAGCCCGAAGAGCGTCGGCGATCTGGCGCTCGGCGCGCTTCTCGGCCTCGGGGTCGACGTCGGTGGGGCGGGGGAGGTGCTCCGGCAGGCCGGGGTCGGCGATCGGGTCGGCGAGCTCACCGCGGGCGGTGTCGGCCGCGTCGGGCCGGCGTTGGACGTCAGTCACGCCTTGGCTCCTTTCCGGGTCGTACGAGCGGTGTGGGAGGCGATCCAGATCGCGAAGCCCACCAGGACGCCGATGCCGGCGAGCCAGGCGAACAGGCCCTCGCTGACCGGGCCGAGGGAGCCGAGCTGACTGCCGCCGTAGCTCGGGGTTGGCCTCGATGCTCTTGAGCTAGGCGATGATGTCGCGCTTCTCGTCGGGCGTGAGCACGTCGTCGGAGAAGACCGGCATCTGCTGCGGGCCGGTGACCAGGGCCTCGTAGATGTGGACCGGCTCGACGCCGACCAGGCTGGGGGCGTACTTGCCGCCGGGGAGGGCGCCGCCGGCTGCGGCGAAGTTGTGGCAGGCCGTGCAGTTGGTCCGGAAGAACTGCCACCGCGGACGATCGCCTCCTCGCGCTCGCTCTCGGGGATCGCGTCGGGGGAGTACTTGTCCGAGGTCGGGATCGACGGGCCGGGGCCGAGGGTGGCGACGTACGCCGCGAGCAGCGAGGTCTCCTCGGCGGTGTAGACCCGGCGGCTTGACCGGGGCCTGCGCGCCGGGCGCCGCCATCGGCATCCGGCCGGTGCCGACCTGGAAGTCGACCGAGGCGGCGCCGACGCCGACCAGGGAGGGGCCGTACTGGCCGCCGTCCTGCTGGTGATGCCCTCGCCGTTCTTGCCGTGGCACGACGCGCAGCCGACCAGGAACAGCGCCCGGCCCTTGCTCACGTCGTCGGTGCTGGAGCTGGAGCTCGCCGTGGAGGCGGGGGAGAAGACGGCGTAGACGCCGCCGGTGACCAGGAGCGCGAACAGCATCACGACCGGGCCGGCGAACCGGCTGCGTCGCTTGGCTGAGAGTCGTGCTGTCATGAATCGCACTGGGTGTCCTCGATGTCCTCTACGGGGTGTTCGTCAGTGGGCATGGGTCGGATGGGTCACTGCAAGAGATAGATGGTGGCGAACAGGCCGATCCAGACCACGTCCACGAAGTGCCAGTAGTACGACACGACGATGGCGGTGACCGCCTGCTCGTGGGTGAACTTGCGGGCCATGTAGGTCCGGCCCAGCACGAAGAGGAAGGCGATCAACCCGCCGGTCACGTGCAGGCCGTGGAAGCCGGTGGTCAGGAAGAAGCCCGAGCCGTACGCCGACGAGGAGAGCGTCATGCCCTCGTGGACCAGCTCGGTGTACTCCAGCGCCTGGCCGCCGATGAAGACCGCGCCCATGACGTAGGTGAGCATGAACCACTCGCGCAGGCCCCAGCCCTTCATCGAGAAGATGCTGCCCTGGCGGCCGACCTGGCCACGCTCGGCGGCGAACACGCCGAGCTGGCAGGTGAGCGACGACAGCACCAGGATCGTGGTGTTGATCGAGGCGAACGGCACGTTCAGGTTCTGGGTCTCCTGCGCCCACAGCTGGGGGGAGACCGCCCTGATGGTGAAGTACGCCGCGAAGAGCGCGGCGAAGAACATCAGCTCGGAGGACAGCCACACGATGGTCCCGACACTGACCATGCTCGGCCGGTCGTGGTGCCCGTGCAGACGGGACGCAGGGATGACTGCAGTAGAAGTCGCCACGGGCGCCATTATGTCCTCATCGGGAGGGCCAGGCATACCGCCCCCCGCGCTGTCGGCGTCATCTTGTTCACATCGTCATCTTCCCCCGTGCTCCAAGCGTTCTCAGGTGCCTACGCTGTCGGGGTGCTGATACGAGGGGCAACGGGTGGGGTGGATGGGCTCCCGCCGTTCGGTCTGTCCCGGATCATCACCGAGTGGGGCATTGATCCGGTTCTCACGATCCTGTGCGTCTGGGTGGCCGGGGCGTACCTGTGGGGGGTCTGGACGCTGCGCTCGCGTGGCGACGCCTGGTCGCCGTGGCGGACCGTCAGCTTCGTCGGGGTCGGGATGGGCTCGTTCTTCGTCGCCACCTCGTCCGGGATCGCGGCGTACGACACGACCCTGCTGAGCGTGCACATGGTCCAGCACATGATGCTGACCATGCTGGTGCCGCTGGCGCTGGCCCTCGGAGCCCCGGTGACGCTGGCGCTGCGGGTCCTGCCGCGCCGGCCCCGAGGCGTGCTGCTCGCCGTCCTGCACTCGCGGGTGGCCCGGGTGCTGTCGTTCCCGCCGCTGACCTTCGCGCTGTTCGTGCTGAGCCCGTGGCTGCTCTACTTCTCCGGCTGGTACGACGCCACCCTGCACTCGACGTTCCTGCACGAGCTGATGCACGTGCACCTGGTCACGGTCGGCTCGCTGTTCCTGTGGCCCCTGGTCGGCATCGACCCGGTGCCCGGGCGGGTGGGCTACCCGTTCCGGATGCTCACCATGGTCCTGACGCTGCCCTTCCACGCCTTCCTGGGCGTGACGATCATGGACCAGACCGAGCTGATCGGCGGCGAGTGGTACCGCGCCCTCCCGCTGAGCTGGCTGCCCGACCCCGCCGCCGACCAGCACCTGGCCGGCGGGATCCTGTGGGGCGCGGGCGACGTGATCGGGATCGTGTTCTTCTTCGTGCTGTTCGCCCAGTGGGTGCGCTCCTCGATGCGGGAGGCGGCGCGCGAGGACCGTCGCCTGGACCGCCTCGAACGGATGGGGCAGGGCTCCGAGTAGCATCACCCGCGTGACCGACGCCGCCCCGAAGCAGCAGCCCTTGAAGGTGCTCGTCTACAGCGACGACTCCCAGACCCGCGACCAGGTCCGGCTCGCCCTGGGCACCCGGCCGCACCCCGACCTGCCGAGGCTGGAGTACGTCGAGGTCGCCACCGAGCCGGTGGTGATCCAGCAGATGGACACCGGGACGATCGACCTGGCCATCCTCGACGGCGAGGCGACCCCCGTCGGCGGCATGGGCATCGCCCGGCAGCTCAAGGACGAGATCTTCAACTGCCCGCCGGTGCTGGTCCTGACCGGTCGCCCGCAGGACGCGTGGCTGGCCACCTGGTCGCGCGCCGAGGCCGCCGTGCCGCACCCCCTGGACCCGATGCAGCTCGCCGACGTGGTCATCCGGTTGCTGCGCGCCCGGGTTCCCGCCACCCGCTGAGCGGCCCGGCGTACCCATGACGCACAGCTGGCCCGAGGTGCTCTCCGCCCTGACCGCCCGCCGCGACCTGAGCGGCGACCAGGCGGCCTGGGCGATGGGCGAGATCCTGGCCGGTGCCGCCTCCCCGAGCCAGATCGCCGGCTTCGCGGTGGCGATGCGGTCGAAGGGCGAGACGATCGACGAGCTCGTCGGCCTGGTCGAGGCGATGTTCGCCCACTCCGTGCCGCTCTCCCTGGAGGGACGCTGGCTCGACGTCGTCGGCACCGGCGGCGACCGCTCGATGTCGGTCAACATCTCCACGATGGCGGCGCTGGTGGCGGCGGGGGCCGGGGCGCGGGTAGCCAAGCACGGCAACCGGTCGGCCTCCTCGCAGGCCGGAACCGCCGACGTGCTGGAGCGGCTCGGCGTACGTCTGGACCTGAAGCCGGCGCAGGTGGCCGAGGTCGCCGAGCTCGCCGGGATCACCTTCTGCTTCGCCCAGGCCTTCCACCCGGCGCTGCGGCACGCGGCGGTGCCCCGCCGCGAGCTCGGCATCGCCACCACCTTCAACGTGCTGGGGCCGCTGGCCAACCCGGTCCAGCCCCAGGCCCAGGTGGTGGGGTGCGCCGACGCGGCCATGGCCCCGCTGATGGCCGGGGTCTTCGCCCGCCGCGGCGTCGACGCGTGGGTCTTCCGCGGCGACGACGGTCTCGACGAGCTGACCACCACGACCACCAGCCAGGTCTGGGGCGTCCGCGGGGGCGAGGTCACCCCCTTCACCGTGGTCCCCGAGGACCTCGGTCTGACCCGGAGCACGCCGGCCGACCTGCGCGGGGGCGACGCCGCCTTCAACGCCGACGTCGTACGCCGCCTGGTCGACGGCGAGCGCGGCCCGGTCCGCGATGCCGTGGTGCTCAACGCCGGCGCTGCCCTGGCCGTCTACGGCGGCGAGCCGGGTGACCCGCTGGCTCTGCTGGCGGACGGGATGGCCACCGCCGAGAAGGCGCTCGACGCGGGTGCGGTCCGGGTGCTGCTGGACCGCTGGGCCCAGGTGAGCGCCGACCTGGCCTGAGCGCGGTGGTGCCTCAGGTGCCGCGCACGGCCTTGACGACGAACTCGTTGTAGGTGAACGCCCTCCCGGTGAACCGGGGGAGCGGGAACGACCGTGCCGGTCCGGGCCGCAGACCGCAGGCGCGGGCCAGGCGCTGCAGGTCCTCCCCGGTCGTGAAGCTCACGTGGGTCGCGTCCGAGGCGTAGCCGCGCTCCTGGGGGCAGATGAACAGCACCGTCCCGCCAGGCCGCAGGTACGGCAGGTAGACCTCGACCAGCTCCTGGCCCTGAGCCGGGGTCATGTGCTCGATGACGTGGGCGAACAGCAGCGAGTCGAAGGGGTCCTCACCGGGGCGGAAGGTGTCGGTGAACTCCTCCACCGTGTACGCCGCGAGGCCCTGGTCGACCGCGAACGCCACCGAGGTCGGGTTGTGGTCCACCCCGACGGATCCCTGCTCGAGGGAGACCAGGTTGCGACCGAGCCCGCACCCGACGTCCAGGGTGCGCCCGAGGTGCTGGCGCCGCAGGTTCCACTGGTAGACCGCCTGCACGCGCAGCAGCCGCTTCCACCACACCCCCTGCTTGGTGATCAGGCGGGTGGCGTAGGCGTCGCCCTCGGTGCTCTCGCGGCTCATGGGACCCACCCTGGACGAGCCGGACGCCCGCGTCCACCGGCCACCCCGCGGGAACCGTCGGACGACGTGGCCGTGGTGGCGGCCCCGATCCACATGATGGCCGACCCCACGCCGGCCCCGATGACCAGCACGAGGACAGGAACCAGTACCCAGTCGCCGTTGGCCACCCCGGGGCTGGAACCGCGCTCGTGGACGGCGACGAGGACCGGTCCCAGGGTCTGACCCACGACGTACAGCGGTGCGCCGACGACGGTCAGGCGGAGTCGGTCGGACGGCGGGTTCCGGTCGAGGGCGAACCCGGCCAGCACCATGCAGCTCACCGAGTACGGGAGTCCGTACCGTCCCTGCCAGGCGACGCCGAAGCTCTCGACGGTGGAGAACGTGAGCACGACCGGCACCACCAGGGTGACCGCGACGACGAGCAGGATGGCCAGGCGCAGGCGGTTCGTGGCCCGGATCAAGCCCGCCGTGAGCAGGGCGGTGCCGAGCAGGAACATGGTCGCGTAGACCAGGGGGTGGCTGGCCTCGTTGCGGATCGGGAACGCGGCGACGCTCTGCAGGATCCACGCCGGCACCTGGCTCAGCGTCACGCTCAGCCGCTCCGCCGCACTCATCGCGTTGGGCTGCTCGCTGATGGTCAGCGCCCCCATGGAGCGGATCCAGAGCACGCTGCCGACGGTCGCGACCAGGACCAGGCTGGCCGCAGCCCAACCCCGGGAGCCCAGGACCACCTGACGGAGCCGGTCGCGGTCGCAGCGGACCCCGACGAGCGCGGTCAGCACGACGAGTGCGCACCAGAGCGGGCCCAGGGAGCGCAGGGTCACCAGCAGGCAGCCTGAGACCGCCACCAGGACGAGCAGGCCCGTGTCACGACGTCGGTCCCGTGCCTGCAGCAGTCCCACGACCGAGGCGATCAGGGTGAGACCGGCCATCATCTCCAGGCCGTTGGGGGCGGGAAGCGAGGTGCTGTAGAGCAGGGTGGGGGTGCTGGCCACGACCAGGGCGAGGTACGGCCACCGGGTGCGCGCCCAGGTCCGGGTGGCGGCCAGGGCGGCCACGAACATCGCCCAGCACAGCAGCGCGGCGGTCAGCCGCATGGCGTAGAGCGCGGTGGCTCCGGAGAAGGGCAACGAGGGAAGCCCGACCACCTCGTAGAACAGGGGGTGGTACCGGCCGGCGGCGCTGGCGACCCGGGTGTGCTGACCGACCGCGGTTCCGACGCAGTCGGCGTCGACGGTGTACGGCAGCTTCTGGCACTCGGCCCGGGCGGCGCGGACCAGCGTGGGATCCACCAGCAGCCAGGCGCCGGTCCCGCGGGTCGCCGCGGTGGGGTCGGGCGCCCACTGTCCGTGGACGACGGCATCGACCCGGTAGGCGTGGTCGAACTCGTCGCTGCCCCGGAAGGGTGGCACGGCGAAGACCCAGACCACCTGGAGCAGCAGCACCCCGAGGGCCGTCAGCCGCAGGGGCCACGGACTGGGCCCAGACCTGCCGAGCGGCTCGGACCGCGGCCCCGTGGTCACGGCGGCGGTCACGCGCGACCCGCCGGCCCGACCGGCTCCGGGGTGGGCTCGTCCACCCGGGGCACGGCGTCCCCCCGAACCCGTGGTGGGTGCGCCGAGGCGCTGGTCGCCGTGCCCACACCCCATGCGGCGACGCCCACCACGGCGAGGACGGCGAGCGCCCAGGGCGGGAGGGTCAGCCAGCGGGGGTCGCCCGACAGCGGACTGTGCACGAGCTCGTTCGCTGCGACGTTGCCGGCGGACACGGCCTGGGCCACCGCCCACAGGGCACCGCCGGACAGCAGGAGCGGACTGGTCAACCGGTGCCCAGGTGGGTTCACCTCCACGGCCAGGGCGCCCAGCAGGAGCACCCCCATCGACACCGGCCAGCCGTAGCGGCCTTGCCAGATGGCTCCACCGACGGGGTAGGCCTGCAGCTGGATGGCGAAGGGGATGAGCAGGGCGACGGCGAAGGTGAGGGCCATCACCCAGCGCACACGCGGGGCTGCGCGGCGGACGCCGACGGCGAGGAGGGCGACCACGACGACGGCAGCAGCGGCATAGACGACCGTGGGCGCCTGCTCGTTCCTGGTGGGGAAGGCGGCGATCGACTGCAGGAACCACAGCGGGACGTCGACGAGCGTGTTGCGCAGGGCGTGGTCGAACGGCCCGAAGCTCTCGATCTCGTTGGTGCCGACCCACCAGGACCACACGGCTGCGGCCATGGCAGTGACCGAGGAGACGAGCGCGCCGGCGGCCAGTCCGACCGGGTGGTCCCGGACCAGTCCGCCCGTCGTGCGACGACCGACCAGGCCCGCCCACAGCCCCACGATGCACAGCGCCCACAGCGGGCCGAGGGTGCGGACGCCGACCAGGGGAACGGCGAAGACGGTGGCGGTGACCAGGAAGGCTCGACGGTGAGCAGCGTCGACGCGTCCCAGACCGATCAGGCTCGTCCACAGCCCGAGGGCGGCGTACGTCTCGACGCCGTTGGACGCGGTGATGGCGGTCGCGTAGACGGTCACCGGCATCAGCGTCGTGACCAGGCCGACCAGCGGCCAGCGCGTCGTGGCCCAGCGTGCGGTCACCCAGCTCGCCAGCGCCAGGAGGAGGGAGCAGAGCACGGCGCTGGCCATCCGCATCGCGTAGAGCGCGGACGCCCCGTCGAACGGCTTGGCCACGGTGCCCACGAGCGCGTAGTAGACGGGGTTGTAGCGTGCGGAGGCACTGGCCACCAGCACCGAGCCGTCCTCGAGACGCTGAGCCGGGGAGCAGTTGTCGTGCTTGGTGTAGGCCAGGGTCGCGCACACCGGTCCGGCGTCGGCGACGATGCCGGGGGTGACGCGGACCAGCTCGCCGCGACCGTTGGGCGCAGGAGTGCCTGGGGCGTGCCACTGTCCGTGGGCGACCGCCACGGCGCGGTAGGCGTGGTCGAACTCGTCGACGCCACGGAAGGGCGGCAGGGCCAGGATCCAGGCGGTCTGCAGGAGCAGGGAGCCGACGAAGAACCAGAGCGCGACGCGCAGAGCTCTTCGGTCCATGGGTCCCCTCCGGCGACACGTACGGGTTCAGCCACGGTAGCGAGGTGAGGGGGTGCGACGGGTCGGAACCGACCAGATCGAGGCCCCGCAGGGGCCGGGGGCCGGCTCAGTCGAGGCCGAGGGAGAAGGCTGCCTCGAGGTCGTGCTTGGAGTAGGTGCGGAACGCGATGTGGGTCTCGGTGGCCGTCACGCCGGGCACCTTGTTGAGCTGGTCGGCGACCACCGTCGCGACGTCGTCGTGGTTGCGGACCCGGATCATCGCGATGAGGTCGACCTGACCGGTCACCGAGTAGACCTCGCTGACCCCGTCGAGCCCTGCGATCGCCTGGGCCACCTCGGGGATCTGGGAGACCTCGGCGTTGACGAAGACGATGGCGGTGATCATGGCGCTCACGCTATCGCGGTCAGGCGTCGAAGGAGACGAGGGTGCGACGGGACTGCTCGACCGCGTCGTGCAGGGCAAGCTGCCCGGTCGCGCCGCCGACCGGGCAGGTCCACTCACCCTCGACGTGCACCAGGCGCACCCCCTCGGACTCCACCCAGCGCAGCAGCAGCTCGGCCTCCTCCGCGGTCGAGGCGGGGAGCGGCCCGGGGCCGGGGATGACGGTGTCGGCGCCGGCCCGCAGCTCCAGCACCCACAGGGCGGCGTCGGCGCCCGGCGGGATCACCCCGGCCGCCGCGAGACGGCCGTGCCGCACGACGTGGACCGCCCAACGACCGTCCTCCTTGCGGGCCGCCACCAGCTCCGGGCAGCGGGAGAAGGCGGTCAGGCGCTGGCTCCGTGACGCCCCGCGCAGGTACGCCGACAGCCGGTCGCGGAGCCGGCCGGCCTCCTCGAAGCGCTCGTCCCCGGCCAGGACGTCCATCCGGACCCCCAGCGTCTCGACCACCGGGGCCGGGGACGCCTCCAGGCTGGCACGCAGCTCGGCCACGGTGCCGAGGTACGTCGAGGAGTCGACGCTCTGGTCGCAGGGGGACAGGCAGCGGCCCATCTCGGCCAGGACGCAGGGGGTCTGCCGCGGCGTCTTCGGCATCCGGCCGCTGCACTGCCGGACCGGGAACGTCTCGTGCAGCGCGGCGACGGCTCGCTCGGCGATCTTCTTCGACGAGTACGGCCCCAGGTAGTCCGCTCCGTCCTCGATCACCTGACGGACCAGGGTGAGGCGGGGCCAGGGCTCGACGGTGAGCTTGACCCAGTGCACCCGCTCGGGGAACCGGGACCGTCGGTTGAACTTGGGCTTGTGCTCGGCGATCAGCCGCAGCTCGCGCACGTTGGCCTCGAGCGGGGTGGCGCACGTGATGCCCTCGACCCTGACCGCGAGGTTGACCATCTGCCCCATCCGCGAGCGGGTCTCCGAGGCGGTGAAGTAGGTCCGCACCCGCGAGCGGAGGTCCTTGGAGGTGCCGACGTAGAGGATGCGTTCCTGGAGGTCGCGGAAGAGGTACACGCCGGGGGCGTGGGGGAGGTGCTCGGCGAGGTTCCGTTTGCGCCGCTGGGCGCTGGACACCCGCGAGGTGAAGGTCTGCAGCTCCTCGAGCGTGTGGACCCCGAGGTTGCCCAACCGGGCCATCAGTCCGTGCAGCACGTCCACGGTGGCCCGGGCGTCGCTGAGCGCGCGGTGGTTGGGCTCGGTGTCGGCGCGGAACAACCGCGCGAGCGACGACAGCTTGCAGTTGGGGGTCTCGTCCCGGCTGACCACCCGGCGGGCCAGGACCGCGGTGTCGAGCACCTCGAACCGGGGCCAGGGGCGGCCCTGGGCGGCGTTGAAGTGCTTGAGGAAGCCCACGTCGAAGGGGGCGTTGTGGGCGACCAGGACGCACCCCGCGGCGAACTCGAGGAAGGCCGGGAGCGCCTGCTCCACGCGCGGCGCACCGGCGACCATCGAGTCGGTGATGCCGGTGAGCACGGCGATGAAGGCGGGGATGGCCTGGGTGGGGTTGACCAGGGTCTGGAACTCGCCCAGCACCTCGCCACCGCGCACCTTCACCGCGCCGATCTCGGTGATCATCGAGCCGCCCGCGGCCGACCCTCCGGTGGTCTCGAGGTCCACGACGCAGAAGGTGACGTCGCGCAGCGGCCTGCCGAGCTCGTCGAACGAACGCTGGGACTCCCACTGCCGCTCCGCACCCGTGGCCCGGGTGGACGTAGGGGGCGGCGGCGGGCTCATGTCCGTGAACGGTAGATCGCGGCACCGACAATGCCGGGTCGCCACGCGGAATAGGGTTGGCCCCGCAGCCCGACGACGACCAGGAGGTGGACCAGGTGGCTCCTGACCTGCCGGGTACGCGTACCCGCTGGCGCTGCGGTGCCTGCGGCAACCTCACGCGCTTCGACGTCACCCGGCAGTGCCGCTCCACGGAGTTCTGGCACTTCGACCTGTCCGGGGAGCACGTGGTCGAGGACGTCGAGGTGGTCCAGGAGAGCGTCGACCGGGTCACCTGCCGCTGGTGCGGACGTGCGGACGCCGTCCAGATCGTCTCCCGCGCCGAGCCCGACGCGGCCGCCCCGTGACCGAGCCGCTCCCCGACCCGGTCCGCCTTCGGGTGGCCGCCCTGGCCTCCGAGGCCCTGGGGCGGCTGGCGGGTGAGCACGTGCCGGCGTCGCTCAAGCGGGTGGCCGCCTTCGCGCCCGCCCGTCGCGCCACGTGGCGGGCACCCAGATCGCCGGAGCCCTGGAGACCGACGAGACCTTCCGCGAGCACGTGGCCGTCCAGGTGCGGGCGATGTCCGGTGAGCTGGGCCAGGCCCTGCTCGACGGACGGGCACCGGCCGCTGCGGACCCGGTCGAGGCGGCGGCGACGGCGTACCTGTTGCGTTCGCCCGGCTGGGAGGAGGTCGTGGAGACCACGCGACGGGCCGCGGCGGCCGGGCGGAGCAGCACCGAGTCGCGGCAGGCCGAGGAACAGGTCGGGCGGCTCCGCGCCCGGGTGGCCGAGCTCCAGGAGGACGCCCAGGAGCAGCGTGCCCGCGCCCGTGAGCAGCTTGACCGGGTCAAGGCCGAGAACACCGATCTGCGCCGCAAGCTGGGGGAGGCCCGGGTCCGCGCACGGGACGCGGAGGACCAGGCCGACCAGGCGCGCCGGGGCACCTCCGCCGACCTGGTGGCGGCCCGCGAGAGCACCGCTGCCGTGGAGGCCGAGGTACGTCGCCTGCGCGGCCGGATCGCCGAGATCGAGTCCGACCTGACCTCGGTGCGCCGGGCCGAGAAGTCCGCCCGGGTGGGGGAGAGCGTCCGGGCCCGGCTGCTGGTCGACACCCTGGTGACCGCGGCTCAGGGCCTGCAGCGCGAGCTCGGCCTCCCGGCGGTGGACCGGTTGCCGGCGGAGTCGGTGGTCGCGGAGACCGCGGCGGCCGGCAGCCGGACCTCGAGCGGACGCGGCTCGTTGCCGGTCGAGGACCCCGCGCTGCTCGAGGAGCTGCTCCGGCTGCCCCGCGCCCACCTGGTGGTCGACGGGTACAACGTCACCAAGACGGCGTGGCCCGGGCTCTCGCTCGACCGGATGCGCGACCGGCTCCTGGTCGGGGCGGCGTCCCTGCTCTCCCGCACCGGCGCCGAGGTCACCGTGGTCTTCGACGCCGCCGAGACCCGGAACCGACCGCCGGTGGTGCCCCCGCGGGGGGTCCGCGTGCTCTTCAGCCCCTTTGGCGTGATCGCCGACGACGTGATCCGCGACCTGGTCGCGGCCGAGCCTGCCGGGCGGTGCGTGGTGGTCGCCTCCAGCGACCAGGAGGTGGCCCGCGACGTGGTCGCCTCGGGGTTCCGGGTCGTCGACGCCCGAGCCCTCTCGGCGCTCCTCAGCCGGGGGTGAGGGACGGCTCGGCCGAAAATGTCGGAGGTGGTCGGCAGGCTGCGGAGCGGACGAGATTCCTGACCACCGGAGGTTGGCATGAGTGTGACGATCGACTGCGACACGTGCGTGGTGCGCGGGTTGGCCTGCCACGACTGTGTGGTGACCGTGCTCCTGGGGCCGCCTCCCGAGGTCGGCTTCGACGACGAGGAGCAGCGGGCCCTGGAGGTGCTGGCCGGCTCGGGACTGGTCCCCAGGCTCAGGATGGTCACCCCGACGAGCGGCCCCGACGTGGCCTCGGCGTGACCAGGGACCTTCCGACGTGACGCTTCCCACACCCCTTCCGCCCTGAGGCAGGTTTGGTGCGCACCCGGGGCTCCGCCTACATTGGGCGCTTGGTGCCTGTTCCAACCGGCCAGAGGGCCGGTGCGGGCGCCGCGCTCAATCCGCCGAGGGCCGTGGGGGTCCCGACGCGGAGCCGGGGAACCACGTTTCTTGGGGTGAATCGTCGTCCACGTCGCGCGTTGCTGCGCGAGGGGATGCGTAGGGTACTTTGCCGCCCGAACCCGTCAGCTCACCTGGTAGGCGTAGGACAAAGGGAGCTCTACCACTCGTGACCCACGGACGACCCCGTACTGCCCGCGCCCTCGCGGCCCTGTGCATCGCAGCCCTGGCCACCCCGGTGCTCACCGCCGCCCCGGCCACCGCGGCCCCCCGCATCATCGACGTCCGCGACCGAGTCGAGACGCTCTACCACCAGGCCGAGCAGGCCTCGGAGCGCTACAACGACGCCCGGATCGCCCTCACGCAGGCGCGGCACCGGCTCCACGACCTGCGCACCGACCTCAAGCGTGAGCGCCGGATGGTCGCCTCGGCCCGTGACAGCGTGGCCTCGTCGGTGGTCCAGCAGTACCAGGCCGGTGCCTTCAGCACCGCCACCCAGGTGGCGATGGCCGACGACAGCACCTCGTTCATCACGATGCTGACCACCGTCGACCAGTTCAACCTCCAGCAGGCCGGGATCGTCGACGACCTGTCCGCGCAGGTGGCCCGGCTCCGGCTCCGCGAGGGCATCGTCAGCGGGCAGGTCGGCAGCATCGCCGCCACCCGGATGACGCTGGCCAAGGAGAAGGGGGTCATCGACAGCCGTGCCGCCGAGGCGAAGAGCCTGCTCGGTCGCATGGTCGAGGACCGTCGCCAGGTCCGGCTCAGCCGGAGCGCGGACCGCACCTCGGCGGCCCCTACGCCCACCCCCAGCGCTGCGGGCGCGCCCGTCTCGGGCCGTGCGGCCGCCGCGGTCGCCTACGCGATGGCCCAGGTCGGTGACGCCTACGTCTACGGAGCCGCCGGCCCCGACGCCTTCGACTGCTCGGGACTCACCATGCAGGCATGGGCTGCGGCCGGGGTCTCGTTGCCGCACTCCTCCGGTGCGCAGATGGGCTCGGGGACCCCGGTCTCGATCGGTGCCCTGCAGCCCGGTGACCTGGTGTTCTACTACAGCCCGGTCAGCCACGTGGCGCTCTACATCGGCAACGGCATGATCGTGCACGCGTCCAACCCGTCGGCGCCGGTCGGGACCGCCCCGGTGGGCTCGATGCCGATCGCCGGGGCGGTTCGCCCCGGCTGAGTCGTTGGTGTCTGGATACTCGTGAGGTGACCCCGAGCACCGAACCGGAGGAGACGCCGACCGGACGTCTGCGGAGGATCGGCGTCCCGGTGCTCGGCGTGCTGGCCGCGGGGGTGGTCCTCGGGCTGGTTGCGGGCTTCCTGGTGCGCCCCGGCGCTCAGAGTCCCTCGGTCCCGAGCGTGCCCCCCGTTGCCGGTCCCACGGGCACCTCCGCCACCTCGGCCGGTCCTGACCGCGAGAGCCTGGCGGTCGGGCTGGTGCTCGCGCTCCAGCGTGCGCTGCGGGTCGGTGACCGCTCGGCGCTGGTGGCCCTTGCGTCCCCCGTCGCGGGAGCTCGGGCGGAGCTGGCGGTCCTCGCCCGCAACGTCCGACGGCTGCGCGTCGAGGACCTGTCCCTGCGCTACGTCGGTGAGTCCGCCCTTGCGCTGACGCCGGCTCAACGCGCGCGCTGGGGGGCCGACTCCTGGGTCGTCGACGCGGACCTCACCTGGCGGTGGGCCGGTGCGGACGAGGTCAGCTCGACCCTCGAGGTCCCGCTGGTCCTGGGACACCAGGGCGGACGCGCCTCCCTGGTCTCGACACGGGTCCGCACCGACGACCGGGTTCCCCTGTGGCTGATCTCGCCGGTCACCGTGGCCAGGGCCCCCCGGGTCCTGGTCGTCGCCTCGCGGCCGGCCCGGGCGGACCCCCTGCTGAAGCAGGGCCGCCGCGCCCTGCGCACGGTGGCCCGCACGCTGCCGGGGTGGTCGGGGACCCTGGTCGTCGAAGCCCCGTCGGGCGCGGCCCGGTTCCGGGCCGTCTCGGGGATGTCGGCCGTCTCGGCCCGGGCCATCGCGGCGGTCACCACCACGACCGACGGCTCCAGCCTGCCGACCAGCCCCGAGCACGTCTACGTCAATCCCGACGTCTACGGGCCGCTCGAGGCCGCCGGCCAGCAGATCGTGCTGAGCCACGAGGCGACCCACGTCGCGCTCGGCGCGGCCGTCAGCACCATGCCGCTGTGGCTCTCCGAAGGCATCGCCGACTACGTGGCCCTGGCCGGGACCCGGCTGCCCGACGCCGTCCTGGCCGCCCAGGTCGCGGCGCTGGTCCGCGCCGGTGGGGTCCCGGCGCACCTGCCGGACGCCGCCGACTTCGACGGCGCGAACCCCGACATCGGGGCGGCGTACGAGGGGTCCTGGCTGCTGGTCCGGATGCTCGCCCGCGAGCACGGCGTGCCCGCCCTGCTGCGGTTCTACCGCACGCTCGACCGGGGGGTCGACACGGGCGCGGCCCTGCGCCGGGCCCTGGGGACCACCGAGGATCGGGTGCTGCGGGCGTGGCAGCGCGAGCTCCGGCAGGTGGCCGGGTGAGCCACGGGGACACCGCGACGGCCGGGACGCGGCCGGGGCTCGACCGCCGCGCTGCGTGGATCCTCCTGGTGGCCAGCAGCGCGGCCCTGGTGGTCCTGGCGGGCCTGCTGGTCCCGTGGTCCTGGGTCCCCGGGGGCCACCTGACGCCGGTGCCGGTCGGCCGTGCCTTCGACCCGGACCAGGTCGCCCGCGCCGAGGACTACGCCCACGACGTCCGGCTGCTGTCCTGGTCGGCCCTGGTGCTCTCGCTGCTCCTGGCGTGCCTGCTCGGCTTCACCCGGCTCGGCAGCCGGCTCGCCCGCCGGGTCGGGGGTCGCCTGTCCTGGTGGGCTTCCGTCCCGCTCGTCGTGCTGGTCCTGGAGGCGGCGGGAACCCTGCTGACCCTCCCTCTGGGGTTGGCTGTCCGCGCGCGCAACCTGGAGGCCGGGCTCACCCGTCAGTCCGTGGGCGGGTGGCTCGGCGACCGAGCCCTGGCGACCGTTGTCTCGTGGGTCGTCGGCTGCCTGGTCGTGCTCGTCGTGGTCGGGCTGGCGCGGCGCCTCCCCCGACGGTGGCCCCTGGTGGCCGGGGGAGCGGTCGCCGGCCTGGCTTTCGCCGCCTCGGCGGCGTATCCCGTCGTGGTGGAGCCGCTCTTCAACCACTTCACCCCCATGGCGGCGGGCCCGTTGAGGACGTCGTTGCTGGACCTCGCGGCCACCGAGGGGGTGCGGGTCGACGACGTGCTGGTCGCCGACGCCTCCCGGCGGACGACCACGTTGAACGCGTACGTCTCGGGGATCGGCGGGACCCGACGGATCGTGGTCTATGACAACCTGCTCGCGGACCTCCCCGCAGACCAGGTGCGCGCCGTGGTGGCCCACGAGCTCGGGCACGCCCGGCACCACGACGTGGCGCTCGGGACCGGTCTCGGCGCCCTGGGCGGAGTAGCCGGGATCGCTCTGCTCGCACTGCTGCTCGACGCGCGACGGCTGCAGCGCCGCTCCGGCGTCCGGGGTGCGGCCGATCCCGCCGTGGTCGCTCTCGTCCTGGCCCTGGTGGCGGTCGGCTCGCTCGCGGCCAGCCCCGTGGAGAACACGGTCAGCCGCGCCATCGAGGCCCGGGCGGACCGCGTCTCGTTGTCCGCGACGCAGGACCCGCAGGCCTTCGACCGGCTCCAGCGCCAGCTGGCGCTGCGCTCGCTGGCCGACCCGACGCCGCCCTGGTTGAGCCAGCTGTGGTTCGGCAGCCACCCCACCGTCCTGCAGCGGCTGGGCCTGGCCGGGTCGCTCGCGGAGGTCCAGGGGTGAGCCGGACGTTGTTCGTCACCAACGACTTCCCGCCCCGACGCGGCGGGATCGAGACGTTCGTGCGTCAGCTCTGCGACGGGTTGCCGCCCGAGGAGGTGGTGGTCCACACCGCCTCGATGCCCGGGGACGCGGCCTACGACGCGACCTTGCCCTTCATCGTGGTCCGTGACCCGGCCGGCACGCTGCTGCCGACGCCCGGCGTCGCCCGGCGCGTCGAGGCCACCCTTCTCGCCACCGGCTGCGACCGGGTCGTCTTCGGGGCCAGCGCACCCCTCGGGCTGCTGGCCCGGGGCCTGCGGGCAGCGGGGGCGAGACACCTGACCGCGCTGACCCACGGCCACGAGGTGTGGTGGGCCGGTGTGCCGGTGACCCGGTCCCTGCTCCGCCGGATCGGCGAGGACGTGGACGTGCTGACCTACGTCTCGGAGTACTGCCGGACCCGGATCGCCCGCGCCCTGACGCCCCAGGCTGCGGCCCGGATGGTGCGGCTCAGCCCGGAGGTGGACCGGACGCGCTTCCGGCCCGGGTGCGGGGGAGCCGACGTGCGCCACCGGCTGGGGATCGCCCCCGAGGCGCTGGTGGTGGTCTGCGTCGGGCGGCTGGTGCGACGCAAGGGCCAGGACACCCTGGTCCGGGTGTGGCCCGAGGTGCTCCGAAGATTTCCCGGGGCCGTCCTGCTCCTGGTGGGCGACGGGCCGGACCGCTCCCGGCTGGCTCGGATGATCCGGCGGCGGGGGGTGGCGGAGTCGGTGGTGATGACCGGCTCGGTGGCCTGGGAGGAGGTGCCCGCGCATCTCGACGCCGGGGACGTCTTCGCCATGCCGTGCCGCGACCGCCTGTTCGGCCTGGAGGTGGAGGCGTTCGGCATCGTCTACCTCGAGGCGGCGGCCTGCGGGCTGAGGGTGGTCGGGGCCGGTTCCGGTGGCTCGGGCGAGGCCGTGGCGCGGGCGCAGGAGAAGGCCCCCATCACCCGGGGGTGATGGGGGCCTTCACAGCCCCGAGTGCGTCAGTCCGTCAGCTCGCGCAGGTGCTCTGCGTGGGTGCGGTGGAACTGGCGATGGTGTTGCAGGTCTTGGCGAAGGCGCCCTTGATCACTCCGCCGAGAGCGAAGACGACGATCACGATGAGCGCAGCGATCGCCGCCACCAGGAGGCCGTACTCGACGGCGCTGGCGCCCTGCTCGTCTGAGGTGCGACGAAGGAGCTTGACGAGCCTGCTGTTGAACATGGAGGTCCCTGGGGTTCGGGGGATGAAGGAGAGCTAGATCGATCGCTCGCGTGCAACGGAGCGGGTCGGCGCCGGCGTGCTGCGAGGACCGTGTGGGCCCTCGCAGCACCCTGGGTTCAGGAGGCGCAGGTCGACGCGGCGTTGCTCGCGCCGCTGGCGATCGAGTTGCAGGTCTTGGAGAACACGCCCTTGACGACCCCACCGAGCGCGAAGACGACGATCACGATCAGGGCCGCGATGGCGGCCACGAGCAGGCCGTACTCGACGGCGGAGGCGCCCTTCTCGTTCTTGCGGTGGACGAGGCGCTGCATGAGCTGAAGCATGGGGAAACTCCTGTGGGGGCTGCGGGTCTGGACGAACCCGGTATGTATAGATTGCAGCAGATCGCGAGCCGAAGCATCGGCGGAACGGCGGAGGCTGGCTGACTATATGGACGATCCGCCGAGGGAACACTAGTCCTTTCGGGCCAGCCCGATATATCCCTTATGGTCAAACGTGAGGGCTACGGCCCCTCGTGCCCCAGGAGTCCCTGGCGGATCGCGATCATGATCGCCTGGGCCCGGTTGGCGGCCCCGAGCTTCTCGTAGATCTTCGAGATGTGCGTCTTCGCCGTGGACTCGGAGACGAAGAGCTGGCGTGCGATGGCGGCCACGCCCAGGCCCTCGGCCAGCAGCCGGAGCACCTCGGACTCGCGGCCGGAGAGCTGCGGACCGCTGGGCGTCAGCCGCCGGCGCATCGCCTCGGCCAGGTCGGCGGCCGCGAAGGACCGGGGGGACACGCTGGCGTGCCGCGCGGCCGCGATCACGTCGTCGGAGGGCGAGTCCTTGGCCACGAAGGCGGAGGCACCGGCCTCCAGCGCCCCGAAGAGCTGCTCGTCCCCGGCGTACATCGTCAGCACGACCAGGCCGATCTGGTCGTCCCCGGCCCGCAGGTGACGCACCAGGTCGAGACCGGTGCCGTCGGGCAGGCGCACGTCGGTGACGACCACGGAGGGCTTGAGCTGCTGGGCCAGGGCCTTGGCCTCGCCGACCGAGCCGGCCGTGCCCACCACCGAGAAGTCGGTGGTCCGCTCGAAGGCCCGGGAGAGGCCCTGGCGGATCAGCTCGTGGTCGTCCACCAGCAGAACCGAGAGCACCCGAGAGTCGGTCATCAGCAGCCTCGTTTCCCCGTCACCGTGCCGTGAGCACGTCGTCTCCGACCGTCACCGCGACTCTAGTGCCCCGGACCCCCTCGGTGAGGTCCCGTTCGCCGATCTCCAGCGAGGCGCTGATCCGGTCCGCGCGCTCGCGCATGATCTTCAGCCCGTAGGAGTCCGGCCGGGGCTGGCCCAGCCCGCCGCCGTCGTCCTGGACGGTGATGCAGGCGAAGGGAGGGCGGATCCGGCAGTCCACCCACAGGTTCTCGGCGTCGGAGTGCTTGCGGGCGTTCGTCACCGCCTCCTGCGCGATCCGCAGCAGCTCGGTCTCGATCTCTCCGCGCAGCCGCGTGGGGGCCTCGTCGAGGGTCAGGTGCACGGTCAGGCCGGACCGGGCTCCCACGGCGCGCACGTAGTCGGACAGGGCCGAGCCCAGTCCGGCGGCCGGGGAGATCTCGCTGCGCAGGTCGAAGATGCTCAGCCGCAGCTCGCTGACCACCCGGCTGATCTCCGAGCGCAGCGACTGGAGCTTGGCGCGCTGCGACTCGGAGATCGAGCCGGCGCTCAGGTCGTCGACGAAGTAGCCCAGCGACGCGATCTCCTGGGCCACGCCGTCGTGGATCTCGCGGGCCAGCCGCTGGCGCTCCTCCATCGTGGCCAGCTGGCGCACCTCGTCGAACACGAGCGCGGTGTCCAGGCGCACGGCCTGCTCGTCGAGCTCGCGCATCAGCTCCACCACCGCGGCCGACGACGGCGCGACCGCGCAGTCCGAGATGACGACACCGATCATCCGGGAGCCGGAGCGGAGCGGCAGCACCACCCGGTGACCACGGTCGGCCGAGCCGGCGGCCCCGGGTCCCTGGGCGGGCTCCATCTCGGTCCAGCAGCGGTCCACCAGCTCACCGTCGGGCACCAGGGCCTGTTTCGCGGCGTGCCCGCGGTAGCCCAGCGGGGACAGCACGCCACCCTCGGTCCGGACGAAGAGCGCGGACTGGGTGTCGTCCAACGAGTGGTGGGTGACCACCAGGACCTGCTCGGCCATCGAGACCGGGTCGAGGCCCGAGGACAGCCGGCGGGCGACCGTGCGGAGCTGGGAGAGCAGACGCCGGGCCGATTCGTACGACGCCTCGTCGGTCCGGGCCGGCGAGCTGCGCAACCGCGACACCCAGGCGGTCATCAGCCCAGCGCCCAGGCTGGCCACGACCCAGGGAGCGCCGAGCTCGAGCCCGGCCGAGACGTCGACGCCGGTGCCGCCGAGCAGGAGGACGGCGATCAGGGCGAGACTCTCGCCCCCGACGACCAGGATCACCGAGCGGATCTTCCCGACCAGCCCGACCAGGATGGCCGGGGCCATCAGGTAGGGCAGCAGCGTGGCGCCCAGCGGCAGGGTCAGCCCGATCGCGACCGAGGCGAGCACACCCTCGACCGTGCAGATCCAGCGCACGTTGACGAAGGAGAACTGCATGGCCGCGGTGGCCAACGCGCCCAGGACGAGCAGGAGGAGGACGGTCTGGGCGACGAGCGGGCGGGGAAAGGCGAGGGCGAGCCCGAGCACCGTGGCCAGCGAGAAGGCCCGGGTCGCGATGGCGAAGCGGTCGATCTGGGTCACAGTCGCCCGGAGAACGACTCGTACATGCTCAGACCGGCCGGCCCGAGCACCGCGAGGAACAGGCAGGGCAGGACGCAGAAGATCAGCGGGATGAGGATCTTGATCGCGACCTTCTGGGCCTGCTCCTCCGCCTTCTGCCGGCGTTTGGTCCGGATCTCCTTGGACTGCACGCGCAGCACCTGCGCGATCGGGATGCCCAGGGCGTCGGCCTGGACCATGGCGCCGACGAAGCCCTTGAGGTCCCCGACGTGGGTGCGGTCACCCAGCGCCCGGAGGGCCTGGCCACGGCCCATGCCGATCTGCATCTCCTGGAGCACGCGGGCGAACTCCTCCGACAACGGACCTTCGGTGTTCCGGGCCACCTGGGACAGGGCGGCGTCGAAGCCGAGCCCGGACTCCACCGAGATGGTGAGCAGGTCCAGGGCGTCCGGCAGGGCGCGCTGCATCTTGTTCGTCCGGTCGTAGCCGAGCTGGTAGAGGTACATGTTCGGACCCATGTAGCCCGCCACCGCGGTCAGCATGCACACCCCGAGGGTGACCAGGAACCCGAACCCCAGCAGGGTGCAGAACAGCAGCCCACCGATCAGGGCGCCCACGAAGCCGATGAACTTCAACGACGTCACCCGGTCGGTGGTCCACCCCGGCGGGTTCCCGGCGATCTCGAGCTTCTTGCGGATCCGGTCGCCGTGGTCGGCCGGGGTGAGCTTCTTCCCGATGTTCAGGGTGCGGTCCATCAGCGGGGTGAGCACCCGGTCCTGGAAGCCCGGCTCGAGCTCCTGACGCATCTCGGTCGGCGCGGCCGAGAAGGCCTGCATGACGGCCAGGGACTTGCTGACCCCGCGGGCCTCGTTGGTGAAGACCCCGATCGCGGTCAGCGCCAGGAAGATCGAGCCGAAGACGCCGAGCAGACCGGCGACGAGGTACATCGTGCTCATCAGACCTCCACCTTGGTGACTTTCTTCATCCAGAAGATGCCGACCGAGAGCAGGACGCCCATCAGGATCAGCATGGCCCAGCCGAGCGGGTTGGTGAACATCGGCGAGACGTAGCTGGGGTTGACCAGCAGCAGGTAGCCCATGAACACCGGGGGCAGCCCGCCCAGGATCCAGACCGACAGCCGGCCCTCGGCCGACAGGGTCAGGACCTGGCGCTCGAGGTACTCCCGCTCGCGGATGGTGTCGGCCACCTTGTTGAGCAGCTCGGCCAGGTTGCCCCCGACCTCGCGCTGGATCCGGATGGCCATCACCACCCACTCGAAGTCGACGCTGCCCATCCGGTCGGCGATGCCGGCCATGGCGGTCTCGATCTCGACGCCGAGCCGGGCCTCGACCAGCGCCCGGCGGAACTCGCCGGCGATCGGGTCGCTGCCCTCGCGGACCACGGTGTCCAGGGACTGGGCCAGGGACAGACCGGCCGACAGCGAGCCGGCCATCAGCTGCAGGGTGTCGGCCAGCTGGCTGCCGAACGCGGCCAGACGCTTCTTGCGCTTGAAGCTGAGGAAGACCCAGGGAGCGATGAACCCGACCACCAGGCCGAGCAGCAGGAACAGGATGCTGCCCCCACCCAGGAGCAGTCCGGCCAGCCCGAGGCCGACGGCGACCCCGAAGTGCAGGAGCAGCCACTCGGCGGGCTTGAGGGCGAGGCCAGCGGCTTCGAGCCGGGAGCCGAGAGCGGCCTCGAGGCCCTTCTGGCTCTCCAGGACGTTGGCGGCCACCGAGACGGCCTGCTGGGTCATCGACTGCGACTCGCTCGTCCGGTTGGCCTCGGCCAGCTTCTTCGCACCCTTGCGGGTGTAGGCCTCGATGTTGCGGTCGACGGCGTCGCGCTTCTCGTTCTTGGCCAGCCCGCCCGCGCCGACCAGGATGATCACCATGACGGCCAGCGCGGCGGCGCCGAGGCCGGCGTACATCAGCCCCGGGGTGATGATCAGCCCGGTCTCGACCCGCTGCAGCGCGGCGGGCACGCCTCCGACGCCCAGGTCCGGACCACCGGCGGCGGGGATGGCCACGAAGGCCGAGGCTGTCTGCGGGGCACCGTCGAGCTGGAGGGTCACCGCAAGGGTGCCCTCCTGGCCGGCCAGCGCCGCGGGAGCGGCGACGGTGACGATGACCTGCTGGGCCAGCACCTGGGCCTCGCCCGCGAACACGTCGGACAGGGCGGCGGGGTCGTCGGCGCTGAGCACCTGGCCGTTCCCGGCGTCGGCGATCTTCTGCAGCAGCGCGGTGTCCCCGGCACCCTGGCCGAGGGAGACCACGTCGAGCTTGGCCCCGGACTTGGTCAAGGGCTTGGTGGCGGTGGCGATCTTGGCCTTCGAGGTGTCCCGGCCGTCGGAGAGCAGCAGGATGCTGCGCGACCCCTCGGTCCCGCTGGCCTTCGCAGCGGCGGCCACACCGTCGTAGAGCCGGGTGTCCTGGCTCAGCTGGAGTCCGTCGATGGCCGACTGGACGGCGGTGTGGTCGGTGGTGGGGGACTGGGCCAGGGTGACGTCCGAGGCGAAGGTCACCAGACCGACGTTGACGTCGTCGGGGACGGTGTCGAGGAAGACCGTCGCCGCGGCCTTGGCCTCGTCGAACTTGTCGCCCTGCATGCTCTTGCTGACGTCCATGGCCAGGATCGCGGTGCGCCGCACGGTGTCAGCCGCGTCGGAGGCCGGCTCGGCGGTGGCGTCGACCGGGTCTCCGTCGAAGGTCACCGTGGCGGTGCTGAGGTCCGGGGCCCCGGCACTGTCGAGCAGGTCCCCGACCGAGACCACCACCTGGAGCGTGGTCTGGTCGGCCTCGACGTGGTCGATGCTCACACTGGCCGCAGTGGCCGCGGGCGCGACCAGGAGCGTGCCCAGCAGGAAGACTGCTCCGAGGGCTCCCGAGCGGAGAGGGTTCCGGGGACGTGCGACGGACATGCCTCAGCCACCGTCCCGGGCGAACAGCATCGGGTCCACCTGCACGTTGTTGTGGCTGAGCTTCTCGATGAACTTGGGGCGCAGACCGGTCGACTTCAGCGACCCCTTGCTCCGCCCGTTCTCGTCGAAGCCCTGGGAGTGGTCGAACAGGAAGATGTCCTGCAGGGTGATGACGTCGCCCTCCATCCGCTCCACCTCGGTCACGTGGGTGATCCGGCGGGACCCGTCGCGCAGTCGCGCCTGGTGGACGATCAGGTCCACCGCGGAGGCGACCTGCTCGCGGATGGCGCGGATCGGCAGGTCCATGCCGGCCATCAGCACCATCGTCTCGATGCGGGCCAGGGTGTCGCGCGGGCCGTTGGAGTGCACGGTGCAGATGGAGCCGTCGTGGCCGGTGTTCATGGCCTGGAGCATGTCGAGGGCGGCCGAGTCGCGGACCTCACCGACCACGATCCGGTCCGGGCGCATGCGCAGGGAGTTCTTGACCAGGTCGCGGATGTCGACCGCGCCACGACCCTCGATGTTGGCCGGGCGGGACTCCAGGCGCAGGACGTGGTCCTGGTGCATCTGGAGCTCGGCGGCGTCCTCGATGGTGATGATCCGCTCGTCACTGGGGATGTAGGAGCTCAGCACGTTGAGCGTCGTGGTCTTGCCGGCGCCGGTGCTCCCCGAGACGATGATGTTGAGCTTGCCCTTGACGCACGCGGACAGGAACTGCGCGGTGCGGGCGGTGTAGGTGCCGAAGGCGACCAGGTCGTCGGTGGTGTACGGGTCGGCGGAGAACTTCCGGATGGTCAGCAGCGAGCCGTCGATGGCCAGCGGCGGGATCACCGCGTTGACCCGGGACCCGTCGGGCAGACGGGCGTCCACCATCGGGCTGGACTCGTCGACCCGGCGGCCGATCCGGGACACGATCTTGTCGATCGTGCGGCGCAGGTGCTGCTCGTCGCTGAACCGGCCCTCGACCCTCACCAGGCGCCCGCCGCGCTCGATCCAGATGTCGTCGCACCCGTTGACCATGACCTCGGTCAGGTCGGGGTCGCGGAGGAACGGCTCGATCGGGCCGTAGCCGAGGATGTCGTCGGCGATCTCCTGGGCGATCCGGGTCCGGTCGGCCGGGGTCAGGATGACGTCGTCGTCCTGCATCGCCTCCTGCAGGGCCCCGCGCACCATCCGCTCGAGCTCGCCCTGGCTGAGGTTGGCGTCGTACAGCTTGGGACCGAGCTGGGTGAGCAGCCGGTTGTGGACGGTGGCCTTGAGGTCCCGGAAGCTGTCGGTGTCGACCTTCTTGACCCGGCCGCCGGGAGCCCGTTGGTGGGCTCGACGTCGTTGCCGGCCGGGGTGTGTTGGCGCGGTCGCGCGATGCCGCTGCGAGCCTGTCTGCGAGACTGCTCATGAGGTACTACTTGCCTTGACGACGGAGAAGTCCGCGCTTGCGGGTGTTCCCCGGGTCGCGAGCGGGAGGAGTCGGTCTGTCGGCTCACGGCGGTGCCCTTGGCGACGCCGGTGACGGCGTCGGCCAGCCGGTTGATGGCTTGGCTCACCGGGTGCTTGGGGTGCGAGGCGGTGATCGGCTCGCCTGCGTTGGTGGCGTTGGCCACCTCCGGCGAGGTGGGGATGGCCTGGGCGATCTTCATGTCGAGGGTGGTCTCGACCTTCTCCGGGGACAGGCCCACCTTGTCGTCGGCGCGGTTGAGCACCAGGTGCCGGCGCGGCTTGGGGAAGTTCAGCAGGTCGAGGGTCTCGCAGGCGATCTTGACGTTCTTCAGCGTGGGGACGTCGAGGGTGGTGATCGAGCAGCAGCTCGTCGGTCTCGTCGAAGGCCTGGAGCACGTGCTCGTCGAAGGCCGGTGAGGTGTCCACCACGACGAAGTCGAAGTTGGCCTTGAGGACCCCCAGGATGCGGGAGATCAGCGACGCGGGGATGGAGTCCTTGGCGTCGGGCTGGACCGGGGCCACCAGCGTGGAGAAGCCGCGACGGTGCGGGGTGAGCAGCGGCTCGAGCACGGAGAAGTCCAGGTCGCCCTCCAGGGCCACCGCGTCGGCGATGGTCCGGGCCGGGAAGAGCTGGAGGGTGATCGCGATGTCCCCGAAGCCGAGGTCGAGGTCGACCAGGCAGACCCGGACGTCGCGGGCCGCCAGGGCGACGGCGAGGTTCGCGGCGATCGTGGTCTTGCCGACCCCGCCCTTGGGCGAGAAGACGGTGATCAGCTTGCCGACCGGGCCGGAGTCCGCGGCCGTGTGCGGGCCGGTGACGGCGCGGTAGACCTGGTGCGCGCGGCGGATCGCCTCGCCCAGGCCGGTCAGGTCGCGCTCCTCGACGACCTCGCGCATCCCCGAGCGCAGTGCCTCGGCCAGCACGGAGGTGTCCACGCGGCGGCGCATCAGGATGACGCTGACCGCCGGGCGGGTCACCCGCAGGTTGTCGGCCAGCGACGCCGCCGCCTCGAGGTCGACCCTGGGGCCGAGGACGACGGCGTGCTCGTCGGGGGCCTCCGCGATCGCGCGCCGCAGCTCGTCCAGGCGTGGGCGACGACGTCGTGCCCGGGCCGGAGACCGAGAGGAGAGCTCGGCGTTGCGAGGTGTTGTTCTCGACGATGATCGGCATCAGCTCACCCGAACAGGTTCAGCTGGGTGACACCAGGGCCGGGCTTCACCTTGGACTTGTCGTTGAGCAGGCCGAAGGAGAGCTCGCCGTGGGTCGAGGCGTACATGACCTTCTCGGCCTCGCTCTGGTCGACCGCGAGGGTGAACAGCGTCGTTGGGCAGCTGACTCGGTGGTCTGCGCGCCTTCCGGCGTCGTGGTGGTGGCTGTGCGTGACGGTGGTCTGGGCCACGGCGACGATCTGGACGTCGGGCAGCAGCAGGCGGGTGCCGTCCTCGCCCGGCCGGGCCGACCGGGCCGTTGAGGAAGATCGCCACGTGGGAGCCGGGGGAGACGAAGCCGGCCACGCGCCCGGTGTCGGAGAGGCTGCACCGAGATGGCGAACTTGCCGTCCGGCATCGCCAGGACGTCCTCTCGCTCGGGCTGCCGAACTTGGAGGCGGTGATCTGCTCCTTGGGGAAGATCCGGGTCAGCGCGGTCAGCGGCCCGCTGGCCCCGATCTCGCTCGAGGGCGCCGTCGAGGGCCTGCTCGCGCGGCACCTCCTCCAGCTCGAGCTTGCCGGCGGCGGAGGCCTGGGCGAGGGTCTCCCCGGGTTCGATCTGCGGCCACGGCCTTGAGCACCGCGACCGGCACCTGCGCTTCCTTGGCGCGGTCGTCGGCCCCCTGGACGTAGAGGAAGACCATGGCGGCCCCCAGCGACGGCGATCAGCGCGGCCACAATCAGCAGAATCGTCCTGCGTCCCATGCTCACGATCCTGTCATCTCCCCTAGGCGTCCCGGACCCTGGCGCAGGTTCTGCGCCCGGGATGGCGTGTCATGGACTCGGCGGGAGGCTTCCCAGCGGGTCCGCCCGCCAACGATTCCGCACCACGCCCCGACGTCGGCGCGGGAATGGGGATATTGGTGCCAGTGGTGCGGTCCGTCTCAGGCATCGTAGATCCGCTGCACCTCGGAGCGGAACTGTCGCAGCACCACGTTGCGCCGCAGCTTGAGGCTGGCGGTGAGCTGCGCCGCCCTCCTCGGTCCAGGTCCCGGGAAGGATCTCGAAGCGCCGGATCGACTCGGCCTGGGAGACCGTGGTGTTGGCCTCGTCGACCGCCGCCTGGATCTCGGCCCGCAGGTCCGGGTCGTACGTCGAGGAGGCCGGGCTCGTCGCCTTGCCGCGCCGGGCCGCCCAGGCGCGTACGCCTCGGGGTCGAGGGTGACCAGGGCCGCGACGTAGGGCCGGCCGTCGCCGACGACCAGGCACTGGCTCGACCAGGTGGTGGGCCCGGACCCGGTCCTCGAGAGGACCGGGGGCGACGTTCTTGCCGCCCGGCGGTGACCAGGATCTCCTGCGTCCGGCCGGTGACCCGGACGAAGCCCTCGCTCGTCGATCTCGCCGAGGTCGCCCGTGCGCAGCCACCCGTCGGTCGATCGCCGCCGCGGTCGCGGCGGGATCGCCCCAGTAGCCGCGCATGCACGTGGGGGCCGCGCACCAGCAGCTCGCCGTCGTCGCTGACCCGGACCGTGGTCCCCGGCAGCGGCCGCCCGACCGTGCCGACCTTGGGTCGCGCCGGGACGTTCACCGTGACCGCCCCGGTGGTCTCGGTGAGGCCGTAGCCCTCGAGGACCGGGATGCCGACGCCGCGGAAGAAGTGGCCCAGCCGGTCGCCGAGCGGGCGCTCCGCCGGAGACCGCGTACGTGCAGCTCCCGCCGACCGCCGCGCGCAGCCGGCGTAGACCAGCCGGTCGAGACACGGCGTGCCGGGCGCGCAGCAGCGGACCGGCCCGGCCGCGCTCGGTGGCCTGGCTGCAGGCGATCGCGGTGTCGGCGGCCCGGTCGAAGACGCGTCCCGCGCCCTCCGCCGCGGCCCGCTGGCTGGACGGCGTGAAGACCTTCTCGAAGACCCGGGGACGCCGAGCAGGAAGGTCGGCTGGAACTGCGCCAGGTCCTCGAGCAGCGGCGGACGTCGGCGGAGTGGCCGAGCCGGACGCCGGCGCGGACGGCGCCGACCTGGACGATCCGGGCGAAGACGTGGGCGAGGGGAGGAAGAGCAGGGTGGAGGCGTCCTCGACGTCGAACAGCTCGTGAAGCTCGGTCACCGTGGCGGACAGCTCGAACATGAAGTTGCCGTGGGTCAGCTCGCAGCCCTTCGGGGCGCCCGTGGTGCCCGAGGTGTAGACCAGGGTCGCCGGTGGTCGAGGGTGACCGCCGCGCGGCGCGCCTCGAGCTCGACGGTCGTCGGCCTCGGCCCCCCTCGCGGCAGCGGGTCGACCGCCGTCCCGTCGCCCGGTGTCGTCGAGGGTCCACAGCCGGGCGCGGGAGCGGTCGCCCATGCGCGCCGCACCCGGTCGGCGGTGCTCGGCGGTCTCCACCACGACGGTGCGGGCGCCGGAGTCGCGAGGACCCAGCGCGACCTGGTCCACCGACGAGGTCTCGTAGATCGGGACGCTGACCGCTCCGACGTACCAGATCGCGTAGTCGACGAGGGTCCACTCGTAGCGGTGCGCGGGCCAGCAGGGCGACCCGTTCCCCTTCCTCCACCCCGGCGGCCAGCAACCCGGCGGCCACGGCCCGGACCTCGGCCAGGAAGTCGGACGCGCTGACGTCCACCCACCCCTGCGGCGTACGACGGGCCAGGCAGGGCGCGTCCGGCGCCTCCTCGGCGTTGCTGAGCAGGTCGTCGGTCAGGCTGCCCGAGGTGGGGAGCGGGACGGTCAGGGGAGTGGTGTACTCGCGCACCCGACCTCCTCGTCGACTCCGGACAGCGTTTCTGCTCGTGCCCGGCAGGCTATCGCCACCGCCCGTGGGGGCCACGCGCGGACCGGGCGGCACGTGGGTAGTCTCGGACGCGTCCGCACGAGCACCGAGGAGGAACGGCCCATGGCCGACCAGACCAGCTCCAGCGATCGTCATCGCGGCCCCCCCGGAGCCGGTGATGGCGGTGATCGCCGACTTCCAGGCCTACCCCGAGTGGGCCCAGGGGATGCACACCGCCGAGGTGCGTCGAGACCTACCCCGACGGGCGGGCCAAGGACGTCTACTTCGAGATCGAGGCGAGCCCGATCAAGGACTCCTACACCCTGACCTACGACTGGCAGGGTGACGAGGCCGTCGAGCTGGACGCTGGTCGCGGGCAAGATGCTGAAGAAGCTGGACGGCTCCTACGTCCTCGCGCCCGGGGGTCGGGCACCGAGGTCACCTACCGGCTCGCCGTCGAGCTGAGCATCCCGATGATCGGGATGCTCAAGCGCAAGGCCGAGAAGGTCATCATCGACACCGCGCTCAAGGGCCTCAAGAACCGCGCGTCGAGTCGCTAAGTCTGACCTTGCGGATCATCCTCTTCACCGGCAAGGGCGGGGTCGGCAAGACCACCGCCGCTGCCGGGACGGCCACCGCTGGCCGCCGCGCGCGGGCTGCGCACCCTGGTGATGTCCACCGACACCGCCCACTCGCTCGCCGACGCGTTCGGGGTGCCGGTCGGGCGCGAGCCGACCCCGGTGGCCGCCGACCTCTACGTGCAGCACGTCGACGCCCAGCGGCGCTTCGAGGAGTCCTGGGCCGAGGTCCAGGCCTACCTGCTCAGCGTGCTCGACGCGGCCGGGGTCGACCCGATCACCGCCGAGGAGCTGACCGTCCTGCCCGGTGCCGAGGAGGTGCTGGCGCTGCTCGAGCTGCGCCGCCACGTGGTCTCGGGCGCCTGGGACGTGGTGGTCATCGACTGCGCCCCGACCGCGGAGACCCTGCGCCTGCTGGCCCTGCCCGAGGCGCTGGCTGGTACATGGACCGGATCTTCCCGGTCGAGCGCCGGGTGGTGAAGGCACTGCGCCCGGTGCTGGCCAAGGCGGCCGGGGTGCCGATGCCGCAGGACTCGGTCTTCGACGCCCTGGAGCGGCTGCACCAGGACCTCGAGCACGTCCAGGAGATCCTCACCGGCAAGGACGCCAGCGTCCGGCTGGTGCTGACCCCCGAGACCGTCGTGCTCGCCGAGGCCCGTCGGTCCTTCACCACGCTGTCGCTGTTCGGCTACCAGGTCGACGGGGTGGTGGCGAACCGGGTCTTCCCGTCCGAGGGAGCCGACCCGTGGCGCGCGCGCTGGGTCCGGGCCCAGGACGAGGTGCTGGCCGAGGTGACCGAGTCGTTCGCCGGGCTCCCGGTCTGGCGTTCGGCGTACGCCGAGCAGGAGCCGGTCGGGGTGGCCCAGCTCGCGGACTTCGCCCAGGCGGCGTACGGCGAGGACGACCCGCTGACCCCGTTCGCCGGGGAGGCGCCCCTGTCGGTGCGACGGACCTCGACCGGGGCCACCTTGACGTTGGCGTTGCCCTTCGCCGACCGTGAGGACGTGGCCGTCGCCCGGCACGGCGACGAGCTGGTCGTGACGGTGGGCTCCTACCGCCGGGTGCTGGCCCTGCCCACCGCCCTGCGCGCCCACGAGGTGACCGGCGCCCGGGTCGCGGAGGGGTCGCTCCAGGTCCGGTTCGTGGCCGCGGAGCGGGACCGATGAGCGAGCCGGGGGCCGGCTCGCCCGGGACCGAGGGGAACGAGGACGTGGGCAGCGTGGCCGAGGAGGCCGCCAAGCTGTTCGGCGCTCTCCAGGACTGGGCCGCGGACACGGGCGCGGGGCAGGCCGATGCGTCCGCGGCCGCCGCCGCGGCGATGGCCGCCGGGCTGCGTGGGGTCAATGAGCACCTGGCCACCGGCGGTCAGGACTGCACCTGGTGCCCGGTCTGCCAGGTGGTGCATCGGGTCCGCGAGACCAGCCCGGAGATCAGGGCCCACCTGAGCGACGCTGCGTCCTCTCTGCTCAAGGCCGCGGCCGGACTGCTGGAGACACACGTGCCGACCCCACCGACGCGGGGCGGGGTCCAGCACATCGACCTCGATGCCGAGGACGAGACGCCCGACAGCACCACGTCCTGATCCGGACATTCCCGCACATAGTAAAGCCCTTCGTGTCACTCTCCAGGTGGGAGACATACCGAGGGGATGACGATGCAGCTACGGCGGGGACGTTCAACGCGCTCGAGGGGCCACCGCCGCGAGCGCGGGGCGGTGGCGGTCGAGGCCGCCCTGGTGATCCCGGTGCTGATGCTCCTGGTCTTCGGCATCTTCGAGTTCGGGATGCTCTTCAAGGACTGGCTCGGGGTGTCCAACGCCGTGCGCGCGGGCGTGCGGATCGCCTCCGCCGAGCCGCGGACCTCGACGTACGCCACGGACGCGGCCAGCAACGTGGCCCGCGAGGCCGGCGCCCTGGCCATGGGGGATGTGCAGGAGATGTGGGTCTACCAGGCCGCCACGAACGGGACGCCCGTCGGGGGCAGCAACACCTACAACAGCTGCTCGGCCTGCGTGAAGTTCAAGTGGAACGCCGGGTCGCAGACCTTCACGGTGCTCTCCGACACCTGGCCCTCGACGGCGCAGAACGCCTGCCAGGGTGACGTGAACAAGATGAGCGTCGGGGTGTACCTGAAGTACGCCCACAAGAGCGTGACCCACCTGATCTTCAACGACTTCATGATCGCCGACCACGCCGTGATGAGCCTCGAGCCCATCCCCAGCTCGCGTGGGTGCAAGTAGCGTGCGCCGGCCCCGTCTGCGACTGCGTCTGCGTCGCCGGGACGAGCGCGGGTTCGTCGCCGTCCTCACCGCCCTGCTGATCGTGCCGCTGATCGGCATCACCGCGCTGACCGTCGACGTCGGCCAGTGGTACGTGACCGCGCGGGCGGCCCAGCGGGCGGCGGACGCGGGAGCGCTGGCGGGGGTGCCGTACCTGCCGGGCAGCCCTCAGTCCGCCTTCAGCACCGCCCAGGCCTTCACGGCCAAGAACGGCTTCGACAACACCGCCCCCGACGTGTCGGTCTCCACCAGCCTCGACAACGGTCCCACCCAGCTGAAGGTCTCGGTCTCCAAGACCGTGCCCAGCGTCTTCGGACAGCTCTTCGGCGTCTCGGCGGCCACCATCACCCGCAGCGCGACCGCCGACTACTCCGGCCCGGTGGCCCTGGGCAGCCCGTGCAACGAGTACGGCAACGACCCGGAGTCCTCGGGCAAGGCCGGCTCGGTGTGCAGTGCCGTCAGCCAGTTCTGGGGCAACGTCGGAAGTCCGGCGGCGGCCAAGAGCTACGGCGACGCCTACCAGGACAAGGTGTGCGCCAGCGGCACCGACGGGTGCACCGCCGGGGTCAACAGCGACTACGAGACCAACGGCTACTTCTACACGGTCACGGTCGACCGGCCCGTCGCCAACCTGGTCATCGAGGCCTTCGACCCCGCGCTCGTGCACGTCGGCGACCTGTGCGACAAGAACAACCTGTCAGGAGCCAAGGGCCTGGGGACCGAGGCGGTCTCGGGCACCACTCCGAGCACCCGCTACGTCGAGGGCAAGGACAGTCCGTACTGCACCGGCGACATCAGCTACAGCGGTGACGGTGGCGGGTACACCAACATCGTCAACACCCAGTTCACGGTGCGGAACCCGGGTCCCAACCCCTGGGACCCCACGTCGTTCCCCGTCCGCACGGGCTGCAGCGGGACCGGGGTCTACCCAGGTTACGCCGGCGACCTGAAGAAGGCCCTGGACACCACGAACGCCGACTACCAGCTCAAGCCCATGGCCTCCTCGGCCAACGTCGCCTCCGCCGGCAGCGCCGGCTACGTCGCCTCGGTCTTCCGTCGCTGGGTGCCGCTGTGCACCATCGCCAACGCCCAGGCGGGCACCTACATGGTGCAGGTCAAGACCAACGGGTTGGGCGTGGACGGCGCCAGCGGGCACAACCGGTTCGCGCTGCGCGCCTACTCCGCGACCGACAGCTCGGCGCGGGAGAGCGTCGCGATCGCCGGGTACAGCCACATGGCGATCTACGCAAACCTCCCCAACGCCACGACGAGCTTCTACCTGGCCCGCGTGCCGAGCGGTGCCAGCGGTCAGGTCCTCAACCTCGGCCTCTTCGACGTCGGGGACTCCAGCTCCGCGGGCACCATCCGCATCCTCGCCCCGCCCGCCTCGGGCGTGAGCTTCACCAACTGTCAGGCGTCGGGGGTGAGCAACGGCTTGCTGCCGTCCTGCCAGCTCACCAACGTGGGCAGCAACTACAACGCCAAGTGGCAGACCGTGTCCGTGCCGATCCCGGCCGGCTACAGCTGCAACGACCTCGACCCCGACGACTGCTGGGTCCGCCTGCAGTACGCCTACGGCTCGGGCAACCAGCCGACCGACACCACGAGCTGGGTCGCCAACATCGAGGGTGACCCGGTCCGCCTAGTGAAGTAGGGCAGGAGGGCAGGCACATCGCGCGCAGCCCTTTAGAGACGGCCCTGCTACCTCGCGTGCGAGCGCTGGCATCCGGGGATCTTCTCACCCTGCCTTTTTCGCCGTTCGGTAGTCGCAGCGTGAAGGCCGTTTGGTCGTCCTGCAGGTCGTGAACATCGGGCCGTGAGCGTCGGGCGACGGCTCCGGTCCAGAGGGGAGACAGCACCAACACCCCCGGATAGTCTTCGATAACTCACAGTGGCGTCCGGCTGACTGCGATCGGTCGTCGACGTCTTCCTGATGTGATCGTGGTCCACCATCGGCTGGCCTAGGTAGGCCTCTATGGGGCTCTTCACAATCCAGGGTGTAAGCGCGGGTCTGAAGCCGCCGGTCTCGAGCAGGCTTCTGGCGATGTAGTTGGTGAGGTTGCGGAAGCCGAGGGCGGAGCCGCGGAGGTGTTCGAGGCGGCCGTTGATCGCCTCGGTCGGTCCGTTGGATGTGCCGGGTCGGTCGAAGTAGGCCAGCACGTCGGCGGCGCGCTTGCTTCAGGGTCCGGCCGAGGGTGACGATCTCGCTCAGCGCGGCCGGGACGCCGTGGCTGAGCCGACTCGATCAGCTGCACCATCAGCTGCGCGGCCCTGGGTCCGGTCGGGTTCGCGGTAGGCGGCGATCATCCGCTGGTAGATGCCCCAGGTGGCCTCGACCTCGACGTGGTCGTCGGTGGCGAACAGGTGCGCGCAGGCGGTGGCTACTGCTTGTCGGTGAGCAGGTCGGCGCCGGTGTGCAGGGTGCGCCGAGCGCGAGTAGAGCGGGTCGTCCTTGTGGCCGCGGTGGCCGTGGATGGCTTGCTGGACGCGGCGTCGGCATCGGTCTAGGGCGTCGCCGGCCAGCCGGACCACGTGGAAGGGGTCCATCACCGCGACCGCGTCGGGCAGCTCCTCGGTGGTGGCGGTCTTGAACCCGGTGAACCCGTCCATCGCGACGACCTCGACGCCGTCGCGCCACGCCTGGGGGCGTTCGGTCGAGCCAGGTCTTGAACGCCTGCTTGGAGCGGCCCTCGACCATGTCGAGCAGCCGTGCCGGGCCGGTGCCGTCGCGGATCGGGGTGAGGTCGATGATCACGGTCACGTACTTGTCGCCGCGCCTGGTGTGGCGCCACACGTGCTCATCGACGCCGACGACCTTGACGCCGTCGAAGCGGTGCCGGGTCATCGATGAGGACCCGGCTTGCCCTCGGCCAGGACGGCGTCGTTGGCGGTGTTCCACGCGACCCCGAGGCCCTCGGCGACGCGGGCGACGGTGAGGTGCTGACACACGATCGCCTCCAGCGCCCACCGCAGACCCCGCCGCGAGAGCCTGGCCCGCGGCTCGGCCGCGGCGTGGTGTCCTGGCGCCACACGTGTCCGCAGCCGGTGCACCGGTAGCGGCGCACGGTGACCTCGAGCGAGCGTGGGTCGCCAGCCGAGCGGCTCGTGGGCCAGCCGGCGCATCGACGGTGTCGCGGGCGGTGCCCTCGCACCCGCAGCGCCGGCACCACTGGTCGGGTTCGAGGACCCGGCACGCCAGCACCGCCCGCTCCGGGTTCGAGGCGCTGGCCGGTCACGACGAGGCCGAGCTCCTCGAGGCGGCAGAACGTGGTCAGGTCAGGGCGCGCGAACACACGCGCGCGGGTAGCGTCAGCCACGTCGAGGTCTTCCAGATGGGCAGTGTGAGAACTTCCATCTTCGGGAGACCTCGACGCCTATCCGGCCACGACGCGCCAGCGGAGCGCCGATCGACGAGCCACTGCGACTACACCCTCAACTGTGAAGAGCCCTCTATGGCTCTCCGCCCACCGCCGCAGCTGTAAGCGCCTCAGCGTTGAAGAGCCGATGGCGGACGTATCGCTGCATCCGAACTCAACACAGAGCCGCGAGCTGCCGCGACTCTCTGCATTCGTAAATCACCACGACCCCGCAATAGCTCGGCGACATCCTTACAGCCCATGCCCGCTGATACCTCCAGGTAAATGCGGCCAGGTCATTGTGGCGTTGTGACACTACTGACCGCTGGAGATCTCTGTGTCTCTAGGGCATAAATGCTATTGGCCCGGATCTCAGACGAAAGCCGATGACCCAGAGTCCTCAATCAATTGACCAGGCGACGGACTTGCGGAAAGTTGGAACCCAGATTTGGACCAATAGGGGTCTTTGCGTTGCCGTCGGGTAGAGCATTAGTGTGAGGAAAACCACTTTCAGTGTCTCCAACTTGAGGTTATTTCCATTACCCGTTATTCCGAGTCCGTTCTCGGTGGATGTTCCGAAAGCGTGGTTAGCTTTTCGTCGCCGACATTGGTTGGTCCGTTACGAACGCGGCCCGAAAGTCCACGATGGCGTACATCCCGCTCCCGCCTGACACTACCTCTCGCTGAAAAACTGGCACCCAACCAAATCGAGGAGAGGAGTAGATCGCTGGATCGAAAACGGGCGGTCCCACGAGCTTTTCCGTGCAACGTCGCCAATCTGGGTGGACGGTGATGTCATGAAGCACGTGAGGAGGTCATCGTTCAAGTTGTAACCGCCGACATTTGCTGTCGAGGTCGTTCCTGCGCGCGAGCACCCGCCGCTTCCATCCGGGTCCGCCGAGTGGCGCCGGTGTCTAACCGCCCCTTGTAAACTCCACCGTTGCCGGAAATGAAACCAGGGGTTGCAGTCCCGAATGTCATGCCGGTGTCCGTGTCGAGACAGTTGGTCCCAGCCCGCCTGACACTGGAGGTTGACACAACGGAGGGGGGTGCAGCAGTGCAGATAAAGGGAGGAGGGCTCCCAGGGTAAACGGCGAGCGATAAGGGCGCCTCGAGACCTTTAGCGATATTTGTAGCGATCCACCCGGAAGCGTTTGACGGGTTTGCGCCGGCCCTGGGCAACTTGAGCGTTCCGAAGTTGCCACTCGAACTACCACCAACGCACTCGAACGGCGCATCACCAATGCTCAGAGGCTGCGCCTCTGAGCGCTCTGACCACTTGTTGGCGCCAGCTCCCGCACCAGTCCCCTGATACACGCGGGCGTACCACAGGGCGTTCGAGGACGTCACCGTTAGAGGAATTTTAACGACGACCTGGCCATTGTTATTCTGCGTGTACGGATTCTGGCTGGGCGAGACCCAACCGGGCGTCCCGTTGACGACCTCAACAGGGGCCAGGGACGGGTCGTCCGGGCTGAAGAAGCCAACCCGAGTCGCGTTCTTGAATCCCCCTGACAGAGTCATCTGTCCGGCTGTCGAGTTCAAAGCAATAGTGCTGACCGCGCTGCCAGAATCCGTAAGACTAAACGCCGTCAGAGAGGTTCCATTAGTGTCTGCATCAGCGTAAAGCGTAGGCACTGCTGGCGGAACAACGTGTCCATTAGGTGGGTCAGTCAGTGTCTGAAGTCCGTAGTCGCATTGCGGATTTCCTGCGGTCGGTGCGGCCACGTACATGGGATAGACCCCGTAACTGCTCGGGGTGCCAGTCATTACGGTAGCCGAACTACTTACCTCGATCTTATTCGCGACGTTCACTCCGGGAAACATGCCAAAGATCCCAGCGAAACCGAAGTCGACTTGATATCGAGGTGTGGTGACAACCATTCTTCCAGTGGTGGCGAAGTTCACCTCGCCATTAGATAGTGAGTTATCGACAAGATTAGCCGCCATGCTATTAACGTTAGTCGGCCACCGAGGTGTCCCGTAATGTCCGCTGTCATTGTCGTCAGTAGGCCGGTTGAAAACCAAATATCTCGCCACTGCCAAGACAGCGGGGTCAGTTGCAACTTTCGTCCCGGGAATGAAGGGTGCCCCTGCGAGGGCCGCGAAGTCGGCCTGAGCCTGCGTGCTTCCCTTGCGTGAAACGGCATTTCCCAAGTCCACCGCTAGTGCCGCGAAGGTGAAACACAACAGGGCGACCATCAAGGCCAGAATGGCGGCCGCCCCGGACTCGCCCCGTCTCGAGACAGTATGTCGACTCAACACGGCGTGTCCTCCGTATCGTCTTCAACGAGTGCGTCTATAGACTTCGTGGCGACGCCGTTGTTGGGCAGAGGGAAAACCGTGAAGAGCGTCGCGTTCTGTGTAGCTTCGACTCGGACGGTGCTGCCCACCGCGGGAAGGGTGTTGTTCTGTGTCGTCGTCGTCCCGAAGGTGAGAGTCAAGTCCTTAAAATTTGCCTGCGCACGCGCGAACGCTTGAGCTTTGCCCGATGCGGTGCAATCACCTACGCTCAGCCGACGGGCGGTATCTCTAGCCGCAGACGCTGTAACTTGCGACGTATAGAAGTACCACCCGTACTCGATGAGCCCCATCATAAGAGGGACGAGTACGAAGCTGAAGACCAGCGCGAACTCTATGGCAGACGCACCAGACTCGGAAGCCAACCGCCGCATAACGGACAAAGGGTTATGCGACGGTGGAGGGGTCTTGGACTCCCTCATACTTGGCATCTTGGTCCGCTCGTGGTTGACAGGTCATGACGCGATGAACAGGACACCCGAGACATCCGGCTTCTGCACGATTCTACGGTCAGCGAGCCAGCGAGGATGGTTCCTGACCGGGTTTTGCTTTCTGCGCCTCCGTCGATGGAGTCCTGCACCTGCTCTGCGAAGCCGCCGCTAGCTCTAGCGTGTGCCCTGCTCTCGGCTCAGCGCATCCGTGAAGCCTGAGAACTGGGGTCACCTCATGCGGGTCGGTTCACACGCCGTGGTCGACTCTTGCTCCAGTGGACCTGGTTGGCGTAAGTCAGACCCACCGCTCCTGGCGTGCAGTCGCGCCTTTGGGGAGGCGCCCGGCATCACCGGGCCGACGAAATAGTGATAGGTCCAGTTGTCATAGGCAGTCGCTGCCATCATGCTCCGACACGAAGCTCAACCGGTGTCGGTTACCTGCGGAACCAAATGCGGCCTCAGAGCCGGCGACCGCCGTACGACGGGACCAGCTCGAGGGCCAGCGCCTCGATGAACAGACCCACGTCGGTGACGATTCCGCGGGCCTGCGAGGAGCCCCGGTCGGCGAGCTTGGTGACCGAGGCGGGGTTGATGTCCACGCAGACCAGGGGCACCGAGGCGGGCAGGATGTTGCCGGTCGCGACCGAGTGCAGGGTGGTGGCGACCATGACGCAGAAGCCGACCCCGGGCAGCGCGGCGCGCATCGCCCGCTGGCCGTCGATCACGTCGGTGTAGACGTCGGGGAGCGGGCCGTCGTCGCGGACCGACCCGACCAGGACGAACTCACTTGCCGTGGGTGACCAGCGCGTGCATGATCCCGCCGGTCAGGACGCCCTGGGAGACCGCCTCGGCGATCGAGCCGGACTTGCGGATCGTGTTGATCGCCCGGATGTGGTGCTCGTGGCCGTGCTCGACGCCGGTGCCGTGGTTGAGGTCGATGCCCAGCGAGGTGCCGTACAGCGACGCCTCGATGTCGTGGGTCGCCAGCGCGTTGCCGGCGAAGAGGATGTCGACGAAGCCGGCCTCGACCAGCGCGACCATCGCCGGTGCGGCCCCGGTGTGCACCACGCCCGGGCCACCGACCCAGAGCACCTTCTGGTCGGCGTCCTTGGCCTCGCGCATGCCGTCGGCGACCTGGCGGACCAGCACCGCCTGCGGCTTCTCGCTCGACACGTCGGACTCCATGAAGCCGAAGACGACCCCGCTCTTGACCTCGACGGGCGCGGCGACCTTGATGCCCGAGGCCCCGACGACCAGCTGCATGCCGGCCTTGACGTCCACCATCGGCAGGGTGCGGACGACGGCGTCCTCACCCTCACCCTCGACGACCAGGCCGCAGTCCATCTCGGGGTTGCCGACCTTGAGCCAGCGACCGCCGATCCGGACCTGGGTGGCGAGATTGGTGGTGGAGTAGAAGCCGTCGGGGAGCACGCCGTCGAGCTCGACCGTCGCGGTCTCCGCCTCGCCCGGGTCGACCTGGTTCAAGCCGCGGGTCTGCAGGCGCATCAGCAGCCGCTGCAGGGCGTCCTCGTCGGCCGCGGTGACCGTGACGATCGCCCGCGACAGGTCCCGTGCCTCGTGGCCGACGTCGAAGCGGTCGATCACGTAGTCGGCGCCGTAGTCCTTGATGTCGTTCAGCACCTGGGACAGGATCCCGCTGTCGATCAGGTGGCCCTCGATCTCGACCGTCTCGCTCTGCACCGCGTGCCCTTCCGTCGTGTCGGACCCGGCCGGGAGCTCACAGACGGGCGCCGTCGTCCCCCGACCAGGGGTCCGAGGGTGCCGGCGCCATCGTGGCGACCAGGTAGCCGAAGCCTCCCACGAACGCGACCACCATGAGGAAGGTGGCCCACCCGGGCACGACCACCCCGAGGATCAGCAGCAGCAGCGCCAGCACCGGGGTGCCGAACAGGCACAGCCAGGCCAGGCCACGACGGGGCTCCGGGCGGGGGATCGGCGGGGGCGGCGGAGGCTCCCAGCGGGTGTCCTCCTCGGGCGGGGTGGGCAGCGGGTCGGACCAGGTCGGCTGGAACAGCGTGCGCAGGCGGTCCTGCTCCCCGGGGTCCGCCCGGTCCGGCTCGGGGTCCACGGCCAGGTCGCCCGCCGGGTCCGCGCCGTCCTCGTCGCCGTCCGCGGCCCCGGCGCCCTCGGTGTCCGGGTCCGTGCTCGGCTCGGCGACGGACGGGACCCAGTGCGCCACGATCTCGGCGAAGGCGGCGTCCACGTCCAGCCCGCGGTCGGGCTCCTCGGGCTTCGAGGGGTCGGGTCGGTCGGCGGTCATTCGCTGCTGACCCGGTCGAAGAACGCGGCGGAGTCGGCGAAGATCGTCTCCGCGTCGTTGTCGAGGGTGGCGACGTGGAAGCTGTCCTCGAGCACCTTCTCCTCCAGGTCGCGGCTGGAGACCGTCGACATCAGGATCCGGCCCGAGGAGGAGTCGACCACGTGGTCCACCCGCGAGCGGAACAGCAGCAGCGGCTGGGTCACCTCGGCCAGCCGGCGACGGACGTTCGGCAGGGTGGAGAACAGCGAGTGCGCGGCGCGCAGCGGGGTGCGCGGGTAGGCCCGCTCGACCACCCCCGGCTTCTTCACGTCGTTGCCGACCGCGGGGAACGACGGGATCACGTGCTTCAGCGCCGGCAGCAGCTTCACGTCCTTGCGCTCGGTGTGCACGATCGGGTTCACCAGCGCCAGCCCGGCGACGTCGCGGCCCTTCTCCTCGGCGAGGTTCAGTGCCAGGCAGCCGCCCATCGACAGCCCGGTCACGAAGACCCGGTCGTTGGTGGCCAGCAGAGCGGTGAAGGCGCGCTCGGCCTCGGCGTACCACTCGTCGTACGTCGTGCGGTTGAGCTCCTGCCAGGTCGTCGCGTGGCCCGGCAGCAGCGGCACCGACACCGCGTACCCCTGCTCGGAGAGGTGCTCGGCCCACGGCCGCATGGAGGACGGGGTGCCGGTGAACCCGTGGCACAGGAGCACACCGACGCGCTGTCCGTCGGGATCCCGGGGAGAGGCGGGGGCCGCGTACGGCTCGTCCTCGGGTGCGATGCCCACGAAGGGTCCTTCCTGCGGGATTCTGGTGTTGAATGGGCCCGCCGGGAGGGCCCGGGAACGCCGTCGTCCAATCGTCCCACGCGCCCCCAGGCCAGGCTAGGGTGAGTCGCGGTGTGAGTCGGTCAGTCGACCGGTCGGGGTTGTCGAGGAGGACAGCTTGTTCTATTGGTTCCTCCGTTGGATCGCCATCGGGCCCGTGCTGCGCATGGTGTTCCGCCCCCAGACCGAGGGCCTGGAGCACGTCCCCACCGAGGGGGCGGCGATCATCGCCAGCAACCACCTCTCGTACGCCGACTGGCTCTTCATGCCGCTGACCCTGAGTCGCAAGGTCACCTTCGTGGCCAAGGCGGAGTACTTCACCACCCCGGGCCTGAAGGGGTGGCTGCAGAAGCACTTCTTCTCCGGGGCCGGCCAGGTGCCGATCGACCGCTCCGGCGCCGACGCGGCGGCCGGTGCCCTGCTCTCGGCGCGCAAGGTGCTCGCCGCCGGGGAGATCTTCGGGATCTACCCCGAGGGCACGCGCTCCCACGACGGCCGGCTCTACCGCGGCAAGACCGGGGTGGCCCGCCTGGCCATCGAGATGGGGGTGCCGGTGATCCCGGTCGCCGTGGTCGGCACCGACATCGTCGCGCCGCCCGGCAAGAAGTTCGGCCACTACGTCCGCCCGCTGGTCCGCTACGGCAAGCCCTTGGACTTCTCGCGCTACGAGGGGTTGGAGAACGACCGGTTCATCCTGCGCTCGGCCACCGACGAGATCATGTACGAGATCATGCGGCTGTCCGGCCAGGAGTACGTCGACCTCTACGCCACCCGGGCCAAGGCGCTCGACAAGGAGGCCGCCAAGGAGGCCGCCAAGGCTCCGAAGGTCGACGGCTCCGACCTCAAGGCGTCCTGACCATCGCCGCTCCGGTGTCCCGCTCCCTGTCCCGCTCCCGGTCCGGCTCCCGGTCGCCCGCGTCCACCTCCCCGTCGCGGGCGCTGTCCCGGTTGACCCCGGCCTCGGCGGACCTGCGCGGGGTCTCGCCCTCGGAGCAGGTCGAGACCGAGCTGTTCCGGGCCCTGGTCGTCCTGCGGCTGGTGGTGATGACCTACGCCCTGGTGCTCAACCTCGGCCGGTTCGGCGAGTTCGCCCGCCCCGGTCTCGCCGCGGCCGGGCTGGTCGTCATCGTGGCCTGGACCGGCTTCGCCTCCTGGGCCTACGACGCCCCGCGCCGCCGCCGCACCCCGCTGTACGCCGCGGACCTGGGCGTCTCGCTGCTGCTCATGCTGGCCACCCCGCTCGTGCAGAGCCAGGAGATGCTGGACCGGCACGCCTCCACCCTGCCCTCGTTCTACGTCGTCGCGCCGGTCCTGGCCTGGGCGGTGGGGCGTCACGTGCTGCAGGCGGTCCTGGCCGCGGTGCTGGTCTCGGCCGCCGACGTGTCGGTGCGCGAGAGCTACTCGGGGAGCACCTGGGGCAACATCTTCCTGCTGCTGCTGGCCGCGGCGGTGGTGGGCTGGACGGCCGGCATCCTGCGCGAGGCCGCCGAGATGCGCGCCGCGGCCGAACGGACCGCCGCGATCCACGCCGAGCGGGCCCGGTTGGCCCGCGTCGTGCACGACGGGGTCCTCCAGGTGCTGGCCCTGGTGCAGCGGCACGGCACCGAGGTCGGCGGCGACCTGGCCGAGCTGGGCCGGTTGTCCGGCGAGCAGGAGGTCGCCCTGCGGGCCCTGGTGCAGTTCGACGCCCGCACCGGCCCCGACCTGGAGACCGGCGGGGACGCCGGCGACCCGGGGGTCACCGACCTGGTCGCGGCCCTGACCCCGCTGTCCTCCCCGCGCGTGTCCGTCTCCGTGCCGGGGGTCCCGGTCCGGCTGACCGCCCACGCGGTGAGCGAGGTGGCCGCGGTCGTCGCGGCGTGCCTGGACAACGTCGACCGGCACGTCGGCGCGGACGCCCCGGCCTGGGTGTTCGTGGAGGACCTCGGCGACGCGGTCGAGGTGACCGTGCGCGACGAGGGCCCCGGCATCCCCGCCGGACGGCTGGAGCAGGCCGAGCGCGAGGGCCGGCTCGGGGTCAGCGGCTCGGTGCGCGGCAGGATGACCGACCTCGGCGGAAGCGCCGAGCAGGTGGGCACACCGGGGGAGGGCACCGAGTGGCTGCTCGTGCTGCCCCGGGGCGACCGCACCGGAGAGGGGACGCGATGACGCAGGCACCCGGGGACGGCCCGCTGAGGGTGATGGTGGTCGACGACCACCCGATGTGGCGCGAGGCGGTGGTCCGCGACCTCGGCGCGGCCGGGCTCGACGTGGTCGCCACCGCCTCGACCGGCACCGAGGCGCTGGTCCGGGCCCGCGCCACCCGACCGGCCGTGGTGGTGCTCGACCTGCAGATCCCCGCCCCGAACGGCGTGGAGGTGACCGCCACCCTGGTCAGCGAGGACCCCACCGTGCGGGTGCTGATCCTGTCGGCCTCGGGGGAGCAGGGCGACGTGCTGGACGCGGTCAAGGCGGGGGCGACCGGCTACCTGGTGAAGTCGGCCTCGAGCGCGGACCTGCTGGACGCCGTACGACGGGTCTCGGTGGGCGACACCGTGTTCACCCCGGGCCTGGCCGGACTGGTGCTGGGGGAGTACCGACGGCTCTCCGAGACCCCGTCCGAGGCCACCTCGGGGAGCGAGCTCCCGCGGCTGACCGACCGGGAGACCGAGGTGCTGCGGTTGGTGGCCAAGGGAATGTCGTACAAGCAGATCGCCGACCGGCTCGTGCTCTCGCACCGGACCGTGCAGAACCACGTGCAGAACACCCTGCGCAAGCTGCAGCTGCACAACCGGGTCCAGCTGGTCCGCTACGCCATCGAGCAGGGACTCGACGAGGAGCTCGGCTGAGCGCTCCTATCCTGGCCGGGTGGACGACGACGCGCTGCGCGCGGTGGCCGAGGAGCTCTACGGGCTGCTGCCCGGCGAGTTCGTCGCGGCCCGCACCGCTGCGGCGAAGGAGGCCCGCGGCCAGGGGGACAAGGAGCTGGCCACTGCGGTGACCGCGCTGCGCCGGCCGTCGGTGGCGGCCTGGTCGGTCAACGTGCTGGCCCGCGAGCGGTCCGAGCTGGTCACCCAGGTCGTCGAGCTCGGGGACTCCCTGCGGCAGGCCCAGTCCCTGCTCCAGGGTGAGGCGCTGCGCGACCTGGCCCGTCAGCGCCGTCGGCTGGTGGCGGGGGTGACCACGGAGGTCCGGTCGCTGGCCGCCGACCGGGGGCAGCGGCTCAGCGAGCAGGTCGCCCGCCAGGTCGAGGACACCCTGCAGGCCGCGATGACCGACCGGGACGCCGCGACCGCCGTACGCAGCGGGTTGCTCACCGCGTCGCTGAGCTCGACCGGCCTGGAGTCGTTGGCCGAGGTGCTGGCCGTGCCGCTGGCGGCCTCGCCAGCGGTCGCACCCCCTGCCGCGGCTCCGCGGCCCACGCTCTCCGTGGTCCGCGACGACGGCCGGGAGCGGCGCGAGGCGCAGGAGCGGTTGAAGGCCGCGGGCACCGCGCTGCGCAAGGCGGTCAAGGCCCGGGACAAGGCCACCAAGGCGCACGCCAAGGGCCAGGCCCGGGTGCTCCAGCTCGAGGCCGGGCTCGAGGAGCTGCGCCGCGCGCTGGCCGAGGCGGAGGTGCGTACGGAGGAGGCGTCGGCCGAGCTGTCCGGGTTCGAGGGTGAGGTGGCCGAGGCGGAGGACGCGGTCGCGGCCGCCCGTGCCGAGGCCGACGCCGCGCAGGCGGCCGTGACCGAGCTCGGCCGCTGAGCGCTGGGTTCCAGGCCCTCCGGAACCAAGGTCGCTGCCCGGGCCGCCGAACCGCTACCCGGGTCGGGCTCGCGGGGGCCCGAGGTTCCTGGTCCCTGCGCCGTCGTGCTGGTGGACTGGACGCATGCGCACCCGCTGGCTCCCCGTCGTCGGCGTGCTGCTGCTGTCGCCGGTGTGCGCTGAGTACCTCTCGGCGTACGACGCCTCCGGCGCTGCCCTGCTCGGCCTGCTGGGTGGCCTGGTCGTGCTCTCCCCGCTGTACGGAGCGCCCGCGCTGCTGGCCCGGGAGGTCGCCGTGCGCCGCGGGCTGGGCTGGCCGGGGCTGCTGCTGATCGTGACCGCCCTCGGTGTGGTGGAGGCGGTGGTCATCGACCAGAGCGTGGTCAACCCCGACTACCGTGGCTTCGACGGCTGGGCCGAGCTGTGGGACCCGACGTACGTGCCCGGGCTCGACCTGTCGGCGTACGCCGCGGTCGCGTTCGTGCTGGGGCACACCGTGGCGTCCTTCGGCGCACCCCTGGCGATCGTCTCGGTGCTCTCGGGCCGAGCCGGGCAGCCCTGGCTGGGACGGGGGACGACGATCACCCTGAGCGTGCTGTACCTCCTCGCGGCCGGTGCCGTCCTGGCTGACCACGTCTCGTCCGAGGGCTGGCAGCTGTCCCCGGCCCAGCTCGTCGGTGCGGTCGTGGCCGTGGTGTTCCTGGTGGCGGCCGCCCTGGTCGGTCCGGCCGTGCGCGGGCGTCGACGGACCGACGCCCCGGCATGGCCACCGCCGGCACCGGTGGTGATGGTGGTGCTCGGCGTGGTCGTGGAGTCCGCCCTCGGCTGGTCGATCGTCTGGCCGGCCCTGGTCGCCACGGTGGTGGGCGGTGCGGTGCTGGCGGAGGCGCTGCTGCGCTGGGGCAGGAGCCCGGCGTGGACGGTCTCCCACGTGGTCGGCCTCGCGGTCGGCGTCCTGCTCTCGCGGGCGCTCGGCGGGTTCCTGGTCGCCCCCGTCGACGGCGCACGCACCCCCGCGACGTACCTGGTCAACGTCGTGGCCACGGGCCTTGTGCTGCTGCTCGCTGCCCTGGCCCGGCGTGCTGCGCGACGGGGAGCTCAGGGCGACGGCGGCGTGCGACCTCCGGGCGGCCTCTGACGAGTGCGGGGTCCCGCCCACAGACCGGCCAGGCGTGCGATGCCCAGGCCGTCGATGCCCTCACGGGCCGCGACGTCGCTCGCGACGAAGGCCGTGACCGGGACGGCGAGGCCTCCGAAGGCGCGGGGTTGGGTCGACCCGACAGGGCCGGAGGACGCGACGAGCTCGGGCAGGGCGGCTTCGGGGGCGTCGTCGACGAGCGGGCCGATGACCGTCGCGTGGGTCGGGTCGACCACGTGCCAGGTGCCGAGGGTCAGCCGGGCCAGGACGTAGGAGGCGGCAGGCCCGACGACGTACCGGCCCTGTTCGACCAGGGCCCAGGTGTGCGGCTCGTGCTCGGCCACCCAACGCAGGCGTTCGGCGGTGTTGCCCCGCTGGTCACCGGGGGCGAAGGCGGGTCGTGGTGAGCCGAGCGTCTCGGCGTCCCACACGTGCAGGGTGTCCGGCTCGCCGCTGAGCCCGAGCGCCCGCGGGGGCGGTCCGTCGTACGACGCCAGGGCGGTGCTGGTCGCGGACAGGACGGCCCGCCAGAGCTCGTCGGGGGAGCGCTCGACCCAGCCCGGGTGCGGGTGGACGGAGCTCCACCGGCGTGAACCCGGATGCCACGGGTTGCCCGGCGTCGTCGACGAGGACCGCGTGCACGCCCCGTGGTCCCAGGTCGAGCCCGATGGTGCTCATCCAGCGCTCAGCCGGCGGCGCGGATCAGGTCCAGGACCACGGTGTCGACCCAGTCCGGGCCGACCCGCATCTCGTAGTTCTCGGTCCCGACCCAGGCGTCGAAGTCGGCGGCGCCGAGCGCCCGGGCCCGCTCGTCGAGCTCGGCGCGCAACGCGTCGTCGAGCGGCACCTTCTCCTCCTCGGTGGAGGCGGTGAGGTACAGCGCGTGCAGGTCGACCAGGCGCGCCAGCTCCGCACAGGGGTCGGGGTGGTCGTCGACGCGCAGGTCGGTGGCCACGTCGTCGCCCCCGCCGTACCCGGCGCCGTCCCGGACGACCAGGAGCGCGGCGGACTGACGGCCACGGCGGTCACCGCCCGCCTCGTCGCCGGCGCGCAGGGCCGCAAGGAGCCGACGGGTCAGGTCGGTCTCGCCGGCGCTGGACTCCCAGGACGCACGCATCGCGGCGACCACCTCGGGGCCGGTCAGGATGTTGCCCTGGATCGCGAAGCCCGGCCCGGCCTCGCCGCCGGCCCAGTCGAAGCAGGACTCGCCGGTCCAGGTGGCGCCGTTGCCGTCGAGGTCGACGATGCCGACCTGGCGGTCCGCACGGCCCTCGTCCTCCTCCAGCAGGCGGGCCAGGGCCACCTCGGCGGTGGCACCCTCGTCGAGGTGGGACAGGCCGAGGCCCTTGTAGGCGACGTTGGCCTCGGCCTGGGTGGCCAGGGCGCCGATGCCGGCGACGGCGGCGGGCACCGCGGAGCCCACGGCGAGGAACTTGGAGGCGACGGCGACGCCCCAGGACTCGCCGTCGTCGGAGCGGGCCACGATCGAGAAGGTCATGGCGGGCATCCTGACAGGCCGGATCCACCGCGATCCGGTGACCCCGGCCCCTGGATCGATCAAATCCGTATCGCTACGGTGTGCCCATGAGAGTTGGAGTGCTGACCGGAGGCGGGGACTGTCCCGGTCTCAACGCCGTGATCCGAGGGGTCGTCCGCAAGGGCGTCGGGGAGTACGGGTTCGAGTTCGTCGGGTTCAGGGACGGCTGGCGAGGTCCCCTGGAGAACCTCACGGTCCCCCTGACCGTCGACGACGTCCGCGGGATCCTGCCGCGAGGCGGGACGATCCTGAAGTCGTCGCGGACCAACCCGTTCAAGGTCGACGGGGGAGTGGAGCGGATCAAGGAGAACCTGGCCGCCAACGGCGTCGACGCGCTCGTCGCGATCGGCGGCGAGGACACCCTCGGCGTGGCCACCAAGCTCTCCGAGCTCGGCGTGAACGTGGTCGGTGTGCCGAAGACGATCGACAACGACCTGTCCGGCACCGACTTCACCTTCGGCTTCGACACCGCGGTCAACATCGCCATGGAGGCGATCGACCGGCTGCACACCACCGCCGAGTCCCACCACCGGGTCCTCGTCGTCGAGGTGATGGGTCGCCACGCCGGCTGGATCGCGCTGCACTCCGGCCTGGCCGGTGGCGCCAACATCATCTTGATCCCCGAGAAGCCGTTCGACATCGAGCAGGTCTGCGAGTGGGTCGAGCACCGCTTCCAGACCCGGTACACCCCGATCGTCGTGGTCAGCGAGGGGGCGGTGCCGATCGAGGGCGGCGACATGACACTGGTCAGCGGCGAGAAGGACGCCTTCGGTCACGTGCGCCTCGGCGGGATCGGCGACCGGCTGGCCAAGGAGATCGAGACCCGGACCGGCAAGGAGGCCCGCGCGGTCGTCCTGGGTCACGTCCAGCGCGGCGGCACGCCGACCGCCTTCGACCGGTGGCTGGCGACCCGCTTCGGCCTGCACGCGATCACCGCCGTCCACGACGGTGACTTCGGCAAGATGGTCGCCCTGCGCGGCAAGGACATCGTCCGGGTCCCGCTGATCGAGGGCACCGGCGAGCTGAAGGTCGTCTCGCCCGAGGAGTACGCCGAGGCCGAGGTCTTCTTCGGCTGAGGCGGGCTCAGCCTTTCGGGTTCATTCACTGGTCCTTTGGGACAGTTCTGTGGGAAGTCCCTGTCGACAGGTGTCGGAGGTTTCTACAGTTGCCCGATGTCCGCGTCTCGGAGCCGCATTCATCATGTGGCCGTCGTTATGCCTGCCTATCAGGAAGGCGATATCGCCCCGTTCCTGGCCGAGATAGAAGAGTTTGTCCTGCCGCAGGTGGGCACGCTTGAGTTCTGGGTTGTGGACGATGCCTCGCCTCAGCCGATCCAAGTCAGTGGACACCCTCACGCCATTGCCTCTCAGGTGAGGATCGTGCGTAACTCCCGGAACCTGGGACACGGGCCCTCGGCATTGGCCGCATGTGCTCGGGGAATCAGTTCGGGCGCCGACGCGGTCGTTCACGTCGACGGGGATGGGCAGTTCACTGGTCACGACGTTGGACGGGTGCTGGCGGCATTGAAGTATGCGGATATCGCTCATGGAGAACGGCAGGGTCGCAGCGATCCCTGGTTTCGCCGATGTCTCTCGAGCGCGCTTGGGTCTTTGCTCACGCCTTGGGTCGGAGGGTGTCGTGACATCAACACTCCGTTGCGGGCTTACCGCACCCGCGTGCTGTCAAATCTGTTGGGTCGCGTAAGTGCTTACTCGGTCGTCCCGAACGTCCACTTCAGCATCTTGGCGGCCAAAGGACCTTTCCGTGTCGTGTACGTCCCCGTACGGAGCCTGCCGCGTAGAGGCGAAACAGCCACGGGAAGCAGTTGGCAAACAGGTCCTCTGAGTGACCTCATGCCTTCGCGGCGGCTTGTTCGGCTATGTCGCGAGGCGTTGCGAGAACTCATCCGTTGGCGATTGCTGGGCGATCGCACTTCGAGGAAAGTTATGGCAGGGCTGACGAACCCTGTGGAGCAACCGGAAGCGCGGAGCGCGTGAGCGGTCCGCGCACCCTTGCGCCCTTTGTGATCGCGGGAACGCTGGTTCTCGTCACCCTGGCCGTGCTGGTGTCGGGGATGAAAGGGCCTCTCGGCTACGACGAGGCCTACAACCTCCAAGTGCCACTGCATCTTGTTCTTGATGGTAGCTACGCGACAGATGGCTCGGTCTACGCAACTCCTCGCCCGCGAGATTTTGACGTATTTATTAGCACGGGGCCGTCCTTGTTGCTTCCCGTGGCTGGGGCCATGGCCGTGTTCGGTACGCATCTATGGGTGGCACGCCTCATCGGTTCCCTGACGTATCTCGCTTTGATAGGCGTCGCTCTCCGCATCGGTTGGCGCGTCGGACGGTTTCCTGGCGCGGTCGTGGCCTGGTTGGGCGTCTTGGCTGTGGACCTGAGGACCGATGGATTCCGTGGGATGGGCGGCTCCGGTGCAATCCTCGGAGAAACCGCGGCGACAGCCCTGCTTCTCGGAAGTTCGCTCGTCGTGCGTCGACGGGCAGGCGCGGCGGGCTTGCTCGTTGGTGTGGCCATCATGGCCAAGTTCCTGACCTTGCTCGTCCTTCCTGTCTTCGCGATAGCCGTAATTGTCGCCGGAGACCCCTGCGGCCCAGGCCGCCTCGGGCGGTTCTTGAGATTTGGAGCTGGAGCACTGCTGCCAACGCTGTCATGGAATGTCTGGAAATACATAGCCCTGGGACCCGATCTGTACCGAGATCGATTCCAGGAGTTCGCGTTCTTCTTCATCCACTCAGGCTCCGGAATAGGCGTGGACGGTTTTGCGGTTATCGGCCGACATGAGGCGATCAGCTCGGTCTTGCGCGGTGCAGGTCCGCTTCTCACGCTGGTGGTGGGGCTCGCTGTCGCGACCGCAGCTGTGGCGTGGTTGCTCGTCACTACTCCCAAGGACTCTCGGCCGGCCCAGTCAGCAGACAACTTCGCCACGACTGCGGTGCTCGTCGTTTCGGGCTCATTGATCATCGTGTGGTGGGCGTTCCTCAGCACTCGCCCCATGGGTCGGTACCTCGTCGGTCCTGTGGTCATGTTGCTCGTTGGAATCTTGCCCATCCTCGTCGCAACTGCTCGGGTCCGCATGGACGATGCACGCCACGGCCGCCGATCCTCCCGGGGCGTGCAGCGTCTGGGGCGTCTCGGGACCGCGCTGGCGCTGGCGGGTCTCGTAGGCCTGTCGGTTGGGCACGTCAGGTCAGCTCTGGCAACGCCCGCGCTCACGTTGGCCGATCAGCGTGCCGTGGCCGAGCATGTCCGAGCCGCAGGTGGCGCTTTCGGATCCGGTTGGTTGCAAGGCCCCGAGGTGCGCTTCTTCTCGGGGGTGCCTTCACTTGGTTCGCTAACCACGCGGGGCGGCTTGCGACTCTTCACTCCAACTGAACGTGCGCTGGACGGGGCGGAGGTTGAACGGGAGTCGGCGAAGTGCACCGACACCGTGTTCTCGCACGCGGGCTATCTCCTGTGCACCGTGGCTCCGTCTAAGTGACTTAAGCATCCGCAGCATCGTTGTCGGCGTCAGCTGATCCGCAGGCGTGCGCTCATCAGCGACTTGACCACGGCGCCCTGGACGCCCCGGGTGCAGAGCCGGGAGCCGCCGACGGCGAGGACCGTACGGTTCGCCAGCCAGGCGACGCGCTCGACGCCGGACTGCAGGTACAGCACGTCGTCGAGGTGCGTGGGAGCCGTGGGGGACAGGAACGGGTTCAGTGCGTCCTGGTGGACCACCCGCCAGTGGAAGGGGCCGTACCGCTCCTCGGGCAGGCTGCCGTCGATCCAGAGGTTGTCCTGCGTCGGCACAGTGCTGAGCGCCCCGGTGGCCGCCAGGTCCGCCACGGCCACGTCTCCGGAGCCGTCGGCGAGCGGGACCCGCAGGTCGAGCAGGTTGTCGAGGTGATGGGCGCAACGACAGTCGCCGGGGGCGGGCGGCTGCCACCGCGGCATGGCGGTCGGTCGGAATCGTTCCAGGAGGCCCATGAGATAAATATACCGTTATGTCCGTATCGGGCGCCCGCATTTCTGCTGTGGACGGGTGCGTGTCGGCTCCCCCGCCCGGCGTACCCTTTCCCGGTGAGCATCCCCGACCTCGCCGCGCTGCACGACCTCGGCGCGGCCCAGCAGCCCTCCTGGCCCGACCGCGCCGCCCTCGACACCACGGTCTCCCGGCTCCGCAACGTCCCGCCGCTGGTCTTCGCCGGCGAGTGCGACGACCTCAAGGGCAAGCTCGCCGCGGTCGCCCGCGGCGAGGCGTTCCTGCTCCAGGGCGGCGACTGCGCCGAGACCCTCGAGGGCGCCACGGCCGACAACGTCCGGGCCAAGCTGCGGGTGCTGCTGCAGATGGCCGTCGTGCTGACGTACGCCGCCTCGGTCCCGGTGGTCAAGCTCGGCCGGCTCGCCGGGCAGTACGCCAAGCCGCGCTCCTCCAACGACGAGACCCGCGACGGCGTGACCCTGCCGGCGTACCGCGGCGACGCCGTCAACGGGTTCGACTTCACCCCCGAGTCCCGGGTCCCCGACCCGCAGCGGCTGCTCGACGTGTACAACTCCTCGGCCTCCACGCTGAACCTCGTCCGCGCCTTCGTGACCGGCGGCTACGCCGACCTGCGCCAGGTGCACACCTGGAACACCGACTTCGTGCGGTCCTCACCGGTGGGCAAGCGCTACGAGCGGATGGGCCAGGAGATCGACCGGGCCCTGACCTTCATGAAGGCGATCGGCGCCGACCCCGACGAGTTCCACCGGGTCGACTTCCACTCCAGCCACGAGGCCCTGATCCTGGAGTACGAACACGCCCTGACCCGGATCGACAGCCGCACCGACCTGCCGTACGACGTCTCGGCGCACTTCCTGTGGATCGGCGAGCGCACCCGGCAGCTCGACGGCGCGCACGTGGAGCTGATGAGCCGGATCCAGAACCCGATCGGCGTGAAGCTCGGCCCCACCACCAGCCCCGACGATGCGATCGCGCTGGCCCAGAAGCTGAACCCGGAGAACGAGGCCGGTCGGCTCACCTTCATCACCCGGATGGGCGCGGGCAAGATCCGCGACGCCCTGCCCGAGCTGGTCGAGAAGGTCACCGCCGCCGGCGTCCAGGTCGCCTGGGTCTGCGACCCGATGCACGGCAACACCTTCGAGGCGTCCTCGGGCTACAAGACCCGTCGCTTCGAGGACGTCATGGACGAGGTCCAGGGCTTCTTCGACGTCCACCGCGCGCTGGGCACCTGGCCCGGCGGGCTGCACGTCGAGCTCACCGGCGACAACGTCACCGAGTGCGTCGGCGGTGGGGAGCTGCTGCTGGAGACCGACCTGTCCGATCGCTACGAGTCGGTCTGCGACCCCCGGCTGAACCGGGTCCAGTCCCTCGAGCTGGCCTTCCTGGTCGCGGAGATGCTGCGCGACGCCCAGGTCACCGTCGAGGTCTGAGGGACCTCCTCCACGATGGACAGCCCTGACGCCGACGCCGGTCTGGTCATGGTGGTCGGCAGCATCAGTGCCGACGTCACCGTGTTCGCCCCTCGCCGGCCCGCTCCGGGGGAGACCGTCCTCGGCGACGACGCCACGCTGGTGCTCGGTGGCAAGGGCGCCAACCAGGCCGTGGCCAGCGCCCTGGCCGGCGCCGAGACGCTGATGGTGGGCTGCGTCGGCGACGACCTGTTCCGCGACCTCACGCTCGGGGCGCTGGCGTCGTACGGCGTCGACACCGGGAACGTGCGGGTCGTGCGCGGGAGCCCCACCGGGCTCGCCCACATCCGGGTCGACGCCGAGGGGGAGAACGACATCGTCGTGGTCCCGTTGGCGAACGCCCACCTCGGGGTCGAGGACGTCAACGGCGCGCTGCTGGCCAGCTCGGGCTCGGCCCGCGTCCTGCTCACCCAGCTCGAGACCCCCATGGAGGTCACCGCCCACGTCGTACGCACCGCCCGGGCCGCGGGGCTCCTGGTCGTCCTGGACCCCGCCCCCGCCGCGTCGGTGGAGGACGACCTGTGGGCCTCGGTCGACGTGGTCACCCCGAACGAGACCGAGGCCCGGCTGATCACCGGCGTCGCCGTGCGCGACGTCGAGTCGGCCGGGGAGGCCGGCCAGTGGTTCGTCGACCGCGGGGTGACCCACGCCCTGGTCACCCTCGGCGGCCAGGGCCTCGTGCTCGTGGACGCCGGCGGGCGGCACCACGTCGCGGCGCCGTCCGTCGAGGTGGTCGACACCACCGCGGCCGGGGACGCGTTCGCCGGCTACCTCGGCGCCGAGCTGGCGCGTGGCCGCACCGTGACCGAGGCCGTGCCGCGCGCGATGGCCGCCGGGGCGCTCGCGGTCACCCGGCGAGGGGCCTCGGCCAGCCTGCCCACGGCCGCGGAGGTCTCGGCGTTCCTCGCCGGGTCGGGCGACTGACTCCTCCGGCGAGGGCGACCGTAGGGTGGCCGACGTGATCGACCTGCGCAGCGACACCGTGACCCGTCCGACCCCCGCGATGCGGGCGGCGATGGTCGAGGCCCCGGTGGGCGACGACGTCTACGGCGAGGACCCGACCGTACGGGTGCTGGAGGAGCGGGTCGCGGACCTGTTCGGCAAGCCGGCTGCCCTCTTCACCGGGACCGGGTCGCTGGCCAACGTGCTCGCCGTACGGTCCCTGGTCGGGGTCGGCCAGGAGGTGCTCTGCGAGGCCTCGGCCCACATCGCCCGGGCCGAGCTCGGCGTGCACGGCGCAGTGACCGGACTGACGATGCGGACCTGGGTCGGACGGCCCCTGGACCTGACGATGCTGGAGCAGATCTTCGCCCCCGACATGGGCCCGTTCTTCGTGGCCACCCGGGCGCTGTCGGTGGAGAACACCCACAACTTCGGTGGGGGAGTGGTGATCCCTCTCGACGAGCTGCAGGCGCTGCGGCGGTTCGCCGACGAGCGCGGGGTCGCGGTCCACATCGACGGGGCGCGGCTGTGGAACGCCCACGTCGCGACCGGCACCCCGCTGAAGGAGTACGGCGCGGTGGCCGACGTGCTCGCGGTCTGCCTGAGCAAGGGCCTCGGTGCGCCGATCGGGTCGCTGATGGTCGGGTCCACGGAGGCGATCGCCGAGGCGCGGATCTGGCGCAAGCGGCTCGGGGGCGGGATGCGGCAGGTCGGCATGCTCGCCGCAGCCGGGCTGCACGCACTCGACCACCACGTCGAGCGGCTGGCCGACGACCACGAGCACGCCCGGCTGCTGGCCCGGGCCTGCGGGGTCGCGCCGGAGTCGGTGGACACCAACATCGTGGTCGTCCCGACCTCCGACCCGGCCTCGGTGGTCGCGGCGGCCAGGGAGCAGGACGTGCTGGTGTCCGCCGTCGGGGCCACGGCGCTGCGGCTGGTCACGCACCTGGACGTGTCGCGTGGGGAGGTCGAGCGAGCGGCCGAGGTGCTCGCCCCCCTCCTCTGACCGCGAGCCGTCGTTCGTGGTGGCGCGAGCCGTCGTTCTTGGTGGCGCGAGCCGTCGTTCGTGGTCCTGTTCAGCGTGTCGGCGGGCGCAGCCCGGCGTCCCGGAGCTCGAGCACGCCGAGCGCCCGGACGACCACCGGGTCGCGACGGCGCCAGTCACCGGCCGGGTCAGCACTGATCCGGGCCAGTCGGTGCATCGGCTGACGGCTCAGCGCGCGGAGCGCGAACAGGTCGAGGTCGGCCGCCGAGTCGATGAAGCGCTGGGACGCGGCGGCCCCGCGGACGAACCGCCAGCGCAGCGGCACGTGCACCGCGAGTGCGAGCAGGATCGGGATCGCCGCCACCGACAGGGTGAGCCAGAAGGCGAGGTGCCCCACGGCACTCACCTGGGATGCCCCCGCCGCCGCGAGCCGGTCGGCCGCGGCGCCGGCCCCGTCGAACGGCGCGCTCAAGCCACCGCCGATCAGTGGTGCCCCATCGACCACCGAGCCGGCCGAGCGCATCTTCTCGCCGAGACCCTCTCCGGCCTGCGTCATCTCGACCCCGGGCTTGGCCAGCAGCATGGTCGCGGCGTGCACGTTGCGGGCGATGAGCAGCCAGGCCACGATCCACCCGACGAGGAAGAGGTCCGCAACCGTCTGACGAGTGCGCTTGGCGGCCGAGTCCGCGTACAGCTTCATCGGGTGATGGTCGCAGCCCGGGTGGAACCACGAGGGACGGCTCGCGCGACCACAAGCGACGGCTCGCACAGCCACAGGCGACGGCTCGCGCAGCCACGAAGGACGGCTCGGCAGAGGTGGCGGGGCGGTGTCCGGATCGTGGAAACCGGTACCGCCCGTCGGGACGGTCGTCCTACAGTCCTGCGCATGCAGCGTTCGTGGACCTATCTGTTTGCCAACTGCCCGGGGCACCCGAGCAGCCGGCTCCGGTAGGTCAACGCCGAGTCGCGCCGCACGACACCAACGCCCCTGGCTTCGAGCAGGGGCGTTCTGCATGTCCGGACCCCTCTCGACCAGGGCGACCCCCGCCGACCCGACCGGGCCGCGGGAAGTACAGAGAGAGAAGGACACGCCATGGTCGTCGTCATGACACCGCAGGCCAGCGACGAGGACGTCGCCCACGTCGTCGCACGGGTGGAGAGCGTCGGGGGATCGGCGTTCGTGAGCAAGGGCGTCGTACGCACCATCATCGGGCTGGTCGGGGACGTCGACTCGTTCCACGGGCTGAACCTGCGCACCATGGCCGGGGTCGCGGACGTCCACCGCATCTCCGACCCGTTCAAGCTGGTCAGCCGCCAGAACCACCCCACCCGCAGCACGGTCTGGGTCGGTCCCGCCTCGCACCAGGTCCCGATCGGACCGGACACGTTCACCTTCATCGCGGGCCCGTGCGCCGTCGAGTCGCTCCAGCAGACCCTCGAGGCGGTCGAGATGGCCAAGGCGGCCGGGGCGACGATCATGCGGGGAGGGGCGTACAAGCCGCGCACCTCGCCGTACGCGTTCCAGGGGCTCGGGGTGAAGGGCCTGGAGATCCTGGCCGAGGTCCGTGACCTGACCGGGCTCCCGGTCGTCACCGAGGTGGTCGACGCCCGCGACGTGCCCGTCGTGGCCGAGCACGCCGACATGCTGCAGATCGGCACCCGCAACATGGCCAACTTCGGGCTGCTCCAGGCTGCCGGCGACGCGAACAAGCCCGTCCTGCTCAAGCGCGGGATGACCGCCACCATCGAGGAGTGGTTGATGGCCGCGGAGTACGTCGCCCAGCGCGGGAACCTCGACATCGTGCTGTGCGAGCGCGGGATCCGTACCTTCGAGCCGGCCACGCGGAACACTCTGGACATCTCCGCGGTGCCCGTGGTCCAGGCCAGGAGCCACCTGCCGATCATCGTGGACCCCTCGCACGCGGCCGGACTCAAGGAGCTCGTGGTGCCGCTGTCGAGGGCCGCGATCGCGGTCGGCGCCGACGGGGTGATCGTCGACGTGCACCCGCGTCCGGAGGAGGCGCTGTGCGACGGGCCGCAGGCGCTGCTGGGTGCCGATCTGGCGGACCTCGCGGACGCCGTACGCCTGCTGCCGCCGGTCGTGGGGCGGGTCGACGCGGCCTCGCGGGCCGCTGCCGCGGTCTGAGGAACCACGAACGACGGGTCGCGCGACCACGAACGACGGGTCGGCGTGGGATGCGTGTGACGGGTGTGACGATCCCGTAGCCTCGTCGGCATGGCGACCCGTACGTCTTCCCCGCCGGCGTCGCGAACGTCCGGAAGCACCCGCAAGGGCTCCTCCGCGACTTCTCGGACCCGCTCGTCCAGCTCCAAGACCGGCAGCAAGACCGGCAGTAAGACCGGTAGCAAGACCGGCACGGCAGGGTCGAGGTCCGCCAAGGGCTCCTCGACCAAGTCGTCGCGCCCGGCCCCGCGCGCCGTCCGCAGCGGCTCCGGCCCGGTCGCGCGGCTGTTCGCCGCCGTCGGTCGTGCCCTCAAGGCCTTCTGGCTGGGCGTGGCCCACGGCATCGGCGCCGGCGTACGCCGGGTGGGCCACTCGGCCCGCGAGCTCGAGCCCGAGCACCGTCGCGACGGGGCCGGGCTGTTCCTGATCGCCCTGGCCGTCGTAGTCGCCGCCTCGGTCTGGTGGCAGCTGCCCGGGGGAGTGGGCGAGGTGACCCGCACGGTCGTCAACGGCTCGGTCGGCCTGCTCGGCTGGTTCGTCCCGCTGGTCCTGGTCGGCATCGGTGCCGCCACCATGCGCGCCCCCGAGGCCACCGGACCGGTCGGCCGTCAGGTGATCGGCTGGGGTGCGCTGGTCTTCGGCATCCTCGGCCTGGTCCACCTCAGCCACGGCTCACCCAAGGGCAGCAACACCGAGGCGCTGCAGTCGGCGGGTGGGGCGATCGGCTTCGTCGTCGGCTCGCTGGCCATGGACCTGCTGCACACCGCGTACGTCGTGGTGCCGATCTTCGTCCTGCTCGCCGTCTTCGGTGTCCTGGTGGTCACCGCCACGCCGGTCTACCAGATCCCCTCCCGCCTGGCCGGGCTGCGCGACCGCCTGCTCGGCCGCCGCCCGGGAACCGAGGACAGGACCGGGGCCGAGGCGCCCACCGACACCCCCGAGGCGCCGCTCAAGCGCAGCCGCCCGCGCCGCCGGGTGGCCTCGATGACGCCGACGGAGGGCGAGGAGGACTTCACCCCCGAGGGTGACCCGGCCTACGACTCCCCGGTGATGGTGGAGCGCGAGCTCGCCAAGCGCGGCAAGGGCAAGGCCGCCGCCGCAGCCGCCGCGGAGGCCGCCGCGACCGAGGCCGCGGCGGACACCACGTCGGAGGCCGAGCCGCCGCCGCACACCCCGCTCCCCGCCCGCGTCGAGCAGCTCGCGCTGTCCGGTGACATCGCGTACTCCGTGCCCGGCAACGACGTGCTTCGCGCCGGCAGCCCGCACAAGGCCCGCAGCAAGGCCTCCGACGACGTGGTCGGCCGGCTCACCGAGGTCCTGGAGCAGTTCGACATCGACGCCCAGGTCACCGGCTACACCCGCGGCCCGACGGTCACCCGCTACGAGGTCGAGCTCGGCCCCGCGGTCAAGGTCGAGAAGGTCACCGCGCTGGGCAAGAACATCGCCTACGCCGTGGCCAGCGCCGACGTGCGGATCCTCAGCCCGATCCCGGGCAAGAGCGCCATCGGCATCGAGATCCCGAACCTGGACAAGGAGATCGTCTCCCTCGGCGACGTCCTGCGGTCCAACAACGCCCGCAACGACCACCACCCGATGATCGTCGGGCTCGGCAAGGACGTCGAGGGCGGCTTCGTGGTGGCCAACCTGGCGAAGATGCCGCACCTGCTGGTCGCGGGGGCGACCGGCGCCGGCAAGTCGAGCTTCATCAACTCGATGATCACCTCGATCCTGATGCGCTCCACGCCCGACGAGGTCCGGATGATCATGGTCGACCCCAAGCGGGTCGAGCTGAACATCTACGAGGGCATCCCGCACCTGATCACCCCGATCATCACCAACCCCAAGAAGGCCGCCGAGGCGCTGGCCTGGGTGGTGCGCGAGATGGACATGCGCTACGACGACCTGGCCGCCTTCGGGTTCCGCCACGTCGACGACTTCAACAAGGCGGTCCGGGCCGGCAAGGTGCAGGTCCCGCCGGGCAGCGAACGCGTGCTGGCGCCGTACCCGTACCTGCTGGTGGTCGTCGACGAGCTCGCCGACCTGATGATGGTCGCCCCCCGTGACGTGGAGGACGCGGTCGTCCGGATCACCCAGCTGGCCCGCGCGGCCGGCATCCACCTGGTGCTGGCCACCCAGCGCCCCAGCGTCGACGTGGTCACCGGCCTGATCAAGGCCAACGTGCCCTCCCGGCTCGCCTTCGCCACCTCCAGCCTCTCCGACAGCCGCGTCATCCTCGACCAGCCGGGCGCGGAGAAGCTGGTCGGCCAGGGCGACGGGCTGTTCCTGCCGATGGGCGCCTCCAAGCCGGTCCGCGTCCAGGGCTCCTGGGTCACCGAGGCCGAGGTGCACCAGGTGGTCAAGCACGTCAAGGAGCAGCTGTCCCCGACGTACCGCGAGGACGTCACCGCGCCCGCCGCGGCCAAGCGCGACCTCGACGACGACATCGGTGACGACCTCGACCTCGTGGTCGCCGCGATCGAGCTGGTCGTGACCACCCAGTTCGGCTCCACCTCGATGCTGCAGCGCAAGCTCCGGGTCGGCTTCGCCAAGGCGGGCCGGCTGATGGACATCCTCGAGAGCCGCGGCGTGGTCGGGCCGAGCGAGGGCTCCAAGGCCCGTGACGTCCTCATCAAGCCCGACGACCTCGACGGGGTCGTCGCCACCCTGCAGGGAGAGCAATGAGCGCCCAGCCGATCGAGACCGACCTGCCGCAGACCGGTGACGGCGAGCACGACGCCGGGCTGGTGACCTCGCCCCGCCCGGTGGAGGTGCGCCGCAACGCGCTGGTCTCCGTCGTGATCGGCGCCGCGGCCTCGGCCATCTCCATCGCCTACCTGTGGCGGGCCGCCGACTCCGGCTTCGCGCTCGACTGGGTGCTGTGCGTCGTGCTCGGCCTGATGGCCGCGGTCTTCCTGCGCGGTCTGCTCGACGCCCGCACCCCGCTCCTGGTGGCCGACGAGATGGGCGTACGGATCCGGCTCGGCGCCCAGTGGCGCGGGCTGCCCTGGGAGGCCATCGACCGGGTCGTGGTCAAGCCCCGCCGCGGACTGCTGCGCGACGGCACGGTCGTGATCAGCCTGCTCAACCCCCAGCGCGCCGGCGACGGCCTGGAGCGCCGGGCGCTGCGGGCCGCACGCCTGAACCGCCGGATGTACGGCGCGACGCTCGCGCTGCCGCTGGGCCTGACCACCCGGGTGTCCGGCGGGGGAGACCTGGCCGAGAGGGTGGCCGACCTGTCCCAGGGCCGCGCGGAGATCGTCACGCTGCTCGACGAGCCCGGTCCGGTCGTCCCGGCCCAGAACCGTACCCCCGCCGACCCTGCCGAGGACCGGCCGGTCATCGCCGACGACGCGGTGGCCGAGCCGGACCGCCGCCCCCGGTGGCTGCGGCGCAGCAGCGAGACCACCGAGGACCCCGCAGCCGAGGTCGAGCCGGAGACCGCCGACGAGCCCTCCCTCGTCCCCGGGATGCGCGCCGAGGCGGCCGTTCCACTGGCTGCTCCCGGCGGTCGGGTCCGGGCCATCGCCCGGCTCGGTGAGCCCGTCGACCCCCTGGTGATCGGTGACTTCTCCCCGGAGCCGGCCTACGACCCGGTGATCGGACCGGAGCTGGCCGCGGCCCGCACCCGCGTCGGGCTCAGCGTCGACGAGCTGGCCAACCGCACCCGGATCCGGCCGCACGTCATCGAGTCGATCGAGGTCGACGACTTCGTCCCCTGCGGGGGCGACTTCTACGCCCGGGGGCACATCCGCACCCTGGCCCGGGTGCTGGGCAAGGACGCCGCCCCGATGCTGGCGCAGTTCGACGCGCGCTACGCCACCGCGCCGATCAACGCCCGGCGCGTCTTCGAGGCCGAGCTGGCCACCGGGATGACCGGGAGCATGCGCGGCACGGTCGGCGGACCCAACTGGGCGCTGCTGATCGGGGTCGTGCTGACCCTGGTGCTGGTGTGGAGCGGGGTCCGCCTGTTCGCCGGCGACACCGCGCAGGTGCTGGAGAACCCGCCGCCGATCCTCAACGGCTCCTCGGGGGTCAACAACACCTTCGGCGAGCCGCGCACCGCGGGCACCCCGCGCCCGGTCACCACCGTGCTGTCCGCGGTCGGTGCCGGGGCGCACCTGGAGGTCCGAGACGGCGAGGGTGCCGTGGTGTGGGAGGGCGACCTGGTGATCGGTGCCTCGCACACCGTGCGCGTAGCACCGCCGGTCACCGTGACCAGCGACAACGCCGGTGCGGTGAACGTCAGCGTGAACGGCCGGGACGAAGGCGTCCTGGGCGCCCTCGACCAGCCGGCCACCCAGGTCTTCCAACGTCCCGCCCGGTGACGCGGACGGTCCGTGCGCCCGTTCCCCTCACCGCGACCCTCGGACGCTGGTAACTTCGTCGGACCCGATGGTTCAGTGGACAGGGGTGTGCCACGACGTACCCAGGAGCTTCGATGGACCCGCAGGACGAGGGCGCTACCGTGCCGCCGTCTGCCCGGACCGAGCTCGTGACGGTGACCTGGCGCGCGCGTCGCGCCCCCGGCCCCCTGCTCTGGGTCGCGGTGCTGCTGGTGCCGGTGCTGCTGGCCGGCGCGATCGGCTACCTGAGGCTGTCCTCGGTCGAGGACGCAGTCAGGGCCAACGCCCGCACCGCGCTGAAGGCCGCGAAGATCAAGAACGTGGGTCTGGTCGTCGACGGCCGGCACGTGACCGCCGAGGTCCCGACCGGGGGTGACCCGGCCGAGGTCAAGAAGGTGCTGACCACCGTGCCGGGGGTCGCCGCCATCGGCACGAAGAACGTCTACGCCTCCAAGGCCGAGGCCAGGGCCTGCGCGGAGATCCAGGCCAAGCTGGACCGCGCCACCGGCGAGCGCATCCCGTTCGTGGGGCAGACCCGGCGGTTGACCGCCGACGGCCGGGCCAAGGTCCGCGCAGCCGGACGCCTGCTCACCGCGTGCGGCGCGGCACGCGTCGCGGTCGGGGGGCACACCGACCCCGACACCGACAACGGCTCGACCCTCTCCCTGCAGCGGGCCCGCGTCATCGTCGCAGCGCTGCGTCGGGCCGGGGTCGCCGGCACCCGGCTCCAGGCCTACGGGTACAGCGACCAGTTCCCGATGACCGACAAGAGGACCCCTGCTGCCCGGGCCCGCAACGAACGCGGCACGCTGCGCGTCGAGACCCCGTAGGCACCGACATGTGGCTGCTCTTCGGAGAGATCCTCGTGCTCGTCGCGACCGCGTTCGGCGTCGGCGCCCTGCTCGCTGCCGCCCTGGTGCGCATCGTCCTGCCCCCGGTGCCCACCCCTGAGCCGCCCGCCGACGAAGGCGTGAGTCCATGATCTGGCTCGCTCAGCAGCTCGTGGTCTTCCTCGTGCTGAGCGGGGTGGTCGGCTTCCTGCTCACCGCCCTGCTGCTGACCACGAAGGCCAGCGAGGAGCGGTGGGTCGAGGTCGTCGCGCCCCCGCCGGCGCCGGCGCCGACCAGACCGCCGGCCCGGCAGACCGGTGAGCCCCCGGCTCCTGGTCCTGCGGTCCCCGCGGCCTCGTCCGCGCCCGACGAGCCCGCGATATCGGCGTTCCCGGACTGGAGCGGCTCGGGCCCCGTCCCCTGGGAGCAGGACGAGTGGGCGACCTCCGCCGCTGCGGAGCCGGTCCCGGGACCGTCCCCGCAGGAGCGCGACGAGTGGGCCGACGCGGCGTCCAACTGGCGCAGCTGGGCCGACGACGTCGCCGGGGACGAGCAGGACGTGACCCCTGTGGCCCGGGAGGCCCCCGGCGCCCCCCGGGAGTTCCCGCACGCCGAGCCGGTCGAGGCGGGGTACACCTACGCCCAGCCCGTGGAGAGCCCGAGCGCGGGACAGGCTCGCGCCGAGCACGACGACCCGTTCCCCTACGCCGCCCCCGTCGAGGCTGTACCGACGACGCCCACAGCCCCGCCCGGCTCGGACGCCTCGGTGCCGTGGTGGGAACCGCAACCCGAGCCCGACCCCGAGCCCGACCCCGAGATCGAGCGGCTGCCCGACCTTCACCTTCAACCTGAGGTTGAAGGTGCGTCCGAGCCTGCGGAGGCGCTGGAGCTCCCGGTGCCTCCGAGGGTGTCGCGCCACGCCCAGCCGGCGGTGACGCAGGATCCCGCGGCCGAGGCGGAGGAACCACCGTCCCGCCCGGGCAAGCGGGCCCGGGTGGAGGCGCCGCCCCCACCGCCGGAGCCCGCGGACGACGAGGCACCGCAGGAGCCGACGCTGGCCGCGCTCGACTGGTTCACCCTCACCGACGCACTTCCCGTCGGTCGGCTGCACCCCGTCGACGGCCCGGACGACCTCGAGACGTCCGCAGGGACGGTGGAGCCGACCCTGCGCACCGGGCAGGGCGACTCGTCGCTGTGGACCCGACAGGCCGAGCAGCACGAGGAGTCCGGCACCCTGGTGACCCCGGACGGGCACGGCGGCGTGGCCCCGCTGGTGCCCGAGGGACCGTACGGACCGGGCTCCGCATGGGCGCCGTTCGACGGCAGTCCGCCGCGCGGCTACACGATCAAGGGGCAGGTCGCCGCGAAGATCTACCACCCGCGTCGCTCCAAGTTCTACTCCCGCACGCACCCCGACGTGTGGTTCGAGACCGAGGCCCACGCCGAGGCGGCCGGGTTCACCCGCTGGGACCGGCGCAGCTCGGTGGCGCACCACGTGCGCGTCGACCTGCCCGTCGAGCCGGTGCCGGAACCGGAGCCCGCGGACGAGGAGTCCGGCACCGCCCTCTGAGCCGGCTCGGGTGGGGCGTCCAGGTGGGTCGCGGCGGTCCGGGAACCTCAGGATTCTGCTCTGCCTGGGCCGAGCCGTCATACTCGACCACGCCCATGAATTCTGCATCCGACAGCGCCCTCGCCCCGGCGAGCGCCCACGAGTCCGCGCACGAGCCTGCCCGCCTGACCACGGTCGCGCTGGTCACCCTGGGCTGTGCCCGCAACGAGGTGGACTCCGAGGAGCTGGCCGCCCGCCTCGAGATCGGCGGCTTCTCGCTGGTCGACGACCCGGCCGACGCCGAGACCGTGGTGGTCAACACCTGCGGCTTCGTCGAGGCCGCCAAGAAGGACTCGGTCGACACCCTGCTCGCCGCGGCCGACCTCAAGGGCAGCGGCACCACCCAGGCGGTCGTGGCCGTCGGCTGCCTGGCCGAGAGGTACGGCCACGAGCTGGCCGACTCCCTGCCCGAGGCCGACGCCGTGCTGGGCTTCGACGACTACCCCGACATCGCCGGCCGGCTCCGGTCGATCCTGGCCGGGGAGCACCACGAGGCGCACACCCCGACCGACCGTCGGCACCTGCTGCCCATCTCCCCGACCGACCGGGGCGCCGCCCAGGTCGGCGTCGTGGTTCCCGGCCACACCATCTCCGCCCCCGACCTGCCGGCCGACGCCGCCCCGGTGACCGGCCCCCGCGCCGTACGCCGCCGGCTCGACGGGGGACCGATGGCCCCGCTCAAGCTGGCCAGCGGCTGCGACCGGCGCTGCTCGTTCTGCGCGATCCCCAGCTTCCGCGGCTCGTTCGTCTCGCGCCGCCCCTCCGACGTGATCGGCGAGGCCCGCTGGCTGGCCGAGCAGGGCGTCAAGGAGCTGTTCCTGGTCAGCGAGAACTCCACGTCGTACGGCAAGGACCTCGGCGACCTCCGCCTGCTCGAGACGCTGCTGCCCGAGCTCACCGCGGTCGAGGGCGTCGAGCGCGTCCGGGTGTCCTACCTCCAGCCCGCCGAGACCCGACCCGGCCTGATCACCGCGATCACCGGCACCCCGGGCGTCGCCGACTACTTCGACCTGTCCTTCCAGCACGCCTCGGCCGACGTGCTGCGGCGGATGCGCCGGTTCGGCGACCCGGACAGCTTCCTGTCGCTGCTCGCCGACGTACGCCGGCACGCGCCCGCGGCGGGCGTCCGCTCCAACGTCATCGTCGGATTCCCCGGGGAGACCGAGGAGGACCTGGAGACCCTGTGCGACTTCCTGGAGGCCGGCCGGCTCGACGTGGTGGGCGTCTTCGGCTACTCCGACGAGGACGGCACCGAGGCCGAGTCCTACGCCGGGAAGCTCGACGAGGAGGAGATCCGGGCCCGCACCGAGCACGTGACCTCCCTCGTGGAGGAGCTCACCGCCCAGCGCGCCGAGGACCGGATCGGCGAGCAGGTCAGCGTGCTGGTCGAGCGGCTCGACGGCGACGAGGCCGAGGGTCGCGGGGAGCACCAGGGTCCCGAGGTGGACGGCACCACCACGCTGGTCGGGATCGAGGGGCCTGTGGCGGTCGGTGACTTCGTCACCGCCGTCGTGGTGGCCTCCGACGGCGTCGACCTCGTCGCGGAGCCGGTCCGGTGAGCGGCGACGAGCCGGCCGCCCGGGCCGAGGCTCCCAGCAACTGGAACGTCCCCAACGCGCTGACCACGCTGCGCATCGTCATGGTGCCGTTCTTCGCCTGGGCCCTGCTGGTCGACGACGGTCGCTCCAGCGGGTGGCGCTGGGTGGCGTACGTGCTCTTCGCCCTGGCCATGATCACCGACAAGATCGACGGCGACCTGGCCCGCAAGCACAACCTGGTCACCGACTTCGGCAAGATCGCCGACCCGATCGCCGACAAGGCGCTGACCGGCATGGCCTTCGTCGGGCTGTCGCTGATCGGCGAGCTGTGGTGGTGGGTGACCGTCGTGGTGCTGATCCGCGAGTGGGGCATCACGGTGATGCGCTTCTGGCTGGTCCGCCAGGGGGTGGTGATGCCGGCCGGCAAGGGCGGGAAGCTCAAGACCGTGGCCCAGACCCTGGCGCTGGGGCTGTTCATCATGCCGCTGCGGATGTTCACCGGGTTCTGGGAGCCGATCGGGCTCGTCGTGTGGTGGATCGCGGTGGCGATGATGGTCGGCGCCGTCGCCCTCACCGTCGCCACCGGTGTCGACTACGTCCGCCAGACCGTGACCGCCCGGCGTACCCAGACCCCCGCCTGACCCGGTCCGCTCAGCCGCGGGTGGCGTGCTCGGTGGCCTGGTCGGCCGCCTCCTTGGCCGCGGCGAGGTCGAGCGCGGCGTGCACCAGCGTGAGGTGGGAGAGCGCCTGGGGGAAGTTGCCCACGTGCGCGCGAGCCTGGGGGTCGTACTCCTCGGCCAGCAGGCCCACGTCGTTGGCCAGGCCCACCAGGCGGGTCAGCAGCCGCTCGGCGTCGTCGGTGCGGCCGGCGGCGGCGTACGCCGAGACCAGCCAGAACGAGCAGGCCAGGAACGGGTGCTCCTCGCCGTCGAGACCGTCGACCCCGGACTCGGTGCGGTAGCGCCGGACCAGCCCGTCGACCATCAGGTCCTCCTCGACCGCGCGCACGGTGCCGAGCATCAGCGGGTCGTCCCCGGCGAGGAAGCCCAGCGAAGGCAGGATCAGCAGGGAGGCGTCGACCTCGCGGGTGTCGTAGTGCTGGGTGAAGGTGTTGCGCTCGGCGGTCAACGCCGCGCTCGAGGATCTCCTCGCGGACCCGGTCGCGCAGCGCCCGCCACTCCTCGACCGGTCCTTCCAGGCCGAACTCCTCGACGGCGCGGACCGCCCGGTCGAAGGCCACCCAGACCATGGACGCGCGAGTGGGTGAAGTGCCGCAGCGGGCCGCGGATCTCCCAGATGCCGTTGTCCGGCTGGTCCCAGTGCTCGGCCAGGTCCTCGACCAGGGTGCGCTGCAGGGCCCAGCCGTCGTGTTCGTCCTCGAGGCCCAGGGTGCGGGCCCGGTGCAGCGCAGCCATCACCTCGCCCAACACGTCGGACTGGCGCTGGTCGACCGCGCCGTTGCCGGTGCGGACCGGGGTGGACTGGGCGTAGCCGGCCAGGTGGTCCAGCGTCCGTTCGGGCAGGTCGCGGCCGCCGTCGACGGCGTACATGATCTGCAGGTCCTCGGGGTCGCCCGGCCACCGCCCGCAGCAGCCAGTTGCGCCACAGCCGGGTCTCGTGGCGGTAGCCGCAGCGCAGCAGCGCCTCCAGGGTCATCGAGGCGTCGCGCAGCCAGCAGAACCGGTAGTCCCAGTTGCGCCCGCCGCCGATCACCTCGGGCAGGCTGGTGGTGGGCGCGGCGACGATGCCGCCGGTGCCCCCGTGGGTGAGCAGCCGCAGGGTCAGCAGCGAGCGGACGACGACCTCGCGGAACGGGCCGTGGTAGGTGCACCGGTCGGCCCAGGGCTGCGTGCTCTCGAGGTCTCGTCGATCCGCGGACCCTCGGCCAGCAGGGCGCCGAGCTCGTGGTGCGAGGCGCTCCAGGTCGTGGAGAAGGTCAGCCGATCGCCCTCGACCACGTCGAACTCGTCGACGTGGTGCCCGTCCTCGGACTGCGGCAGCCGGGGGCCGCGGAGCACCAGCCGGTCCGGCCCGGCGACGGCGGTGATCACTTCCTCACCGTCGTGGTGCCGCCGCGACACCCACGGCCGGACCTTGCCGTAGCCGAACCGCACGACCCACTCGTGGCGCACGCGCACGGTGCCGGTGATCCCCTCCACCTGGCGCACCAGGTCGGCGCGGCGGTCCCCGATCGGCATCACGTCGACCACGCGCATCGAGCCGGTCGGGGTGGTCCAGGTGGTCTCCAGGACGAAGCTGTCGCCCACGTAGCGCCGGGACACCTCGGCGTCGCCGGCCGGACCGATCCGCCAGTGCCCGTTGTCGTCGGTGCCCAGCAGCGAGGCGAAGCAGGCGGGGGAGTCGAAGCGGGGCAGGCAGAGCCAGTCGACCGATCCGTCCTTGCCGACCAGGGCGGCGGTCCCGGTGTCACCGATCAGGGCGTAGTCCTCGATGGCCAGGGGCATGGCTGCACGCTAACCGGTCGCGCCTAGAGTCAGCGGCATGGACATCAGCGCCGACGGTTCCGCGGTCGACCCGACCGCCGCGCTGGTCGTCGGTGCCCTGGTCGAGCGCGGACTCACCCTGGCCACGGCCGAGTCGCTGACCGGCGGGCTGCTCGGGGCGCTGGTGACCTCGGTGCCCGGCGCGAGCGCGGCGTACGTCGGCGGGTGTGGTCAGCTACGCCACCCGGGTCAAGCAGGAGGTGCTGGGGGTGCCGGCCGCCCTGGTCACCGAGCACGGCGTGGTCTCCGCCGCCTGTGCCGCGGCGATGGCCACCGGGGTCCGCACCCTGCTCGGCGCGGACCTGGGCCTGAGCACGACGGGGGTCGCGGGTCCGGACCAGCAGGAGGGCCGCCCGGTCGGGACGGTGTACGTCGGGGTGGCCGACGCGGCCGGGGTCCGCACCCACGAGCTGCACCTGTCGGGGGACCGGGCCGCGATCCGAGCCGAGACGGCACGACTGGCCCTCTCGCTCGCCGGGCGACCAATCCTGGGATTCGGGTGACGGGAAGTTTGTCGGAGGCAGTAGCGTTTGGATCCTCGCAGGGCCGGAGCCGCCGGCCGCGCAGGAACGACGGGAGGGCGACCATGGTGCTGTTCCGTCGACTGCTGGGCGAGGTGCTCCGTTCACGCCGGATGGACCAGGGGCGCACGCTGCGCCAGCTGTCCGGGGACGCCCGGGTGAGCCTGGGCTACATGTCCGAGATCGAGCGCGGCCAGAAGGAAGCCTCGAGCGAGCTGCTGGCCTCGATCTGCACGGCGCTGGACGTGCCGCTGTCCGAGATCCTCTCCGAGGTCTCCGACGCGGTGGCGCTCGAGGAGGCCGCGATGGGTGTGCGGCTGTCCGCGGTGGAGCTGCGGCCCGAGCCGCTGACCCGACCGGTCGCCCGCCGGGCGTCCGACGGCGACGTGGTCGCCTCCGCCGCCTGATTCCGGACCGACCGACCGGGACGTCTGGCCGCAGACCGGTCAGGGACAGTCGGCCAGGACCACGTCGCGGTGCAGGCCCGGCACGGTCGGTGACGGCGCCACGTCCTGGCAGGACTCCTGGTAGGTGGTGAAGGCGACGTTGCCGAAGCCGATCAGGCCGACGAGCAGCACCGCCAGCACCAGGGACAGCAGGGTGCCGACGATGCCGGTCACGATGCCGGCCACGGCCAGGCCGTCACCTTCGAGCCGCCCGCCGGACTCCCGCACCTGCCGTCGCGCGCTGATACCCAGGACGATGGCCGGGATGCCGGTGAACAGACCGCAGCAGAAGATCGACCCGACGCCCAGGATGACCGCCCAGGTGGCCCGCTCCGAGGTCGGCGCCGGCGGCACCGGCGGCATCGGCGGGCCCCACTGCCCCAACGGCCCCTGGCCGGGCGGCGGGCCGTAGCCGGGCCACGGGGCCTGCTGTCCGGGGCCGTACGAGCCGGGGGGTGGCCCGCCGGGCCACGAGGAGGCCGGGTCGTCGCCCTGGTCGGCACCCCACGGTGGCTGGGTCATCGAGGATCTCCGTTCGGTGGCGGGCGGTCGGCCCGGGTCGCCACAGTGTGTCAGCCGGACCCGTCCGAGGGGGAGGGTTGGCACTGCGGGCACCAGCAGGTGACCCGTCCGTCGAGGTCGGCCTGGACGAGCCGGGTCCGGCAGCGTCGGCACGGCTGGCGACCGCGCCCGTAGACGTACAGCTGCCGGCCCGGCCGCAGGTCGCCGGTGGTGGTCTGCTGGGTGCGTTCCTTGTTGGCCTCGAGCACCAGCTTGGCCCGGCGCACCAGCCGGGTCAGGTCGGGCACGTCGCCGACCCGGGTGGTGGGGTGCTGACCGGTCAGGAAGCAGAGCTCGGCCTTGTACATGTTGCCGATCCCGGCCAGGTTGCGCTGGTCCAGCAGCGCCTCCCCGAGCGGCCGGTCAGGGTCGGCCAGCAGGCGGTGCAGGGCCTCCTGCTCGTCCCAGTCCGGACCCAGCAGGTCGGGCCCGAGGTGGCCGACGACGGAGTCCTCCTCGACCCGTGGCAGCACCTCGGTGATCCCCAGCGCGAAGCCGACGGCGACCCAGTCCTCGGTGCGCAGCACCACCCGGGCCTCGTGGACCGGGCGCCGCCAGGAGGTGCCGGGCCGGTAGAGGTGCCAGGAGCCCTCCATCTTCAGGTGGGTGTGCAGGGAGTGGTCCGCGCCGATCCGGGTCAGCAGGTGCTTGCCGCGAGCCACCGTGCCCGTCACCTCCCGCCCGGACAGGTCGAGCGTGGCGTACGCCGGCACGCGGAAGTCGGTGCCGGTCAGGACGCCCCCGGTCAGCGTCCGGTCGAGCTGGCGCGCGGTCCGCCAGACGGTGTCACCCTCAGGCACGGAGCCTCAGCCCTCGGGGGGTGACCATGAACCCGGCGCTCTCCAGGGCGTCGCGCAGCGGGTCCTGGCGGCCCAGGATGTGCTCGCCGTCGGCGCGCTCGACGGTCAGCCGGCCCAGGGCTCCGCGGCGCACCGCACCGGCGAGCTCGGCGGCGGCGGGGGTGAGCACCTCGACGTCGTCGGAGAAGGTGAGCAGGGTCCGCCCGCCGCGCTCGACGTAGATCACGAGCGCCCCGTCGACGAGCACCACCAGCGAGCCGGCCTTGCGGCCGGGCCGGTGGCCCGGGGAGGCGGACTGCTCCGCGGGGGTGTCGCCGGACTCCGCCGCGTCGCGCTGGCGGTCGGGCCAGGGCAGGGCGGCGCCGTACGGGCTGGCCGGGTCGGTCGCGGCGAGCGCGAACGCCTGGTGCTTGTCCTCGGTCTCCGAGCCGGCCAGGGAGTCGTCGGCGGAGAGGTCGCGGGAGAAGGTGCGCAGCCGGTCCACCGCGCCGGGCGCGCCGAACTGCGCCGCCCCCAGCCCGGCCACGAAGTAGCCCCGGCGGCACCGCCCGGAGTCCTCGAAGGCCGAGAGCACCTTGTAGACCCCGGCGAACCCGCCCGGCACCCGCTCGGCGGCCACCGCCCCCCGGGTGACCACGCCGTGGCGCTCCAGCAGCGCCTCGGCCGAGGCGTGCGCGCGCCGGGTGGCGTCCGGCTCCAGCTCGGGCAGCAGGGCCCAGCGCCCGGCCGCGGTCGGCGGGCCGCCGCGGGTGGGCATCTGCAGCCGGGGACGGGAGCCCACCCGGGCCCGCGGCGGGGGTCGGCGCGAGCGGTGGGCGGTCTTCCCACCCGCGGTGAGTGCCCGGAGCGGGGAGAGGGTGTCGTTGCTCAGCCGGCCGGCCCACACCAGGTCCCACAGCACCTGCTCGGCGGTCTTGTCGTCGCGGGCGCCGGCCGCGTCGGAGAGCTGCCGGAAGAAGTACGCGCCGCCCCCGGACAGGGCCTCGATGACCGAGACGTGCAGCGGGGTCTCGTCGTAGGTGCCGTGGTCGGGCAGGGTCAGGGGGGCGGAGTCGGCCAGGTGCAGGGAGACCCACCCGTCGTTGCCGGGCAGGGTGCCGTGCCCGGCCCACAGCACCTCGCCGCTGGCGGTCAGCTCGTCGAGCATGGAGGGGGCGTAGTCGACGACCCGGCTGCCCAGCACCAGCGGCTCCAGGGCGCTGGCCGGCACGGCGCAGCCGGCCAGCTGCTCGACGACCGACAGCACGCCGTCGACGCCACGGACCCCGCGGCCCGAGCGGCGCCCAGGACCCCGCGCCCCGCCCCGGCCCGGGGTGGGTGAGGTGGTCGCCACCGACCCGCCGTCCACGTGCTGCCAGGCGGGCAGGAAGCGGCCCAGGGTGGCCGGCTCGACGGGCTCGACCTCCTTGCGCAGCGCGGCCAGCGAGCGGCGGCGCAACCGACGGAGCACCTCGGTGTCGCACCACTCGCTGCCCACCCCGGCGGGCCGGAACTCGCCCTCGAGGACCCGGCCCTGGGAGGCCAGCCGCAGCAGGGTCTGGTGGGCCACGGCCACGCCCAGCCCGAGACGCGCGGCGGCCTCGGCGCTGGTGAACGGCCCGTGGGTGCGCGCGTGCCGGGACAGCAGGTCGGCCAACGGGTCGGCCACCGGCTCGGTGAAGGCCTCCGGGGTGCCCGGCGGCACCGGGACGCCCAACCCGTCGCGGAGCCGGGGGACGTCCTCGACCGCCGTCCAGCGTGGCTCCCCGGCGACCCGGACCTCCACCGCCCGGCGGGAGTCCTTGAGCAGCGCCAGCCAGTCCGCGGCGCGCTCGGGCGTCCCGGGGGTGCCGTCGGCGGTCGCGGTCGTGCGCTCGGCGACCTCGGCCACGCTGAGCGGACCGAGCAGGCGGAGCAGGTCGGCCACCCCCTCGGCGTCGCGGGCCTGCCGGTCCGGGGTCAGCCGCTGCAGCTCCAGCTCGAGCTCGGCCAGCACCGCCGGGTCGAGCAGCTCGCGGAGCTCGGCTCGGCCCAGCAGCTCGGCCAGCAGCCCCTGGTCCAGCGACAGCGCCGCGGCCCGGCGCTCGGCCAGCGGGTTGTCGCCCTCGTACATGAAGGCCGCGACGTAGCCGAAGAGGAGCGAGCGGGCGAACGGGGACGGCTGCTCGGTGGCGACCTCCGCGACCTTGATCTTGCGCGAGGCCAGCTCGCGCATCAGCCCGACCAGCGCGGGGACGTCGTAGACGTCCTGCAGGCACTCGCGAACCGCCTCCAGCACGATCGGGAAGGAGGGGTACTTCGAGGCGACGCTGAGCAGCTGGGCCGAGCGCTGGCGCTGCTGCCACAGCGGCGAGCGCCGGCCGGGGTTGCGCCGGGGGAGCAGCAGGGCGCGCGCGGCGCACTCGCGGAACCGCGAGGCGAACAGCGCCGACCCGCCGACCTCGGCGGTGACCAGCTGCTCGATCTCGTCGGGCTCGAAGAGCACCACCTCGGCACCGGGCGGGGGCTGGTCGGTCTCGGGGATCCGCAGCACGATGCCGTCGTCGGAGGGCAGTGCCTGGGCGTCGATGCCGTAGCGCTCGGCCAGCCGGGTGCCGATCGCCAGCGCCCACGGGGCGTGCACCTGGGCGCCGTAACGGCGAGTGCAGCACCAGCCGCCAGTCGCCCAGCTCGTCGCGGAACCGCTCGACCAGCACGGTGCGGTCGGTGGGCAGGATCCGGGTGGCCGCCCGCTGCTCGTCGAGGAAGGTGACCAGGTTGTCCGCGGCCCACAGGTCGAGGCCGGCCTCGCGGCACCGGGCCACCGCGTCGTCGCGCTCCAGCGCGCCCAGCTCGCGGGTGAAGGCGCCGATCGCCGCCCCCAGCTCGGCCGGGCGTCCGAGCTGGTCGCCCTTCCAGAACGGCAGCCGGCCCGGCTGACCCGGGGCGGGGGAGACCAGCACCCGGTCGTGGGTGATGTCCTCGATCCGCCAGCTGGTGGCGCCGAGCGCGAACACGTCGCCGACCCGGGACTCGTAGACCATCTCCTCGTCGAGCTCGCCGACCCGGGAGGCCTTCTCGCCGACCAGGAACACCCCGAAGAGTCCGCGGTCGGGGATCGTGCCGCCGCTGGTCACCGCCAGCCGTTGGGCCCCCGGGCGCGCCGTGAGCGCGCCGGTCACCCGGTCCCAGACGATCCGCGGACGGAGCTCGGCGAACTCGTCGCTGGGGTAGCGCCCGCTGAGCAGGTCCAGGGTGGCGTCGTAGGCGCTGCGCGGCAGGGAGGAGTACGACGCCGCGCGCCGGCACAGCTCGTACAGGTCGTCGACCTGCCACTCCTCCATCGAGGTGGCGGCGACGACCTGCTGGGCCAGGACGTCCAGCGGGTTGGCCGGGACGTGCAGCGACTCGATCGCGCCGATCCGCATCCGCTCCACCGACACCGCGGTGTGCACGAGGTCGGCGCGGTGCTTGGGCAGCAGCACCCCGCGCGAGACCTCGCCGACCTGGTGGCCGGCCCGGCCGACGCGCTGCAGGGCCGAGGCCACGCTGGGCGGCGACTCGATCTGGACCACCAGGTCGACCGCGCCCATGTCGATGCCGAGCTCGAGGCTGGAGGTGGCGACCACGCAGGGCAGCCGGCCCCGCTTGAGGTCGTCCTCGATGATCGCCCGCTGCTCCTTGGAGACCGAGCCGTGGTGCGCCCGGGCGATCTGGACGGCGGTCGCCGTGGACGTGCCGCTCTGGCCGGCGACCTGCGCGGGCACGGCACCGACCAGGACCGGCTCGGCCCTCGCCGTCACCCCGGCCCGCCCTCGGCGGCCTCGGCCCGCTCGGCGGCGATCTCGTTGAACCGGGCGGTGAGCCGCTCGGCCAGCCGCCGGGAGTTGGCGAAGACGATCGTCGAGCGGTGCTGCTCGATCAGGTCGACGACCTTCTCCTCGACGTAGGGCCAGATCGACGTGCGCCGCTCGCTGCCCGCCGCCGGTCCCTCCAGGTCCGGGGCGCCCGCGGTCGACCCGAGCTCGCCCATGTCCTCGACGGGGACCACCACCTGCAGGTCCCACTGCTTGACCGAGGGGGGCGCGACGACCTCGACGGGGTGGCTGCCGCCCAGGAAGCGGGCGACCTCCTCGACCGGCCGGACGGTCGCCGACAGGCCGATCCGCTGGGCCGGGCGGTCCAGCAGCGCGTCGAGCCGCTCCAGGGACAGCGCGAGGTGCGCGCCGCGCTTGGTGCCCGCGACCGCGTGGACCTCGTCGAGGATCACCGTCTCCACCCCGCGCAGCGCCTCCCGGGCCTGGGAGGTGAGCATCAGGAACAGCGACTCGGGCGTGGTGATCAGGATGTCCGGGGGAGTGGTGGACAGGCTGCGCCGCTCGTTCGGCCGGGGTGTCGCCGGAGCGGACGCCGACGGTCAGGTCGGGCTCGGGCAGCCCGAGCCGGGCCGAGGTGTGCCGCAGCCCGGTCAGCGGTGCGCGCAGGTTGCGCTCGACGTCGACGGCCAGGGCCTTGAGCGGGGAGATGTAGAGCACCCGGCAGCGCCGCCGCTTGTCCTCGGGCGGCGGGCTCGTGGGCCAGCCGGTCCAGCGACCACAGGAACGCGCTCAGCGTCTTGCCCGAGCCGGTGGGGGCGACGACCAGGGCGTTGCGGCCCGCGGAGATCGCGGTCCACGCGCCGAGCTGGGCCTGCGTGGGCTCGGCGAAGGCGGCCTGGAACCACGTCCTGGTGGCCTCCCCGAACCCCGCCCAGACCGCTGCCTCGTCGTACGTCGTCGTCACCGGCACATCCTGTCCTACGGCACCGACACTCCCGGAGAAACCGGTGGGTCCTGTCGGTGCCGGAGGGTTATGTTCGGCCCCATGCCGTCGACGCCCCCGCACACCGGGACCGCCACCTCCGGGTCGGTGCCCGGGGACGACCCGCGGCGCTCGATGGTCAGCGCGCACGCCCTGACCAAGAGCTTCGGGCGACTTCCAGGCCGTCCGGGGGATCGACGTCGACGTCCGGCAGGGCGAGGCCTTCGGCTTCCTGGGGCCGAACGGCGCCGGCAAGTCCTCGACCATGCGGATGGTCGCCGCGGTGTCCCCGCCCTCGGGCGGGACGCTGCGCGTGCTCGGTCTCGACCCCGCCGTGGACGGCTCGGCGATCCGGGCCCGGCTGGGGGTGTGCCCGCAGGAGGACACCCTCGACACCGAGCTGTCGGTGCGGGAGAACCTGCTCATCTACGGCCGCTACTTCGGGATCGGCCGCCGCGAGGTGGCCCGGCGGGCCGACGAGCTGCTCGACTTCTTCCAGCTCGGCGAGAAGCGCGAGGCCAAGGTGGACAGCCTCTCGGGCGGGATGAAGCGGCGGCTGACCATCGCCCGCTCGCTGGTCAACGACCCCGAGCTGCTGCTGCTCGACGAGCCGACCACCGGCCTGGACCCCCAGGCCCGGCACCTGCTCTGGGACAAGCTGTTCCGGCTCAAGCAGCAGGGCGTCACCCTGGTGATCACCACCCACTACATGGACGAGGCCGAGCAGCTGTGCGACCGCCTGGTCGTCATGGACGGCGGCCTGATCGCGGCCGAGGGGTCTCCGGCCGCGCTGATCCGCGAGCACTCCACGCGCGAGGTGGCCGAGCTGCGGTTCGCGGTCACCGACCCCGGCGACGACGACGCCTCGGGCCAGGCCGCGCTGGCCGAGCGGGTCGCCGACCTCGCCGACCGGGTCGAGGTGCTGCCCGACCGGCTGCTGCTCTACACCGACGACGGCGAGGCCGCCGTGGCCGCGGTGCACGAGCGGGGCCTCGACCCCGTCGCGGTCCTGGTCCGCCGCTCCACCCTGGAGGACGTCTTCCTCCGGCTCACCGGCCGGACGCTGGTGGACTGATGCTGCGGGAGATGACCGGCCGGCAGGTCGACTACTGGTGGACCGTCTACCGGCGGACCTGGAAGGGCAGCGCCGTGCTGTCCTTCGTCCAGCCGTGGCTCTACCTCGCCGCCATGGGCGTGCTCCTGGGCGGGTACGTCGACGACGCGGGCGCCCGGCTGGGCGGCGCGACGTCGTACCTCGCCTTCATCGCCCCGGGGCTGCTGGCCGCCACCGCGATGCAGGTCTCGACCAGCGAGGTGATGTGGCCGGTGATGGGCGCGATCAAGTGGGACCGGACCTACTTCGCCATGATCGCCTCGCCGCTGCGGGTCACCGACATCGTGGCCGGCCACCTGGGTTACACGCTGTTCCGGACCGCGTCGAGCAGTGCGGCCTTCGTCGTGGTGCTGGCCTTCTTCGGCACGTTCTCCTCGGTGCTCGGCGCGGTGGCGGCGCTGCTGGCCGCCGTGCTCACCGGGATGGCGCTGGCCGCGCCGATCTACGGCTTCAGCGCCGGGGCGTCCAGCGAGCAGGGCTTCGCGCTGATCTACCGGATCGGCATCATGCCGATGTTCCTGTTCTCCGGAGCGTTCTTCCCGGTCTCGAACCTCTCGGCCCCGCTGGAGCTGGTGGCCCGGGTGACTCCGCTCTACCACGGGGTGGAGCTGTGCCGGATGGCTGCGCTGGGCACCTGGGGTCCGGTGGCACTGGTCCACGTGCGTCTACCTGGCCGGGCTCACCGCGCTGGGTGCGTGGTGGGCGGTCGGCCGGCTGACCCGCAGGCTGGTGGTCTGAGATGGCCCTGACCGGAGCCGCCCTGGCCCGCAGCACCCGCCGCACCCGTCGCACCGACCCGCCGGTCCGCGGCGGGGGACCGGCCGCGGTCGTCCACCGCCAGTTCACGGTGTACCGCCGGGGCTGGGTGTTCTTCCTGACCGGCTTCCTCGAGCCGGTGTTCTACCTGTTCTCGATCGGCGTCGGCGTCGGCGCCCTGATCACCGGCTTCACGATCGGCGGGCAGGAGGTCCCCTACACCGCCTTCGTCGCGCCCGGGATGCTGGCGGCCGCGGCGATGAACGGCGCGATCATCGACTCCACGTTCAACGTGTTCTTCAAGCTGAAGTTCCAGAAGGTCTACGACGGGGTGCTGGCCACCCCGATGAGCACCGGCGACATCGCCCGCGGCGAGGTGGCCTGGGCGGTGATGCGCGGGTCGGTCTACTCCGCGGCGTTCCTGGTGGTGATGGCCGTGATGGGACTGGTCGGCTCGTGGTGGGGTCTGCTCGCGCTGCCGGCCGCAGTGCTGATCGGCTTCGCCTTCGCCGGCGCCGGGATGGCCCTGACCACCTTCATGCGCAGCTGGCAGGACTTCGAGTACATCCAGCTCGCGATCATGCCGATGTTCCTGTTCTCGGCCACGTTCTTCCCCGTCACGACGTACGACGGGGTGTGGCGCTGGGTGGTCGAGGCCTCCCCGCTGTACCGCGGCGTGGTGCTGGTCCGGGAGCTGTCCACCGGCCTGCTGACCACGGCGTCCCTGGTCTCGGTGGTCTACCTGCTGGTGATGGGCACCGTCGGCCTGGCTCTGGCCTCGAAGCGCCTCGGGCGCCTGCTGCTCACCTGAACCTAGGCTGGTCCTCATGTCTCTCTCCTCCGGTCGCGGCTGGCACCTGCTCACCGCCGTGGTGACCACGGCCGCCCTGGTGCTGCAGCTGTGGCTGGTCGTGGACGGCGCGGCCACCCTGGTGGACAACCAGGCCCCGCCGACCGGCACCGCGCTGGTGCGGTTCTTCAGCTACTTCACCGTGCTGTCGAACATCCTGGTCGCCGGCACGACCTGGACCCTGGCCCTGGGCCGGGAGCGGGACGCGACGTGGTGGCGGGTGCTCCGGCTCGACGCGGTGGTGGGGATCCTGGTCACCGGCGTCGTGCACTGGTTCCTGCTCCGTCCGCTGCTGCACCTGACCGGTGCGAGCTACGTCGCCGACAAGCTCCTGCACGTGGTCGTCCCGGTGCTGGCCGTCGTGGGCTGGCTGGTCCTCGGACCCCGGGGGCGCGTCCGCGCCGGCGACGTCGTGCTCGCCCTGGCGTTCCCGGTGCTCTACCTGGCCTGGACGCTCCTGCACGGAGCCGTCTCGGACTGGTACCCCTATCCCTTCATCAGCGTGACCGAGCACGGCTACGCCCAGGTGCTGCTGACCTCGGCGGTCCTGGCGCTGGCCTTCGTCGGGCTCTGCCTGGGGGCCCGCGCGCTGGACCCGAGGCTGGACCACGTCGGGGCGGGTCGCCGATGAGGCACACCGAGTTCTGGGAGCGCATGGACGCTGCCCTGGGGACCGGTTACGCCCGGTTCTGGTCGCGTCAACAGGTCTTCGCCGCCCTGGGCGGACGGACGGTCGCGGAGGCCCTGGAGGGCGGCGAGGCGCCCAAGACCGTGTGGCGGGTCGTCGCGGACTCCCTCGACCTGCCGGCGCACCTGCGATGAGCCGCCTCGCCCCGGCGGGGCCGACCACCGACGTCGCGGCCGTGCAACGCCGGACCCTCGGCGTCCTGGTCGCCTCCCAGGCCTTCGGCGGCCTGGGCAACACCGTCGGCCTCGCGGTGGCCGCGGTGCTGGCCAAGCAGGTCTCCGGCAGCGACGCGCTGGCCGGGCTGATGACCACCTTCCAGGTGCTCGGGACCGCGGTGGCGTCCTACGCCCTGGCCCGGTTGATGGGGCGGCGAGGCCGACGGGTCGGCCTGGTCGCGGGCTACGTCGTCGGGGCGCTCGGTTCGGCGCTGTGCGTGGTCGGCGGCGCCGTGGGCTCGCTGCTGGTGCTGCTGGCCGGGGCCCTGCTGCTGGGCTCGACGTCGGCGGCCAACTTCCAGTCCCGCTACGCCGCGGCCGACCTGGCCCCGCCGGACCGCCGGGCCGGCGCCCTGTCGATCGTGCTCTGGGCGACCACCTTCGGCGCGGTCGCCGGCCCGAACCTGGTCGGGCCGAGTGGACGGGTGGCGGGGGTGCTCGGCCTCCCCGTGCTCACCGGGCCGTTCCTGATGTCCTTCGTGGTGGTGCTGGTGGCCGGCGGGGTGCTCGCGGTGCTGCTGCGACCCGACCCGCTGCTGCTGGCCCAGTCCCTGGCCGACGCCGAGGCCGCCGAGAGCGTCGAGACCGCGCGGGCCGCCGGCGTCAGCGAGGAACCCGTCGACCGGAGCTCGCTGCGCGAGCTGCTGCGGACCCATCCGGCGATCTCGGCCGGGGTGGTGGCGATGGCCGCCGCGCACGCGGTGATGGTCTCGGTGATGGCGATGACACCACTCCACATGGACCACGGCGGCGCGGCCCTGGAGGTGATCGGCCTGGTGATCAGCATCCACGTCCTGGGGATGTTCTTCTTCTCCCCGCTGCTGGGGCTGCTGGCCGACCGGATCGGGCGGCCGGCCCTGCTGGTCGTCGGGGCGGTCCTGCTCTGGGTCTCCCTGGGGGTCAGCGGCAGCTCGCCCGCCGGCGCCTCCCCGCAGATCGGGATCGGCCTGTTCCTGCTCGGGTTGGGCTGGTCGTGCTGCACCGTCGCGGCGTCGGCGCTGCTGACCGAGGCCACCCCGATCGAGCACCGGACCTCGGTGCAGGGCACCGCCGACCTGGTGATGAACGTGGCCGCGGCCACCGCCGGGCTGCTGGGCGGCGTCGTCGTGGCCGTGGTCGGGTTCGGGGCGCTGACCGCGTGCGCGGCCGTGCTGGTCCTGGCCCTCCCGGTGGCCGCCGTGCTGGCCCGCCGCTCCCTGCCCAGCGTGATCGCCGCCTGAGTCCCTCTCGGGCGCGGCTGCGCCCGTGCGGTCAGCGGCGCAGCCGGGACACCCGCAGGTACTCGAACCGCGCCGCGTGCACGGACTCACCCATCGCGAGGAACCCGATCCGCAGGCTGCGGTCCAGGTCCGGGTGCGACCACGCGGGGCCCCGCACCCAGTGGGCCCCGTCGCTGCGGGTCCAGGCCCGGTAGGTGGTCCGACCGCCGGTCGTGCGCCTGACCAGCCTCAACGTGGTCGCCTCGCCGGGCGGACCGGCCGAGCTGGCGCCGTAGCGCGGCCAGCCCTTCGGCGCGCTGGCGACCTCCCGCGCCAGCGAGGTCACCCGGGCCTCACCCACCGCGACGTGCACGAGCTTGACGTAGCGGTCGTCGGAGCCGTAGACGACCAGACCGGCCTGGGTCCCGTCGTACCCCTCGCCGGTGGCGGGCACGTCGAGGTGCACCACGGTCTGGGCCACGAAGTCGCCGTCGGGAGCGGGCACGGTGAGCACCGGCGCGGTGTTGTCGTCGAGGTAGAGCTGACCCGGAGCGGTGTCGAGACGCAGCGCGCCGTCCTTCACCCGGTACGCCGAGGCCTTGGGTCGTCGCACCCACGACCACTGCGGCCCCAGGGAGCCGCCGTCGAACTCGTCGGACGACGCCGCGATGAGCGCGCCGGGGGTGTCGGCCGCCGGCGGGGAGGGTCGGTACGCCGAGGACTGCCCACGTCGTCCCGCGGGGCCGGGCATCCTCGACTGGGAGGGTCCGCGCCCGGCGCGCAGGACCGGCCAGCCGCGGACCCAGTCGACCGGGTCGAGCATCGGCGGCCGGCGGGTGAAGCCGGTCTCGGTCGCGAAGTAGGGGTCCTTCGCCACGATCGCGTGGTAGACCAGCCACCACCGGCCGCCGCGGTCCTGGAAGAGCGAGGAGTGTCCCGGGCCGACCCACCGGTTGCCGTTCATCACCGCCAGGGGGGTGCCGCCCACACGGGCGGCGCGCAGGGACACGCCGTCCCGGTCCAGGAACGGGCCCAGCGGGCTGCGCGAGCGACCGCTGAAGACGCCGTACCCCGACATCGCGCCGTAGCAGCACGCTCCCGAGGAGACCGTGAGGTAGTACCACCGGCCGCGGTGGACGACGTTCGCCCCCTCGTAGCGACGACCGGCGGTCACCCGGGTCGGCGTCCCCGTCCTGGCCATCCCGGTGCGGCTCAGCCGGACGCCCTGGCCGAAGATCCCGTCGCGGAAGCCCCCGAAGTAGAACGTCGCCTGCGCCCCGACGACCCCGCCGAGCACGTCGGGGTCGATGGTGGAGGCGAAGCTGCAGCCCGGCCCGGTCCGCCGCGGAGGCACCAACGGCGTGCGCTTCGTCGTCCACGGCCCGGTCGGGGTCCTGGAGACCGCGACGCCGATCGCGGGGTCGGAGGTGCAGCCCTTCTCACCGCTGACCGAGGTGCGGGTGTCGGTGACGGCGAAGGTCAGGTAGTAGCGGTGGAAGGTGCGCGAGTACACCACGTCGGGTGCCCAGAGCGTGGACCCGGCGGCGGCCCAGCCGGGGGGGCCGGGCAGCGCGGACCCCACGAATCGCCAGTGCACCAGGTCGCGGCTGCGCAGCGTCGGCAGCCGGTGGAAGGTCGGGGCGCCCGACCCGGACGTCTCGGCGTCGTTGAGCGGGTCCGAGGTGCAGTACATGTACCAGGAGCCGGCCTGCCGTCCCCGTCCGCGCAGCACGCTGGGGTCGGCACAGCTCTGGACGGTGGCCCCGGTCGTGGTCGTCGGCCTGAGCGGGTTGGTGTACCTGCCCGGCCGCGCGGGTGCGGCCGCCTCGGCCTGCGGTGCCCGGTCGATGAGCCCCCCGCCGGCGAGCACCAGGGCGAGGAGCACGTACGTCAGGGACCGAGACATGGGGGACACCCTCCCTCATGGCGGCGCGCCCGACAGCGGAATCGCCAGGACACCCCCGTCGTGGCCGCGGCGCCGCCCGCCCTCGTAGGGTCGCCCCATGTCCGGACCCACCCTCGCCGTGATCGGCGGCAGCGGCTTCTACTCCTTCCTCGACGACGCCCGCGAGGAGCACGTCAGCACGCCGTACGGCGACCCGACCGCGCCGGTCGCGGTGGGCCGGGTGGGCGACCGCGAGGTGGCCTTCCTGCCCCGGCACGGCGCCGGGCACGCGTACCCGCCGCACCGGATCAACTACCGGGCCAACCTGTGGGCGCTCCGCTCGCTCGGGGTCCGCCAGGTCCTGGCCCCCTGCGCCGTCGGGGGACTGCAGCCCGACCACGGGCCCGGGACGCTCGTGGTCCCCGATCAGCTCGTCGACCGGACCAGCGGCCGGGTGCAGACCTACATGGACACCGGGGCCGTGCACGCGCCCTTCGCCGACCCGTACTGCCCGGTCCTGCGCGAGGTCCTGACCGACGCCGCCCCCGACGCCGTCGACGGCGGGACGATGGTGGTGATCGAGGGGCCGCGGTTCTCCACCCGCGCCGAGTCGCAGTGGTACGCCGCCCAGGGCTGGTCACTGGTCAACATGACCGGCCACCCCGAGGCGGTCCTGGCCCGCGAGCTCGGCCTCTGCTACGCCACCATCGCGCTGGTCACCGACCTCGACGCCGGTCTGGACGCCGAGGGGTCGGTCGACCAGGCCGGGGTGTTCGCGGTCTTCGCCGAGAACATCGGCCGCCTCAAGACCCTGCTGGGACAGGCGGTCGGGGCGGCGCCGGAGCAGGGCGCCTGTGGCTGCGCCACCTGGATGGACGGTCTCGACCTGCCCTTCGAGCTGCCGTGAAGGTCCTGCTCACCGGCGCCGCCGGCTTCATCGGCTCCGCGATCGCCCGGCTCCTGGCCGAGCAGGGTCACGAGGTGGTCGCGGTCGACGCGCTGATCCCCGAGGCCCACCCGGTCCGGCCCGAGGTCGACCCGTGCACCCACCTGCTCGACGTCCGTGAGGCCGGCTCGTGGGTCGAGCTGCTGCGCGGTGTGGACGTGGTCTGCCACCAGTCGGCGATGGTCGGTGCCGGCGTCACCGTGGCCGACCTCCCGGCGTACGCCTCGCACAACGACCTGGGCACCGCGGTGCTGCTGGCCGCGATGCACGAGGCCGGGGTGCACCGGCTGGCGCTGGCCTCCTCGATGGTGGTCTACGGCGAGGGCGGCTACGCCTGCCCCGAGCACGGCTCGACGGTGCCGGGGGTGCGCTCGGTCGACCGCCTCGAGTCCGGGGAGTTCGACCACGCCTGCGGGGTGTGCGGGCGCGCCCTGACCTGGGAGCTGGTCGAGGAGGACACCCGGCTGGACCCGCGCAGCAGCTACGCCGCCAGCAAGGTCGCCCAGGAGCACTACGCCTCGGCCTGGGTGCGGCAGGCCGGCGCCCGTGCGGTGGGCCTGAGGTACCACAACGTCTACGGGCCCGGGATGCCCCGGGACACGCCGTACTCCGGGGTGGCGGCGATCTTCCGGTCCGCCCTGGAGCGGGGCGAGGCGCCCCGGGTCTTCGAGGACGGCGGTCAGATGAGGGACTTCGTGCACGTCCGCGACGTCGCCCGGGCCAACCTGGCCGCGATCGAGGCGGTGGCCGCGGACGGACCGCCGACGTTCGAGGCGTTCAACGTCTGCTCCGGGCAGCCGGTCACCATCAAGCAGGTGGCCGACCACCTCGGGGCGGCCAGCGGGATCACCGCGGAGGTCACCGGGCAGTACCGGCTCGGCGACGTCCGGCACGTCGTGGCCTCGCCGCGGCGGGCCGCCGAGGTGCTGGGGTTCCGCGCGGAGACCGGGCCGGCCGAGGGGCTGGCGGCGTTCGTCCACGAGCCCCTGCGCTGAGCAGGGTGGCGGCCCTGCAGCTTCCGGGACTCACCAACCCGTGAAGAGCAGGTGCTGCACGACCAGGGCCAGCACCACCTGGACCACCAGCCCGCGCCGGCGCCACCGCTCGGGCAGCAGGGCGCAGGCCACCAGCAGCCACGGCACGAAGGGCAGCCAGATCCGCTCCACCTCGGCGCGGCTCATCTGCGAGAGGTCGGCCAGCAGCACCATCGCCCAGCCGGCCGCGGCCAGCCGGACCGCGACCAACCGGTCGCGGACGGCCAGTGCGGTCCCGGCGCCCCCCGGCTCGCCTGGCTCGTCCGGCTCGCCCGACTCGCCTGGCGTCCCGGCCCGTGCTGACCGCCCGGGCAGCCCGTCGTGGTAGCGCGTGACCAGCATCCCCAGCCCGGCCCCGGCCAGGGGGCCGGCCGAGAAGAGCAGGGCGGCCAGGTCGCCCCACATCCAGTACTGCGGGATCCGCACCGACGCCGCGCCCGCCCAGTACCTCTCGTGGATCTCGGGCCAGGCCTCCCAGTACTTGAACCCGGCCAGCGCGAAGACCCCGACCACGGCCACGGCGGCCAGGGCGGCGACCGGCAGCGGGCGCCAGCTCCCGGCGGTCCACAGCACCACCAGCGCGATCACGCCGAGCAACGGCAGCCCGTAGGAGAGCATGACGGCGTAGCCCAGCAGCAGCCCGGCCAGGACCGCCCAGCCGACCGAGGCCGCCCCCCGGCGCACGCCGGCCAGGCCCAGGGCGACCAGCCCCCAGGCGGCGACGGCCGCGAACATCCCGTCGGCGGTCACGCACTGCCAGATCGCCGCCGGGGCCAGGACCAGGAACGGCGCTGCCCGCCGGGCCGCCCCCTCCGCACCGAGGGTGCGCAGCAGCACCAGCACCGCCGGGGCCGTGGTGGCCGCGACCACGGTCACCGCCAGGCCGGCCTCGAGGCCGGTGTCCAGCCCGACCCGGACCAGGACCACGAAGAACACCAGCGCGCCGGCCGGGTGCCCGGCCAGGTGCACGGGCCAGTTGTCCGGCGCGGCGTCGAACGAGATCTTGGAGACGTACTCCTGCAGCGTCGCCCCCAGGTCGGTGGTCAGCCGGGCGGTGTTCATGTACTCGTTCGGGGTGTCCAGGTTCGCCCCGACCCCGGCCGACCCGTCGACCAGCGCCAGGCTCAGCATCCAGGCCAGGGACACGACGAAGGCCGCCAGGAGAAGTCGGCGCCAAGCCAGCGAGTCCGCGGCCCGGGCGGCGTACAGCGTGCCGAGGACGGCGAGCAGCACGGCCGGGACGGTCCCGACGCCCACCCGGGGATCCCAGTCGGCCCGCAGCGGGGGGAAGTTCTTGACGTGGACGTTCCAGCCGGTGACGGCGGGCACCACCATGGCCAGGACCATCAGGGCGACGGCGAGCCCCAGGCCCCAGGCCGCCAGGTCCCGGCGGGGGGACCTCGGCGCCGACGGCGGGACGGGGCGCGGCAGGCCGGAGGTGGTGCGAGGCATGGCGCGACTGTAGCCAGAGGAGGGGACCGGGACGGGCCGGATCGGGCACTCGCCGCGACTCGAAAGAACTTCGTAAGACGATCTGCCGGACGGACCCTAGGTGCCTTCCCTAGGTTTGACCCATGCACCCGCGTCCTGCTGCCGCCCCGGTCCCCGGACGGGTGCTTCCGCCGTGCGACCTGGTCCTGCCCTGCAAGGACGAGGGGCCGTCGCTGGCGCTGCTGCTGCCGCGCGTCCCCGAGCCGTTCCGCGTGGTCGTGGTGGACAACGGGTCGGTCGACGGCACCGCCGCCGTGGCCCGCGCCCACGGCGTCACGGTGGTGACCGAGTCCCGGCCCGGCTACGGCGCCGCGGTGCACGCGGGGGTGCTGGCCGGGGAGCACGAGTACCTCGCCGTGATGGACGGCGACGGGTCCTTCGACCCCGCCGACCTGCTGGCCCTGCTGGCCGAGGTCGTCGACGGCCGGGCGGACCTGTCGGTGGGCCGACGGCGCCCGGTGACCCGCGGTGTCTGGCCCTGGCACGCCCGGCTGGGCAACGGCGCCGTGCTGTGGTGGTTGCGTCGGCGGACCGGGCTCCCGGTGCGCGACATCGCCCCGATCCGGGTCTGCCGTCGGCAGGCGCTGCTGGACCTCGACGTCCAGGACCGCCGGTTCGGCTACCCCGTGGAGCTCCTCCAGCGCGCGCAGGCGGCCGGCTGGCGGTTCAGCGAGCACGACGTCGCCTACCACCCCCGGGCCGAGGGCACCCGGTCCAAGGTGTCGGGGTCGGTACGTGGCTCCTTGCGTGCCGCGCGCGACTTCGCCAAGGTGCTTGCATGAGCCGGCCGCTGGGTCCGACCACCGGCGCGTCGGCGACGGTGGTGCTGGTGACGGCCAAGGCGCCCGTGCCCGGCCAGGCCAAGACCCGGCTCGCCGCCGGGGTCGGCAGCGACGCGGCCGCCGCGCTGGCCGCCGCTGCGCTGCTGGACACCCTGGACGCCTGCGAGGGCGCCTTCGGCCCCGGCCGGCGCCATCTCGCGCTCGCCGGCGACCTCGGTCGTGCGGCCCGGGGGAGCGAGCTGGCGGAGCGTCTGGGCTGCTGGACGGTCCACCCGCAGCGCGGGGAGGGGTTCGCCGCCCGCCTGGCCCACGCCCACGCCGACGTCGCCGCCGCGGCCGACGCCCCGGTGGTGCAGGTCGGGATGGACACCCCCCAGGTGACTGCCGACCACCTGCGCCGGGTGGCGGACCGGCTCGGCGCGCCCGACGTCGACGCCGTGCTAGGCCCCGCCGAGGACGGCGGGTGGTGGGTCCTCGGCCTCCGCTCGCCGTCGTACGCGCAGGCCCTGGCCGGCGTGGAGATGTCGACGGACCGGACGGGGGAGGACACCAGGGCGGCGCTGAGCGCTGCCGGGGCGCGCGTGGTCGGGACCGACGTGCTGGGGGACGTGGACACCGCCGAGGACGCCGAGCGAGTCGCCGCCTCGGCTCCGCATCTCCGCTTCTCGGTGCTGTGGCGCGAGCTCTCCGGGGCCGTACCGGCCGCTGACGCCGTGGGGAGGCCGGCATGACCGCCGTCGTCGACACCGGGTCCACGAGCTGGGCCGGCATGTTCGGGGCCGCGCTGCGAGGCAGCCGCACGCGCGTGCACGGGATGGGCAGCACACCACTGGTCCTGCCGGTGCACACCTGGCGACGCGCCGCGGACCGGACCGACCGGGCGCTGCTGGCCCACTGCTCGTCCGCGACGCTCGACGTCGGGTGCGGCCCGGGTCGCCTGACGTACGAGCTGGCCCGCTCCGGTCGCTACGCCCTGGGCATCGACATGGTCGACGAGGCCGTCCTGCAGACCCGCGCCCGCGGGGTGCTGGCCCTCCAGCGCGACGTCTTCGGGCCGCTCCCGGGTGAGGGCCGGTGGGCGTGCGTCCTGCTCGCCGACGGCAACATCGGCATCGGCGGTGACCCCGTCCGGCTGCTGCGCCGGGTGCACGGCCTGCTCGGCGTCCAGGGCCGGGCCGTCGTCGAGCTCACCGCCCCCGGCACCGGCCTGCGTACCCACGCCCTGCGGCTCGAGAGCGCGGGCGTGCACTCCGATCCCTTCCCGTGGGCCGTGGTCGGCCCCGAGTCCGTGGGCGACGTGGCCCAGGCCGCCGGCTTCGGCGTCCCGGAGGTGCACGAGCACCACGGCCGGTGGTTCGCCGTGCTGGACAAGGGACGGGTCCACCTGTTGCCCCCCTCCCCGGGGCCGCAGGCCGACGAGGCCCGGGGATGAGCCTCGTCGCCGGCCGCCGGCCCCCGGTCCCCCGCGAGGAGGACTTCACCTCGCGGCTGCGCAGCCCCGCGGTCGCGGCCCGGGTCGGGCTGTGGCTGGGGATCTGCTTCGGGGTGGCCTTCCTCACCGGGCTGGTCAGTCACGTCGCCCAGTCCCCGACGCCCTGGTTCCCGTTCCCGACCAGCCCCTCGTGGGGCTATCGGGTCACGCAGGGGCTGCACGTCGCCAGCGGCACGGCCGCGGTGCCCCTGCTGCTGGTCAAGCTGTGGACGGTCTTCCCCCGGTTGTTCGCGGCCCTGGGCCGCACCCGACGGGAGCTGGTGATCAGCGGCCTGGAGCGGGTCTCGATCCTGGTGCTGGTCTCGGCGTCGCTCTTCCAGCTCGCGAGCGGGCTGGCCAACTCCGCGCAGTGGTACCCCTGGAGCTTCTCCTTCCGGGGCACCCACTTCGCGCTGGCCTGGGTCGCCGTCGGCGCGCTGGTCGTCCACGTCGCGGTGAAGCTGCCCGTCATCCGCGCCGCCCTCGGCGCGCCGGTCGACTCCGCCGCCCTCGACCGTCCCGGGGCGACCCGCTCCGGGGCCCTCTCGCGCCGGGCGTTGCTGCGCACGACCTGGCTGGCCGGAGGAGCGGCCGTCGTGCTGTCGGTGGGCAGCACCCTGCCGCTGCTGCGCTCGGCGTCGCTCTTCGGCGTGCGCAGCGGCTCAGGCCCCCAGGGCGTGCCGATCAACAAGTCCGCGCGCGCCGCGCAGGTCACGGTCACCGCGCTGGACCCGGCGTACGCCCTGGTGGTCGGGCACGCCGGGGAGGAGCGCAGCCTGTCCCGCGCCGACCTGGCCGGGTTGGACCAGGTCACCGTCACCCTGCCGATCGCCTGCGTCGAGGGGTGGAGCGCCTCGGGCGTCTGGACCGGTGTGCGGGTGCGGGACCTCCTGGCCCTGGTGGGAGGCCAGGAGCGTGACGTCACGGTCGACCTCGCTGCAACCCTCGGGGGCCTACCGGGTGACCACCCTGCCCGCCGGCTTCGCGGCCGACGACCGCACGCTGCTCGCGCTCCGGCTCAACGGTGAGGAGCTCGTCGATCGACCACGGCTACCCGGTCCGGCTGATCGCCCCGAACCGTCCGGGCGTGCTGCAGACCAAGTGGGTCTCCCGGCTGGACGTCGCATGAGGGGCCGGCTGGCCCTCGGCGGTGTCGGGTTCCTGGCTGCGGCGTACGGCGCCTTCCGGCTCCTCGAGCTCGGGGTCGGCAACCTGGTGTCCACGGTCGTCTGGCTGGCCGGAGGGGTGCTCCTGCACGACGCCGTCCTGGCGCCGCTCACCCTCGGCGTGTGTGCCCTGGGGGTGCGCGCGCTCCCGAGCCGGTGGAGGGCCGCGACGGCCGGGGGGCTGCTGGTCCTGGGCACCCTCACGCTGACCGCGGTGCCGGTGCTCGGTCGGTTCGGCGCGCGGCCGGACAACCCCACCCTGCTGGACCGGCCGTACCTGCTGGGGTGGCTGGTCGTCGCGTCGCTGGTCGCCGTCGGCGTCGTGGTGGTCGGGCTCCGGACCGGACCCTCCGGGCGAGACACCTGAGCCGGTGGCCCACGTGCTGGTGGTCGACGACGACCACACCGTCCGGGAGGTGGTGGTCTCCTACCTCCGCGCGGCCGGGCACCGGGTCAGCGACCTGCCGGACGGCGAGCAGGCCCTCACCGCGATGCGCACGGCCCCGGCCGACCTGGTCGTGCTCGACCTGATGCTCCCGGGGATCGACGGCCTGGAGGTGCTGCGGCGGCTCCGGGCGGACAGCGACGTCCCGGTGGTGCTGCTGACCGCGCTGGGGGCCGAGGCCGACCGGGTCGTGGGGCTGGAGAGGGGCGCCGACGACTACGTGACCAAGCCGTTCAGCCCCCGCGAGCTCGTGCTGCGGGTGGACTCCGTCCTGCGCCGGTCCGGCGAGACGGCGCCCCCGGACGCCGGACCGCTCAGCGACGGCGACCTCCACCTCGACCCGGCCCGTCACGTGGTCACCCGGGGAGGCGACCCCGTCGCGCTGACCGGTCGGGAGTTCGAGCTGCTCCGGTTCCTGCTGGGGCACCCGGGCACGGCCTACTCCCGGGACCAGCTGCTCCGCGAGGTGTGGGGATGGTCGATCGGCGACGCCTCCACCGTCACCGTGCACGTCCGCCGGCTGCGCGAGAAGGTCGAGGTGGACCCGACCAGCCCGGTCCGGCTGGTCACGGTCTGGGGCGTGGGGTACCGCTGGGACGCCGACGGGTCCGGGTCGTGACGCCGGACCAGGTCTCGGTCGTGCTGATCGCCGCAGGCTGGGCCGCGGGCGTGGGTGTCGTGGGCATCACGCTCGGCTGGGTGACGCGCCGGCGCTCCTTGCGCTGGCTCCTGTCGTTGGTCGCCCTCGTCGCGGTCGGCGCGGTCGTCGCCGGGGTGATGGGCACGTCCCGGGCGATGTTCCTCTCGGACCACGACTTCGGGGTCGTCCTGCTGGTCTGCCTGGTCGCCGGGACGGTGGCGGTGGCCTTCGCCCTCGGCGTCGGGGCCGTCGTGGTGCACTCCTCCCGCTCGCTGCGCGAGGAGGCCCGCCACCTCGGCGACGAGGGGGACCACGCCGACCCGATGACCCGGCCGGCCGAGCTCGCGGCGGTCTCGGACGAGCTGGCCCGGACCAGCGCCCGGCTGCGGGTCTCCCGGGAGAGCGAGCGACGCATGGAGGAGTCCCGGCGCGAGCTGGTCTCGTGGGTCTCCCACGACCTGCGCACGCCCCTGGCGGGGCTGCGGGCGATGACCGAGGCGCTCGAGGACGGGCTCGCCGAGGACCCGGCGCTGTACCACCTCCAGATGCGGACGGCCGTGGACCGGATGGTCGGTATGGTCGACGACCTGTTCGAGCTGTCCCGGATCCACGCGGGGGTGCAACGGCTGGATCGCGAGACGCTGGCCCTGGGGGACGTCGTCTCCGAGGCCATCGCCGCGGCGGCCCCGGTTGCCCGCGCCGCCGACGTCCGTCTCGGCGGCGCGGTGGGGGAGCGGTTGACCGTGCACGCAGACCCCTCGGGGCTCTCCCGGGTGGTGGCGAACCTGGTGATGAACGCGATCCGGCACACCCCCGCGGGGGGAGAGGTGACGATCAGCGGAACGGACATCCCCGGCGGGGGCGTCGAGCTCAGCGTGGCCGACGGCTGCGGCGGCATTCCCGAGGCCGAGCTCGGCCGGGTCTTCGACGTCGCCTGGCGCGGAAGCGCGGCGCGGACGCCGTCGGGCGCGGGGCTCGGGCTGGCCATCGTCAAGGGCGTCGTGGAGGCCCACGAGGGCTCCGTGAGCGTCGGCAACCGCCCGGGCGGGTGCCGGTTCGTGGTCCGCCTGCCGCGCTGAGTCGGGCTCGGAGCGGGGTGCCCGCCGCGTCGGGCGTGTCGGGTCGGGTCGAACACCTGTTCGGGCTACGCTGGTCCCGCAAGCTCTCCCCGGGGGTCGTCGCCCGCGACTTCTCCCCAGGGTGGGGCGTCGTCCGCAAAGTGTCGGTGGCTCTTCCTAGGGTCGACGACGCGGGTTCCGGACGGTTCCCCGCACACCACCGCACCACACACGGACGGGATGACACCGATGGCAGTCGGAGATCGTGACAAGGCGCTCGACGTAGCGCTGGCCAACATCGAGAAGCAGTTCGGCAAGGGCTCGGTCATGCGGCTCGGGGAGGACACCCGGGTCCCGCTGGCGGTCATCCCGACCGGAGCGATCTCGCTCGACGTCGCCCTCGGCATCGGGGGTCTCCCCGGGGTCGGGTCGTGGAGATCTACGGCCCCGAGTCCTCGGGCAAGACGACCGTCGCCCTGCACGCGGTGGCCAGCGCCCAGGCCGCCGGGGGCATCGTGGCCTTCATCGACGCCGAGCACGCGCTCGACCCCGACTACGCCCAGGCCCTCGGGGTGGACACCGACGCGCTGCTGGTCTCCCAGCCCGACTCGGGGGAGCAGGCGCTGGAGATCGCGGACATGCTGATCCGTTCCGGCGCGCTGTCGCTGATCGTGATCGACTCGGTCGCCGCGCTGGTGCCCCGCGCCGAGATCGAGGGCGAGATGGGCGACAGCCACGTCGGTCTGCAGGCCCGGCTGATGAGCCAGGCGCTGCGCAAGATGACCGGTGCGCTGAACAACTCCGGCACCACCGCGATCTTCATCAACCAGCTGCGCGAGAAGATCGGCGTGATGTTCGGCTCCCCCGAGACCACCACCGGCGGTCGCGCGCTGAAGTTCTACTCCTCGGTGCGCCTCGACGTGCGCCGCATCGAGACGCTCAAGGACGGCACCGACATGGTCGGCAACCGGACCCGCGTCAAGGTCGTGAAGAACAAGGTGGCCCCGCCCTTCAAGCAGGCCGAGTTCGACATCATGTACGGCAAGGGGATCAGCCGCGAGGGCGGCCTGATCGACGTCGGCGTCGAGGCCGGCCTGGTCCGCAAGGCCGGCGCCTGGTACACCTACGAGGGCGACCAGCTCGGCCAGGGCAAGGAGAACGCCCGCACCTTCCTCAAGGACAACCCGGACCTGGCCAACGAGCTGGAGAAGAAGATCCTGGAGAAGATCGGCGTCGGCCCCCAGGTGACCGACGAGGCCCGGCCGCGGCCGGTCGACGTCGAGCCGACCGTCGACTTCTGACCCGGTGAGCAGCACGCGTACGCGCCGTGGCGGCACCGGTCCACGAGACCGGTGGCCGCGCCCCGCCGCGCCGCCTCCCGACGAGGAGGCGCTGGGGCCGGAGGCCGACCACGAGGCGCTGGCGCGCAAGATCCTGCTCGACCAGCTCACCGGTCAGGCCCGCAGCCGGTCCGAGCTGGCGACAGGCTGGCCCGCAAGCGCGTGCCGGACGACGTGGCCGCCCGTCTCCTCGACCGGTTCGAGGAGGTCGGACTGGTCGACGACGCCGCCTTCGCCCGCGACTGGGTGGCGAGCCGGCAGGCCGGGCGGGGTCTCGCTCGCCGGGCGCTGACCACCGAGCTGCGCCGCAAGGGCGTCGCGGACGAGGTGGTCGCCGAGGCGGTCGACGCCGTGGCGCCCGAGACCGAGGTCGAGACGGCACGCGCACTGGTGCGCCGCCGAATCCGTCCCTGAGCAGGTTCGACGAGGTCGTGCAGGTGCGCCGGCTGACCGGCCTGCTGGCCCGCAAGGGATACCCCGCCTCGGTCTGCTACCAGGTCGTCCGGGAAGAGATCCGAGGCGCGGCCGAGCGTCTCGACGGACTCGACTGACTCGCGGGCCGGGACGGCCGGGAGGCAGCTGGGTGGGCCCCGGATGACGGGGATGTGAGGTTGATCCGTTTCCAGGGTCGATCTAGGGTCAGGGGAGCACCTTCTGAACCGGTCGGCCTCCGGGTCGGCCATTGAATCCGCCTCTCCCACCCCGGGTCCGCCCGGACCACGCACCCTGCCTCTCGAGCACCACCTGTCGACCACGACCCCCGGCGGTCGTGGCTTCTGGCGATCCTCGCGCGGCGAGGCGCCTGAAGCCTCAGGAGCCGTCATGACCCCGCTCGTCGTTCCCGCCGTCGCCGCAGCAACTCTCGGAGCAGGCCTGCTCGCCGCTGTCGCCCTGGTCGTCGCCGTCGTCTCCATCGGGTTCGTGCTGCGGGCCCGCCAGGTCGCGGCCACCCAGGAGGCGGACCTGCACCGCGACCTGCACGAGCAGCGCCTGGACATCGAGCGGCGCGAGCACCGCCTGGCCGAGCGCGAGCACGCTCGACGTCGAGCACCGACGCTCGACGAGGCGTCCCTGGTCGCCGGCGAGGGACGGCACTGGCCGGCGCCGAGACCGAGCAGCACCGCCGCTGCCTCGAGCAGACCGGCCGGCTGACCCAGGAGCAGGCGCGGGCCGAGATCGATCGCCACCGTCGAGCACGACGCCGAGCGCACGCCGCGGCGCTGGCCCGCGACATCGAGCGGGCCGCCCAGGAGGAGGCCGAGGTGCGGGCCCGGCGGATCCTCGGCCACCGTGGTCCAGCGCCTGGCCTCGGAGCAGACCACCGAGTCGTCGGTCTCGGTGGTGCACCTGCCCAGCGACGACATGAAGGGCCGGATCATCGGCCGCGAGGGCCGCAACATCCGGGCCTTCGAGCAGGTCACCGGGGTCAACCTGGTCATCGACGACACCCCCGAGGCGGTCGCTGCTCAGCTGCTTCGACCCGGTGCGCCGTGAGGTCGGCCGGCTGGCGCTCGAGGAGCTGGTGGCCGACGGCCGGATCCATCCCACCCGGATCGAGGAGGTCTACGCCGCGCCGCGCGGCCGAGGTCGAGCGAGCTGTGCCGCGGGCCGGGGAGGACGCCTGCCTCGAGATGGGCATCACCGACCTGCACCCCGAGCTGGTCGCTGACCCTGGGGCGGCTGCGACTACCGCACGTCGTACGGGCAGAACGTGCTGCGGCACCTGGTGGAGTCCGGCCACGCCGCCGGGCTGATGGCCGACGAGCTCGGCCTGGACCGGGCCGCGTGCGTGCGCGGCCGCGTTCCTGCACGACATCGGCAAGGCCCTGACCCACGAGGCCGAGGGGTCGCACGCCATGGTCGGTGCCGAGCTGGCCCGCCGCTACGGCGAGAGCGAGGACGTGGTGCACGCCATCGAGGCCCACCACAACGAGGTCGAGCCGCGCACCGTCGAGGCGGTGCTCACCCAGGCCGCCGACGCGATCAGCGGTGGCCGACCCGGCGCCCGGCGCGAGTCGCTCGAGGCCTACCTCGACCGGCTGCACCGCCTGGAGGAGATCGCCCAGCAGCGCCCGGGGTGGACAAGGTGTTCGCCATGCAGGCCGGCCGCGACGTCCGGGTGATGGTGCTCCCCGACCAGGTCGACGACCTGGCCGCCCAGCTGCTGGCCCGTGACATCGCCAAGCAGATCGAGGAGGAGCTGACCTACCCCGGCCAGATCAAGGTCACGGTGATCCGGGAGAGCCGGGCCACCGAGGTGGCCCGCTGAGCCTGCTCCAGCCCGGCGCCCGCCCGGGTCAGACCCCGGTGTTGGCCCCGGTGGTCATCCCGCTCTCCAGCGGCGCGGAGTTCTCCCCGACCAGACGACGCTGGAAGTACGTCGCGACCGCGGACAGGATCAGGTTCAGGGCGATGTAGATCAGCGCCAGCACGATCACGCTCTGGACCTGGTTGCGCCCGTCGGTCGCAGATCTGCTTGAAGACCACGGTCAGTCCGGGGGCCAGGACGGCGTACCCGAGGCTGGTGTCCTTCAGGCACACCACGAACTGGCTGATGATCGCGGGCAGCATGATCTTGACCGCCTGGGGCAGCAGCACGATCCGCATCACCTGGGACTTGCGCATCCCGATGGCGTACGCCGCCTCGCCCTGGCCCGAGGGCAGGGCGTTGATGCCGGCGCGGAAGATCTCGGCCAGGACCGCACCGTTGTAGAGCGCCAGCCCGATGATCACCGACCACAGGGAGCCGATCCCGCCTCCGGTGCCGTAGGCGTAGAAGATGTAGATGATCAGCAGCAGCAGCGGGACCGCGCGGAAGAACTCCACGAACAGCCACGCCGGCCAGCGGACCCAGGCGTGGTCGGAGAGCTTGCCGACACCGAAGAGCACCCCGATCACCAGCGCCAGGATGATGGCGAAGAACGCCATCCGCAACGTGTTGAGGACGCCGTCGACCACGATCGCCTGCAGGTAGGCGGGGGTGACGAAGTACTCCCACTTGGCGTAGGCGAACTGGCCGGTGTCGGCCATCCGCTTGACGAACAGGCCGACCAGCAGGAGCAGGAGCGCGGCGGTGGCCACGGAGTAGATCCGGTAGCGGCGCAGGGCCTTCGGCCCCGGCGTGTCGAACAGGACGCTGCTCATCGGACGACCTTCCAGCGACGCTCGAGACTGAGGGCACCGACGGAGACCAGCTCGACGATGATGATGTAGCCGGCCGCGAACAGGAGGAAGATCCAGGTCCGCACGTCGGCGTTGTTGTTGGTGAAGAAGCGCATCCGGGCGGTGGCCTCGAAGATGCCGAACACCGCCGCCACGGAGGTGTTCTTGACCAGGGCGATCTGGACGCTGGCCATCGGCGGCAGCGCGGCGCGCAGCGCCTGCGGCAGGATCACGGCCTTCATCGACTGGCCGAAGGTCATCCCGATGGAGCGGGCGGCCTCGGCCTGGCCCAGGGAGACCGAGTTGATGCCTGACCGCATCGCCTCGCACACGAAGGCCGCGGTGTAGAGGACCAGGGCCACGACGCCCTTGATGAAGTACCCGCTCACGTCCAGCGAGCCGATGTGCAGGCCCGGGATGCCCCACCCGATGTTCGGCAGGGCGACGGTGACGATGATGAACATCACCAGCAGCGGGGTGTTCCGTACCACCGCCACGTAGAACGCTCCGGCCTTGGCCAGCACCGGGACCGGCCCCACTCGCGCCGCCGCGAGCAGCGTGCCGAGGATGAGCGACCCGATGCCGGCGACGACGAAGAGCTCGATCGTGACCAGGAAGGCCTTGAGCACCAGGTCGAACTGGGAGAAGACGTCATCCATGGGTCAGCTGCCTCCAGCGGCACGAGGGGGATGACGCGCGGCGCCCCGGAGGGCGCCGCGCGACTCAGATCAGGCGGACGGGCACTCGTCCATCGCCGGCGGGTCCGGGGTGTCGACCCCGGACTTGCCGAGCGTGGCCTCGAACGCCTGGTCCCAGGCGCCGTCGTCCTCGGCGGCCTTGATCGTGTCGGTGATCCACTGGCACATCTCCGGGTGGTCCTTGGAGTAGCCGATGCCGTAGCGCTCCTCCGAGAAGGCGTCACCGACGACCTCGAGCTGGTCGGGGTCCTCGGCGGCGTAGCCGAGCAGGATCGCACCGTCGGTGGTCATCGAGTCGACCGACCCGTTGAGCACCTGGTCGCGGCACTCGGAGTAGGTGTCGAAGCCACGGGGCTTGGCGCCCTTGGCCTCGACGTTGTCCAGCGAGGTGGAGCCGGTGACCGAGCAGACCGCCTGGCCCTTGAGGTCGTCGACGCTCTGGATGTCGCTGCCCTTCTTCACCAGCAGCTGCTGACCGGTCACGTAGTACGGACCGGCCTGGCCGACGACCTTGCGGCGGTCGTCGGTGATCGAGTACGACGCGATGACCAGGTCGACCTCACCGGACTGCAGGAACGGCTCGCGGTTGTCGGAGATCGTCTCCTTCCAGGTGATGTCCTCCGGCGCGATGCCCAGCGAGGCGGCCAGGATCTTGCCCATCTCCGGGTCCAGACCCTGGGGCATGTCGTCGGTCGCGCCCTTGAAGCCGATGCCGGGCTGGTCGAACTTGACGCCGATGATGATCTTGCCGCTGTCGGCGAGGTCCTTCATCCGGGTGCCGTCGTCGAAGCTGCTCGCGGCGTCCTCGGCGACGTCGACGGTCGGGGTGTCGGAGCCGCTCGAGCCGGCGTCACCGCAGGCGGCGAGCGAGCCGACGGTGAGGGCGGCGAGGGCGCCGATCACCAGGGACTTGGTTCTCCTGAGTCGCATGTCTTCTCCTTCTGTCCCGGGGTGCCGGGCCTTGGTTCGATGGCTGCGTGCTGGGGAAACGCGGGGCGGGGTCGGCCCGCCCCACCGGTCAGTGCTTGAGGATCTTGCCGAGGAAGTCCTGGGCGCGGGTGGACTGGGGGTTGGTGAAGAACTCCTCGGGGGTGTTCTCCTCGACGATCTCGCCGTCGGCCATGAAGATGACCCGGTCCCCGGCGGTGCGGGCGAAGCCCATCTCGTGGGTGACCACCACCATCGTCATGCCGCCCTTGGCGAGGTCGACCATGACGTCGAGGACCTCCTTGATCATCTCCGGGTCGAGCGCGCTGGTGGGCTCGTCGAAGAGGATCACCTTGGGGTCCATGGCCAGGGCGCGAGCGATGGCGACCCGCTGCTGCTGGCCGCCGGAGAGCTGGGCGGGGTACTTGCTGGCCTGGTGGGCGATGCCGACCCGCTCCAGCAGCTCCATCCCGCGCTTGTCGGCGTCGGCCTTGTCCTGCTTGCGGACCTTGATCGGCCCGAGGGTGACGTTCTCGAGGATCGTCTTGTGGGCGAACAGGTTGAAGGACTGGAACACCATCCCCACCTCGGCCCGCAGGTCCGCGAGGCCCTTGCCCTCCGCCGGCAGCGGCTTGCCGTCGACGCTGATCTCGCCCTTGTCGATGGTCTCCAGCCGGTTGATCGCCCGGCACAGCGTCGACTTCCCCGAGCCGGACGGGCCGATCACCACGACGACCTCGCCGCGGTGCACGGTGAGGTCGATGTCCTTGAGCACATGGAGCTGCCCGAACCACTTGTCCACATGGTCCAGCACCACCAGCGGTTCGTTCCGACTGTCGCCCGTCATGGCAGGACCGTAGCCTTACCTGACTACCTGTACCCACCCATAAGGCATCGGTCCGAGCGGTCCGCAACCCGATCGTGACCTTGCCGTCGCTGTTGTCTGGTCACTGCAATTGCCCGGGGCAGACCTCAGGCGACCTCGTCGGAGGGCTCGGTCACCCGCCGCGGCATCAGCACCGCGACCCCCACCAGAACCACTGCCACGGCCGCGGCACCGAGGAACACCGCCCGGATCGCGGGGTCCAGCACGCCCGGGTCGAGGTGCTCCAGGTCGGGCGAGACGGACCCGAGCCGCGCGGCCACCACCCCGTTGGCGACGGCTCCGAAGACCGCCACGCCCACCGACGAGCCGACCGAGCGCGCGAACATGGTGGCGCCGGTGGCGACCCCCCGCTCGTGCCAGGCCACCGAGGACTGCGCGGCGATCACGGCGGGGCTGGCCACGTAGCCGAAGCCGATGCCCATCACGAAGCACGGTCCGGCCAGGTGCAGCAGGGAGGAGTCGGCCCCGACGGTCAACAGCCACAGCGCCCCGACCAGCGCGATGGCCCCGCCCATCAGCATGGTCGCCCGGAACCCGAGGGTGAGGTAGAAGCGGCCCGCGGTGGCCGCGGCGATCGGCCACCCGATCGTCATCGCGGCCAGGGCCAGCCCGGCGGCCACCGCGCCGTGGCCCAGGACGCTCTGGGCGTACAGCGGGACGTAGGAGGACAGGCCCAGGGTGAGCACGCCGACCAGCAGCGAGGCGCCGCTCGCCGCGGCGATCACCCGGCGGCTGAACACCCACAGGGGCAGCACGGGCTCGCGGGTGCGGCTCTCGACGGCCACGAACGCCGCCAGCAGCACCACCGAGCCGGCGAAGATGCCGAGGCTGGGCAGCGAGAGCCACGCCCAGCGCACGCCGCCCTCGAGCAGGGCCAGCAGCAGCAGGACGCCGCCTCCGGTCAGCAGGGCCGCCCCGGTGTAGTCGATGGAGTGACGGCGCCGCTCCACCTTCTCGTCGAAGCGACGCCACAGGACCCAGCCGGCGGCCACGGCGAGCGGGACGTTGACGAAGAAGATCCAGCGCCACGAGAGGTAGTCGGAGAAGACGCCGCCCAGGGTCGGACCCACCAGCGAGGCCACCGCCCACACGCTGGCGATGTAGCCCTGCACCTTGGCCCGCTCCTCGAGGGAGTAGATGTCACCCACGATCGTCATGCCGATCGGCTGCACCGCCCCGGCGCCCAGTCCCTGCACGGCCCGGAAGACGATCAGCGACCCCATGCTCCACGCGACGCCGCAGAGCACCGAGCCGAGCAGGAACAGGCCGACCCCGACCAGCATCACCGGCTTGCGGCCGAACAGGTCGGCCAGCTTGGAGTAGATCGGGACCGACACGGCGGTGGCCAGCAGGTAGACCGAGAACAGCCACGGGAACTGCGTGAAGCCGCCCAGGTCGTCGACCACCGTCGGGACGGCCGTGGCCAGGATGGTCGCGTCGATCGCGACCAGGCCGATGCTCAACATCACCGCGAGCAGGATCGGCCCGCGCTCGCTGCGCAGGCCGATGCTTCGTCGCGTCACCGCCGGTGTGGTCATCAAGGAGCGAACCCTCGACGGGCCGGTGGCATTCCCGCCGTACCCTTGTCGGGCCATGACTGCCACCCCTGAGACTGCCCAGACCGACCGTGGTTTCGAGACGCTCGCTGGCGCTCGCTCCTCAACCACCCGTGCGCGCACCTACGAGGTCCGCACCTACGGGTGCCAGATGAACGTGCACGACTCGGAGCGGCTGACCGGGCTCCTGGAGGCCGCCGGGTACGTCGGCGCACCCCGCGACGAGCAGGCCGACGTCGTCGTGTTCAACACCTGCGCGGTCCGGGAGAACGCCGACAACAAGCTCTACGGCAACCTCAGCCACCTCGCCCCGGTCAAGGCGGCCAACCCCGGCATGCAGATCGCCGTCGGCGGCTGCCTGGCCCAGAAGGACCGCGGCGAGATCACCCGCCGGGCGCCGTACGTCGACGTGGTGTTCGGCACCCACAACATCGGCTCCCTGCCGGTGCTGCTGGAGCGGGCCCGGGTGGCCGAGGAGGCCCAGGTCGAGGTCCTGGAGTCACTCGAGGTCTTCCCGAGCACCCTGCCGACCAAGCGCGAGTCGGCGTACGCCGCGTGGGTGTCGGTCTCGGTGGGGTGCAACAACACCTGCACGTTCTGCATCGTGCCGAGCCTGCGCGGCAAGGAGAAGGACCGCCGCCCCGGGGACGTCCTGGCCGAGATCCGGGCGCTGGTCGACGAAGGGGTCAGCGAGGTCACCCTGCTGGGCCAGAACGTGAACTCCTACGGCGTCGAGTTCGGCGACCGGCTCGCCTTCGGCAAGCTGCTCCGGGCCTGCGGGACCATCGACGGGCTGGAGCGGGTGCGGTTCACCAGTCCCGCACCCGGCCGACTTCACCGACGACGTGATCGCGGCGATGGCCGAGACCCCGAACGTGATGCCCCAGCTGCACATGCCGCTCCAGTCCGGCTCGGACCGGATGCTCAAGGCGATGCGGCGCTCGTACCGCCGGTCCCGCTACCTCGGCATCATCGACCGGGTGCGGGCCGCCCTGCCGGAGGCGGCGATCACCACCGACATCATCGTCGGGTTCCCCGGGGAGACCGAGGAGGACCACCAGGCGACGATGGACGTGGTCCGGCAGGCCCGGTTCGCCGGCGCGTTCACCTTCCAGTACTCCAAGCGTCCGGGCACCCCCGCCGCGGTGCTGACCGACCAGGTGCCCAAGGCGGTGGTGCAGGACCGCTACGAACGGCTGGTCACCCTGGTCAACGACGTCGCCTGGGCCGAGAACAAGGCCCTGGTCGGCTCCACGGTGGAGCTGCTGGTCGCCGAGGGGGAGGGCCGCAAGGACGGGGCGACCCACCGGCTCACCGGCCGGGCCCGGGACAACCGGCTGGTGCACTTCGAGCCGCCGACCGAGGAGGTCCGGCCCGGGGACGTCGTCGAGGTGGAGCTGACCTACGCGGCTCCGCACCACCTGGTCTCCGACGCGCCGGTGCGGAGCATCCGACGCACCCGGTCGGGCGACGCGTGGGAGGCCCGGCAGGGCCGCACCGCACCGACCCCCGGGGTGCTGCTGGGGCTGCCGGGCGTCGGTCGGCCCGAGCCGCTGGCCCCGGTGACCGGCTGCCGCTGACCACAAGCAGACAGCGGGAGGCAGCCGGTCGGCGGGTCAGTCGGTCTCCTCGGTCTCCCCGTCCTCGGCGTTCTCGTCCGGCGCCTGGTCGGACTCCTCCGGTTCGGTGATCTCGTCCGGCACCGCGCCGGTGTCGTGCTGGGCGTTCAACGGCTGGTCCGGGGTGAGCAGCTCGCCCTCGGCGTCGCCGCTGCCGACGTCGCTCTCCTCGCTGGTGGCGTCGACGCCACCCGG
>CAWJLZ010000005.1:0-4977 GCA_963843825.1 uncultured Actinomycetota bacterium
GCTGGGACGTCCGGCCCGCCCCGCACCTGGGCACCGTCGAGGTCCGGATCTGCGACGGCGTCTCCACGCTCACCGAGATGCGGGCGCTGGTCGCGCTGACGCACTGCCTGGTCGTCGACCTCTCCGAGCGCCTCGACCGCGGCGAGACGCTCCCGACGATGCCCCCGTGGCACGTGCAGGAGAACAAGTGGCGTGCGGCCCGCTACGGCCTCGAGGCCTGGATCATCCTCGACGAGCACTCCAACGAGCGCCTGCTGCGCGAGGACCTCGCCGACCTGCTGGTGCACCTCGCCCCCGTGGCCGAGCGCCTGGGCTGCGCCGAGGACCTCGCCCTGGTCGGGCAGATCCCGGTGGCCGGAGCGTCGTACGAGCGGCAACGGGCGGTCGCCGCCCGCACCGGCAACGACCTGGTCGCCGTGGTCGACTCGGTGGTGCGGGAGCTCTGAGCAGGCTGCGCGTCGCGGTCCTCTCCGACACCCATTCCCCGCGCCACTGGAAGGGCTGCCCCGACGCGGTCGCCAGGCGGCTCGAGGGCGTCGACCTGATCCTGCACGCCGGCGACGTCTGCCGGCGCGGACGCTGGAGGAGCTCGAGCGGTTCGCCCCCGTGCACGCCGTGCTCGGCAACAACGACGGCCCCGACGTGGCCGCCTGGGGCGCCCCCGAGGTGCTCGAGCTCGACCTCGAGGGGCTGGCCGTGGCGATGCTGCACGACAGCGGTGCGGCCGGCGGGCGCGGACGCCGTCTCCGCCGCCGGTTCCCCGACGCCGACCTCGTCGTCTTCGGCCACTCCCACATCCCCTGGGACGAGGTCACCGACGGCCAGCGCGCGTTCAACCCCGGCTCCCCCACCGACAAGCGGCGCCAGCCCCACGGCACCCTGGGCGAGCTGGAGATCCAGGACGGCGTGCTGGTGGCGGTGCGCCTCGTCCCCGTGACCCCTGGCCGGCGGTGACGCGGGCCCTCAGAGCGGGGGGATCTGGTCGGTCGCGGCCAGGGGGTCCATGCCGGTGACCGCGAGCAGGTCGGCGACCAGCGACCTGGCCTGGGCCAGGATCACCTCGGCCGACAGGTCGGTGCTGCGCTCCAGGCGCGAGGTCTCCTGCCCCAGGGACACGAGGCGGTCGCGCACCGCGGTGGCGGCCCGACCGGCTGCGAGCTCGACCGCCATGGCGTCGACGCAGGCGGCCAGGTCGTCCAGCATCGCGGCGTACGCCGGGGGGATCGGCTCGTGGCGGTAGGCCGCGACCGCCACGCGCCGCACGAGCACCCGGGTGTTGCGCAGCGCGAAGTCCAGCGGCTCGACCAGGTCGCTCATCGCCCGCACCGGGCCCCGGTGGCGCCGCCGGAAGGGCGAGGACCGCACGACCTCGAGGCCCTCGTCGGCCGCGGCCCGGAGCTCGCGGACGAGCTCGTCGGTGGAGCGGGCGTCCTTCAGCGAGTCCAGCGACCGGTCGACGTCACCGTCCAGGATGCTCTCGGCAGCGCTGCGCAGCAGCTGGGAGATCTTGCGCACGATCACCGCGGCCTGCTCGCGGGGTCGGCGCAGGGGTGCCCGGGGCACGGCTGCGGCCGCGACCAGGGCCACCGAACCGCCGATCAGGGCGTCGGTCCAGCGCAGGAACGCGGCCCCCGGTGGCGCCACGAGCGCGCTGACCACGATGGCCTGCACGGCGGCCTGGTTGACCAGCAGCACGCCCTGGCCGGCCAGGAGCGCCGCGGTCATGGCCAGGGCCACGATCAGGCCCATCTGCCAGCCGCCCGACCCCAGCCAGTGGGTGAGGGCGTCGCCGACCAGCACGCCGATGGCGACGCCGAGGGCGACCTCGGCCACCCGGCGCAAGCGCTGGCCGTAGCTCGTGCCGAGGCTGACCACGGCGGCCACGGGCGCGAAGAACGGGGTCGTGTGCCCGAAGACGTCGGCGGCCAGCACCCACGCCACGCCGGCGGCGAGCGCGCACTGCCCGATCTGCCAGGTCTTCGAGCGCAGCCGGGCGCGCCGCTGGCGCAGCGACGTGCGCCCGCGCGAGACCGCGAGCCCCACGTGCGGCACCGCCGCCGAGCCCGCCCGCACGAGGTGGGCGCGCGGGCTGCTACTCCGCGGGCGTGGGTCCACGGCCGTGCAGCATCCGGACGATGCGGGTCAGGCGCTTGTCGCTGCCGCGGGTGCGGCGGAAGGTGGTCAGTGCCATCACCGGCTTGTACTTCTGGCGCGCGATCGCCTTGGCGTAGGTGAACTCCTTGAGACCGTCCTCGCCGTGGATGCGGCCGAAGCCGCTGTCCCCGACGCCACCGAAGGGCAGTGAGGGGATCGCCGCGAACGCGATCACCGAGTTGACCGAGGTCATGCCCGAACGGATGCGGGTGGCGATGTCCATCGCGTTCGCGTCGGCGAAGACCGTGGCTCCGAGCCCGTAGCGGGTGCCGTTGGCCCGGCGTACGGCCTCGTCCATGTCGCTGACCCGGGTCACGGTCAGGGTCGGGCCGAAGGTCTCCTCCTGCACCGCGAGCGAGTCCTCGGGGACGTCGACCAGCACGGTGGGCTGCACGAACCGCTCGCCGACCGCCTCGGGCCCGCCGAGCACCGCGCGCCCGCCGCGGGCGAGGGCGTCCTCGACGTGTGACCGGATCACCCCGAGCTGCGAGGGCATCGTGATCGGCCCGATCTTCGAGCGCGGCGAGTCGCTGCCCTCGATCGTGCGGGCCTGCTCGAGCAGGCGCGCCAGGAACTCGTCGTAGACCTGCTCGTGCACGTAGGCCCGCTCCACCCCGATGCAGGTCTGCCCGGCGTTGGAGCAAGCGCCCCAGAGGGCGGCGTCGGCAGCGGCCGCCACGTCGGCGTCGGCGTCCACCAGCAGCGCGTCCTTGCCACCGGCCTCGATCAGCACCGGGGTCAGGGTCTCGGCGCACGCCGCCATGACCTTCTTCCCCGTGGCCGTCGAGCCGGTGAAGGCCAGCTTCTGCACGCCTGCGCGGCACAGCGCGGCCCCGGTCTCGCCCAGTCCGGTGACCACCGTCAGGACCGGGTGGTCGGGCACCGCCTCGGCGAAGGTGTCGGCCAGCCACTGGCCCACGCCCGGGGTCAGCTCGCTGGGCTTGAAGACCACCGCGTTGCCGGCGGCGAGGGCGTAGGCGATCGAGCCCATCGGCGTGAAGACCGGGTAGTTCCACGGGCCGATCACCCCGACGACCCCGAGCGGGAGGTACTCCACCGTGGCGGCCACGTTGGCCATCACCAGGCCCGACGCGCGCTTGCGCCGGCCGAGCACCTTGCCGGCGTTCTTCGCCGCCCAGGCGACGTGGTCGACGGCCAACGCGATCTCGAGCTGGGCGTCGCTGCGCGGCTTGCCGTTCTCGCGGTGGACCACGGCGGCCAGCTCGGGCATCCGCTGGGCCAGGAGACGGCGCCACGCGGCCAGCTGCTCGCCCCGCTCGGCGTACGACAGGGCGGCCCAGGCGGGAGCGGCCCGTCGGGCGGCCGCGACGGCCGCGTCGACCTCGGCGGCCGAGCGCACCGGCCAGCTGGCGACGACCTCGCCGGTGGCGGGGTCGAGGGAGTCGAAGGTCTCGGGGGCGGCAGGGGCAGCGCCGGCCGGTCGGTCCTCGGTGGTGGTCATCGCGGGCTCCTGATGGTCCGGGCCGCGGTCGGACGACCGCCGCGCATGGCCGAACCTATCCGACGTGCTCAGGCCATCAGACCCAGCGGGCGGTAGGTGAGGCCGGGGAAGACCTCGCCCAGCGGGCGGTCGGGGAAACGCGACCCGACCACCTCGCCGAGCACGTTGCGGTAGTCGGTGGTGACCTGCAGGTCACCGGCCACGAGCTTGCCGTCGGCCAGCCCGGGCCAGGTGCCGTAGTACTGGCCACCCTTCACGCCCGCGCCCATCACCAGCATCATGTTGCCCCAGCCGTGGTCCAGACCGCGGTTGCCGTTCTGGGCGACGCGACGGCCGAACTCCGAGATCGTCGCCAGCGTGACCCGGTCGCCGTACGACCCGAGGTCGGCGAAGAACGCCGCGACCGAGGCCGCGAAGCCGCCCACCATGGACTGCATCAGCCCGGCCCCCTGGTTGCCGTAGTCGGCGTGCATGTCCCAGGAGCCGAAGTCGATGCTGATCACCGAGGTGCCGACGTTGGTCTTGATCACCCGGGCCGCGTCCTTGAGGGCGGCGCAGAGGTCCTTGGAGGGGTAGACGTCGGGGTAGCGCGCCCCGTTGGCCGGGCGGTAGGTGCCTGCCATCTTGGTCGCCAGCCCCTTGCTGATCGTCAGGGCATCGCGCGCCGCCTGTCCGACCGGGCCGTCGGTGCCCGCCCAGACCCTCGACTGCGCGGAGTAGCGCCGCCACCCGCGGCTGGCGCTGAGGCCCGGGATCTGCAGGCTGGAGAACCCGTCGGTCGACAGCGTCGGGGACGGCCCCGACATCATCGTCGGTGTCAGCGGGGAGCTCAGGTGCATGGCCTCGGTCGGCCCGACGATCCCGCCTGCGCCGATCATCCGGTTCACCCAGCCTCGGCGCTCGCTCGAGCCCGGGGTGGAGTCCTCGATCAGCTCGATCGCCTTGAAGTGCGAACGGTTCGGCACCTCCATGCCCACGGCGTGCACGGCCGCCATCTTCTTGGCGTTCCACAGCGGCACCAGGGGCGCCATCTGCGGGTGCAGGCCGAACAGCGCGTCGCCGGCGAGCACCGAGGACTTCGAGACCGCGAGCGAGGGCCGTGCCCGGTAGTAGTCGGGGTCACCGTGCGGCACCACCATGCCGAGGCCGTCGATGCCGCCCCGGAAGCTCAGCACGACCAGGACGTTGGTGCCGGCCGTGGCACCGAAGCTGGTCTCCATCAGGGCGTCGCCGAAGAGCTGGGTGGTGACCAGGGCGCCCGTGGTGGCCGCCATCCCCTGCACGAAGCCGCGACGGCTCACCCGGCTGGCCCGCTCGAACTCCTGGCAGCCGTGGCCCGCGTGGCCGGTCGTGCGCGGTCG
>CAWJLZ010000006.1:0-18874 GCA_963843825.1 uncultured Actinomycetota bacterium
GGCCAGCGGCTGCGCCGCGTCGCGGAGGTCACCCTGGGCGTGGCCATCGGCGTGTTCATCGCCGACATGCTGGTGCTGTGGCTGGGCAGCGGCTGGTGGCAGCTGGTGCTGATCATCGGGTTGTCGATGACGGTGGCCACCCTCCTCGACGCGGGCGGCCTCTTCGTGACCCAGGCCGCGGTGCAGTCGATCGTCGTGGCCACCCTCGTGCCCACCGCCAACCAGGCCCTGCTGCGCTGGACCGACGCGCTGATCGGGGGTGCCGTGGCCCTGGTCGCCGCCACCATCGTGCCCCGCGCGCCGCTGCGGCGTCCCCGCGACCAGGCGGCCCGGGTGCTGGACAAGGTCGCCTTCCTGCTCCGGGGTGCCTCCCGGGCCGTCGTGGAGGGCGACACCGACTCGACCCTGGCCCTGCTGGCCGACGCCCGGACCACCGACGTGCTGGTGCGCGAGCTCAAGCTGGCCGCCGACGAGGGGCTCTCGGTGCTGCAGTCGTCCCCGTTCCGGGTGCGCCACCGGGGATCGGTACGCCGGATGGTCGACCTGGTCGAGCCGTTGGACCTCGCCCTGCGCAACACCCGGGTGCTGGTCCGCCGGGCCGCCGTCGCGGCGTACCGCCAGGACCCGGTGCCGCACGCGTACGCACGGTTGTGCGACGAGCTCGCCGACGTGGTGGACGCGATGGCGCTGGAGCTCCGCGCCGACCGCACCCCCGCCTCGGTCCAGGACGACCTGCTCCGGCTCGGGGTCGCGACCAGTACCGTCGGGCGCGCCCCGGACCTGTCCGCGGAGGTGGTGCTGGCCCAGCTGCGCTCGATCATCGCCGACCTGCTGCGGATCACCGGGATGGGGTCCCTGGAGGCCACCGACGCCATTCCGCGGCTGCCGCACGAGTAGGCGGCAGAGGACGGCGGAAGGTGGCGGAAGGTGGCGGAAGGTGGCAGGTAAAGGCGCGCGCGGACGACCGCGCGGCCGGGACCGGATGCCTCACAATCATCGGGTGAGCGAGCAGACCCCCCCGGAGCAGATCCCCAGCAGCACGGTGCTCGACGCACCGCGCCTGCCCAAGGCCGGGCGCGGCCGGGAGGGCTACAGCCCCTCCGAGGTCGACGCGTTCGTGACCGAGCTCCAGCGCGCGCTGGGCCACCAGCCGCCCACGATGGCGCCGTACGAGGTGGAGGACCAGCGCTTCACCGTGGTCCGGCTGACCCGTGGCTACGACATGCGCCACGTCGACGACTACCTCGACGCGGCGGTGTCGCAGCTGCGCGAACGCCACGGTGCCGACGCGGTGGCGCTGGTCGAGGGGCGCGAGCCCGAGGCGCCCCGGCAGGTCCGGACGTGGTGGATCTACCTCGTGGCCCTGGTGCTCGTCGTGGCGATCGTCGCCTTCGCCCTGTCCGTGCTCTGAGCGGTGCTCTGAGCGGTGCTCTGAGCCCGTCCCCTCAGGGGTGCACGACCTCGCCGTCCCAGAACTCCGCGTCCTGCTGCGCGGCGGCCAGGACCGCGGCGCCGACCTGGTCGGGGTGGAAGGGGGACGAGGGATCCTCGGGGGCAAGCATCCCGTCGACCGTCACGGTGACGGCTCGGATGCCCTCGGGGGCCAGACGTTGGTCGATGCTGTTGACCAGGTTGCGCATCCCGGCCTTCTGGACGCCGAGCGAGGCGGCGGCCGAGGACGGCCGGTCGGCCGCGGCAGCTGCCGGTCGCGGTGACCCGCGCCCCGGCCACCATGTGCGGACGCGCGGCCTGCACCGCGGTGAGCAGGCCACCGACCCCCAGGGCGACGTCCTCCAGCAGCGACGCGACGCTCAGCTCGAGCGGGTCCTGCTCCCGGTAGGCGCTGGGGTTGAAGTGCAGCACGTCCAGCCGTCCGCCGCCCTCGACCAGCCGGTCGATCGCCGCGGTCAGCGCAAACGGGTCGGTCACGTCGGCACCGGTCCAGCCGGTCGTGACTCCGTCGGCCTGCAGGGACTCACCGAGCGCGGTCAGCGCCGGACCCTCCCGGCCGACCAGGGCGACGTCGTACCCGGCGCGACCGAAGGCCCGGGCGACCGAGCCCCCTACGCCGGGGCCCGCTCCGACCACGAGGACCAGGGGATTGCTCATGGCCGCGACCCTACGCCGCGACGCCGGAGCGCGGCAGGATGGCGGGATGGCCCCTGGACGTACGTCGCGACCGCCGTCTGCGGCCGTCCCGACCCGGTGGGTGCTGCACGTGGACCTCGACCAGTTCATCGCCGCGGTGGAGGTGCTGCGCCGGCCCGAGCTGGCCGGGCTGCCGGTGGTGGTCGGCGGACGCGGTGACCCGACCGAGCGCGGGGTGGTGGCCACCGCGTCGTACGAGGCGCGGGCGCACGGCGTGGGGTCGGGGATGCCGCTGCGGATCGCCGCGCGCGACTGCCCGAGGCGGTGTTCCTGGCGGTCGACAAGCCTGCCTACGACGTGGCCAGCGAGCAGGTGATGGCCGTGCTGCGGTCGTTCCCGGTGCGTGTCGAGGTGCTGGGCTGGGACGAGGCGTTCCTCGGCTCCGACACCGAGGACCCCGAGGCGCTGGCCGAGCAGGTCCGGGCCGCGGTGCTGGAGCGCACCGGCCTGCACTGCTCGGTGGGGATCGGTGACAACAAGCTCCAGGCCAAGATCGCCACCGGGTTCGGCAAGCCGCAGGGGGTGGGCCGGTTGAGCTCGGCCGACTGGGAGTCGGTGATGGGTCCGCGGCCGACCACGGCGCTGTGGGGGATCGGGGCCAAGACCGCGCGACGCCTGTCCGGGCTGGGCATCGAGACCGTCGCCCAGCTCGGCTCGACGGACGTGGCGGTGCTGGCGCAGGCGCTCGGTCCGACGATGGGCCCGTGGTACCGACGGCTCGGCCGGGGCGTGGACAGCTCCCCGGTCGACCCGACGCCGTGGGTGCCCCGGGCCCACGGCCGTGAGACCACCTTCCAGACCGACCTGACCGACTGGGACGAGGTGGCCGGCGCGGCCCGGCGGCTGGCGGCCCAGGTCACCGAGGACCTGCGCGCCGAGGGCCGGCCTGCGGTCCGGGTCGGGGTCAAGGTCCGCTACGTGCCCTTCGAGACCCGGCAGCGCAGCCTGACCCTGCCGGCTCCGACCGACCGCGAGGAGGACGTCGCTGCGGCCGCGGTCGAGCTGGTCGGGCGGCTGGACCACACCCGCGCGGTCCGGCTGCTGGGCGTCCGTGCGGAGATGGCGGCCCCGGTCGCCGGCGCCCACGACCCGACCCCACGGATCCGGTGGAACTGACGCCGTTTCGTGATCGAATCCGTCGCCCTGGTCCTGACATACTGCGCGACATGACTTCGGCGACGACGCCGCCACCGAAGCCGGTCGCGATCCGGCTGGCGGGGCTGCGCAAGGACTTCGGCAGCGTGACGGCCGTGGACGCCGTCGACCTCGAGATCGTCGACGGCGAGTTCTTCTCGATGCTGGGGCCCTCCGGGTCGGGCAAGACCACGGTCCTGCGGATGATCGCCGGCTTCGAGCGACCCACCGCCGGGCGGGTGTTCCTCGCGCGGCCAGGACGTCACCGACGCACCGCCGTTCGAGCGGGACGTCAACACCGTCTTCCAGGACTACGCGCTCTTCCCGCACATGGACGTCCAGGCCAACGTCGAGTACGGCCTGCGGGTGAAGAAGGTGCCCCGGGCCGAGCGCCGCGACCGGGCCGCGGAGGCGCTGGAGACGGTCCGGCTCGGCGGCGTACGGCGACCGGCGTCCCCACCAGCTCTCCGGCGGGCAGCGCCAGCGGGTGGCCCTGGCCCGGGCGCTGGTCAACCGGCCCACCGTGCTGCTGCTCGACGAGCCGCTCGGCGCCCTCGACCTCAAGCTGCGCCGGGAGATGCAGATCGAGCTCAAGCAGATCCAGCGCGAGGTCGGCATCACCTTCGTCTTCGTCACCCACGACCAGGAGGAGGCGCTCACGATCAGCGACCGGATCGCGGTCTTCAACGACGGTCGCGTCGAGCAGGTGGCCACCCCGGTCGAGCTCTACGAGCGGCCCGCGACCACGCTTCGTGGCCGGCTTCGTCGGGCACCTCGCAACCTGCTCGACGGGCGCGGCGGCGCGAGCGAGGTCGGTCGGGCAGCAGGGTCCGTTCAGCGTGCGCCCGGAGAAGATCCGGCTGCTCACCGAGGACGCGGCCACCTCCGGCGACGACGTCACGGTCGGCGGGGTCGGTGCCGACGTGGTCTACCTCGGCTCGGCCACCCACTCGATCGTCGACCTGGACGGCGGCGGCCGGCTCAGCGTCATGCAGCAGAACCTGGAGAGCTCCCTCGACCACGCGCTCGCGCGCCGGGGCGAGAAGGTGCCGGCTCAGCTTGCACCGCAGCAACGTCGTCGACCTCGGCCGCCCCGACGGGCGCACCGCGAGGGTCGGCGGCCCAACCACCGAGGAGAACCGATGAACAGGCTCAGGCGTCAGAAGGCCGTGACGATGCGCGGCGGGGCGTGCGCACTCGCCCTCGGTCTCACCGCGTGCGGCGGCAGCAGCGACGCCGGCGGGGGAGGCGGGGCCCAGGGCTCCGGCTTCACCGCCCCCGACGTCGCGATGAAGGACTCGCTGGGTGACATGGAGGGCGAGGTCAACATCCTGGCCTGGCCCGGGTACGCCGAGGACGGCAGCACCGACAAGGCGGTCGACTGGGTCACGCCGTTCGAGAAGGCGACGGGCTGCGAGGCCGACATCAAGTACTTCGGCACCTCCGACGAGGCCGTCAACCTGATGAAGACCGGCGAGTACGACGTCGTCTCGGCCTCCGGCGACGCCTCGCTGCGGCTGATCGCCGCCGGCGACGTCGCCCCGGTCAACACCGACCTGCTGAAGAACTACGGCGACATCTGCCGACTTCCTCAAGGACCGCGACTGGAACTCCGTCGACGGCCAGATGTACGGCGTCCCGCACGGCTGGGGCGCCAACCTGCTGATGTGGCGCACCGACAAGGTCAAGCCGGCCCCGACCAGCTGGTCGGCGGTGTTCGACCCGGCCGCGGCAGACGGCCGGCAAGGTCACGGCGTACGACTCGCCGATCTACATCGCCGACGCCGCGCTCTACCTGATGAACACCCAGCCCGACCTGGGCATCAAGAACCCCTACGCCCTCGACGAGGACCAGCTCCAGGCGGCGATCGACGTGCTGAAGAAGCAGAAGGCAGACGGTCTCGGAGTACTGGTCGGACTACCTCAAGGAGATCCAGGCCTTCACCACCGGCGACTCCATCATCGGCACCACCTGGCAGGTGATCGCCAACGTGCTCGAGGGCGAGAAGGTCAAGGTCGAGTCGATCCTGCCCGACGAGGGCTCGACCGGCTGGTCGGACACCTGGATGGTGGCGGCGGACTGCCGAACTCCAACTGCGCCTACGCCTGGATGGACCACATCACCTCGCCCGGAGGCCAACGCGCAGGTCGCGGAGTACTTCGGTGAGGCGCCGGCCAACGCCAAGGCCTGCGACCTGACCTCCGACAAGGGCTTCTGCGACTCCTACCACGCCGGGGACGCGGCGTACGCCGAGAAGATCTGGTTCTGGAACACCCCGATCGAGCAGTGCCTGGACGGGCGCACCGACGCCAACTGCACCGACTACGGCCGCTGGACCCAGGCCTGGACCGAGGTCAAGGGCTGATCTTGTCCGCGAACCCTGCAACGCCGTCCGGGGCTCCGGGTCGGGCTGCTGCTCGCGCCACCGATGCTGTGGCTGGGCGTGGCCTACCTGGGGGCCCTGGCGGCGCTGTTCGTGACGGCGTTCTGGGGACCAGAACTCCTTCACCGGGCAGGTCGAGCGGGTCTTCACCCTGCAGAACTTCCGCGACCTGTTCACGATCGACGTCTACCGCACGATCACCCTGCGCACGCTGGGGATCGCGGTCCTGGTCACCGTGGTCGACGCGCTGCTGGCGCTGCCGATCGCGTTCTTCATGGCCAAGGTCGCCTCGCCCCGGGCCCAGCGGGCTGCTGGTGATCGCGGTGCTGATGCCGCTGTGGGCGTCGTACCTGGTCAAGGCGTACGCCTGGCGCGGGATGCTCTCGCCAGGGCGGCATCGTCGACTGGCTGCTGAGCCCGTTCGGGCTCGGGTCGCCGGGCTACGGCCTGACCGCCACCGTGATCACGCTGGCCTACCTGTGGCTGCCGTACATGATCCTGCCGGTGTACGCCGGCCTCGAGCGGCTGCCCGGCTCGCTGCTCGAGGCCTCGGCCGACCTGGGCGGCTCGACGTGGACCACGGTCCGCCGGGTGGTGATCCCGATCGCGTTCCCGGCGCTGGTGGCCGGCTCGATCTTCACCTTCTCCCTCAGCATGGGCGACTACATCGCGGTCAAGATCGTCGGGGGGACCAACCAGATGCTCGGCAACGTCGTCTACGACAGCGTCGGGGCCGCGAACAACCTGCCCTTCGGGGCTGCGGTGGCCACCGTGCCGGTCGTGGTGATGCTGGTCTACCTGGCCGCCGTACGCCGTACCGGGGCGTTGGAGAACCTGTGAGGGCCCCATGATCCTGTCCCGTCGCCTGCGCCTCGCCCTGGTCGCGTTCACCGTCGCGGTGCTGGCCGTGGTCTACCTGCCCGCTCGGCCTGGTGGTGCTGAACTCGTTCAACACCAGCCGACACCTTCGCCTGGCCGCCGCAGGGCCTGACCCTGCGGTGGTGGTCGCTCGCCGCGCAGTCCCAAGGGGCGCCGGGACGCGCTGTGGGTCAGCGTGCAGGTGGCCCTGCTGGCCACCGCGGTGGCGCTGGTGCTGGGCACGATGGCCGCGCTGGCCTTGCAGCGAACCCGGTTCTTCGGGCGCAACGCCGTCTCGCTGCTGATCATCCTGCCGATCGCGCTGCCCGGCATCGTGACCGGGCTGGCGCTGAACAACGCCTTCCGCTCGATCCTCGACCTCAAGCTCGGGCTTCACGACCATCGTCGTCGCGCACGCGACCTTCTGCATCGTCACCGTGTTCAACAACGTGCAGGCCCGGCTGCGGCGGATGGGCGGCAACCTGGAGGAGGCGTCGATGGACCTGGGCGCCGGCACCTTCACGACCTTCCGGCTCGTCACCTTCCCGATGCTGCGCTCGGCCCTGCTGGCCGGCGGGCTGCTGGCCTTCGCGCTGTCCTTCGACGAGATCATCGTGACCACGTTCACTGCCGGCGCCGCAGGAGCAGACCCTGCCGATCTGGATCTTCAACAACCTGTTCCGACCCAACCAGGCTCCGGTGGTCAACGTGGTCGCGGCCGTCCTGGTGGTGGTCTCGATCGTGCCGATCTACGCCGCCCAGCGGCTCTCGGGCTCGACCGACGACGGCATGACCGGCACCCGCTGACCCGCCGACCCGTCACGTCTTGACGCCATTTCCCCGCCGACCCGTCACGTCTTGACGTCAGACGTGACGGGTCGGGGCGGATCCGGCGTCAAGACGTGACGGGTCGGCGGCGGGTGGCTCCGTAGGTGACCAGCCGCTGGTAGCCGGACCCGGTGACCCGGACCAGCAGGTCGAGCAGCTTGGCGTCGGCCCCGACCAGCACCCGGGCCCGGCCGGCCAGCATGCCGTCCAGGATGACCTCCGCGGCCGCCTCGGGGGTGGTCCGGGCCAGGTGCTCGTCGAAGTACGCCGCGGACTCGACCTGGTCGGCGCCGACCAGCTCGGCGTTGCGGGCGATCGCGGTCCGCACCCCGCCGGGGTGCACGCAGGTCACCGTCACCGGGTGGCCGTTGACCACCATCTCCTGGCGCAGCGCCTCGGTGAAGCCGCGGACGGCGAACTTCGCCGCGTTGTACGCCGTCTGGCCGGGCACCGCCATCAGGCCGAACAGGCTGGAGACGTTGACCAGGTGCCCGTCCCCGGACGCGATCAGGAAGGGCAGGAACTCCTTGGTGCCGTGCACGACGCCCCAGAAGTCGACGTCGATGATGCGCTCGAACTCGCGCGTACGACAGGTCCTCGAAGTCGCCGTTCAGGGCGACGCCGGCGTTGTTGACCACCACGTCCACACCACCGAGCTCCTCGGCGACCGAGAGCGCGTAGGCCGCCACGACCTCACGGTCCCGGACGTCGACCTCGTCCACCCGAGGCCGGGTCCCGGTGGCCTCGGCGACCAGGTCGGCGGTCTGCCGGAGGCCGGGGGAGTCCACGTCGGACAGGGCCAGGCGCGCACCGCGCCGGGCCGCCCCCAGGGCGAGGGCGCGGCCGATGCCGGAGGCGGCGCCGGTGATGACGATGACCTTGTGGTCGAGGGTGCGCATGGTCGACCTCTTCGGTGGTGGGTGCGGGACACCTGGAGCCTAGGTCGACGCCCCTGGGAACACCCGTGGCGAGGGGGTCGGCACCGGGCATACGCGTTGTCACGCCGACAAGATAGAGTGCCTGCGTGACCTACAGCTCAGAGTTCCCCTTCGTCTTCCTCACCGCCGACGTCGTCGCCTTCAGCCTGCGTCCCGACACGGGCCTGTCGGTCCTGCTGGTCAAGCGCGGACAGGCCCCCCACAAGGGTCGCTGGGCCCTGCCCGGCGGTTTCGTCGAGGAGAACGAGGACGTCGAGCGCGCGGCGCGCCGCGAGCTCGCCGAGGAGACCGGCGTGCGCCTGCGACGCCTCCCGCTCACCCAGGTCGGGGCGTACGCCGCACCGCGCCGGGACCCGAGGCACCGTACGGTCTCGGTCGCCTGGCTGGCGGTGCTCGGACCCGACGTCGACACCGCGGCCGGTGACGACGCCGCGGAGGCGGCCTGGGTGCCGGTCGAGGAGATGCGCGGCTCTCGCCGGCTGGCCTTCGACCACGCCAAGATCCTCGACGACGCGCTGGCCCGGCTGCAGGCCGACCTGGAGTCCACCTCGCGCGCCCTGTCGTTCCTGGGCGAGGACTTCACCGTGGCCGAGCTCCGGGCGGTCTACGAGGCGGTCTGGGGGATGCCCCTGGACCCCGGCAACTTCCAGCGCAAGGTGACCGGCGCCCCCGGGCTGCTGGCCGAGACCGGCCTGCAGACCGTCGGGGGACGGGGCCGGCCAGCGGCCCTGTACGCCGCCGGCACCGCCACCGAGATCCGCCCGCCGATGGCGCGCTGACCGAGCCCGGGCACCACCCGGTCAGCGCCCGCGCACGACCACGCGGCGCAGCTGACGGGCGGCGGTGTACGTCGGACCGGCCTCGCGCACGGTGATGCGGTACGCCCCACGCCCGGGCAGCACCGCCCGCAGGACGACCCGCCCGTCGGGGCCGCTGCCGGGAGTCGTGGCCCGCACGCGGCGGACGACCCGTCCCTGGTGACGCACGACCAGGAGGACCACGGCCCGGGAGACGTCGGCGGAGGTGGCGCCCGGGCCGCGCTCGGGGCGCGGGCCGCGGTAGCCCGCCGCGGAGCTGTCGAGCAGCCGCACCCGGGCGGTGAGCCGACGCCCGTGGACCGACAGCCGCGGACGGAGCTCGAGGTCCTCGGGACGGACCCGGACCGGGACCGTCGTACGACCGGCCGGCCAGCGCCGCTCGGCGTCGCTGCCGGCGAGGGCCGAGACCGAGAGCCCGATCCACCCCGGCGAGGCGGTGGGCACCTGCACCCGCACCGAGACCATGCCTGCCGCCGACGTGGTGCCGGACCGAAGGGAGGCACCAGGGCCGCTCACGGCGACCGCGACACCGGGCAGGCCGGGGCCGGCCTCGCCCGAGACCAGCACCGGGACCACCGTACGGTCCGAGACCTGGACCGGAGCGGGCGCCGCCCGCACGGTCACCACGGTCGGGGTCACCGGGAAGGTCGCGGACACACCGCTGACGTAGCGCGGGTCGTCGGTCACCACCCCGGTGGCGCCCAGCCGCACGGCCCGGTCCCGCTCGGCGCGGGTGGTCAGCGTGTGGGCCCACACCTGCGGCACCCCGGAGGCCGTGAAGCGCTGGATGTCGGCGTCGTCGGCCTTGATGTCCACGTCGAGCACGTCGACGTAGGCGGCGAAGGAGGTGGGGTCGTCGGTGCGCATGTCGCGGTTGTTGCGCCACAGCTGCGTACGCAGGCCGAGGGAGTGGATGCGACGGGCGACCTCCGGGTCGTGGGTGTTCACCATGACCGAGTCCACCAGGTCGCGGCGCCGGATCATCGCGTCGAGCGTCTCCACGGCGTCGGCGTCCTTGGCCTCGACGGTCATCAGGATGCGACCGCCGAAACGGTCGAGCACCCGGGCCAGGGTCGGGGCCGGCTCGGGGGCCGGGACGGGGTCGAGCCACGAGCCGACGTCGAGGACCACCTGGGACCAGGTCGCGGCGGTGAACCCCGACACCGGGCCGACCGCGGTCGAGACCCGACCCACCGAGTCGTCGTGCATCACCACGACCGTGCCGTCGGCCAGCAGGTGGGCGTCGAGGTCGAGGACCTGGACGGTGCCGCTGGCCAGGGCCGAGGCGAGCCCGGACGCGCTGTTCTCGCGGGCCTCGAGCGGACCCGCCCGGTGCGCGACGTAGGTCAGCGGGGGGAGGTCGGCCCAGGTCGGCCCACCGGGAGCGACCTGCGCCGCAGCCGGTCCTGCGGCGTACGACGGCCCGGAGGTCAGCGGCGCGCTCACCCCGGCCAGTGCGACCGCGCAGGCGGCGAGTCCGAGGGGCAGCCGCAGCGGGGACGACCGACGTGCTCGGCCCGTCAACCTCCAGCGCACCGCGCTCCACCCCCGCACCTAGACTGACGGGGCCATGTCCGAACCAGCCCCGCGCCGTTCTCGTCGGCCCCGCCGTCGACCAACTGAGACAAATCGGACATCGGGCCGGTCCTCGCAGCGCCAACCGGGTCGTCGCCGCGCGAGCCTCAGCCCCGAGGAGGTGGCCCGCCGCGCGGCTCTCGTCCCGGTGATCGGCTACCCCGAGGTGCTGCCGGTCAGCGCCCGGCGCGAGGACATCTCCGCGGCCATCCGCGACCACCAGGTCGTGATCGTGGCCGGGGAGACCGGGTCGGGGAAGACCACCCAGATCCCGAAGATCTGCCTCGAGCTCGGCCGGGGGGTGAACGGCCTGATCGGCCACACCCAGCCCCGCCGGATCGCCGCCCGCAGCGTTGCGGAGCGGATCAGCGAGGAGCTCGCGGTCGAGCTCGGCGGGGTGGTCGGCTACCAGGTCCGGTTCAACGACCAGGCGGGGCCGGACACACTGGTCAAGCTGATGACCGACGGCATCCTGCTGGCCGAGCTGCAGCGGGACCGCCTGCTCAGCGCCTACGACACCTTGATCATCGACGAGGCCCACGAGCGCAGCCTCAACATCGACTTCATCCTGGGCTACCTGCGCCAGCTGCTCCCGCGCCGTCCGGACCTCAAGGTGGTCATCACCTCGGCGACCATCGAGACCGAGCGCTTCGCCGCCCACTTCGCCGACCGGCGCGGCGAACCGGCCCCGATCATCGAGGTGACCGGGCGGACGTACCCGGTCGAGGTCCGCTACCGCCCACTGGTCGAGGAGTCCTACGACGACGACGAGGGCGAGCCGGTCGTCCGGGACCAGACCGAGGCCATCGTCGAGGCCTGCCGCGAGCTGGTCCGCGAGGGGCCCGGCGACATCCTGGTCTTCCTGCCGGGAGAGCGCGAGATCCGCGACACCGCCGAGGCCCTGGAGGGGCTGTCCTGGGGCCGCGAGGACGTCGACGTCGTGCCGTTGTACGCCCGGCTGTCCTCGGCCGAGCAGCACCGGGTCTTCGAGACCCACCAGCGCCGCCGCGTCGTGCTGGCCACCAACGTCGCGGAGACCTCGCTGACCGTGCCCGGCATCCGGTACGTCGTCGACGCCGGCCTGGCCAGGATCTCGCGCTACTCCTACCGCACCAAGGTCCAGCGCCTGCCCATCGAGCCGATCAGCCAGGCCTCGGCCAACCAGCGCTCCGGGCGCTGCGGGCGCGTCGAGGCGGGCATCGCCATCCGGCTGTTCGCCGAGGAGGACTACCTCTCCCGCCCCGAGTTCACCGACCCCGAGATCCTGCGCACCAACCTGGCCTCGGTGATCCTGCAGATGACCGCGCTCGGCCTCGGGGATGTGGCCCGCTTCCCGTTCGTGGACCCGCCGGACCGCCGCCAGGTCACCGCCGGGGTCCAGCTGCTCGAGGAGCTCGGCGCGCTCGAGGTCGGCGGCCGGGTGAGCGGCAGCACCGACGAAGCCCCGGCCGGGAACCGGCTGACCCAGGTCGGCCGGCACCTGGTCACCCTGCCCGTCGATCCCCGGCTGGCCCGGATGGTGCTCGAGGCGGACCGGCTCGGGGTGCTGCGCGAGGTCCTGGTGATCACCGCGGCCCTGTCGCTCCAGGACCCCCGGGAGCGGCCCGTCGACCAGCAGGCCCGCGCCGACCAGCTGCACGCACGGTTCAAGCACGAGCGTTCGGACTTCCTGACCCTGCTCAACCTGTGGCGCCACGTCCGCACCCAGCAGCGCGAGCAGAGCTCGAGCGCGTTCCGCCGGATGTGTCGCGCCGAGCACCTGAACTACCTGCGGCTGCGGGAGTGGCAGGAGCTGGAGCAGCAGCTGCGCCAGACCGCGCGGCAGATGGGCCTGGAGACCAAGCAGCAGGACGCCGGCGACGGCGGGGTCGACGAGGACGGCATCCACCAGGCCCTGCTGGCCGGTCTGCTGTCCCACGTCGGGCTGCGCGACCCCGAGCGCCGCGACTACCTCGGCGCCCGCAACACCCGGTTCTCGGTGTTCCCCGGCTCGGGCCTGTTCCGCAAGCAGCCGCAGCTGGTGATGGCCGCCGAGCTGGTCGAGACCTCCCGGCTGTACGCGCGGGTCAACGCCGCCATCGACCCGGAGTGGGCCGAGCGGATCGGCGCCCACCTGGTCAAGCGGACGTTCTCGGAGCCGCACTGGTCCAAGAAGCGCGTCGCGGTGATGGCCTACGAGCGGGTCACCCTGTACGGCGTCCCCCTGGTCGCCGACCGGCTGGTCTCCTACGGCAAGGTCGACCCGGCCACCGCGCGCGAGCTGTTCATCCGGCACGCCCTGGTCTACGGCGAGTGGACCACCCGGCACCACTTCTTCCACGACAACCGGGCGCTGCTCGACGAGGTCAGCGAGCTGGAGAACCGCGCCCGCCGCCGCGACATCGTCGTCGACGAGCACACCCTGTTCGACTTCTACGACGCGCGGGTCGGGGCCGACGTGGTGTCCGGGGCGCACTTCGACTCCTGGTGGAAGCGCGCCCGGCAGCGACGCCCGGACCTGCTCACCTTCGACCCCGAGATGCTGCTCAACGACGCTGCGCGGGAGGTCACCGAGCAGGACTACCCCGACCAGTGGCAGGAGGGTCCGCTGGCGTTGCCGCTGTCCTACCACTTCGCCCCGGGGTCCGCCGACGACGGCGTGACCGTCGACCTGCCGCTGGCCACGCTGAACCAGATCGACGACACCGCCCTGTCCTGGCAGGTTCCCGGGCTCCGGGAGGACCTGGTCGTCGCTCTGCTGCGCTCGCTGCCCAAACCGCTGCGGGTGAGCTTCGTCCCGGCCCCCAACCACGCCAAGGACTTCCTGGCCAGCGTCGCCCCCGGGCAGGAGCCGCTGCTCGACGCCCTGGAGAGGCACCTGCGCTCGCGCACCGGCGTGGTCGTCCCGCGGGAGGCCTGGGACTGGGACAAGGTCCCGGCCCACCTGCGGCCGACGTTCCGGGTGGTCTCCGACGACGGCGCCGTGGTCTCGACGGGCAAGGACCTGGCCGGGCTCAAGGCCCCGCTGCGGGACCGGTTCGCCGCCGCGCTCACCGACGCCGCGGCCGACCACACCCGGACCGGTCAGCGCACCTGGACCTTCGGCCGCATCGAGCGTTCCTTCGAGCAGGTGCGGGCCGGCCACCAGGTGCGTGGCTACCCGGCGCTGGTCGACGAGGGCTCGACCGTCGGCCTGCGCGTCTTCGGCACCGAGCGCGAGCAGGAGGCCGCCCACCGGCTCGGCGTGCGCCGGCTGCTGACCCTCGCCCTGCCCTCACCCGCCGGGCGGCTCACCGAGGGCTGGGACAACCGGCGCAAGCTGGCGCTGGCCGGGTCGCCCTACCCGTCGGTGTCCGAGCTGCTGGAGGACTGCGTGCTCGCCGCGGTCGGCACCCTCGTCGACACCCACGGCGGTCCGGTCTGGGACGCCGACGGCTTCGACCGGCTCCGCGCCGCGGTCGCCCCCGACCTGGCCGCCGCCGCGGCCGACGTGCTCGACGATGCCGTACGGGCACTGGAGTCCTGGCGTCGCGCTGACCGGTTGCTCAGCGGCTCGGTGGACCTGCGGCTGCTCCCGGCGATGACCGACATGCGCGCCCAGGTCGGGCGGCTGGTCGGCCGCGGCTTCGTCGGGGACGCCGGGCCGCAGCTGCGGCACCTGCCGCGCTACCTCGCCGCGGTCGTCGCGCGCCACGAGCGGCTGGCCGGCGGCCTGGCCCGCGACCAGCAGCTGATGGACCAGGTCGGCGCGCTCCAGGAGGCCTACCTGCACCGCCGCGACGCCCTGCCCCCGGGGACAGCCGAGCCGCTGGCCCTGCGCCGGGTGCGCTGGCTGCTGGAGGAGTACCGGGTCAGCCTGTGGGCCCAGCAGCTCGGCACCCCGCAGCCGGTCTCCGACGCCCGGGTCCGCAAGGCGCTGGCCCAGGTCTGAGCCGACCCCCTCAGAGGTCGGGGTGGAACTCCTGCGCCCCGGCCACCACGGCGTCGTACGTCGCCCGGTCCAGCGCGGAGCCCTCGCGGCGCACGTGCGCCTCGCGGATCTCCAGCAGCCGGTCCAGGCGGACCTCGCTGGGCCGGCGCCGCGAGTCCCAGTCACCGGTGCCGATGTCCATCCAGTGCCGACCCCAGCGCGCTTCCTGCTCGGCGTCGCGGTCGTGGTCCTTGCTGGTCAGCATCAGGCACAGCAGCAGGCCGGGGTCGACCCGGGACAGCACCACGACCGGGCGGTCCTTGCCCTGGGCGGGGTCGTCCTCGTACGGGACCCACGTCCAGACCACCTCTCCGGGATCGGGCAGTCCGTCGGCCTCGGGTGCGTAGCTGCTCATCGGCCGAACTCTACGGCCCGCCCGCGCGGCCGCGTCGTCGTACGCCGGGGGCGGTCCGGCCGTACGGTGCCCCTATGGCCCCGACGGTCCGCGTGGCGACGTACAACCTGTACCTCGGGGCCGACCTCGCCCTGCTGCTGGGTGACCGGCCCGCCGAGGAGCTGGACCGGCACCGCGCCGAGGTGCAGCGCCAGCTCGCCGCCACCGCGTTCCCGCGCCGGGCCGCGGCCCTGGCCACCGTCCTGGCCCGCGAGGCGGCCGACCTCGTCGGTCTGCAGGAGGTGTGCCGCTGGCGGGTGGACGGCACCCCGCTGTGGGACTTCTCCGCCCTGCTGCTGCACGCCCTCGCCGAGCACGGCGTGGCCTACGAGCGGGTCGCCGCCGTGGACACGTTCGAGGGCACCGCACCGGTCCCGGACGGGTCCGGCGGCACGGTGCACCTGGAGCTGACCTGCGGCAACGCCGTCCTGCGCCGGGTCGACTCGGCCTGGGACGCGGCCGGCTCCACCAGCGGGCTCTTCGGGGAGGCGATGACCACCGCGCTGCTCGGCGGCACGGGGATGGCGATCGGCCGGGGGTGGTGCGCCGTGGACATCCAGCGGCCGGGAGGCCGGGATCGGTTCACCCTGGCCACCACCCACACCGAGGCCCACGACCAGCAGGCCCGCGACGCCCAGCGCGACGAGCTGCTGACCGTCCTGGGCGAGGGCCCCCTGGTCCTGGTCGGTGACTTCAACGCGCCCCCGCAGGACGTCGGCATGCCCCCGACGCTCGTCGACGCCTGGCTGGCCGGCGGGGGCGCGGCCGAGGGGCCGCTGGCCGCGACCAGCGGGCAGGCCCCGGACCTCGGCAACGTCGAGAGCGCCCTGCGGGACCGGATCGACTACGTGTGGGTGCGGGACCTCACCGTGCGGGGAGCACGGCGGATCGGCGCCGAGCCCCCGGACCGCGCCCTGGCCGGGCTGTGGCCGTCTGACCACGCGGGGGTCGTCGCGGACCTGGACTGCGGACATGGCGGACCCGGACGTCGACACCGGACCTGGGGAGTAGGTGCGCCGGACCGGGAGCGCCTCACGGCGCGTGGCCGCTCATAGCGGCTAATTGTGGGACCCGGGGCTGCCGCGGTCCGACGCACTCACCACTGTACGTCGTCGGAGGTCCCCAAGCCAGAAGACTCGGAGCAGAAGATCCAGACCGGAACACTCAGGCCAGACGACCGTCGAGCTCGAGTCGCGCGGCGGACTCCAGCTGGCCCGCCATCGTCATCAGCCGCGAGGCCGAGAGGTCGCGGCGGTAGGTGGAACGGCCACCGTCCTCGTGGTCGAGCCACGCCCGACCGGCCGCGGCCACCCGGGCGAAGGCGGCGGCGCGGAACAACGTGTCGGCGAACTCCCCGACCCGGATGCCGCGCAGCACCTCGTCGGCCAGCCGCTGCACCTCTGCCGCGGTCGGTGGGTCGGTGACCCCGGCGACCACCTCGTGGACCGGCAGGTGACGCCGGCCGAGGTCGAACTCGCGGGCCGCGGTGCCCGGGTCGGCGTACACCCAGGACCGGAGCAGGTAGAGCCGCCACAGGCACCCGGCCAGCGAGTCCGCGGCCGCGCCCGCCCACAGCTCGGCGATCTCGTCGAGGCCCTCGGTGTCGGCCAGGTGCACCACCCGGTCGACCACCAGGGCGTCGTCGGGGTGCCGGGGTCCGCGGACCAGCAGGGTCGCCGCGCGGTCGGCGGCCTCGCTGCGCACGGCCGGGTCGATGTCGCCCACCCGCTCGTCGAAGTGGGCGTCACCCAGCAGCGCGGGGCGGTGGTGGCGGTACGGCTGCCCGGGAGTCTCGGCCATCGGACCAGGGTACGACCGCAGGTCAGGACAGGAGGGTGGACGCCCGGACCAGCGCCGCGACCATCGGGTCCTCGCCGGGGAGGTAGTTGTGGTCCTGGCCGTCGTGACGCATCACGAGCAGCGCGATCCGGCTGCCCACCAGCACGTAGCCGGTGCTCTCGAAGGTCGCGGTGTCCGCATCGGCCTGGCCGGCGCCCGAGACCACGAGGTACCACCGCGCGGTCTCGGCGGCGTCCGCCACCGGCTGCGGGTCGCCCACGCTGGCGTCGTTGCCCGCCGCGGAGAGGCGCTGGCCGCAGCTGCCCCGCCACGAGCCGAGCACCGCCAACGCCCGCCGGGCGGTCTCCGGGTCGGGGAACTGCGCCACCAGGTGGCCCGCGTACGCCGTGGGGTCCTCGGGGTTGGTGTAGGAGCGCACCGCGACCTCCGACGCACCGATGTTGAGCATCGAGGTGCGGTGGCACAGGGCGAAGCGCTCGGGCTCGGTCGTCGAGGCCTTGACCTTGGTCCAGGCCAACGACTCGTTGAGACCGGGCATGGCCGCACCGGTGAGCAGCAGGGCTCGCAGGCCGGTGGCACCGGGGGAGGACAGCCGGGTCGGGGTGGCCGACGGGACCGCGCTGGAAGGCGCCGGGGTCGGGTCGGTCTCCGTGGTCCGGCTCGGCGACTCCTCCGGGCTCGGCGTCGTGGACGGGGTGGACGGGGCCTCGCCCGTCCCCGCCGTCGGGCTCGGGGAGGTCACCGGGCTCGAGGCGTCGCCGCCGGAGTCGGGGGCCTCGGAGCCGCAGGCCGCGAGCAGCGAGAGGGCCAGCGCGATCCCGGTGACCGGGCCGACGAGGCGGGGGAGCTGCAGGGTCGGCCGCACGGGGGTCCTCCGGGGGTGGGGTCGAACGGGACGGTCCGGGGGTCCCAGGACCCTGCCACTGTAAGTGCGCGGTTGGTCACGTCCCCGGCACAGCCTCGCCCCGGCGTGTCCGCGACCCGGCTACGGTGGACCCTCCGGTCGGCGCCCACGTCGCCCGGGATCGGTGGTGTCGGTGGTCCTCACGAGGAGGCTTGGGTTGTCAGCGGTCAGGTTCCTGAGCGGCGCGGTCGGGGCCCTCGCCCTGAGCCTGGCGGTGGCCGGGTGCACCTCGGCCGGTGCCGGGCCGGGGACCGACCCCAGCAGCGGCACCGGGCCCTCCGCGTCCTCGACCGGACCGGTCTCGCTGCGGGTGCACGTGTACGGCGACCAGCTCCGCACGGCGACCTACCAGCGGATCGCCGACGCCTACACCGCGGCGCACCCCGAGGTGTCGATCCTCCTCGACAGCTACCCCGACCCGGTCACCGAGGCGGACGCCGTGGCGGGCGGGATCGCCGCCGGGGCCGGACCCGACGTGTTCCTGCTCGACCAGTACCAGCTGCCCGGGATGGTCGCGGACGGTCGGCTCCAGCCGGTGGACACCCTGCTGGAGGACCGCGACCTGCAGTTCGGCGACGGCTACCAACGGGTCGCCCTGACCACCTTCTCGGCCGACTCCAGCCTGCAGTGCATGCCCGCGGAGATGTCGCCCCAGGTCGTCTACTACAACAAGGCCCTGGTGCAGCGGGCCGATCCCGGTGCGCTCGGTGTCGTGCTGCCCATCGACGGGGCCTCGCTGCCGTGGGAGTCCTTCTCCCTGCTGGCCCGCGCGATCGCCGGGGTGGACGGGCTCGGCCCGATCAAGGGCGTCTACCTCCCGCCGGACCTGGAGACCCTGACCGCCTTCGTCCGCTCCGCCGGGGCCGACGTGGTCGACGACACCCTGGAGCCCACGACGCTCACCCTGTCCTCGCAGACCGCACTCTCGGCCGTCGAGCAGGTCGCCACGCTGGCCCGTGACTCCACCGTGGCCCCCGAGCGCTCCGAGCTCGGCGCCGACGGACCGGTGGGTGCCTTCGTCGCGGGACGCCTGGGCATGTTCGTCGGGACCCGGGCCGACCTGCCCCGGCTGCGCCAGGCGACCGGCCTGCGCTTCGACGTGATGAGCCTGCCCTCGCTGGGCCGGCCCCGCTCGGTGTCGTCG
>CAWJLZ010000007.1:0-6554 GCA_963843825.1 uncultured Actinomycetota bacterium
CCAGCACCGTGTTCTCCGACGCCCTGCACGACTCCGACCCGATGCCGTTCTCGGCTGCGTGGCTGGAGGTCTCCGCGGCCGTGGACCGCCGGTTGCGCGTGCTGTACGTGCGTTCCGACATCGACCTGGAGACCCGGCTGGTCAAGAAGCTGACCAAGCTGGACACCGCCTCCCAGCCGCTGCTGGCCGTCCCCTCGCCCTCGCCCACGCCGACCGACTGAGCGCGCCGCCACCTCGTGGCTGCGTGCCGGTCTACGTGCCGGTCTACGTGCCGGTCTACGTGCCGGTCTACGTGCCGGTCTACGTGCCGGTGTCCGTGCCGGCCTGCTCACTCGGGTGCTCGGCGATGGCCGTGGCCAGGATCTCGCGGGTCAGCCCGACCTGCCACGCCCGGGCCCCGAACCCGGTCAGCATCGCCCCGACGGTGTCGGCGTCCGCGGGGTCCGGCGGCTGCCACAGGACCCGGCGCACGGAGTCGGGGGTCATCAGGTTCTCCACCGGGATCTTGAGCTCGGCGCCCAGCTCGGCCAACGCGGCCCGGGCCTGGGTCAGCCGGGCCGCGGCCGCCGCGTCCTTCTCGGCCCAGGTGCGCGGCGGCGGCGGTCCGTCGTAGCGGGCGGCGGCCAGCGGGAGCTCGGACTCGGGCAGCGCCTTGGCCTCGGCCAGCGCCTGCAGCCACACCGCCGGCGTAGCGCGAGGCGCCGCGACCGTGGAAGCCCTTGAGCGCCAGCAGCGTCGCCCGGTCGGTCGGGGCGGCGGTCGCGGCCTCGACGATCGCGGAGTCCGGGACGATCCGTCCGGGGGTGACGTCGCGCTGCGGTGGCGATGTCGTCCCGGGCGTGCCACAGCGCGCGGACCGCGGCCAGCGCCCGGCGCCCGCGCACCCGGTGCAGGCCGGAGGTGCGCCGCCACGGCTCGGGGCGGGGCTCGGCCGGCGGCAGGTTGATCAGGTGGGTGAACTCCTCGCTGCGCCCAGTCCCACTTGCCGCTCTCGCCAGCTCGGCGGCCAGGGCCTCACGGAGCTCGACGAGCGCCTCGACGTCGAGGGCGGCGTACTCCAGCCAGGGCGGGGTAGCGGCCGGGTGGACCAGTCGACGGCCGAGTGCTCCTTGCGCAGCCGCGGCCCGAGGAGCTCCTCGACCAGCGTGGCCAGCCCGACCCGGGGGTAGCCGAGCAGGCGGCCGGCCAGCTCGGTGTCGAACAGGGCCGGCGGGTCGCAGGCCGACCTCGGTCAGGCAGGGCAGGTCCTGCGACGCCGCGTGCAGGATCCACTCGGTGCCCTCCAGGGCCTGCCGGAGCGGCTCGAGGTCGTCGAAGGCGATCGGGTCGACCAGGGCCGTGGTCGAGCCGTCGCGGCGCAGCTGGATGAGGTAGGCCCGGGCGGAGTAGCGGTAGCCCGAGGCGCGCTCGGCGTCGATGGCCACCGGGCCGGTCCCGCCGGCCAGGGACGCCGCGACCGCCTCGAGGTGCGCGCGGGTCTCGACGATGTCGGGCAGGCCGTCACTCAGCTCGAGCAGCGGAGCCGGCTCGGCGGGCCTCGGGCGCCTCGGGCCACCTCGGGCGCCTCGTCGGGGGGCGTCTGCGCTGCCTCCTCGGCGACGTGTCGTCGACCGGGGTCATCGGTCCCCGCGCTGGCCGCGCGCGCAACGGGAGCGCCACGACGCCCTCCGGCACCGGCTCGAGGCCGACCGCGGTGCACATCAGCTCACCCCAGGCCTCGACGTGGGCCCCGATGTCGCCCGAGGGCGTCCACGAGGCGCGGATCTCGAGCTGGGCGCTGCCGCCGTCCTCGGCCATCCCCCCGAAGCTCTCGGAGGTGACCTTGGTGACCGTGCCCGACGGGGCGGAGTACTCCGCGCCGTGCGTGTCCAGCGCCTCGGTCAGCCACGTCCAGGCCACCTCGGCCAGGAACGGGTCCGCGGCGAACTCCTCGGTCAGCTCGGCCCGGGCGTAGGCCACGCAGCGGAAGGTCCCGGCCCAGGTGTCGTTGCCGGCCGGGTCGTGGAGCAGCACGATGCGTCCGGTGCCGGCGTCCTCGCCGTCGACGGTGACGTCGGCCGACAGCGCGGCGGCGTACGGCGCGATCCGCTGCGGAGCGGGCATCTCCTCGCACAGGACCTCGGGCCGGAGCCGGGCGTCGCGCATCTGCTCGACGGCGACCGTGAACTCCGCCGGAGCGGGGGCCGCGTCCACACGAGACTGGTGACGTGTGGCCATTTGCACAGGTTAGGCCGGGGTCGGGGCATCGGGGTAGCGACACGCGGCCCGGGCTCGGCCGCTCTGAGAGGATGACCCCGTGCTCGAGCCCCTCTCCCCGCCCCTGACCTCCCACCCCGATCTGGCCTCCTCGCCGTTCCTGCGCGCCGCGCGCGGCGAGAGCGTGAGGCACACCCCGGTGTGGTTCATGCGCCAGGCCGGCCGCTCGCTGCCGGAGTACCGCAAGCTGCGCGAGGGCGTCGCGATGCTGGAGTCCTGCATGCGACCGGACCTGATCACCGAGATCACCCTGCAGCCGGTCCGGCGCTACGCGGTCGACGCGGCGATCTTCTTCTCCGACATCGTGCTGCCGCTCAAGGCGGTCGGTGTCGACCTCGACATCAAGCCCGGGGTCGGGCCCGGTGGTGGCCCAGCCGGTCCGGACCCTGGCCGACGTCGCGGCCATTCCCGACCTGACCCCCGAGCACGTCCCCTTCATCACCGAGGCCGTCCGGACGCTCGTCGGCGAGCTCGGCGGCACCCCGCTGATCGGCTTCGCCGGCGCGCCGTTCACGGTCGCGTCGTACCTCGTGGAGGGCGGGCCGTCGAAGGAGCACGCGAAGACCAAGGCGATGATGTACGGCGCCCCGGACGTCTGGGACGCCCTGATGCGCAAGATCGGCGGGATCGCCGCGGCGTACCTGCGGGTCCAGGTCGAGGCCGGCGCCTCGGCGGTCCAGCTCTTCGACTCCTGGGCCGGGGCGACCTCGCCGCAGGACTACCGCGCTTTCGTGATGCCCTACTCCGCCGAGGTGCTGGCCGCGGCCGGTGAGCTCGGGGTGCCGCGGATCCACTTCGGGGTGGGCACCGGCGAGCTGCTCGGCCTGATGGGCGACGCCGGCGCCGACGTGGTCGGGGTCGACTGGCGGGTGCCCCTGGCCGACGGCGTACGCCGGGCCGGCGGCCGGGCGGTGCAGGGCAACCTGGACCCGTCGCTGGTCTTCGCCCCGACCGAGGTGATGCTGGCCCGGGCCGCCGAGGTGCTGGAGGCCGGCAAGGCGGCTCCCGGCCACATCTTCAACCTCGGCCACGGGGTGCTGCCCTCGACCGACCCGGACCAGCTGGCCCGGCTCACCGACTTCGTGCACGAGCACTCGGCCCGCTGACCTCGGACCCGCGTCCTGACCGGCAGCTCAGACCGGTTCGGCGGGGCTGAGCGGGCGACGCCGCCGGGTGGAGCGCAGGACCAGCCAGGCCGGGACCGCGAGCACGGCGCCGAGCACGGCGAAGGGCAGGACCGCGCCGAGCACGGTGGCCCCGACCAGCAGGATGTCGAGCAGGGCCCGCCAACCGTGGTGCAGGCCGGTGAGGAAGCCCGCGTCGTCCTTCCGGTCGGTCTCCTGGGGCGGCACGACCGCTGGGTTCTGGGTCAGCGTGACCGTGATCGACGCCAGGGAGGTCTGGTCGGCGAGGTAGCGCTGCTGGGCCATCAGCGACCCCAGGTCGGCCTCGCGCTGGGCGATCTCGCTCTCCAGCCGGATGGTGTCCTCGAGGTCGGCGGCCTCGCCGAGGAAGCCGCGCAGCCGGCGCAGACTGACCTCTGCGGTGCGGACGCGAGCGTCGACGTCGATGACCTCGGAGGTGACGTCGGTGACCTCGCGGCGTACGTCGGTGACGGTCGCGACGTCGGCGAAAGCGCTCATCAGGTCCTCGAAGTGGTTCGAGGGCACCCGCAGCTCGAGCACCGAGGAGCGGGCCGAGCCGTCCCGCTCGTTGCGGGTCCGCTCGTCGGCCACGAATCCGCCGAAGCGGCCCAGCAGCCGGTCGATCTCGGTGCGGACGGGGGCGAGGTCCTTGCCGTGCAGGGTGACGCTGCCGGTGGAGATGGTCTGCCGGGTGGTCACCGGCACCCGGGCCGACCCGACGGTCTGGCCGTCGGTCCTGGTCTCGGAGCCGGTCTTGGAGGTGTCCGACGCTCCCTCGGGCGTGACGCCCACGACCGCCCGTCCTGGGGCGGCCTCGGCCGGCACGTCCCCCGCCGCCGACGCCGGGTCCATCGCCCCGCTCGAGGCCTCGTCCCCCGACCCGCTGCACCCCGAGGCCAGCCCGAGGACCAGGACCGCCGCGGCTGTTGCCGCCGCCCGCCGACCGTGTCGTGACCGCATCGCATCCACCTTCGTCTCGTCCGCTCCTCCGGGGTGCCCGGACGGCGACGGTGTGACGCAACAGACGGGCGCCCGGTTCCCGGTCCCCGGCCCGGTTTGCGAGGCTGGACAGGTGACCTCGCTCCCACCGTCTCCCGCCCAGGCCGACCCGACCCGCGTGGTCGTGCTGGGCGCGGGCATCTCCGGGCTGGCTGCGGCGGCGGCCGTCCGCCGGGCGCGCCCCGACGTCGAGGTCGTGGTCCTGGAGGCCTCGGACCGGGTCGGCGGGAAGCTCCGGCTCGGTGAGGTCGGCGGCGTGACCGTCGACCTCGGCGCCGAGTCGATGCTCAACCGGCGACCCGAGGGAGTCGGCCTGGCCGTCCAGCACGGCCTCGGTGACCGGGTCGTCCACCCCGCCACCGCCGCGGCCCGGATCTGGTCCCGCGGGACCATGCGCCCGCTCCCTCGCTCGCTGATGGGTGTGCCCCTGGACAGCAGGGACCTGGCCGCCTCCGGGGTGGTCTCGCCCGCCGGGCTGGCCCGGGCCGAGCTCGACCAGGTGCTCCCGGCCACCGACCTCGGCGACACCGACGTCAGCGTGGGCTGGCTGATCGAGGAGCGCTTCGGCGTCGAGGTGCTCGACCGGCTCGTCGAGCCGCTGCTCGGCGGCGTGTACGCCGGTCACGCCCGGGAGATCTCCGCCCGCGCCGCGGTGCCGCAGATCGTCGCGCTCCTGGACCGCGACCGGTCGCTGATGCGGGCCGCGGCCGCGTCGCTGGCCGACCGGGTGCCCGGCGAGCCGGTGTTCGCCGGGTTGGCGGGTGGGGTCGGGCAGCTGCCGCCGGCCGTGGCCGCCGGGCTGGACGTCCGCACCTCCAGCACCGCCCGCGAGCTGGTCCGCTCGGCCCGGGGCGGGTGGGACGTCGTGGTCGGGCCCACCGATCGCTCCCGAGGTGCTGCACGCGGACGCCGTGGTCGTCGCGGTGCCGGCACCGGCCGCGGCCCGGCTGCTGGCCCCGGCGGTGCCGGCCGCGGCCGTGGAGCTGGCCCGGATCGAGTACGCCTCGATGGCGGTGGTGACGATGGCCTTCGCCGCCGAGACCTTCCCCGACGCCGTCGGTTCGGGCTTCCTGGTGCCCCCGGTCGACGGCCGCACGGTCAAGGCCGCGACGTACTCGTTCGCGAAGTGGGACTGGGTCCGCGAGTCCTCCGACGGGGTGGTCGTGATGCGCACCTCGATCGGTCGGCACCGGGAGGAGCGCGACCTCCAGGCCCCCGACGAGGAGCTGGTCGCCCGCTCGGTGGCCGACCTCGGCGAGGCCATCGGCCTCACCGCCGGTCCGGTCGACTCCGTCGTGCAGCGGTGGGGAGGTGGACTGCCGCAGTACGCCGTGGGCCACGTCGAGCGCGTGCGCACGATCCGAGACGCGGTGGCCCGGGTCCCCGGTCTGGCGGTCTGTGGCGCGGCGTACGACGGGGTGGGGATCCCCGCCTGCATCGCCGCCGGGGAGGCCGCCGCGGCCCAGGTGCTCGCCCGACTCACCCCCGTGCCCGGCTCCGAGAGAGGATGACCGCATGACCGACAGCACTCCTGACAGCACACCTGACAGCACCACCGGCAGCGCACCTGCCCGGACCGCCAACCGCGGCAAGCTGGCCAAGGACCTCAACGACTCGATCCGCTACACGATGTGGTCGGTCTTCCACCTGCGCGACGTGCTCGGCGACGCCGACCGGGGCGCCGAGGCCCGCGAGGTGGAGAAGCTGTTCGAGGAGATGTCCGCCGACGTGACCGTGCGCGGGCTGTACGACGTCTCGGGCCTGCGCGCCGACGCGGAGCTGATGGTGTGGACCCATGCGGAGTCCTCCGACCAGCTCCAGGAGCACTACAGCCGGTTCCGGCGCACGGCGTTCGGTCGACGCTTCGACCCGGTGTGGTCGCAGATGGCGCTGCACCGCCCGGCGGAGTTCAACCGCAGCCACATCCCGGCGTTCCTGGCCGACGAGCAGGCCCGGACCTACGTCAGCGTCTACCCGTTCGTGCGCTCCTACGAGTGGTACCTGCTGCCCGACGAGGAGCGCCGCGCGCTGCTGTCCGAGCACGGCCAGATGGCCCGTGACTACAAGGACGTCCGCGCCAACACCGTCGCGTCGTTCGCGCTCGGCGACTACGAGTGGATGCTGGCCTTCGAGGCCGACGAGCTCTACCGCATC
>CAWJLZ010000008.1:0-65543 GCA_963843825.1 uncultured Actinomycetota bacterium
AGAGGCCAGTTTGGTCCGATGTGGGCGGCCAGTCGCAAAGGACCGCGCTTACGCTCAGGGTCATGTACGCTCTTCCCGATGACGCACCACGTCGAGTGCGTGGCGCTGCTGGAGAAGACCGGTCCTGATCTGCGGTGACGCGCTTCGCGACGTGCGCGCCGATGTTCAAGAATCCGCGTCAGGGCGCACTTTCGGGGCACAGGCTGTCTTCTCCAGCCAATCGAGTTGGTCGGGGTTGTCCACCCACCTCGTAGAGCACCTCCTGGACCGTTGGTTCGATGGCGCTGCCCGCACCGGTTCCGGGTGACGCCGGCAGCGAGGAGACCCGCCGCGTCTCGCGGCGGGCCCCCTCGTGTTGCCGACGTGGCTCGACCATGGCGACCTACGGGGGATCGATCGCTCAGTTGGTCTCGCCGGACTCGTCGGCGTCCTGGTGGCCGGGCTCGTCGGGGTTGGCGTCGGGCCCCTGGTCAGGTCCGTCGTTGGCCTCCTCGGCACCCTCCAGGGCCCTCGGCCTAGCCCTGGCGCTGCTTGTGGCGCGGGTTCTCGCAGATCACCATGACGCGGCCGTGGCGACGAATCACCTTGCACTTGTCACAGATCGGCTTGACGCTCGGGTTGACCTTCACGTTCGAGGCCTTCCTGTACTCGGTTTCGGCTTGACCCACCCGGGCGGGTGGGCGCGGTGCTACTTGTACCGGTAGACGATGCGACCGCGGGTCAGGTCGTACGGAGAGAGCTCCACCACGACCCGGTCCTGCGGGAGGATACGGATGTAGTGCTGCCGCATCTTGCCGCTGATGTGCGCGAGGACCTTGTGGCCGTTGCTCAGCTCGACCCGGAACATCGCGTTGGGGAGAGCCTCGAAAATCGTGCCCTCGATCTCGATGACGCCTTCCTTCTTCGGCATGTCCTCCGCAATCTGTTGTGTCACTCTTGGGTGCCGACCGGTTCTGGTCGACGTGTCTGCCGGGTGGCCCGGGAACCTCCGTGCCGCGGTCGGTGGACCGGTGGACGGTGGACCTCGTGGGGTGGTTCGTGGTCCTCATCCCTGCGCCTGGAACAGACGCCGGGCAGCCGCGAGGCAGCACAGACCAGACCCACGTTGGGCCGACAGGCGATTCTAGGCGACAAACGGTGGTCAGCGTTAATCGGGCACCATGCCCGGTCCGGTCGTGGTCCGTTTGTAGAGTGGCCCTGTGACCAGCGGTGGTGTCGTGCGCAAGATTGCCGCCACCGCGGCGTACGGCGGCGGTGGTCTCTCGCTGGTGGCCGGCTCCGCCTGGGGGATCCTGGTGGCCGAGGCCCAGCTGGCCCGTCGCGCGATCGGCAACGCCGAGGGCGCGCCCCCCGCACCGTCGGGCTGGTACGGCGCCGGGCGTCCGGGCCCGGCCCTCAAGATCGCCCTGCTCGGGGACTCCTCCGCCGCCGGCTACGGCGTGGACTCGGTCGAGGAGACGCCCGGGGCGTTCATCGCCTCCGGGGTCGCCGAGTCCGGCGACCGGCGGGTCTACCTGGTCTCGGTGGCCAGGATCGGCGCGCAGAGCAAGGACCTCGCCGGTCAGGTCGACGCCGTGCTGCCCCTGGAGCCGCACGTGGCCGTGGTGTTCATCGGGGCCAACGACGTCACCCACGCCGTCAACGTCCGCACCAGCGCCCGCCTGCTCGGCCAGACCGTCCGGCGCCTGCGCGCGGCGGGGGTCGAGGTGGTGGTCGCCACCTGCCCCGACCTGGGCACCATCGAGCCTCTGGCTCCCCCGCTGCGCCAGATCGCCCGGGCCTGGTCCCGTCGGCTCGCGGTCGCCCAGGCGGCCAGCGTCGTCGACGGCGGCGGACGCACGGTCGCGCTGGCCTCGGTGCTGACCTCGGAGTTCCAGCACCTGTCCGAGCTGCTCTTCGGCCCCGACCGCTTCCACCCCTCCGCCGCCGGGTACGCCCGGATGTCCGCGGCCGTCCTGCCCACCGTCCTCGCCGCTCTGGGGCTGGCCCCGGAGGAGGACGGGCTGCCCGAGTACGACCGGGGCGAGGCGCTGCTGCCGGTCGACATCGCGGTCCTGGAGGCTGCCCGCCACCCGGGCGCCTCCCTGGAGCCCGTCGACCAGGACCAGGCCCCGCACGCCGCGGACCGTGGCCGGTTCGTGCTGCTGCGGCGGCGTCGTCGCCAGCCCGGTGCCGAGGTGGAGGGTCCGGCCGAGGCCGAGTCCACCCCGGTCTGACCGGGAACCCACCCGGACGGAATGAAACCAGGGCGCCCCCGGCCGGAGCCGGGAACGCCCTGAGTGGTGCTCGGTGCGGTGAGGGGTCAGTCGTTGCCCCGCAGGATCGCCAGGATCCGGAGCAGCTCGATGTAGATCCACACGATGGTGACGGTGAGGCCGAAGGCCGCGCGCCACGACTCGCGCTCGGGCAGGCCCGCCTCGATGCCCCGCTCGACGTAGTCGAAGTCGAGGATCAGCATCAGCACGCCCAGGCCCAGGCCCAGCAGGCTGGAGACCAGGCCCATGCCACCGAAGCCGTTGAAGCCCAGGTCGGCGTTGAACATGGCCAGCACGAAGTCGAGCAGGGAGACGGCCACGAAGCCGAACATCGCCGCGACGACCCAGGTGCGGAACTTCTGGCCGACCTTGATGTCGAAGAACTTGTAGGCCGCGAGCGTGCCGCCGACCGCGCCCACGGTGCCGATGACGGCCCCGATGACCAGGCCGGGCATGCCCTGCCCGTCGCCGAAGGAGGACTCGATCACCTTGGAGAAGGCTCCGATGAAGACGCCCTCGAGCGCGGCGTAGGCCAGCACCAGCGGCGGGCTGACCACCTTCTTGAAGGAGTTCACCATCGCCAGCGCGAAGCCACCGAGGGCGCCGACCATGGCCAGCATGTACAGGCCGCCGGCCGCGTTGCTCGCGGTGCCGTCGGGGTTGGTGAGGTCACCGGTCAGGAACCAGGTGGCGGCCGCGGCCAGGACCACGACGCCGACGGTCATGCCGGTCTTCTGGACGACGGAGTCGATGGACATCCGGCCCTGGTCGACCTGGCCGGGGGTGGTGGTCGAGCCCCAGGCGGTGGGGTCGTCGTACCCGGAGCCCGAGGAGCCGTACGCCGGGTAGCCGACGGTGCTGCCCGCCCGGTTCTGGGCGCCGTCCTTGCCGTTGAACCCCTCGGACCGGCGGAAGACGGGGTTGCTGCTCTGCATGTGTGAACACTCCCTCGCAAGACCGACGGGGCCCAGGGTGGGCTCCGTCCTGAGTCGCCCTCAGATCCTAGGCCGCACACCTGAGGTCAGCCTGAAAAGACGGGCGGCCGCGTGTCGGTGCCCGGCACCCCGGTCCTAGGCTCGGCCGGTGCCCCCCTCCCTCGCCCGCCCCTGCCCGTGCGGGCACGGTCCCGCGTACGACGGGTGCTGCGGTCCGCTGCTGCGCGGCGAGCGGACCGCGGGGACAGCCGAGGAGCTGATGCGGTCGCGGTACACCGCCCACGCGGAGGGCGACGAGGACCATCTCTTCCGCACCTGGCACCCCCGGACCCGGCCGTCGGTCCTGCGGTCCCCCGGCACGACGTGGCTGGAGCTGCAGGTCCTGGCCGTCTCCGGCGGGGGCGTCGAGGACCAGGAGGGCACGGTGGAGTTCGAGGCCAGGTTCCTCGCCCCCGAGGGGGCCGGCGTCCTGCACGAGCTCAGCCGGTTCCGCCGGCGAGCCGGTCGCTGGGTCTACCTCGACGGTGACCTGCGCCACTGAAGGCCCGCCTGCGGTGTGCGGCCGTGCCCGCCGGGGTATCCGCGGAGGGTGACCGACGTGGACCAGAGCAGGACCGACCGGGACGAGCAGCACCCGGACGAGGGCGGAGCCGGCTCGGTCGAGCGGCCCTGGCACGCACTGTGGGTCACCCTGGTGGTCGGCTACATGGTGCTGCTCGACGTCACGATCGTGAACGTCGCGGTGCCGTCCATCGCCAGCGGTCTCGACGTCTCGGCCCAGACCGTGCAGTGGGTGGTCTCCGGCTACGCGCTCACCTTCGGGCTGACCCTGGTCGCCGGCGGCCGGCTCGGCGACATCGTCGGACGGCGCACGATGTTCCTGGTCGGGCTGGCCGGCTTCACCCTGACCAGCGCGATGGCCGGCGCCGCCTGGAGTGGCCCCGTGATCGTCGCCGCCCGGCTGCTGCAGGGGGCCTCCGCCGGGCTGCTCACCCCGCAGAACACCGGGTTGATCCAGGAGCTGTTCTCCGGGGAGGACCGGGCCAAGGCCTTCGGACTCTTCGGCACGACCGTCGGGGTCTCCGCGGCGTCGGGGCCGCTGATCGGCGGCCTGCTGATCTCCGCCTTCGGCGCCCAGGACGGCTGGCGCTGGGTCTTCTACGTCAACGTGCCGATCGGCCTGGCCGCGATGGTCCTGGCCGCCCGGGTGATCCCCCGCTCCGCGCCGCGGTCCAAGGACAGCTCGGTCCTGCGTGCGCTCGACCCGGTCGGTGCCCTCCTGCTCGGTCTGGCCCTCCTGGCCCTGCTCTTCCCCGTGGTCGAGGCGCAGTCGGACCCGCTCAGCCCCTGGTGGTTCGTGCTCGTGGTCGCCCCGGTCGCGGCATTCCTGTTCCTCCGCCACGAGCGCCGGGTGGTGGCCCGGGGCGAGCCGCCGTTGCTCGACGTACGGCTGTTCCAGCAGGCCCCGGGGTTCACCAGCGGGATCGTGCTGGGCACGGTGTACTTCGCCGGCTTCACCGGGGTGTGGCTGGTGCTGGCCCTGTTCTTCCAGGACGCACTCGGCTACACCGCGCTGCAGTCCGGGCTCTCGGTCATGCCGTTCGCCATCGGCTCGGCGATCGCCTCGGTGCTCGCGGGGCGGCTGGTCAGCAGGTACGGCCGGTGGGTCACGGTGACCGGACTCGTCCTGGTGGTGACCGGTTTCGCGGCGCTCGCGGCCATCCTCCCCCTGATCGGGTCCGACCGGGTCGGACTGTGGGCCGGCCTCCCCCTGTTCGTCGCCGGCGTCGGCAGCGGGGCGACGATCTCGCCGAACATCACCCTCACCCTGGCCGACGTGCCCTCCGACATGGGGGGAGCCGCGGGTGGGGCCCTGCAGACCGGACAGCGGATCGGCAGCGCGCTGGGAGCCGCGCTCCTGGCCGCGGCGTACCGGATCAGCCTGGACTCCTCCGGCGCCGCCACCGCGGCCGCCTTGAGCCTCGGCGTCGCGGCACTGGTGGCCGGGGTGGCCCTGGCCGTGGGCGTCCGCGACCTCCGCACCACCCGGTAGCCGACCCGTCACGTCTTGACGCCGGATCCGCCCCGACCCGTCACGTCTTGACGGCTACGACGTCAAGACGTGACGGGTCGGGGCCGGGATGGGCGTCAAGACGTGACGGGTCGGCGAGTGCCCCCGGTGGGACTCGAACCCACACTGCAAGGTTTTTAAGACCTCTTCCTCTGCCGTTGGGATACGGGGGCGGGCGGTGGGCTGTGGGTGGGCTGTGGGTGGGCTGTGGGTGGGCTGTGGGTCGGCGGCGCGGTCGGACGAGCCGGTGGGGGGAACCTACCGGGCCGCGGGCGGTCGGCGCAGGGCCGAGCCACGGCCGTTCAACCGGTCGGTGCCCCCGGTGGCGACCGCCCGGGCCATCAGAGCGACCAGCCCGTCGACGGCAGTCGGCACGCACCGCCGGCACGCTCGGCCGGGCGCGTCGGCCGGCCGTCGTCGAGCAGGTCGCCCAACGCCACCCGGGCCAGCCCGACGGCATGGAGCGTCTCGGCGTCGTCGGGCGGGGCCAGGACACCCGTGGGCGCCGTGGGTACGACGGGAAGGTCCTCCAGGGAGCCGGTCACAGCCGCACCGGAGGCCTCCACGGCGGCGCGGGTGCGGGCGTTCCAGTCCGCGCAGAACGCGGCGGTGTCCTGGTCGAGGGGCGGGCGGGTCCGCGGGCCGGGGTCGAGCGCGGCGCACTGGGCGACGTAGACCGCCATCCGGCGCACCTCGCCGGCCGGCAGCCCGGCGGCCGCGGCGGCCTGGTGCAGCAGGCACAGCAGGTGGGCGGTGCCGTACCCCGCGGAGCGGTTCGCGGCTGTCTCGGGCAGCACGACCGTGTCCGGGTGCACGCCGAGCACCTCGGCGAAGCGGTGCCACAGCCGGGCCGGGTCCCCCGCCCGCGCCGGCACGGTGAGGACGTGCAGCCGGTCGGGCTCGACCAGCCCGCCCCACACCCGCAGCACCCGCTCGATCCCCTGGCTCCACAGGAAGGTGTGCGCCCGGGGTCGGACCTCACCCTCCCGCGCGGTCCGGACGTACTCCGGCCAGGTCGCGGTGCCGTGGTTGCGGGCCATCGTCTGCCACTGCGCGGGGAGCGTGGCCGCGGCGTCCCGCACGGTGAGGACCACGTGCACCTCGGGGCCGGCCGCACCTGCGAAGGAGGAGACCACCCGCTCGGCACCGGGACGGCCCTGGAGGCCGAGGTACTCGTGCGAGACGACCGCGGTCGGTCCCTCGAAGGCCGCCACCTCCTCGACCAGCGCGGACCCACCGGCCCCGCACCGATTCCCGGCGCGCGGCCCCGCCGAACTCGACGACGTCCTTGACCGCGGCGCTCCGCCCCGCCGGGGCCAGCACGCCCGCGTCGCGCAACGCCGAGCCGTTGCCGTCGAGCACCTGCTGCACGTACGTCGTCCCGGTCTTCATCGCCCCCACGTGCAGCAGCACCCGCCGGCTCACAGGTAGGTGCTTCCGGGGGTGCACCGCGTGCGCGCCGGCGACCCGGTCGAGGAACAGCAGCCCGTCGCAGTGGTCGATCTCGTGCTGGAGGGCGCGGGCCTCGAACGCCTCGGCGGTCAGCTCCACCAGCTCGCCGGTGCCCGGCACCGCCCCCCGGACCACGAGCCGGGTGGCCCGCTTCACGTCACCGGTGAAGTCGGGCACGGACATGCAGCCCTCGCGGGCCCGCTCGTTGCGCGAGGACTCCACGACCACGGCGTTGCACAGCACGAAGGTACCGTGGTGGGACCGGGTCTTGGGGTGCGCGCTCACGTCGACGCAGAACACCTTGGCCCCCACTCCCACCTGCGGGGCGGCCAGTCCGACGCAGCCCGGCGAGACCCGCATCGTGGCGACCAGGTCGGCCGCGAGCTGCACGACCTCGGCTGTCGTCGGGTCGACGGTCGCGCCGTCGGCGGAGAGGACCGGGGCGGGCGCGGTGACCACGTCGAGGACCCGGCCGGCCACGGCCAGGTCGGCCTCCGTCCAGCGGCCGACGACGTCGTCGACCGGGGGCTCGGACGAGGTCACAGCTCGTCGCTCTCCAGCTCCCGCAGGGTCGCCCCGACCCCGAGCTCGGCGGCGGTCGAGGCCAGCGCGCCCCGCAGCGCCTCGACGTCGGTGCCCGCCGGCAGGTCCACCTCGGCGCCGAGCAGGTACAGCTCCCCGGCCAGCCGGGTGGTGAGGTCGGTGATGTTCCCGCCGACCTCGGCCACCCGCGAGGCCACCGCGCTGACGATGCCGGGCCGGTCGGCGCCGTGCACGCGTGAGCGACGTACGACGAGGCGACCGCGGCCGGCCGCGTCCTCGGCCGGCACCTCGCGCACCGAGACCTCCAGGGTGCCGTCGGCGGTCAGCGGGGCCAGGGCCGCCTCGACCTCGGCGGTGGGCGCGTCGCCCTCGCAGACCAGCATCATGGCGAAGTGCCCGCGCAGGAGGGTCATCGTCGAGTCCTCGAGGTTCAGCCCGAGCCCGGCGAGGGCGGCCGTCGCCTCGGCGATGATGCCGGGGCGGTCGTGTCCGATGACGGTGATGGCTTGCGAGGTCACGCGCCCGAGTCTGCCAGGGTCCGGGCCCGGGTGAGCACCGCGTCGAGCATCGGCTCGGTGAGCCGGCCGGTGAAGGTGTTCTGCTGGCTCGGGTGGTAGCTGCCCAGCACGGTCAGCCCCCGCCCGTCCGGGGACTCCAGCCGAGCCTCGGCGCCGTGCCCGAACCTCGGCCGGGGGCGCGGGACGGCGTACCCGACCTCGCCGAGACCCCGCAGCGCCGCCTCCCACCCGAAGGACCCCAGGCACACCACGACGCGCACCGAGGGCGGCACCAGCTCCAGCTCGCGGTCGCAGCCACGGGGCGCAGGTGTCGCGCTCCGACCGTGGTCGGCTTGTTGGCCGGCGGGGCGCAGCGGACCGCCGCGACCATCCGGGTGTCGAGCAGGCGCTGGCCGTCCCCGGCGTGGACCGACGTCGCCTGGCTCGCGAGCCCGGCGCGGTGCAGGGCCGCGAACAGCCAGTCGCCGGACCGGTCGCCGGTGAAGATGCGCCCGGTGCGGTTGCCGCCGTGCGCCGCGGGAGCCAGCCCGACCACGAGGACCCGCGGCTGCGGGTCGCCCCAGCCGGCGATCGGCCGGCCCCAGTAGGGCTCGCCGGCGAACGACGCGCCGCTTCTCGCGCGCGACGTCCTCGCGCCAGGTGACCAGGCGCGGGCAGGCCCGGCAGACCGAGACGCGGGCGTCCACCTCGGCCAGCGTCGCCCCCGCAGCCAGGGCGACGACTGTCCGGCGTCGCCGGCGACCCGGTGGCCGCCGAGGCCGGGTCGTCGGGCCAGCCGGTCCCGGGCGGGACCGGGGAGGCGAAGCCGGTCCCGGTGCAGCGGGTGCGGGAGGCGCTCACGTCAGCGACCAGGCGATGCCGTCGAGGATGTCGCTGACCGAGACCCGCGAGCTCGGGCACCGCGGTGCGGGCCAGGACGCGGTCGAGGACCAGGGCGCCGGCGCCGATGACGTCGGCGCGCCCGGGGTGCATGTACGGCAGCGCCCGCCGCTCGGCGACGGTCAGCCCCAGCAGCCGGGCCGCGGCGTCGTGCACGCTCGCCACCGGCACGACGGCGCGGTCGACGCCGGTCGCGGTCGTGAGCGCCGGCAGGTCGAGCGACCGCCGCGGCCACGCGTCAGCCCGGTGCCCGAGACGGCCACGACCGTCCGGGCCAGGGCAGGTCGACGCCGTGCTCCGGCAGGGAGTCCAGCGCGGCGTCGACGTCGGTCCGGCCGCCGCGGCCACCTCGTCCGCGGTGGGCGGGTCGCCGTGCAGGTGGCGCTCGGTCATCCGCACCGAGCCGATGTCGAGGGAGTGCGCCGGCGTGGACCTCGCCGTGACCGCCGCCGAGCACGAGCTCGGTCGACCCGCCGCCGATGTCGACGACCAGCACCGGTGCCGGCACCGGGCCGAGGCCGCGGGTGGCCCCGGCGAAGGACAGCCGGGCCTCCTCGGCGCCGCTGACGCACCTCGGGGGTGACCCCGAGCCGCTCCTGGACCCCGGTCGGGGAACACGTCGGCGTTCGCGGCGTCGCGGACCGCCGAGGTCGCGCAGAACCGGATCGCGGCGACGTCGTGCCGGGCGACCAGGGCGGCGTACTCCTCGACGGCCGCGAAGACCCGCTCCAGCGCCTCGTCGGCCAGGCGCCCGGTCCGGTCGACGCCCTGGCCGAGCCGGACCATCCGGGCCTCCCGGACCAGCTCGACCTCGGCCCCCGTGGCCGGGTCGAGGTCGGCGACGAGCAGCTTGATCGTGTTGGTCCCGCAGTCGATCGCGGCGACGCGCGGTCACGCTCCGCGGGACCTCGACGCACGGACCCGCGGCCCAGAACTCGCCCAGCCGGTCGAGCACCTCGTCGCCGAGCGGGTTGACCCCGGCGCCCCTGGGCCAGGGACTGACCGGCCAGCACGTGCAGGCACTTCACCCGGTCGGCATGCCGCCGGCCGAGATCCCGTCGATCTCCTCGACGTGGCCGATCGCCTCGCGGGCCTCGAGGTAGCGCCTCGTGCGCGCGCGCGTACGCCGCGGCCAGGTCCGCGTCGTCGGCGAGCCGCTCGGTCATCTCGGCCATCACGCCCGGAGCCCTCGAGGCGTGCCGATCAGCGACGCGGCCCGCGGGCAGGTCAGGTAGAAGGTCGTCGGGAACGGGGTGCCGTCGGGCAGCCGCGGCTCGGTGGTGACCACGTCGGGGTTGCCGCACGGGCAGCGGTGCCCGATCGCGTGGATCGCGCGGGGCGCGCGGCCGAGCTGGGCGGCGACGGCCGCCTCGTCGTGCGGGTCGATCACGGGCCGGTCGGGGTCACGTCGGCGGCGCGGTCACTCGGCCGGCGCCGTCGGCCGGCGGCCTTGCGCGGGTGCGCCGGCCGCGTCGAGGCTGCCCAGCGTGGTCTGCCACCACCGCGGCTTGTCGCCGGTGACGGGTCCGGGGGGCCGAGCGGGTCGCCTGCGGTCGAGCGGCTCGCCGTCCTCGTCGAGGACCTGGTAGCCGATCTCGCCGGGGAAGACCGAAGGCGAACCGGGCGCGCGCCTGGGCGACGACGTAGGCCGGGTCGTCCCAGCGCTGCTTCTCCCGCTCGCAGCGCCGCGATGTGCCGCTCGGAGTGGACGATGCTCGGCCTGCAGCGGAGTCGATGTGGTCGCGCTGGTCGAGGTAGGCGCGCAGGCTGGAGGCGTAGGAGACCATCAGCACGGCGAGCACGAGGACCAGCACGGCGGCCCGGCCGGTCAGCCGGGGACGGACCGCGGCCACGGCCGCGCCGGACGCCCGGAGCCGACGACCGGCCCGCACGCCCGGCTTGGACGCGGAGCCGCGCAGACCGGCCAGCGTCCGGCGGGCACGGGTCGCCGACCGCCCCCGGGGCCCGGACCCCGGGGTGCGTCGCCTCGACGCTGTGCCACGGCTGGAGTCCCGCTTCCGCTCAGGAGACGGTGAACCGCGGGAAGGCGGCCCGGCCGGCGTAGCGCGCGGCGTCGTCGAGCTCCTCCTCGATGCGGAGCAGCTGGTTGTACTTGGCGACCCGCTCGGAGCGCGCCGGGGCGCCGGTCTTGATCTGGCCGCAGTTGGTGGCGACCGCCAGGTCGGCGATCGTGGTGTCCTCGGTCTCGCCGGAGCGGTGGCTCATCATGCAGCGGAAGCCGCTGCGGTGCGCGAGGTCGACGGAGTCGAGGGTCTCGGTGAGCGAGCCGATCTGGTTGACCTTGACCAGCAGCGCGTTGGCCGAGCGCTCCTCGATGCCGCGGCCGAGCCGGGTGACGTTGGTGACGAAGAGGTCGTCGCCGACGATCTGGATCTTGTCGCCCAGGGCGGCGGTCATCGCGGCCCAGCCCTCCCAGTCCTCCTCGTCGAGGGGGTCCTCGATGGAGACGATCGGGTAGGCCGTCGCACAGCTCGGCGTAGTAGGCCTGCATCTGCTCCGACGTGCGCGGACTGGCCCTCGAACTGGTAGGACGCCGTCCTCGTGGAACTCGGTGGCGGCCACGTCGAGGGCGAGCACGATGTCGTCGCCGAGCCGCAGGCCGGTCTTGGCGACCGCCTCGGCGATCAGGTCGAGCGCCGCGCGGTTGTTGGCCAGGTCGGGCGCGAAGCCGCCCTCGTCGCCGAGCCCGGTGGCGAAGCCCTGCTTCTTCAGCACCGACTTCAGCGCGTGGTAGACCTCGGCGCCCTGGCGCAGGGCCTCGCGGAACGTGGGCGCGCCGATCGGGGCGACCATGAACTCCTGGACGTCGACGCCGGTGTCGGCGTGCGCGCCGCCGTTGAGGATGTTCATCATCGGGACCGGCAGGACGTGGGCGTTGGGGCCGCCGACGTAGCGGAACAGCGGCAGGTCGGCGGAGTCGGCGGCGGCCCGGGCCACGGCGAGCGAGACGCCGAGGATCGCGTTCGCGCCGAGCTTGGCCTTGTTGTCGGTGCCGTCGAGGTCGAGCAGGGCCTGGTCGACGAGGCGCTGCTCGGAGGCCTCGAAGCCGACCAGCTCGGGGCCGATCACGTCGAGGACCGCGTTGACCGCCTTGCCGACGCCCTTGCCGCCGTAGCGGTCGCCGCCGTCGCGCAGCTCGACCGCCTCGAAGGCGCCGGTGGAGGCACCGGAGGGCACCGCGGCCCGGCTGACGGTGCCGTCGTCGAGGGCGACCTCGACCTCGACGGTGGGGTTGCCTCGCGAGTCGAGGATCTCGCGGGCTCCTACAGCTTCGATCGCTGCCACTGCTGCTGCTCCCGTGCTGTTCGTGTGCTCTGCTCGGGCCCTGGTGCAGCGGCTGCCGGGCCAGCCTATGCGCGGCCAACCCTAGTGGCTGTCCCTGTCCGGCGGGCGAGGCTCGCCCGGTCAGGGCTGGACCGACGTCGCGGATCGCCGCCGCACCGCGTCCCGCGAGCGCCTGCTCGGCGTCGAGGCCCTCGGCCCGGGCCTCCCGCACCAGCGAGAGCAACAGGTCCCCCAGCGCCGTCGGCGGTCTCCGGACCGTCGGGGCCGGACCGACGCCCGCCCGGTCGAGGCGGCCGAGCACCTTGTCGGCCCAGGCCAGCGCGGGCAGCGCCGGCGGGATGCCGTCGAGCAGCGAGACGCGCTGCTTCTCGGCGGCCTTGAGGCGCTCCCAGTTCGCGGTCGACCTCGTCGGCGTCGGCGCACCTCCAGCCCGGCGAACACGTGCGGGTGCCGGTAGACCAGCTTCTCGACGATGCCCGGCGGCGACGTCGTCGATGTCGAACCCCGTCGTCGGCGGGCTCCGCGGCGATCCGGGCGTGGAAGAAGACCTGGAGCAGCAGGTCGCCGAGCTCCTCGCGCAGGTGGGCGCGGTCGCCGGACTCGATCGCCTCGAGGGTCTCGTAGGTCTCCTCGAGCAGGTAGCGGGCCAGCGACCGGTGGGTCTGCTCACGGTCCCAGGGGCACTCGGTGCGGAGCCGGTCCATCACGCCCATCAGCTCGACCAGCCGGGCCCCCGGCCCGTCGTACGCCGGGTCAGGGGTGGCCGGGGTCGGCGCCGGTCACTCGCTGCACTTCTGCGACACCGGGGAGCTGGCCCACCAGGTCGGCGCTCGGCGTGGCCGCAGCCGACCCGGTGGCCACGGACGGACACCGGCACCGACAGCGAGCCGGTGCCCGGGGTGAGCACCCCGTCGATCATGCTGCCGAAGCGCGGGTCGATGCTCACGTCGGCCTGCTTCGCGAACTCCGTCCGGAGCCGGTCGCCCTCGGTGTACGCCGCGTCGTCGGCGATCTGCCCGGTCGACCCGGACTTCTGAAGCGACTCCCGGCCCAGCGCGATGATCGCGTTCTGGGTGGTGCGCGTACTCCTCGACGACCTGGTCGAAGGTGGCCCGCACGTTCTCGGGGACGTTCTCGCGCCCGCCGTTGAGCTGCTGCACCGCCGCGTTGACGGCGGCCTGGTCGACGTTGTCGACGTCCGCGACGTCCAGGGCCAGCTGGTTGCCCAGCAGGATCTGCAGCGAGCGGAACCGGGCGTCCTTGCTCGGAGTGCCGGCATCGGTCTGGCCCGGGAGCCCGCCGAGGGCGCAGAGCACCAGGGCGAAGTCGTCGACCTTGCTGTCGCTGATGGTGGTGCCGTCGACGTCGGCAGCCATGCCGGGCGTGTCCTGGCCGCAGGAGGAGAGCAGGAGCGCTGCGGCGGCCGCGAGCACCGCGGCCCGTCGTACGTCGCGGAAGGGTCCCGGGATGAGGTTCACGGTCACTGCTCCTTCGTCGTTCTGCTTGGTCGGGCGTCTCAGACCGCGGCGGGCACCGCGCGGTCGACCACGGCGTCGACCACCTCGCGCGACCCAGGTCAGCAGGGCCTCGTCGCGGATCGGGTGTGCCCCCGATCGGAGCGGTGGAAGGTCGCGGCACCAGAATCGTACGCACGTTGTCCTTGACCAGGCTCCGCGGGTAGAGCCGGTGGAGCCTGACCCGTGCCCGACTCGGGCAGGTCGACCGGGGCGAAGCGCACGTAGTTGCCCTGCGATCGTGACGTCGGTCAGACCGGCCTGGCGCGAGCGCGCCCGCAGCCGGGCGACCTCGAGCAGGCTGCGCACGGCCTCGGTGCGGCTCGCCGTACCGGTCGACCAGCTCGTCGCGCAGCAGCGCCACGTCCTCGTCGGTGCGGACCTCGGCCAGCCGCTTGTACATCTCCAGCCGGAGCCGCTCGCTGGCGACGTAGTCGTGCGGCAGGTGGGCGTCGATCGGGCAGCTCGATCTTCATCTCGTGTTCTCCGGCGGCCCGTCGCCCTTGAACTCGTTCACGGCCTCGCCGACGAGGCGCACGTAGAGGTCGAAGCCGACGTCGGCGATGTGGCCGCTCTGCTCCCCGCCGAGCAGGTTGCCCGCGCCGCGGATCTCCAGGTCCTTCATGGCGATGGCCATCCCGCCACCCAGGTCGGAGTGCTGGGCGATGGTGGCCAGCCGCTCGTGCGCGGTCTCGGTGAGCGGTTTCTCCGGCGGGTAGAGGAAGTAGGCGTACGCACGCTCCCGACCGCGTCCGACCCGGCCGCGGAGCTGGTGCAGCTGGCTCAGGCCGAGGGTGTCGGCCCGCTCGATGATCAGGGTGTTGGCGTTGGAGACGTCGAGGCCGGACTCGACGATGGTGGTGCACACCAGCACGTCGAACCGCTTCTCCCAGAAGTCGACCATCACCTGCTCGAGCCGGCTGCTCCCCCATCTGGCCGTGGGCGGTGGCCACCCGGGCCTCGGGCACCGAGCTCCGCAGGTGCGCGGCGGCCTTGTCGATGGACTGGACCCGGTTGTGGATGTAGAAGACCTGGCCCTCGCGCAGCAGCTCGCGGCGCACGGCGGCGACGAGCTGGCGGTCCTCGTAGGCGCCGACGTAGCTGAGCACCGGGTGCCGCTCCTCCGGGCGGCGTGGTGATCGTCGACATCTCGCGGATGCCGGTGATCGCCATCTCCAGGGTGCGCGGGATCGGCGTCGCCGACATGGCCAGCACGTCGACCGCGGTGCGCATCCGCTTGAGCTGCTCCTTGTGCTCGACCCCGAAGCGCTGCTCCTCGTCGACGATGACCAGGCCCGAGGTCCTTGAACCGGATGTCGGGGTTGAGCAGCCGGTGCGTGCCGATCACGATGTCGACCTTGCCGTCGGCCAGCCCGGCGATGGTCGGCGGTGGCCTCCTTGTCGGTCTGGAAGCGGCTCAGCCCCTTGATCACCACGGGGAAGGCCGACATCCGCTCGGCGAAGGTCGAGTAGTGCTGCTGCACGAGCAGGGTGGTGGGCACCAGGACCGCGACCTGCTTGCCCTCCTGGACCGCCTTGAACGCCGCCCGGACGGCGATCTCGGTCTTGCCGTAGCCGACGTCGCCGCAGACCAGCCGGTCCATCGGCATCTCGCGCTCCATGTCGCGCTTGACCTCGTCGACCGTGCTGAGCTGGTCCGGGGTCTCGACGAACGGGAAGGCGTCCTCCAGCTCGCGTCTGCCAGGGCGAGTCCGGACCGAACTTGTGGCCCTTGGTCGCCGCGCGCGCGGCGTAGAGCTTGATCAGCTCGGCCGCGATCTGACGGACCGCCTTCTTGGCGCGGCCCTTGCGCTTGGCCCAGTCCGAGCCGCCGAGACGGTCGAGGCTGGGCATGTCGCCGCCGACGTACCGGGTCACCTGGTCGAGCTGGTCGGTCGGCACGTAGAGCCGGTCCGGCGGACCGCCGCGCTTGGACGAGCCGTACTCGAGCACGAGGTACTCCCGCGTCGCACCCTGCACGACGCGCTGCTTCATCTCGACGTAGCGGCCCACGCCGTGCTGCTCGTGGACCACGTGGTCGCCGGCCTTGAGCTCGAGGGGGTCGATCTGCTTCTTGCGCCGGGCCGGCATCTTGCGCATGTCCTTGGTCGAGGACCGCTGTCCGACGATGTCGTCCCCGGTGACCACGGCGAGGCGCTGGGCCTCGTCGACCAGGCCGTGCAGCAAGGTCCCGCAGGTGACCACCGCGATGCCGTCGGGGACGTCCGTCGGCGGAGGCGAGGTCCTCGGTGAACCGCGCGGGGACGTCGTGCTCGCGGAGCACCTCGACCATCCGCTGGGCCGGGCCGTGGCCCTCGTAGACCGCGACCGCACGCCCGCCCGAGGCGAGCCAGGCGCGGATGTCGGTGACGGCACGCTCCACGTCGCCGTGGTAGGCCTCGGCGGCCCGGATGCCGATACCCCGGCTGTCGACGGCCCCGACGTCGGGGTCGACGTCGGCCGAGACGACGCGACCGGTGACGTCCCGGAGCGGGACCCGGTCCTCGGGGGCGGTGTCGAGGCCGAAGGGGCTGATGCTCCACCAGGCCAGACCGGCGGCCAGGGACGTGCGCCCGGACGTCGCCCAGCGAGTGGTACGACGCGGCGCCCAGGTCGATCGGCGCCGTCCGCCCCGGACGCCGCTGCGGCCCAGGAGGCCTGCAGGAACTCCTCGCTGGTCGCGACCAGGTCGTGGGCCCGGCCCCGGACCCGCTCGGGGTCGAGCACCAGCACGTGGGTCTCGGCGGGCATCAGGTCGACGAGCAGCTCCATCGTCGTCGACCAGGACCGGGGCCAGGGACTCCATGCCCTCGACCGCGTGACCCTCGGCGAGCTTCTCGGTGATCTCGCGCAGCTCGGGGTGCTGCTCGCCGAGCGCGCGGGCCCGGGCCCGCACCTCGTCGGTGAGCAGCAGCTCGCGGCAGGGCGGGGCCCAGAGCCGGTCGGTCTTCTCCAAGGTGCGCTGGTCGGCGACCGAGAACGAGCGGATCTCCTCGACCTCGTCGCCCCAGAACTCCACGCGGAGCGGGTGCTCCTCGGTCGGCGGGAAGACGTCCACGATGCCGCCGCGGACGGCGAACTCGCCGCGACGCTCCACCAGGTCCACCCGGTGGTAGGCCGCACCGGCCAGGCGGCGCACGACGTCCTCGAGCTCGACCTCGCTGCCCACCGTGAGCTCGACCGGCTCGAGGTCGGCCAGGCCCTGCACCTGGGGCTGCAGCACCGAGCGGACAGGGGCCACGACCACCTTGAGCGGCCCGTTGCTGGCGTCCTGGCCGGGGTGGGCCAACCGGCGGAGCACGGCCAGGCGCCGACCCGACGGTGTCGCTGCGCGGGGAGAGCCGCTCGTGCGGGAGGGTCTCCCAGGCGGGGTACGACGCGATCAGGTCGGGGTTCATCACGCAGCCCAGCGACTCGACCAGGTCCTCGGCCTCGCGAGCCGTGGCGGCCACCACCAGCACCGTGCGGCCGGCGTCGACCAGACCCTTGACCACGAAGGGCCGCAGGGCCGCAGGGCCGGTCAGGTCGAGCGCGGGGACGCGGGCGCCCGGCGCGTCCTCCAGCGCGGCCGCGAGGCCTCGCTCCTTCAGGACCAGCTCGGCCACACCGACCAGACTCAACTCAGGCTCCACTCACGGGGTGCTCGCGTCCGGCGGGGGCAGGACGACACGACGACAGCCCCCTACCGAGGTCAGGAGGGGGTTCGGGTCCGAGTCTACGGGGAGGATGGGCGGGCCGTCGGGCCCGCCGACGCCGACCAGGAGGACCCGTGAACGACGCTGACACCGACCCCGGGACCGACTCGCCGGCCCCCGAGCACCAGGTCCCCGACGGGGTCGCCGACGACACCGTCGAGGCGGTCGGCAAGCTCACCGAGGCCCTGGAGTGGGTGGAGCGGGCCCGCGGGCACCTCTACGACTTCCACCAGCTGAGCGGTCACGCGGACCTCCTCCTCGGCGAGGCCGTCGACGCGCTGAGGGAGGCCGGGCACGACGGGGTCGCCGACCGGTTGTCCGAGGAGCTCGTGGGGCGCAACGTGCTGCACGGTCGCTGGTCCTTCCAGGTCGTCGAGGAGTACGACGACGGCTACTGGTCGGTCTTCCGCGACCAGGAGCGCCGGACCCGCGACGAGCTGACGCACGGCCGCCGGCACCTGTTCGAGGCAGGGATGAAGGAGGACCGTCGCACGCACGGCCACCCTCGGCACACCGCGACGCCCTAGGCTGGTGACCATGGCCAGCAAGCCGCCGGCGGTGGAGATCGAGGTCGACGACCGGGTGGTCCGGGTGACCAACCCGGACCGGGTGTACTTCCCCGAGCGCGGCGAGACCAAGCTGGACCTCGTGCACTACTACCTCTCCGTGGGCGAGGGCATCGTGCGCTCGCTCGCCGAGCGACCGTGCATGCTGCACCGCTTCCCCTCCGGCGTCGGCGGTGAGAAGGTGCACCAGAAACGGGTCCCGCACGGCGCGCCGCCGTGGTTGGAGACGGTGCGCCTGCACTTCCCCCGCTACGACAGGTACGCCGACGAGCTGTGCGTGACCGAGCTGGCCAGCGTGGTGTGGGCGGTGCAGATGTCCACCGTCGAGTTCCACCCGTGGAACAGCCGGCGGGCCGACACCGAGAAGCCGGACGAGTGGCGCATCGACCTCGACCCCGGCCCCGAGTGCGACTTCGCCACGGTGCGCCGGGTGGCCCACGTGGTCCACGAGGTGCTCGACGACCTCGGAGCCGTCGGGTGGCCCAAGACCAGCGGCGGCAACGGTCTGCACGTCTACGTGCGGATCGCCCCCGACCACTCCTTCACCGACGTGCGGCGCGCAGCACTGGCCTTCGCCCGCGAGGTCGAGCGGCGCTGCCCCGACCAGGTGACCACCGCCTGGTGGCGCAAGGACCGCGACCCCGCCGCTCTTTTCGTCGACTACAACCAGAATGCCCGCGACCACACGATCGCCGCGGCGTACTCGGTGCGCGGGAACCCGCGCGGCACGGTCTCCGCACCGATCCGCTGGGAGGAGGTCGACGACGTGGAGCCCGAGGATCTGACCATCGCCACGGTGCCGGGACGGTTCGCCGAGCTGGGAGACCTGCATGCCGGTATAGACCATTTGGCCTGGGACCTTCGGCCCCTTCTCGCCTGGGCGGCCCGGGATGAGGCCGATGAATCGGGCGAAAAGGACGTATTACCCCCAGAGTGACCAATCCACTCCTGGATCCCGGATACGGTTTAGACACCCCGAGACCCTCGATGTAGCTATTTCTGGGAGGCAAGATGCTACGTCCTCGAACCGGGTTCGCCGTGGTGGCCGCGCTGTGCGCGGTGACCGGCGGCACCCTGACGGCGACGACCGGACCACCGGCCATGGCGGCGACCCCGCCTGCTCCGACGCTCGACCGCACCATCTTCGACGCCCACGTGACCGAGTCCAGCGGACTGGCGCGCAGCACCTACAAGCGCAAGGTCGTCTGGACCCACAACGACAAGGGCGACAAGGCCAGGATCTTCGCGATCCGCAAGGACGGCACCACCCGCGCCGTCCTGCGCCTGCGGCACGCGGAGAACCAGGACTGGGAGGACATCGCCGCCGGCCCGAACCACACCCTGTGGATCGGCGACATCGGTGACAACGACTCGCGCCGGGACTCGATCACCGTCTACCGCGTGGTCGAGCCCAAGAAGGTCGAGTCGGGGCGCGTGAATTCGACGTCCTTCGTCTTCCGCTACCCCGACGGCGCCCACAACGCCGAGGCTCTGATGGTCCGACCCAAGAGCGGTCGGCTCTTCGTGGTGACCAAGTCCCGCGACGGCGGCACGATCTTCCGCGCCCCCAAGAAGCTGTCCTCCACCAAGGTCAACAAGCTCACCGACGTGGCCACGGCACCTGCCCTGGTCACGGCCGGCTCGTTCGCGCCCGACAGCAAGCAGTTCGTGCTCGGCACCTACGCCGAGGCGTTCCTGTACGCCCACGTCGGCAGCACCGCCACGCCCGTCCACAAACCGGGCACCCCCCAGGGCGAGTCCCTCGAGATCAACCGTGCCGGCACGGCGATCCTCGTGGGCAGCGAGGGCACCGACAGTCCGGTGTACCGCTCGGACCTCCCTTCGTCCTGACCTGATCCACCCCGCACGCCCGGCCACGCACATGGCCGGTCCCCCCATGCCCGGCCACCCCCCGGCCCGGCATACGCACCGCTGCATCTCCTTATCCCCCCGAACCGGGGCAGGCGACCGCCTGCCCCAGAGGAGCCTTGCCATGAACACCACCTCCACCCGCACCCGCACCACCCGTCGCCTCATCGCCTCGGCGAGCGTGGCCCTGGCTGCCGTGACCACGCTCACCGTGGCCGGCTCGACCACGGCACAGGCCGGCACCATCGGCACGCTGGACCGGCGCATCGTGACCAGCCTGATCACCGAGTCCAGCGGGCTGGCCCGCAGCACCTACGACCGCCCCACCGTCTGGACCCACAACGACAGCGGCGGCACGGCCCGGATCTACGCCATCGGCCAGGACGGGGCGACCCAGGCCGTGGTGACCCTGGCCGGAGTGCGGGCCCGCGACTGGGAGGACATCTCCAACGGACCGGACCACGCGCTGTGGGTCGGCGACATCGGCGACAACCGCAAGACCCGCTCGACGATCCAGGTCTACAAGCTGACCGAGCCGGCGACGCTGGCCACCCAGACCGTCGCGGCGACGAAGTACGAGCTCGCCTACCCCGACGGCCGGCACAACGCCGAGGGCCTGATGGTGCACCCGGTCACCGGACGGGTGTACGTCGTGTCGAAGTCACCGTTCGGCGGGGCGATCTACGCCGCGCCGCCCGTGCTGTCCACGACGTCGGTCAACCGACTGACCCGGGTCGCCTCGACCCCGCTCAAGATCACGGCTGCGGCCTTCTCGCCGGACGGCTCACGCTTCGCGCTGTGCAACTACGCCACGGCCTACGTGTACCGCACGTTCGGCGGCGTGGCCACCGTGATGAAGAAGCCCAGCCTCAACCAGGGCGAGTCGTTGGAGTTCACCGCCGACGGCACGACCCTGCTCATGGGCAGCGAGGGACTCGCCAGCCCGGTGCTTCGCACGGTGCTCCCCCCGCTCTGACACCGGACCGGGCCGCCTAGACTGGCCACCGGACCAGGACGAGGGCGGGAGCCGCGATGACGCACGACTCGGTGAGCAGTGCGCGCCGTCCCATTCTTGTCACTGGTGTTCCTCGGTCCGGGACGACCTGGCTGGCCCGCTGGCTGGCCGGCGGCCGCGGCCTGGCCCTGGCCGGGCGGGAGCCGATGAACCCCCGTGGTCGGCAGTACGCACTGGGTCACACGATCGAGGGGTGGGCACGGATCACCGAGCCCACCCCTCGCCAGCGCCGGGTGCTCGCCACGGCGTACCGCGGGCTCAACCCCTGGGTCTACAGCCGCTACGGCACCCGGCAGTGGGCCGCCCCGCTGCCCACCACGCGCCTGGTCATCAAGGACCCGTTCGCCCTGCTGTCGGTGCCCGCCATCGTCGAGGTCACCCGGGCCCTGCCGGTGCTGGTCTACCGCCACCCCGGCGCCGTGCTGGCCAGCTACCGAAGGATGGGGTGGACCCCCGACCTCACCGAGGTGCAACGCATCGTCGAGACGGCCCGCTCGACCGGCGGTCCCGACCTGCCCGACATCCCTGCCTCGACCGACCCCGCCTCCGCCGAGGCGATGGGGCGGTTCTGGTCGACGCTGCACGCGCTGGCCCTGGCCGACCTCGACGCGCGCGGCACGGACTGCCTCGTCGTGGCCCACCACGAGCTCGCCTCGAGCGGGCCGGCCGGTGGACGCACGCTCACCGACCTGCTGGGCATCGCGTGGAGCCCGACCCTGGAGGCCGCCCTCTCCGCCGAGGCCGGGGACGCAGCCTCGGCCGGTCCCGACACCCGCACGAACCTGCACAACTTCGACCGGGCCCCCGCCGAGGTCGCCGAGGCCTGGCGCCGGCACCTCGACGCCGCGGACGTCGAGACGATCGAGCGGATCACGACCACGGCCCGATCGGCCCTGGACGCACGCCGGCTCGTGCTGCCGCGCCCTTCCGGAGGCCCGCAGGACTGACTGGCTTCTCCCCCGTCCCGAGCAGGTGGACGGGGCGCCGTCGGCTGCCCGTCGGCTGACCGCCAGGAGAACGCGTCGTACCTTTACCTTCTCGGTGAGTAAAGTCTCCCTTTTGTCAGGATTAAGGACTTTAGTCTGGTGAGGTCGGGACCTGGAATGGGAGTTACGGGACCTGACCGGTCGGGCCGGGAGGCCCCGGCCGGGACCGCAGCACTGTTGGGAGGCAGTCTTGCTCAAGCTCATCAGCGCGTCCGTGGCCGTGGCCACCGTCGCCGCCCTCGCCCCGCTCACCTCGGCCGACGCCCGCGTCGCCTCGAGCACCCTCGACCGCACCATCAAGGACAGCCGGGTCACCACCTCGAGCGGCCTGGCCCGCAGCACGTACAACCGCAACGTCGTGTGGACCCACAACCACGGCGGCGACAAGGCCCGCCTCTTCGCGATCAACCCCGACGGCTCGACCGCCGCGGTGGTGATGCTCGGTGGCGCCACCAACGTCGACTTCGAGGACGTCGCCGCCGGCCCCGGGCACACGCTGTGGGTGGGCGACATCGGTGACGACACGTGGAACCGCCCGTCGGTGCAGGTCTACAAGATCAGTGAGCCCTCGACCCTGAAGAACACCACGGTGCGCACCACCAAGTACACCCTCACCTTCCCCTCGGGTGGCCGCAACGCCCAGGCCCTGATGGTCGACCCGACCAGCGGGCGTCTCTACGTGGTCAGCAAGGGCCTCAAGGGTGCCGCCGTCTACGCCGCCCCGGCATCCCTCTCGGCTGCGAGGCCGAACCCCCTGACCCGGGTCGCGGACGCCCCGGCCCAGGTCACGGCGGGCGCGTTCCTGCCCGACGGCTCGGGCGTGCTGCTGTGCTCGAGCACGACGATCTTCGCGGCGTCCCGGTTCGGCACGGACTGGAGCGAGACCGCCAAGCCCACCCTCGGCAGCGGCGAGTCGCTCGAGGTGAGCCGCGACGGAGCCAGCGTCCTGATCGGCTCCGAGGGCGCGAACAGCCCGGTCTACCGGCTCCCGGTCCCGCGGCCGGCCCCGGACGGCACGACCTCCACGCCGCCCGCTCCCGCACCGACCCCCACCCCCACCCCGACGCCGACCCCGACGCCCACCCCGGCCCCGGCGCCGAGCCCGGCGACCTCCGGCGGCATCGGCGTCTACAACGGCGGAGCCAACGAGGCTCCCGACGAGACCACCCTCACGCAGTTCGGTGCCGCTCCCGACGTGGCCAACTCCTACTACCAGCCCGCGCAGAAGCTCAACCTCAGGTACGAGACCGCGCGGATCAACCGGGGCACGAGCCCGAACATCACCATGACCACCAAGGGCACGCAGTACCTCGCCGGCATCGCCCGGGGTGACGCCGGCGCCCTGGCCTGGCTGGACAGCTACGTCGCCCAGCTCAAGACGCTGGCCGCGGTCGACCCCACGGTGCCGGTCTACGCCACGCTCGACCACGAGTTCCGGGCCAAGGTCAACCAGCGCCTGGTCACCGGCGCCTCGGCCGACCCGTTCGTCTACGGCCAGGCGCTCGACGTCTTCTTCAAGAAGGCCAAGGCCGCGTCCAGCAACATCAAGTTCAGCTACTGGTTCGTCGGCTACGACCGGGCCTTCGAGGGCAAGGTGGGCACCGCGTTCACCGTGGCCCCCGCGGCGGTCCTGTTCGACCCCTACGCCAACGTGCGCAGCGACACCGTCGCCACCATCACCAAGGGCGACCTGACCTGGATCCGCAACCAGTCCTGGTACGTCGGCCAGACCCTCGGCCTGGGCGAGTTCGCGATGCCGGTCCAGCTCGGCGACGACGCGCTCGCCCACTTCTACACCGACCTGCGGGGCCAGCTGTCGGCCGTCGGCCTGTCGTTCGGGGTCTTCTTCAACCGGACCCGCGACAACGACCACCAGATCGTCGACCGGCGGGACGGCAGGCGGTTCCCGAAGGCCGTGGCCGCCTTCGCCGGTTCGATGGTCTGAGCCTCAGGCGACCGGGCCGCACGACACGAAGGGGCGGGAGGATGCACCTCCCGCCCCTTCGTCGTGCCCGTGACCGGGGCCAGCTCAGCCCAGGGTGAGGACCGACGTGCTGGCCGACAGGTTGCCGGCGGCGTCGACGGCCCGGAGGAAGAACCGGTTGGCCCCGCCCTTGGCGACCGTCAGCGACGTGGTGTTGCCGTCGGTGAAGGCGACCGGACGGTCGTCACGGAGCACCTCGTAGCGAGCACCGCCGCCGGCGTCGGTGACCTTGGTCCAGGAGAACGTCACCGTGGTGTCGTCCTGCGCGGTCACGGAGAAGGATCCCGGTGTCGCGGGAGCAACGCTGTCGGACGGCTCGAAGCGGGCGAAGCCACCGGACCACTTGCCTGCCTTGGACTTCGTGGTCACCGCGGTGATGTCACCGCCGGCCCACACGTTGCCCCGGCTGTCGGTCTTGATCGCCCAGATGCCCGAACCCAGGCGCGAGCTGAAGGTGGGCGTGAACTGCGGCACCCGTGCGCCGGTGGCCGCGTCCCAGGCGCCGAACCAGTTCAGCGTGTCGGCCTCGGTCCAGCCGTTGGTCAACGTCGGCCAGGTGAAGGCGTTCTGGTAGCTGTAGTTGTTGCAGTGACAACCGGCGTAGATCAGGCCGTTGCCGTCGGACTCGATCTCCTGGATGTCCCCGTGGGACTTCATGATGCTGCCGCTGGTGCGGGTCATGGTCGCCCGGTCGAAGCCGAACAGGGAGTGCTCGGACCCACCGAAGTACACCCGTCCACCGACCTGGACGACGGCCCGCTGGTAGCGCTTCTTCGCACTGCTCCAGCTCGGCGAGAAGGACGGTGCCAGGGCCGCGCCGTCAGCGGTGCTGAGAGCGACGGCCTTGTCGGCGGCAGCGCCGTTGGAGGTGCCGAAGAAGCCGGAGGCGTAGACCGCCTGGCCGTCGTCGGAGGCGTCCACGTCGGTGACCGTGCCGTTGAGGTTGGGGTTCCACGAGGTGCCGGGGGTGCCGTCGGTGACCGAGACGCGGCCCAGCATCTTCGCGGCCACGGCGCTGGCCCGGCTGCCGCCGGTCAGGTGCGAGAACGAGCCGCCGACGTACAGCCAGCCGTCCTGCACGTCGAGGCCCTGGACGAACAGCTTCTGGCTGGCGGTGCGCTGCTCGATGGTGAGCTTCCACCCCGGCACGGTGGCGCCGGTGGCCGGGTCGAGGGCGACGATCGCCGTCGCCGGGGCGCCGTTGGCCCGGGTGAACTCGCCGCCGGCCACGACCGTCCCGTCCGGGAGGGTCGCGAGCGCGTGGACCTGCTCGTCGAGGACCGGGCGGAACCCGGGCACGAGCGCGCCGGTGTTCACGTCGAAGGCGGCCAGGAAGGGCTGGTCGACCCGTCCGGTGCCGGCGCCGTCCTGCTGGACCGCGGCGAAGTTTCCGCCGACGTACATCGTGGTGCCCGACTGGGTGAAGGCCTGGACCTCGACGTTGCCCTCGGTGCTGGTGCTGCCGGCGACGCCGGTCACGCCCCAGGGCGAGTCGAGCGCCCGCGACTTCACGACCGCGGGACGGGTCGCGCCGGAGGTCCCCCCGTCGCCGATGCCGGTGAAGTCCGAGGACAGCACCCGCGGTCGGAGGTACACCTGGGTGTAGGGCAGCGCGCCGCCGGCGCCGTCGGTCGAGGACCAGAGGTAGGTGCCGGCGTCGGAGGACCCCGCGACCCGACTGCCGTAGGCGAAGCCGAGGTGGTACTTCTGCGACGACTGAGGGCTGTTGACCACCCGGTTGTAGGAGGTGTCCACCCCGAAGCTCGTGGTCGTCCCGCCGGAGTAGGTGAAGAGTCCGCCGAAGTTGTAGGTGCTGAGCGGGTGCTCCGCCCCGAACGTCCACACCCAGCGGTCCCGACGAGCCATCCGGAAGCGCGACTCCTGCCAGGCGGTCCCGACGGTGTTGGTCGCACGGCGCAGACGCACGCCGTCGGTCAGGGCGTCCACGCGGCCGCCGTTGAGCAGCCCGTCGATGGTCTCGGCCGGGAGCTGCACCGTCTTGGCGCTCATCGTGTTCAGGTCGGGGAACTGCAGCGCCGTCGTGGTGCCCTGGCCGTCGTAGGAGTCGGTCCAGGCGTCCCGCCCCTTGCCGACCAGCACCCAGCCCCCGCCGTCGGTGCTCATGTCGCAGTAGAACGACGCGGGCTCGGACATCGCCGGCGTCACCAGCCAGTAGGCGCCGTCGGTCGCCGCGGGCCTCTGCCTCTTGATCTCCCAGCACGAGCCGGCGGCGGTGTCGGCGCTGGTGCCGAGCACGGCCGCGTCGACGGCGGCCGCCGCTCCCTGCGCGGTGACCGGCACGAGCGCCACTCCCACGAGCGCAGCGGCCATGACGGCATGACGAATCGAACGCATCGGTCTCTCTCCCCCAGACGGTGGGCCCCCAGTAGCCCCACCTGGATCGATCGTACGGTCCCTCGCATACCTTGCGGATGGGACGTACGTCCCAAAACGTCCCGTTACGGACGAAGACGACATGGGACCCCCGACGCCCGCAGGGTCGTCGGCCCCGCCGGCTCGGTACGCTTCGGCCCATGCATCCCCTGGAGCTCCTGGTCGAGCAGCTGTGGCGTCCGGCGATGTCCGACGACGTACGCGTCGAGGTGGGCGGGCGGACCGAGCCGGGCTGGCGCGAGGAGGAGGGCTACTGGATGTTCCCCACCGCCGAGCGGGCCAGCCTGCTGCTGCCCCGGGGCCCCCGGGCGGTGACCGCCGCCTCGGCCACCAATTACAAGGGCATGCGCCGCCCGGGCAAGAACCTGGGACGCACCGCGATGGGCCTGCTGGCCCGTACCGGCGCCCCTGTCTCCCCCGCCCGGCTGAGCGTGCGGGTCCGGGAGGACCGCCCGGAGGCGGCCGCCGGCCTGCCGCTCGCCGTCCTCGCCCGGGCGCTCGGCGTCGACCGGCTCTACGCCGCCACCGGGGTGCGCGCCGGCGCCAACCGGAAGGCGACCCTGCACCTGCTCGACCCCGACGGGCGGCCCGTCGGCTACGCCAAGGTCGGGTGGAGCGAGTCCACCGACACCTTCGTCCGCACCGAGGGCGAGGCACTGCGCGCGGTGGGCGGGAGACCGGGACCCATGCGGGCGCCGGCGCTGCTGGCCGAGGTCGACTACCACGGTCACCCGGTGATCGTGACCGAGCCTCTCCCGCTGGCCGTGAGCGGCGCCCGCAACCCCCGGCTGGCCCCCCCGACCTCCCAGGAGCTGTTCTCGCTGTGCCCGGTGCACCGGCACGGCCCGGTGGGCGGGACCGCGCACTTCGCCGCGCTGACCGCCCGGCTCACCTCGCTGGCCGCCAGTCCCGTGTCCGGCGCGGTGGCGGCGTCGACCGCCCCGCTGGTGGACGCCCTGTCCTCCCGGGCCTCCGAGGTGCCGGTCACCGAGCGCTGGCACGGGGACATGGCGCCCTGGAACCGGGCCCGCGACTCGAGCGGACAGCTCTGGGTCTGGGACTGGGAGTCCAGCGAGCCCGACGCGGTGGCCGGTCTCGACGCCCTGCACTGGGCCTTCAGCGTCCGGCGCCCGGCGTCGGGGCGCAACACCTCGGTCGAGCTCGGCGGCTGTCTCGACGATGCCCGCCCCCACCTGACGGCGGCCGGCACCCGCCCCGAGCACCACGGCGACGTGGCCGCGGTCTACGCCCTCACGGTCGTCGAGCGCGCGGCCGACCTGGCCGACCGCGCCGGTGGGTGGGACCGGTTGTGGATCGGTCCCGGGGACCTCGGTGTGCTGCTCGACCAGGCGACCGCGCTGCTCACCGAGGTCCGGGACGGCTCCTAGCTCGACCAGCCGAGCGAGCGGCCGAGGTACTCCTCGAGCGCGGCGTTGTGCGGGGCGTAGAAGGTCTCGAGCTGCGCTCGGGCCCCCTCGGGCATCGTCGAGCGACGCCCGGCACCGAACGTGCGCGTGGTCGGCAGCGGGACGGCGGGGATCCCGAGGAAGGTGCTGATCTGGTCGAAGACGCCCTGCACGTCGCCGTACATGTCCTCGCTGCGCAGCACCAGCAGCTGGTCCTCACCGAACACCGAGCGCCAGTTCTGCAGCTGGTGCAGGTAGATGCCCCGCGACCGGTAGGTGTACCAGTCGTGCGCCGTGCTGTAGTACGACGCGTCGGCGGCCATCCGGTCCAGCTCGCCCGCGGTCCGCTCGTCCTCGGCCGCCAGGGCGTCCTCGAAGGACAGCGGCTCGACGCCGTTGGCGGTGCGCTCCTGGTAGTGCGACCAGGCCCTCTCGACCGGGTCGCGGACCAGGGCCACCGCCTTGAGCGCGGGGTTGACCCGATGGGCAGAGGCCGCGATGCGCGGGTCCCACATGTAGTACGGCGAGGCCTCGCCGGCCACCGGCGCGTAGCCCAGGCGCCGTGCCTTCAGGGCCCGGTACGCCTTGGTGTGGAAGTGCGAGCGGTACCAGGTGTCGCCCTGGTGCATCTGCTTGAAGAAGTAGTCGCTGCTCTTCTTGGCCCGCGACTGCGGGAAGAGACCGAGCAGCACCGACGGGTGCATCATCAGGTAGTTGAACAGCGACGTCGTGCCGCCGCGCTTGGTGCCGATGACCAGGAAGTCCGGCAGCGTGCGCTGCGAGACCGTCGCCAGCGCGTACGTCCGCGTCAGGTTGTTCGCGGCGTCCTTGGCCCACCGCGGGGACCGTTCCTTGAGCTCGATCATGGAAGGCATGCTCAGTCGGGCAACGAGGATCTCCCCGGGCCCGGCCCCTCTCTGCGTCAGCAGTCGTCTGGAGTGACTGAGTTTAGGCGACACCACCGGTGCCCCGGACCCGTTGTCCCAGGATGGTGGCTCAGCGGCGTCCGCGGCGCAGCCGGAGCTGGTCGAGCTGGAGCCGGCGCCGGTCGGCGTAGCAGTAGCCGACCAGGACGAGCCCCGCGACGAGGACCGCGAGCAGGAGCTGGGCGGTGCCCTGGCCCAGCAGCGCCACGACCAGCAGGCAGGGGGCGGCCACGACGACGCCGACGACCAGCACGACGTAGCCGATCGAGCCCAGGGCCAGCGAGATGCCGACGTGCCGCCTGACCTGCCAGGCGGCCAGGGCCGTGTCCAGCGCCATGCTGGCGGCCCACACCGACGCCGCGCCGACGATCCCCACCCGGGGGACCAAGATCAGGTTGCCGACCACGTTGAAGGTCAGCACCACCAGCTTGTTGATCGCGCTCGCCGCACTGCGGCCGCTCATCAGCAGCAGGGCCTGGACGTTGCCGGCGGCGAGCACCACGATCGAGCCCAGGCACAGGATGATCATCGGCACCACGCCGTCGCCGAAGCCGCCGCCCAGCCAGCCCAGGACCGTGGGCGCGAACACCGCCAGGACGAGGTAGGCCGGAGCACCCATCAGCAGGATCCAGCGGGCGGTGACCGCGTACAGCTCCTCGACCTCGGCGTGGCGCTCCTCGTTGAGCAGCGCGCTGAACCGGGGGGCGACCACGATCCGCAGCGCCGTGGCGACCAGGGCCCCCGCGCTGACGAAGCGGGAGGCCGAGCCGTAGACGCCTGCGGCGGTCGAGCCGAGGATGATCCCGACCAGCACCACGTCCAGCCAGGTGATGCTCTGGTCCAGGCCGGAGGCGATGACCCGCGGCAGGGCGAAGCGACGGATGCGGGTGCGCATCTCGGCGTCCGGCCGCCAGGAGCCCTCGGCGACCTGTCGTGCCCGGCGCACCTGCCGGGCCAGGACCAGCAGCGACAGCACCGCCCCCACCAGCCACGGGAGCGCCCAGCCCAGCGCCGCGGCCGTGGTGCCCCCGCCGACCAGCACGACCAGCCACAGCAGCAGGGGTCGCAGGCCGGGGACCGCGATGTTGCCGATCGCGTTGAAGGGCACCACGCCCCCGAAGGCCCGAGTCGCGGCCAGGGCCACGGTCATCACGCTGGCCGCGGGCAGGAAGAGAGCACTGACGCTGATCGCACCGGTCACCTGCGGGTCCATGCTCCCGGCGCCGACCAGCCAGCGCACCAGGAACCAGGCCAGGCTGACGATCGACGGCACCAGCAGGGCCGGCAGCAGCAGGGCCACGAGCGCCTGGCCCACGCGGTGCCGCTCGGTCGACATCAGGCGGGGCAGCAGCCAGACGGCCGTCGTGTCGAGGCCGAGCCGGGCCACGCTGAGCGCGATGGTGAAGGCTGCGACGGCTTGCAGGACCACCCCGGCGCCGGTCGGTCCGAGGGACCGGGCCAGCAGCAGGCTGAAGGCGAAGCCGAGGAAGGCGCTGCCCGCCGCGCCGACCAGGGTGACCAGGCTGCCTCGCGCGGCGTTGCTCAGCTCGGAGGACGGGCCCTGTGCTCCCGGGACACCCTGCGGCCCCGTCGCCCCTGGTCCTGCGGGTCCGGCAGGCCCCGCCGGCACAGCAGACCTAAGCGGGGTCGGTGACCCGACGGAGAGGGGCCACCGCCGGGGCTTCGTCGCCCGGTGCTTGCCGCCACGCGTCACGCGACGGGTGCGGCCGCGGCGGGCTTCCGCTTGCGGGGCACCAGGACGGTCCCGTTCACGGTGGCCCCGACGACGGAGAGCTCGTGGGCGGCCCGCGCCACGGTCGTCGCGCTCGTGCTGTCCTTGGACACCACCAGCACCACGGCGTGGCCGAGCCGACCGGCAGCCAGCAGGGACGCACGGGCCGCGTCCTGGGGGACGGCGATCACGGTCATCGACGAGCCCGTCGCGGCGTGGCTCCCGACCGGCTGGGCCCCCACGGGCAGCGCCAGGGTCCCCCGCGGCGACACGACCAGGGTCAGCGAGCCGCCGTGCTCGTCGGCGCGGGCGAACCGGCGCACGCCGTCGGAGGAGCGCAGCGGGCTGAGTCCCAGACCCAGGACGGCGCCGTCGACGGCCTCGGTCGAGGCGTCGGCCATCAGCAGGACGACGTCGCGTCCCGACTGGGCCGCGACCTCGGCCAGGTTGACGGCCACGTCCGAGACCGCAGGGCCCGAGGAGAGGTCGGCGACGGCGACGACCGGCGGGTCGTCGGGCATCGTGGCGAACAGCAGCTCTCGCACGGTGCGGATCCCGTCGAGGTCCTCGTCGGTGGCCGGGACGCGGGCCTGGCCCCCGGAGAGCACGGCGAAGACGTCGCCGCCCCCGTGCCGGCGGACGTCGGCGCCGTCGCGGATCCGGCGGTCCAGGGCCCCCCGGACGAACGCGAGGACGATGCCGATCAGCAGCCCGAGGACGAGGCCGGTGACCAGCACGAGCGAGCGGCTCGGCGACACCTTGGTCGGGCTCTGCGCAGCCGCGGTCAGCACGGTGCCGCCGGTCGTGTCGAGACCCAGGAACGAGTTGATCTGCGAGGACAGGGAGTCGAGCTGGATGTTGATCAGCTGACGGTCGCTCTCGGCCTGCACGGCGCGACCCGAGCCGGCTGTCGCGTCGGCGATGATCGTGTTGAGCCGCACCAGGTCGTCGCGCAGGCTGTCCCGCTGGGTCTGCAGCTGGTCGACGATGGTGGTGACCTTGGTGGTGGCCTGCTGGGCCCGGAAGTCCAGGTAGCTCTGCGCGACGGCGTCGGCGCCGGCCTCGGCCGCCGCCGCGGTGGGCGCGGTGTAGGAGATCCGCATGCTCGTCGAGTTCGGCACCAGCGAGGCGCTGCTGTCGCCGCGGACGCTCGAGGTGGTCGCGCCCCCGCCGATGGTGGTCGCCGCGCCGCTGAGCACGGCCGAGGAGGACAGGGCCTGGACCTCGGTCTCGGAGTCCAGCAGCTGGGACGGCGAGCGCGACAGCGTGAAGGGGTCGGTGGAGATGACGTTCACGTTCACCGCCGTGGTCGCGGTGACGCTCTGTCCGGCCGCCTGCAGGTAGGCGAAGGCGACGGCCAGCCCGAGCACCGCGCAGAGCAGGACGAGCAGCGCGTTGCGGCGCAGCGTCCTGAGGTAGTGGCCGAACTCGAGCGAGGTCGTCTCGCCCATCGAAGTCGTCACGCGGCGGTCCCTCCAGGGATCGTGGATGGTTCGGACATGGTCCGGGTCGCCGCCTAGACTACCGAGAGTCTTCGATCCCCCGTTGCCGATCCCAGGATGGTCCGGTTGTCCCTCGACACGACGTCCTCGCCTCGCGCCGAGGACGGAGATGCCTCGACCCCCGCCGCACCGACCCTGCCCACCTGGCCACTGACCGCGCTCTTCGGCTGCTACGCCGTGTGGTGGGCCGTCGGCCTGCTGGACATGGTGATCATCCCGATCGCCGCCCTGATGGTCCTGCTGATGGTCCGGACGCCCGGGATGCGCACCCCGCGCGGCTTCGGCCTGTGGATGCTCTTCCTGCTCTGGGCGCTGTTCTCGATCATCGAGGTGCGGTTCGGGACCGCCCTGGTGGGCTTCGCCTACCGCTTCTCGATCTACGCCAGCGGCACGGTGGTGTTCCTCTACATCTACAACGCGCGGCCCCGGCTGACCGGACAGCGGGTCCTGGGCCTGCTCACCATCGTGTGGCTGACCACCGTGGTCGGGGGCTACCTCGGTGTCGTCCTGCCGCACGCGGTCGTCCGCACCCCGATGAGCTTCGTGGTGCTCGGCCTGAAGAGCGCACTCCCGGCACTGAACACCCTGCTCAGCAACGACCTGGTCACCTACATGGTCGTGCGGCGGTTCGCGCAGTACAACCCGGGCTCCTACTTCGACCTCTCGCCCCGCCCGGCGGCGCCGTTCCGGTTCACCAACAACTGGGGCAACGCCTACTCCGTCCTGCTGCCGCTGGTCGTCGCCTACGCGCTGCAGACCACGCCGCGCCGGCGGCGGCTGCTGTTCGTGGTCGTGCTGCCGCTCTCCCTGGTGCCGGCCTTCCTGACCCTGAACCGCGGGATGGCGATCGGCATCGTGGTCGCCGCGCTGTACGTCGGCTTCCGGCTGACCCTGATGGGACGCCCGAAGATCCTGGCCTACCTCGCGCTCGCCGGCGTGGTGGCGATCACCCTGTACGCCGTCCTGCCCGTCCAGCAGCGGATCGACTCCCGTCTGGCGAACGAGGGCTCGAGCAACGACACCCGCTCCTCGCTCTACGCCCAGAGCCTCGCCTCGGTGCCGGAGTCCCCGATCTTCGGGTTCGGGGTGCCCAAGGAGGGCGACAACCCCAACGCCCCGCCGGTCGGCACCCAGGGTCAGGTCTGGATGATCCTGGTCAGCCACGGTCCGGTCGCCCTGGCCGCCTCGATGGGCTGGTTGCTGCTGGCCATCGTGCAGTCGCGGCGCCGACGCGACCTGACCGGGTTCGCCGCCCACACCGCACTCATCGTGGCCACCCTGGAGCTGCTCTACTACGGCGTCCTGCCCTACGGCATCCCGTTGATGCTGGCCGCCGCGGCCCTGGCCCTGCGGCCGGCCGACGACGGTGCACCGCGGATCGGGGACCGCCCCGGCCGCGCGGTCCGCGCCGCGGCTCAGCGGTCGTGACCGCGGAGCTCCTGGGCGCGCTTGTCGACGATGGTGGTGGGCGAGTAGGCCACCGCACCGGCCGGCAGGTCCTTGACCAGCACGGCCCCCGCACCCACCCGGGCCTGCTCGCCGATGGTGATGCGTCCGATGGCGGTGGCCCCGGCGCCGAACTCGACGCCGTCCTCGACGACCGGGCAGTCGTCCAGCTCGAACCGGTTCCCCAGGGTCACGCCGTGGCGCAGCATCACGTCCTGGCCGATCACCGAGGCCGGGTTGATCACGATGCCCACGCCGTGGCGGATCATCAGGCCCGGTCCGATCCGGGTGCTGGCCGGGATCTCGACCCCCAGCAACCACTCCGAGACGAGCTTGTACAGCACCCCCACCGGCAGGTACGCCAGGCGCCCGGCCAGGCCGGGACGGGAGCGCACCAGCTGGGCGACCCGCAGCAGGGTCACGATCACGGCGCTCTTGGGGTAGCCGCGGTTCGCTGCGAGGTCGCGTCGCAGCGTGCCTCGGAACTCGGTGGGCGTCATGGGGCTCCTTCTGCTGCTGAGCGCGGGGCGCGCCGGGTCGGCCGGTTTCGACCGGGCCACCACGGTAGATCAGATAGCCTGACGCCGTTCGCAGATGTCGAGAGGGCGGGGTAGATGACTGGATCCCACGCGGACCCGGGAGCAACCACGCTGCTGTACATCGGCGGCTCCGGCCGGAGCGGCTCGACGCTGCTGGAGTGCCTGCTGGCGCGCCTGGACGACGTCGTCGTGCTCGGCGAGGTCGCCCACCTGTGGCAACGCGGGATCCGCGGCGACGAGCTGTGCGCCTGCGGTGAGCACTTCTCCCGGTGCCCGTTCTGGACCGGCGTCGGCGACCACGCCTTCGGCGGGTGGGCGAACGTCGACGTCGACGACGTGCTGACCCTCAAGGACGCGGTGGACCGTCAGCGCCGGATGAACCGCACCGTACGCCGCCGGCCCTCCGAGGAGACCGCGGTCGCGGCCCGCTCCTACAGCGACTACTACCGGCGGATCTACGACGCGGCTCGCGCGGTGAGCGGGGCCCAGGTCGTGGTGGACTCGAGCAAGGTCGCCCCCACCGCGCTGGCCCTGAGCCACGACCCGCAGCTGGACCTGCGCGTGATGCACATCGTGCGCGACAGCCGTGGGGTGGCGTACAGCTGGACCAAGGAGGTCTCACGCCCCGAGACCGAGGGCGAGACGATGCCCCAGCTCGCGGTGAGCCGGTCGGCGGCGCTGTGGCTCTCCCACAACCTGTCGATCCGGGGGCTGGCCTACCGCGGGGTCCCGGTCGCCCGGCTCCGCTACGAGGACCTGGTCGAGGACGCCGCCACGGTCGTGCAGCAGACCTGGCGCACGCTCGACCTCCCCGGGGACGGCGTGCTGCCGATGGTCGACGCGAAGAGCATCGAGCTGCGCAGCACGCACTCCGTGGCGGGCAACCCGATGCGGTTCCGCACCGGCCTGACCGCGCTGCGGCCTGACGTGGAGTGGCGTCGTGCGATGTCGGACCGCGACCGCCGCGTCGTCACCACACTCACCTACCCGGCCCTGCGGGCGTTCGGGTACTCGGGAAGGACATCATGAGCTCACCGTTGGTCTCCGTCGTCATCGCGACCAGGAACCGTCCGGAGCTGGTCCGCAAGGCCATCGCGTCGGTCGTCGCCCAGGACTACGCCGGCGAGATCGAGGTCGTCCTGGTCTTCGACCAGAGCGACCCGGACCTCAGCATGGCCTCCGAGGCCGCGGGACGCACGGTCCGGGTCGTGACGAACGAGCGGACACCCGGGCTGGCCGGGGCCCGCAACACCGGTGTCGGTGCGGCCCGCGGCGAGTGGGTGGCGTTCTGCGACGACGACGACTGGTGGCGCGAGACCAAGATCTCCCGACAGGTCGCGGCCGCCGACGCCGCCCGGGCTGCCACATGGTCACCTGCTCCATCGAGGTCGAGTACGAGGGCCAGCTCACACCGCGCCGGCGGGCACCGACCGGGTCACCCACCAGCAGCTGCTGCGCTCGCGGATGTCGATGCTGCACTCCTCGACCTTCGTGTTCCGACGCAGCTCCCTGGTCGGCGAGATCGGGCTCGTGGACGAGAACATGCCCGGCAGCCAGAACGAGGACTGGGACATCCTGCTGCGCGCGAGCGCGCTGGCCCCGATCGTCCACGTCGACGACCCGCTCGTCGTCGTCCGTGGGGGACGTCGTCGTTCTTCTCCCGGGCCTGGGAGACCAAGGTGTCCTCGTTGCACTGGATGCTGGCCAGCCACCCCGACATCGAGACCGACCGCAAGGGCGCCGGCCGGGTGTATGGCCAGATCGCCTTCGGCGAGGCCGGTCAGGGCAACCGGACCGAGGCCAACGCGCTGGGCCCGCAAGGCCCTGCGCAACGACCCCACCCAGTGGCGCGCCGTGGTGGCGCTGGCCGTCGCGGCGAAGGTGGTCAGTGCCGACAAGGTCCTGAACACCCTGCACCGCTACGGACGCGGCGTCTGAGCCGAACCCTGACCGGTCGGCTCACCCGAGCTCGACGAAGGGGTCGGCCAGCTCCCCGTTGAACTGGTCGCTGGCCGAGCCGATGACGACGCCGTTGTGCGCGACCTTGCCTCCCACCGAGATCGGGATCCGGGGGTCCTCGAAGGTGACGTCGCCGACCGGACCCTCGTTGGAGCGGTCGGTGGAGCCTGCGGACCCGCCGGACAGCAGCTCCGACACGGTCACCGTCAGCCGGTCGCCCTCGCGGGTGCACCGGGCGCGGTACCAGGTGCCGGGGGCGACCTTGGCCAACGCCATGACCTTGACCTTCCCGGCGGCCCCGTGCACCGTGCAGCTGGGGCGCAGGCTGGCATCGAGGTCGAGCTTGAACATCACCGGGTCGCTGGACAGACCACGCTGGACGACGTTGTTGCCGTTGTCGTCCGGGCGTCCCGTCGACGCGGCGTCGAGGCGGAAGTCGGCCCCCCAGCTGAAGTCGCCCGTCCCCGGGTCGAAGGCGTCGTCGGTGCCCACGTTGCGTGCGGTCAGCACCGCACGCGGGTACGGACCGGTCGGGGCGTAGTCGGGGAAGTCGAAGACCGGAGCCTGGTCGCGCCCGGTCCCCGCGCGCATCCCGCCTCCGTCGCGCGTCGACACCCCCAGCTCGACCGGCGCGACGCCGAGCTGGACCGGCTCACCGGTGGCCGGGTCGACGCCGAGCAGGAGCTGGGCTGTCGCTGGGCCGTCCCCCGGACGCGATGTCCGAGACGTCCGGGGACGGCGTCCCGGAGTCGCTGGAGGGAGGCCGCTCCTCGGCGCACCCGGCGAGCGCCAGGCCGGCCGCCAGCGCCAGCACCACACCGAAGGCCCTCCCCCGGACCCGTGGGTGACTCGCCGACCATGACCTCACGTGTGCCCCCTGCGGACCCGGAACGGAAACGAAGCAGTGGGGTCCGGAACCGGACCCCACTGCCTCGATTTTACCGCCCGGCGCAGTCCGAGCAGTCCGAACCGCGTGGATTGCTCAGTTGTTCAGGATCACGTTCGCCCAGCCGCCGACGGACGGGGAGTCCATCAGGCGGTAGTCGGCGTTGCTGACGCCGATGGAGTTGAAGTAGGTGACGAAGGCAGCGTCGTTGGCCGCGAAGTACGACCCCACCGACTTCAACCAGGCTCCGCGCTGGGTGCCGCTGGAGTCGGTGGGGATCAACCGGCTGCCGGTCTCGGCGATCCCGAACGGCTTCCCCGCCGCTCGGGAGATGCGAGACCACCCGGTCGTAGAGCGAGCTGGGCGACCCGTAGCTGGTCGGCTGGCCGGACGCCCGGTTGTAGGGGTCCCAGGCCAGCACCGAGATGTACTGCGAGCCCGGGTAGTAGTCGGTCCAGTTGCGCTTCGACTGGGGGTCGGCGGTGTAGCCGGTCAGGATCAGCGTGGGGTAGACGTTGGGCTTGCAGGCCCGCGCACTCAGGCCGGAGAGCCGCTGCCAGGCCCGGCGGTACTCGTCCTTGGTGAACTTCCCCGCGAGGATCTGCGGCTCGGGCTCGTGGTAGTAGCTCCAGAACAGCTGCACCGAGCTGGGGTGTTCTTGAAGTAGTTGAGGATCTGGGAGTCGTAGGCGCCGCTGAGCACCTTCGCCGGGGCGAGCCGGAACGAGGAGATCACCGAACGGTTGGCCAGGGAGGCGCCGCGACGCGTCCAGGCGTTCGCCGGCGGCAGGGCGGGGTCGAAGACCCGGACGGCGTCGAGCTTGCCGAACTTCTTGTCCAGGTTGCCCAGCGCGGTGGTGAAGGAGACACCTCCGCCCGTGGAGACGTTCGTGCCGAACTTCGTCGTGACGCCGGAGCCGTTGTAGACCGGCGCGGCGGGACAGCCCGCGGCCAGCTCGAGACCCTGGGTGGGCAAGGCCGTGGGCGGGCTTGCTGAGGTGCTCGAGGCAGCCGTGCTTGCTGCCGCGAGGACGAGGGCGAGGGCTCCCGCGCCGGAGAGGGCCGAGCGGACTCGCCGCGAGGCTCGGTGGCTGAACATAGTGCTGTCTCCCTGTGGTTGTGCCGTGTGGTTGAGGTGTCGACCGACACATCGCTGGGTCGGTTCGACCGGGGGGCTCAGATCAGGCATGGAACTCAGTGGTGTGGGAATGATGCCGATGGGCGGTCAGGCCCTTGTCGGCTCCCACGGACCGCGACGAAGCCCCGCAGGGCCGCGCAGCGGACAGCTCAGGCGGGGTGCTCGGCCCAGTAGCGGCGCACGAACCCGGCGATGGTCTCGGCGAGCTCGGGACGGCAGACCAGCAGGTCCGGCAGCAGGACGTCGTCCTGGTTGTACTGCAGGGGCGCGCCGTCGGCCCGGCTGGTGTGCAGACCGGCGGCCCGGGCCACGACGACGGGGGCGGCCGAGTCCCACTCGTACTGACCGCCGGCGTGGACGTAGGCGTCGGTGACGTCTCGTACGACCGAGATGACCTTGGCCCCGGCCGAGCCCATCGGGACGAGCTCGGCGCCGATCTCCTCGGCCAGGGCCGCGACGAAGGCCGGCGGCCGGGTCCGGCTCACCGCGATCCGGGGACGGTCGGCCGTGCGGGCCGGGACGGTCGACGGCGCCGCGGTGGAGAAGGTGGTGTCTAGACCAGGCTGGGCCACGGCACCGGCCACCAGGTCGCCGTCGGCCCACAGGGCGACGTGCACGGCCCAGTCGTCGCGGGGGGGCTCGGAGAACTCCCGGGTGCCGTCCACGGGGTCGATGATCCAGACCCGCGAGGCGGACAGACGGGCCTTGTCGTCCTTGCCCTCCTCGCTGAGGACGGCGTCGCCGGGACGGTGCTCGGCCAGCAGGTCCATGAGCAGCAGGTGCGACGCCCGGTCGCCTGCGTCCTTGAGCTCGCGGCCCTCCAGACCCTCGGTGCGGACCCGGAGGAGCAGCTCCCCGGCCGTGGTCGCCAGCCACGCGGCGAGGACGTGATCGTCCTCCGCGGCGGCTGCGGGCGCGGGCGTGGCCGCGGTGTCGTCGCTCATGGGCAGACACCCTAGGGGACATGCCGGGGCCGTACAGAATCGACCGGAGAACCGGATCGGAGCGACGATTCTGTGATATTGAACGGTTTCAGACGGCACAGATCGGTCGTTCCGGACCATGCACACCGTATCGTCCCTGTCCGCCGAACGGCCCGGTCCGTACGGACGAAAGCCCCGGCCGTGCGCTGCGGGACGCAGGCACGACCGGGGCCTCGACAGGGTCGCCCCGGACCACTCAGCCGGAGAACTGCCCGGTGAGGCTGAGGTCGAAGCTCAGGTCGTCGGAGGTCACGTTGGACTGGTGGACCTCGACGGCCAGCACGTTGGTCGCACCGCCGATCCGCAGCTTCGCCGGGTTGAGGCTGAACGGCCGCAGCGCGTTCTCCGGGCCACCGGTGCGGTTGGTCGCCGCCAGCGTGGAGTGGGCGATCGTGCCGGTCGGCATGTTGTCGCGCACCACCTCCACGCCGTTGAGGTAGACCACCGCCCCGTCGTCGGCCAGGAGCTCCAGCTTGAGCAGGTCCGGGACCTTGTCCACGGTGAACTTGGTGCGGAAGTAGGCCGTCACGTTGTGGTTGTTCGGGTCCCCGCCGTACGAGATCACCGTCTGCTCGTCACCGTCGCCGTAGCCCAGCTGGGACTTGCCGACCGCCCAGGAGCCGTCGGCGAAGTTGAGGTTCTGCCAGTCCGTCGGCCGGCTGTTGGCGTCCCAGTAGCTCCAGTCCGTGGTGGCGCCGAGGTAGGACACGACGACCGGGTCCGCCTTGGGGGCCGCCAGCGGTGTGAAGCGCGCCAGGTTCGGGGCGATCACGCCGTTCACCCCGCTGAACTCGCCCCCGGCCACGACGCCCGCCTCGGTCGCGGCGATGGCGAACACGCCCCAGAACCCGTCGAACCGCGGGTAGAACGCCTGGAGCTGGCCGGTGTCGGCGTTGGCGGCGAGCATCTTGATCGCGGCGTCGGTCTGGTAGCCGTCGTGGAAGCCGAAGTAGACGGTGTTGTCGTAGTAGGCGATGGCCTGGATGTCGCCGTCGGTCACGACCCGCCAGGTGCGCGCCCCGGTGCTGGTGTTCCACGCCGCCGCGGCGTTGGAGCCGGAGCCGCCGGCACCGAACAGCCGGGAGCCGTCGGGGTTGATGGTCAGTCCCAGGGTGGGCCGGGCTGCGGACGCGAAGACCGTGCTCGTGGTGGCCCCGGTGGTGGCCGAGACCGCCCCGACGCCGTTGCGGGCCGCGTCACCGAGGGTGGAGAACAGACCCGAGGCGTACAGGACGTCGGTCACGGGGTTGCGGACCAGCCCCTTGACCACGTTGTTGGCCGAGGCCACGAAGGAGCCGTCCAGTGCCCCCGTGGCGTCGTCGACCTTGGCCAGACGGGTGCGCGTGGCGCCGTTGGCGTTGCGGAAGGCTCCGCCGAGGTACAGCGAGCCGGAGTCGAGGGCCAGCGCGCGGACGGTGTTGTCCACCGTCGCGGTGAAGCGGTTGTCCACGGCGCCGTTGCCGGCCGCGATCTTGGCGACCCGGCTGTGCACCGAACCGCCCACCTTGGCGAAGGAACCGCCGGCCCAGACCGAGGTCCCGTCGGTCACCAGCGCGTAGACCGTCGCGCCCGCGTCGGCCCGCCAGCCGGTGAGCAGCTCACCGGTCGCCATCGAGAAGGCCGCGAGGTTCTTGCGGGCCACGGTGGTGCCGGTCGAGCTCACCGCACTGGTGAACTTGCCCCCCACCACCATCGTGTCCCCGGCGATCACGGTGGCGTAGACGCGCCCGTTGACCCCCCAGCTCGCGGCCGGTGTGTCGTCGACCCAGACCCGGGCCTGGGCCGGCACCGCGGCCAGCACCAGTCCGGCGACTACGGACATCATGACAAGAACAAAGTGCGGCCCCCGCCGCTTCCCCCAACGCATGTCACGATTGTGGGTGCTCTGGTTGTCAAATCCAAATGCTGGAAGACAAATGAGCCGTTCGGGTCAGGTGGGCTGTCCGGTCGGGCCGTCGGCCCCGTCCGTCCGGGGTGCGACGACCTCAGGACGGGTCCGCGCGCGCAGGGCGTGCGCGCGCTCCAGGTGCTCCCAGGTCAGCTCGTCGGGGTCGACGGCGACGGCGAGGCCACGCTCGGCGAGCATCTGCACCATGTCGGCCTGGTGGTCGTCGATGTGCTCGCCCCGGCGCCCCGAGCGGGGCAGCAGGATCGGCACCTTGCCCTCCGCGAGGGCGCACAGCGCGGACCCGACCCCGCCGTGGGTGATCACCACGTCGGCCCGACGGCACGCGTCCCGCAGTGCTTCCGAGGTCACCCACCGGGGCCGTTCGACACCGTCGCGCACGACGGAGGTGTTGCCGGTCTGCCAGAACACCTCGACCGGCACGGACCGGTCCAGCAGGACCCGCTCGACCTGGGTGACGGCCCGGTCGAAGGCGAAGCGCTCGGTGCCCAGGGACACCACCGCGGACCGGACCGGACCGGTCGGGCCCTCCCGGGGCAGCGACTCGTAGGCGTCGAAGACGTCGGGGACGCGGGCCCAGCGGGGGTCGCCCCACCCCCGGCCCTGCACGAACAGGGACGTGCGCGGAAGGCGCTCGGCCAGCCGCCCGGTCACCGAGGGACCGTCCAACCGGGTCGCGCTGTCGACGTACCAGATCGGCACGCGGTGCACGGCGGCCGCGACCAGGTGCGGGGCCGCGATCGCGGCCCCGGTGCTCACCACGAGCCGGGGCCGGACCTGCCGGTGCAGGCGCACCGCAGCCGGCAGGGAGGCCGCTGCCCGACCGAGCTGCCCCGAGGCCACCGGGGCGATCCAGCGGACCGGCCGCCCCTCGAGCAGCGACTCGGTCTGGACCGTCCTGCTGGTCACCCACACCGCGTCGGCCGGGTCTATCCCCAGCGTGGGCAGCAGGAGCCGCAGCTCCTCGATGTGCCCCCCGGGGGAGGCGACCAGCAGGACCGTCACCGTCAGTAGGCGCCGTCGCCGCCCACGACCGCCTTCACGGTCCGCAGACCGATCGCGAGGTCGCCGGTGAGGCTCCAGTTGTCGGCGTAGTAGGTGTCCAGCGCGGCCGACTCGTCCCAGGCGAGGTCGGAGCGACCGCTGACCTGCCACAGTCCGGTGATGCCGGGCTGCACGGCGTGCCGACGCAGGGTGTCCTCGTCCATCCGCGCGACCTCGTCGGGCAGGAAGGGTCGGGGACCGACCAGGGACATGTCGCCCTTGAGCACGTTGATCAGCTGGGGCAGCTCGTCCAGGGACGACTTGCGCAGGAACTGACCGACCCGGGTGATCCGGGGGTCGCGCTTCATCTTGAACAGCACCGAGTCGAACTCGTTCTCGCCGGCGAGCTTGGCCTTGATCGCCTCGGCGTCGCTGACCATGGTGCGCATCTTGTAGACCTTGAAGTGGCGCCCACCCCGGCCGACCCGCACCTGGGTGAAGAACGCCGAGCCCCGGCTGTCCAGGCGCACGGCGACGACCATGGAGAGCAGGACCGGCGAGACCAGGACCAGCAGCACCAGGGCGGCCAGCCGGTCGAGTCCGGCCTTGACGCCACGGACGAACGCCGAGGGCCGCGGGGACCGGACGCTCATGATGCCCGAGCGCTCCAGACCACCCGGGGTGATCCGGTGCGCCGCGACCGTCTCCAGCACGCCGCTCACACCGAGCGAGACCCGGGACCCCTCCAGGGCCCAGGTGAGACGTCGGAACGCCTCGGTGGTGACACCCTGCCCGGGGTTGACCACGACCAGGTCGGCACGCCACAGGCGCACCAGGGCCTTGGCCCGGTCGAGACCGAGCACCGTCGGGACGCCCAGGATCTCGTGCGGCATCGCGTCCTCGGCCAGGTCGTCCTCGACCACGAGACCGCCCACGACGTGCACGTTGCTGGTGCGCGCCCAGCGCGCGGTCGCCGTGGCGACCGCGCTGCGGTCCCCGACGACGACGACGCGCACCGGAGCCTGCAGCTTCCAGCGGAAGGTGCGGATCGCCAGGGACATGCCGGCGGCCGCGCTGAGCGCGGCGAACGCCTGCGGCACCGACGCCGGTGCGACACCGAGGTAGCCGACCCCGGCGGACAGGACCGCGAGGGGCAGCAGTGCGCTGCCGACCAGGATCCTGAACTGGCGGGTCAGCGGGGTGGTGACCGCCCGACCCTCGTGGAACGTGCCGAGCATCCAGGCGCCGAGCGCGAGGAGGGCGACGTACGGCTTGGTGGACGAGGCGAACGCCGCGGCGACGCCGGCGACGAACGTCAGCATCACCTCGGTGTGCAGGCCCCAGACCCGCACCCAGCTGGAGAGCGTGCGCTCCGAGCCGGCGGCAGCGGTCCCGAGGGACCCGGAGGTGTCGGCACCGAGCACGACGCGCGGCTCCAGGGCCGCGGTGCCCTCGGCCCCGACGACGGTGCTGCGCTGGCGCGGCATCCCGGTCCGGGGCGTGGTGGAAGACGCCGTCGGGCGCACGGAGGCGCCGGATGACGGGTCACTGGCATGACGGACGCTGACGCCCGTACCTTCTGCGGTGACGGAACCGTCACCAAAACCGCCTGACATAGGCGCAATACCCCCCGGTAGTGCGTGTGGTGTCCCCTGAATTCGCAGCTCCGGCTTCCCAGGGCCTGGAGGTGCGATGTCCGAATCATGACGCATTGACCGAGGAATCAGCAAGCCCGACTGGACCTACTGCCCACGATGACCCGTGTCGTACGACTGCGACCGGGCAGAAGATCATCCGTTCGGTCACAGTCTGAAATAAGCGCGAAACCTTGGTCGTGCTGTGCTTGTCCACTTTGCTACGAGTTGAACCGACTTTGTGTCTCAGCCAGTCCCACCCTGATCAGGCTCTCCACCGCGTCAGCGGCGGAATCCACTTGGAAGGTTAAAACTTTGCTTTCCGCCCTGGTGTAGTCCGCCAGCACGAAGTCCGCGGCCGACTGTCGTCCCGGTGGGCGTCCGACCCCGACCCTGACCCGGTAGAACTCACCGCTCCCCAGGGCCGCGCGGATCGACCTGAGCCCGTTGTGGCCGTTGTCGCCGCCCCCCAGCTTCACCCGCAGGGTGTCGAAGGCGATGTCGAGCTCGTCGTGGACCGCGACGACCCGCTCGACGGGCACCTTGTAGAACGCCGCCAGGGTGGCCACCGGCCCTCCGGACTCGTTCATGTAGCGACCGGGCCCGGCCCAGCACGACGCCGCGGGCCACCGATGCCCAGCCGCCCCTCGAGCACCTCGGCCCGACCGGACTTGTGGGCCCGCAGCTGCCCGCCGAGGCGCCCCACCAGCTCGTCCACGACGCGGTAGCCCACGTTGTGGCGGGTGCGGCGTAGGTGGGTCCGGGGTTGCCCAGACCCGACCACCAGCCAGACGTCCTCGCTCACGCGTCGGCAGGCCTGTCCCCGGCGTCCTCGGAGGCCTGGGCGTCACCGTCGGTCGAGCTCGCGTCTCTCGGCTCGTCGCGCTCGATGCCCACCTCGGCCTCGGCCTCGGCGAGCTCGTCCTCGAGCTGCTCGGCCGTCGTGGCCTGGCTGACGTTGACGACGAGGGTCTCCTCGTCGACGTGCAGCGTCGACCCGCTCGGCAGGCTCAGGTCGCGGGCCAGCACCTGGGTGCCGGCCTCGAGGCCCTCGATCGAGACCTCGATGAACTCGGGCAGGTGCGTGGCCTCCGCCTCGAGCGAGATCGTGGAGTTCTCGACCGTCACGAGCGTCTCGGGGCCCGCCTCGCCGACCGTGTGGACCGGGACGTCGACGACGACCTTCTCGCCCTTGCGGACGATGATCAGGTCGAGGTGCTCGAGGACGCCGCGGATCGGGTCGCGCTGGACCTGCTTGGGCAGGACGAGCTCGGTCGAGCCGTCCAGGTCGATGGACAGCAGGGCGTTCGCGCCGCCGTGCTTGAGCGCCATCATCGTGTCGTGGCCCGGCAGGGTCACGTGGACGGGGTCGGTGCCGTGCCCGTAGAGGACGGCCGGCACCTTGTGGTCACGCCGGATCCGACGCGCCGCGCCCTTGCCGAACTCGGTGCGGGACTCGGCCTTCAGCCTGGTCTCAGTCATGGACGGGACTCTCCTCTGGTTCTTCTGCTCGCTGCGACGCCTGACGTGGTCGACTGCGGCGGGAGGAGACGGACCGCTGCACGCGCACGAGTGCGCGGAGCGTGACCGCGTCGATCACGGAGCGGAACCAGGAGGTTCCTGGTCTCCCTCGCCGAGGCAACCTGCTGATCCTAGCGACCCCGGTGCGGGAGTGCGAATCGGACCGCCCGACCGCTCAGGCGTGACCGTCGAAGAGGGAGGTGACCGAGCCGTCCTCGAAGACCTCGCGGATCGCTCGGCTGATCAGCGGGGCGATCGACAGCACCGTGAGCTTGTCGAAGTGCCGGTCCTCGGCGATCGGCAGGGTGTTGGTGACCACGACCTCGACCGCGGCGCTGTTCTTGAGCCGGTCGACGGCCGGGTCGGACAGGATCGCGTGGGTGGCGGCGATGACCACGCCCGCGGCGCCGCCGGTCGATCAGCGCGTCCGCGGCCTTCACGATCGTCCCGCCGGTGTCGATCATGTCGTCGACCAGGATGCAGATCCGGCCCTGGACCTCGCCGACGACCCGGTTGGCGACCGACTCGTTGGGCCGGGTGATGTCGCGGGTCTTGTGGATGAAGGCCAGCGGGGCGCCGTCGAGGCTGGCCGACCACTGCTCGGCGACCTTGATCCGGCCGGCGTCGGGCGAGACGATCGCCAGCTCCTGGTCGCCGTACTTGGCCCTGACGTAGTCGGCCAGGATGGGCAGCGCCATCAGGTGGTCGACCGGACCGTCGAAGAAGCCCTGGATCTGGGCGGTGTGCAGGTCCACGGTGATCAGCCGGTCGGCGCCGGCGGTGGCGAACAGGTCGGCGATCAGCCGCGCGGAGATCGGCTCGCGCCCGCGGTGCTTCTTGTCCTGCCGGGCGTAGCCGTAGAACGGCATCACCACGGTGATCCGCTTGGCCGAGGCCCGCTTGAGGGCGTCGACCATGATCAGGTGCTCCATGATCCACTCGTTCACCGGAGCGGTGTGGCTCTGGATGACGAACGCGTCCGAGCCGCGCACCGACTCCTCGAAGCGCACGTAGATCTCGCTGTTGGCGAACTCGTACGCCGTGGTGGGCACCAACGTGATCCCCAGGAGCGAGGACACCTCCTCCGCCAGGCCCGGGTGTGCCCGGCCCGAGAAGACCATCAGGTTCTTCTCGGTGGCCCGCTTGATGCTCGTCACGCGTGTTGTTCCCCTCGGTCGGTGCCGGCCCCCCTGCAGGACACCAGTGTCACTCCTCCGGCTCCGCAGACCAATCCGGGCCCAGCGCGTGGGACGCGGCCTGTGCGGCGGCTGACCCCGGACGTCGCCGCAGGACCCAGCCGGCCAAGGTCCGCTGGGGGCCGGCGGAGACCGAGAGCGCCCCCGCCGGGACGTCCTGGCGCACCACGGTGCCGCCGCCGGTGACCGCCCCGTCGCCGAGGTGCACCGGAGCGACGAAGGTGTTGTTCGCCCCGGTCTTGGCGTGGCGGCCGACGACCGTGCGGTGCTTGGCCACGCCGTCGTAGTTGGCGAAGATCGTGCCGGCCCCGATGTTGGCCCCCTCACCGACCTCGGCGTCGCCGACGTAGGACAGGTGCGGGACCTTGGCGCCGTCGCCGATCCGGGCGTTCTTGGTCTCCACGAAGGCGCCGATCTTGCCCCCGGCCCCCAGGACCGTGCCCGGGCGCAGGTACGAGAACGGACCCACGGTGGCGCCCTCGCCCACCACGGCGAGCTCCCCGTGGGTGCGGACCACCCGGGCCCCCCGGCCCACCTCGACGTCGGTGAGGGTGCAGTCCGGTCCGACCACGGCGTCCTCGGCCACGTCGGTCGCGCCGAGCAGCTGGACCCCCGGCAGCAGGGTCACGTCGGGGGCCAGGGAGACGGTCACGTCGACCCAGGTGGTCGCGGGGTCCACGATGCTGACCCCCGCACGCATCCACCGTTCGAGCGTGCGCCGGTTGAGCTGGGCGCCGAGGGCGGCGAGCTGGCTGCGGTCGTTGGCACCCTCGGTCTGGGCGACGTCGCCGGTGGCGTGCGCCCCGACGGCAGAGCCGTCGCTGCGGGCGACGCCGACCACGTCGGTGAGGTAGTACTCGCCCTTGGCGTTGTCGTTGGTGACCCGCGCCAGCGCCCGGGCCAGGAACGCGCCGTCGAAGGCGTAGATCCCCGAGTTGATCTCGCCGATCAGCGCCTGGGCCGGGTCGGCGTCCCGCTCCTCGACGATGGCGAGCACCGCGCCGTCGTCGTCGCGGACCACGCGGCCGTAGCCGGTGGGGTCGGCCACCTGGCCGGTCAGCACGGTCACCGCCCGGGCCGCGGTCGTGTGGTCGGCCACCAGGGCGGCCAGGGTCGCGGCCTCGAGGAGCGGGGTGTCGCCCATCGCCACCACGACGGTCCCCTGCACGCCGCCCGCCCGGGACTCCAGGGCCTCCAGGGCGATCCGTACGGCGTGCCCGGTGCCCTCCTGGGTCTCCTGGACCGCCAGCAGGGCGTCCGGGACCTGGTCGGTCACGTGCGGGCCGACCTGGTCGCGGCCGTGACCCACCACGACGACGAGGTGCTCGGGCTCCAGGGCCACCGCGGCGCTCAGGACGTGCCCGATCATGCTGCGCCCGCCCAGCGGGTGGAGCACCTTCATGGTCTTGGACCGCATCCGGGTCCCGCTGCCGGCGGCCAGCACGATGACGGCGGTCGGCCCGGGGACGCGGGCGGACTCCTCGACGGACGGGGTCACGGGAGGCCTCCTGGGGGGTGGGACGGTCTTCTGGCTCCCCGGGTAGGAGTCGAACCTACGTCGCTTTATCCGCATTCAAAGTGCGGCGGGCCCTGCCGGCAGACCAACCGGGGATAGCGGGAGCCAGCCTAGGCGATCAGGTCGGCGATGATCCGCCGGGCGACCTCGTCGGCCTCGAGCCGCGTGTTGTCCAGGCGCAGGTACGGCCGCCCGGCCAGCACCCGCTCGACGTGGGGAAGGGGGGCGGACCCGGTGTTCATCACGTGCTCGCGCTCGACCTGGAGCACGTGCGGACGCGAGAAGGCCAGGTCGCGCTTGCTGCGCTTGCGGTCCAGGCGGAACTCCGTCTCGTTGCGGACCACGCGCACGTCGAGGTCCGCGGCGAGCTCGACGAACAGCACCCGGGCGCCACCGCGCTCGGCCAGCTCGACGTACCCCCGGACCAGGGCCGCGTCGGCCTCGTCCTGCAGCGCCCAGACGAACGTGAAGACCAGGCCCGGGAGGTCGGCGGCCACCGCCTCCTCCAGGATCCGGGTCCGGAACTCGTCGACCAACCGGGTGAACGGCGGGCTGCCGAAGGCGAAGATCCCCAGCAGCGGCTCGACGGTCATGTGGTTGTGGAAGAGCTTGTAGCCGGTCAGCCCGCACAGCTCGTGGCCGACCGTCATCTTGCCCACGGCCGGCGGCCCGAAGATCATCACCAGGTCCACGGGGTCAGCCTCCCCCGCCGGACGCCTCCGTCGCACCCGGTTTGTCGGTCCGCACCTGTTCTCTCGATGTCAAGATTCTTGACCGCTACGCTCGACCCCATGAGGGACGAGGTGGACCGGCTGGTCGAGGCGTGGACGCGGGAGCGCCCCGACCTCGACCTGGCTCCCATGGAGGTGCTCAGCCGGGTCAGCCGGCTCGGCCACCACCTCGACGCCGCGCGCCGCGCGGCGTTCACCGACCACGACCTCGAGCCGTGGGAGTTCGACGTGCTGGCCGCCCTGCGCCGCGCGGGAGCGCCGTACGAGCTGAGCCCGGGCCGGCTGCTCAAGGAGACCCTGGTGACCAGCGGGACGATGACCAACCGGGTCGACCGGCTGGTCGGCCGGGCGCTGGTCGCCCGGCTCCCGGACCCGCACGACCGACGGGGCGTCCTGGTCCGGCTCACCGACACCGGCCGCGCGGCGGTCGACGGTGCCCTGGCCAGCCTGCTGGAGCACGAGCGTCCCCTGCTGGCCGCGCTCGGGAGCAGCGAGCGGGAGCAGCTGGCCCGGCTGCTGCGCCGGCTGGCCGTCTCCATCGAGCCGACCGGCCCGACCGGCTGACCGGCTGACCGGCCGGCCTCCTACTCGGCGGCCTCGGCCGCCTCGAGCCACTCCTCCTCGAGCGCCTCCCGCTCGGCCACGACCGTGCGCAGCCGCCCGTCGAGCCGGGCCAGCTCGTCGAAGTCGGCGGCGGCCTCGGCCAGCCTGCCGTGCAGCTGGTCCTCCTCGCGCTGCACGCGGGCCAGCTGCTTCTCCACCCGGGACAGGGTCTTGCGGGCCTCGCGCTCCTCGGCCGAGCCCCGCTTGGCCCCCGACCCCGACGCCCCCCGGGCGGCGGTCCGGGCGGAGTCGGCCGCCGCGGCCAGCGACGCACGTCGGCGCTCGAGGTACTCGTCCACCCCGCGCGGCAGCATCCGCACCGCACCGTCGCCCATCAGGGCCCAGACGGTGTCGCAGGTCCGCTCGAGGAAGTACCGGTCGTGCGAGACCACCACCAGCGTGCCCGGCCAGCCGTCCAGGAAGTCCTCCAGGACGGTCAGCGTCTCGATGTCGAGGTCGTTGGTCGGCTCGTCGAGGAGCAGCACGTTGGGCTCGGCCAGCAGCAGCCGCAGGATCTGCAGCCGACGACGCTCCCCGCCCGAGAGGTCGCCCACGCGGGTGGTCAGCCGGTCCCCGGTGAACCCGAAGCGTTCGAGCATCGACGTCGCGGTGATCTCGCCACCCGCGGTGCGGGCCACCCGGCGCACGTCCTCCACCGACGCCAGCACCCGGACGGCCGGGTCGAGCTCGGCCACGGCCTGGGTGAGGTGCTCCAGGGCGACGGTGCGACCGGTGCGGACCTTCCCGCGGTCGGGACGCAGGTCGCCCGACATCAGCCGCAGCACCGAGGTCTTGCCGGCGCCGTTGACCCCGACCAGCCCGACCCGGTCCCCCGGACCGAGCCGCCAGGTGGCCCGGCTCAACAGGGTCTTGTCCCCCCGGGACAGGTCCACGTCCTCGATGTCGAGGACGTCCTTGCCCAGCCGCTGGGTGGCGAACCGTTGCAGCTCGTAGGGGTCCCGCGGCGGCGGCTCGTCCTCGATCAGGACGGTGGCGGCGTCCATCCGGAACTTCGGCTTGGAGGTACGCGCCGGGGCTCCCCGGCGCAGCCAGGCCAGCTCCTTGCGCATCAGGTTCTGCCGACGCCCCTCGGTCGCGGCGGCCTGCCGCTGGCGCTCGGCCTTGGCCAGCACGAACGCGGCGTACCCGCCGTCGTAGACGTCGACGACGGCGTCGTGGACCTCCCAGGTCTGGTCGCACACGGCGTCCAGGAACCACCGGTCGTGGGTCACCACGACCAGGGCGGTGTCCCGGCCGGCCAGGTGGCGGGCCAGCCAGTCGACGGCCTCGACGTCGAGGTGGTTGGTCGGCTCGTCGAGGACGACGAGGTTGTGGTCGCCCAGCAGCAGGGCGGCCAGCGAGCAGCGGCGCCGTTCGCCGCCGGACAGACCGTCGACCGTGCGCTCCAGGTCGAGACCGACCAGCAGCACCTCGATCACCTCGCGGGTCACCGGGTCGGCCGCCCACTCGTGGTCGGACCGGTCGCCCAGCACGACGTGGCGCACCGTCGCGGACGGGTCCAGCTCGTCGCCCTGGGTGAGGTAGCCCATCCGGAGCCCGCGCGACTGCGACACCCGGCCGTCGTCGGCGTCCTCGAGCCCCGCGATGATCTTGAGCAGGGTCGTCTTGCCGTCGCCGTTGCGACCGACGACGCCGATCCGCTCGCCCGCCCCGACCCCGAGGCTGACCGCGGTGAGCAGGGGGCGGACGCCGTAGCTCTTGGAGACCCGTTCCAGGTTGACCAGGTTGGCCGCCTGCGCGCTCACCGCGCCACCCCCCGCGCGGGCGGTCACGCGGGCACCGGGCACCGGGCCGCGGGTGAGCACCGCCGGAGCCGTGCCGTACGACGCCTGCAGCCGGCGGTCCACCTCCTCGGCGTGCGCGGCGCTGTCGCACAGGAAGACCGTGGTCGGCCCGCTGCCGCTGACCAGCGCGCCGAGGGCCGAGCCGGCCAGGCCGGCGGTCGAGCACCTCGCGCAGGTCGGGACGGAAGGACAGCGCGGCGGGCTGCAGGTCGTTGGCCAGCGCCGCCCCGAGCCGGGCCAGGTCACCGGCGGCCAGGGCGGCCAGCAGGTCGTCGGGCACCTCGGCCACGTCCGGGCCCGCGCCGAGCCGGTCGAACTCGGCGTAGACCGCCGGGGTGGACAGTCCGCCGGCGTCGGGGACCACCACCCACCAGTACTCCCCCCGGGTGATCACCGGGGTGACCAGCTCGCCGCGCCCGGACCCCATCGCGGTCCCGCCGAGCAGGCAGAACGGGACGTCGCTGCCCAGGCGGGCGGCGAGGCCGAGCAGGTCCTCACGGTCGGTGCCGAGCTCGAAGAGCGCGTCGGCGCCGACCAGCGCCGCCGCCGCGTCGGTGCTCCCGCCGGCGAGCCCGCCGGCCACCGGGATGCGCTTGTGCAGGTGGACGTCGAGCCGCAGCTCCCGCCCGTGGTGCTCGGCCAGCAGACGCACCGCGCGGAGCACCAGGTTGGTCTCGTCGGTCGGCACCGCGGAGACGTCGATCCCGTCCGAGGACACGGTGAACCGGGACTCGCCGTGCGTGGACCCGTCGCTGCGCAGCACGAGGTCGTCGAGGATCCCGACCGCCTGGTAGACCGTGGCCAGCGGGTGGAAGCCGTCCGCGCGCACCGGGCCGACGCCCAGGCACAGGTTGATCTTGGCCGGGGACGACACGCGCACCTCCGCGGTCACGAGGCCGCTCCGGTCCGGGCCAGGGCCAGGCCCTCGGCGATCCGCGCGAAGGCGGCGATGTCGAGCTGCTCGCCGCGCACGGTCGGGTCGACCCCGGCGTGGGCGAGGGCTGCGTCCACGGCGCCGGTCGCGGACACCGCGCGCAGCGCGCCGCGGACCGTCTTGCGGCGCTGGGCGAAGGCGGCGTCGACGACGGCGAACACCTCGCTCCGGCTGGCGCTGGTGGCGGGAGGGTCGCGGTGCGTCCAGGCCACCAGCCCCGAGTCGACGTTGGGGGCGGGCCAGAAGACGGTGCGGCCCACGGCACCCGCGCGGCGCACCTCGGCGAACCACGCGGCCTTGGCCGAGGGCACGCCGTAGGTGCGCGAGCCCGGCGGCGCGGCCAGCCGGTCGGCCACCTCGGACTGGACCATGACCAGCCCGTGCCGCAACGAGGGCAGCAGGGTCATCAGGTGCAGCAGGACCGGCACGGAGATGTTGTAGGGCAGGTTCGCCACCAGGGCCGTCGGCGGGGGGCCGGGCACCTCGGTCAGCCGGAGCGCGTCGGCCTCGACGAGGGTGAAGGCGCCCACCTGCGCGGGCGCGTGCTCGGCGACGGTGCCGGGCAGGGCCGCGGCCAGCACCGGGTCGACCTCGACCGCCACGACCCGGCCCGCCACGGCGAGCAGGGCCAGGGTCAGCGAGCCCAGCCCGGGGCCGACCTCGAGCACCACGTCGTCGGGCCCCACCCCGGAGGTGCGGACGATCCGCCGGACCGTGTTGGCGTCGATCACGAAGTTCTGGCCGCGCTGCTTGGTCGGCCTCAGGTCGAGCGCAGCCGCCAGCGAACGGACCTCCGCCGGCCCGAGGAGTCTCGGGCCGGCGGAGGCCGGGGGTGTCTGCGGTGCCGGTGGCGGCGGGATGTCGGGGCTCATGTCGCAGCCGAGCCTACCGACGCCGCGCGGGGCCGATCAGCGGGGCAGCTCAGCGGGGCAGTCCCAGGCTGGCGGCGCAGCCCGGCCACGGGCCGTACCCGCCGCTGGCGTCACGGAGCCGCGTGGCGACCGCGATCTGGGTCTCCCGGCTCGCACTGCTCGGCAGGCCGGAGCCGCCGTACGCCTGCCAGGTGCCGAGGTTGAACTGCAGGCCGCCGTAGTAGCCGTTGCCGGTGTTGATCGCCCAGTTGCCGCCGGACTCGCAGCGCGCGAGCGCGTCCCAGACCGTGCCGCCCGAGGAGTACGACGGGGCGGCCGGCGCAGGAGCCGGGGCCGGCGCGGGGGCCGGCTTCTCCTGGGTGCCCACCGCGACCACGGCGTTCACCGGGCGCTGCACGTTGCGGACCGCCACGACGGTGCGCTTGACGGGCTTGCCGTTGACGAACCGGATCCGGTAGGTCACGTCGCGGCTGCCGGCCGCGCCGGACCGGACGGTCTTCTCCTCGCCGCGGTACATCGTGTCGTCGGAGGTCGTGGTGGTGGCGAACGCGATGGCCTGGTTCTTCACCACCCGGTCGACCACGCCGATCCGGGTGACGGTGATCTTGTCGCCGGTCTCGACCAGCTTGCCGGGACCGGGCTTGACGACGTCGTTGCCGTCGACCTTCACGTGGTGCAGCTTCAGGGCCTGGCCGACCGTGATGGCCGCGACCGTGGCCTTGACCGGACGCTTGCCGGCGACGGCGAAGCTCAGGCGCTTGGGGGTGGCCACGGTCAGGCTCGTGCCGCTGCGGCTGATGCCGGCGCCACGGCTCATCGACAGCGCGGCACCGTCGACCCGCAGGCCGATCTGGTCCATCGCGGTGGTCACGTCGGTGGCGGTGACCCAGTGCCGGGTCGTCTCGCCGTCGAGGTTGACGTCCAGGGGACGGCCGAAGCGGACCGCGATGCGGGTGCCGTCGTTCACCCGGGACTCCGGGGAGGGCGCCACGACGTCGTGGGTGGTGAGGGTGATGCCCTGCTCGGCGAGGACCTCGCCGACGGTGCTGCCGTCGGTGCTGACCTGCTGGGAGGTGCCGTCGAGGGACAGGGTCACGGTCTGCGAACCGAGGGCGGTCGCGGCGAAGAAGGTGGCGACCAGGGCCAGGGCCACGGTGGTGACGGCCCCGGTGAGGACCGTCTTGCGGTGGGCGAGGGTGGCGAGCGTGCTCACGCGTCTCCAATGGTCGAGCTGTCCGGGCCACGACGGGACGCACCGGCGGGCACAGGGAATCCGGCGGGGGCCGGAGGGGGGTCGCCCTGGTCGTTCGGTGGTCTCCGGAGGTGCATCCGCTCCCGGCTGACCCGCAGGACGCTAACGGCGTACCCACGGGTCACCAAATCCACGGGCTGTCGTTTGCGTACGTTTGCGCGACTTTGGTGGCGACCCGCCCCAGCGCTCGTGAAATGTTTCACGAATCGGACAGCCCACCGGGGCCTGGTCCAGGGGTGGTCTACCCCGTCCCCGCGCTCCTCAGGCCCTCACCAGGCTCCCCCGAACGCGGCGAAGGTGTTCGCCTCCACCGCTGCGCAGAGCTCGCCCAGGTCGTCCCCGCGGTGCTCGGCCATCGCCCGCACGGTGAGCGGGACCAGGTACGAGGCGTTCGGCCGGCCCCGGAACGGCGTCGGGGTCAGGAACGGGGCGTCGGTCTCCACCAGCAGCCGGTCGCGCGGGGCCAGCGCCAGCGCCTCGCGCAGCGGGGCGGCGTTCTTGAAGGTCACCGTGCCCGCGAAGGACAGCCACCAGCCGCGGTCCAGGCAGGCCCGGGCGAACCCGGCGTCCCCGGAGAAGCAGTGCATGACGACCCGCTCGGGCGCCCCCTCGGCGTCGAGGACCCGCAGCACGTCCTGGTGGGCGTCCCGGTCGTGGATGACCAGGGTGCGGTCCAGCCGGCGGGCCAGGTCGACGTGCCGGCGGAGGGACTCCTCCTGGGCGGCCCAGCCCTCCTCGCCGGTCCGGAAGTGGTCGAGCCCGGTCTCCCCCACGGCCCGCACGTGCGCGGAGGCGGCCAGCACCTCGATCGCGGCCCAGTCCTCCTCGAACGTGCCGGCCGCGGCCAGCCGGGCGGCCTCGTTCGGGTGCAGGGCGACCCCGGCCACGATGTCGGCGTGGGCGGCGGCGGCCTCCACCGCCCAGCGGGCTCCCGCCAGCTCGCAGCCGATCTGGACGATGCGGGGCACGCCGACCGCAGCGGCGGCGGCCAGCGCGGCCGCCGGGCCGAGCTCGTCGCTGCCGTCCAGGGTCATGTCCAGGTGGCAGTGGTTGTCCACCACCGGGTGCGGGAGCGGCTCCGGCGCGGGCGGGCGCTGGGTACGTTCGGGCCGGTCGGTGCTCACGGCAGGGGTCCTCCGTCGTCGCGGGCGGCGCGTGGGGAGACCCCGTGCACCGCGTCGTACACCTCGCGCTTGGGACGGCCCGAGCGCAGCGCCACCGCCTTGATCGCGTCCTTGCGGGAGGCGCCCCCGGCCTCCTGGTCGGCCACCAGGGCCGCCAGGTCCGCCGGCGCCTCGGCCACGACCGCCGGACCGGTCCGGCCCGACACCACCAGCGTGACCTCGCCCCGGACGCCCTCCTCCGCCCAGGCGACCAGGGTGGCCAGGCCGCCGCGGACCACCTCCTCGTGGGTCTTGGTCAGCTCGCGGCAGACCGCGGCCGGCCGGTCCTCCCCCAGCGCCTCGGCCATCGCCGCGAGGGCGCTCGCGGTCCGGTGCGGCGCCTCGAAGAAGACCATCGTCCGCGGCTCGTCGGCCAGCTCGGCCAGCCGACGGGCGCGCTCCCCGGCCTTGCGGGGCAGGAAGCCCTCGAAGCAGAACCGGTCCACCGGCAGCCCCGACACCGCCAGCGCGGTCAGCACCGCGCTCGGGCCGGGCACGGCGGTGACCCTGATCCCGGCCTCGACGGCGGCGGCCACCAGCCGGTAGCCCGGGTCGGAGACCGACGGCATCCCGGCGTCGGTGACGACCAGCACCCGCTCCCCGGCCAGCAGGGAATCGACCAGGCCCGCGGTGCGACCCGCCTCGTTGCCGTCGAAGTACGACACCACCCGCCCCGGCACCTGCACCCCGAGGTCGGTGGTCAGCCGGCGCAGCCGCCGGGTGTCCTCCGCGGCCACCACGTCGGCGCCGAGCAGCTCCTCGACCAACCGGGGCGAGGCGTCGCCGACCCGGCCGATCGGCGTCGCCGCGAGCACCAGGGTTCCTGTCATCCCGCCATCCTCCCCGATCCGCCCGTAGGGTTTCGCCGTGACCGAGACCCAGACGCCGCCACGGCGTACCCAGGGGCTCTCTCGCACCGCCGACGGCCGGGCCGTCCCCCCCGCCGTACGCCGGCTCGGCCTCGTCCGGGGCGTCGAGGACCGCCTGCTCGGGTGGTCGGTGACCGCCGGGGTCACCCTGCTGGCCGGCCTGCTGCGGCTCTGGGACCTCGGCACCCCGCGGGAGTTCTCGTTCGACGAGACCTACTACGCCAAGGACGCCTGGTCGCTGTGGCGGCTCGGCTACGCCCAGACCTGGAACGACGACGCCAACACCGCGATCCTGGAGGGCCGGTGGTCACCGTCGCTGCAGACCGGCGACCCCGAGATGGTGGTGCACCCCGAGACCGGCAAGTGGCTGATCGGTCTGGGCGAGCACCTGTTCGGCTTCACCCCCTTCGGCTGGCGGATCGCCAGCGCCGTCGTCGGCACCCTGATGGTGTGGGTGATGGTCCGGCTGGTCCGCCGGCTCACCGGGTCGACACTGCTCGGCGGGATCGCCGGGCTGCTGCTCTGCTTCGACGGACTGGCCTTCGTGCTCTCCCGGCTGGCCCTGCTCGACATCTTCGTCGGCTGCTTCCTGCTCTGCGCGGTCTCGTGCCTGGTGGCCGACCGCGACTGGTCCCGGGCCCGGCTGGCCCGGCTGGTGACCCCGGGCCAGGTGTACGGCCCCGACGACTGGGGTCCGGTCCGGGGCATGTGGTGGCGACCGTGGCGGCTCGCCGCGGGGCTGATGTTCGGGCTCGCGGTCGTCCTCCAAGTGGAGTGCGCTGGTCCCGCTGGCCGGTCTGGGGCTGCTGGTGCTGGCCTGGGACACCGGCGCCCGCCGGGCCCTCGGCGTCCGCGCGGCGCTGCTCAGGTCCGCGGTCGTCGACGGTCTTGCCGCGTTCGGGTACCTCGTCGTGGTCGCCCTGGTCGTCTACGTCGCGTCCTGGACCGGCTGGCTGATGCACGCCCACGTCTACGAGCTGAACCTGGCGCGCAACAACTACGGCCCGTACTGGGGCGACTACACCCGGACCGAGGCGCACGGGTTCCTGCCCTCCCTGGTCCAGGGCCTGCGCAGCCTCTGGCACTACCACTCCGACGTCTGGTCCTTCCACAGCGGCGGCCTGGTCGACGCCACCCACGCCTACCAGTCCGACCCGCGGACCTGGCTGATCATGCAGCGGCCGGTCTCGGTCTCGGCCGACTTCGGCATCGAGCCGGGCAGCCAGGGGTGCACCGCCGCCGCGGACAGCACCTGCCTGCGGGTCGTGCTGCTGCTGGGGACCCCGGTGATCTGGTGGGCCGGGTGCGCAGCCCTGCTGCACGCGGCGTACGCCTGGGTGGCCCGGCGCGACTGGCGGTACGGCCTGGTCATCGTCGGCCTGGCGACCACCTGGCTGCCGTTCTGGCGGTACGCCGACCGGCCGATCTTCAGCTTCTACGCGATCACCATCCTGCCCTTCACGATCATCGCGATCTGCCTGGCCCTGGGCCGGATCCTCGGCCCCGCGAACGCCACCGCCCGGCGCCGCCTGGTCGGAGCCGTCGTGGTCGGCGCCTTCGTCGTGCTGGTCGTCCTCGACTTCGGCTGGCTCTACCCGGTGTACACCGGGCGGCTGCTGACCACCGCGGAGTGGCTGCACCGGATCTGGTTCCGCTCCTGGATCTGACTCAGCGCAGAGGGACGGTGCTGAGCCAGGGGTAGACGACGAACAGGGTCGGGAGGGCCAGCACCGCCACCGCGCCGGCGTACGCACCCGTGGCCAGGAGGCGGCGCGGGGACGGGTCCTTGAGCACCTCGATCCGCGCGCGCAGCTCGGAGGGACCGGCCGACGCGGCCAGCGCGGCCGCGGGGGCGGCACCGCCACCGGAACCGGCCAGGGCGACCAGGGCCCGGGCCAGCGGCACCGCGCCGCACCGGCGGCGCGAGGCGGCGTCGGCCAGCACCTCGCACAGCAGGCGCACCTCGGCCAGCGCCCGGGCGCTGGAGACCCAGCGGGGGAAGGCGGCGTGCAGCACGGTGAAGGCCTCGAGCACGAGGTCGTGCCGGGCACTGAGGTGCGCCCGTTCGTGGGCCACCACCGCGGCGAGCTGCTCGGCGTCCAGGTCGCGGGCGGCGGCGCGAGGAGATCACCACCCGGCGCCCGCAGCAGGCCGGGCAGGCAGTACGCCACCGGCTCCTCCCCCTCGACGACCAGCACGCCGGCCTGCTCGGAGGCGAGCAGGTCGACCACCTCGCGGTGCCGCCGACGGGTGGCCCGGAGCCGGGTGCCCACGCGGTGGCCGGTGAGCAGCAGGCGACCGAGCACGACGGCGGTCAGCAGCAGGGCGGCCACGGCCACGGCCAGCCCGACCCGCCCGCGTCCCTCACGCAGGCCGAGCAGGGTGACCACGGCCAGCGTGGAGCCGAGCGCGGCCAGCACCGCGGCCAGCGCCACCGCCTGCCACAGCGTCATCGCCGCGCGCGGGACGTGCCGCAGCAGCCGCAGCCGGGCCAGGGCGGCCGGGACCGGGCCGGCGAGCAGGACCGCGAGGACCGCGAGGAGCACGGGCGTCATCGGGGTCGCTCAGAGGCCCTCGAGCTCGGCGAGCGCCTCGCGCAGCGCCTCGCGCTCCTCGCTCGTGGACTCGCCGACGAACGCCATCAGCGCGGTGCGCCGCTCGCCCTCGGCGAACTCCGACAGGGCCTGGCGCATCAGGTCAGCGGTCATCGCGCTCCGCGAGGCCGCCGCCCGGTAGAGGTAGGCGCGCCCGTCCCGGCGCTGGTCGACCAGCCGCTTCTTGGCCAGCCGGTCCATCACCGTCATGACGGTGGTGTACGCGATCTCGCGACGGGTCACCAGCGCCGCGTGGACCTCGCGCACGGTGCACCAGCCGTCGTCGCCGAGCGACCACAGCTGCTCCATGACCGCACGCTCGAGATCACCCATCCGGGAGCTCAGACCCATGAGCGGATGGTAGCGACCCGGACCCAGGGTTTACTACGAGACGTAGTATCTCCTACGGTGTGTAGTAACACCCGGTACGGCACGCCCCCCAGGGAGCACTCATGGACGTCCTCGACATCGCCCGGTGGCAGTTCGGCATCATCACCGTCTACCACTTCCTCTTCGTCCCGATCACGATCGGGCTCTCCGCGCTCGTCGCCGGCTTCGAGACCGCCTGGGTGCGCACGCGGCCACGAGACCTGGCTGCGGCTGACCAAGTTCTTCGGCAAGCTCTTCCTGATCAACTTCGCGCTCGGCGTGGTCACCGGCATCGTCCAGGAGTTCCAGTTCGGGATGAACTGGAGCGACTACTCCCGCTTCGTCGGCGACGTGTTCGGCGCCCCGCTGGCCATCGAGGGGCTGCTGGCGTTCTTCCTGGAGTCGACCTTCCTGGGCCTGTGGATCTTCGGCTGGGACAAGCTCCCGCGCGGCGCTGCACGCGGCCACGCATGTGGCTCGTCCACCTCGGGCACGCTGCTCTCGGCGTACTTCATCCTGGCCGCGAACTCCTGGATGCAGAACCCGGTCGGCTACACGCTTCAACCCCGACACCGGCCGGGCCGAGCTCACCGACTTCGCCGCGGTGCTGCTCAACAAGGTCCAGCTGGTGACCTTCCCGCACGTCGATCCTGCTCGGCCTACCTGACCGCCGGCGCCTTCGTGGTCGGCGTCGCCTTCTGGCTGATGCAGCGCGACCGCACGCCCGACGCGGACCGGCCGCTGTACCGCACCGCCGTCCGGGTCGGTGCCGTCGTCGCCCTGCTCGGCCGGCCTCGGGGTCGCGATCAGCGGCGACGTCCAGGGCAAGATCATGACCGAGGTCCAGCCGATGAAGATGGCCGCGGCCGAGGCGCTCTACGAGACCAGCGGCACGTGCGCCCCGTTCTCGGTCTTCACCGTCGGCACGCCCGACGGGACGGTCGGAGAAGTTCGCGGTCACCGTGCCCTGCCTGCTCTCCTTCCTCGGCACCGGCTCCTTCGACGGCAAGGTCGAGGGCATCAACCAGCTGCGCGAGCAGTACGTCGCGGAGTACGGCCAGGACCCGGGCGCGGCCTACTACTCCCCCGGCGACTACACGCCCTACATCCCGGTGACCTACTGGTCGTTCCGGCTTCATGATCGGCCTCGGGCATGGTGGCCGCGGCCGGCGCCGCCCTGGTGCTGTTGGCGACCCGTCGGGGTCGACGGCCCCGCGGCCGCGGCTGGCTCTGGCTCGCCGTCGCGCCTCCCGCTGCTGCCGCTGGTGGCGCCAACTCGTTCGGCTGGATCTTCACCGAGATGGGCCGGCAGCCCTGGGCGGTGTTCGGGCTGATGACCACCGAGCGGCGGTCTCCCCCGGGGTGAGCGTGTTCGAGGCGCTCGCCTCGCTGGTCGCCCTGACGCTGCTGTACGCCGTGCTGGCCGTCGTCGAGGTGCGGCTGATGCTGACGCTACATCCGGCGCGGGCGCGGACCCGTTCGAGGAGCCGCCGGACCCGACGCTCGGCGGCGCGACGAGCGCCGACCGCCCCTCTGACGTTCGCCTACTGAGGAGACCGGAGACCGCCATGGAGCTCACCACCGTCTGGTTCGGCCTGATCGCCGTGCTGTGGATCGGCTACTTCGTCCTCGAGGGCTTCGACTTCGGCGTCGGCATGCTGCTGCCCGTCCTGGCCCGCGACGAGACCGAGCGCCGGGTCGTGATCAACACGATCGGCCCGGTCTGGGACGGCAACGAGGTCTGGGTGCTGGTCGCCGGCGGCGCGACCTTCGCGGCGTTCCCGGAGTGGTACGCCACCTTGTTCAGCGGCTTCTACCTGCCGCTGCTGCTGATCCTGGTCGCGCTGATCGTGCGCGGCGTGGCCTTCGAGTACCGCGCCAAGCAGCGACGAGCGACACCTGGCGGGCCCGCTGGGACCTGCGCCATCATCGTCGGCTCCGTGCTGCCGGCGGTGCTGTGGGGCGTGGCCTTCGCCAACATCGTCGCGCGGGGTGCCGATCGACGCCGACAAGGAGTTCACCGGCAACGCTGTTCACCCTGCTCAACCCGTACGGCCTGCTCGGCGGGCTGACCACGCTGCTGCTCTTCCTCACCCACGGCGCGATGTTCCTGGCCCTGAAGACCGACGGCGAGATCCGGCACCGGGCGCGCGCGCTGGCCGGTCCGGCTCGGCCTGGCCGCCGCGGTGGTGGCCGTGGTGTTCCTGCTCTGGACCCAGGCCCGCACCGGCTCGGTCGGCTCGGCGCTGTCCTCTTCGTGGTCGCCGCGGCTCTGCCTGCTCGCCGGGGTCGTACGCCGCCGGCCGGGGACGTGAGGGCTGGGCGTTCCTGGGCACCTTCGTCACCATCGGCCTGGCCGTGGCCGGCCTCTTCGTGGCGCTGTTCCCCGACGTGATGCCCACCACGACTCGCCGACGGCGTACTCGCTGACGACGACCAACGCCGCGGCGACGGCGTACACCCTGCGGATCATGACCTGGGTGGCGGTGGTCTTCACCCCGATCGTGCTCGGCTACCAGGCGTGGACCTACTGGGTCTTCCGCAAGCGGATCAGCGTGCACCACATCCCGGCCGCGCCCATCCCGGCGCAGCACGTCTGACCCGCCTGGATGAGGCCCCTCGACCCCCGGGTGGTGCCGTCACCTGGTCCCGGCCCGGCCGGCGCTGGTCGGCGTGGTCGGCGCCGGTGTGCTCGGCGGGCTCCTGCTCCGTCGCCCAGGCCTTCGCCATGGCCGCGCTGGTCGGCCGGGCTCCTCGACGGCGGCTGGGCCTCGGCCGGCACGCCCGGCGGCGTGGCTGGCTGCGGTGGCCCGCGGCGCGGCTGCGTCGTCCTGGACACGGCGACGGCTGGCCGCGGCGCGGCCGCCGGTGTCGGCTCGGCCCTGCGCCGGCGGGTCCTGTCGGCAGCGCTTGGCCCTGGACGCCCGGCCGGCTGGCCCGGCGCCGGACCGGCGAGCTGGCGCTGCTGGCCACCCGCGGGGTGGCCGCGATCGAGCCCTACCTCACCCGCTACCTGCCCGCGCTGGTGCTCGCCGCGGTCCTCCCCGCGCTGACGGTGGCTGGCGATCTTCTGGCTCGACTGGCTCAGCGCGCTGATCGTGCTGCTCACGCTGCCGCTGGTGCCGGTCTTCGCGATCCTGATCGGGCTGGCCACCCGGGACCGCGCCGAGCGGCAGTGGCGGGCTGTCGGTGCTGTCGGGCCACTTCCTCGACGTGGTCCGCGGCCTGCCGACGCTGGTGGCCACCGCCGGGCCGAGTGCCCAGGCGGCCTCGATCCGGCGCGATCACCGACCGCTACCGGCGGGCCACCCTCGAGACGCTGCGGCTCGCCTTCGCCTCCTCGGCCGTGCTGGAGCTGGTCGCCACGATTTCGGTGGCCCTGGTCGCGGTGACGGTCGGGCTGCGGCTCGTCGGCGGGCACGCTCGACCTGCGGACCGCGCTGGTCGTGCTGCTGCTCGCCCCCGAGGCCTACTGGCCGCTGCGCCGCGTCGGCGCGGAGTTCCACGCCGCCGCCGAGGGCGCCGCGGCCTTCGAGGAGGCCTCCTCGCTGCTCCTGGCCGACGCGAGCCCGACGCGGCCCCGCCGGCCGACGCCGCGCTGCCGCGCCCGGGCTGCGGCGACCTCGTGCTGCGAGCGGGTGTCGCGTGCGCTACGCCCGAGCCCGACGGCCGAGCGGCCGCTGGTCGCCGACCTGCACGCGCGTTCCCCTCCCCGGCATGACCGCGGTCGTCGGGCCCTCGGGGTGCGGCAAGTCCACCCTGCTGGCCGCGCTGCTCGGCGAGCTGGCGCCGCGGGCGGACCGGGTCTGCGTCGACGGGGACGACGCTCGGCCGGACACTCGACCCCGACGCTGGCACGCCCGGGTCGCCTGGTCGCCGCAGCGCCCGTGGCTCACCGCCGGCAGCATCGCCGCCAACCTGCGCATCGGCCGCCCGACGCGACCGACGAGCAGATCTGGGACGCCCTGGCGCGGGTGCAGCTCACCGAGGTGGTGCGCGGCGCTGCCCGACGGGCTCGAGCACCCGCTCGGCGAGGACGGCGCCGGGCTCTCCGCCGGGCAGCAGGCCCGGCTGGCCCTGGCCCGGGTGGTGCTGGCCGACCGCCCGGTCGTCGCTCCTCGACGAGCCCACCGCCCACCTCGACGCCGAGACCGAGGCGGTGCTGCTCGACACGCTGCGCCTGGCTGGCCCGCAGGCCTGCGTGGTCGTGGTCGCGCACCGCCCGGCCGTCGTCGCGGCGGCCGACCACGTGGTGACCCTGCCCGCCCCGGCCGCCCCGCCGTCCGCGGTCCCGCGACGCCGTCGGCTGCCTGGCGCGCCGACGCCGTCGTCGCCCGGTCGGCCGAGCCGCCGTCCGTGCGCTCCCGCCCGGCGGATGCCGGCACCGCGCGCTCGACGCGCGCCGCCGGCTCGCACGGCGCGGTCCGCTCGGCACCCTCGCGGTCGCCTCCGGCGTCGCGCTCACCGCGACGGCGGCCTGGCTGATCACCCGCGCCGCCGAGCACCCACCGGTGCTGATGCTGATGGTGGCGATCGTGGGGGTGCGCACCTTCGGCCTGGCCCGCCCCGCGCTGCGCTACGCCGAGCGGCTGGTCTCCCACGACGCCGCCCTGCCGGCTGCTGGCCGAGCGCCGTGCCGGCGTCTACGACGCGCTGGTGCCGCTGGTGCCCGGGCGGCTCGGCCGGCGCCGCGGCGACCTGCTCACCTCCGTGGTCGACGACGTCGACTCCCTCGTCGACGACCGGCTGCGGGTGCGTGCCAGCCGGGCTGGACGGCCGTCGGGGTCGGCCTGCTGGCGACCCTGGTGGCCGCGCTGCCGACGCCGGTCGCCGGGCTCGTCACCGCCGCCGTCGTGCTCGGCGGGGCGCTCGGCGGCTGGCCGTGGCCCGTCGCGGCGTCGCGGCCGCCGAGCAGGAGTTCGTCGCCGCGCGCGCGGCCCTCTCCGACCGGTCGTGGAGCAGACCCTCGCGGAGCGCCCGCGACCTGGTGCTCTGGGGGGCCGCCGAGCGCGCGCTCGACCGGGCTCGACGCGACGGCGAACCGGCTCGGGCCACGCCGTTCGCCGCCCGCGCCGGGCCGTCGGCCGCGGGCCGTGCCCTTCTCGCTGCTGGCCGGCGGCGCGGGCTTCCTCGCGATGGCCGCGGCTGGCCCCCGCCGACGCGATCTCCGCGCGCGATGCGCGCCCTGCTGGTGATGCTGCCGATCGCCCTCGTCGACGTGCTCGCCCCGCTCCCCGACGCCGGCGCCCTGTCGGTGCGCACCGCGCGCCGCCGGCCGCGGCTCGACGCGCTCGCCGCGCTGGCGCCCCTGGTGACCGACCCGCGCGGACGCCCGACCGCGGCTGACCTGTCGCGGCCCGAGGCCGCCAGCGAGCGGCTCGCCGGCCGGATGGGGCGACCCGCGCCTTGCTGGTCGACCTCGACCTGACGCTGGCTCCCGGGCGGTCGGGTCGGCCTGGTGGGCGCGTCCGGCTGCGGCAAGTCGACGTGGCCGCGGTGCTGCTGCGGTTCCTCGACCCCACCGCGGGCACCGTCGACGCTGGCCGGGGTCCGGTCGGACCGGCTGAGCCCTCGACGACGTACGCCGGACGGTCGGGCTGGTCGACGACGACCCGCACGTCTTCGCCTCGACCCTGGCGCGAGAACGTCCGCCTGGCCCGGCCCGGGGCCGCCGACGACGAGCTCCGCGCCGCGCTCGACGCCGGCGGCCTCGGTGCGTGGGCTCGACGGCCTGCCCGACGGGCTGGACACCCGGCTCGGCGAGGGCAGCGCCCACGTCTCCGGCGGCGAGCGCGCCCGGCTCGGCCTGGCCCGCGCCGTGCTGGCCGACTGCGCCGGTGCTGGTGCTCGACGAGCCCACCGCCCACCTGGACGCCGCCACCGCCGACCAGGTGGCCGACGACCTGCTGCGCCGACCCGCCCCGGCGGTCGTGTGGATCACCCACGGCACCGTCGGCCTGGACCGGATGGACAGCGTGCTGTCCCTGCCGGGTGCCGACGGCCTAGGGCACGAGCGGCAGCCAGGCCTCCAGCGCGGCGGCGACCTGGTCGGCCTTGTCCTCGGGCAGGAAGTGCGAACCGTCGCCCACGTCGACCGCGGTGAGCCCGGTCAGGGCGGCGCGGCACTCGGCGACCAGCTCGGACCGGACGACGACACCGGGGCTTCCGTGCACGAGGAGCTTGGGCACCGCTGAGGTCGCCGCGTGCCGCCAGGCCGCACCCATCAGGGCCGCCGTGCCGGCCGGCTCCCCGCCCACCGGGATCTCCCGGGCCCACTGCAGCAGCGGGCGCCGCGAGGCCGGGTCCGGGTACGGCGCGCGGTAGGCGGCCAGCTCCTCCTCGGTCGGGGTGCGCTGCAGCGCGGCCGGCAGCAGCGTGTCGAGGAAGAAGTTCTCCTCCAGCACCATCCGTTCGCCGGCCGGCCCCCGGAGCTGCTGGAACAGGGACCGACCGCCCTCGTCGAACGCCTCCCACCCGGGGAGCGGGTGCAGGTGTCCCTCCATCAGCGCAACACCGCGGACCAGGTCCGGTCGACGGTGCAGCAGGGCGAGACCGACGGCCGCCCCCCAGTCGTGGCCGACCACGACGACGTCCTCGAGCCCGAGTGCGTCGACGAAACCCTCGGTGTGGGCGAGGTGGTCGGCCAGCGTGTAGCCGAGGTCGGGCTTCCCGGAGGCCCCCATCCCGACCAGGTCCAGGGCCAGCAACCGGCCGCAGCCCTCGGGGAGCCGGGCCAGCACGTGCCGCCACAGGTACGACGAGGTGGGGTTGCCGTGCAGGAACAGCACCGGCCGACCCCGAGCCCTGCTCGGTCCAGGCCATCGTGGTCCCCAGCACCCCGACGTGCTCCATCGTCCACCTCCGCATCGCCCCGACCCGGTTCCATCCTGGCAGCGGGAGTCGGTCGTGCCCAGGGGTGCGGGAGGATGTGGTGTGACCACGTGGACCCCCGGTTGGGACGCCTTCCCCGACGACCTGCTGGCCTTCTGGACCGAGCGCCACCTGCTGACCCTGACCACGCTGCGCGCCGACGGCACGCCGCACGTGGTGCCGGTCGGTGTCGCGCTGGACCCTGAGCAGCGCTGCGCGTGGGTGA
>CAWJLZ010000009.1:0-19945 GCA_963843825.1 uncultured Actinomycetota bacterium
GGTGACCTCGGTGGTCGAGCCGGCGCGCAGCGCCGAGTCGAAACCACGAGCCACGACCACCGGGCAGGGTGGTGGTTTCGACACGCTCGCTCCGCTCACTGCTCAACCACCAGGAAGGGTGGTGGTTTGGACACGCTCGCTCCGCTCACTGCTCAACCAACGGGCAGGGCTCAGCCACCGTCGGAGTCGAAGGCGGCGACGAGGCGGTCGGCGGCGGCAGCGGCCTGGAGCCGTCCGGCCAGGACCTCGGCCCGGACCTCCTCGCGCGCGCGGCCACCCCGGGAGAGCGGCGCAGGCGCTGCTCGAGCTCGTCGCGGACCAGGGCCCAGGTGAAGTCGAGCTGCTGGTCGGCCCGCTTGCGTGGCCAGGCCGTCGTCGCCCAGCGACTCCGGTGCGCCTCGCACCTGGTCCCAGACCTCGGGGACGCCCTGGCCGGTGAGCCCGGAGCAGGTCAGCACCGGGGGCGCCCAGCCGTCGCCGCCCCGGTGGACGAAGTGCAGCGCCCCGGCCAGCTCCCGGGCCGCGCTCCGGGTCTCGGCCTCGCGGTCGTCGGCCTTGTTCACCGCGATCACGTCGGCGATCTCGAGGATCCCCTTCTTGATGCCCTGGAGCTGGTCGCCGGTGCGGGCGAGGGTGAGGAACAGGAAGGTGTCGACCATCCCGGCGACGGTGACCTCGGACTGGCCGACGCCGACGGTCTCGACCAGCACCACGTCGTACCCCGCGGCCTCGAGGACCGCCATCGCCTGCGCGGTGGCCCGGGCCACGCCGCCGAGCGTGCCGGCGGTCGGCGAGGGCCGGATGAAGGCGCGCGGGTCGCGCGGTCAGCCGGGGCATGCGGGTCTTGTCGCCCAGCACCGAGCCGCCCGTGCGCACCGAGGACGGGTCGACCGCCAGCACCCCGACCCGGAGGCCGCGGCCGGTCAGGTGGGTGCCCAGCGCCTCGATGAAGGTGGACTTGCCGACCCCGGGGACCCCGGAGATGCCGACCCGCGGGACCAGGGCGCGTCGGGCCCGCCCAGCAGCCCGACCAGGTCCCGCGCCGCCGCCCGGTGGTCGGCCCGGGAGGACTCCACCAGCGTGATCGCCCGGGAGACCGCCGCCCGCCGCCCGGCGCGTACGTCGACCGCGAGCGCCCCGACGTCGCTCACTCGTGCAGGTGGCTGCGCCAGTCGGCCGGGACCCGGCCGGCCGGCCCGGGGGCGGGCTGGTCGACGGGGTGCGCCGTCGGGGCCGCGAGCTCGGGGCCCTCGAACATCTGCTCGCTGCCGTAGTCGAAGAACCACTCCTCACCGGGCTCGAAGCTCTGGATCAGCCGGTGCCCCGACGCCGTGGCGTGCGCGGTGGCGTGCTGGCTCGGCGAGGTGTCGCAGCAGCCGACGTGGCCGCACAGGGCGCAGCGTCGCAGGTGCACCCACCAGCCGGCCGGGGCGGCGGCGTCGCAGTCGGCGCACCCCGTCCCGCTCGGGGGCACCGCCGGGTCCACGAAGGTGCTCAGGTCGTCGGTCTCGCTCATCGGTCCTCCACCGTGTCCGCGCCGTGGCCCAGCGAGGCCAAGCTTCTCCAGCAGCCCCTCGGCCGCCTCGGCGATGACCGTACCCGGGGGGAACACCGCCGCTGCGCCCATCTCCAGGAGCGTGGGCACGTCGTCGGGCGGGATGACCCCGCCCACCACGACCATGATGTCGTCCCGGCCCTGCTCGGCCAGGGCCTCGCGCAGGGCGGGTACGAGGTGCAGGTGCCCCGCGGCCAGCGAGCTCACGCCGACGATGTGCACGTCGGCGTCGACCGCCTGCTGGGCCACCTCCTCGGGGGTGTTGAACAGCGGGCCCACGTCGACGTCGAAGCCGAGGTCGGCGAAGGCGGTGACGATCACCTTCTGGCCGCGGTCGTGGCCGTCCTGGCCCATCTTGGCCACCAGGATCCGTGGCCGGCGCCCCTCGTCCTCCTCGAACCGCTCGGTCGCCGCGAGCACGCTCGCGACAGCGGCGTTGGAGGAACCGGCCTCGGAGCGGTACACCCCCGAGATCGTACGGATCACCGCGCGGTGCCGGCCGTAGACCTTCTCCAGCGCGTCGGAGATCTCGCCCACCGTGGCCTTGGCCCGGGCCGCGTCCACGGCCAGGCCGAGCAGGTTGCCCTCCAGCGACCCGTGGGTGGCGCCCTTCTCGGCCGAGGCGCTCAGTCCGGCCAGGGCCCGGCGTACGGCGTCGTCGTCGCGCTCGGCGCGCAGCCGTTCCAGCTTGGCGACCTGCGAGGAGTACACCGCGGCGTTGTCGACCCGTAGGACGTCGAGGGCGTCCTCGCTCGGCAGCCGGTAGGTGTTCACGCCGATCACCTTCTGGGCCCCGGAGTCGATCCGGGCCTGGGTGCGCGCGGCCGCCTCCTCGATGCGCATCTTGGGGATCCCGGCCTCGATCGCCTTGGCCATCCCGCCGGCCTTCTCGGCCTCGTCGATGTGGCCCCAGGCGCGCTCGGCCAGGTCCTGGGTGAGCCGCTCGACGTAGTACGACCCGGCCCACGGGTCGATCAGCCCGGTGGTGCCCGACTCCTGCTGCAGGAGCAGCTGGGTGTTCCGGGCGATCCGTGCCGAGAAGTCGGTGGGCAGGGCGATCGCCTCGTCGAGGGCATTGGTGTGCAGCGACTGGGTGTGCCCCTGGGTCGCGGCCATCGCCTCGATGCAGGTGCGCTGGACGTTGTTGAAGACGTCCTGCGCGGTCAGCGACCACCCGGACGTCTGGCTGTGCGTGCGCAGGGACAAAGACTTGGGGTTCGTCGGGTCGAAGTCGGCGACCAGGCGCGCCCACAGGGCCCGGGCGGCGCGCAGCTTGGCCACCTCCATGAAGAAGTTCATCCCGATCGCCCAGAAGAAGCTCAGCCGCGGGGCGAACCGGTCCACGGCCAGGCCCGCGTCGAGACCGGCGCGGAGGTACTCCACCCCGTCGGCCAGCGTGTACGCCAGCTCCAGGTCGGCCGTGGCCCCGGCCTCCTGCATGTGGTAGCCGGAGATCGAGATCGAGTTGAACCGGGGCATCTTCTCGGCGGTGTAGCTGAAGATGTCGGAGATGATCCGCATGCTCGGCTGCGGCGGGTAGATGTAGGTGTTGCGGACCATGAACTCCTTGAGGACGTCGTTCTGGATCGTCCCGGTGAGCTGCTCCGGCTTCACCCCCTGCTCCTCGGCCGCGACGATGTACAGCGCCAGCACGGGCAGCACCGCGCCGTTCATCGTCATCGAGACGCTCATCTCGTCGAGCGGGATGCCGTCGAAGAGCGTGCGGGCGTCGTAGATCGAGTCGATGGCGACCCCGGCCATGCCCACGTCGCCGCGGACGCGGGGGTGGTCGGAGTCGTACCCACGGTGGGTGGCCAGGTCGAAGGCCACCGACAGGCCCTTCTGGCCGGCCCTGAGGTTGCGCCGGTAGAAGGCGTTGGACTCCTCGGCGGTGGAGAACCCGGCGTACTGACGGATCGTCCACGGCTGGGTGGTGTACATCGTCGGGTACGGCCCGCGCAGGAACGGCGCCAGTCCCGGGTAGGTGTGCAGCGCGTCGAGACCCTCGAGGTCCTGCGGCCCGTAGACCGGCAGCACGTCGATCGACTCCGGCGAGGTCCACGGCTCGCCGCTCTCCCCCCAGCCCATCTCCCAGCCCGAGCCCTCCAGCGGCAGCTCGGCGAAGCTTCTCGGAACGCTCACGTGCCCAGCTCCTCTCGCACCCGGCCCAGGAAGGCCAGGGCGTCCACGCCCACCGCGCAGCTGTCGTCGACCGGGAGGTCGCCGGGCCGGCCGGCGAGGACGACGTACGACGCCCCGGCCCCGCGCAGCGCCGTCGCCACCGCGGCCGCCCGGTCGGCGTAGGCCGCGTCGGTGCCGGCCAGGCAGACCACCGACCCCACCCCGTCGGCGGCGCGGAAGGCCGCGACCACGTCGTCGACCCCCGCAGTGGCGCCGGCGGCGACGGTGTCGACTCCCCCCGAGGCGAGCAGGTTGGCCGCGAAGGTGGCCCGCGCGGTGTGCTCGGCGAGCGTGCCCAGGGTGGCCAGGAACACCGCGGCCGCGGGCGTGGCGTCCCTGAGGTCCTCGAAGTCGCGTCCGTACCGCCGCACGGTCGTGGCCAGGGCGCCGTCCGGGTGGGGCGCGCGCGTCGGCAGCGTCTCGTGCAGGTTCGGGAACTCGCTCAGGCCGGTGATCGCGCGGCGCCGGGTGGCCACGGCCCGCGACCGCGGCCGGACTCCCTCGGTCTCCACCCGCCCCAGCAGGCCGGCCTCCCCGAGCTCGACCGAAGCCCGCACGCCGCCCTCGGACTCGATCCGCTGCAGCTGCTCCCAGCCGGCCCGGGCCAGGTCCTCGGTGAGCCGTTCCAGGGCGTACGACCCGCCCCCGGGGTCGGTCACCCGGGCCACGTGCGCCTCGTGGACCAGCAGCGAGGAGGTGTTGCGGGCGTTGCGACGGGCCAGCGCGTCGGGCAGGCCCAGGGCGGAGTCGAAGGGCAGCACGGTGACCGAGGTGGCCCCGCCGACCCCTGCGGAGAAGGCCGCGACGGTGGCCCGCAGCATGTTGACCCAGGGGTCGTACTTCGTGCTCATCGGCCGGCTGGTGACCGCGTGCTGGACCTGGCCGGTCGGCCGGCGCACCTCCGAGGCCTCCAGGACCCGGTGCCACAGCCGGCGGGCGGCCCGGAACTTCGCGATGGTGGTGAACTGCTCGTCGGTGGCGGCGTAGCGGAACTCCACCAGCGCTGCGGCCTCGTCGACGGGGAGGCCGCCCTGCTCGGTCAGGACGCGGAGGTAGGCCACGCCGACGGCGAGGCTGTAGCCCAGCTCCTGGGCGTCGGTGGCCCCGAGGTCGTGCACCGCGGAGGCGTCGACGGTCAGGGCCAGGGTGCCGTGGGCGCGGGCCAGCTCGGCGAGCCGTACCACGACGGCGGCATCGGTGGCCGGGTCGGCGTCCGGAGCGGCCAGGCCGCGCACCAGGGCCGCGACCGGGTCACCGCCCAGGCTGGTGCCGGGGGCCGGCGTGACCCCCCGGTCCTCGAGCAGGGCGGTGTACGCCTCCGCGGCCGCCACCGGGTCCGCCGGGGCGTCCAGCACCACGGGCGCGAGGTCGAGGAACACCCTCTCCAGGACGACGGGCAGGTCGGCGACGGCGATGCCGCCCCGTCCGAGGCTCAGCCACAGGCTGGTCACGCCGTTCTCGAGGTCGGTCAGGACGTCGGCGGCGGAGCGGGCGGCGTCGGGGTCCGCCACGTGGGCGCGGACGTCCCAGCCCTCGTCGGGGCGGGACCGGGTCGACCCGCGGGTGAACGGGGCCAGGCCGGGCTGGCCGGGCTCGACGTCGGTCACGTCCGCAGCGGTGCCGAGGGGCCTGACCGCGATGCCGTCCAGCGTGGTGCGGGTCAGCTTGCCCCACACCAGCGCGTCGGGGTCCTCGGCCGTCATCCGACCCGCCTTGCGCAGGACGTCGGCCGCGGCCTTCTCCCACTCCGCCCTCGTGTGCTCCTGACCACCGGCCAGGAGAGACAGGTGCTCCATGTCCGGCACTCTAGGAGGTGCCCGTCGACCCGGCCACCGGGTGTGACATGTCCGACGGGCCCCCGAGGTCCGGGTCAGGCCTCGGCCAGCACGCGCTCGATCATCGCGTGGCCCTCGGCCTCGAAGGGCTCGTCACCGACCGCGAAGGCCCACACGGCGGTGTTGACCGCCTCGCGCAGGCGCTCGCGGAACCAGGCGCCGGTCTCCCTCGGATCCGTTCCGTAGCCCTCGACGAAGGCGGCCTCGCGAGCCGGGTCGTCCCGGAAGTCCCGCGCCGCGAGCCGGAGCCAGTCCGAGAGCGCGGGGCGCAGCGCCGCGCGACCGAAGTCGATGATGCCGACCCGGTCGTCCTGGACCAACCAGTTGCGGGGCTGCCAGTCACCGTGCGTGGGCACCAGGGTCACCGGCTGCTCGGGCCAGCACCCGACGATCCGGCGCACTCTCAGCGCGATGTCCGGCCCGATGCGGTGCGGCCTGCCCAGGTTGCGCAGGACCTTGGCGTTCTCGTTCGCCTCGTAGTCGGGGTCGATCCCTCCCGGCTGGGCGTGCAGCTGTGCCAGCAGGGCACCCGCCTGCCGGAAGGTGCCCGGCAGCTGCTGGGCCGGGGACCCGAGGACCAGCTCCCCGTACAGGTACTCGGTGACAAGAATCTTCGCCATGCGATCGCCGGCCACCAGTCGCGGCGCCCGACCCGCGGCCACCCAGGGCTGCACCCAGAGCTCGTGGGCGTCGAGCTCGCGCTGGACGTGGTGGTGCGAGGCTCCGTCGGCCTTCACGATGTAGGGGCGACCCCCGGCCTCCACCTCCAGCACCAGGTTCTCCACCAGCCCCCAGCTGTGGTCGTGCACGACGCGCAAGCCCGGCAGCCACCCCTCCAGGAGGCTGCGCTGCGGGGCGGTCAGGGACGCGAGCAGGTCGGGCACGCGGAGCAGCGTAGACCGGGCTGGTCCGTACCCGCGGTCAGACCAGGGTGACGGCCGTGCGGACGACGATGCCCAGACCGACGGCGACGACCCCGGCGGCGGCGCCGTACGCGAGGACCGCGCGCAGCGGTCCCCCGAGCAGCCCACGCCGTGCTGCCGCCCGCTCGATCCGCTCGAGCAGGTCCCGGGCCAGGAGACCGACCACAGCGAGGGAGGCGGCCATGCCGATGCCGAAGGCCACCACCAGGGCGACGCCGAACAGCGACCGGCCTATGGCGACCGCGGCCAGCAGGAGCAGCAAGCGCCGACGGGCTCGGCACGAGGCCGCCGACCAGGCCCATCACCCACAGGCCCCAGCGGCTGGGCCGTTCGGGCTCGACCGGGGCGTGGCTGTGCTCGTGCTCGTGCGGGTCGTCGGCGACCGCGACCCGGCTCGGCGCGGCCTCGTGGCCGTGCCCGTGACCGTGGCCCGCCACCACCTCGGCGACCACCTCGGGGACGGGTTCGGTGGCCGGCTCGGGCGCATGACCGTGGCCGTGCCCGTGCCCGTGGCCGTGGCCGTGTCCGTGGCCGTGCCCGTGCCCGGACGTCGAGCGTCGGGCGTTGCGGAGCAGGGACGCGCCCAGGGCCAGGATCAGCAGGCCCGTGGCCAGGGTGAGCCACGGGTAGAGCCGGGCCGGGACGAAGGCGGTGCTCAAGGACACCAGCAGGCCCAGTCCGAGGACCGACCCGGTGTGCGCCGCGGTGACGGTGGTGCCGACGGCGAGGGCCGCGCGCCACGAGGAGTCGCCGCGCTGGGAGAGGTAGAAGGCCATCACGGTCTTGCCGTGCCCGGGGGTCAGGGCGTGCGAGGCGCCCAGGACCAGGGCGACCGCGAGGGCCAGCGCCGCGGCGAGGACGCCGTTCTCCCCCAGCAGGTCGGTGACCCGGGCGGTCAGGCCGCTGGGCCGGGCCACCTCGGTGGCCGAGGCCTCGGTCCCGGGCAGCACGGCGGCGTCACCCCCCGGGGTGAGGGTCAGGTGCGCGGCGACGACGTTGAGCGGGGAGGTGAGCAGGTCGCTGGGATACGTCGAGAGCCGGTCGGACACGCTGGTGTCGGGCACGTCGCTCGCACTCAGCGTCATCCGGTCGCCGACCGCGGTGACCTCGCGCCAGCCGACCACCCCCGGGGCCGAGCCGTCGGAGAAGTCCAGCTCCGTGGTGGCTGCGGTCAGGTCGGCCGGGGCGTCGAGCCGGCAGACCACCCGGGTGATCGGCAGACCGCCCTCACCGGGCTCGGTCGAGGCCGAGGACCGTTCCAGCTCCAGCGGGAGCGCGGTCCCGGCCACGGTGAGCCGCAGCCGGTCACCGGTGCGGGTGCACTCGTCCAGGGCCAGGGCGGGCAGGTCGTCGATGCGGCGCCCGAGCTGCGCGGTGGGGATCTCGGCCAGGTCGACGACGTGCTCGACGGTGACCCGGTCGGGCGAGACCAGGAGGCCGGTGTAGCGGTTGACGGTGAAGTTGCCCAGCGGGTGGGCCTGGGCCGGGACGGCCAGCAGCCACGGGCCGACGACCACCAGGAGCAGGAGCAGGGCCGCCGCGCGCCAGCCGCGCCCGAACCGGTGGCGGGTCATCGGCGCTCCTCCAGGTCGGCCAGCGCAGCACGCGCCCGGTCGGCCTGCCACGGGGAGAACCCGGGGTCCAGGGCCAGGCCGTGGCGCAGGTGCTGCAGCGCCGGTCGCCTCATCCCCAGGCCGGCCTCGATGAGCCCCCGGTGCAGCCACAGCCGCGACTCCTCGGTGCCGAGCCGGGTGGCGGTGCGGGCCAGGCGCAGCGCCGCCTCGTCCTGCCCGTTCGTGTGCAGCGCCCAGGCCAGGGCGTCGGCGACGTGGATGCTCTTGCGCTTGGCCCACTCGGCGCGGGCGTTGGTCAGGGCCTGCTCGGCCGACCCGTGGTCGGCCTCGAAGAGCGCGGTCTCGAGGTCGGTGTCCACCCCGTTGGCCTCGAGGAGGGTGACGGTGGCGTCCACCACGGCGAACTGGCTCGCCGCCTTGGCCTTCTCGCCACGGTGCAGGTAGAGCTCACCGAGCTCGGTGACGTACTCGGGCAGCGGGAGCCGCGCGACCACCGTGCGCCAGCGACGGACGGCGCCGTCGAGGTCGCCGGTGGCGACGTCGAGACGGGCCCGGGAGACCAGCGCGGGAAGGTAGTCGGGGCTCTCCTTCAAGGCCTGCGTGAGCTGACGGTCGGCGTCGGCGAGGCGACCGCGGCGCCGGTCCAGGTCGGCGACCTGGGTCAGCAGGAACCCGCGGTCCTCGTGCGAGGCGCTCTGCGCGGCGGTGAGCAGGATCTGGCTGGCGCGGGCCAGCCGGCCGCGCAGCTCGTAGGCGTAGGAGTACCTGGACGCGACCGGTACGCCGGGCTGGCGCCGGTCGGCGACGTCGAGCGCCCGCAGCTGGGCGGGGTACCGGCCGAGCTCGGTCAGGGCGTCGACCCGGACGGCCAGGGCACCGGCCTGACGCGGGTCGACGGCCAGCGCGGCCTCGGCGTCGTCGAGGGCCCCGGAGAAGTCGTGACGAGCAGCCTCCAGGGCGGCTCGGGCCGCGAGCGCCGAGGAGTTGTCGTGCTCGCGCACGCTGAACGACTGGGCGATGGCCTCGTCGGCCTTGGTGTAGTACGTGGCGTTGCCGGTGACCCGGGCCTGCTCGACGTAGGCCAGGCCCAGGGTGGCCCAGCTGCCGTCGTCCTCGGGGAGCCCGCGCAACCGCTGCTGGAGCACCGCGATGGTGCCGGAGAGGTCCTGCCCGCTGCCGGTGCGCAGGGAGGTCGGGTCGACGCTGGAGCCGACGACGGCCGCGCCGGGTCCGTCCGGGTCGTCCTGGCGGACCAGCCCGAGCGCCACCGGCCACGGACAGCACCAGGGCCACAGCCAGGACGGCGACGTACTTGGTCATCGAGAGACTCCAGGGTGGGTGGGCCGGCCGCGCGGGTTCGCCGCGCGACCGGCCCGGTGGTGGGTGCGGGTCAGGCGATCGAGCCCGGCGTGGCGCGCTTGCGCCGCGACAGGGTCACGATCCCGCCGAGCATCGTGAGCAGACCCAGGCCGAGGGCCGCGGCCGGCAGCTCGGTGTTGCTCACGCCGGAGAACCAACCGGCGCCGTTGGCCGAGGAGCCCGAGGGCTTGGCGATCGGCTTGGGGGTGACGCTCGGGTGCGGGTCGGGGTTGCTGCCCGACGTCGGCAGGGCGAGGTACGGGAAGATGCCCGAGAACGCCTTCTCGTTGGCGTTCACCCCGTCGCTGAGGTCGTTCGGGTTGCCGACCAGCTCGCCCTCGACGACCTGCAGGGAGATGTCGATGACGTCATCTCCGAGCCGGCGGCCGTTCGGGTAGCCCTGGTTGTCCCCGGCGATGACGCCCAGCCGGTTCGGCGAGGCGGTGACCGGGGTGAGCATGTTCAGCCGCAGCTGCTCGCTCGGCGTGACGCCCTTGGGCTGGTTCAGCCCGGGGACGCCGGTCAGGAACACCTGCACCAGGTCGTTGCGGGGCTGCGCGGGCTTGGTGATCCCGTAGACGGCCTCGATGAGCTTCGGCAGCTCCGGCTTGGTGACGTAGTTCAGGAACTGCCCGTCGTTCTTGGGCTTGGAGGCGTTGAACCTGTTCTTGTCCTTGAGCGGGATGACCACCTCGTTGACCAGGGGCATGCCCAGGCGCGAGACCTGGTGGTACTTGCCCTTGACGCCCTTGCGGTCCGTCGTGGTCCACACCCCGACGATCGGGTGCTTCTGCGGGTTGCCCTTCTTGGCGATCTGGTAGCGCGGGACCTGCAGCGCCACCGAGTTCACGTTGAAGCCCGCGAGGGTGTCGTCGCCGGCCTCGCTGAAGTCGCCGCCGTAGAGCAGGTCGAAGACGCGCAGGTCGAGGAAGAACGGGTCGTCGGCCTGGCCCGCGAACGACTGCATCCGCGCACCGCCCTGACCGATGTCGGTGATGCCGCCGACGCGCAGCCGGTTGTAGTTCGGCATCGACGCCTTGCCGACGTTCGAGGGGACCACCTTGCGGTGCTTGACCAGGACCTTCTTCTTGCCGTCCTTGATCCGCGCCAGACGGTAGGTCTGGTAGTAGTTCAGGTCCTGGTCGCCGAGCGAGGTCACCGGTCCGGTGGCGTACAGGAAGGTGTTCTTGCTCCGGTAGTGGTCCTTGAACGTCCACCGGTAGACGATGTCGGCCTTGGCGTCGCCGTCGTTGTCGATGTTGATGTCGTAGCGCGCGTCGGTCGGCGAACGCGTAGAAGTTCGGACCGCCGCCCGGCTCCTCGAAGGGGATCCAGTTCGCGACGAGGGTGACCGTGTTCTTGCGCTCCGGGCTGCGGAAGGCGTAGAGGTCGGTGGCGTCGTACTGCGGCAGGCCCGCGATGAGCGGTGCCTCACGGTGGCTCGAGGCCTGGGCGCCCATGGGCGCCAGACCAGCCATGCCCACGGCGGCCAGCAGCCCGCCGGTGGTGGTCAGCGCGAGCGCAGCGCGCTTGCCCTTGACCGGGAGAGGGTTCTTCATGCGTTTCCCTTCGTCGGGCCCGCTCCGCCACGCGACGGAGGGGGCTGTTGCATGAGCACACGCAACCGAGGGGCGAGAGGCCCGAGATCCATACGGTTGGAGGTCTGTGACGTGTGCCATACCGGGTTCGGACTCGACGCTAGTGCGGATGGGTCGGTCGCGTAGCGCTTTCGGGCACCGATGTCACAAGAGGCAGCAAATCCCCGTCAATCCACCGTTGTCGCTGGTCGTGGTGGTGCGGGTGCCCGGGGTCGCCGTGGGCCCCCAGCGGGACCGCCCAGCCGCTGTCCGCGGTCCCGCCCAGGTCCCAGACGTAGCGGGCCACCGAGCCCCGGACGGCCGCGTCGGAGCCGGGCAGGCCGCCGGTGCACCGTACGCAGTCGTTGTCCCCGGCCAGGGCAGGCTCCTGGTCGGCGGCCAGCCCGAGGGCGTGGAACGGGCGGAACCGGTGCCGTTCGCCCCACGGGCCCCGATCTGCCCCCCTGGCCACCTCTTCGACGGCGGCGACGAGCCGTGCGTCGAGGTCGGGCACGAGACCGCGGCCGCGGTCGGAGAGCAGCGTGGCCAGGCTCAGGTACAGCTGGAGCCGGGGGTCGAACCAGGCGGCCAGGAGCGGCCCGTACGGCCCCGGCCCGGCCGACAGCGGGGCGAACGCGGGGGCCTCGGCCAGCCGGTCCACGAACGTCTCCCGCACCGCTACGTACTCCGCGGCGACGGTGCTGTCGGCGGCGAACCGCTGGTCCCAGGCGCCGATCCGGGCCTGCAGGTCGGCCGCCGACTGGTCCAAGCCACGGAGCTCCGCGATGGCCGCCACCAGGGCCGCCGGCTGCCCCGCGAGGACGTCGCGGTGCACCTCGGCGAAGTCCTCGAGCGTCAGGTCGGAGCGGCCGGCCAGCAGGGTGTCGATGCGGCGCGCCCGGCCGGGCGGGGCGAACTCCACGCCGATCCGGTCGAAGTCGGGCTCCAGGCGGTGGTTGGCCGTGGCCAGCTGCTCCTCGGGGGCGACCGCGCGCCCCGGCAGCGGGTCGACCCACCCCGTCCAGGCGTGGAGGGGGTCGTGGCCGGGCACCGGGCGCCAGCGGTTCTCCTCGGACCGCCGGGGGACCCGGCCCACCACCTGCTGCCGCACGTCGCCGTGGACGTCGGCCACCAGCAGGTTGTTGACCGGCTCGACCCAGCCCGCCAGCGCCCCGACCACGTCCGCGGTGGTGCGGGCACGCAGCAGCGGCACCAGGGCGGCCAGGCCCACGTCACCGAGCGCCCACGACGGGGTCCGCAGGCTGAAGGCCTCGTCCTCGTCCGGGCCCCCCACCACCACGGGACCGTTCCCGGTCACCACCACCTCGACGTCCTCGGGCACCGCGCCGCGGACCTCGATCCGCTCGCGTGTGCACCGCCGCCCGCTCCCAGCCGCCGGACCCGTGCGCCCAGACCTCGTCGCCCCGGCGCTCGAGCCGCTCGAGGTAGACGTCCTGGTAGTCGGCCATCGCGTTGGTGATCCCCCAGGCCACGTCGCCGGCGTGGGCGAAGTGCTGGACCCCGGGCACCCCGGGGAAGGTGAACCCGAAGACGTCGAAACGGTCCTCGGGGTCGGTGCAGGTGAGCCTGACCTGCTGGTAGCCGTTGGGCGACTCGAAGCTGCGGTGCGGGTCGCCGCCGATCATCGGCCTGCCGCTCGCGGTCCGCGCTCCCCCCACCACCCAGGCGTTGCTGCCCGGGACCCAGAACCCCTCGTCGCCGAAGGCCGAGGCGGCCTCGCGGCCCACCACGGACCGCAGGTGGTGGCGCCACAGCTTGGTCGGAAAGCTGGCGAACAGCACGTGGTGCGCGGCGAAGATCCCCAGCGGGGTCCAGGGTGACCACGTCCCGGGGGACACGCCGACCAGGTCGAGCTCGACCACCGGGCCGGCGTCGGCCAGCCCGTCGTTGACCCCGTCGACGTAGGCGGCCAGGAAGCCGGCCGACTCCTCGTCGAGAGCGTCGTAGGCGCGGCGGGCGAGGTCACCGAGCCCCAGGCGGCGGGCAAACCGGTCCCAGGGCAACCCGACCGGACCCACCAGGGTGGCGGTCCGGCCCTCGGCCTTGGCCCGGGCGTGCTCGACCTGCCACGCCCGGTCCTGGGCGACGGCGCGCCCCTGGGCCGTGGCCACACCCAGCAGCGACCCGGCGACGACGTGCGGGATGCCCCGGGCGTCCCGGTGCACCCCGGGCGGCGGCTCCGACGGGCCGGGCCGGCCGGTCCGGCTCACCGTCCGGCGTCCACGCGGGGCGGGCCGCCGGCGGTGCTGTCGTCGCCGGCGCCACGGCCGCCACCGGCGGCCCGGGAGGCACGGAGCGCCCGGAGACCGAGCCGGGCCAGCACCACGGCGATCACCAGGTTGACCACGATCAGCACCGTGTGCGCGACCCAGTAGCCGGTCGGCCGGTCCTCCCCCGCGGCGTGGGCCGCCCAGAGGTTCTTGGTGAACATCGCGTAGGTCAGCACGTTCCAGGCAGCGATGGTCAGGAGCAGCGCGGCGTGGCGTCGGGTGAAGGTCACGTGATCAGTGTCCGCCCCGCACCCAGACCGAGGTCGCGCACCGGGCTCCAGCCGGTGTCGTCGTCGTGGACGTAGAGCGACAGGTGGTCCACCGCGAACGACGCCTCGAAGCCGGCGAGGTCGGCCGCGGCCCGGTCCAGCAGGGCCGGTCCGACGTCGTGGGCCACCGTCACGTGCGGGTGGTACGGGAAGACCGTCTCCACCGCCAACGGCCCGCGACGGACGGCGGCGGCCAGCCGTGTGCACTCCTGCACGCCCTCGGCGAGGGCGACGAAGACGACCGGGGAGACCGGGCGGAAGGTGCCGGTGCCGCTCAGCCGGACGGTGAACGGCCGACCGTCCGCCGCGCTGCGGCGCAGGTGGTCGACGATGTCGGGGACCCGGTCCGGCGCGACGTCGATCGGGGGCAGCAGGGTGATGTGTGTCGGGATCGTGGCGGCGGCGGTGTCGCCCAGCCGGACGCGGTAGTCCTGGAGCCGGGTGCCCCAGGGGTCCGGCACCGCCACGGACACACCGATCGTCGTCATGGTCGACCACCCTAGCCAGCGCTCCGAGGCGCCCCGACTCAGCGGGTCGGGCCCGACGTGGGGGCGACGAAGCCGACCCGGTCGTAGACGTCGGCCAAGGTCTTCTCCGCCACCTCGTTGGCCCGGGCCGCACCGACCCGCAGGACCTCGTCGAGGACGGCGCGGTCCTCCAGCAGCTCCAGGGTCCGGGTGCGGAACGGTGTGACGAAGTCGGAGACCACCTCGGCCAGGTCCCCCTTCAGGTCGCCGTAGCCGCGGCCGGCGTACTTCTCGACCAGCGACCGACCTCGTCGCCGGTCATCGCGGCGTAGATGGACAGCAGGTTGGACACCCCGGGCTTGGTGTCCTCGTCGAAGCGGACCTCGGTCTCGGAGTCGGTGACGGCGCTGCGGATCTTCTTGGCCGACACCGCGGGCGGGTCGAGCAGCGACACCAGACCGGTCGGGCTCGAGGAGGACTTCGACATCTTCGCCGTGGGGTCCTGGAGGTCGCGGATCTTCGCCGTGGCCTTGAGGATGTACGGCTCGGGCACCCGGAAGGTCTTCTTGTACCGGTGGTTGAACCGCTGGGCGAGGTCCCGGGTGAGCTCGAGGTGCTGCCGTTGGTCCTCCCCCACCGGGACGTACGCCGGCCGGTAGGCCAGGATGTCGGCCGCCTGCAGGACCGGGTAGGTGAACAGGCCCACGCTCGCCGCACCCTCGCCGCCCTTGACCGACTTGTCCTTGAACTGGGTCATCCGACGCGCCTCGCCGAACCCGGTCAGGCAGGACAGCACCCAGGCCAGCTGGGCGTGGGCGGGCACGTGGGACTGCAGGAAGATCGAGGAGCGCTCGGGGTCGATGCCCATCGCGATCAGCTGGGCGGCGCACCGGCGGGAGCGCTCGCGCAGCACCTTCGGGTCCTGCTCGACGGTGATCGCGTGCAGGTCGGCGATGAAGAAGAACGGCTCGTGGTCGTCCTGGAGGAGCGCCCACTGCCGCAGCGCGCCGAGGTAGTTGCCGAGGTGGAAGGAGTCGGCGGTCGGCTGGATCCCCGACAGGACGCGGGGGCGGGCGGGGGTGGCGGCCTCGGACATGCCCCGCATTCTGTCAGGCGTCGGCGGCGGCGCCGTCGTCGCTGCTCCACGACCTCGGTCTGCCCCTCCCCCTCCTGGGCCTCGGCCTCCTCCAGCGGGACCGGGGCGACCCGCACCCGGCTGACCCGACGGCCGTCGACCACCAGCACCGTGATCCGGCGCTCGCCGAAGTCGACCGCGTCGCCCGGGACGGGGATCCGGCCGAGCTCGGACATCAGGAAGCCGGCCACCGTCTCGTAGTGGCCCTCCGGCAGCTCCAGCCCGGTCTCGTCCTCGAAGTCGTCGAGGTTGAGCAGCCCGTCGACCTCCACGTCGCCGGACAGGTGCCGGGTGGTCTCGGTCTCGTCCACGTCGTACTCGTCCCGGATGTCGCCGACCAGCTCCTCGACGAGGTCCTCCAGGGTCACGATGCCGGCGGTGCCGCCGTACTCGTCGGCGACCATGGCCATGTGGATGCCCTCGCGGCGCATGTCGGTCAGCGCGGCGAGCAGGGGTCGGGTCCAGGGCAGGGTGAGCAGGTCGCGGGTGATCTCCCCGACCCGCACCGAGCGACCCACCATGTCGGGGTCGAGCAGGTCGCGCACGTGCACGAAGCCGATCACGTCGTCGGCCGAACCGCGGATCACGGGGTAGCGCGAGTGCGGCTGGGACAGCGCCTGGCGGGCGGCCTTGTAGACCGGGGTGGAGGCGTCGAGGAACTCCACGTCGGTCCTGGGGACCATCACCTCGCGGATCTGGCGGTCCCCGGCCTCGAAGACGTCCTCCAGGATCCGGCGCTCCTCCTCGCCCAGCGCCTCGTGGGACCCGACCAGGTCGCGCAGCTCCTCGTCGGAGATCTCCTCGCGCTGGGCGTTCGGGTCGGCGCCCAGCATCCGGACCACGATGTTGGTCGAGGCCGACAGCACCCAGATCACCGGGCGGGACACCCGGGAGATCCAGTCGATCATCGGGCCGAGCGCCAGCGAGACCGTCTCGGCGCGCTGCAGCGCGATCCGCTTGGGCGCCAGCTCGCCGAACACCAGGGAGACGTACGAGATGGCCAGGGTGACCAGCACCAGCGCGACGGCGTCGGCGAACCGCTCGGCCAGACCTGCGCGGACCAGCACCGGCGCGAGGTCGCCGGCCAGGGTCGCACCACCGAAGGCGGCGGAGAGGAAGCCCGACAGGGTCACCCCGACCTGCACCGAGGCCAGGAAGCGGTTGGGGTCCTTGTTGAGGGCGGCGACGACCTCGCCCCGGCGGCTCTTGTCCCCCAGGGCCCGGGCCTGGCTGTCCCGCAGGGAGACCAGCGCGGTCTCGGCCAGCACGAAGACGCTACCCAGCGCCACGAACAGCACCACCAGCCCGATGGAGGCGAACGTGCCGTTCACCGCAGATGCGTCTGTCTGCAGCCGTCGTCCATGTCGATCAGGATAGAGGCGCTGCCTCGCGCCCCTGCCCCCGATATCGGTTTGGACCGTCCGGTCCGGCGCGGCAGGCTTCGCCCATGAGGTTCCCCGACGACGTCCCCACCCTGACCGACGGCACCGTGACCATCCGGGCGCACCGGGCCACCGACGCCGACGGCTCGCTCGAGCAGTGCCACGACCCGCTCAGCCGGCGCTGGACCACGGTGCCGCTGGAGTACCACCGCGGCGACGCCCAGCGCTTCGTCAGCCAGGTCATGCCCGGAGGCTGGCTCGAGGACAGCGAGTGGGGCTTCGCGGTGGAGGCGGTCGACCCGGGCGTCGGCCGACCCCGGTACGCCGGGACGATCTCCCTGCGCAACGAGGGCGACCGCCGTGCCGAGGTCGCCTACGGTTCGCACCCCTGGGTGCGCGGGCGGGGTGTGATGGAGGCCGCCCTGCGGCTGCTCCTGGAGTGGGGCTTCGCCGAGAAGGGTCTGCAGACCGTGGTCTGGTGGGCGAACCGGGGCAACTGGGCCTCGCGCAAGCTGGCCTGGCGGCTCGGCTTCACCGTGGAGGGGTCCCTGCGCCGGTGGCTGCCGCAGCGCGGTGAGCTGCGCGACGCCTGGGTGGGCACCCTGCTGCGCGAGGACGAGCGGGCCCCGTCCGTCCGTGGCTCGACGTGCCCCACCTGGTCGGCGACGGCGTCGTGCTGCGCCGGACCGTGGCCCAGCGACGCGGTCCGGGTCGTCGAGGCCTGCTCCGACGCCGAGACCCGGCGCTGGCTGGGCAACCTGCCGCACCCGTACACGCGGGTCGACGCCGAGGAGTGGCTCGCCGGGCAGGAGGAGCAGCACGCCACGGGCCGGGCGGTGAACTGGGCTGTCACGGACCCCGCGACCGACCTGATGGTCGGGGCGATGAACCTGTTCGACATCCGCACGGGAGTCGACGCCGAGGTGGGCTACTGGATCCACCCCGACGCACGCGGTCGCGGCGTGGCCACCCGGGCCTGCCGGCTGGCCCTGCGGCACGCCTTCGTCGACGTCGCCGACGGGGGTCTGGGGCTGGGTCGGGTCCGCGCGGTCGCGGCGGAGGAGAACCTCGCCTCGCGCCGGGTCATCGAGAAGTCCGGGATGACCTACCAGGGTCGGGAGAGGTGTCTGGTCCGGGTGCAGGACGGAGTTCTCGCCGACGCCGCGATCTATGACAACCTGGCGAGTGAGCTCAGCGTGTGAGTGAGGGCGGAAGGCCAGGCACGTCCGGTGTGCCCGGGCCGCCGCCAACGATCGGGGGATCCCATGAACGACCAGCGTCGACCTGCCGTCCGGGGTCCGTGGTCCCGACCGCTCCGGTCCTCGCTGAGGCGGTTCTCCGCCCTGGCCACGGCGGCCCTGGTGCTGCCGGTCCTGGCCGGGGGCCTGGCCACCCCGGCCCGGGCGGACGACGGGACCACGCCGTCCGGGTCCCCGGCGGCGGGGTCGTCGGCGGTCGCTTCGGCGGGCGTACGGACGGCCGTCCGCGGCTGGACGATCGCCCGGCAGGACGCCCGCACCTGGCAGGTGACGTGGACGTCGCCGACGCGGCTGCCCCTCGGCGGTGACCGGCCCACGGTCGTCGCCGTCCCCGGCACGTCCGGGCTGCTGGTCGGCCCGCCGACGCTCGACCCCGACGGGACCACGGTCCGGGCCACGGTCACGGCCGCGCGCGCACCCCGCCCCGCCGAGCTCGACGTGGTGCTCTCGGGTCGCAGCCTGGTCCGCCCCGCCATCGCTCCCGGCACCGGCGGCCGCGGTCCGGAGGCCCCGACCCGACCCTGGACCGCGCCCACCCGCACGCTCTGGCCGCCGACCCCGGCGTGGCCGGGAACCTGCCGGTCGCGTCCTCGGCACCTACCCGTTGCCGGGGATCAGCCTGCCGGGCCTTCGCGACAAGGTCGAGATGGTCGGGCACGTGGTGCAGCCCGCTGCGTCCGCAGCCGACCCGAGCCATCCCCTCGTGCTGCTCCTGCACGGCCGGCACACCTACTGCTACGACCCGAGCCAGGACGAGCTCACCTTCGACTGGCCTTGCGCCGCCGATCCTAGCCGCTGCCCAGCCAGCTCGGCTACCGCTACCTGCAGCGACGGCTGGCCGGCCAGGGCTACGTCACCGTCTCGATCGCGGCCAACGGGATCAACGCCCAGGACTACGACCTCGCCGACGCCGGGGCCGAGGCCCGGGCGCGGTCGATCGAGGCGCACCTCGACCAGCTGGGCCCGTGGGTGGCCAACGGCACCGAGCAGGCCGACCTCGACCACGTCGTGCTGTTCGGGCACAGTCGCGGCGGCGAAGGTGTGGCCCGGGCGTCGCTGGAGATCCCGCTGAGCGCGCCGTACCGGATCGCGGGCCAGATCCTGGTCGCCCCCACCGACTTCGCCCGCCAGACCACCCCCTACGTCCCGACGGTGACTTTGGGCTCCTGCGACGGCGACGTCAGCGACCTGCAGGGTCAGGCCTACACCGACCTGTCGGCCGTGACCTCACCGCCGACGAACCTCGCTGAAGAGCTCGGTGCTGGTGGTCGGGGCCAACCACAACTTCTTCAACACCGAGTGGACGCCCGGGCTGTCCAGGCCCCCTCCAACGACGACTGGTACGTCGACCGCGGCGTCTGCGCCCCCGGCGCGCCGACCCGCTTGGCGGCCAACGACCAGCGCCTGGTCGCCCGGTCCCTGGTCAGCGGTGCGGTGCGGCTCCTCGCCTCGGGCGAGACCCGTTTCGCCCCGCTGTTCGACGGCGCGGCCGTCCGGGTGGCCTCGCGAGGGCCGGGCCGTCACCTACAGCCACGCGCTCGGTGGCGGCCGCGTGCCTGCGCCGGCCCGGCTGGACGCCGTGCGCACCGGGGTCGGCCCAGGCCTCGCTGTGCCGCGGCGTCACGCCCTACCAGCGCACCGCGGGCCTGTGCGGCCGCTTCACCGACCCGAACCAGGGGCACCGCACTGGCCGGCGGTGGGCCTCCCGCTGCCCTCGACGAAGGCGTTCGAGCTCGGCTGGACCGCCTCGGCGGCCGCGGCGGCCTGACCTTCCCCTCCCTCGACGCCTCGGAGGCCTCCAGCCTCGACCTGCGCACCGTCGTGGACGAGGCCGGGCACGTCGGTCGACCTCGACGTGCGGCTGCGGGACGCCGAGGGCCGCACGACCACCGTCACGCCCGAGGGCGGCGGCAGGCTCCAGTCCCTCCCGCGCGGCCCGGCGTACGTGGGCAAGTACTGGGCCCAGAACATCAGGGTGGACACCAGGGACGTGACCGGGGTGGACCTCGGCCGGCTCACCGGCGTCGACCTGGTCGCCCGCAACGGCTCGGGCCGGGTGTGGGTGCTCGACGTCGCCGCGGTGCCGCCGACCCGGGTGGCCGGTCCGGCCAAGCGGATCCCGCTGCTGGACCTCGGCC
>CAWJLZ010000010.1:0-21142 GCA_963843825.1 uncultured Actinomycetota bacterium
CACGAGATGGTGACTCTAGCCCTCGGCGACCGGCCCCAGCGCGGCCCACCGTCAGAGGGTCTCGAGGCCGGTGATCTTCCAGGTGGAGCCGGACCGCTCGGCGGTGATGGAGAGCTGGGCGGCCGAGACCGAGGCCTCGTCGTCCTGCTCACGGCTGCTCCTCTGGTCGATGAAGACCAACAGCGTCGCCTTCGAGTCGGTGAGCTCCTGTACGCCGGCGACCTGGACCTGGGCGGTCAGCGTGAGCTGCTGCCCCGGGGCCCGCTCCTGGAGGCTGGCGAACAGCGTGTCGTACTCCTTGCGGGCCTGACCGCTGAGCACCTGGTCGGCGAAGGCCCGGGTGGCGTCCGGCTGGGTGTAGTCGTAGCTGAGCACCTGGGTCAGCCCGCGCGAGACGACGGTGATGACCCCCTCCGAGGTCGTCTCGTCGAGCAGGGCGCGGTTGTCCAGGGCCTCGTCGTTCTGCAGGGTGTGGGTCTGCCAGGCCAGCACCGCCGCGACCACCAGCAGCGCCGTCGCCAGCCCCGCCACCAGCCACCGGAGCGTCCCGACCGAGCGCAGCAGCGTCGCGGACCGGCCGGTCACAGGCTGACCGCCACTTGCTGCAGGTTCTCGATCTTCCACTGCCCGTCCACCAGCACCAGGTCGGCCGAGAACCGGTTGCGCTTCACCGTTGGGCTCCCCGGTGTCGTCATCGGACCGCACGGTGACCTCGACGGCCGTGATCAGCGTCGCGTCGCGGTCGGTGAGGTCGGTGAGCGCTGCCTGCACCACCCGACCGGTGGCGATCTTGCCCTGGTCGGCGAGCATCTGCTTCTCGTCGGCCCCGATCGACATCAGCTGGTCGTGCAGCACGCCGGTGGTCACCGCCTGCCAGGCCTTGATGCCCGCGTCGACGTCGCGATGGTCCATCGAGTTCATCGTCTCGACCGCGGCGGTCCCCTCGATCAGGGCGCTGTCGCGCAGTGCGGCCCGGTCTCGCTCGGGATCGCCGTCGGCGTCACGCCACGAGAGGAACGCCGCCACGACGGCCACGACCGCGGCGGCAAGGAACAGCCACGTGAGAAGCCCCACCCGGCGACCAGGTGGTTCCGACGCGCACGTTCGGCTCGGCCGGCTCCCCGCTCTCGACCGGGTCGCCCGCCTCGATGTCGTCGCGTTCGTCCACCTTGTCCGGCTCGTCCACCGCGAAGGCGCTCCAGGGCGAGGGCAGGATCCGGCTCGTCGGACCGTCCGGTGCGCCGCTCACGGTGTCCCTCCCATCAGGTCCTGCAGGTCGTCGGCCGGATCCACGACCGTCGTGCGCGAGTCCTTGTCTCCCTTGCCGCCCAGGACCGCCTGCGGTCCCCGCACGTTCATCCCCGAGGACGGGGACGCCGTGCAGCCGGCCTTCTCGTTGAACGGCTTGCCCGGGCCGGTGTCGGTACCTTCCCGCATCTCGGTGCTCTCATAGCCCTCGACGCACGGCAACGGGTTGAAGAAGGACAGCTGCAGACCCGACTGCATGCCCTTGCTCGTCATCACCGCATAGGTGATCGAGATGCCCTCGGGCAGCCGGATCATGGTCTCCTTGACGCCGGCCGCGTTGGTGCCGAAGACCTGCGCGGTCGAGACCAGGTTGCTCATCAGCTGACCCAGCGGCTGGCCGACCGACTGGAACAGCACGTCGAGCTGGCGAGCCGCCGCCGGGGTCTGCTCCACCAGCCGGCGCCAGTCGGCGTCCTGCTCCTCCAGCGAGTGCGCCAGCAGGTCCAGGTCCGTGCTGAAGCTCCGGAAGCTCGAGGCCACGGCCTCCTGGGTCGCCAGCACCTTCCCGGAGTTGTCGATCAGGCTCACGGTCGTCAGGAAGTTGCGGTCCGCGGTGCGGGCGAAGTCCGTCGAGGTCTTGAGCAGCTTGGCCAGGTTCTGGCCGTTGCCGCGGGTGAACGCGTAGCCCTCGTCGATCACCGTGTTGAGGTCGTCCGACGGGATCGAGGCGACGAGGTCCCGGCTGCTGCGCAGCAACCCGTCGATGGAGGGCGGCAGATCGGCGGCGGTGAGCGTCAGGTGCGCACCCTCGCCCAGCTGCTCGCCGTCGGTCGAGCCGCCCCGCAGGTCGAGGTACTGCTCACCGATGGCGGAGCGGTCCACCACCCTGGCCTGGACCTCGGCCGGGATCGCGGGGGCGCCCCGCTCGATCCGCAGGACGGCGTGGGCGCCGTCCCGATCGGCCTCCAGGGACTCGACGCGACCCACCGGCACCCCCCGGTAGGTGACCTCGGAGTTCTCGAAGAGACCCCCCGCCTCGGGCATCTCCACGGTGACGCGGTAGCCGCCGAAGTAGCGGTCCAGGCCGACGTAGTGCACCGCCAGGAAGGTCGTGGTGCACAAGGCGATGATCACGAAGACGACCACCTTGCTCTTGGTCATGAAGGTGAGCATCAGTCCTCCTCCCCCGTCGTCGGCGACGACTCGGTCGTCGCGCTCGGACTGGGCACCTGGACCGATGGCTCCGGTAGCCCCGGAAGAGCCGAGTCGGTGGGCGGGAGGAGCGTCGGCGAGGGCGAGCCCGCCGGCTGCGGGTCGACGGAAGGGCTGACCGACCCGGTGGGCGAGGGCGAGCCCGCCGGATGCGAGGGAGAGCTCGCCGGCTGCGGATCGACGGAAGGGCCGACCGAACCCGTGGCCGAGGCAGCCGTTGGGGAGTGTCTGCGAGGTCGCGGTGTCGGCGTCCCCAGTCGGTGAGGAGATCCACCGGTGGGGCGGCCCCGGTGTCGGGGTACTGCGGCCACGCACAGCCGAGGCCGGTGCAGCTGTCCGGCAGCGAGGTGTAGTTGGCGGTCACGAACACGTTGAGGTAGTCGCCCTTGATCGCCGCCAGCACCGAGTCCGGGAACGGGTAGGTGAGCAGCAGCTCGAGCGAGTTCGGCAGTGCGTCGCCCGACTCGGCCAGCTCCCGCAGGATCGGCTCGAGCAGCTCCATGTCCTCTCACGATGTCCTTCTGCGACGCGTCCAGGGTCTTGACGCTGACGTCGCTGAGCTCGTCGAGCGCCTCCAGCATGTCGACCAGCTGGCCGCGTTGGTCGGCCAGCACCTGCAGGCCGGGGCTCAGCCCCTCCAGCGCCTCGGCGATCTTGGCCTTGTCGTTGTCCAGGGTGGTCGAGAGCCTGGCGACCGAGTCGAGTGCGGCCGTGATGGCGCCCTTGCGCGCGTCCAGGCTGGTCATGAAGGTCTCCATGTTGCTCAGGAAGGCCCGGATCTCCTCGGGCCGCCCGGAGGAGACCTGCTGCAGCTCGCGGGAGATGTCCTGGAACTTGGCCAGGCCACCCCCGTTGACCACCAGCGACAGGGCGCCCAGGACCTGCTCGACCTCGGCCACCTGGCTGGTGCCGCCGATCGGGATGTTGGCACCCGACTGCAGGGAGGCCGCGCCCGGCTCCGGGTCGCTGGGACGGATCAGGGCGACGTACTTCTCGCCCAGCAACGAGGTCTGCTGGAGCCGGGCGGTCGTCCCCTGCGGGAGGTCGACGTCGCGGCGCACCACCAGGGTGACCCGGGCGCTGCGCCCGTCGGGGTTGAGCTCGATCGAGGAGACCCGACCGACCGCGATGTTCTCCACCTTCACGCTGCTCTGGGGCACCAGGTCCACCACGTCGTCGAAGTCCGCGGTGATCTCCAGCGGGTGGTCGCCGACGTCGGCGCCACCGGGCAGCGGGGTGTTGTAGAGGTCCTTGCCCAGGCTGCACCCGGACAGCAGGAGGGTCAGCAGCCAGGCCGAGGCCCACGCCGGCGATCCGGCCACGCCGGCCGGTCGCGCGCGTCCAGGCGCTTCATCGGACTGTCCTCGGTGGCGCCGCCGAGCATCGTCGGCGGGGCGTCGCCCGAGGTCCGTGCGGTCAGACCGTCCTTGCTCCAGAGCGAGACCTCGTTGACGTTGCCGCGACCGCCGATGACGTTGTGCTCGGGGTCGTAGGCGTCGATCAGGTTGTGCAGCAGCAGGGGGGCGAGCTTGATGGCCTCCTCCAGCGACTTCCGTTGCTTGGTCAGCGCCTTGGCCGTGGGGACCAGCTGCTCGACGCTGGACTCGAGGTGGGCCCGGTTGGCCCGGATGAAGTCGTCGAGCACCGCCATCGCGTCGGCCAGGTTGGTCGCGGCCCGGCCCATGTCCTCGCGGTCGTCGGCCAGGAACCCCGCCACGTCGGCGAACTGGGTGCTCACCTCCGCCACGGCACCGTCGTTGGCCACCAGCATCTGGTTGAGCTGGTCGAGGTTGGCCAGCACGGAGAAGAAGTTCTCGTCCACGTCCGACAGGGTCGAGCTGGCCTCGCCGAACTCCCGGATCATGGTGTTCAGGTCTTCGCCCTGCCCGTCGAGGTTGTCGGCGCCGACCTCCAGCAGCCTGCTCAGCGCACCGTTCTTGTTGGCACCCTCGGGGCCGAGGGCGTCGGCCATGTCCTTGAGCCCGGCGTAGAGGTCGTCGATCTCGACCGGCACCGCGGTGCGGTCGCGACCGAGGACGGTGCCGCTGCTCAGCCGAGGACCGCCCGAGCTCTTGTCCCAGGGCTTGGTCAGCTGCACGAACCGGTCGCTGACCATGGTCGGCGCGATGATCACCGCCTTGGTGTCGGCGGCGACCGGCTGGTCCGGGTCGAGCTCCATGGTCACCCGCACGTCCTCACCCTCGGCGCTCACCTTGGTGACGCGGCCGATCGGTACGCCGAGCACCTGGACGTCCGAGCCGGGGTAGAGCCCCACGGTGGAGTCGAACAGGGCACTGACCCGGACCGGCTCGGTGCGCAGCAGCTCCCGCACCCCCACCGCGCCGGTCGCGACCAGCCCGATCAGCAGCAGGATCAGCAGCCGCCGTGCCCTCGTGCGGTTCATCAGGCCCCTCCGGGGTTGCAGTTGCGGACCACGTCGTTGTCGAGCACGGGGTTGCCGGCCTGGTCGAAGAGGCCGCACAGGTAGGCATCGACCCACGGACCGTTGCCGGTGGCCGAGCCCAGCACCCGGTAGTAGGGGCCGAGCATCTCCAGCGCCTGGTCGAGGTTCTGCTGGTTGTCGTTGAGGATGCGCGGTGACCCGGTCGAGCTTGTCCAGGGCCGGGGCGAGCGTCTTGTCGTTGTCCTTGACCAGGCCGCGCAGCTGCTCGCCCAGGTCTGCGGTGCCGACGAAGAGCGCGTGCACCGCGTCCCTGCGCTTCTGCAGCTCACCGAGCAGGTCGGACCCGTCGTTGATGAGCGCGGCCAGCTCGGTGTTGCGGCTGGCCAAGGTGCCGGTGACGCCGTCGGTGGCCTCCAGCAGCCCGTCCAGCTCGGAGTCGCGGGACGAGATGGTGCGAGACAGGTCGGTGAGTCCGCCGACCATCTTCTGCACCGACTCCGGGGTGTTCTTGAACGCGTCGGCCAGGGCGTTGAAGCTGGCCTCCAGCTGGGCGGTGTCGATCTCCCCCACCGTGGTGGCGAAGTCGGAGACGGCGGCGTTCACGTCGTACGGCGTGGTGGTGCGATCGAGCGGGATGGCCCCCTCGAGCGGCCCGCTGCCGAGCGGGTCCAGGGCGATGAACTTCTGGCCCAGCATCGTCTTGACCTTGATCGACGCGGTCGTCTCGTCGCGCAGCTCCACGTCCTTGGCCTGGAAGCTCACCACGACCTGGTCGCCGTCGAGCCGCACGTCGGTGACCTCCCCGACCCGGACCCCGGCCACCCGGACCTCGTTGCCGACCCGCAGGCCGCCGGCCTCGGTGAAGACCGCCTGGTACTCCTTGCCGGCGCCGATCACCGGGAGAGAGCTCATGTTCAGGGCGGCGTAGAACCCCACCCCCATGACGAGCAGGCCGAGCAGGGCCACCACCACCCGGTTGCGCTCGGTGAACGCGCGTGGGAACCGAGCCATCAGCGACACCTCCCGGCGACCGGCTTCACGCCGAGATCGCCCATATATCCCTCGGGCATGGGGATCCGTCCGTCCATGGAGCACATGTAGAAGTTGAGCCAGGAGCCGTAGCTGCCGAGTCGACCGATCCGGTCGAGCTTGAGCGGCAGCTTCTTCAGGAAGTTGTCGACCTCGTCGCTGTGCTCGTCCAGGTTGCCGGCGAGCACGCCCACGTGGGTGATCGACTTGCGCAAGGAGGGGCGGATGTCGGTCATCAGCCCGGCGACCTGGGTGGTCAACCGGCCCATCCCCTCGATCGAGTCGCCGATCGAGGCCCGGTCCTCCGCGAGCCCGGAGACGAGCTGCTGCATCGCGACGAGCATGGTGTCGAGCTGACCGGACCGGTCGTTCACGGTGGTCATGACGCCGCTCAGGCTGGTGATCAGCTCCCCGATCACCTGGTCCTTCTCGGCCAGCGTCGAGGTGAGGCTCGCGGTGCTCTGCAAGAGCCCGTCGACGGTGGCGTCCTCGCCCTGGAAGACGGCGACGATCTGCTCGCTGAGCCCGTTGACCTCGTCGGGGTCGAGCATGCGCAGCAGCGGCCGGAACCCGTTGAAGAGCACGGTCAGGTCGAGCGCCGGGCGGGTCTCCTCGACGCCGAACGTGTGCCCCGCCTCGATCGGCTCCGCACTCCCGGTGGTGACGCTGGCCGGCTGGACGTCGCTGCCGACGTCGCTGGCGGCGTCGCTGCCGCCGAGTGCGGGCTGCTCGACGGCCAGGTAGCGCTGCCCCACGAGGTTGCGGAACTTGATCTGGATCACCGAGCCGGCGTCGACCTCGCAGCCCCTTGCGGATGGTGAACCGCACCCGAGCCAGCCGGTTCTGGCTGACCGACACGTCCTGGACCGTTCCGACCTTGACCCCCGCCATCCGGACGTCGTCACCCCGGTTGAGGCTGGTCGCATCGGTGAAGATGGCGGTGTAGTCCTCGGCCTCGCCGGCGGAGCTGTTGCGGATCGTGGTGGCGAGGACCCCGGTCGCGGTCGCGGTGACGACCGTGAAGACCAGGCTCTTGACGGCGATCGCCCACAGCGGGCCGTGGTTGGCGTCCTTGGTCACTTCAGCACCACCTTGGTGTTGCGGAGGGTCGGCCCGAGCAGGAGGCTGTTCCAGGTCGGGTAGTCGCTCGGGCGCCATCCCCTGGGTGGGTGCGACCAGCTCGGCGATCAGCTGGTTCTCACCCGGCGAGTTGACGTCGCCGAGCCCGGCCAGCGCCCGCAGGTAGGACTCGGCGCCGGAGCCGCGGGGCGGACCGATCTGGGCGGGCTCGTCGCCCTCGGCCGTGACCGGCACCTGGGGCCAGGCGGCCATCTGGGCCGCGCTGGTGTCGGCGCTCTGCCGGGCGGCTTCGGTGCCGACCTCGCCGGTGACGTACGGGCACCGCGGCGGCGGGTCGCCCTTGGTGTAGTGGACGTCGTCGGTGCCGACGAGGTACTTGCTCCGGGCCGGCAGGACGGTGAGCACGCCATGCATGCCCGGCTCGTCGGTGCCCTTGCCCAGCGCCTTGTCCATCCGGGGCTTGAAGTTCGCGACGGCTCGGAACAGGCAGGGGAACTGCCGAGGCGTAGGGAGCGGTGGCGCGCAGCGCGGCCCGGCTCTTCCTGGACAGGATCTCGATCGTGTCGTGGTTGGCGGAGACCCAGCCCTGGGTGGTGTCGGCCGAGCTGATCACGCTGGCGTAGACGTCGCGCAGCTGGACCTGCTCGTCGACCAGGGTCTGCATGCTGGTGGTCATCGTGCTCAGGGCATCGACCAGGTCGGGCGCGGCCACGTTCCACTGGTCCGCGACCCGGGCCAGCCTGGCCAGGTCCTCGCTCATCGCCGGCACGTGGGGGGTGAGCTTCTCCACGTAGTGCGACCACTCGACCATCGCGTCGCCGAGGTCCTGGCCCTGGCCGCGCAGCATCTCGGAGAACTCGCTGAGCATGGCCGAGAGCTTCTCCGGCTGGATCGCCTGGAGCACGGGCAGCAGCTCGTCGAGCACCTGCTGCAGCTCGGCGGCCTCGGCCGAGGCGTCCTGGTGGATCACGTCCCCGGCCCGCAGCGTGCTGCTGCTGGGGTCGGGCGGCAGCACCAGCGCGACGTACCGCTCGCCGAACATGGTCTTGGGCAGCAGCCGAGCCACGACGTTGTCGGGCACCTTGTCCAAGGTCGCGGGGTCCAGCGCCAGCCGCAGGTCGGCGCCGTCGTCGGTGGCGGAGATCTCGGTCACCGAGCCGACCGGGACGCCGTTCAGCTTGACGTCCGAGCCCACCTGCAGGGCGTTGCCGACCACGTCGGTGCTCAGGGTCACGTCTCGGTGCGGGATCAGGGCCCGGCTGTAGGAGAGGTAGGCCACCACGAGCCCCGTGGCCAGCAGCGCCAGGGTGAGCACTCCGAGCAGCAGGTCTCGGATCCGACCGGCGTTCATCCCGCGATCCTGACCGTGGTGGCCGCGCCCCACAGAGCCATCGAGAGGATCAGGTCCAGCACCGCCACCGAGACCAGGCTGCGGCGCACGGCGCGGCCGACGGCGACGCCGACCCCGGCCGGTCCGCCGGAGGCCTGATAGCCCAGCCGGCAGTGGACCATGATGATCATCACCGAGAAGATCAGCACCTTGACGAACGACAGCAGGATGTCGATCGGCGGCAGGAACAGGTTGAAGTAGTGGTCGTAGGTGCCGGCCGACTGCCCGTAGACGAAGACGGTGACGACCCGCGCTCCGGCGTACGACGTGAGCAGGCCGATCACGTAGAGCGGGATGATCGCGACGAACCCGGCGATCACCCGGGTGGTGATCGAGGTAGGGCACCGGCGAGACGGCCATCGCCCGGAGCGCGTCGACCTCCTCGTTGATCCGCATCGCCCCCAGCTGGGCGGTGAACCCGGCGCCGACCGTGGCCGAGAGGGCCAGGGCGGCGACCATCGGGGCGACCTCGCGGGTGTTGAAGTAGGCGGAGATGAACCCGTTGAGGGCCGAGGCGCCGATCTGGTCGAGCGCGGCGTAGCCCTGCATGCCGACGACGAAGCCGACCGACAGGGTCAGCCCGAGCATCACGCCGATGGTGCCGCCGATCACGGCCAGGGCCCCGGAGCCGAAGCTCACCTCCGAGAGCAGCCGCAGCACCTCCTTGGGGTAGTTCCGCAGGGTGCCGGGGATGTGCAGCAGCACGTTGAGGTAGAACCGGAGGTCGGCCCCGAGCTGCGCGAGCTTGTCGGCCGGTCGGCGCAGCAGCCGCGGGGCACCCGCGGCCAGCGTGCTGCGGCGCGTCGGCCGCACTGGGGACGGCCATCGGGGGGAACCGGAGAGGTGGGTTCGTCGGCCATGTCAGGCCCCCTTCATGGGCACCAGCGTCAGATACAGCGCGGTGAGGACGAAGTTGACGAAGAAGAGCAGGAGGAAGGTGATCACCACGGACTGGTTCACCGAGTCGCCGACGCCCTTGGGGCCGGGCGCGGTGTTCAGCCCGCGGTAGCAGGCGACCACGCCGGCCAGGAACCCGAAGATCACGGCCTTGAGCTCCCCGACCCACAGGTCGGAGATCTGCGCCAGTGCGGTGAAGCTGGACAGGTAGGCACCGGGGGTGCCGCCCTGCAGCACGACGTTGAAGAAGTAGCCACCGAGCACCCCGACCACCGAGACCAGGCCGTTGAGCAGCACGGCGGCGACCACGCAGGCGGCCACCCGGGGCACCACCAGGCGCTGCACCGGGTCGAGCCCCATCACCCGCATCGCGTCGATCTCGTCGCGGATGGTGCGGGACCCGATCTCGGCGCAGATGGCGGCGCCACCGGCGCCGGCGATGACCAGGGTGGTGACGATCGGCGAGGCCTGCTGCACGACCGCGAGCACGCTGGCCGCGCCGGTGAACGACTGGGCGCCGATCTGCTTGGTCAGGGTGCCGAGCTGCAGCGCGATCACCGCGCCGAGCGGGATCGAGATCAGCATCGCCGGCACCCACGAGACGCTGACCACGAACCAGAACTGCTGGAGGGCCTCGGCCAGCGAGAAGGGCCGGCGGAAGGCCGCCCGGATGGTGTCGAGGCCGAGGGCGAAGAGGTTGCCGGTCGAGTCCAGCGCCCGGACCGCAAGGCTGGGCTTGGGGACGGCTCGCGCTCGGTCACTCTCCTCGTCATCGGCCACATACAGTGCGGCTGCGCCCGAGGTGACGCGCTGCCGGTGCCGCTCGCCGCTGGCCCGGACCGCCCCCGACCGGGGGGCGAGCTGGCGCGGCAGCACCTCGATGGCGCGGGCACCGGTGTGCACCATGGTGGAGCCCGGGTAGCGCTCCCCCTCGTAGCTGGCCGGGTCGGTGCGCTTGTGGTCGGCCTCCTCGCTCATCCCGATCGGGCCGTCGGGGTCACCGCTCATGAACTGGCTGACCACGGGGTGGTCGGTCATCAGGAACTCCTCGCGGGGCCCGAACATCACCAGCTCGCGGCGGTAGAGCATGCCCAGGTTGTCGGGCAGGGTGCGGGCCAGCTCGATGTTGTGGGTGACCACGAGCATGGTGGCGTCGGTCGCGGCGTTGACCTCGATCAGGAGCTCGGCCAGGTTGGAGGTCCGGACCGGGTCGAGACCCGAGTCGGGCTCGTCGATCAGGATGATCTCGGGGTCCGTGACCAGCGAGCGGGCCAGACCGGCCCGCTTCTTCATCCCACCGGAGATCTCGCCCGGGCAGCTTGTGCTCCTGCCCGACCAGCCCGACCATGCCGAGCTTCTCCAGCACCACGTCGCGGACCTGGTGCTCCTTGAGCTTGGTGTGCTCGCGGAGCGGGAAGGCGACGTTGTCGTAGACGCTCAGCGAGCCGAAGAGGGCACCGTCCTGGAACAGCACGCCGAACTTCTTGCGGAGCTCGAGCCGGCGCGACTCGCGCGCCGAGACCATGTCGACCCCGTCGATCAGCACCTGTCCGTGCTCGGGCTTGGTGAGCCCGATCAGCGACTTGAGGAACACCGACTTGCCGGTGCCCGAAGGCCCCATCATCGCGGTGATCTCGCCCGGCGGCAGGGTCAGCGTGACGTCGTGCCAGATGTTCTGGGCACCGTAGGTCTTGCTGAGCCCGATCACTTCGACGGATCCGCCCACGGGAGGGCCTCCTGGATTTCTAGGGGTGGCCCTGGGAGGGCCGGGTTGGTGTCGGGTGTGGCTGCACGGGCGGCGCCTCGCCCGACTCCTGTGACTCCGGTCACCGGCTGCGGGGACAGACTGCAACAACGCCGTGCTGGATCACGCACGAACCGCTGGCTCGGCGCGCGACGACCTGCGGATGTTGTGACCTCGGTGACAACATGCCGACCGCGGAGCGTCTAGCGCTTCGGGCGCTCCGGATAGTCGAACGGCTTCACGCCCGGGCACCACCGGGGGTCCGCCCCGTCCCCCTCCGCCCGCGTGGGGTCGGCGCCGAGCATGGGAGTGGACACCCCTGGAGGCGCGGGCGCGTTGGCGCCGCCCACCTTGAACCCGCACGCCCAGCCGCTCCGCGCCAAGAGGGGGTTGTCGGGACCCGACACCGACAAGGTGAGCAGCTTCGACAGGTCGTCACCGGCCGTCGTGGTGCAGCCGGTGAAGGCCGGAATCGTCATCGAGCCCTGCAAGGTTCCGCCATAGACCGGGGAGTAGTAGGTCATCGGGTCGTGGGTCCTGTACCAAAGCTTTGTCGACGCTGCCGTCGCGTCATAGATGGTGTACTCGGGGCTGGACATCGTGGCGGGCGCGGGTGCCACGGTCCGGCACTCGCCGTTGAGCCCCAGGTCCACACCATCGACACGCACCGAGAGCACCCGGATGTTGAAGCTGTCCGTGATGGTGATCGCCGGGTAGGTCTCGTCGCTCCCATCCGCGCCCCCTTCGGGGTTGGTACGCAGGGTGACGTGGATGAGGCTCTTGAACTTGACCGGCACGGGGAAGCCGTCGACGAAGCGCTGACTGACCTGGACCGTGGCCTCGACCGGGATCATTCCGAAGCCGACCGAGCGCACGGTCATGGGCTCCAGATAGCCGTAGTTCGCAGGGGCACCCTTCGGCGAGACGAAGTAGGCCTCCGCGCGGATCCACTGCTCGGTCGGGCTGTCCGATCCGAACTGGACCTCGGCCGCTGCCATCGCCTGGGGGCTGCGAAACCACTGCTGAGCGCGCTTGGCGTAGGAAAGACCCCCCTGGGACCCACTCTGCCAAGACCCGAAGGTCGCGTCGGGCAGGCCCGGATACCACTCGGGCTCGTCGTCGGCGTGGGAGGACTGCACGGTGGACATCAGGAGAGCCACCAGAGCCGCCGCCAAGCCGCCGCGAAGGAGGAGCCGTGTTCGCATGCGCTCACCTTGGGTGCGTGACGCGAACCACACAAGCGGTTCGACGCCGTCCGGGTGGACAGAGCTCGCACAGTTGTGATGCCGGTGACAAAACGCAGAGAGGTGGCGCCCGGACCGATCGTGCTGTGGCCCGGGCGCCACCGTCAGGGAGCGAGTGGAGTGCGGGCTACTTGATGGTGACCTTCTTGGTGCCCGTGCTGGCCTTCACCAGCGGCGTGCCTGCATAGGCGATCGTCACGGTGTAGGCACCCCGATAGGCGGTCTTGGCCTTCTTGCCCTTGGCCTTGGTCTTCTTGGCCACCAGCTGGGCGAACTTCTTGACCGTCAGCGTCACGGCTCCCGAGGCCGAGACAGGGACGGTCTTGGTGACGATGGCCTTCTTGCCCTTCACGATCGTCACCGTCGCCTGGCCCGCCGGCGACTTCGACGCCGACACCGTGCCGGTCACCGTGACGCTGGCGCCCTTCTTGGCAGCAGCCATCGTGACCACCGTCGTCGAGGACGACACCGGACCGACCGGCGGCGCGGCTACCGCCGGCACCACCACACCGCCCGAGGACGACGTCACCGTGCCCTCCCCCGCCTTCGTGGCGGTCGACGAGTAGACGATCGTCCGGCCCACCATCGCGGCGGTCACCGCCAGCTGGGCACCGCTGCCGGCCGCGACCCCGTCGACCAGCCACTGGCTGCTCACCGCATCCGGGGAGGCCGAGAACGTGCCCGGCACCCCGGTCAGCACACCGCCGACCTGCGCCACGCCCGTCACCTGCGGCAGCTCCGCACGCAACATCTTCGTGATGATCACTCCACCGGTGGGCACTTGAGGGTCACCGGACTCGGCGGCGGTCGAGTTGCTGATCGCGATCTGCACGATGTCACGGCCGTTCAGCTCCACCGGGGCGAGAGGCTGCTCCCCGATTGCGGGGTTCCAGTCGTGAATGACCCGGTCCCGGTCCACGATCGCGAACTCACTGAGGCCAGTACTGTTCGCGAGCAACACCGGCTCCACTGCCGCAACTCCAGCCGGCACCGGAAAGGTGCAACGACCGTCTGCTCCGTTGCCGATTGTCTCGAGCGTGTTGTCGGCCAGCAACGCCACGACACAGTAAGGGCTGCCCGCAATCGCCTTGACGTTCCCGGGCACCTGCACAGCGGCCGGCATGGGGATCTCGTCGTCCCCGTGCATGGGTGGGTAGCCCCACCGGACGACCGTGCCCTGGTCGGTGAGGGCGTAGAACGCCTGCATCAGCCCCAGGAGAGCGGTGGCCTTCAACCCCACCGGGACCCTGGTCAACCCCCACGAGGGAGGCGCGTCGTCGCCGACGACCACGTCCTGGCCCCAGGCGACCACCGAGCCGTCGTCCTTCAACGCCGCCGCCGCGAAGTCGGACAGGGCCAGCTGCTTCACGCCGCTGAGCTCGGCCGGAACAGCCAGTGGGTTCGTGAAGGTGGTCTTCTTGCCCCAGATCATCACCCGCCCGTCGCGGGTGACCGCGCCGGCGTAGTACTGCGCTCCGGCGATCTGAGCCACCTTGGCCGCAGCCACCTCCGCCGGCACTCGCTCCAACCGCGCCGTCAGGTGACTGCCCCATCCGACCACCTGGCCGCCCGCCGTCAACGCCAACGTGGCGCGGTTCAGACCCACCACCTGCGAGATCGCGACGCCCGCCAGCGAGGCCGGGACCGTCGACTGGCCATAGTTGTCGCCACCCCACAACGCCAGCTCGCCGGCTTGCGCCAACGAGACCGGCATCCCCGGCTCCGACAGTGGCGTGGCCTCGTCGGGATCGAAGCCGGCTTGCCGCGCCCGCCGACGCTGCGCCTGCCGGCACTGCGCCCGCACTGCCCACCACCAGAGCCACCACCAGGGCTGCTCCGCTCCACACCGACCGGCTTCGTGCCCACCGTCTCCGCATCACGACTCCTCATCCGACTGCTCTGCCAACAGACACGCGACAGCGTGACGTGCGACACAAGATAGGTACGCGAGCCCCCACGGACGGCCTGTCCAGGCGAAAGGGATCCACCCCGAGTCGGAACTTGTCACCCTCGTGACGAAATCCTGCTGAAGACAACCAGGCGACCTCCGGGACGCCACGGCATCGACGTCAGGGCAGGTCTCACCTGCGTACTCGCTGGCATCTTGTGAGCCGTCTCACAACTTTGGCGGTTCTCTGGGTCGCCTTCGGCCACTGGAGCGCCCGCGGTCCCCCGCTCTCAGCAAGATGCGCACCACCTGGGAGGGATCCACCTCCGTTGAACTGGGAGAAGAAGACATGCGATTGCGCAACCTCTGTGGCCGCGACGGCCGTCAGCGCCCTGGCCGTCAGCGCCCTGGCCATCGGAGCGGTGGGCGGTCCGGCTCACTCCGCCAGCCCGCCGTCGCCGGCCAACGCCGGAACGGTCGTCACGTGGGGCGACGAGGAGGATCCCACGCGGCGCCGCGGCCATCCCGATCCCCGCGGATCTCACCGGGCCGGTGCGGTCCGTGGCCACCAACGCCAAGGCGACCGGCGTGGTCACCCTCGACGGAGCGGTCCGGGTCTGGGGTGATCCCAACGCCACCGAGGTGGGGCTTGCTCCGACCGGGGTCACCGACGCGACCGTCATCACCTTCACCGGCGGCGGCAACGCCGCGATCCTCCACGCTGACGGCCACATCACGGCGTGGGGCACCTCGACCTCGCTCAGCGACGAGATCCCCGCGGACCTTCGGGCCAAGGCGATCGCACTGCAGATCAACGTCGGCCTCGCCGTGCGCACGGACGGCACGCTCGCATCCTGGGGCGAGGCACCCGTCTATCCGCTGCCCACGACGGGGCTGACCGGCCTGGTGGATGTCGCCGCCTCCTTGACCCATGCCCTGGCTCTCCACGCCGACGGCACCGTCACCTCGTGGGGCGCCGAGCTTCCCGGCCTCCACGACGTCCCCGACTTCGGCGGCAAGAAGGCCGTCAAGATCGCCGTCGGGTTCGGCACCAGCGGTGCCGTCTTCGCGGACGGCACGATGGAGATCTGGGGCTTCTCGGGGTTGGCTCTGCCGGGCGAGCCGACCTTCGACGGTCTGACCCCGGCCGGGAAGGTCATCGACCTCAGCCTGGAGGATGGTGTCGCCGCTGCGGTGACCGCCGACGGCGCCGTGCACGCCTGGGGCAACCCGGGCTACGAGGACACCGTGGACGACATCCCCGCGTCGCTCGACGGGGAGCCCGTGTCCGCCATCGCGGTGACCAACCGCCACGCAGCCGTGATCACCACCACCTACCGCACGCTGTCCGAGGCCAGCATCAACGGCACTCCCGAGGTCGGTCAGACCCTCACCGCCACGCCCGCCACCTTCTCGCTGACCCCGACCACGACGGCCGGCCAGTGGTACGCCGGCGGCGCCCCGATCGCCGGCAAGACCGGGACCACCCTGTCGCTCGACCCGTCCCTGGTCGGCACGTCGATCAGCTACCGCACGACCGCCGCCCGGGGCGAGGACACCATCGTGTCGACCTCGGCTCCGGTCGGACCGGTCAGCCCGGCGACCTCCACCACGACGCTCAGCGTGGGCCCGGCATCGGCGGTGGTGGGGAGCACCCGCACCGTCACCGCCACCGTGGCCGCCGGCGGTGCCCCCACCGGGACGGTGACGTTCACCGACGGCGCCACGACCGGCACGGTGGCCCTCTCCGGCGGCAAGGCGACCTGGACCCTGCCGGCCCTGACCGTCGGCAGCCACTCCATCACCGCCGCCTACAGCGGTGACAGCTGGCACCAAGCCGTCGACCTCGGCCGCGAGCACCGTGACCGTCGCCAAGGCCGGCGCCAAGGTGTCGGGCAAGGCGAAGGCCAACGGCAAGACCGAGACGGTCGCCAAGAAGCTCACGATCACCGTGACCGTACGACCCGACGCCTCGGTCTCCCCCGCGGGCAAGGTCACCGTGAAGCTGAAGGGCAAGACCAAGACCAAGGTCACGGTCACCGTCGACGCACAGGGCAGGGCGAGAGTGACCGTGAAGAACGTCAAGCGCGGCACGTACACCGTCTCGCTGCAGCTACGCCGGCAACGGCGACGTCCTCGCCGGCTCCGGCAAGATGAGCTTCAAGGTCTGACCGCCCGACATGGAGGGGCGGGACCGACCTGTCGGTCCCGCCCCTCCTTGTGCGATCTCTTGTGAGAGTCGACACAACTTCCGGTGCTTTCTGACCTCGACGCAGCGGAACCGGTGGCGCGGTCGCGCGGGTGCCAGCACCATCTGGCCAGGCCCGCCGCGAGGCACCGCCCGCCACCGACCCGGGAGACGAAGACGATGAGAGTGCGCACCCTGCTGACTGCGACGGCGGCCAGCACCATGGCGGTCGCCGGGTTGACGAGCACGGCGGCCCTGGCGGAGCCGCAGCCCGCGCAGGCCTCGCCCGGCTCGGTCGTGACCTGGGGCGCCCCGCCGACGGACGCTCCCCAGACGGTGCCGCAGGACCTGACCGGACTCGTCGTCAGCGTCGCGGCCAACGACCGGGCCACCGCGGTGGTCACCGCCGACGGCCGGCTCCGGGTGTGGGGCGACGACGGGGCCCCCGAGGTCGCCGAGGCGCCGACCGACATCACCGACGCCGTGTCGGTCTCCCTCACCACCGGCAACGGGGCCGTGATCCGAGAAGGCGGCAGGGTCACCGCCTGGGGTTCCTCGGCAGCACTGGCCGCTGACCCGCCCAGCCAGAGCTCGGCGATCTCGCTGGCCGGCGGGACCGGCTACTCGTTGGAGGGCGGCAACCTCCGGGTGTTCGGAGAGACGCCGACCGTCGCGCCGCCGCAGCTGGCCCAGCTGGCGGATGTCTCCGCCGCCCCGTCCCATGGCCTGGCGCTGACCGGCGGCGGAGCGCTGCGCGCCTGGAGCGACCCCGCATTCCCCGACCTCGCCACCGTCCCCTCCTTCGGTGGGAAGAAGGTCACCCAGATCGCAACCAGCGACGGCGCGAACGGCGTCGTCCTCGCGGACGGCACCATCCGGGTCTGGGGCCCGGCGGTCCCGCCGGGTCAGCCGGACCTCGCGGGCCAGAAGGTCGTCAGCCTCGACCTCGCCACCGGCGCCGCCGGTGCCGTCACCGAGGACGGCGTCGTCCACACGTGGGGCACCCAGGCCGCGGTGAACGCCGTCCCCGCCGCGCTGGCCGGCCAGCCGGTCGTGGCCATCGCGATGGGCGCGCGGCATGCCGCGGCCGTCGTCGCCTACCGTGTCGTGACGCCGCCGAGCATCCCCCGCACCCCCCGGGTGGGCCAGACCTTGACCGCAGCCCTGCCGAGCTACTCACTGGCCCCGACCTCGACCACCGGCCAGTGGTACGCCGGCCTCGTCCCGATCCGCGGTATGACCAGCCCCACCATGACCGTGGACGACTCCATGGTGGGCGCACTGCTCTCCTTCCACACGACCGCGACGCTTGATGGGTTCACCCGGACCTCAGAGTCGGGACCGGTGAGCCCGGTCGGCCGAGCCGTGTCCACCACGACGCTGACCGTGAGCCGGGCGAAGGCCCCCGCCGGCAAGACGCGCACGGCGACCGCGACCGTCACCAGGCTCCGTGGGACCCCCACCGGGACGGTGACCTTCACGGCCGGCGCCCGCACCAGGGTCGTTCCGCTGAACCACGGCAAGGCCACCTGGACGTTGCCGCTGCTACCGGCCGGCAGCCACGCCGTCACCGCCACCTATTCCGGGAGCCCGTCCTCCGATCCGTCCACCGCCGTCCCGGTGAGCCTCAAGACCAAGAAGGCGGTCAGCACGGTGCGCGCGCGGGCCACGGGGACGGCGACCAGGGTGCAGCTCGCCGTCAGGGTGAGGGCCGCCGGTGGCGTCTCCCCCAAGGGCAAGGTCACCGTCACCGTCGCGGGTCAGAAGGTCACCGCCAGGGTGGACGCCAGCGGCAGGGCCACGGTGACGATCACCAAGGTCAGGCACGGCAGCTACACCGCCACAGTGGTCTACGGCGGCAACGACAGCGTGTCCGGCTCCCACAGCTCGGTGAGGCTCACGGTCTGAGTCGACCAGCCGGGATCCGTCATCCACGCCCGGGGCCCGGACCGAGCAACACGAAGGACCTTCGCTCGGAGATCCGTCCACCACGGGTCGCGGTGGCCTACCATCGCGGCACTCATCTGGATCGGTCCGCAGCGCCGTGGCGACGGTCACGAGGAGCTGGACGAGTGTGCCGACAGCCTGCGGAGGTGCCATGCGTGCAACGACGGCCGACGACTGGCTTCCTTCTCACGTTCTTTGTGAGGCGCGTCGCAACTTCCGGACTGTTCTGTCCCAACCCGTTGCCGCCCCGCTCGACGCATGTGTGAATCAGGGCGACAGATGACCACTCCTGGGCCCGGCATCCTCTCCGGCTCGGTCCCGGGGGTGGCCCCCAGGAGCCCGGTGTTCCTCTCATCCGTCAGGTCGCGGGGCGTTCGTCGAACGCCCCGCGACCGGCCCCCGGCCACGACCGGACGAGGATCTGGAAAGCCATGGAACTGTGACCCGAGACGCACCCGACGAGCACGAATCGCAGGCGCAGAACGATGACAGACCGCCGCCGCCCCATCCGATCAGGCCTCGTATGACCGACGCCGCGCTGGCGTCTAGCTTCGGTGCGACGCTCCCACCGCATGTGTTCCGGCCGCTCGCCCCGGCCCTGGTGCAGGCGATCATCGGTCGGGTCCGGGCCGAGGTCCCTGCCTACGCTCCATCGGAAGGGGCCGACCCCTGTCCCCTCCTGGACGTGGTGGTCCGCGAGAGCGTCCGCGTCTTCCTCGACGGCAACCGGGCCGATGAGTCGGACCGACGCAAGATCGACGACCTGTTCCAACGGCTGGGACATCGCGAGGCGAAGCGGGGTGACGACCCGGGCCCCATGGTCGCTGCGCTCCGGGTCGCCAGCCGGTGCGCCTGGGAGCAGGTGGCCGACTTCGCGGTCTCCCAGCAGTTCTCCGCCGCGACCGTGCGCGACATCTCGGCCTCGCTCATGGCGTACGCCGACCATCTCCACCACCAGCTCGTCTCCGGCTTCGAGCTCGGGTCGCGCTTCACCACCGACGACAGAGCAGCGGCCCGGACGCGACTGCTCGACTTCATCATCCACTCGACGGTCGGGCGGATCTCCCCCCTGCGCCCGCTCGGGATGGACCAGCGCGAGCTGCGTCGGCTGGCGGAGGCAGCGGCCTGGCCGTTGCCCGAGCACGTCGTCGCCCTGGCCGTGAGCTTCCACGGCGATCCACCGCTGCTGCCCGATCGCGACACGGTGCTGAGCCGGGTGCGGGCCGACCGAGTCTTCGTGCTGTGCCCGGCGGAGGACGCCGAGGCCCTGACCGAGTCCATCGCCCGGTCCGGCCCGGACCGGAGGGTGGCGCTCAGCTGGCCCGTCGACCCGGACGAGGCGGGCAGTGCGCTCCTGTGGACGGCCCGCGCCCTCGACCTGGTGCGGCTGGGTGTCATCGCACCCGACCCAGCTGGTGAGGTGCACCGACCACGTGACGCAGCTGTGGCTGCACGCCGAGCCCTCGATGCGGCAGCGGCTGTGTCAGGAGCTGTTGGAGCCGCTGCTCGCGGAGACCCCCAACTCCCGGGAGATCCTGTCCGACACACTGCTGGCCTGGCTGGAGACCCGGGACAGCGCGCCCGCGATCGCGGCGCGTCTCGACGTGCACCCCCAGACGGTGCGATACCGCTGGCGGCGGATCAACGAGCTGTTCGGGGAGTCCTTGCACGATCCCGAGTTCGTCCTCCAGATGACGATGGTCCTCAAGACCAGCCTGCTGATGTGGAAGGCCGGCAACCAGAGCGACTTCGAGCGCTTCCGGGACGGGAAGCTCACGAGCCTATGAGCCGCTCGCACCTGCTTCTCGGCGGAGTCGTCGCTGCCGACCTCGTCGCGGCCGCCGCTATCTGGTCGCTGGCCCCGGCCGTCGCCGTACTGCTCGCGGCCGCCCCGTTCGGGTACGCCGTCGCGCGGCAGGTCCCGCTGCTGGTGTCGCGGTGGGTCGGCGGTCGCGAGGGCATCACCAGCCTGGGCTCCTCGGCCGACCGGGCGCTGCCGCGGCTGCGTCAGCTCGTGATGGAGGTGGAGCACATCGTGACAACCGGCAACCTGGTCGTGGTGGACGTCCTGCCCATCGACGACAGGCACCGACGCGACCTGCGCTGGTTCGCCGGGGCGCTGGCGCACGGCTCCGCCGACCCGGTGGCCCGGGCCATCGCGAGGCTCTCCGGTCCGGGGAAGACGGTCGGCGTCAGCACGGGCCCGGCCCACGAGCTGCAGGGGGCCGTCGACCGCCATCCCGTGCGGATCGGGGTCAACGGGGTGGACACCGTCGGTGACGTGGTCGGCACGACGGTGCGCGTCGACGTCGACCAGCGGCTCATGGGTCACATCACGGTCGCCGACGAGGTGCGCCCGGGCGCGGCCCGGTGTCTGGCGATGCTCCGGGACGACGACGTCGAGCCGATCCTGACCTCGATCTCGCTCGGCAAGCCCGACCTGGCCCGGGTCTCGGACGAGGTCGGCGTGGCCGACTGCCACCCGGAGGTCGACGCCGCCGCAGTCGCGGCCACGCTGCCGTCGGCCACCACGGGCACCCTGTGCACCGTGGCCGCTGCCGGCTCCGCCGACCGCACGGGTGAGCTGACCCTCCCGGCCGGGCCGGGCGAGGACACCGTGGTGCGCTTCGTGAACCCCTCGATCGACGCCGCTCTCCACGCCATCCGGCACGTCCGCGGGCTGCGCCAGTCGCGCCGCGTCGCTCAGCTGTGCGCCACGGCGGTCATCCTGGTGGCGGGTCCGCTGGCAGCGCTGCGCGTCATCTCGACGCCGTACGCCGCTGTCGCCGCACTCGTCGGTCTGCTGTTCGTCGCCGCGGTGGCGGCCACGACCGTGCTCCTCCACTCACCGGAGCCGGCCAGCGACTGATC
>CAWJLZ010000011.1:0-24792 GCA_963843825.1 uncultured Actinomycetota bacterium
GGGCGCGCTCGACGTCCGGGTCGGTCTTGGGTTCGGGGGCGGATCCGATGTCGTCAGTCACGCGGCCATCGTGCCCCATCGGACCCACCGCGGGCGGGCAGGTCTCAGCGGCGGTTCTTCTCGTCCTCGATCGGCGCGGGGTGCGGCTCGCCCACGGTGCGGTCCACGTTGCGTCGGGTGTCGAGGTCCTCGGTGTCGTGCTGCCCCCGCTCGTCGGAGTCGACCCGGCCCTGGGACACGTCGGTGCCGTCCCAGGCCTCGGAGGAGACGTCCTTGACCCCGTCCGTGCCGTCCACGGCGCCGCTGCGGCTGCCGGTGCCCTCGATGCCGGAGCCACGCGGGTCGTCCCCGTCCGGTCCGGTGCGCTCGCTGCTGACGCCCATCTCGCCCGCGGTGCCCTCGGGCCCGGCGCCGTTGGGGTTGGAGGCCTCGTTCTCGAACGGCACCTCGTGCAGCTGGTCATCCGTGCTCATCTGGGCTCCTCCCGGGTGCCGACGCGCTGCCGGCTGCCTGCTGGACCCGTGCCCGGACCGGGAGGCTCACAAACCGTCGTACCCCAGGCTGAGCAGCACCGGCAGCTCCCCCCGGGCCAGCAGGCCGAGGACGTGACGCTCGTGGGGCACCATCGGCTCGGGCAGCGCGCCGGGCCGGCACCAGCGCAGCGCGGCGCACTTGGCTGCCTCCTGCACGCTCGGCTCCCCGGTCCACGACCGGGTGGTGAGGAAGAAGTCGACCCGCTGCTCGACCGGGTCGGCGCACCCGGGCAGGGTGCGCTGCACCGTGCAGAGCGGCTCGACGTCGGCGGGGGGCACGACGACCCCGAGCTCCTCGGCCGCCTCCCGCACCGCGGCCGCGACCACCGACTCACCGGCCTCGACGTGCCCGGCGGCCCCGGTGGCCCAGTGCCCGGCCATGTAGGAGGTCTCCTGTCCCCGGAGCTGGAGCAGCACCTCGAGGTCGTCCCCGGCACCGCGCAGCAGCAGCAGGTAGGCCGCGGGGACGACCTGGAACCGGTCGGTCACGGGCGGAGGTCGTCACCCTCGTTCGGGCCCGGCTCGTTCCTGCCCGGCTTGTTCTTGTCCAGGGAGTCCAGGGCACCCTTGGCCTTCTCCCGACCGCTGACGATCTTGTCGGAGTACTTGCCCTTGGTCTGCTTGTCCACCGCGGCGGCACCCTTGTCGATGGCCGAGGCGATCTTGGGACCGTGCTGGTCGACGGCCTTGGTGGCAGCCGCCTTGGCCTTGGTCACGAAGTCCTTGTCCAGGAAACCCATGTCGCCCTCCTACGGGGTCGGCCGTGCGCGGCGGCACGGCGTGCGCGCTCTGTGGTCACGAACCTACCGCCGGGGTCTGACAGGATCGGCGGGTGTCCACGTCCGCGCCGACCCTCCCGGTCGTCGCGGTCGTCGGCCCCACCGCGGTCGGCAAGTCCGACCTGGCCCTGGACCTGGCCGAGGCGCTGGGCGGGGAGGTGGTCAACACCGACGCCCTGCAGCTCTACCGGGGCATGGACGTCGGCACCGCCAAGCTGGGGCCGTCCGAGCGCCGCGGGGTGCCGCACCACCTCCTCGACGTCCTCGAGGTCACCGAGTCGGCCTCGGTCGCGCAGTTCCAGCACTGGGCCCGCGAGGCGATCGCGGGATGCCGGTCCCGCGGCGTGGTCCCGGTCCTGGTGGGCGGTTCCGCGCTGTACACCCGCGCCGTGCTCGACCGCTTCGAGTTCCCGGTCACCGACCCCGTCGTCCGGGCCCGGTGGGAGGACGAGCTCGCCGCCGTGGGCGCGGAGGCGCTGCACCGGCGGCTGGCCGAGACCGACCCGGGCGCCGCCGCCGGGATCCTGCCCGGCAACACCCGGCGGGTGGTGCGCGCCCTGGAGGTGGGGGAGCTGACCGGGCGGCCGTTCCGGACCAGCCTCCCGGCCCGCGAGTACGTCGACCCGCTCACCGTCCAGGTCGGCCTGGACTGTCCCCGCCCGCTGCTCCACGAGCGGATCGCCCTGCGGGTGGACCGGATGTGGGACGCCGGCCTGGTGGGGGAGGTGCGAGGGCTGGAGGCCCGCGGCCTGCGGGAGGGCCGCACCGCTGCCGCGGCGCTGGGCTACCAGCAGGTGCTCGCCCACCTCGCCGGGGAGTGCTCGCAGGAGCAGGCCCGGGAGGCGACCGTGGTCGGCACCCGCCGCTTCGCGCGGCGGCAGGACTCCTGGTTCCGCAAGGACGAGCGGGTCGGCTGGGTCGCGTGGGACGACCCCGGCCGGATCGGGGCCGCCCTGGAGATGGTGCAGTCGGTACGGGTGTGATCCGGCGGTCTGCGGTTAGTCTCCCCTCAGGCTCTTCTCAGGAGGTTCACATGACCTTGCCCACCCGCCGTACGCCGCGCCTCGCGGTTCGCCGTTCCACCGTCCTGGCCGCCGCGGTCGCGGGAGGGGCCCTGCTGGCCGGCTCGGCCGGCACCGGGATCGCCGCCGCCGCCCCCGCGTCCGCGCCCCAGGACCGTGCCCCGTACACGACCAAGACCGCCACCAGCCGCGGCACCGGCGGCGCGGTCAGCTCGGTCGACCCCGAGGCGTCCAAGATCGGTCTGGCCGTGCTCAAGCACGGGGGCAACGCGGTGGACGCCGCGGTGGCCACGGCCGCGGCGCTCGGCGTCACCGAGCCGTACAGCGCGGGCATCGGGGGTGGCGGCTACTTCGTCTACTACGACGCCAAGACCCGCAAGGTGCACACCATCGACGGGCGGGAGACCGCTCCGGACTCGATGCCCCACGACGCCTTCGTCGACCCCGGCACGGGCTCGCCCTACAACTTCTCCCCGGAGCTGGTCACCAGCGGGGTCTCGGTCGGCGTCCCCGGCACGCTGGCCACCTGGGAGCGCGCCCTGGACCGGTGGGGCAGCCGCTCGCTGAAGCGCTCGCTGGCCCCGGCCGCACGCCTGGCGCAGCGGGGGTTCGTGGTCGACGACACCTTCCACCTGCAGACGTCGGAGAACCAGTCCCGCTTCGAGGCGTACACCAGCACCCCCAGGGTGTTCCTGCCCGGCGGCGAGGCCCCGGCGGTGGGCTCGCTCTTCGCCAACCCGCAGCTGGCCCGCACCTACCGGTTGATCGGCAAGCGCGGCGCGGACTGGTTCTACACCGGCGGCCTGGGCCGCGAGATCACCGCCGTCGTGCAGTCGCCCCCGGTCAGCGCCGACACCACCCTGCCGGTGCCGAAGGGCTTCATGCGGCCGCGCGACCTGGCCGACTACCGGGCCCTGGTGCAGAAGCCCACCCGGGTCCGCTACCGCGGGTACGACGTCTACGGCATGGCTCCTTCCTCCTCGGGCGGCACCACCGTCGGCGAGGCGCTCAACATCATCGAGGGCTCGGGCACCGGGTCGATGACCGTCCCGCAGCCGCTGCACACCTACTTCGAGGCCAGCGCGCTGGCCTTCGCCGACCGCAGTGCCTACCTCGGCGACGCGGCGTACACCCCGGTGCCGGTCCGCACCCTGCTCGTCGCAGGGGTTCGCCAACTCGCGGGCGTGCCTGATCGACCCCGCGCAGGCGGCGGCGAAGCCGGTCGTGGCCGGTGACGTGCGCGACTACGCGGACGCCTGCGACCCCGGCCGCCCGAGCGCGACGGGGACCGCTCCCGCGCCGCGTCCGGACACCGAGAACCCGAAGGAGACCACCAACCTGACCGTGGCCGACAAGGACGGCAACGTCGTGGAGTACACCCTGACCATCGAGCAGACCGGCGGCTCGGGCCTGGCCGTGCCGCACCGCGGCTTCCTGCTCAACAACGAGCTGACCGACTTCTCCAGCTGCCTACGACCCCGCCGACCCGAACCGCATCGAGGGCGGGAAGCGTCCGCGCTCCTCGATGTCGCCGACCATTCTCACCGAGAAGGGCAAGCCCTTCCTCGCCCTCGGCTCGCCCGGCGGCTCCACGATCATCACCACCGTCCTGCAGGTGATCTTCAACCGGCTGGACCGCGGCCTGTCCCTGCCCCGCTCGGTCAGGGAGCCGCGCGCGACCCAGCGCAACGCCACCTCCGTGACCGCCGAGCAGGCCTTCATCGACCGCTACGGCGACCGCGCTCGCGCCGTTCGGCCACACCTTCGCGGTGCCGGGGGCCCCGGGGACCAGCGCGGCCGAGATCGGCGCGGCGACCGCCATCGAGTTCCGCTCGCGGGGCCGCCTGGTCGCGGTGTCGGAGCCCACCCGGCGCGGCGGGGGATCCGCCCTCGTCGTCCGCCCCGGGTCGCGGTAGAACTGAGCATGGCCTCCACCTACACCGTCGAGCGGTCCCGGACGATCGACGTCACCCCCGACCGGCTCTTCGCGCTGATCACCGACTTCCAGCAGTGGACGCGGTGGTCCCCGTGGGAGGACGTCGACCCCGACCTGCACCGCGCGTACGCCGGCGCCGAGTCCGGCGCCGGGGCGACGTACGCCTGGGCGGGCAACCGCAAGGCCGGGGAGGGCACGATGGAGATCCTGCGCGCCGAGCAGCGACCGGGAGGTCGACGTCGACCTGGACTTCGAGAAGCCGTTCAAGCTCGCGCACCGGTCGTCTTCCTGCTCACCCCGGTCGGGGAGAGCACCCACGGTCACGTGGCGGATGGTCGGCAGACGGCCGCTGCCTGATGCGTGCTGTGGGCCGCTGCTCGACCATGGACAAGCTGGTCGGCAAGGACTTCGAGAAGGGCCTGGACCGGCTGGACCTGCCGCCCAGGGCGGGCCGAGGGGCGGCACGCCGACGACCGGCCTGCGGTTCGTCAAGGGCCACGGCACCGAGAACGACTTCGTCCTGCTGCCCGACCCCGACGGCACCGTGCTCGGGTCCTCGCCGCCGGAGCCTGGTCGCGTGCGCTGTGCGACCGACGCGGCGGGCTCGGCGCCGACGGCGTGATCCGGGTGGTCCGCACCGACGCCAGCGACGACCCGGCCGCGGTCGCGGCCCGGGGCGAGGCGGAGTGGTTCATGGACTACCGCAACGCCGACGGCTCGGTCTCGGAGATGTGCGGCAACGGGGTCCGGGTGCTGCGCGCCGCTACCTGGTCAGCCACGAGGGCGTCGACGCCTCGCGGCCGGTCGCCGGTCGCCACCCGCGCCGGCACCAAGGTGCTCACCTTCGAGCCCGGCGGCCAGGTCACCGTCGACATGGGGCGCGCCCGGTGCTCGGCGCGACCGAGGTGGCCGTCGCCCGGGCACCGGTCGGGGCGGCCACGGCATCGACCTGGGCAACCCGCACGCCGTCGCGTTCGTCGACCACCTCGGCGACGGCCGGCGGCGCTGCGTCGAGCCGCCCGAGCACGACGCGCGGACCTATTCCCGACGGGCGTCAACGTCGAGTTCGTCGCACGCCGCGGGCCACGGCACGTCGCCATGCGGGTCCACGAGCGCGGCTCGGGGGAGACCCGCTCCTGCGGCACCGGTGCCTGCGCGGTGATGGTCGCCAGCGGCGCGTGGCCGACGGGCTCGGTCGCGGGATGCGTCGTACGTCGTCGACGTGCCCGGGGGGACGCTGCAGATCACCTGGACCGAGGACGACCACGATGCTGATGACCGGACCCGCGGTGCTGGTCGCCGAGGGAAATTGGCTCGCCGGTCCTTGAGCCGGGTGCGACCCTGGAGGCATATGACCACGCACGAAGAACGATCTGACCCGAGCCGGACCGACGTGAGCGACCCGACGGACCCGTCGGACCCGACAGACCCGCGGACGTCGTGCTGGAGGACCTCGACGACCTCGAGCTCGACGACGACGACCTGGAGTCCGACCCGGACGACGACCTCGACCCCGACGACGACGGCGCGGGTTCACCAGCGGCTACGACGCCGAGGACCCCGAGGCCACCGACGGCGAGTGGGACCTCGAGGCGCGCTACGCGCTCAAGCGGGTCGGCGGCCTGCGCACCGAGCTCGAGGACATCTCCGAGGTCGAGTACCGCCAGCTCCGGCTGGAGCGCGTCGTGCTCGTCGGGGTCTGGACCGAGGGGTCCGACCGAGGACGCCGAGAACTCCCTGGCCGAGCTGGCCGCCGCTCGCCGAGACCGCCGGCTCCGAGGTGCTCGAGGCGATCTACCAGCGCCGGCAGAAGCCCGACCCGGCCACCTTCATCGGCCGCGGCAAGGTCGAGGCGCTCGCCGAGATCGTGCAGCACACCGGCGCCGACACCGTGATCTGCGACGGCGAGCTGGCGCCGAGCCAGCTGAGGAACCTCGAGGACAAGGTCAAGGTCAAGGTCGTCGACCGGACCGCGCTGATCCTCGACATCTTCGCCCAGCACGCCAAGTCCCGCGAGGGCCAGGCCCAGGTCGAGCTCGCCCAGCTCAGCTACATGAAGCAGCGCCTGCGCGGCTGGGGTGGCAACCTGTCCCGCCAGGCCGGTGGCCGGGTCGGCTCCCAGGGCGGCGGCATCGGTGGCCGTGGTCCCGGTGAGACCAAGATCGAGACCGACCGGCGCCGGATCAACACCAAGATCGCCAAGCTGCGCAACGAGCTCAAGCACATGCGCACCACCCGGGACACCAAGCGGGCCGAGCGCCGCCGCCACGCAGATCCCGGCGGTCGCGATCGCCGGCTACACCAACGCCGGCAAGTCCTCGCTGCTCAACCGGCTCACCGACGCCGGCGTGCTCGTCGAGGACGCGCTGTTCGCCACGCTGGACCCGACCACCCGGCGCACGACGACCAGCGACGGCCGGGTCTACACCCTCTCCGACACGGTCGGCTTCGTCCGGCACCTGCCGCACCAGCTGGTGGAGGCGTTCCGCTCGACGCTGGAGGAGGTCGCCGACTCCGACCTGATCGTCCACGTCGTCGACGGCTCGCACGCCGACCCCGAGGGTCAGCTCGCCGCCGTCCGCGAGGTCTTCGTCGAGATCGGCGCCGACGGGCGTCCCCGAGCTGGTCGTGATCAACAAGGCCGACGCGGCCGACCCGCTGGTGATCGCCCGGATCCGGGCCGCCGAGCCGCACTCGGTGGTGGTCTCGGCGCGGACCGGCGAGGGCATCGCCGACGTGATCGCGGCCCTCGAGGCCGACCTGCCGCACCCCGGCGTGCCGTTCGAGGCGCTGCTGCCCTACGAGCGCGGCGACCTGCTCAACCGGATCCACACCAGCGGCGAGGTCGAGCACCTCGAGCACACCGGCGACGGGCACCGTGGTCCGGGGACGGGTCAACGCCGACCTGGCCGGGGACCTCGCGCCGTACCTGGTCAGCTGAACGTGGCCCGAATCGCCGCGTCGGCCCCGGGACCGCCCTAGGCTCCGTGCATGGCCGGACACGGGTGGGGCGCACGCGGCGGGTGGGGCACGAGGGTGCTGCTCGTCGTGGGGACGCTGGTCGGGCTGCTGTGGCCGGTGGCCGCGGCGCTCGTCCCGGCCGACACCTCGACGCCGCCCGACCCGGTGCGGCTGACCGACTACCGGGCCGACTTCACCGTGACCGCCGACGGGCGGCTGAGCGCCGTCGAGCGGCTCACCGCCGAGTTCCCGTCCGGGCGGCACGGGATCTACCGGTTCTTCGACCTCGCCGACCCCTCGGACCCGCACGCGCGCCTGGTGCCCGAGGACGTCGAGGTCACCCTGGACGGCAAGCCCGAGCCGACCGATCTGAGCTGGCAGCAGGGTCGGCGCTTCCGGGTGGCCCGGATCGGCGACCCCGACGTCCTCGTCACCCCCGGCGAGCACCTCTACACGATCCGCTACACCATCCAGGGTGCGATCGGTGCCGCCTCCGACGGCTCCGGCCTGGTCAACGCGGGCAGCTGGGCCGGGGACGCGGCGGGCTCGGCGTTCTCCTGGAACCTCGTGCCCGGCGGCTGGCAGATGGACATCGCCCGGACCCGGACCACGGTCCGGCTGCCCGAGACCCCGGACGACGTGGCCTGCCGGGCCGGCACGACCCGGAGCTACGCCTGCACGTACCTCAACGACGGGCGCGACCTCTCGTCACGGACCGGGGCGCTGCCGCCGCGGACCCCGGTGACGGTCCGCGCGGCGCTGGCCTCGCCACCCCCGGACCGGGTGAGCGTGCCGTGGTCGATCACGCTCGACGGGGTGCTGGGCCGCTCGCCCCTGGTGCTGTCCGTCCTGGTCGTGCTGGCGCTGGTCGGGCTCCTGCTGGGCGCCCGCTGGAGCGCCCGCGCCCGCGAGGACGAGCCCGGCTTCCCGGTGATGTACGAGCCGCCGCCTGGCCTGGGACCGGTCCAGGCGGCCTACGTGGCCACCGAGAGCATCCCGGCGAACGCCCTGGTGGCCACCCTGCTGCACCAGGCCGAGCGGGGGCTCACCCGGCTGACCCAGGTGAGCACGCGTGAGTGGCGGATCGAGGGTCTCGCCGACGCCGAGGGGTGGGACCGGGCCGACCCGGTGAGCCGGGAGGTCGCCGACACCCTGGGGGTCACCACCTCGGGGGTGGTGTTCGAGGCGGACGGGTCGGTCAAGGCCGGCCGGATCCTGAACGAGGTGGGTGTCGGCCTGCCCGGGGCGACCCGGACCTGGGCCCAGGAGGCCGGGCTCGTCCTGCCCCGCAGCAGCGAGAGGCTGGGCCGGCTCGCCGTGATCGCCGCCGCCGTGCTGGCCGGGGTCTGCTTCGCCCTCGACCCCTTCACCCTGACCGCCTCGGGGCTGCCCCTCGCCGGGTTCGCGATCGGCGGGGCGGGGCTGCTCGGACCCGGCGTCGGCACCCGTCGGACCGCCGTCGGCCGCGAGCTGTGGTCCCGGGCCGGGGGCTTCCACCGGCTGCTGTCGACCACCTCGGCGCAGGACCGGTTCGACTTCAGCGCCCACCGCGAGCTCTACACCGCCTTCATCCCGTACGCCGTGGCGTTCGACTGTGCCGAGGCGTGGGCCCGCAAGTACGAGGTCAGCACCGGCACCCCCGCCCCTCTGCCGGTCTGGTACGGCGGCGGTGTGGTCGGGCACGGCTTCGTGCGGCGACACCTCCTCCCTGGCGTCCTTCGAGTCCTCCCTCAGCGCGTCCATCGGCGCGTACGCCGCCACCCAGGCGTCCTCCTCCTCGGGAGGCGGCGGTGGCGGGGGCGGCGGCGGAGGAGGCGGGGGCGGCGGCGGGTCCTGGTGACCCTGTCGCCGGGTGCCACCGGGCAGCCACGGTGCGTCGGTGGCCCCCACCGACGCACCGTGAGGGGGGTTAGCGCCCCGCCCGGGCCCGCCGTGAGCGACACTGGGACCTCTCGAGCCGGAAGGACCCCCATGATCTGGGTGCTGATCGTCGTTGTGCTGCTGGTGCTGCTCGGCGGATTGTTCGTCGTCGGGTTCAACCGGCTCCGTCGCCAGGACGTCGCGGTGGAGGAGGCGCTCGGCGGCGTCGACGTGCAGCTGACCCGCCGGGCCGACCTGATCCCCAACCTGGTCAACAGCGTGAAGGGGTACGCCTCGCACGAGCGGGGGGTCTTCGAGGAGATCACCGTGGCCCGGGCCGGCGTCGTGCAGGCGGCCGCCAACGGGACCGTGGAGCAGAAGGCCACGGCGGAGGCGCGGATGGACAAGGCGATCCTGAACGTGATGGCGGTGGCCGAGGCCTACCCCGACCTCAAGGCGTCGGCGAACTTCCTCCAGCTCCAGAGCCAGCTCGCCGACACCGAGGGGCAGCTGGCCTTCGCCCGGCAGTACTACAACGACGCCGTCGGCACGCTGAACACCTCGGCCTCGACGCTGCCGTGGATGTTCTTCGCCGGTGCGGCCGGGGTCTCCCAGCGGGAGTTCTACGAGGCCCCCGCAGGCTCCACCGCGCCACCCACCGTCCAGTTCTAGGCCCTCCCCGCGGCCGGGACCCGGACTGTCCGGCGCCCCGGCTAGGGTGCTCCGGTGCCGTCTGAGAAGCCCCCCGAGCCGACCGTGCGTGAGGTGCTGGCCGGCGCCGTCGAGTCGCTGGGTGGCCAGGAGCGCAGCGGACAGGTCGCGATGGCCGAGGCCGTCTCGGCGGCGATGACCGACGGGGTGCACCTGCTCGTCCAGGCCGGCACCGGCACCGGCAAGTCCCTGGGCTACCTGGTGCCGGCCCTGCTGCACCACGACCGGGTGGTCGTGGCCACCGCGACCCTGGCCCTGCAGCACCAGCTCGTCGAGCGCGACATCCCCGCGCTGGTCGAGGCCGCGCAGGACGTCCTGCACGAGACCCCGACGTACGCCGTGCTGAAGGGGCGGTCCAACTACGCCTGCCTGCACCGGGTCCGCGAGGGTGTCCCCGACGAGCAGGGCGTCCTGGTCGACGTGCCCGAGGGCTCGCATGGGCTCGGAGGTGCTCAAGCTCCGGGCCTGGGCCGAGACCGAGGCCACCGAGGGCGGACGGGGCGACCGCGACTCCGCGCCCCGGCACGCCGACCGGCTCTGGCGACAGGTCTCGGTGTCGCACCGGGAGTGTCTGGGCGCGGCGCGGTGCCCGTTCGGGACCGAGTGCTTCGCCGAGCGGGCCAAGGAGCGGGCCGCGCAGTCCCAGCTGATCGTCACCAACCACTCGCTGCTGGCCATCGACGCGATCGAGGGCGTGCCGATGATCCCCGACTACGGCGTGGTGGTGATCGACGAGGCCCACGAGCTGTCCGCGCGGGTCACCCAGGCCGCCACCGACGACCTCACTCCCCCCAGGTCGAGCGTGCCGCCCGTCGGGCCGCGCGTCACGTCAGCGGCACCGAGGCCGACGACCTCGCCGAGGCGTCCGACCGGCTCTCCGACGCCCTGCTGGACGCCGAGCCGGGGCGGCTCGACCCGCTCCCGACCGCGCTGGCCGACGCGCTGGTCCTGGTCCGCGACGCGGCCCGGACCCTGCTGTCCGGGTTCGGCAAGGACGCCGGGGACGACGCCGGCGTGCACGCAGGCCAAGGGCGGGGTGCAGGAGGTCTTCGTCGACCGCCGAGCGGATGGCGGCCGCGGTGGAGTCCGACGTGCTCTGGGTGACCGGGCGTGAAGTCTCACGCGGCGGGCCCCAGGTCAGCGTCGCGCCCCTGCAGGTGTGGGGTCAGCTGCGGGACCGGCTGCTGGCCGAGAAGACGGTGGTCTTCACCAGCGCCACCCTCAAGCTCGGCGGCGACTTCGAGGTCCTGGCCAGCACCATCGGTCTCAAGCCGGCCGAGCGCCTCGGCGAGGACGACCCGGCGCCGCCCCGGGCCGAGATCGCCCCGGCGGAGTCGGCGGGGCCGACCCCGGCCCAGCCCTGGCGTGGGATCGACGTCGGCTCACCGTTCGACTACGCCCGCCAGGGCATCTTGTACGTCGCGGCGCACCTGCCCCGGCCGGGTCGCGACGGGCTCGGCCCCGCCCAGCTCGACGAGATCGTCGACCTCGTCGACGCCGCGGAGGGCCGCACGCTCGGGCTGTTCTCCAGCCGACGCGCGGCCGAGGCCGCCGCCGAGGGGGTACGGGTCCGACTGCCGCACCTCACCGTCCTGGCCCAGGGGGACGCCCAGCTCCCGGAGCTGACCAAGCAGTTCCTCGAGGACCCGCACACCTGCCTGTTCGGCACCCTGGGCCTGTGGCAGGGCCTGGACCTGCCGGGGGAGACCTGTCAGCTGGTGCTCATCGACCGGCTGCCGTTCCCCCGCCCCGACGACCCGCTGATGTCGGCCCGGCAGAAGGCGGCCGACCGCGCGGGTCGCAACGGGTTCATGACCGTCTCCGCGACGCACGCGGCCCTGCTGATGGCCCAGGGCGCCGGGCGGCTGATCCGCACCCACACCGACCGGGGGGTGGTGGCCGTGCTGGACCCTCGGCTGGAGAGCACGACGTACGCACGGTTCATCCAGGCTTCCCTACCGCCGATGTGGCGCACCACGGACCGGGAGATCGTGCTGGGGGCGCTCCGCCGCCTGGCCCAGGGCTGATCCGCGGTCGAGGCAGCGGGACCGGCCCGGGGCAGGCCGGGCCTCAGCCCGTGGTCGCGGTGGCCCGGTAGGTGAAGACCCGGCCGTCGCTCTTCGGCGTGCCCTGGCAGGACCAGGTCGTCCCGGTGCGGCAGGAGTAGGCGTGGCCGGCGTTGGTGAAGGTGATCTCCACGCGGCGCACGGTGCCCGACCCGAACCCGGTCACGACCAGGTCACCCACCCCGTTGACGTCCAGGGGGACCCGCTGGTCGGTGGCGGTGTCATCGACGAACACGGTCGTCACGGTGGCCACCGGGTTCTGCGAGGGGCTCGGTCCGTCGAGGTGCAGACGCAGGGTGCGGGAACCCAGGTCGTCCGCGGGACGCAGGGCGACCGTGCCGTTGGCCATGTGGGCCAGCGTGAGGCTGCCGTTCCTCGAGGCGTTCGCCGCGGTGAGGGTCACGTCCTTGGTCAGCGGAGCCGGGGTGTAGTTGCTGCCCTCCCGGTAGAGGTCGGCCGGCCGCCGGTTGGCCACGCCGAACCCCGCGAACAGCCCGCCCAGGGTGCCCACCGGGCCGAGGACCGTCTCGGCGGCCTGCATGGAGTACTGGTCGGGGCTGCGGCCCGAGGACGCGTCCGCCTTCTCCCACAGGTGCCGCATCACCACGGGCAACCCGGTGCCGTTCTTGGCCGACACCCGCTCGCTGACGTAGCGCCACCACAGCCAGTTGCCGTAGACGTAGAGGGAATTGCCGTCGTAGTCCAGCGAGCGGCCGGGGTCGGCCAGCGCGCTGTAACGCAGGTAGTTCCGGTTGTCGTTGACCTTGGTGTAGAGCTCGTCCTCCATCCAGGTCGCAGTCCCCTCCATGAACCAGCCGTCCTCGCCGGCGTCGTAGGCGAACTGCACCGCGTGGAAGAACTCGTGGGCCACCGTCACGTGCAGGTTGCCCTTGGGGCTGTTGGTGGGGAACTCGCGGCGGCTGTAGTCGTCGTCGAGCACGCAGTACCCGCTGTACGCCCGGCCGCTGACCTGACGCTCGGGCACGCAGTACCCGTAGTAGCCGAGCTTGCCGATGTCGGCGAGGTAGATGTCGAACTTGCGGTTCGGACCCTTGCGGTCCTTCGGCGGCCGCTTGTAGCCACCGTGGTTCACGATCTTCTTCCACACCCGGTTCGCGGTGTCGCGGGTGCGGTCCACCTGGTCGGGGAGCCCGTTGCCGTCGCGGTCGCGCAGCGACGGCTTGTCGGCGGTCTTGCGGGCGTAGTGCACGCAGACGTGCGAACCCTTGGTGCGGTGCCGGACGCAGTCGTTGGTGACCCGGGCACGACGGGCGTAGCTGACCAGCGGGTCGGAGCCGTTGGTGGGCCGCGCGAGGTAGGTGCGGGCCACACGCCGGTCCGCAGGGGTCAGCTCGTCCACCCTCAGGGCCAGGTCACGCAGGGCCACCGTGGGGTCGGCTGCGACCGCGTCCGCCCCGGCCGCCCCGCGCTGTGCCGACGGTGCACCCGTCGTGAAGAGCCGACGGACAGTGGCCAGGGCCTGGCTCGCCGCCGTCCGCCCCTCGGCCGTCACCGCCCCGGAGCGACGATCGGTGGCCCCCTCACCCGGCGTGGCACCGGCGGCGGTGGCGCTCAGGGGGAGCAGGGACAGGGTGACGACGACGGCAGCCGCCAGTCGGCTCGGTCGGGAGAGACGCACGGCGTGTTCCTCAGGTCATGACGGTGCGGCCCAGCCGCGGGATCCGCACCATCTTCCGCGACCGCGCAAGGCGGCACAACCGACCGTTCGGGCCAGGTGCGGGGGCGGTCCGCCGGCAGGCGACGTCAGAGGCGACGCAGCACAGTGGTCACCTTGCCCAGGATCGTCGCGTGGTCGCCGTCGATCGGCTCGTACGCCGCGTTGTGGGGCAGGAGCCAGGTCTTGCCGGCCTTGCGCTGCAGGGTCTTGACGGTGGCCTCGCCGTCCAGCATCGCCGCCACGATCTCGCCGTTCTCCGCGGTGGACTGCTGGCGGACCACGACGTAGTCGCCGCTGCAGATCGCCGCGTCGATCATGGAGTCCCCCACCACCTCGAGCAGGAACAAGGTGCCCTCGCCGACCAGCTCGCGGGGGAGGGGGAACACCTCCTCGACCCGCTGCTCGGCCAGGATCGGGCCGCCGGCCGCGATCCGTCCGACCACGGGCACGTACGCCGGCTCGGGGCGGGAGTCGTTGATTCCGGTCTCGTCGACGTCCTCGGGCATCGAGACGGTGAGCGCGCGCGGGCGGTTGGGGTCGCGCTTGAGGAAGCCCTTCTCCTCCAGGGTGCGCAGCTGGTGCGCGACGGAGGAGGAGCTGGTCAGGCCGACCTTCTCGCCGATCTCACGCATGCTGGGCGGGTAACCCCGGTCGACCAGGGACTCGCGGATGACGGTGAGCACCCGTTGCTGCCGCGGGGTCAGTCCGTAGCCGTCGGCCGGCCCGTCGGGAAGCTCCGTGACCGTGCCGTCTCCACGTGTGGTTGCCATTGCTGTGCCTCTTTCCCTGAGCGACCCCTGACCGGCGTCAAGGTAGTCCCGCCGGGCGTGTCGTTCAAACATGTGTTCGAACCGGCGTGTCGCCGCAGGAGGCCCGCGGCCGGGCCGCGCCGACGTGACCATCGTCGCACAGCGGTCGAACATCTGTTCGGCTCTGCGTCTTGTGTCGTTCGAACACCTGCTCTACCGTCGTACACACGTTCGATCGAACACAGGTTCGAACGGGTGGACCTCGGGCTCCTCCGAAACTGTCGGAGCCCACCGATACACCTGGTCCATGAGCACAGCACAGCAGGCAGGAACGCAGGGGACGGCCCGAGTCGTCCACATCCCCAGGAGGTCTCCGATGAGCACGCTGAGCATCAACCCGACGTTCACCGGCCGGTGCCGCTCGGCCCAGGTCGCCCGCCCCGTTCGCCCGGTCCAGGCTCGCCCGGTCCAGGCTCGCCCGGTCGCGGTTCGCAAGGCCGCCGTGCGCCCGGCGCCCGCCTCGGTCCGCCTGACCCGGCGCGGCCGGGTGGTGGTCACCGTCCTGGTCCTCGGCCTCGTGCTGGCCGTCTCGACCCTGTTCGCCGGCCGGTCGGCCGCCACGAGGGAGGTCGGTGCCGAGACGCGCACCCACACCGTCGTGGTGAGCCAGGGGGACACGCTGTGGGCCATTGCCGCCGAGGTCGCCTCCCCGGGAGGGACCCGCGAGATGGTGCACCGGATCGAGCGCCTGAACGCGCTGTCGAGCCCCGCCCTGGTGGAGGGCCAGGAGCTCGCCGTCCCGGTCGGCTGAGCCGACCCCCTGATCGCCGCCCACCCCCTCGACCCGGGTGGGCGGTCCGTTGAGGAGCGGTGGGCGGGGCTGCCTTGGGGAAGGCCGGCCCCGCCGCCGTCGATAGGCTCGAAGCATGACTGATCACGCACCAGGCAATCCGGCATGGACCGTGGTCGCCCCCGCCCTCGGGCTCGTCCTTCTCGTCGCCACCTGGGGCCGGGACCTGCCGACCGCGGTGATGAGCCTGGTCGCCGTGGTGATGATGGCCGCGGTCGTCGCCGCCGTGCACCACGCGGAGATCGTCGCGGTCAGGGTCGGAGAGCCGTTCGGAACCCTGATCCTTGCCGTGGCGGTGACGGTCATCGAGGTGGCGCTGATCCTCACCATCATGCTGGGCGGCGGCGACGATGCCGCCACCCTGGCCCGTGACACCGCCTTCGCCGCGGTGATGATCATCGTCAACGGCATCGTCGGGACCTGCCTGCTGGTGGGGACGATCCGCCACCACGAGCAGGACTTCAAGTCCAGCGGTGCCACCGGTGCCGTCGGCGCGCTGACCGTGCTGGTCACCCTCACGTTGGTCCTGCCCACATTCACCCGCAGCACCGAGGGGCCGACCCTGTCGACACCCCAGCTGCTCTTCATGGCGCTGATCGCGGTGGTGCTGTACGGGGTCTTCGTCTTCGTGCAGACCATCCGCCACCGGCACTACTTCCTCCCCGACGCCCCGGAGGGCCCCGAGGGCGAGAGCGACACCGACGACACCGACGACACCGACGACGCCGACGACGCCGACGACGTCGTGGCGCACCCCGTGCCGACCGAGCGGGCGGCGCGGCTGAGCCTCGGCCTCCTCGTCGTGTGCCTGGTCTCGGTGGTCGGCCTGGCCAAGGTGCTGTCGCCGACCCTCAAGGACGCGGTCGCCGCCGTCGGTGCGCCGGTGTCCAGCGTGGGAGTGCTGATCGCGCTCCTGGTGCTGGCGCCCGAGACACTGGCCGCGGTGCGCGCAGCGGCAGCCAACCGGCTCCAGACGAGCATGAACCTCGCGTTCGGGTCGGGGATGGCCAGCATCGGTCTCACCATCCCCGCCATCGCGGTGGCCTCGCTCTTCGTCGACACCCCTCTCGAGCTGGGCCTGGGCGGGACCGAGATCGTCCTGCTGGTGCTGACGATCGCGAACGTCATCCTGACCGTCCAGCTCCGGCGCGTCACGGTCCTCCAGGGAGCCATCCACCTGTCGATCTTCGCTGCCTTCCTGTTCCTCGCCGTCTCCCCGTGAGCGTCGAGCACCCGGGCTCGCCCCTGGCCCGCAAGCTCGGGTTGAGGCCGGACCTGGTCGTCTACCTGGACGCCCCGCGGGTGAGCTCGTCCGGCGACCCGGTGCTGGACGTCGAGCGGCTCGACCTCGGCCTGGACTGCCGGACCCGTCTGCCCCGCCGGCTCGACGTGGCACTGCTGTTCTGCCCCGACCAGGCCCGTCTGCACCGACGGTTCCCGCTGCTGCTGGAGCGCCTCGGCACGGACGGGGCGATCTGGGCCTGCTGGCCCAAGCGCGCGTCCGGTGTACGGACCGATCTCGACGGCGCGGTCGTGCGTGCCCACGGACTGGCTGCCGGCCTGGTGGACGTCACGGTGGTGGCTGTGGACGAGGTGTGGTCCGGTCTGCGGTTCGTGCGCCGGCTCAGGGACCGCTGAGCCCGGGACTGTCGGAGCCCGTGGCTAGCGTGCCTCGTGGGTGCCCGATGTCGCCGCGACAACGGGTCTGACCTGGGGTTTTCCGTCCAGGTGCGACAAACCGACGAAATCGACCACGTGTCGGGGTTGCGCACCTGAGGGGCCGGGGGTACGGTTGCCCACAACATCTAGTAGTTACACGGATGTAGTTCTCCACAGGTTGTGGTCGGTTCTGCACAGCGCCCGGCCCTTTGTCCCCAGGTTCTGCACAGGTTCCCTCACAGGCTCCGTCCGCGAGGGCCCCCGTTCCGCGCCGTTCCGTCCCGTTCTCGAGCGTCCAGGAGGTGTCCGTCGTGCACTGCCCCTACTGCCGTCACCACGACACCCGGGTGATCGACAGCCGGGTCGCCGAGGACGGGGGAGCGATCCGCCGTCGGCGGACCTGCCCGGACTGCAACAAGCGGTTCAGCACCGTCGAGCAGATGCAGCTCGTGGTGGTCAAGCGTTCCGGCACCACGGAGCCCTTCAACCGCGAGAAGGCCGTCGCCGGCGTCGCCAAGGCCTGCAAGGGGCGGCCGGTGTCCGAGGACGACCTGGCCCGGTTGGGCCAGCAGGTCGAGGAGACCCTGCGGGGCGAGGGCTGGGCCGAAGTGCCCGCCCACGAGGTCGGCATGGCCATCCTCACGCCCCTGCGGGCCCTCGACGAGGTGGCCTACCTCCGCTTCGCCAGCGTCTACCGCGCCTTCGAGTCCACCGAGGACTTCGAGGCGGAGATCGCCCTGCTCCGGCTGGGCAAGCAGTCCGTCGTCCCGACGGGCTGACACAGACCGCCCGGCACGTCGTGGGGAAGCGGCGTGCCGGGCGCACCATCTCTTTCCCCCACCCCACCCAGCAGCACGACCAGCACCACGACAGATCCAGGGAGAAGGAGTCGGTATGACCGAGACGGTGAACGGGCCCGCCAAGCAGAGGAGCCCCCGCAAGAGTGCAGGACTCACGATCGACCGGGTCTTCAGCACCGAGGGTGTGCACCCCTACGACGAGGTGACCTGGGAGCGTCGCGACGTCGTCCAGACCAACTGGAAGACCGGCGAGACCGTCTTCGAGCAGCGCGGCGCGGAGTATCCCCGACTTCTGGTCGGCCAACGCCTCGACGATCGTCACCACCAAGTACTTCCGCGGCGCGCTGGGCAGCGACGTCCGCGAGACGAGCCTCAAGCAGCTCATCGACCGGGTCGTGAAGACCTACCGCAAGGCCGGCGAGGACCACGGCTACTTCGCGACCCCGGCCGACGCCGAGACCTTCGAGCACGAGCTGACCTGGCTCCTGCTGCACCAGTACTTCTCGTTCAACTCTCCCGGTCTGGTTCAACGTCGGGACCCCCTCGCCGCAGCAGGTCTCGGCCTGCTTCATCCTCGCGGTCGACGACTCGATGGACTCGATCCTCAACTGGTACAAGGAGGAGGGCTTCATCTTCAAGGGCGGCTCCGGTGCCGGCCTGAACCTCTCCCGGATCCGCTCGTCCAAGGAGCTGCTGTCCTCCGGCGGCACCGCCTCGGGCCCGGTGTCCTTCATGCGGGGAGCCGACGCCTCCGCCGGGACGATCAAGTCCGGTGGGGCCACGCGCCGTGCGGCGAAGATGGTCGTCCTCGACGTCGACCACCCCGACATCGAGGAGTTCGTCGAGACCAAGGCGCGCGAGGAGGACAAGATCCGCGCGCTGCGCGACGCCGGGTTCGACATGGACCTCGGCGGCAAGCGACATCACCAGCGTCCAGTACCAGAACGCCAACAACTCGGTCCGCGTGACCGACGAGTTCATGCGCGCGGTCGAGAACGGCTCCGACTTCGGCCTGCGCTCGCGCCAGACCGGCGAGGTCATCGAGACCGTCGACGCTCGGGAGCTGTTCCGCAAGATCTCCGTGGCCGCCTGGCAGTGCGCCGACCCCGGCCTGCAGTACGACGACACCATCAACGACTGGCACACCAACCCCGAGACGGGACGGATCACCGCGTCCAACCCGTGCTCGGAGTACATGTCGCTGGACAACTCCTCGTGCAACCTGGCCTCGCTGAACCTGATGAAGTTCCTCAAGGACGACGACACCTTCGACGCGCCGCTGTTCTCCCAGGCCGTCGAGCTGATCATCACCGCGATGGACATCTCGATCTGCTTCGCCGACTTCCCGACCGAGTCGATCGGCGACACCACGCGCGACTACCGCCAGCTCGGCATCGGCTACGCCAACCTCGGCGCGCTGCTGATGGCGATGGGCCTGGGCTACGACTCCGACGGCGGCCGCGCGATGGCCGCGTGCGATCACCAGCCTGATGACCGGCGCGTCGTACCGCCGCTCGGCCGAGCTCGCCTCGGTCGTCGGCCCGTACGCCGGCTACGCCCGCAACGCCGACGCGCACAAGCGCGTGATGCGCAAGCACCAGGCCGCCAACGACGCGGTCCGCACCGTGCACGTCAACGACCGTGAGGTGCACAAGCTCGCGACCGTCGAGTGGGACAAGGTCGTCAAGCTGGGCGAGAAGAACGGCTTCCGCAACGCGCAGGCCTCGGTGCTCGCGCCGACCGGCACGATCGGCTTCATGATGGACTGCGACACGACCGGCATCGAGCCGGACTTCTCGCTGGTGAAGTTCAAGAAGCTGGTCGGCGGCGGCTCGATGCAGATCGTCAACCAGACCATCCCGCGGGCCCTGCGCAAGCTGGGCTACCAGGAGGAGCAGGTCGAGGCGATCGTCGAGTTCATCGCCGAGCACGGCCATGTCATCGACGCCCCCGGCCTCAAGCGCGAGCACTACGAGGTGTTCGACACCGCCATGGGTGCCCGCTCGCTCGCCCCGATGGGCCACGTGCGGATGATGGCGGCGGCCCAGCCGTTCCTGTCCGGCGCGATCTCCAAGACGGTCAACCTGCCCGAGTCCGCCACGGTCGAGGAGATCGAGGACGTCTACCTGCAGTCCTGGAAGCTCGGGCTCAAGGCGACCGCGATCTACCGCGACAACTGCAAGGTGGGACAGCCGCTCGCCGACGCCAAGGCGAAGGGCGCCGACAAGGCCGTCGAGGCCGGCTCGAAGCCCCAGGCTGCGGCCGCCCCGGTCGTGATCAGCAAGCCCTTCCGCAAGCGTCTGCCGAAGTCGCGGGCCTCGCGGACCACCTCGTTCACCGTCGGTGGGGCCGAGGGCTACATGACCTCCGGCGCCCACGCCGACGGCGAGCTCGGCGAGATCTTCCTCAAGCTGGGCAAGCAGGGCTCGACGCTGGCCGGCGTGATGGATGCCTTCTCGATCGCGGTCTCGATCGGCCTTCAGTACGGCGTCCCGCTGGAGACCTACGTCTCGAAGTTCACCAACCTGCGCTTCGAGCCCGCCGGCCTCACCGACGACCCGGACGTGCGGATGTCGCAGTCGATCATGGACTACATCTTCCGTCGTCTGGCCCTGGACTACCTGCCCTTCGACGACCGCTCGATGCTCGGCATCTACTCCGCCGAGGAGCGTCAACGCCAGCTCGAGACGGGGTCGTACGAGGCGACCGAGGACGAGGTCAGCGAGGTCGAGTCGCTCAGGACCGAGGAGACCTCAGCCACGACCAAGGTCGTCGAGCCCACCGACGAGGGCACCCTGGTGGAGACGGTGGGCAGCGCCGCCCCCAAGGGTGTGCACACCTCGGCCGAGCTGATGGAGGCGATCACCGGCACTGCCGTGGACAGCCCGCTCTGCTTCACCTGCGGCACGAAGATGCGTCCCGCCGGGTCCTGCTACGTCTGCGAGGGTTGCGGCAGCACCAGCGGCTGCAGCTGAGTGTTAACGGACAGAAGATGACACGGATCAAGGCGCCAACGATGTCCATGCGTCGGTCAGTGTTGACCACGCACCGGTCACCGGGACATTGCCTGTCGCGGGAGCGACATCTGCGATGAGGACCGCCATCGCAAGCCGGCCCGGCCTGCCCCGTGAGGGGTGGGCCGGGCCGGCGTGCGTTCCCGGGCGATTCGTCGCCCGGGATGTGTCGGCGCGTTCTGTTCCAGTGCTTCTGGGTGCCGCCGGCGCCCGGGAAACGCGAAGGCCCAGCCTTGCAGGGCCGGGCCTTCGAGGCACTGACGATAGGTCAGGTGCGTGGTGTGCACCCGTAGTTGACCACCCGTCGTGCCGGCTTGTCCATACGGCACACGGGTGGGAGGTGAGAGGGATGGCGAAGCGGAACACCAGGCAGACCAGCGCGAAGGCTGCCAAGGCTGCCAGCAAGGTGCTGCGCAACGCGAACTCGGGCAAGGCCGCCAAGTCGGCCGCTGCGAGTGCGTTGTCGCAAACCCCGAAGCGCAGCAAGAGGTGAGGCCTGCCGGCGGATCGGGCCGCCGGCACCTCTCCAGCATCCGCACTCGCACATCCGTTGCGTGTCTCACCAGGAGTACAACATGCCCGACGACTTTCCTGATCGACCCGCGAAGCGGTCGACCCCTCGTCAGAACACCAAGAAGGTCCGCGACACCCACGTCCGCGGCTCGATCAAGCAGCACGTTCGGCTGGCCCTCTGGGCCAAGAGCGCCGGTCGCTGCACGCTGTGCAACCACCGTGTGCTGAACGACGCCAAGACCTACCTTCACGCGATCCCGTCCGGAGAACTAGCGCACATCCTCGGCGCGAAGACCACACAGGGATCCCCGCGTGGCCGCCAGGAGTTGGACCGTCAGATCGACCTCGAGTCGGAGGACAACCTGATCCTCTGCTGCCACGACTGCCACCGGATGATCGACGACGAGGACCACGTCGAGTTCTTCACCCCGACCAAGCTGCGTGAGATCAAGCGCGCACATGAGGAGCGAGTCGAGCTCGCCACCTCCGACGGGATCCTGACTCGAACGGCGGTCATCCGGGTGGGCTCGGATGTTCGCGGGAGCTACGCGGTCGCGTCCCGCCGGGAGGTCGCTGACACCTTGTTCGCGAACGGCTACCTCGGCCTTGTCGAGAGCCGCCGTAGCGGGCAGTTCGAATGCGAACTGCCGGGCGAGGCGACCGATCCGGGTTCTGGTCGATGGCGGCGAGTGAGATCGAGCGTACGACGAGCCGAATCGCGCAGGCGGTCGCGGAACAGGAGATCGCACACATCTCGGTCTTCGCGATCGCGCCGATCCCTGCCCTCGTCCTCCTCGGCGAAGCGCTTGACGACAAGGTTGATACCCGGCTGTGGCAGAAGCACCGCGACGCCGGATGGACCTGGCCCGACACCCTTACTGACCCCGCGGCGACATTCTCTTTCAGCGCGGATCCTGGGCAGAACGACCCCGTCGACGTGGTTCTCGTGTGCTCGCTGAGCGCCGAGGTCGACGTCGCGCGCGTGCCCGGGCACCTCCATGGCGCCCCGCGTCTACACTGCGCCCGGAAGGTCTCTCGCCGAGCCCGATGCTGCTCACGACCGAGAAGTCCCTGCTGAATTTCGGGTCCGCGTTCCGCGACATGTCGGCTGCGGCCGAGGAGATGTTCCCCGGCGCGAAGCGCTGGCACCTGGTGGCTGCGACGCCGGTGGCAGCGTCGATCGAGGCCGGTCGCGCGTTCATGCGCGAGGTTCAGCCGCCGGTCGACGTCTACCAGCGCGCCGCCGATGGCGACTACACGCACGCGCTCACCATCAACGACAACCCCGGCCGGACCGGGCCGGCTACCAACCCCACCGGAGGCCGGGCATGAAGCACGCCGACTACTTCGACACGTTTCTGACCAACAGCGTCAACCTCTCCAAGCTCAAGCTCGAGACCCTCGACGACCGCGTGGACCGGGTCTACGCCAGTCTCAAGGACGATGACGAGTTCGGTGCCGAGATCCTGAGCAAGAAGCTCCAAGGCTCCCGGGCGCAGCGAACCATCATCGAGCCGCAGAACGGGAAGGAGTTCGATGGCGACGTCATGATTCGGCTGCGGTACAACCCGGCCTGGGAGGAAAACCCGCGCGAGTACACGAACGCGTTGTACCGCGCTCTCAAGCGCGTCATCCCTGACCGCGACTTCGAGCGTAAGTGCCGCTGCGTGCGGGTGCACTACCAGGGGATGCACATCGACTTCGTCCCCTACATCGTCCACCCCGATGGGTACGAGGCGATCATCAACCGCGACGACAACACCTTCGAGCGCACCGACCCGGCCGCCTTCACTCGGTGGATGCGTGAGCGGGACGACATCGCGAACAAGAACTTGCGCAAGGTCATCCGGCTCATGAAGTACCTGCGTGATCACAAGAACTCGTTCACCGGGACGAGGTCGATCATCCTGACCACGCTCCTCGGCAAGCGCGTCGACGACACGAAGAGGCTGTGGACGCCGGATGCGTACAGCGACGTCCCAACCGCACTGCTCACGATCGTCACGGACCTCGATGACTGGCTGACGCTCCAGTTCTCGAAGCCGCCTCTCGCAGACCCCTCCGACACCGGTCTCGATTTCGACCACCGGTGGAACGATGAGTCCTTCTACTACTTCAAGGCCCGCATCAACGTGCACTCTCAGCAGATCAGGGAGGCCTACGAGGAAGAGAACTTCGAGGAGAGCGTCAAGAAGTGGCAGGCCCTGTTCGGTGACGGGTTCAAGGCTCCGAAGCCGTCGTCGTCCTCGAAGTTCGGCGCAGCCGGCGGGGCCGCGGCCACCGGGAGGGCAGGATGACCAGGCGCAGGTCTCGTCCGGCACCCCGGCCACCGGAGCCACCCGAGCCGACGGGCTGGCAAACGCAAGCCCTGCGGGACCTCGTCCAGATCGCCAGCAGCCAGCCCGAGGAACTGACGATCGCGGGCGATCCAGTGATCGAACCGGACGGGACCCGGGTCGTGCGCGTGGCGATGCGTACCGCCGACCTGCCCGAGCGCGCCCCGAAGGGCGTGCGTTTCCGCGACGTGGAGGAGTTCTCCCTACACCTGGAGGCCACCGGAGACCGGCCTCCGCCGGTCGTCCTGGACCACTACCGGTTCCTCGGAGTGGCGCATGTGATGTCCGGCGTCCAGATCTGCCTTTACCTCGACCCCGCTCGTGACTGGGACCCCGAGAGCGGTATCCGCGGGGTGCTCGATCTGCTCTGGCAGTGGATGGAGGACGCGGCTGCCGACCGCTTCCGACCCGATCAGGCGCTCTACCACGCCGTCGGCGGCGTAGCCCACGTCTCCCCGGGCACGCCGACGGTCGTTGTGAGGAACCTGCCGGACAGCGGCAGGCACGTAGACGCCATGTACCTCCGCCGCCGCACGGGCGACCGGCTCGACCTCGTCAGCGGACCTGCACAGCCGGGTGACCAGCACGTTCCGGTCGTCCGCCTGCGGCGCGACATCCCGGTGGGCGCCGGCCACGACGTCCTCGGCGACCTACTCACGCGACTCGAGGTGACCCAGGGCCTCCAGCCCGTCTGGCCCGACGCCTGGCAGGCACCGCAGACGCGACGCCTGTTCATCAGGTCCCCCTTACGGCTGACCTTAGCGGAGCACGCCGTCACCGGCCACCCACAGGTGCGCGGTGGGTGTGCCCTTTCGCCGGTGATCAACCCGTGGGGGTTGCGTGAGGTCGACACCGCCCGTGAGCTGCTGAGCCCGGCTGCCGACCTCGCCGCCGCCATAGTCGCAAGCGCTGGGCGAAACCAGACGGGCAGTCACCAGTACGCCGTCCTCACGGTCCCGCACCCCAGCGGTGGCGCGAGGCATCTGCTGTGTTTGCGGATCGCCCCGCGGCTCGCGGACGTCTTTCGCACGCCGCCAGAAACCCGAACGACGAGGTGGATCCGTACAAGGTCGTCCAGGCAAGCGGAAGGATGGCAATGGAGTGGTGTCGGGTTTCCGACGAACGAGCCCAGGTCACGACGCGACGTGACTACAGCCGCCCCGTGTCAGCGATCTACGGCAAGACCGTGCACGTCTGGGGTGTGGGGGGACTGGGGTCATGGGTTGCGGAGTTCGTCGTGCGAGCTGGCGCACGCCGCGTCGTCCTCCACGACGTCGGCAGCGTGACCGGCGGACTGTTGGTTCGCCAGAACTACATCGAGGATG
>CAWJLZ010000012.1:0-91351 GCA_963843825.1 uncultured Actinomycetota bacterium
CGGCGCAGCTCGAGCACCTGCTCGCGGCGGCGCATCAGGTGCAGCAGGGCGAGCTGCTCCACCACGGGCGCGCCGAGGTCGAGGGTGAGCCGGGCGGCGACGGTCTCCGGCATCCGGCCGACCGGGACCCGGACCCAGCCGATCCGCAGGCCGCCCCAGTAGGCCTTGCTGGCCGAGCCGATCGAGACGGCCGTGGGTGCGTGCACGGCGAACGGCGCCGGGACCACCACCTCGTCGAGGGCCATCTCGACCATCGTCTCGTCCACGATCGGCACCGCCCTGACCGAGCGAAGGGCCCCGGCCAGACGGGCCCGCTCCTCGTCGTCCATGAGCAGGCCGGTCGGGTTGTGGAAGTCCGGCATCAGGTACGCCGCCGTGGGCCGGACCTGGCGGACCGCGTCGACCAGGCTGGAGGTGGCCCAGCCGCTCTGGTCGATGTCGGCGCCGGAGACCCGGGCCCGGATGCTGCGCAGGGTGGCGATGGCGTTGGGGTAGGTCGGGCTCTCCACGAGCACCCGGTCCCCGCTGTCGAGTAGGGTCCGGACCACGACGGCCAGCGCGCTCAGCGCGCCGGTGGTGACCAGCACCTGGTCGGGCTCGGTGGGCAGGCCGCGCTCGACGTACCTCGCCGCGATCGCCTCGCGCAGGGCCGGCAGCCCGGAGGGGTAGTAGCCCGACGCCGCCAGGTGGCCGGGCAGCTCGCCCAGTGCCCACGCGTACGCGGCCGAGATCCCGGCCGGGGCCGTCGGGGCGGCGCAGGTGAGGTCGAGGTGGTCGGGGTCGGCGGAGTCGGGGTTCAGCAGCTGGTCGCTGACGTCGGCGGTGCTCGGCAGCCGGGTGGTGGTGCCCGAGCCCTGCCGGGAGGCCAGGTAGCCGCGGTCGCGCAGGTGGTCGTAGGCGCGGGTGACGGTCGTCCGGCTCACCCCGAGCGGGCCGGTGAGCTCGCGCTCGCTGGGCAGCCGGGTGCCCGGCGGGATCCGGCCGTCGGTGACCAGCAGCCGCAGGGCGTCGGCGATGCCGAGGTAGGCCGGGGTGCGGTCGTGCGCGCCGGCGAGCAGCGCGGCCAACCGGTCGGGGGAGATGCGTCGTTCCACGAGGCCACTCTTTCACCATTGGCTATGTCTGAACAGGCCACTTGGTCGCAGGACTGATCCTCATGGACCTGTTGGGAACCCTCACCCCGTGGCAGCAGCTGCGTGCTCCGCGCCTGCCCCGCCGCCTTCTGCAGCTCATGGTCGGCCTGGTCCTCTACGGCGTGAGCATGGGCATGATGGTCGAGTCCCACCTCGGCCTCGACCCCTGGGACGTCTTCCACGCCGGCGTCGCCGGCCGGCTCCCGCTGTCGTTCGGGACCGTGGTCATCGTGGTCGGCGTGCTGGTCCTGCTGCTGTGGATCCCGCTGCGCCAGCTGCCCGGTCTCGGGACCGTGGCCAACGTCGTGGTCATCGGCTTGGCCAGCGACCTCACCCTCGCCGCGCTGGACCAGCGACCTGCTGGTGGGCCGAGGGCCCTGCTGCTCGCCGGGATCGTGCTCAACGGCCTGGCCGGTGCCCTCTACATCGGCGCCCAGCTCGGCCCGGGACCGCGGGACGGACTGATGACCGGGCTGGTCGGGCGGACCGGCTGGTCGGTGCGCGTCGTGCGGACCACGATCGAGGTCACGGTGCTGGCCGTCGGCTTCGTGCTCGGCGGGACCGTCGGGCTGGGGACGGTGCTCTACGCCGTCGGCATCGGCCCGCTGCTCCAGGTGTTCCTGCCGCACACCGTGGTCGACCTCCGTGCGCCCGCACCCCGGCACGGGGACCAGGACCCGTACCAGGGATGGCTGGAGGCCTACCGCCCCAGCGACCCGTCCGCGGTCATCCGGTCCTGGTGAGTGCCACCTCGACGAACAACGACGAGGTCTCCCCGCCGGAGAAGATCCCGGTGAGCGGCGCGACATCGGTGTAGTCGCGGCCGGCGCCGATCGTGACGTAGCGGTCGTCGGGGACCACCTGGTTGGTGGGGTCGAAGGCCACCCAGTTGCCGTCCCACCACTCGATCCAGGCGTGCGACTCCCCGGTGACCTCCTCGCCGGTCTGCGGGTCGGCCGAGGGGTGCAGGTAGCCCGAGACGTACCGGGTCGGCAGGCCCTGGGCGCGCAGCGCGCCGATGCACAGGTGCGCGAAGTCCTGGCAGACGCCCTGGCGCTCGGTCCAGGCCTCGTCGGCGGTGCCGTGCACCTCGGTGGAGGCCCGGACGTAGGACATCTCGTCGTGCACCAGCGCGCAGACCGAGCGGGCCAGGTCGGTCGGGCCGGAGGCCGCGCCGCGCAGGTCCGCCACGGTGGCCGCGAGGTCCTCGCCGGGTGCGACGCGGCGGGACACCTCGAGGTACTCGCAGAGCTGGTCGACCAGGGCGGCCGGGCCAGGTCGGTCCAGCCCGCCATCGCCGGCACGGCGGGCTGACGGCTCGACCTGGACCGTCGAGGTAGCGGTGAGCACCAGCTCCTGGTGCGGCTCGTGCACCTCGAAGGCGGTGACCAGCGATGCCCCAGTAGTCGAGGTAGCGGTAGCGTCCACGGGTTCGGGCTCACGTCGAGCCGGGTGGCCAGGACCAGCTGGCCGGGCATCGAGGCGGGCGTCATCCGCGCCTCGTTGTACGACGCGCTCACCGCCCCGGCGTAGGTGTAGCCGGTGCGGTGCTGACCTTCAGCTGCATGCTCATCGGATCCCTCCGGCCCAGGTCGATCGGCTCGGAGATGTCGAAGTAGCGCGTGGGCCGACCGCTTCGCGGCGTCGTTGCAGGTGCGTCTGCAGCCGCTCCATCTCCCGCGGCAGGTTGTCGAGCATGTCGGTCAGCGGTCGGTACTCCAGCTCGGCGCGCGCCCGGCCCGAGCAGGCGCTGGGCCTCGTCGCCGAACCCGACCCGGTGGTGGCTGGATCCAGGTCCTCCAGGCACTGCTCGGCCGGCCGCAGCGCGGACATGATGGAGCGCGGGAACAGCCGGTCCAGCAACAGGAACTCGGCCGCCTCGCGATCGGACTCCAGGCCGCGGTAGGTGCGCAGGAACGCCTCGTGCGCGCCGCACGCGCGCAGCGTCGACTGCCAGCCGCCCGAGGGCGCCCCGGCCAGGGCGGTCGTGGTCGAGCAGCCGCGCGGTCATGTCGGCCCGCTCGATGGACCGGCCCAGCAGCAGGAAGTGCCAGCCCTCGTCCCGGCTCATCGTCGAGTCGGCGATGCCGGAGATCAGCGCGCAGCGCTCGCGCACCCAGGCGAAGCCCGTGTCGCGTCGCATCATCTGCAGCCGTCCGCTGGCCATCGTGTGCCAGGTGGTGTTGATCGCCTGCCACATCTCGGTCGACAGCGTCTCGCGAGCCCGTCGGGCGCTCTCCCGGGCCGCCGACAGCGTGGAGATCACCGAGGCGTCGGACCCGAAGTCGTAGACCATCACCCTCATCAGGCGTGCGCTGGTCCAGCGGACCCTCGTGCTCGACCCCCATGATGTCGACGAGCATCCGGCAGGACGTCCTCCTCCTGGACGAAGGGGTCCTCCACCAGCAGCTGGGTCTGGACGTCGAGGATGCGCGCGGTGACGTCGGCGCGCTCGACGTAGCGCCCGATCCAGAACAGGGACTCCGCGATCCGGCTCAGCACGGCGACTCACCTCCGACCTGGTCGAGCCCGGTGTCCCCGGACTGCTGTTGCTGCTGTTGTTGCTGCTGCATCTGCTCGGAGTCGTCGGAGTGGATCGCCTCCCGGGCCGGCCCGGGGTCGGCGCGGACCCCGAGGTCGTGGGTCGGTCCGAGCGCGGGCCGGGCGTGGTACTCCGGGACCGTGCCCCGCTCCGACACGATCCAGGTGTCCTTGGAGCCACCGCCGCGGCTGCTGTTCACGATCAGCTCGCCCTCGGGCAGGGCCACCCGGGTCAGCCCACCGGGCAGCACCCAGACGTCGTTGCCGTCGTTGACCGCGAAGGGGCGCAGGTCGACGTGCCGCGGGCGGACCTGGCCGTCGATCAGGGTGGGGGCGGTGGACAGCGAGATCACCGGCTGCGCCACCCAGGACCGCGGGTCGGCCAGCACCCGGCGGCGCAGGGCGTCGAGCTCCTCGGTGGTGGCCCGCGGCCCGATCACGATGCCCTTGCCGCCGGAGCCGTCGACGGGCTTGAGGACCAGCTCGTCGAGACGGTCCAGGACCTCCTCGCGGGCGTCGGCGTCACCGAGCCGCCAGGTGTCGATGTTGCGCAGGATCGGCTCCTCCCCGAGGTAGTAGCGGATCAGGTCGGGGAGGTAGGTGTAGAGCAGCTTGTCGTCGGCCACCCCGTTGCCGACCGCGTTGGCGATCGTGACGTGACCCGCGCGGGCGGCGTTGATCAGCCCCGGGACCCCGAGGATCGAGTCGTGCCGGAAGTGCATCGGGTCGAGGAACTCGTCGTCGACGCGTCGGTAGATCACGTGCACGGGGGTGAGCCCGTTCGTGGTGCGCATGCTCACGTGACCGCCGCGGCACAGCAGGTCGCGACCCTCGACGAGCTCGATGCCCATCCGGCGGGCCAGCAGGGCGTGCTCGAAGTACGCCGAGTTGTAGACCCCGGGGGTGAGGACGACGACGTTGGGGCTGGCCACCCCGTTGGGGGCCGCGGCGCGCAGGGCCGCGAGCAACCGGCCGGGGTAGCTGCCGACCGGCTCGATGTGGTGCTCGCTGAAGACCTCCGGCAGCGCCGAGGCCACGGCGCGCCGGTTGGTGAGCACGTAGGACACCCCGGACGGCACGCGCACGTTGTCCTCGAGCACCCGGAAGTCGCCCTGGGCGTCCCGGATCAGGTCCACCCCGGCGACGTGGATCCGCACGCCGTTGGGTGGCTCGAACCCGGCCACCACCCGGTGGTAGTGCGAGGAGGTGGCCACCACGGTGCGCGGGATGACCCCGTCGGTGAGGCAGTTCCCGGGGCCGTAGATGTCGGCCAGGAAGCGCTCCAGGGTCTGCACCCGCTGCTTGACGCCGGCCTCGACCTCACGCCAGCGCGCGGCGTCGATGAGCCGCGGCACGATGTCGAGGGGGAAGGGACGCTCCTCGCCGCCGACCCCGAAGGTCACGCCCTGGTCGAGGTAGGTGGAGGCGAGCGAGTCCGACCGGGCCTGCACGTCCTCGATGTCCATGCCCACGAAGGACTCGTGCACCGAGCGGTACTCGTCGCGCACCTCGCCGGCGGAGAACATCTCGTCGAAGGTCGTCGCGGTCGAGCGGTCGTAGCCGCGGAAGACGTCGGTCATGCGGGGCAGTCTATGAAGACCGGGTCACGCGGATGTTTCGCGTCCACCCCTGCGTGCGACCCGGCGTGCATCCGGCACAGGCTCAGCGCTTGGTGGCGATCAGCACGGCGGTGTCCGAGGCGACCATGACCTCGACCGTCGTGAAGCGCTCGTCGGTCAGCCACTGCTCGCGCAACGAGTCCACCCGCCCGCCGCGCACGGGGGGCCAGGACGCGCACGGGGTGAAGTCGTCGAGGACCACCAGCCCGCCGGGCTCGATCAGGTCGACCACGGTGTCGGCGCCGCTGTGCTCGGGCTCGCGGGCGTCCAGGAACAGCAGGGAGAAGGGCCCGCGGTCGCTCAGGGTCGACCAGTCCGCGGCCAGCACCTCCACGGTGTCGTCGCCGACGAAGATCTCGCCGGCCGCACCGGCCAACGTCGCGTCGACCTCGGCGCTGATGATCCTGGTCCCCGCCGGCACGCCACTGCGCAGCCAGGCCGTCCCCACGCCCGACCCGGTGCCGAACTCCGCCACGGTGCCGCTGCGGGTCGCGGCCAGGGTGGCCAGCAGGCGGCCGGTCTCGTTGCGGCAGATCGAGACGAAGCCGTGCCGCCGCGACACGTCGAACGCGCGCCTGACGACGTCCGGGAGGTCAGGGGGGGCGCTCATGGTGCGAGTGTCGCACCGCAGCCGACGGCGCCGACCGGCATCCGGACAGCCGTCTCAGTTGGTGAGAAGACCCGGGAAGTCGGGTGCGCCCGCCCGGGGAGGGGGCCTAGGGTGAGGTCACCATGCGGAGCTTTCTCGTAGTACTCATCAGCCGCCGTGGCGGGGCCTGTTAAGTAGGGCCACCTCGCCGCGGTGTCTGGCGTTGCCTTCGGCCCTACGACCCCTCCGCGGCGAGTGAGTTGCTCACTCCCATCCTGAGATCCCCACAAGAGATCCACGTGCTTGTGACCGAGGATCTCTCGTCCTGACGGCAGCGCGATCCGCGCCGTGGACGAGATCGTCCGCTCTCGCGGCGGAGGGGTCGCCGGACCACCGGCGACGTACCACCCACCTCCCGCGCACCACGAGACGAACCAGGAGCACCACCATGTACGACTTCTACCCCGAGTGGGGACCGGCCCGGAACCGCGACGACGCCGAGGCGGCACCACGACGACCCCGACGCGGCACGCGCTACTGGACCGACCGGACCCCCGCGATGGCCGGCGGACCCGCGCTCCGGGACGAGCCGCGGAACGCTGCCCGGGACGGCGACCGCGACCGTCCCGACGACAACTAGGCTCCCTGCCCATGACAACCACGCACCGCCTGGCCGTGATCCCGGGTGACGGCATCGGGCGGGAGGTGACCGACGAGGCCCTCAAGGTCCTCGCCGTCGCCACCCCGGCCGACGTGACGTTCGAGTCCCACCACTACGACCTCGGGGCCGAGCGGTACCTCGCCACCGGCGAGGTGCTCCCCGACTCGGTGCTGGCCGAGATCCGCGAGCAGGACGCGATCCTGCTCGGGGCGGTCGGAGGCAGGCCCGGTGACCCGAACCTCCCGCCGGGCATCCTCGAGCGCGGTCTGCTGCTCAAGCTCCGGTTCGCGCTCGACCACTACGTGAACCTGCGGCCCTCGCGGATCTTCCCCGGCGTCACCTCGCCGCTGGCGAACCCCGGCGACGTCGACTTCGTCGTGGTCCGTGAGGGCACCGAGGGGCCGTACACCGGGAACGGCGGGGCGCTGCGGGTCGGCACCCCGGCCGAGGTGGCCACCGAGGTCAGCGTCAACACCGCGTTCGGCGTCGAGCGCGTGGTCCGCGACGCGTTCGCCCGCGCGGCCCGCCGACCCCGCAAGCGGCTCACCCTGGTCCACAAGACCAACGTGCTCGTCCATGCCGGAGCGGTCTGGTCCCGGATCGTCGAACGAGGTGGCGCCGGAGTTCCCCGAGGTGACCGTGGACTACCTGCACGTCGATGCGACGATGATCTTCCTGGCCACCGACCCGGCGCGCTTCGACGTGATCGTCACCGACAACCTGTTCGGCGACATCATCACCGACCTCGCGGCCGCGGTGACCGGAGGGATCGGTCTGGCGGCCAGCGGGAACATCAACCCCGACCGCTCGACCCCGAGCATGTTCGAGCCGGTCCACGGCTCCGCCCCGGACATCGCCGGCCAGCAGAAGGCCGACCCGACCGCAGCGATCCTGTCGGTGGGCCTGATGCTCGACCACCTCGGCCACGCCGAGGCCGCCCGGGCCCTGGAGGACGCCGTCCTCGCCGACCTGGCCGAGCGGGCCGAGGGGTCCGCCCCGGCGCCCCGACGTACCTCCGAGGTGGGCGACGCGATCGCCGCCCGTCTCGCCGGCTAGCCCGAACGGGCGGCCTCCCCCCACCTGCGCAGAGGAAGTACCGTGCAGCACATGAGCGCGCTCGACATCACGGTGACGAAGAACGACCGGCCCACCGACGACGGCCGGCTGGCCGAGATCCTGGCCGAGCCCGGCTTCGGCACCCACTTCACCGACCACATGTACACCGCCGAGTGGACCCCGGACGCCGGTTGGCACGACGCCCGGATCACGGCGTACGGCCCGATCACCCTCGACCCGGCCACCGCGGTGCTGCACTACGCCCAGGAGATCTTCGAGGGCCTCAAGGCCTACCGGCGCGACGACGGCTCGGTGTGGACGTTCCGGCCCGAGGCCAACGGGGCCCGGCTGGCCCGCTCGGCCCGCCGGCTCGCCCTGCCCGAGCTCCCGGTCGTGGACTTCGTGGCCAGCGTCGACCGCCTGGTCACCCAGGACCAGCGCTGGGTGCCCGACGCGGCGGGGGAGAAGAGCCTGTACCTGCGGCCCTTCATGTTCGCCTCGGAGAAGTTCCTCGGCGTCCGGCCCTCCAAGCACGTGACCTACATGGTCATCGCCTCGCCGGCCGGCGCCTACTTCTCCACGGGGCCCAAGCCGGTGGCGATCCTGGTCAGCGAGCACTACACCCGCGCCGCCGTGGGCGGGATGGGGGCGGCCAAGACCGGGGGCAACTACGCCAGCTCCCTGGCTCCCATGCAGGAGGCGATCGACGCGGGCTACGACCAGGTGGTGTTCCTCGACGCGATCGAGCGCCGCTACGTCGAGGAGCTGGGCGGGATGAACCTCTACTTCGTCCACGACGACGGCACCATCGTCACCCCCGAGCTGACCGGCACCATCCTGGAGGGTGTCACCCGCGGGTCGATCGTCGAGCTCGCCGGGACGCTGGGCCACAAGGTCGAGGAGCGACGGTTCTCCATCGACGAGTGGCGCGACGGGGTCCGGTCCGGGCGGATCACCGAGGTCTTCGCCTGCGGCACCGCGGCCGTGGTCACGCCCGTCGGACGACTGGTCTGGGCCGACGGCGAGGTGGACTCCTCGGTCGACGGCGAGGCCGGGCCGGTGACCACCTCGGTGCGGCAGGCCCTGGTCGACCTGCAGTACGGCCGCGCGGAGGACACGTTCGGGTGGATGCACCGGGTCCTCTGACCCCGCGTTACCGTGGCCCGGTGACCTCGATCCCCTCGGGCCGCGCGCCGGACACCTGGGTCGGCGGCTACCGCCTGCTCACCAAGATCGGCGAGGGCGGCATGGGAGTGGTGCACCTCGCGGTGGGCGAGGACGGGCGCCGCGTCGCGCTCAAGGTCCTCAGACCGCACGTCGTCGGCGACGACGAGGCTCGCACCCGGCTGGCGCGCGAGGTCGCCTCGCTGCGCAGGGTGCACAGCCGCCACGTGGCGGAGGTCCTCGACGCCGACCCCTGGGGGGACCTGCCCTTCATCGTGACCCGCTACGTCCCCGGGCACGCGCTCCTCGAGGCGGTCCGTCGGGAGGGCCCCCTCGGCCCTCGGGACCTCGAGCACGCCGGGCGCGGGCTCATCGAGGCGGTCCGCGACGTGCACGCCGCCGGCGTCCTGCACCGCGACCTCAAGCCCACCAACGTGGTCATGGAGGGCCGGGCCCCGATCCTCATCGACTTCGGCCTGGCCCGGCTGGCCGAGGACCCCCGGCTCACGGCCACCGGCTGGATGCTCGGCACGCCGGGCTACCTCGCCCCCGAGGTGATCTTCGGTGACGAGGCCACCACGGCCACCGACGTGCACGGCTGGGCCGCGACGCTGGCCTACGCCGCCACCGGGGCCTCGCCGTACGGCGGGGGCCACACGGTGGCCATCCTGGACCGCACGCGTCGGGGCGAGGTCGACCTGACCCGGGTCCCGGCGTCGCTGCGCGGGCTGCTGGCCGCGTGCCTCGCCCTGGAGGCGCGGGACCGTCCGACCACCGGGGAGGTCCTGGTGGCCCTGGACGGGCTGGCCGCCGCCGACCTGCCGACCAGCACGCTGGGCACCGCGCCCCGGCCGTTCGCGGCCCCGGTCGCCGACCCGACCCTGCCGTGGCCGCACGTGCGCCCCGAGGATCCCGCGACCGAGGTGCTCGCGGCGGTGCCGGACGGACCGAGCACGTCGGTCCTGCGTGCGGTCCCCCCGGTGTCGTCGACGCCGGACGCCCCGCCCCCGCCGGGCTCGATCGCGCCGAGCCCGCTGCCGAGGTCGCCGTCCCCCGGGGCCCCGCTGCGGCGGGGCTCCGCCCTGCTGCTGCTCGCGGTCCTGGTCGCGCTGCTCTTCCGCTCCGGGCCGTACCTCACCCTGGCCGGTGCCGCGGTGGCCGCCCTCGCGGTCCGGGGTCTGCACCGTGGTCAGGAGGCGCACGGGCGGCGGCGCGCGACGCGCGGGCCCCGGTGGTTCGACGCCCCGCTGTCGGTGCTGGCCTACCCGTGGCACACGGTGCGCGCCGCGGCCGGCTCGGTGTTCCTGGTCCTGACCGCCGGGCTCGGGTCCGCCCTGGTCGCCGCCGCCCTCGTGCTGGGCGGGGTCCGGACGGCGGACGCCCTGCTCGGCGGGGGTGCGGTGCTCGCGCTGGGCCTGTGGCGGGGCCCGGGCTCGGACCGGGTCCGTCCGCCGGTGGGTGGGTGGGTGACCGCGGCCGTGCGCCCGACCGGGTCCGGCTGGGCGCTGGTGGCCGCCCTCGCCCTGCTCGTCGGCGTGCTGTGGTGGGTGGCCCCCGGCACCTCCTGGGCGCCGGCCGCGTCCGCGCCCTGGCGGGACCTGCGGGCGCTCTTCGCCTCCTGGCCCCTGTGACCGGGTGGACCCTGGATGAGACGGGTGTTCCGGATCCCGGACACGTCTGAGAGACTGGCGAAGTGCTGCAGCTCGTCATTATCTGCTAGCGCGCCCGGTCCACCAGGCGCGCTGACCTCTCGTCCCTACGGGAGGTTTTTTTGTTGCTCCAACCAGAAACCAGCAAGGGATCTCCGGTGAACGACCTCAGTGGCTTCCACGTCTACGACACGACTCTCCGCGACGGCGCGCAGCAGGAGGGCCTCAACCTCTCCGTGCTCGACAAGCTGCACATCGCCCGGCACATCGACGGACTCGGGGTCGGCTTCATCGAGGGCGGCTGGCCGGGCGCGAACCCCCGGGACACCGAGTTCTTCCGTCGGGCCCAGGACGAGCTGAAGCTCGAGCACGCCCAGCTGACGGCCTTCGGCGCGACCCGCCGGGCCGGCGTCGCCGCCGCCGACGACCCGCTCGTCGCGGCGCTGCGCGACAGCGGTGCGGGGGTGGTGACCCTGGTGGCCAAGTCGCACGACCGCCACGTGGAGCTGGCCCTGCGGACCACGCTGGAGGAGAACCTCGCCATGGTCCGGGACACCGTCGCCCACCTGCGCGCCGAGGGACAACGGGTCTTCCTCGACGCCGAGCACTTCTTCGACGGCTACACCGACAACCGCGACTACGCCCTGGAGGTGCTGCGCACGGCCGCGGAGGCCGGCGCCGAGGTGGTCGCGCTCTGCGACACCAACGGCGGCATGCTGCCGGCCTGGGTGTCCGACGTCGTCCAGGACGTCATCGGGACCACCGGGGTCCGGGTCGGCATCCACTGCCACAACGACACCGGCTGCGCGGTGGCGAATTCCCTCGCCGCGATCGACGCCGGCGCGACCCACGTCCAGGGCACCCTGAACGGCTACGGCGAGCGCACCGGCAACGCCGACCTGGTCACCGTGGTGGCCAACCTCGAGCTCAAGCTCGGCCGCACGGTGCTGCCCTCGGGCAGCCTGCGCGAGGCCACCCGGATCGCCCACGCCGTGGCCGACGTGACCAACGTGCCCCCCGCCGCCCGCCAGCCGTACGTCGGGGTCAGCGCCTTCGCCCACAAGGCCGGGCTGCACGCCTCGGCCATCAAGGTGGACCCCACCCTCTACCAGCACCTGGACCCGGCCAGCGTCGGCAACGACATGCGGCTGCTGGTCTCCGACATGGCCGGGCGGGCCACCATCGAGCTCAAGGGAGCCGAGCTCGGCTTCGACCTGTCGCAGGACAAGGAGCTGGTCTCCCGGGTCACCCAGCGGGTCAAGGCGCTCGAGCAGACCGGCTACACCTTCGAGGCCGCCGACGCCTCCTTCGAGCTGATGCTGGTCGAGGAGGTCTCCGGCGAGCGGCCCTCGTACTTCGACGTCGAGTCGTGGCGGGTGATCACCGACTCCGTGCCCGGTGACGCGGCGCTCTCGGAGGCCACGGTCAAGCTCCGGGCCGGCGGCGCCCGGATCGTCACGGTGGGGGAGGGCAACGGCCCGGTCAACGCGCTCGACCACGCGCTGCGCGAGGCGATCGGGCAGGCCTACCCCGAGGTCGCGAAGTTCGAGCTGATCGACTACAAGGTCCGCATCCTCGACCAGGGACACGGCACCGACGCCATCACCCGGGTGCTCATCGAGACCTCCGACGGTGCCTCGACCTGGGTCACCGTCGGGGTCGGCCCCAACGTGATCGAGGCCTCCTGGGAGGCGCTGCTCGACGGGGTCGTCTACGGCCTGCGCCGCTCGCTCCAGCCCCGGAGCTAGTCCGCGACCGCGGACCGGACGGCCCGCGCCACGACCTCGACGGCGGCGTTGTGCAGCACCAGCAGCACCCGGTCGTCGACGACCCGGTCGCATCGGCCCGTGGCGGCGGCGAACACGGTGTCCCCGTCGAAGGCGGTGTGCACCGGACGGACCGCCAGCGCCAACCCGTCGTGGGCCACCGTGGCCAGCCGGTGGGCCTGGGTCCTGGTCAGCCCGAGGTCGGTCGCGACGACCACGAGCGTGGTGTTCGTCCCCGGCTCGGCCCCTGGCTCAGCCCCGGGGGAGCCGGTGAGCAGGAGCTCGACGGACCCCGGTCCGGCCAGCACCGAGCCGTCGGTGTCGACCACGTCCCCGACCGCGTTGACCGCGGCACAGGCGGCGACGGTCCCGCCCCCGGGCAGCGCCAGGGACGCCGTGCCCAGCCCGCCGGCGGTGGCGTCGCCGAAGAGCTTGCCGACGGTCGCCCCGGTCCCCGCGCCGACCCGCCCCCGGCCGCACGGGTGGCCGGCCTCGGCGTCGAGGGCGGCGGCGTACCCCGCGTCGGGCCCGGGCCGCGCGGCCGAGGACCCCTCGGCCAGGTCGTACAGCACCGCCGCGGGCACGATCGGCACCGGGCCGGACCGGGTGGGGAAGCCGACCCCCCGCTCCTCGAGGCGGCGCACCACCCCGTCGGCGGCGGCCAGGCCGAAGGCCGACCCGCCGGCGAGCAGCACCGCGTGGACGGCCGGGACGGTGTTCTCCGGCCGCAGCAGGTCGGTCTCCCGGGTGCCCGGGGCGGCGCCGCGCACGTCCACCGCCACGACCGCGCCGGGGTCCTCGAGCAGCACCACGGTGCACCCGGTGCGACCGGCCCGGTCACTCCAGTGGCCGACCCTCAGGCCTGCGACGTCGGTCAGGTCACCCGGCTGCGATCGGCTCATCGGGACAACCTAGGCCGGGGCGGCCACCAGGCGCAGGGCCAGGGTCGGGCAGCACCGCACGGCCTCCCGGGCCCGGTTCACCAGCGCGGGCGGGATCTGCTCCTCGACCACGGGGTAGCCCCAGTCGTCGAGACGGATCGCCTCCGGCAGCAGCTCGAAGCAGAGCCCGCGGGCCTTGCAGGCCGGCCAGTCCACGCGGAGCACCTGGGTGCGGGCCGAGAGTCGCCGACCTCTCACGCGGTCACCTCCCGCGGCGACCGGTCGCCCAGGCCGCAGCCGCCCTGGGCGTGGACGGCGACCTCACCGCCGTACGCCGCGAGCAGCGAGCGCACCAGCCGCACCGTGCCGTCGGGGTGGGCGCAGGCGCCGCGCCCGTCGACGAGGTCGGCCAGGCGGACCACCTCGTCGGGCCCGCAGACCCCCCGGCGGACCCGGTCCAGCGCGGTGGCCAGGGCGGGCAGCCCGTTGAAGCACGGCCCGCACCGACCGGCGGACTCGCGGGCCAGGTAGCCGACCAGGTCCGCGGTCCGCTCGACCGGGCAGCCCTCGACGGGCAGCACGACCCCGGCGCCGAGACCGAGCCCGTGCCGGCCCAGCTGCTCCGGGGACACCGTCAGGTGACGCAGGGCCCCCGGTGCGGCCCAAATGCCGTGGTAGCCGCCCAGCAACACCGGCCCGTCGACCTCGAGCCGGCTCAGCACCCGCTCCCAGGGGGTGCCGAAGCCGACCTCGAGGACCGACGGGGCCGGCCCGTCGCCGCCCACCGTGAGCAGCGTGGTCCCGGGTTCCGACGCCGTGCCGTGGCGCCGCACGCCGGCCAGCCCGCGCAGGGCCAGCAGCCCCAGGTGGGCGTACGTCTCGGCGTTGCTCAGCAGCGTCGGACGTCCTCGGTGCCCGGACTCCGCCGACGGACGCCACGAGGTGACCGGCAGGTTCGCCCGTCCCGCCAGGAGCTCGAGCACGGCGGAGGACTGGCCCGAGACGAAGCCCGGCTCGGCGTCGTGGAGGCGCCAGCGCACCCGCCCGTCGCGGTCCCCTCGCTCGGTCACCGCCCGACGCATCGCCACGCCGACCTCCGGCCGCTCACCGGGCAGGGCCAGGTGCACCTCGGTGCAGCCCAGGGCGCCGGCGGCGACGACGGCCCCGTCGAGGACCAGGTGCGGCGCGACGGTGGCCAGGGCACCGTCCTTGAGGCTGGCCGGCTCGCCCTCGCCGAGGTTGACCACCACGACCGCGCGGCCCCGGCTCTGCGCGGTCCGGGTCAGCTTGCGGGCGAACGGGTAGCCGGCACCGCCGCGGCCGCGCAGGGGCAGCTCCTCGGTCAGGGCCGCCACCTGGGTCAGCGTCAGCCGCGGCAACGGCCCGTGCGCCGCCGTGTGCGCGGCCAGCCCGGGTCCGGCGTCGATCGCGGCCAGCAGGGCCGGTCCGCGGTGGACCGTCACGGACCCGGTGGGCCTCACCGGGCTCGCCGGGGCGGTGGTGAGGGCGATGGTGAGGGCGCTCATCGTGCGACCGCCGTGGTGCGGGGCCGCGGCGCGCCGGCCGTCCGCCGGCGCCCGGCCAGCCGCAGCGCGACCGAGGCGAGCACGACGACGGTGCACGCGGCGTAGACCCAGCGGGCCCAGCCGGCGCCGGTGTCGGTGCCGATCCCGAGTCCGTGCGCGACCGCCACGGCCCAGGTCGGGTACGTCGCCAGGTGCAGGAGCCACCAGGAGCGGTGCGCCATCCGGTGACGCAGGACGCTGGTCAGCGTCACCGCGACCAGCAGGTCGAAGGAGACGATCCCCAGCGCCAGCCAGAGCGGCTCGTACCGCAGGCCGAGCGGGAGGACCGCCTGCCACCAGCGGATGTCGACGTACTCGTCGACCACCGCGGAGGCCAGGTGCACCACGAGCATGGTCATCGACAGCAGGCCGACGTTGCGGTGCACCGCCTGGGTGACGAAGCCGGGCACCCGTCGGCCGGCCTCGCCGCGGGTGGACCACACCCCGAGCAGCAGGGTCAGGCTGAGCAGGGCCAGCAGCACCAGGCCGGTGCTGCGGTTGACGTACCAGAGCAGCGGACCCTCACCCATCAGGCCACCTCCGACTCGGCCGGATCCGCGGGCCAGGAGCCGGTCGTCGACACCGTCCCGTCGGTGGCCACCAGTCGCGCCGCCACGCCGTGCGCGGCCAGCCAGGCCGGGGCCCGGGTGCCGAGCACGAGCGCGGCCGTGCTCGCGGTGTTGGCGGCGACGCAGGTGTGACCGGCGGCGCTGACGGTCCGGAACCCGCCGGTCACCGGGACGCCGGTGCGTGGGTCGACCAGGTGGTGGCGGGGCCCGCCGGGCGCGGTCCAGCGCCGGACCAGGGTGCTGGAGGTGGCCAGGCCGCCCTCCACGGTGTACGCCGCACCGGACGCCTCGTCGTCGGGGTGCTCGGCCACCCGCACCGGCCAGCGGGCCGGGGCGTCGGCGTCGGGGCCGAGGACCCGCAGGTCACCGGCCAGGCTGACCACGACGTCGCAGCCGAGGGTCGCGACCAGGGTGGTGGCCACCAGGTCGGCGGTCCACGCCTTCGCGGTGGCGCCGAGGTCGAGGGCGACGCCGTCCGGCACGCGCACGGCACCCTCGTCGGTGCGCACCTGGCGCCAGGCGTCGGGGACCGGGGGCGTGGGGACGGGCAGGTCCGTGGCGCCCGGCCAGGCCGGGCCGGTGCGCTGCACCAGCTCGGCCAGGTCGACGTCGTAGCCCAGCGAGACCATCACCCGGCCCAGGCAGGGGTCGACCAGGCCGTCGGTCACCTCGGCCGCGTCGAGGGCGACGCGAACGGCCGCGACGAGCAGGGGGTCGACGTCGGTCCAGCGACCCGGGCGCCGGTTGGCCCGGGACAGGTCGGAGTCGCTGCGGAACCGGCTGCAGGCGTGGTCCACGCCGTCGACGAGCTGGTCGGTCATCTGCAGCGCCGGGGTCAGCGCAGCCGGGTCCGAGAGGGCCAGGAAGGCCGTGCCGCCCCACAGGGGCCACCGTGCGCTGCCCGCGTCGGGGTCCAGGACACGGCTCCGCTCGGGGCTCATGAACCGGTGGACGGGGCTGGCGGCGGCGGCGGGGGCGGCGGCGGAGGAGGGGGAGGTGGCGGCGGCGCTGGTGAGGTGTGGCCGGCGCCGGACCCTCCACCGCCCTGGGGAGCGGCGGGGGCCGCGGCGGGAGCAGCGGGGGCCGGGGCCGAGCTGCTGGACGTGGTGGGGGCGCTGGAGGTGCTGGAGCCTCCGGAGCTCACCGTGCCGCCGCCGAGCACGACGGGAGCCAGGGTGCGGTAGACGGTGTGCACCTCGACCACCGTGCGCACCGGGCGGTGCTTCCAGCGCACCACCACCGGACGCGTGGCCGGACGCACCGGCAGGGAGGCGCGGACGGCTGAGGCGTACGCGACCTGGGCCTCGGCGGCCGCGAGGTCCCGGGCCGCCTGGTCCGCGGCCTGCTGCTCGGCGGTGTCGGCGGCCATCGCCCCGGTGACCAGTCCGGCCGCGCTGGCGGCGGCGACCGTGGCCACGCCGGTCACGGCGGCGACCGCGCCGGCGAACCGGTTGCGTCTGCGTGCGGGATCCATGGGGCTGTGTCCCTCCTTCGAGCGAGCCCGGGGCGGGGTCGCTCGACAAGCATCAGTACGCATCGGTCGGTCGCGGTAGTGACTTAGGAAAACTTTGAGGTTCCCGCGAGGTCCCGCTGAGCGGGGGCGCACGATGGTTCTCCTATGAGAACCCGCGACGCATGGATGAGGACCGGATGAGGATCAGAGCTGCTGTCTCCGCCGGCGTGGCCGCCCTGGCCGGGGTCGCCGGAGCCGTGACCGGCTACCAGCACCTGGCCCCCGCACCGGCCGAGCCCGACACCACCCCGGTCGCGGCCGCCGGGGCCGCGGCACCGATCGCCGCCACGACCATGCCGGTGGTCAAGCCGAAGGTCGTGGTCCGGTTGCGTTCCTGCGCCCGGGGGCAGGAGCTCCAGGCCGGTGCCTGCGTACGGACCGTACGCCGCACCGTGACGGTCGAGGTGACCCCGTCGCCGGTCCAGGCGCCCGTCGTGGCGGCCGCGGCCCCGGCGCCGGCACCCCCGGCCGCCGCACCTCCGCCCGCCGCCCCGCCGGCCGCACCCGCGGCCCCGGTGCACCCGGCCGGGGCGGCGCCGTCCGGCCCGCACGACGACCACGCCGACGACCCGCCCGAGCACGGCGGTGGGGACCACGCCGACGAGGGCGACGACGACCACCACGGACCGGGCGACGACGACGGCGAGGACGACGGGGACGACGGGGGCGACGACGGTGGCGAGCACGAGGGCCCGGGCCACGACGACTGAGCCTCTCGGTCAGGCCCCGCGGGGTGCCTGGTCCGGTGAGGAGGTGGCACCGCGATGCACCGCGATGCACCTCGCGATGCACCTCGCGATGCAGGGGCAGGCTCACCCGGGCCACCAGCCCCGGCCCGCTGTCGTCGAGCGCCAGGTGACCGCCCACGCGGGCCGCGGTGCGGCGGACGATCTGCAGGCCCAGGCCGGTGCTGCCGGTGCGGTCGTCCCCGCTCGGACGACCGCCCGGGTGACCCTCGTCGCTCACCTCGAGCACGGCGGTCCCGTCGGCGTGGCACAGGCGCAGGGCGAACCCGACGTCGTCGGGGGTGTGGGCGAAGACGTTGTCGACGAGCACGTCGACGATGTCGACCAGGTCGCGCGCGTCCAGCGCCACCCGCACGACGGTCGACGGGCACCTCGACCACCACGCGGCGCCCCTGGTCCTCGGCCAGCGCGGTCCAGAACGCGGCCCGCTCTCGCACCACCCCGGCGGCGTCGCAGGTCGAGGACAGGCTGCTGCGCAGCGGTATCCGGGCGTCCCGGACCACTGCGTCGATGGTCCGCTGGAGCTGCTCGATGTGGGCCAGCAGCCGCTCGGACTGCTCGTCCTCGGCCACGCCCTCGGCGTCCAGCCGCAGCGCGGTGACCGGGGTCCGGAGCCGGTGGGACAGGTCGCCCACCGCGGCGCGCTCGGCCTCGAGCAGCTCGATGATCCGGTCGGCCAGCCGGTTCAGGGTCTCGGCCAGCTCCACGGTCTCGCGCGGGCCGGCCGGCCTCGCCCGGGCGTCGAGGTCCCCCTCCTGCAGCCGCTGGGCCACGACGGCCAGGTCCGTGACCGGCGTGCTCAGCCGGCGGCCGATCCGGTCGGCCACCCCCAGCGCCAGCGCGGTGAGCAGCAGGCCCAGCAGCCCGATGCTGGCCCACGCCCGGCCGACACCGGCATGCAGGCTCGCCGACGAGACCGAGGTCCGGACCACGGCGGCGATGCCCTGGGGGCCGAGCACCGGCACGTACACCACCCCGCCGGGTCCGGACAGGTCCCGGAAGGCCTCGCCGGCCTGGGCCTTGCGTACGCCGGGGTCCTCGGCCAGGTCCGGGGCGGGGGAGCCCAGCACGGTGCCGTCGGCCAGCAGCACCGAGGTCCGGGCCGTCGAGCGCGCGTCGCTCTGCTGGACCAGGAGGGCCAGGGTGTCGGAGCCGCGGAGCCCGGAGACCAGCAGCGCCACGGCGCGGGCGTCCTGCTCCCCGGCGGACATCGCCCGCTCCTCGGCGACGGTGCGCACCAGCAGGCACAGCGGGATCACGAAGGCCAGGACGACCGCTGATGTGGTGGCCGCGACGAGCCAGGTCATCCGCCGCCTCACGGCACCGGGTCCCCGGTGGGGTCGACCAGGCGCAGGCCCACGCCCCGGACGGTGAGCAGGTACTGCGGGTCCGCGGCGGTCTCGCCGAGCTTGCGGCGCAACCAGGACAGGTGCACGTCGACGGTCCGGTCGCCCCCGCCGTACGGCTGCTGCCAGACCTCGACCAGCAGCTCGCGCCGGGTCACCACCTCGCCGTGGCGGGAGGCCAGGGCCAGCAGCAGCTCGAACTCCTTGCGGGTCAGGTCCAGGACCCGGCCCTCGAGGGTGGCGGTCCGGGTCGCTGCGTCGACGACGAGGTCGCCCACGCGGTACGGCTCGGCGCGCCCGGTGGTGCCCCCGCGGCGCAGCACGGCCCGGATCCGGGCCGCGACCTGCTCCACGCCGAACGGCTTGACCACGTAGTCGTCGGCGCCGGCGTCGAGCGCGGCGACGATCACCCGGTCGTCGTCCTGCGCGGTCACCACGATCACCGGCACCGCGGACACCGAGCGGATCATCGCCAGCACGCGCAGCCCGTCGACGTCGGGCAGCCCGAGGTCCAGGAGCACGACGTCGGGACGCTCCTTGACCACCACCTCCAGGGCCGGCAGTCCGGAGGCCACCGCGATCGGGACCAGTCCGCGGCGGCTCAGCCCGCGCACGAGCCCGGCGCGGATGGCGTCGTCGTCCTCGACCACCAGGATGCTGGTCATGCTGGCACGCTAGTGCAGGACCCACACCGCACTGCTCTCCCGCGTCGCGGGCCGGGGCGCGTCACCACGGAGGAGGAGCGATGAGACGTCCCACCGCACTCGGCCTGGCCCTTGCCTGGGTCGCCGTCGTGGCGATGGTGTCCACCCTGACCTGGGTCGTCATCGACTCCGCCGGGCAGGAGGTGCTGGTCGCCGACCAGCTGCCCGGGCTGACCGCCCAGGGCACCACGTCCGGCGCGGCCGTGGAGCCCCGGCCCCGGGTGTCCCGCTCCACCGCCCCGTCGCCGCGGCCCACCCGGTCGGCGAGGCCGGGCACGGCCCCTCCGGCCGCCGCACCTCCGCCCAGCGCGACCGCCGCTGCCACGTCGGCCCCGGCCCCGGTGGTGCCGGCCCCGGTGGTCCCGCAGGCGACCTCCTCGCAGGCTCCTGCCCCGCCCCCGGCCGCGTCCGCCCCGCCCCCCGCGGCTCCCGCCCCACCGGCACCTGCCGCCCGGGTGGACACCTGGCAGGGTCGGGCCGGGACCGTGGTCGCCCGGTGCGTCGGGTCCCGGATCAGCCTCGTCTCCGCCACCCCCAACGACGGGTGGTCGGCCGAGCGCGGCGACGTCGGCCCCGAGCAGCTCGAGCTGGAGTTCCGGTCCCGCGGCGAGGGCGAGGCCAAGACCGCGGTGACGGCGCGCTGCTCGGGTGGAGCCCCGGCGTTCCGGACCGAGAGCGAGGGCGGCGACCGGGAGTCGCACGACTGAGTCGGTCCGTCCGGGGTGGGGGCCGACTCAGACGGCCAGCAGCCGGTCGCACTCCGAGATCAGGCGGGCGCGCAGCGGCGCCCCCCGCGCAGCGAACCCCCGCTGCGCCTCGGCGTACTGCTGCTTGCCCTCCACGCTCTCGATGCGGACCGGGGGATGACCGAGGTCGGCCAGGTCGTACGGCGAGGCCCGCATGTCCAGCACCCGGATGTCCTTGGCCAGCGCGAAGCAGTCGGCGACCAGCTCGGCGGGCACCATCGGGGTGAGTCGGAAGGCGTGCTTGTACAGGTCCATCCCGCCGTGCAGGCAGCCAGGCTGCTCGAAGGCGGCCCGGTCGTCGGAGGCGGGCTGGAGCACGTTGAGTCCCCGGGCGGGCTCGGTGAAGAACCGGAAGGCGTCGAAGTGGGAGCAGCCGATGCGGTGGCTGCGGACCACCTCGTCGGTGCCCTGGGACCCCAGGCGCAGCGGCCAGGCGGTGTGCCGCACCTGCTCGGGTGACTGCCGGTAGACCATCGCCCACTCGTGCAGCCCGAAGCAGCCGAAGTTGGCCGGGCGTCCGGCGGTCGCGACGAGCAGGGTCCGCAGGGTGCGCAGCAGCACCGCCTGGGACCGGACGTGCCGGGGGGAGACCGTGACCCCGGCGTCGGTCTCCGCGTACCCCTTGAGCCCGGCGTAGTCCTGGCCCGCCTGCAGCGTGACGCCGTAGCCCGGGTGCCAGCGGCGCAGCGCGGCCGGGCGGAAGGAGTAGTAGGTGAACAGGAAGTCCTCGACCGGGTGCGGGACCCCGGCGCCCCGGCGCTCCAGGTGCGGGCGGACCCAGGGCTCGACCCGGGCCTGGTGGGCGGCGCGCCGGGCCTGCCAGTCGGCGGTCGCCAGGACCGTGCTCCGCTCGGCCTGGTCGCTCTCCACAGGCTCGAGGGTATCGACCGGGCGGGCCTGCTCCCGCCGGTAGGCTCGTGGAGTGCGCATCGCAAGGTTCACCTCATCCGACGACCCCCAGTACGGCGTCATCACCGGCGAGCTCGACGAGCAACGGCGAGATGGACCCCGACGCCACGATCGTGGCCCTCACCGGTGACCCGCTCTACGTCGGGCTCAAGCTGACCGAGCAGCAGCACCGGCTGGCCGACGTCCGGCTCCTGGCCCCGGTCCTGCCGCGCAGCAAGGTGGTCGGGATCGGCCGCAACTACGCCGCCCACGCCGCCGAGCTGGGCAACGACGTCCCCAGCGAGCCCCTGATGTTCCTCAAGCCCAACACCTCGGTGGTCGGCCCCGGGGACCCGGTCTTCTACCCGCCGCAGTCCAGCGACGTGCAGTTCGAGGGCGAGCTCGCCGTGGTGATCGGACGGATCTGCCGCGACGTCCCCGCGGAGAAGGCCGCCGAGGTGATCTTCGGCTACACCGTCGCCAACGACGTCACCGCCCGGGACCTGCAGCGCAGCGACGTGCAGTTCACCCGGGCCAAGGGCTTCGACTCCTTCTGCCCGCTCGGCCCGTGGGTGGAGACCGAGCTCGACGTGAGCGACCTGCGGCTGCAGACGTACCTCAACGGGGACCTCCAGCAGGACGGCACCACCCGCGACCTGATCTTCGACGTGCCGACCCTGGTCGCGTACGTCTCCAGCGTGATGACGCTGCTGCCCGGTGACGTCATCCTCACCGGCACCCCCGAGGGTGTCGGTCCGATGGAGGTCGGTGACGAGGTCGAGGTGACCATCGCCGGCCTCGGAACCCTGACGAACAAGGTGGTCTCCCGTGGCTGACGCCGCAGCAACCCCGGTGCGGGTGCGGTTCTGCCCCTCGCCGACCGGCTCCCCGCACGTGGGACTGGCGCGCACGGCGCTGTTCAACTGGGCCTTCGCCCGGCACCACGGCGGGACGTTCGTGTTCCGCATCGAGGACACCGACGCCTCGCGCGACTCCCAGGAGTCCTACGGCACCCTGCTCGAGGTGATGCGCTGGCTCGGCTTCACCTGGGACGAGGGGCCGGAGGTCGGTGGCCCGTTCGCTCCCTACCGGCAGTCCGAGCGGTACGCCACCTACACCGAGGTCGCCGAGAAGCTGCTGGCCTCCGGCCGGGCCTACCACTGCTACTGCAGTGCCGACGAGCTCGACCAGCGCAACGAGAGGGCCCGGTCCGAGGGGCGCGCCCCGGGCTACGACGGCCACTGCCGGGCGCTGAGCGAGGAGCAGGTCGCGGCGTACGTCGCCGAGGGCCGCAAGCCGGTCGTCCGCTTCCGGATGCCCGACCACGCCCTGACCTTCGACGACCTGGTGCGAGGTGAGATCACCTTCCAGCCCGAGAACGTGCCCGACTACGTGCTGGTGCGCGGCAACGGGCACCCGCTCTACACCTTGGTCAACCCGGTCGACGACGCGCTGATGGAGATCACCCACGTGCTGCGCGGGGAGGACCTGCTCTCCTCGACCCCGCGGCAGCTCGCGCTCTACGACGCGCTGGCGGAGATCGGCATCGGCACCGGCGCGGCTCCCCGCTTCGGCCACCTGCCCTACGTCATGGGTCAGGGCAACAAGAAGCTGTCCAAGCGGGACCCGGAGGCCAACCTGCTCGGCTACCGCGACCGGGGCTTCCTGCCGGAGGGGCTGCTCAACTACCTGGCCCTGCTGGGCTGGGCGATCGCCGAGGACCGCGACATCTTCTCCATGGAGGAGATGGTGGAGGCCTTCACCATCGAGCGGGTGAACCCCAACCCCGCGCGCTTCGACCTGAAGAAGGCCGAGGCGATCAACGCCTCGCACGTGCGGGCCCTCGGCGTCGAGGACCTCGCCGCCCGGATGACGCCGTACCTCCAGACCGCGGGGGTGCTGCCGGCCGAGCCCTCCGACGAGCAGCGTCGGTTGCTCACCGCGGCGACGCCGCTGGTGCAGGAGCGGATGGTCACGCTGACCGAGTCGGTGGACATGCTGGGCTTCCTGTTCGTCGACGACGCCGCCTTCGAGCGCGACGCGGCGGACACCGCCAAGCTGCTGGCCACCGACGACGGGCGGACCGTGGTCCGTGCCGCCCACGACGCGCTGGCCGGGCTGGACGCCTGGGAGACCACGACGATCGACGAGGCCCTGCGGGCCGCGCTCATCGAGGAGCTGGGGCTCAAGCCCCGCACGGCCTTCGGGGCCGTCCGGGTCGCGGTGACCGGTCGGCGGATCTCCCCGCCGCTGTTCGAGTCCCTGGAGCTGCTGGGCCGCGAGCGCTCGCTGGCGCGCCTGTCCGAGGCCGCGGCTTCGTGAGCGACCTCGAGGGGGGTGTGCCGCCCGGCGGACCCCGTGGCCAGGACGTCCCGGGCACGTCCGGGCCGCGGCCGGCGTACGGCCCGCCGCACTTCGGCGAGCCCTCCGGCACCCCGTCGTACCTCCCGCCGCCGGAGCCGCTGCGCTACGAGGGGCAGCAGCCCTACCCGGGCCCGTACCCGCCCCCCCAGCCGTACGGCGCCCCGCACCCGCAGGTCCCGTCTGGCCCCGCACCGGTGCCGCGGCCGTCCTTCCCGCACCCGGAGCCGCGTGAGTACCACCTCATGCTGCGCACCTGGACCTACCGCTGGTGGCGCCCGGTGGTCGGGATGCTCCTGCTGGCGCTGGGCATGCTCGTCGTGGTCCCGCTGCTCGCCCTGCCGGTGCTGATCGTCGGGGTCCTGATCGAGGGCGGCCAGCAGGACTTCCTCGACGCGTTCCTGTCCGCGGGCACCTTCCAGACGCTGACCCCCTCGGGGCTGCTCTACCTCAACCTCACCCTGGGCGGGATGATCCTGTGGTCCTGGGCACTGATCCGCCTGCTGCACCAGATGCGCCCCCGCTGGCTGTCGTCGGTGGTGCCCCGGCTGCGGTGGCGGTTCCTGTTCGTCTGCTTCGGTCTCGCCGTGGTGGCGCTCGTCGCGCAGTTCGTGGTCGGCGCGCTCGTGCCGGCGGACGGGAACCCGGACGTCAACGTGGCGGCGAACCCGCTCACCGGCACCACGGTCGCCCTGCTGCTGGTCGTGCTCTTCACCACGCCGCTCCAGGCCGCAGGGGAGGAGTTCGCCTTCCGCGGGTACCTGCTCCAGGCCGTGGGGTCGTTGACCCGCAGCCGGTGGGTGGCCATGCTCGCCACCGCCACGATCTTCGCGATGGCGCACGGCCTGCAGAACCCCCCGCTGTTCTTCGACCGCTTCATGTTCGGCCTGATCGCCGGCTGGCTGGTCATCCGCACCGGAGGGCTGGAGGCGGGCATCGCCCTGCACGTGCTGAACAACTACCTGGCCTTCACCCTGGCGATCTTCTTCGGCAACATCGACGACACCCTGAACGTCTCCTCGATCAGCTGGTGGAACATCCCGGTGACCCTGACCCAGTCCCTCGTGTACGCCGGTCTGGTGGCCTGGGTGGCGTCCCGGATGGGCCTGCAGCGGCGTACCCGCCCGCCCGTTCCGCAGGCTCAGGAACAGCCGGTTTTGTGACCGACCCGGTCCACATGTATTCTCATCCGGGCTTCGCAAGGAGCCACATCCCATGGGGTATGGGGTAATTGGCAGCCCGACTGGTTCTGGTCCAGTTAGTCTAGGTTCGAGTCCTAGTACCCCAGCGATTTGATCGGTATCTCAGGCTCCAGTAGAGTTCCGATCGATCAGGCCCCCGTTGTGTAGCGGCCTAGCACGCCGCCCTCTCACGGCGGTAGCGCCGGTTCGAATCCGGTCGGGGGTACGTCGGACAAGGCCCGCTGAGCTCGCTCAGGGGGCCTTCGTCGTTGCCGGGCACAGGCGCACCGGGGTCCGCGGGGGCCCCGTCCGATTCCCGCTAGGAATCGCGTCGCCGTCCACGCAGGATGGGTGCATGGACAGCACCGACACCGAGGCCTGCTACCGGGCCGTCGCCAGCCGGGACCCCCGGTTCGACGGGGTGTTCTACACCGCGGTGCACACCACCGGCATCTACTGCCGACCGTCCTGTCCGGCGCGCACCCCCCGGGCCGACCACGTGTCGTTTCACCCCACCTCGGCCGCGGCCCAGGGGGCGGGGTTCCGGGCCTGCAAGCGGTGCCTGCCCGACGCGACCCCGGGGTCGCCGGACTGGGACGTCCGGGCCGATGTCGCCGGCCGGGCGATGCGACTGATCGCCGACGGCGTCGTCGAGCGGGACGGGGTCGAGGGCCTCGCCTCCCGGCTCGGCTACAGCAGTCGGCACCTGACCCGGCTGCTCACCGAGGAGCTCGGCGCCGGTCCGCTGGCCCTGGCCCGGGCCCGCCGGGCCCAGCAGGCCCGGATCCTCATCGAGTCCACGAGCTGGCCGCTCTCCGACGTCGCGTACGCCTCCGGCTTCGCCAGCGTCCGTCAGTTCAACGACACCATCCGTGCGGTCTACGACACCACGCCCAGCCACTTCCGTCAGGGACACCCCGGCCGGACCTCACCTCGTCCTGCGGCCGGAGCGGAGGACCCGGGCGTCGTGGGCCTGCACCTGCGTCTGCCGGTCCGCACGCCGTTCGACGCGGACGCGCTGTGGGGGTTCCTCGACGCCCACGTGGTCACCGGCATCGAGGCCACCGGCGCGGGGACCTACCTGCGCAGCGTGCGGCTGCCGTACGGGCCGGCCACCATCCGTCTCGACCTCTCCGGATCCGCGCCGGGTCGGGCGGGGTCCACCTGGTGCCGTGCTCGGTCCGGGTCTCCGACCTGCGTGACCTGGCTGCGGCCACCGAGCGGTGCCGACGCCTGCTCGACGCGGACTGCGACCCGGTGGCGGTCGAGGAGGCCCTGACCACCGACCCCGTGCTGCGCTCCCTGGTGGAGGTGCACCCCGGGCTCCGGGTGCCCGGTCACGTGGACGGCGACGAGCTTGCCCTGCGCACGGTGCTCGGGCAGCAGGTCTCCCTGGCTGCGGGCAACCGGCTGGGCTCGCACCTGGTGGCCCGGCTGGGCGAGCCGCTCCCGCCGGCGCTGGTCGCCGACGGCGTCGACCGGCTCTTCCCCCGGGCCGCCGACGTCGCCGCCCACGACCCCGACGAGCTGCCGATGCCGCGGGCCCGCGCTGCCGCCCTGGTCGGTCTGGCCGCGGCGCTGGCGGAGGAGTCGGTGGTGCTGGACCACAGCGCCGACCGGGTCGAGACCCGGGCCGCGTTGCTGGCCCTGCGGGGGATCGGGCCGTGGACCGCCGACTACGTGACCATGCGGGCGCTCGGCGACCCCGACGTCTTCCTGGCCACCGACGTCGCCGTGCTCAGGGCGCTGCGGGCCCTGGGGGTCACCGAACCCCTGGCCCGGAGCGAGACCTGGCGCCCCTGGCGCTCCTACGCCCTGATGCACCTGTGGCGACGGATGCTCGACCAGCGCCCGCACCCGACGAGAGGACAGCTGAGATGTGGACGATCACCGAGAGCCCGGTGGGGCCCCTGCGGCTGGTGGCCACCCGTGAGGTGCTGACCGCGGTGGACTTCCTCGGGCCGATGCCGACCGGGCCGGCCGAGAGTCGCAGCGTGCAGCGGTTCGGGGCCCGCGCGGAGGGGCGACCGCTGGGGGAGCGCACCGACGACGACCCGTTGCTGCGCGAGGCGGCCCGCCAGCTGGCGGCGTACTTCGTGCGGGACCTCAAGGACTTCGACCTCCCGGTGGCCCCGACCGGCAGCGACTTCCAGCTCCGGGTGTGGGCCGAGCTGCGTCGGATCCCGTACGGCGAGGTGCGTTCGTACGGCGAGGTGGCCCGCGGTCTGGGCCTGTCCGGCCAGGCGGCCCGCGCGGTGGGCGTGGCCAACGGCCGCAACCCGGTGCCCGTCATCGTCCCGTGCCACCGGGTGGTGGGGGCCGACGGCAGCCTGACCGGCTACGGCGGCGGCCTCGAGCGCAAGCAGCTGCTCCTGCGCCTGGAGCAGGACGCACCCTCGCGTCGACGTAGCCGTCATTCGTGGCGCGACGGGCCGTGTGGTGGTGCCGACCAGGTCGACGGCGGCGGCGAAGGGCGCGACCCGAACGACGGTTCGCTACTCGGCGGCGCGGCGCAGGGACTCGGAGAGCCGCTCGGCCGCCGGCGAGCACCGCGGGGGCGTGCATCCGGCCGGGCTGACGGGTGAGCCGCTCGAGCGGGCCGGAGACCGAGACGGCCGCGATGATCTTGCCCGAGGGGGAGCGGACCGGGGCGGAGACCGAGGCCACGCCCTGCTCGCGCTCGCCGATCGACTGTGCCCAGCCCCGGCGGCGGATGCCGGACAGCGCGGTGGCGGAGAAGGCGGCGTTCTGCAGTCCGCGGTGCATGCGCTCGGGGTCCTCCCAGGCCAGCAGCATCTGGGCGGCCGAGCCGGCCCGCATGGTCAGCTGCGAGCCGACCGGGATGGTGTCGCGCAGCCCGGAGGGACGCTCGGCGGCGGCCACGCACACGCGGTAGTCGCCCTGGCGCCGCCACATCTGCGCGGACTCGCCGGTGATGTCGCGCAGCCGGGCGAGCACCGGACCCGCCGCGGCGAGCAGGCGGTCCTCGCCGGCGGCGGCGCGACAGCTCGGCCAGACGGGGACCGAGGATGAAGCGGCCCTGCATGTCGCGGGCCACGAGACGGTGGTGCTCCAGCGCCACGGCGAGGCGGTGGGCGGTCGGCCGGGCCAGTCCGGTGCCGGCCACGAGACCCGCCAGCGTGGCCGGTCCGGCCTCCAGGGCGGAGAGCACCAGAGCGGCTTTGTCGAGCACACCGACTCCGCTAGAGTTGTCCATACTCTGATAATGCCGTCTCGCATATGGATTGCAAGTGATCCGGAGCGCCACGGGAGCAAGGGAGAGCGCGGAGCAGTGTGACGAGGTCCAGGAGCGAGGAGTGGGATGGGCAGGACGCTGAGCGAGAAGGTCTGGGACGAGCACGTCGTGCGGAGTGCCGAGGGGGAGCCCGACCTCCTCTACATCGACCTCCACCTCATCCACGAGGTGACCTCGCCGCAGGCCTTCGACGGCCTCCGGCTGGCCGGCCGCTCGGTGCGCCGCCCCGACCTCACCCTGGCCACCGAGGACCACAACGTCCCGACGCTGGACATGGGACAAGCCGATCGCCGACCCGGTGACCCGCACCCAGGTCGAGACCCTGCGCAAGAACGCCGCCGAGTTCGGCGTGCGCCTGCACCCGCTCGGTGACGTGGAGCAGGGGATCGTGCACGTCGTCGGGCCGCAGCTCGGCCTGACCCAGCCCGGCATGACGATCGTGTGCGGGGACTCGCACACCTCCACCCACGGGGCCTTCGGAGCGATCGCCTTCGGCATCGGCACCTCCGAGGTCGAGCACGTGCTGGCCACGCAGACCCTCATGCAGGCCCGTCCCAGGACGATGGCGGTGACGGTCGAGGGCGCGATGCCCCCCGGTGTCACCGCGAAGGACCTGATCCTCACCCTGATCACGCAGACCGGCACCGGTGGCGGCCAGGGCTACATCGTGGAGTACCGCGGCCAGGCCATCGAGGAGCTCTCGATGGAGGGCCGGATGACCGTGTGCAACATGTCCATCGAGTGGGGCGCCAAGGCCGGGCTGATCGCCCCGGACCAGACGACCTTCGACTACATCGAGGGCAAGCCCGAGGCCCCCCAGGGATCCGAGTGGGACGCCGCCGTCGCGCACTGGAGGACCCTGGTCACCGACGCGGACGCGACGTACGACAAGGAGATCGTCCTCGACGCCTCCGCCCTGACGCCCTTCGTCACCTGGGGGACGAACCCGGGCCAGGGTGTCCCGCTGGGGGCCTCGGTCCCCTCGCCGGACGACTTCGCCGCCGAGTCCGACAAGGTCGCGGCCACCAAGGCCCTGGAGTACATGGGTCTGACCGCGGGGACGCCGATGCGGGAGGTGTCGGTCGACACCGTGTTCGTCGGCTCGTGCACCAACGGCCGGATCGAGGACCTGCGTCTCGCCGCCGAGGTCATCGAGGGCCGCACGGTGGCCGACAGCACGCGTCTGCTGGTGGTTCCGGGCTCGGTCCGGGTCCGGCTCCAGGCCGAGGCCGAGGGGCTGGACAAGATCTTCGTCGCGGCGGGTGCCGAGTGGCGCGGGGCCGGGTGCTCGATGTGCCTGGGCATGAACCCCGACCAGCTCGCGCCGGGGGAGCGCAGCGCGTCGACGTCGAACCGCAACTTCGAGGGACGGCAGGGCAAGGGCGGCCGTACGCACCTCGTCTCGGTGCCGGTCGCGGCGGCCACCGCCGTCGCCGGACACCTCGCCAGCCCTGCCGACCTGCCCGCGCTCAGCGACTGACCCGAGGAGCTCCCATGGACGCCTTCACCACGCACACCGGCACCGCGCTCCCGCTGCGCCGCAGCAACGTCGACACCGACCAGATCATCCCCGCGGTCTACCTCAAGCGGGTCACCCGCACCGGCTTCGAGGACGGGCTCTTCGGGGCCTGGCGCAACGACCCCGACTTCGTGCTCAACAAGCCCGAGCACGCAGGGGTCTCGGTCCTCGTGGCCGGACCCGACTTCGGGACGGGGTCCTCGCGCGAGCACGCGGTGTGGGCCCTGATGGACTACGGCTTCAGGGTCGTGCTCTCCAGCCGGTTCGCCGACATCTTCCGCGGCAACTCCGGCAAGGCGGGGCTGCTCGCCGCCGAGGTCGACCAGGACGTCGTCGAGCGGCTGTGGTCCCTGGTCGAGGCCGACCCGACCACGCAGGTCACGGTGGACCTGGAGGTCAACGAGGTCCGAGCCGGTGACCTCGTGGCTCCGTTCGTGATCGACGCCTACACGAGGTACCGCCTGCTCAACGGGCTCGACGACGTCGGCATCACCTTGTCCCACGAGGACTCGATCACCGCGTTCGAGGCCACCAGGGCCTCGTTCAAGCCCGTCACGCTCTGATCAGCCTGGAACAGAGCGGAATCGCGACCCCGGCGCCTCCATGGCGTCGGGGTTTCGCTTTGCCTGCTTGACGATCGTGGCGTCTGCGAGACCACTACGGTGTGGTCAGGGGGGCTCCTGGGCGGGGTGATGGGTAAATGTGAAATGCCGACACGGTCGGAAATGAGTGAGATTCCCCCCTGAAACAGGGCCGATGTCATTGTGGCGACACGCCGTATTCCCTACCGTGCAAAGGAAACGCCGAGCACAGGCTCGGCTCCAGTCGTTCACGAAAGGGAATCCGGTGAACAAGACTCAGCTGATCGACGCGCTGTCGAGCCGCTACGAAGGCAACCGCAAGCAGGCGCAGCACGCGCTGGAGTCGGTCCTCGACACCATCACCCGCGAGGTCGCCCGGGGAGAGAAGGTCGCGATCACCGGGTTCGGCTCGTTCGAGAAGCGCGTCCGCGACGCCCGGTGGGTGCGCAACCCGCGCACCGGCGAGCGGATCAAGGCCAAGAAGACGGCGATCCCGAAGTTCACGGCCGGTGCCGACCTGAAGAACGTGGTCAGCGGCGCCAAGAAGCTGCCGAAGCTCGCAAAGACCACCGTGGCCAAGAAGGCCGCACCGGCCAAGGCCGCGGTCTCGAAGGCCACCGCTGCCCCGGCCGCTAAGACCACCGCGGCCAAGAAGACGACCGCCACCAAGGCCGCCGCCACGAAGGCGCCGGCCAAGAAGGCGGCGACCAAGGCCCCCGCCACCAAGGCCGCGGCCACGAAGGCGCCGGCCAAGACGACCGCCACGAAGAAGGCGACAGCCACCAAGGCTCCGGCCAAGAAGGCGGCGACCAAGGCTCCGGCCAGCAAGGCCGCGGCCGCTCCGGCCAAGACCACCGCCACCAAGAAGACGACGGCGACCAAGGCCCCCGCCAAGAAGGCGGCGACCAAGGCTCCGGCCAGCAAGGCCGCCGCCGCGCCCGCCAAGAAGACCGCTGCGGCCAAGAAGGCTCCCGCGGCCAAGAAGGCTCCGGCCGCGAAGAAGACCGCGGCCAAGAAGGCCTGACCCGCACCCCGCTCGGCTCGGCCCGACGACGCCCCTCCCGACCTCGGTCGGCAGGGGCGTCGTCGTGTCCTCAGACCAGCGGGTCCCGGTCCAGCCCGAGCACCGTCAACGCCCAGGCCGTACGGGGACCCAGCCCCAGCGCGCGCGCCGCCTCGAGGTCCTCGGGGGTGTCCACGTCGTGGCGCAGCGACCCGGCGGTCCCGGCCGGGAGCTCGACCGCGCCCGCGGCCAGGTGGGCCGCACGGGAGGCCGGGCCGAACCGAGGAACGAAGCGGGCCAGGTCCGGTGCGGTGTAGAGGGTCGTCCCGATCCCGGCGGCGTCGGCGACGAAGGACGGGACGTCGTCGGGTGCCGCGGCGAGCGCGGCGTCGAGGTCCTCGGTCCGCAGGGCCGGCAGGTCCGCGCACAGCGCCACCGGCCGCAGGTGCGGGGCCCGGCGCAGGGCCTCGGCGGCACCCTGGGCCAAGGTCTCGTTGAGCTCACCGGAGTCCGGGACGGTCAGCACCCCGAGGTCGTCGAACGCGCGGGCGAGCGGCACCTCGTCGGTGACCACCAGCACCAGGCCCACCGCGGGGCACTGCAAGGCAGCGGCCACGGTGTCGGCGGCGAAGGCGGCCACGAGCTCACGTCGCGCCGCGTCGCCGAGGCTCGCCAGGCGGGACTTCGCCCGGGCCACCGGCTTGACCGGGACGACCACCGCGAACCGGAGTCGCCGCTCGCCGTCGTGCTCCGGGGAGGGCAGCGGGCCCGGGGACGGGTCGTGCGCGACAGGATCGGACATCGCCTGCATCTTCTCAGCCGGGTGTGCCGTCACGGCCCGGCGGGGGCACCCGGACCAGTAGTGTCGGGCCGCACCGGGGGACCAGGAGGAGAGCACGTGTCGAAGCCACGCAGCATGAGGGAGCGCCGCGGCTGGGCCTTCCTCGTGGCCGTGGGCCTGGTCAAGCCGGTGGTGCTGACGCTGACCCGTCACGAGTGGGTGGACGGGCTGAAGATCCCCGCCGAGGGCGGCGCCGTCCTGGCCGCCAACCACATCTCGTACGCCGACCCCTTCACCTTCGCCCACCTGGTCCACGACCACGGCCGGTTGCCCCGCTACCTGGCCAAGGCCGCCGTCTTCGAGATCCCCGTGCTCGGGCGGCTGGTCGCGGCGACGGGTCAGATCCCGGTCCACCGGCTCACCGCCGACGCCGCCCAGGCCTTCGACGCCGCGGTCGAGGCGGTCGGCCGAGGACGTCTCGTCGTGGTCTACCCCGAGGGCACGTTGACCCGGCAGCCGGACCTGTGGCCGATGGTGGGACGCACCGGTGCCGCCCGGATCGCCCTGACCGCAGGCGTGCCGGTCGTGCCCGCGGCGCAGTGGGGAGCCCAGGACATCCTCGCGCCGTACGGGAGGCGCCTGCACGTCCTCCCGCCGCGCACCGCCCGGGCCAAGGTCGGCGACCCCGTCGACCTCGATGACCTGCGCGGGCAGGAGATCACCGCCGAGGTGCTGGAGCTTGCCACCGAGCGCATCATGGACGCCATCACCGGTCTGCTGGAGGACCTGCGGGGCGAGACCGCACCCGTGGTCCGCTTCGACCCGCGGCGCGAGCAGGTGGCGCGGATCGGCAATCCCCACCGTGAGCAGGTCTCCGCAGGGTCCTGGCCCGACCGGGTACGACGACGACTGAGCAGGAGGAAGCGATGAGCAGGGTGGCCGTGATGGGGGCAGGGTCCTGGGGGACGGCCTTCTCGATGGTGCTCGCCGACGCCGGGCACGACGTGACGCTGTGGGCCCGGCGCGCGGACCTGTGCGCCTCGATCCAGGACCGGCACGAGAACGTCGACTACCTGCCCGGGATCGCCCTGCCGACAGGGATCCGGGCCACCCACGACCCGGCCGAGGCGGTGGCCGGCGCCGACCTGGTGGTGCTCGCCGTTCCCTCGCAGACGCTGCGCGGCAACCTCGAGGCCTGGGTCGACGTCCTGCCTCCCGACGCGATCCTGATGTCGCTGATGAAGGGCGTCGAGCTCGGCACCCTGAAGCGGATGAGCGAGGTCATCGCCGAGGTGACCGGCGCCGGGCCCGAGCGGATCGCCGTCCTCTCCGGGCCCAACCTGGCCAGGGAGATAGCGGCGCGGGAGCCCGCGGCCAGCGTGGTGGCCAGCGCCGACGAGGCCGTCGCCGCCCGGCTGCGAGAGTGGCTGCACGGGCCCAACTTCCGGCCGTACTCCTCGGTCGACGTGATCGGCTGCGAGCTCGGGGGCGCCTACAAGAACGTGATCGCCCTGGCCGTCGGGATGGCGGTGGGCCTGGGGTTCGGCGACAACACCACCGCGTCGGTGATCACCCGGGGGCTGGCCGAGAACGCCCGGCTCGCCGTGCGCCTGGGGGCGGACCCGCTGACCCTGATGGGGCTGGCCGGCCTCGGCGACCTGGTGGCCACGTGCTCCTCACCGCTGTCGCGCAACCGTACGTTCGGGGAGCGGCTGGGCCAGGGACAGAGCACCGAGGAGATCACCGCCTCCACCCGTCAGGTGGCCGAGGGCGTCAAGTCCTGCGGATCGCTGCTGGCCCTGGCGCAGGGCCACGACATCTACGCGCCGCTGGTCGAGGCGGTGCACGCGGTGGTCACCGGACGACTGTCCACCGCGGACATGATCGAGATGTTCGTGTCCCGGGAGACCAAGCACGAGCGCGACTGACCCGCACCGGAGTGTCAGCCGGCCGACCCGCCGGCGACGACGTAGGACCACAGCTCGCTGGACATCCCGACCGGTCCGCCCGCGGGCTTCTCACCCTGGCCGTCTCCCTGGCCGTCTCCCTGGCCGGCGCCGTGGCCGTGCCCGGCCGGCGGGGACCCGGCCGGTGGCCCCTGGTGCCCGCGCCCGAAGGCCGGACCACTCACCCAGGCCTCGAAGGCGGCCTCGTCGCGCCAGCGGGTGACCACCAGCCAGGTGGTGCGCTCGTCGGTGGGCTTGAGCAGCTCGAAGCCCTCGAACCCGTCCTCGCCGTCGACGGCTCCGGCGCGGGCGGCGAAGCGCTGGGCCAGCTCGTCGCCGCTGTCGGCGGCGACCGTGATCGCGTTGATCTTGATGATGCTCATGGTCCCGATCCTGCCAGCCGCCCGGAGCCGGGGTCCGGTCAGGCGCCGGGCAGCTCCGCCGGGGGCACGGCGTCCAGCGCCGCGGCGAGGTCGGACCACAGGTCCTCGACGTCCTCGATGCCCACCGCGAGCCGGACCAGGCCGTCCGGGATCGTCGCCGCCTCGGCCTTCCAGCGGCGACGGCGCTCGAAGGTCGACTCCACCCCGCCCAGGCTGGTGGCGTGCACCCACAGGCTGGTCGAGCGGGTGACCAGGTCGGCGGCCAGGGCGCCCTGGCCGACCACGATCGACACGATCGCGCCGAACCCGGGGTAGCGCACCTCGGACGACCGCCGGGTGGTCGGCCAGCCGGGACACCAACTCCTTGGCGTTGGCCTGCGCCCGGTCGAGCCGCACCGGCAGGGTGCGCAGACCGCGCAGGGCGAGCCACGACTCGAACGGCCCGGGCACGTTGCCGACCAGGTCGCGGCGGCCCTTGAGGACGTCGTACAGCTCGTCGGAGCCGGTGATCACCGCGCCCATCAGCACGTCGCTGTGCCCGGCGATGAACTTGGTCGCCGAGTGCACCACCAGGTCCGCCCCGAGCGAGAGCGGCTGCTGCAGCAGCGGGGTGGCGAAGGTGTTGTCGACCACGACGTACGCCCCGGCGGCGTGCGCGGCCTCGATCACCGGGGGGAGGTCGATGACCTCCAGGGCCGGGTTGGTCGGCGTCTCCAGCCAGACGATCGCAGCGTCCTCGCAGGCCGCGACCAGGGCGGCGGTGTCGGTCACGTCGACCAGGACGGCCTTCAGGCGACCCCGGGCCTCCAGGTCGGCCAGCTGCATGATGCTGCCGGTGTAGCCGTGCCGCGGGGCGACCACGGTGGCCCCGGCGCCGACCAGGTCGAGGATCGTGGCGATCGCGGCCAGCCCGCTGGAGAAGGACAGGCAGCGCCCGCCCTCCAGGGCGCCGAGCGCGTCCTCGAACGCGGTCCAGGTCGGGTTGGCGTAGCGGCCGTACTCCAGGTCCCCGCCGGCGACGTACGTCGCGGCCAGGGTCACCGGCACGTTCAACGGCTGGTCGGGGGAGTGCGCCGGACGGCCCGCGGTGACGGCCACCGTGGCCGGCCGAAGGCCCGGGGGAAGCGTCGGGACGGAGTCGGTCGTGTCGGCTGTCAGGTCGGCCATCAGGCCAGCGTAGGCAGGTAGGGTCAGCGCATCATGAGCGCCCCCGCCGACCCGACGACCGTCGCCGACCAGGCCCCGTCCGGCCGGCCCCGCGTCGCGGTGCTGTTCGGTGGGCGCTCCAGCGAGCACGCCATCTCCTGCGTGACCGCGGGCAGCGTGCTGGCCGCCCTGGACCCCGCGAAGTACGACGTGCTGCCGATCGGCATCGCCAAGGACGGCCGCTGGGTCCTGGAGTCCGGGGACCCTCAGCGGCTGGCGATCGGCCCGGCCGACGCGCTGCCCGAGGTCGACGCCTCCCTGCCGACGCTGTCGGTCGCCCAGGACGGCGGGCGCGGGGCGATGGTCGTGCAGGGCGCGGGCGACGTGCCGCTGGCCCTCGGGCAGGTCGACGTCGTGTTCCCGGTGCTGCACGGGCCCTTCGGTGAGGACGGGACCATCCAGGGGATGCTGGAGATGGTCGACGTGCGCTACGTCGGCTCCGGCGTCCTGGCCTCCGCGGTCGGCATGGACAAGCACTACATGAAGGTCGTCTTCGCCGCTGCCGGCCTGCCCCAGCTGCCGTACGCGGTCCTCACCGACCGGGCCTGGCGCAGCGACGCCGAGGGCTGCCGTGACGCGGTCGACGCGCTGGGCTACCCGGTGTTCGTCAAGCCGTGCCGGGGCGGCTCGAGCATCGGGATCAGCAAGGTCCGCTCCCGCGCCGAGCTCGACGAGGCCGTGGTCGAGGCCCGGCGCTGGGACCCCAAGGTGATCGTCGAGGCCTCGGCCGGCGACGGGGCCCGGGAGATCGAGTGCGGGGTGCTGGCCCGGCTCGACGAGGCGGGCCCGGACACCAGCGTGGTCGCCGAGATCACCCTCGAGGGCGACCACGACTTCTACGACTTCGCCGCGAAGTACCTCCCCGAGGAGCACACCCGCCTCGACGTTCCCGCGCTGATCGACGACGCGGTCTCGGACCGGGTCCGCGCGCTGTCGGTGGCGGCCTTCGAGGCGCTGGCCTGCGAGGGCCTGGCCCGCGTCGACTTCTTCCTGCTCGCCGACGGTCAGGTCGTGCTCAACGAGATCAACACGATGCCGGGATTCACCCCGACCTCGATGTTCCCGCGGATGTGGGACGCCACCGGACTGAGCTATCCCGCCCTGGTGGACCGGTTGGTCCAGCTCGCCCTGCAGCGGGACACCGGCCTGCGCTGAGCGTGCGGGGATCCCACGCCGGGCCGGCAGGACTCAGCGGCAGCGGGAGGTGCGCGGTGTCGCGGCCTTCACCGCCGCGGAGAGGTCGGCCAGCGTCGCGGCGGGCGGGCCGTACCGACCGGGCATCTGCACGCGGACCAGCACCTCGCGGTTGACCGTGGTCATGGTCAGGTCGCCCATCGCGTCGAGCTGGTCCTGGGGGATGAACCAGTCCACGCCGTTCACCGTCGTGCAGACGGCGACCTGGTCGAAGCCGGCCGGTCGCGGGACCCCGCAGACCAGGGTGAGCGCCGGGTCACCCCAGGCCGCGGCGTACGACGCACCGGAGGCGACCTCGCGGCGCGGCTGGTCCGAGACCCTGTCGGGCAGGGCGTCCACCAGCGCCTGGCACGCCTTCGCGTCGGCGGCCGGGGGAGCCGGCGCGTCGACCTGCACCCGCCCCGAGCCGCAGGCGGCGAGGAGCAGGCAGGCCGCCAGGGGTCCGCCCCGACGGACGACAGCGCCCGCGCTCCGGGGAGCGGGACGCTGTCGGGGTGCGGTCAGGACGACCTCAGATGTGGACGACAGGGCAGGTCAGGGTGCGGGTGATGCCCTCGACCGCCTGGACCCGGGCCACCACGAGGCGGCCGAGCTCGTCGACGTTGCTGGCCTCGGCCCGGACGATGACGTCGTAGGGGCCGGTGACGTCCTCGGCGAGGGTGACACCCTTGACCTCGGCGATCGCGGCGGCGACCTCGGCGGCCTTGCCGACGTCGGTCTGGATCAAGATGTAGGCCTGGACGACCATGGTGATCTCCTCCTCGGTGGGCTGGATGCTGGCCCGGGTGTCGGTGGCTCCTGCAAGCCGCCTCAACCTATCGCGTGCCGGCGCTCCCCCGGAACACACCGGGTGGGCCGGTCCACGGCGACGTCGGATTGAATGCCGGGCATGGCTCCTCCCTCTCCGCCCCCGTCCGTCCCCGCCGGCACCCGGCTCACCGACCTCGGCGAGTTCGGTGTGCTCGACCTGCTCACCACCCGCGCCGAGCAGGGCCCCGGTGTGCTGCTCGGGCCCGGTGACGACGCCGCGGAGGTCGCCGTGCCGGGCCGCAGCGTCGTGGTCTCGACCGACCTGCTCGTCGATGGGCGGCACTTCCGCCGGGACTGGGCCACCGCCGGCGACATCGGCCACCGGGCAGCCGCCCAGAGCCTCTCGGACCTCAACGCCATGGGCGGGCGGGCCACCGCCGTCACCGTCGGGATCGCCGCGCCGGCCGACCTCGAGGTGGCCTGGCTGCTCGAGCTCTCCGACGGCATCGCCGAGGAGTGCGCCACGGTGGGTGCCTCGGTGGTGGGCGGGGACCTGACCCGTAGCGACGTCCTGGTCCTCTCGGTCACCGCGGTGGGGGTCGTCGACGGCGAGCCCGTACGCCGGTCCGGGGCGCGGGTCGGCGACCTGGTCGCGCTGTGCGGGCGGCAGGGCTGGGCCGCGGCCGGGCTGGCCGTCCTCGGGCGGGGGTTCCGCTCCCCGCGCGCCGTGGTGGAGGCCTACCGCCGTCCGCAGGTGCCGTACGACGGCGGGGCGCAGGCGCTCGCGCTCGGCGCCACCGCCCTGGTCGACGTCTCCGACGGGTTCCTGGCCGACCTCGGCCACGTCGCCCGGGCCAGCGGCGTGCGGATCGACGTCCGCTCCGCGGCGTTCGCCCTCGACGACCCGCTGCTGGCCGTGGCCGCGGCCCTGGGGGCCGACCCGCTCGGCTTCGTCCTCGGCGGCGGCGACGACCACAGCCTGGTCGCCACCTTCCCGGCCGGCACCGACCTCCCGGACCCCTGGACCGTGGTCGGCGAGGTGCTCACCCCGGACGACGGGAGCGAGACCGAGGACCAGGACGGGGCGGGCTCGGTCACCGTCGACGGTGCGGCGTACGCCGGGGAGACCGGCTACCGCCACTTCTGAGCCCCAGCCGTCGTTCGTGGTGCGTCGAGCCGTCCTTCGTGGCGCGCGACGCGCACCACGAAGGACGGCTCGCGCAACCACGAACGACGTCTCGGCGTGACGAGAGCCGCCCCCCCGAGGGGGAGCGGCTCTCGTGGCGGTCAGGTGGTGCGGGTCAGCGGCTGACCTTGCCGGCCTTGAGGCAGCCGGTGCACACGTTGAGACGCTTGGGCGCACCGTTGACGGTGGCGCGGACGCGCTGGATGTTCGGGTCGAAGCGGCGCTTCGTGATCTTGCGGGACCACGGCCGGTTGTTGCCGAAGCCCGGGCCCTTGGCGCAGATGTCGCAGACGGCAGCCACGGTGTACTCCTGGATCACTTCTCGAGGTCAGATGGGGGTCCGACCGACGGCCGGACAACCGCGCCAGCCTAGCCGATCCCGCCGTCGGCACGCGAATCGGCGACGAGCGGGCGGTCCCGGGACGAGCGCCCCGCTCACGTTAGCCTGTGCCCCACGTCGGGACCCGCGCTGCACCCGTCCCGGGTCCGACGTCCCCGAGTCGTGCAGAGGTGGTGGCCGGTGCCGCAGTCCCGTGGCGGCTTCGCCGTGCCGGCGCTGGTGCGCTTCTCGACCCTGGCGGTGACCGCCCTGGGGGCGGCCCGGGAGGAGATCGACGCCCTCAACGTCTACCCCGTCCCCGACGGGGACACCGGCACCAACCTCTTCCTGACCTTCGAGGCCGGGCACGAGACCTTGCTGACCCTCCTGGTGGACGAGGAGGACGTGGACCTCGCGACGGCCTCCGCGGCGTACACCCGAGGGCTGCTGCTGGGCGCCCGCGGCAACTCGGGGGTGATCCTGTCCCAGCTCGTGGGGGCGCTGTTCAAGCACGTCGCCGCGGCGACGGAGGAGGACCGCAGCGCCACCGTGCTCGCCGAGGCCCTGACGGTGGCCACCGAGGCCGGGTACGCCGCGGTGGGCCGGCCGGTCGAGGGCACCGTGCTGAGCGTGGCCCGTGCCGCCTCGGAAGCCGCCACCTCCGCGGCCCTGGACCCCCGGACAAGGAGCGCACAGGTGCTCGAGGCCGCGGCCCGGGCGGCCCGGTCGGCCCTGGCCAGGACCCCGGACCAGCTCGCGGTGCTGGCCGACGCGGGCGTGGTCGACGCCGGGGGGCGGGGGCTGTGCCTGGTCCTCGACGCCGGGGAGTCGGCCTTCACCGGTCGTCGCGAGCTGCGCACCGACGCCGACCGGGGCCGGCACTGGATCCCGATCCCCCGCCCCGCGGTGCCCGCCGTCGCGGAACCCGACCCGGCCGGGGGCGCGACCGGGGACGGCAGCGGTGACGGGCCGGCGTACGAGGTGATGTACCTCCTCGACGCCGCCGACCCGGCCGTCCCGGCCCTCCGGTCGGTCCTGGCCACCCTCGGCGACTCGCTCGTGGTCGTCGGTGGCGACGGCCTGTGGAACGTCCACGTCCACGTCGACGACGTGGGCGCGGCGATCGAGGCGGGCGTCGAGGCCGGCCGGCCGCACCGGATCCGGGTGACGCACTTCGCCGACCAGCGCGCCGCCTCCCGGGACCCCCGGCCGCCCACCCGGACCGGCCGCGCCGTGGTCGCGCTGGCCAGCGGCGCCGGGCTGGCCGCGGTCCTGCGCGAGGCCGGCGCCGTGGTCCTGGAGGCCGTCGACGGCCGACGGCCCTCGACCGGGGAGCTGCTGGCCGCGATCCGCGCGACCGGGGCCGCCGAGGTGGTGGTCCTGCCCAACGACGGCGACGTGGTGCCGACCGCCGAGGCCGCCGCCCGGATCGCGGTGGCCGACGACGGCCTGCGGGCCGCGGTGGTGCCCACCCGCGCCCAGGTCCAGGGGATGGCCGCGCTGGCGGTCCACGAGCCCGGCCGCGCCTTCGACCAGGACCTGGTCGAGATGACCGCGGCCGCCCGGCACGCCCGCACCGGAGCGGTGAGCGTGGCGGTCCGCCGGGCGATGACCTCGGCCGGCCCCTGCGAGCCCGGGGACGTGCTCGGCTCCGTCGAGGACGACTTCACGGTGGTGGGGCAGGACCTCCTCGCCGTCGGGGTCGAGGTCCTCGAGCGCCTGCTCGGGGGCGGTGGCGAGCTGGTCACGGTGCTGGCCGGGGGCGGCAAGCGGTCGCTGGCCGAGCGCTGCGCCGCGCACGTCCGCTCGGCCCACCCCAGCATCGACGTCCTGGTCTACGACGGCGGCCAGCGCCGCGACCCGCTCCTGTTCGGTGTCGAGTGAGGGCGGGGGAGCGGTGAGCGTCGACTGGGACACCCGGCTCACGGGCATCGTCGGCACCGTGGTCAAGGAGCTGGAGAAGTCGCTCGGCCTGCGCACGGTGGGCGACCTGCTCTCGCACTACCCGCGGACGTACCTCGAGCTGGGCCAGGTGAGCAGCCTGGCCGACCTCGTCGAGGGCGAGCTGGTCACCCTGGTCGCCGAGGTGTGGAGCCTGAGCCAGCACACCTACGTCGACAAGCGCAGGCACCGCACGGCGTACCGCACGGAGGTGGAGGCCCGGCTCGGCGACGGACGGATCTGGATGACCTTCTTCGACCCGTACCTCTCGGCGGCCGACAAGCGCCGCAGCGAGCTCAAGCGCGGCGTGAGCGTGATGGTGTCGGGCAAGTTCGGCCGCAACGGCTACCAGGGCAACCGGTGGGAGCTGACCCAGCCCGAGATCGAGGCGAACCTCGACCGGGACGCCGGTCTCAAGCCGGTCTACCCGGTCGCCGGACAGAAGCTGACCTCGCAGAAGGTCCAGGATGCGGTCCGGTCCGTCCTCGACGTCGTCGACACGGTCCCGGAGCGGATCCCCGAGTCGATGCGGGCCGAGCACGACCTGCTCACCGCCGACGTCGCCCTGCGCTGGATCCACCGCCCGCGGGACTGGCAGCAGCAGGGCGCCGCGGTGAAGCGGCTCCGCTTCGACGAGGCCTTCGTGGCCCAGGTGGCCCTGGCCCAGCGCCGTCACCAGCAGCGCGAGGTGTTCGGGCGTCCGCGGCCCGGCCGGCCCGGGGGGATCTTCGACGCCTTCGACGCCCGGATGCCGTTCGCCCTGACCGAGGGTCAGCGCAGCGTGGAGGCCGACGTGCTCGGCGACCTGGCCGGGGACCACCCGATGCACCGGCTGCTCCAGGGGGAGGTCGGGTCGGGCAAGACCGTCGTCGCCCTGCGGGCGATGCTCCGCGTGGTCGACGCCGGTGGCCAGTCCGCGCTGCTGGCCCCCACCGAGGTGCTGGCCCAGCAGCACCTGCGCTCGGTCACCGCCATGCTGGGCGACCTGGCCGGCGGCGGCATGCTCGGCGGGGCCGACGAGGCGACCGGGGTGACCCTGCTGACCGGGTCGATGGGCGCGGCCGCCCGCCGGAAGGCGATGCTGGCCGCCGCCTCCGGCGAGGCCGGGATCGTCATCGGCACCCACGCCCTGATCGAGGACCGGGTGCAGTTCGCCGACCTCGGCCTGGTCGTCGTCGACGAGCAGCACCGGTTCGGCGTCGAGCAGCGCGCCGCCCTGTCGGCCAAGAGCGCCGACGCGCCCCCGCACGTGCTGGTGATGACGGCCACGCCGATCCCGCGGACCGTCGCCATGACGGTGTTCGGCGACCTGGAGACCTCCGCGCTCACCGAGCTGCCGGCCGGACGCAGCCCGATCCAGAGCGTCGTGGTGCCACTCGCCGACCAGCCCGGGTGGTTCGGCCGGGTGTGGAGCCGGGTCCGCGAGGAGGTCGAGCAGGGCCGCCAGGTGTACGTCGTGTGTCCGCGGATCTCCGGGGACGCACCGAAGGGGCGCGGGTCGGCGACCGACGAGACCGACGAGCCGGACCTGGGGCTGGACCTGGAACCCGACGACGGTCCGGTCCCCGAGGGCAGTCGTCCGCCGCTGTCGGCCGTCGAGGAGGTGGCCCCGCGGCTGGCGGCCGGTCCCCTGGAGGGTCTGCGGGTCGGGGCGCTGCACGGGCGGCTGGCCCCGGAGGACAAGGACGCGGTGATGTCCGCCTTCACCGCCGGCGAGCTCGACGTCCTGGTGTCCACCACGGTCATCGAGGTCGGCGTCGACGTCGGCAACGCCACCGCGATGGTGGTCCTCGACGCCGACCGCTTCGGCATCTCCCAGCTGCACCAGCTCCGGGGTCGGGTGGGCCGGGGCGGTCACGCAGGGCTGTGCCTGCTGGTGACCAACGCCTCCGCGGGCTCCTCGGCGCGCGACCGGCTCGACGCGGTGGCCGGCACGACCGACGGCTTCCGGCTGGCCGAGCTGGACCTGCTCCAGCGCCACGAGGGCGACGTCCTGGGCCGCAACCAGTCCGGCACCCGCCGTACGCTGCGGCTGCTCTCGGTGGCCCGCCACGGCGACGTCATCGACGCGGCCCGGTCCGCGGCCGTCGCGGTCGTCGAGCGCGACCCGGACCTGGCCGAGGAGCCGGTGCTGCGGGCCGCGGTGGACCGGCTGCGCGAGGACGACCGCACCGACTACCTGGACAAGACGTGACCCGGATCATCGGGGGCACCGCCGGGGGGCGCCGGCTCCGGACCCCGCGCGGCGACCTGACCCGACCCACCTCCGACCGGGTCCGCGAGGCGCTCTTCTCCGCGGTCGCCTCGGCGCTGGGGACCTGGGACGGCCTGCACGTCCTGGACCTGTACGCCGGCTCGGGGGCGCTGGGCCTGGAGGCCAGGTCACGCGGCGCCACGGCGGTGACCCTGGTGGAGCAGGACCGCCGGACCGCGGCGCTGATCCGCCAGAACGCCCGGGAGGTGGACCTGGAGGCCGGGGTGGAGGTGGTCGCGGGCGCGGTGGCCCGGCACCTGGCCGGCAGCCCCGCGGCGGCGTACGACCTGGTGCTCTGCGACCCGCCGTACGCGCTGCCCCGGGCCGAGGTCGAGACCGACCTGCGCGCACTGACCGCGCCCGGCTGGCTGGCCGAGGGCGCCCTGGTGGTGGTGGAACGGTCCACGCGCGACGCGGGGCTGACCTGGCCCGAGGGCTTCGCCCCGGGGCGGGTCCGGGCGTACGGCGAGACCACCCTGGCCTTCGCCACGTGGTCGGGCTGAGACCCGGGCGGCTTTGCTAGGTTCGGTCCACCCCGCGACCCGCCCGCGGGACCGACCAGGAGGAGACCGCCCCGTGCGCCGAGCCGTCTGCCCCGGGTCCTTCGACCCCGCCACCTACGGCCACGTCGACATCATCGCCCGCGCCGCGTCGCTGTTCGACGAGGTCGTCGTGGCGGTCGGGGTGAACGCCTCCAAGCACCGGCTGTTCTCCGCCGAGGAGCGGATGGAGATGCTCACCGAGGCGGTCGAGCCGTACCCCAACGTGACCGTCGACGGCTTCGACGGGCTGCTCACCGACTTCTGCCGCGAGCGCGGGGTGGTCGCGATCGTCAAGGGCCTGCGCGCGGTCACCGACTTCGACTACGAGCTGCAGATGGCGCAGATGAACTCCCGGCTCTCCGACGTCGAGACGGTGTTCGTCCCCACCAGCCCCGAGTGGTCCTTCCTGGCCTCCAGCCTGGTCAAGGAGGTGGCCAGGTTCGGCGGGGACGTCTCGCCGCTGGTCCCCCCGCACGTGCTCGCGCGGCTCACGGCGAGGCTGGCCGAGCAGGGCTGACCCGGCTCGCTTTGATCCATCGGCGGCCCGACCGGTACGCTGTCCCTTGGTCCTCACACCGATCGGCGTTTTCGGGTCGGGATGGGGACCGAGATCTGTCCGCCGATGACGAAAGTGATCCCGTGCGTCTCGACCCGAGAGCGCCGCTCGTGCTCGACACCCGCGAGCTCGGCCGCCGTCCCGGGTCGGAGCGAAGGGTGACGCTGACGGCGCCGGCACCGGCAGATCTCGGGATCGAGGTCCTGCACGTCCCCGAGGGGTCGCCCGTCGAGTTCGATCTCAGGCTCGAGGCGGTCGTCGAGGGCGTGCTCGTCACCGGCGCGGCGGAAGCCGTGCTCGAGGGCGAGTGTGTGCGGTGCCTGGAGCCGATCAGCAGTGTGATCACCGCTGACTTCCAGGAGCTCTTCGTCTACGACGAGGACGACGCCGACGACGCGGAGGACGACGAGACCAGCCGGCTCGTGGGCGACCTGGTCGACCTCGAGCCACTGCTGCGGGACTCGGTGGTGCTCGCACTGCCGTTCCAGCCGCTGTGCCAGGACGACTGCCCCGGCCTGTGCGTCGAGTGTGGCGCCCGGCTGGCCGACGATCCCGGACACCAGCACGACGCGGCGATCGACCCCCGGTGGGCGTCGCTGCAGGGGCTGGGCGACACCGTGGGCACGCAGCGCACACCCGAGACCGATCATGATGCAACCGGCCGCCAGCGCGGCCCGACAGAGGAGTAACACAGTGGCTGTCCCGAAGCGGAAGACGTCGCGGAGCAACACGCGTCACCGTCGCTCCCAGTGGAAGGCCGTGGCGCCCTCGCTCGCCACCTGCGCCAACCCGGCGTGCGGCGCCAAGCACCTGCCGCACCGTGCCTGCCCGCAGTGCGGGGAGTACGGCTCCCGCGCGAACCGTCGTCCGGTCCTCTGACGGCTCTCGTGGAACCCGCGTCGTACGCAGACCTGCGCGACGCGCTCGGCAGTCCCGACGTGGACCCCGAGCTGCTCGACCGTGCCCTGACGCACCGGTCGTTCGCCTACGAGAACGGCAACCTGCCGACCAACGAGCGCCTGGAGTTCCTGGGCGACTCGGTGCTCGGCATCGTCGTGACCGAGACGCTGTACCTCACCCACCCGGACCTGTCCGAGGGCAAGCTCGCCAAGCTGCGGGCCGCCGTCGTCAACGCCCGGGCGCTGGCCGAGGTGGCGCTGACGATCGGTCTCGGCGAGCACATCAAGCTCGGTCGTGGTGAGGAGATCACCGGTGGCCGGGCGAAGTCCTCGATCCTGTCCGACACCGTCGAGGCGGTGATCGGCGCGATCTACCTCAGCAGCGGCTTCGAGGCCTCGCGCACCGTGGTGCACCTGCTCTTCGACCCGCTGATGGCCGCCGCCGCCGGGCTGGGCGCCGGGCTGGACTGGAAGACGAGCCTGCAGGAGCTGGCCGCCGAGCACTCCCTGGGGGTGCCGGAGTACGTCATCGAGGACGACGGTCCCGACCACGCCAAGACCTTCACCGCCCAGGTCAAGGTCGGCGACGGTCGGTACGGGCACGGCACCGGGCGGTCCAAGAAGGAGGCCGAGCAGCAGGCGGCCGAGACCGCGTACCGCGAGATCGTGGCGAAGGTCGGCGGGGGGGTGCCCGTCCCGGTCGAGGACGTCGAGCCGCCCCCGGCCGAGACCACCCCCACCGACGACTGAGGTCGTGGCCGTTGCCTGAGCTGCCCGAGGTCGAGGTGGTCCGCCGCGGCCTCGACCGGCACGTCGTGGGGCGCCGGCTCGAGACCGTCGAGGTCCTGCACCCGCGCCCGGTACGCCGCCACCTGGCCGGTCCGGCCGACTTCGCCGCGGCCCTCACCGGGCGTACGGTCACCGGCGCGCGGCGTCGCGGGAAGTACCTCTGGCTGCCGCTGGACAACGGCGACGCCCTCACCGCCCACCTCGGGATGAGCGGACAGATGCTGGTCCAGCCCCGTGCGGCCGCACCGGAGCGCCACCTGCGCGTCCGGTTCGCGCTGAGCGCCCAGGACGGCCCGGCCCAGGAGCTGCGCTTCGTCGACCAGCGGATGTTCGGCGGGGTCGGGCTGTCGGTCGGCGGGGCCGAGCTGCCTCCCGAGATGGCCCACGTCGCCCGGGACCCGATGGACCCCGACTTCGACGACGTCGCCTTCGTCCGCGCGGTGCGCCGACGCCGTTCCGGCATCAAGCGCATCCTGCTCGACCAGACCGTGGTCTCGGGGGTGGGCAACATCTACGCCGACGAGGCGCTCTGGCGTGCCGGGCTGCACGGGGACCGGGTCGGGGAGCGGCTGACCGCCCGTCAGGTGCGCGACCTGCTGAGCCGGGTGCGCGAGGTGATGGGGGCCGCGCTGCAGCAGGGCGGCACCTCCTTCGACGCGCTCTACGTCAACGTCAACGGGGAGAGCGGGTACTTCGACCGGTCCCTGGAGGTCTACGGCCAGGAGGGCCGCCCCTGCTCACGGTGCGGGACGACGGTGGTCCGGGTGGCGTTCATGAACCGGTCCTCCTCCTTCTGCCCCCGGTGCCAGCCCCGGCCCAGGCGCCGCGCGACCCCCGGACAAGCCGTCCCAATACGGGACAGTGGGGTCCGTCCGGACCGGGATTGACCGCCCCGCGGACGCGTGAGACTCTGGAATGCATCCACCCCTCTCCCTCGGCTCCCTCGGAGCCAGGACTGGGGCGCGTCCCGAACACAGTCAGTCAGCAAAGGAAATACACATGGCCAAGGCCCTCATCGGCTACATGGGCGTCAGCGACCCGCGCAACGAGGCTCGCCTCGTGTCGGAGACCCGTCGTCTGCGTCAGCGCGTCGTCGACCTCGAGGCGGTCGTGATGCGCCTCCAGGCCGAGAACGACCGGCTGGTCGCCTCCGCCGACCACGAGACGCTGCTCACCGTCCCGGAGCAGCTCCAGCACGCCTGAACCGCACCGCACACCAGCCCGCCGACGGTCCTCGTGGACCCGGCGGGCTGTCTGTTTCCCACCGGCTGTTCCTCACCGGCGCCCGGGTCACGACCGGAGGGCGGCCCCGCCGGAGCGGGACCACCCTCAAGGTGGTGCAGGGCGTGCCCCGCGGGTCAGTCGACCGCGCTGATCCGGGTCGTGGGGACCGCGGCGTACGGCGTGTGGGAGTCGAGGTACGTCGCGAGGGCGTCGATGTCCAGGCCCCCGAAGTACTTGTCGGTCCCTGCACCGAGCGCCGCGAAGCCGTCGCCCCCGTCGGCCAGGAAGCTGTTGAGCACCACCCGGTAGGACGCCGCCGGGTCCAGCGGCGTCTCGGGCGTCCCGTCGCCGTCGGTGTCGACCAGGACGTCGCCGACGACCGCGTCGACCGCGGGGGACCCGTCGGTCACGACGGTCGCCGCCTCGGAGCGGTCCCAGGTGTAGCTCAGCCCGGCCACCTGGAGGATCTTGTTGCTGGTCTCGTTGGCGCCGTCCCACTGCTGGTTGAGGGCGTCGCGGACCTGCTGGCCGGTGAGGGTCTCGGAGACGACGTAGTTGTTGAACGGCTGCACCGTGAACGCCGTCCCGTACGTCACGTCACCCGCGGCGTCCTCGACCAGGTCCGCCCGGATGCCCCCGGGGTTCATGAAGGCGATCACCGGGGTCTGCCCACCCGTGACGGTGGAGGGGTCGGCGAGCTGGGAGTCGGCGATCAGGTTGCCCAGCGGCGAGTCGCCCCCGTCGGCGTCGGGAGTCCTGCTCAGCACGTCACCGGTGCTGCCGGCCGGGGCCAGCTGCCCGAGGACCTTGTCCGCGATCGGCTGGACCAGGGTCTGGTACTTCTCGATCAGGGCGAGCAGGTCGGCGCGCGCGGCGGTGCCGTCGCTGTTGGTGACGATGTGGTTCCTCGCGGTGGACCGGCCCCGGATGACGTCGCCGGTGCGTCGGTCGAGCCGCAGCTTGATGTCGGTGACCAGCCGTCCGTACGACGCGGCGCTGGTGAGCAGCCGCGGGCGGCCGTGGGGGTCCTCGACAGTGCAGTTGTAGGCCTGGTGGGTGTGGCCGGAGACGACCACGTCGATCTCGGGGTGCAGCTGCTCGGCGATGTCGACGCCGGGGCCGGTCACCCCGCCGCAGCTGTCGTAGGCCAGCGGGTCCGAGGGCACGCCGCCCTGGTGGAGGAGGACGACGATCGCCTGGACGCCGCGCTTGCGCAGGCGCGGGACCAGTGCGTTGACGGTGTCCACCTCGTCGGAGAAGTCGAGGCCCTGGACGCCGGACTTGGTGACGATGTTCGGGGTGTCCTCCAGGGTCATCCCGATGAAGCCGACCTTGATCCCGCGGACCCGCTTGATCTTCGTGGCCGGGAGGATGGTCTTGTCGGAGTTGCGGTAGGTGACGTTGGCGGCCAGGTAGGTGTAGTCGGCCCCGGTGAACGGGTGGGTCGGGTCGGGGCACGAGTCCTGGTTGTTCGCGCCGTCGCCGTCGGCGAGGCACCCGCCGTACTGCATCCGCTGCAGCTCGCGGTACCCCTCGTCGAACTCGTGGTTGCCCACGGAGGCGACCTGCAGGCCGATGTCGTTCATCGCCTCCACCGACGGCTCGTCGTGGAAGGCGGCCGAGAGCAGCGGGGAGGCCCCGATCAGGTCGCCGGCGGCGACGGTGATGGTCTTGCGGCCGTGCCGCCGCGCCTTCTCGCGCAGGTGGTCGAGGTGCGTGGCGAGGTAGGCCACCCCGCCGGCCGGCACGTCGCCGTCCACGGTGGCGATCCGCCCCGACGAGCTCGAGGACGGGATCGGGGCGAGGTTGCCGTGGAAGTCGTTGATCGCCAGCAGGTCGAGCTTGACCGGGCGCCGGTGACGGTGCCGGTCGGCGTCGGGTGCGGAGGTCGGGCCGGAGGTCGTGGTCGGGGTGGACCCGTCGGGGGTGGCGGCGGCAGGACCGGTCGCCGTCAGGGCGGGCGCGGCGCCCAGCGCGAGGGCGACGGCACCCGCGGCGAGGCGGGCGCGTCGAGGACGGAGGTGGTTCACGGAGGTCTCCCTGGGTGGCGGGTGAGGAGGCCGCGGTGGGCGGGCCCCGGGCAGGAACAGGGCGGCACCGTAACCCGGCGGGCCGGTGATGGCCAGGCACCTGGCGGCCGTGTCAGGACCACTGCCGGGGTGCACGGATCGGGGCGTTCCGGGCGGTAGGGTGATCGGGCTGTCGTGCTGGAGGAGCCCACGTGTACCTGAAGAGCCTGACCCTCCGGGGGTTCAAGTCCTTCGCCTCCGCGACGACGCTCCAGCTCGAGCCCGGCATCACCTGCATCGTGGGCCCCAACGGCTCCGGCAAGTCCAACGTGGTCGACGCGCTGGCCTGGGTGATGGGCGAGCAGGGCGCCAAGACGCTGCGCGGCGGCAAGATGGAGGACGTCATCTTCGCCGGGACCGCCGGCCGACCGCCCCTGGGGCGGGCCGAGGTGGCCCTGACCATCGACAACAGCGACGGCGCCCTGCCGATCGACTACGCAGAGGTCACGATCAGCCGCACAATGTTCCGCAACGGCGGGTCGGAGTACGCCCTCAACGGCCAGTCCTGCCGTCTGCTCGACGTCCAGGAGCTGCTCTCCGACTCCGGCATCGGTCGCGAGATGCACGTCATCGTGGGGCAGGGGCAGCTCGACTCCATCCTGCGCGCGACGCCGGAGGAGCGGCGCGGCTTCATCGAGGAGGCCGCCGGGGTCCTCAAGCACCGCAAGCGCAAGGAGAAGGCGCTGCGCAAGCTGGAGTCGACCGAGGGCAACCTCACCCGGCTCGCCGACCTGCTGACCGAGCTGCGTCGTCAGCTCAAGCCGTTGGGCCGCCAGGCCGAGGTGGCCCGGCGGGCCGCCGTGGTCCAGGCCGACGTCCGGGACGCCCGGGCCCGGCTGCTGGCCGACGAGCTGGTCACGGTGCGCACCGCGCTGGAGCAGGAGCTGGCCGACGAGACCCTGCTGGTGGAACGTCGCGGGGAGGTCGAGGCGGCCGTGGCCTCGGCGCGGGAGAGCGAGTCGGCGCTGGAGGCCGCGCTGCGCGAGGACCTGCCGGCCCTGGCCCGGGCCCAGGAGACCTGGTTCGCCCTGTCCGGGCTGCGCGAGCGGCTCCGGGGAACCGCCGGACTGGCCGCCGAGCGGGTCCGCAACGCCAGCACCGAGCCCGAGGTCCCGGCCGGTCGGGACCCCGAGGAGCTGCTGGCCCAGGCCGAGCGGGTGCGCGCCCAGGAGGCCGACATCGACGCCGAGGTGGCCGCCGGGCGAGCCGCGCTGGACGCCGCGCTGGCCGCCCGCCAGGCCGCCGAGCACGCCCACGCCGAGGAGGAGCGCCGGGTCAGCGGCCTGCAGCGCGCGGCCGCCGACCGGCGCGAGGGGCTGGCCCGCCTGCACGGTCAGGTCAACGCCAAGCGCAGCCGCGCCGCGGCGGCGCAGGACGAGGTCGGCAGGCTGACCCTGGCCCGCGAGGAGACCCTGGCCCGGGTCACCCGGGCCGAGCGCGACTTCACCGCCCTGGAGACCCGGATCGCCGGGCTCGACGCCGGGGAGGAGGGGCTGGACGCCGAGCACGAGGTCGCCGCCGGTGTGCTGGGCGACCTCGAGGACCGGCTGGCCAAGACCCGCGACGAGGCCCGCGCGGCCGACCGCGAGCGTGGCGCGCTCACCGCGCGTCGCGAGGCGCTCGAGCTCGGGCTGAACCGCAAGGACGCCGCCGGGGCGCTGCTCGCGGCCAGCGAGCCGGTCTCCGGCCTGCTCGGCTCGGTCGCGGCCCTGCTCCAGGTGCGGGCCGGCTACGAGACCGCGGTCGCCGCAGCCCTCGGCGGTGCCGCCGACGCGGTGGCGGTGGACCGGCTGGGCTCGGCCGTCGACGTGGTGGGCCTGCTGAAGGCCGGCGACCTCGGGCGCGCCGGGATCGTGCTGGGCGGCGCCCCCGTCCAGGTGAGCGACCGGCCGGTCCTGACCGCGCCGGCGGTCCACGCCCTCGACGTGGTCGAGTGTCCTGAGACCCTCCGAGCGGCGCTCACCCGGCTGCTGGACCGCGTGGTGGTCGTCGACGACCTCACGACGGCACGCTCCGTGGTGGAGCAGGAGCCGACCCTCACCGCCGTGACCCGCGAGGGTGACGTCCTGGGCGCGCACTTCGTGGCCGGCGGGTCCTCGGCGGCGCCGAGCCTGCTGGAGGTGCAGGCCGCGGTCGACGAGGCCACCGAGCAGCTCTCGGCGGTGACCCACAGCTGCGAGCGGCTGGGCTTCGACCTCAACCGGCTCGAGCAGGAGCGGCACGAGGCACTCCGGCGGGTCGACGTCGCGCTGGCCAAGCTGCACGAGTCCGACGCCCACCTGGCCGCCATCGCCGAGGAGCTCGCCCAGCACGGCTCGCTGGCGCGGTCGGCGAAGGGCGAGTCCGAGCGGCTGGCCCGGGCGATCGCCACGGCCACCGAGGCCCGCGAGGCCGACCTGGCCGGCCTGGCCGAGCTCGAGCAGCGGCTCGCTGCGGCCGAGGGGTCGCACGAGGACGATGTCGTGGTCGACGGCCGGGAGGAGCTGGCGGTCGCGGCCCGGGACGCCCGCGCCCACGAGACCGACGCCCGGTTGTCCCTGCGCACCGCCGAGGAGCGCGCCCGCGCTCTGGCCGGCCGGGCCGACTCGCTGACCCGTGCGGCGCACCAGGAGCGCGAGGCCCGGGCCCGCGCGCTGGCCCACCGCGCCCGGGTCCGGGCCGAGGGCGCGGTCGCGCGGGCGGTCGCCCACGGGGCCGGTGCGGTGCTGGAGCGGCTGGAGTCCTCGGTGGCCGCGGCGACCTCGCAACGCACGGCGGTGGAGGAGAGCCGGCGCAGCCGGGAGGAGGAGCTGCTCGCGGTCCGGGCGCGCCTGCGCAGCCTGGACAAGGAGCACGACGAGCTGGTCAGCACGGTGCACCGCGACGAGATCGCCCGGGCCCAGCAGCGGATGCGTCTGGAGCAGCTGGCCGAGCGGGCCGGGGAGGAGCTCGGCCTCGACGTGGACGCCCTCGTCGCCGACTACGGCCCGCACCTGCCGGTGCCGGTCCTCGTCGCCGACGCCGACGGCGCGCCGCGGGAGGTCGAGCCGGTGCCCTTCGTGCGCGAGGAGCAGCAGAAGCGCCTGCGGGCCGCCGAGCGGGCGCTGGCGACCCTCGGTCGGGTCAACCCGCTGGCCCTGGAGGAGTTCTCCGCGCTGGAGGAGCGGAACAAGTTCCTCACCGAGCAGCTCGAGGACCTCCGACGCACCCGCAAGGACCTGCTCGACATCGTCAAGGAGGTCGACGACCGGGTGGAGCAGGTCTTCACCGAGGCCTGGCAGGACGTCCGCGACGCCTTCGACCACGTGTTCTCGCGACTGTTCCCGGGGGGAGAGGGACGGCTGATCCTCACCGACCCCTCGAACATGCTCACCACCGGCGTCGAGGTGGAGGCCCGACCGCCCGGCAAGAAGGTCAAGCGCCTCTCGCTGCTGTCGGGCGGCGAACGCTCCCTGGTGGCGGTGGCGTTCCTGGTCGCGCTGTTCAAGGCCCGGCCCTCGCCGTTCTACATCCTCGACGAGGTCGAGGCGGCCCTGGACGACACCAACCTGGGCCGGCTGCTCGACATCTACGCCGAGCTGCGCGACACCAGCCAGCTGCTGGTGATCACCCACCAGAAGCGCACGATGGAGATCGGCGACGCGCTGTACGGCGTCACGATGCGCGGCGACGGGGTCTCGACGGTGATCAGCCAGCGGTTGCGCGAGGCCGCTCCGGGCTGAGGTCCGGTGACGTCGGTCACCGGCGCCGCCCGCGGCGGCGAACGGGCCCGGGCCCGGGTGTGACAGTGGAGGGATCCACGTCGTCCAGCTCCAGGAGCTCTCTTGTTCACGGTCCTGCTGACCATGACCGTCATCCTCGTCCTCGCCGCCCTGGTGGCCGCCTACGTCGCCTTCCCGCGACGCGGCGTCGAGGTGCCTGCACTGCCCTGGGTGGGCGACGCGCTGACCCGCACCGTCGAGGCGCTGCCGACGCTGCACAACCAGCGGGCCCACGAGTCCCGCTGACCCGCGCGGCCCCGCGGGCGGAGGCCTGCGGGGGGTGCGGGGGATGCGTGGCGCCGTGGTTGGATGACTGCCGTGGGTGACCTTCTCTTCCTGATCATCGCGATCGCCGTCATCGCGGTCGCGCTCCTCGTCGGCCTCGTGAGCTCCGGCTCACGTCGCTCGCGCTCCCGGCTCGGTGACGCTGCGGGCCCCGGTGCCGGCACCGACACCCTGGCGCCGCCGCAGCCCGGCGGTACGACCACCCTCGAGCCCCCGGCCGAGCGGGAGACGCCGACGGCGCCCGCCGCCCCGACGCTCGAGCGGCCCGAGGGCACGGCCAGCCGCCTGGTGCGTCTGCGGCAGCGGCTGTCCCGCTCCCAGGGGGCGCTCGGGCGCGGGCTGCTCGCCCTGCTCTCGCGCGACCGGATCGACGAGGACACCTGGGAGGAGATCGAGGACACCCTCCTGACCGCCGACATCGGCGTGGGGCCGACCCAGCAGCTCGTCGACCGGCTCCGCACCCGGATCCGGGTGGAGGGCGCCGAGCCGGGCCAGGTCCGTGAGGTGCTGCGCGAGGAGCTGTTGGCCCTCGTCGACCCGACGCTCGACCGCTCCCTGGCCGTGGAGCGCACCGACGGCCGGCCCGCGGTGGTGCTCATGGTCGGGGTCAACGGCACCGGCAAGACCACCACGGTGGGCAAGCTGGCCCGCGTGCTGGTGGCCCAGGACAAGCACGTCGTGCTCGGCGCGGCCGACACCTTCCGCGCCGCGGCCTCCGAGCAGCTCTCCACCTGGGGCGACCGGGTGGGCGTGCTCACGGTGCGCGGGCCCGAGGGCTCGGACCCGGCCAGCGTGGCCTTCGAGGCCGCCCGCACCGGCATCGAGCAGGACGCGGACGTCGTGCTCGTCGACACCGCGGGTCGGCTGCAGAACAAGGCCGGCCTGATGGACGAGCTGGGCAAGGTCAAGCGGGTGGTGGAGAAGCAGGCACCGGTGACCGAGGTGCTGCTGGTCCTGGACGCCACGACCGGCCAGAACGGCATGACGCAGGCCCGGGTGTTCTCCGAGGTGGTCGAGGTGACCGGCATCGTGCTGACCAAGCTGGACGGCTCGGCCAAGGGCGGCATCGTCGTCGCCGTCCAGCGCGAGCTGGGGGTCCCGGTCAAGCTGGTCGGGCTGGGCGAGGGGGCCGACGACCTGGCGCCGTTCGACCCGGAGGCGTTCGTCGACGCCCTGCTCGGCGGCTGAGACCCTCTCACCGCGTTACCTGCTCGAAACATGGGGGGGCAAGACGTCACACGCCGGAAATGACATGCGCAATGCCTTGAAACCTGGCCCGCGCAGTCTGTGTGGCGACGCAGGGGACCGTCGGGCGAGACAACGTCGTGGCGCCGCGGGACCCGCTTGATCCTGAACCGGTCGGCCCGTGAGCCAGACCGATGACCCCGGAGGTTTCATGGACGGCTACTACGCCTGGATGATCATGGCGACCGCCCTCGTCCTGATGATGACCACGCCCGCTCTGGCGCTCTTCTACGGCGGCATGACGCGCTCGAAGTCCGTCCTCAACATGATGATGATGTCCTACGTGGCGATGGCCGTGGTGGGAATCGTCTACGTGCTGTGGGGCTGGTCGGAGTCGTTCGGCCCGAACGAGATGCTCGGCGGACTCTTCTCGAACCCCTTCACCCTGTTCGGCCTCAAGGACGTCGGGTGGGACTCCTACATCGGGGTCCTGTTCCAGCTGACGTTCGCCACCATCACCGCGGCGCTGATCTCGGGCGCGATCTCCGACCGCGTGAAGCTCTCCTCGTGGGTGGTGTTCCTGCCGTTCTGGGTGACCTTCTGCTACTTCCCGCTGGCCCACATGGTCTGGGGCGGGGGCTGGATCTCCCAGCACCTGGCCGCGCAGGACTACGCCGGCGGCACGGTCGTGCACATCAACGCCGGTGTGGCCGGCGGCATCCTGGCGCTGATCATCGGTCGCCGGGTCGGCTTCGGCAAGGAGCCGATGAAGCCGCACAACCTGACCCTCACCATGATCGGCGCGGGCCTGCTCTGGTTCGGCTGGTACGGCTTCAACGTGGGCTCGATCGTGTTCAACTCCGACCTCAACGAGGCCGGCCAGATCGACCAGTTCATGACCGAGACCGGCGTGACGTTCATGAACACCACGGTGGCCACCATGGCCGCCATGCTCGGCTGGCTCCTCGTGGAGCGGATGCTGCACGGCAAGGCCACCTCGCTGGGTGCGGCGTCCGGCATCGTCGCGGGCCTGGTGGCGATCACCCCGGCCTGTGGGGCCGTCAGCATCGTCGGTGCCATCTTCATCGGGGTGATCTCGGGCGCGGCCTGCGCCTACGCGGTGGGCCTGAAGTTCAAGTTCAACCTGGACGACTCGCTCGACGTCGTGGGCGTGCACCTGGTCGGCGGTGTCGTCGGCACCGTGCTGATCGGCCTGGTCTCGACCAGCTCGGCCCCCGGTGGCGTCGACGGCCTGTTCTACGGCGGCGGGCTGGGCTCGCTCGGCGCGCAGTCTGGTGCCGCGGGCATCTCGATCGTGTGGACCGCGGTGTTCACCACCCTGATCGGGCTCGGCATCAAGTACACGATCGGCTGGCGGATCACCGAGGAGGAAGAGGTCGAGGGCATCGACTTCGTCGAGCACGGCGAGTCGGCCTACGACCTGGACAACCGCAGCGCCGGTCGGGTCATGGGCGCCAGCGGTACCCCGGTGACCACCAAGGAGACCTCGAAGAAGACGGGTGCACTCGCATGAAGCTCATCACCGCAGTGATCAAGCCCCACAAGTGGGAGGACGTCCGGGTCGCCCTGGAGGCGTTCGGTGTGTCCGGCATGACCGTCAGTGAGGTCAGCGGCTACGGCCGCCAGAAGGGCCACACCGAGGTCTACCGCGGCGCGGAGTACGACATCGCCCTGGTGCCCAAGGTCCGCGTCGAGATCGTCGTCGAGGATGTCGACGCCGAGGACGTGGTGGGCATCGTCGTCAAGGCGGCTGCCACCGGCCGGATCGGCGACGGCAAGGTCTGGGTCAGCCCCGTCGACACCGTCGTCCGGGTCCGCACCGGAGACCGTGACGCGGCGGCCGTCTGACGCCGTCCGACACAGCTCCGTCCGGGCCGAGGCCCGGGGGACCGGAGACAGACCTACGCCCTGGGTGCCGCACACGGCACCCGGGGCGTACGTCGCTGTCCCAGCCGCCTCGACCCCCCATCCCGCCGCGCCGTACCCGGCACGACCCCCCAGAAGGAGCACGATGAGGCTCGTGACCACGGCCCCGACGCACCCGACGGCTCCTGCCGGCACGCACCCCGGGACGTGGGTGTGACCGCTGCCGAGCGGGCGGTGCGCACGGCAGCCGCCGACGAGCTGTGCCGCTCCGTCTTCCTCGCCGCCCTGGGCGACCGACCGGTCACCGGGGTGTCCCTGGTGGCGGTGGGCGGCTACGGCCGCAGCGAGCTCGCGCCGTTCTCCGACCTCGACGTGGTGCTCCTGCACGAGCCCGCGGTCGAGGTCGGCGCCCTGGCCCAGCAGGTCTGGTACCCGCTGTGGGACGCCAACGTCCGGCTGGACCACTCGGTCCGCGCCCTGGCCGAGGTCACCGACGCGGCGAGCCACGACGTCCGGGTGGCGCTGGGGCTGCTGGACGCCCGGCACCTGGCCGGGGACACCTCCCTGACCCTGCGCCTGCGCGCCGACGTCCTGGCGCACTGGCGACGCCAGGCGCAGACCAACCTGCCCCGGTTGCGCGACCTGGTCCACGAGCGGCAGTCCCGGGTCGGGGAGCTGGCGCACGTCTCGGTGCCCGACCTCAAGGAGGCCGCGGGCGGTCTGCGGGACGCCACCGTGCTGAAGGCCCTGATGGCGACCTGGCTGGTCGACGTGCCGCACGTCGACCTCGAGCGCAGCCGCCTGCAGCTGCTCGACGTGCGCGACGTGCTCCAGGACGCCACGGGGCGGGCCAGCGACCGGGTCACCCCCGAGCTGTGGTGGCCGTTGGCGCTCGGGCTCGGCCTGGTCCCCGAGGAGGATCTCCCCCGGGACGGGGAGGACCCCGACCCCGCCGTGCGTCGGGAGGCCGAGCAGGAGGCCCAGCGTCGGCTCCGCGTGATCGGCCGCCGCACCACCCACCTGTCCCGGCTGACCTGGAGCCGGGTCGACCAGCTGCTGGCCCCGGCCACCCCGCCCACCCACCGCCGCGTGCCGCGGCTGGAGCGGGTGGCCCCCGGCGTCGCGGTCTCGGCCGGGGAGGTCGTGCTCGAGCGTGGCGCCGACCCCGCGGCGGACCCGCTGCTGCTGCTCCGGGCCGCCGTCGCGGCCGCCGAGCGCCGGCTGATGCTGGCCCCGCCGACCGCGGCCCGGCTGGCCGGGACCGCGGCCCCGCTCCCCGACCCGTGGCCCGACGACGCCCGTGACCTGCTGGTCCGGCTGCTGGCCGCCGGGCCCGGCCTGCTGCCGGTCTGGGAGACGCTCGACGAGACCGGCGCGATCGACCACCTGCTGCCCGAGTGGCAGCGGATCCGGCTCCTCCCGCACGCCTCCTCGGTGCACCGGTTCACCGTCGACCGGCACGTCGTGGAGACCTGCGTGGAGGCCTCCAGGTTGATCCGTCGGGTGGCCCGGCCGGACCTGCTCATGGTGGCGGCGCTGCTGCACGACATCGGCAAGGGCGGACGCGTGGACCACAGCGTGGCCGGGGAGCCGATCGCCGCCGGGGTCGCGGCCCGGATGGGCTTCGGCCCCGCCGACGTGGCCACCCTGGCTCAGCTGGTCCGTCACCACCTGCTGCTCGCGGAGACCGCCACCAGCCGTGACCTCGACGACCCGGCCACGGTGCGCCACGTCGCCGAGCGGGTCGGCGACCCCGGCACGCTGGACCTGCTGGAGGTGCTGAGCGAGGCCGACGCCCGGGCCACGGCCACCAAGGCCTGGACCAGCTGGCGGGCCGGCCTGGTCGCCGACCTCGCGTCGCTGGTCCGGGTCCAGCTCAGCGGGGGCCCGGACACCGGTCCGGACACCGTCGACGGGCTGGAGCCGGTGCTGCCCGAGCACGCCCGGGAGGACCCGACGTACCTGCGGGTCGACGTGACCCCCAACCCCGAGGGGGCCCGGATCCGGGTCATCGCCCACGACCGGGTCGGGCTGATGGCCGACGTGGCCGGGGCCCTGGCGCTGCTGAGGATGTCGGTCCGGGCGGCCCGGGCCTGGACGGTCGACGCGGTGGCGGTCTCGGACTGGCAGGTCGACGACGCCGAGGCCGATGCCTCGATCCTCACCGCCCGGCTCGAGGCGGTCGTCGCCGGGTCGGTGGACCCCTCGGTCCGGGTCCGGCCGCGTCCGGGAGCCCTGCCGCCGTCGCTGCTGGTCCGCCACGACGCCTCGCGGGAGGCCACGGTGCTCGAGGTGCGGACCGAGGACCGGCCCGGTGTGGTCTACCTCGCCTGCCGGGCCCTGGCCCGTCTCGACCTCTCCGTGCGCTCGGCGCACGTCAGCACCGTGGGGCCGCAGGCGCTCGACGTGTTCTACGTGCAGGAGTCGGGGGCCGGGGTGCTGACCGACGAGCGCGCCGCCTCCGCCGTGCACGCGGTACGCCGGGCCCTCGAGCACGCGGCTACGCTGGACGCCTGAGACCCGCCCACGACCGCGCGCAACCGCGCGTCGTCGCGTGGCGCACCGACCGACGCCGGACGACCCGAGGACAGACTGCAGTGTTCGCCACCCTCTCCGACCGCCTCTCCGACACGTTCAAGAACCTGCGGGGGAAGGGTCGCCTGTCCGACGCCGACATCGACGCCACGGCGCGCGAGATCCGGATCGCGCTGCTGGAGGCCGACGTCGCCCTGCCGGTGGTCAAGGAGTTCGTGGCCGCGGTCAAGGAGCGGGCCCGCGGCTCGGAGGTCAGCCAGGCGCTGAACCCGGCCCAGCAGGTCGTGAAGATCGTCCACGAGGAGCTCGTCGAGATCCTGGGCGGGGAGACCCGGCGGATCCGGTTCGCCAAGAACCCGCCGACGGTGATCATGCTCGCCGGCCTCCAGGGCGCGGGCAAGACGACGCTGGCGGCCAAGCTGGCGATCTGGCTCAAGGACCAGGGCAGCAGCCCGATGCTGGTCGCGGCGGACCTGCAGCGCCCCAACGCGGTCAACCAGCTCCAGGTCAACGGTCAGCGCGCCGGGGTCACCGTCTTCGCCCCTGAGCCGGGCAACGGCGTCGGCGACCCGGTCGCGGTCGCCCGGGCCGGCGTGGCGGAGGCCCGGCGCACCCTGCACGACGTGGTCATCGTCGACACCGCGGGACGACTGGGCGTCGACGCCGAGCTGATGCAGCAGGCCGCCGACATCCGCGACGCCGTGCAGCCCGACGAGACGCTCTTCGTCGTCGACGCGATGATCGGGCAGGACGCGGTCAACACCGCCCAGGCCTTCCTCGACGGTGTCGGGTTCGACGGCGTCGTCCTGACCAAGCTCGACGGCGACGCCCGCGGCGGTGCGGCGCTCTCGGTCCGCTCGATCACGGGCCGGCCGATCATGTTCGCCTCCAACGGCGAGAAGCTCACCGACTTCGACACCTTCCACCCCGACCGGATGGCCTCGCGCATCCTCGACATGGGCGACATGCTCACCCTGATCGAGCAGGCCGAGAAGGCGTTCGACTCCGACCAGGCCGCCAAGGCCGCGGCCAAGCTCACCGGGCAGGGGGGCGAGTTCACCCTCGACGACTTCCTGGAGCAGATGCAGGCGATCCGCAAGATGGGCTCGCTGTCGAAGATCATGGGGATGCTGCCGGGGATGGGGCAGTTCCGCGACCAGCTGGCCAACTTCGACGAACGCGAGATCGACCGGGTCCAGGCGATCATCCGCTCGATGACGCCCGCGGAGCGGACCAACGCCAAGATCATCGACGGCTCGCGCCGGGCCCGGATCGCCAAGGGCTCCGGGGTGCACGTCTCGGAGGTGAACCTGCTGGTCCAGCGCTTCTTCGAGGCCCGCAAGATGATGGTCAACCTCGCCAACGGAGGCGGCGTGCCCGGCATGCCGGGGATCCCCGGGGCGGGCAAGCGGGCCAAGGCCCGTCAGGCGCCGCAGAAGAGCAAGGCCAAGCGGGGGTCGGGGAACCCGGCCAAGCGGGCCGCGGACGAGAAGGCCGCCGCGCAGAAGACTCCCTCGGCGCCGGCCGCCAACCCGTTCGGCCTGCCGGAGCCCGAGCAGGAGCAGGCCGCCCAGGACTTCCAGCTGCCGCCCGAGGTGGCCAAGTTCCTCAAGTGACCCACGGGCCGACCCCCGAGACCCGGCAGCGGTAGGTTCGGCGCCATGACTGCGCTGAGGGTCCGCGGACCGGTCCTGCCCGACGGGGAGCCCCGCGACCTGTACGTCGTGGACGGGCTGGTGACCTACGAGCCGCAGGCCTCCGCCGAGCTGGTGGCCGAGGGCTGGGTGGTGCCCGGGCTGGTCGACGCGCACTGCCACATCGGCCTCGACGCCGACGGTGCGGTGCCCCCCGAGGTGCAGGAGGAGCAGGCGCTGACCGAGCGGGCTGCGGGGGCCCTGCTGCTGCGCGACGCCGGCTCGGCGGCCGACACCGCCTGGATCCAGGACCGCGAGGACCTGCCCCGGTTGATCCGGGCGGGCAGGCACCTGGCCCGGACCAAGCGGTACATCCGCAACTACGCCCACGAGATCGAGCCCGAGCAGCTGGCCGACCACGTGGCCCGGGAGGCCGAGCGCGGCGACGGCTGGGTCAAGCTGGTGGGGGACTGGATCGAGCGGGACGCCGGTGACCTGACCCCGTCGTGGACCCGGGAGTCCCTGGACCAGGCGATGGCCGCGGCCCACGCCCGCGGGGCGCGGGTCACCGCCCACGTCTTCGGCGAGGACGCGCTGCCGGACCTGATCGGCTCCGGGATCGACTGCATCGAGCACGGCACCGGGCTGTCGACGGACCTGGTGGCCACGATGGCCGAGCGCGGGGTCGCCCTGGTGCCCACGGTGGTCCAGCTCGACAACTTCCCGACGTACGCCGAGGCGGGCGCGCACCGCTTCCCGGCGTACTCCGCGCACATGACGGCGCTGTGGTCCCGGCGCCGGGAGACCATCGGGGCGGCGTACGACGCGGGGGTGCCGATCTACGCCGGGACCGACGCCGGCGGCGTCCTGCCGCACGGCCTGATTGCCGCCGAGGTCCAGGAGCTGACCACCTACGGGCTCAGCGCCGTCGACGCCCTCGGCGCGGCCTCCTGGCGGGCTCGGGAGTGGCTGGGGCTCAGCGGCACGCTGGCCGAGGGGACCGCTGCGGACTTCGTGGTCTACGACACCGACCCGCTGGCCGACCTGGCGGTGCTGCGCACCCCCCGCCGGATCGTGCTCCGCGGCCGGGTCGTGGCCTGAGCCGGACCGGTCAGCCGGCGGCCGCGGGACCGACGTCGAGGACGTCGACGCCGGTGGGCACGTAGGTCACCAGCGCGCAGTTCTGCTTGACCAGCTCCTCGCCGAGGGTGTCGCCGGTGCGACGGTCGACCACGGTGCGCCAGATCTCGTTGCGCCGGTAGTGCTCCCCGGCGTACCGGAGGAACTGCTCGCCGCGGGCGAAGACCTTGTAGCTGTGCGCGAGAGGGCGGTCCACCCGCAGCTCGCCCTCGAGGTACCGCTCGCCGACCGAGGTGCGCAGAGCGAAGGTGGCGTCGGTGTCGTTGCGCACCACCAGGTCGACGTAGTTGTAGACGATCGAGCAGCCCACCCCCCAGGGCAGCACCCGGCCGTTGTCGGGGAACGGGTCGAAGCTGTGCTGGGAGCGCTCGACCACGGTCAGGGGAGAGTGCAGGAACATCCAGTGCAGCAGGTTCGCCAGCTGGCAGATGCCGCCCCCCACCCCCTCGTGGGCCCGGCCGTTGGACAGCCGCATGCCGGCGACGTACCCCTTGCGCGCCGTGCAGCTGCCCACCACGCGGTTGAAGGAGAACACCTCACCGGGCCCGATCAGCAGCTCGTCGACGCGGGCGGAGGCCAGCCTGAGGTTGGTGACCTTGTTGTGCTGGAGGTACATCTCCGACGCGCCCAGCTCGCGCAGCAGCAGGGACTTGTGCTGCTTGACCCGGTACGGCAGCGGCTCGGTCGCACGGGTCGCGGCCCACGGCTCGGGGCTGGTCAGCCAGCGCAGCCGACGGCGGGCGCGGTGGGCCCGGACGGCCAGGGGGAACAGCGCGGGGTGGCGCTCGGTGAGCCGGGGCGGGGCGGAGAGCCGGGCCGGCGGGGTGAAGTCGGGCCCGGGGGGGTGCAGCACGGTCTCGCTCATCGTCGACGCTCCGCGGATCGGTCGTTGGTTGGATCATCCAACCATCGTGGTCCGGGGGTGTCCAGAGCCCGAGGTCCGGACGTCGGAACCCTCGATTGGAGCAGGGGGCCCGGTGTCTGGCACAATGACCGGCTGAGTGCTGCCCCGGCCGGACCCTCTCATCCGACGCCGGGCTGGCCCCTCGAGAACCGACCGACCGGTGCCCCACCTGGCTCGGGCACGTTCACCCCGTCACCACATCCCAAGGAGACACCACACTCGTGGCCGTCAAGATTCGTCTGAAGCGCATGGGCAAGATCCGTGCGCCGTACTACCGCATCGTCGTCGCCGACTCGCGCACCAAGCGTGACGGTCGCGTCATCGAGGAGATCGGCAAGTACCACCCCAAGGAGGAGCCCTCGCTCATCGAGGTCAAGACCGAGCGGGCGCAGTACTGGCTGGGCGTCGGCGCGCAGCCGACCGAGGCCGTCGAGGCCATCCTCAAGGTCACCGGCGACTGGCAGACCTTCCGGGGCGAGTCCGGCACCGAGGGCACCCTCAAGGTCAAGCAGGTCGGCCGCACCAAGCAGGAGATCTTCAACGAGATCCTCGCCGAGTCCGGCTCCTCGGCCACCACCGAGGCCGTGACCAAGAAGGCGCCGGCCAAGAAGTCCGAGGCCAAGTCCGAGGCCAAGGCCGACACCAAGGCCGAGGCCCCTGCCGAGGCCCCGGCGCAGAACGAGACCCCGGCCGACGAGAAGCCCGCGGTCGTCGCGGACGCCGCGACCGAGGACGCCCCGGCCACCACCGAGGCCACCTCGAGCGCCCAGAGCAGCGAGAGCACCGACAGCACCGAGAGCACCGAGGGCTGATCCGGTGCTCGCCGATGCTCTGGAGCACCTCGTCCGCGGGATCGTCCAGCACCCCGACGACGTCGTGGTGCGGGACAAGCAGCTGCGCCGCGGCGCGCTCCTGGAGGTCCGGGTCAATCCCGAGGACCTCGGCAAGGTGATCGGCCGCAACGGCCGCACCGCCACGGCCCTGCGGACCGTGATCAGCGCGATCGGCGGCAAGGGCGCGGCCCGGGTCGACTTCGTCGACGTGGACCGGCGTCGCTGACGACGAGCACGTACAGCTCTGGGTGGGGAGGCCTTCGGGCCTCCCCACCCGTCGTTTCCCCCGGAAAGGGTTCGCCCCAGATGAGCACCGAGCCCACGACCGAGGAGGTCGTCGTAGGACGGGTGGGTCGTCCTCACGGGGTGCGCGGCGAGGTCACCGTCGAGCTGCGCACCGACGAGCCCGGCCGGCGCTTCGCCGACGGAGCCACCCTGGCCGCGCGCCGTCCCGGTGACGGGCCGGCCCCGGCGTACGACCGCTTGACCGTCGCCGCGACCCGGTGGCACCAGGAGCGCCTGCTCGTGCGCTTCGTCGAGGTCGAGGACCGCAACGCGGCCGAGACCGTCCGTGGTCTCGTGCTGCACGCGCGGGTGGACCCCGCCGCGACGCCCGAGGACCCCGAGGAGTTCTACGACCACCAGCTGGTCGGGCTGCGGGTGGAGACCACCGAGGGCGCCGCGGTGGGCACCGTGTCCGACGTGCTGCACTCCGGTGCGCAGGACCTGCTCGTGGTGGCCCGGGAGGGACGCGACGACGCCCTGGTGCCCTTCGTCTCCGCCCTGGTGCCGACCGTCGACCTGGCCGCCGGCCGGCTCGTCGTCGCCGACCGCCCCGGCCTGCTCGAGCCGCTCGAGGAGGACTGAGCCGTGCGGGTGGACGTGGTCTCCATCTTCCCCGGCTACCTCGCCCCGCTCGGCCTCTCCCTGCCCGGACGGGCCCGGGAGACCGGCCTGCTCGACCTGCGCGTCCACGACCTGCGGGACTGGACCCACGACCGCCACCGCACCGTCGACGCCACGCCGTACGGCGGGGGAGCCGGGATGGTGATGCGCCCGGAGCCCTGGGGCGAGGCGCTCGACGACCTCCTCGGGGACGGCCCGGAGCCGGTGGTCGTCGTGCCGACGCCCAGCGGCGTGCCCTTCACCCAGGCGATCGCCGCCGAGCTGGCGACCCAGGAGCGGCTGCTGTTCGCCTGCGGGCGCTACGAGGGCATCGACCAGCGGGTCGTGGACCACGCCGCCTCCCGGGTCCGGGTGCTGGAGGTCTCGGTCGGTGACTACGTGCTCAACGGGGGCGAGGTCGCCGCGCTGGTGGTCATCGAGGCGGTCGTGCGGCTGCTGCCGGGCTTCATGGGCAACGCCGCCTCGCTGGAGGAGGAGTCGCACGCCGCGGAGGGGCTGCTGGAGTACCCGGTCTTCACCAAGCCGGCCACCTGGCGCGGACTCGAGGTCCCGGCCGTGCTGCTCTCCGGCGACCACGCCCGGGTCGCGGCCTGGCGCACCGACCAGGCGCGACGGCGGACGGGTCAGCGGCGCCCCGACCTGCTGCACCCCTCGACGGTGGTGACCCGCGAGGGGCTGGACGACACCGGTGAGGCCGTGCTGCGGCTGGCCACCCGGGCGGACGCCGGTGAGCTGCTCACCCTGCAGCGGGCCTGCTGGCTGCAGGAGGCGCTGATCAACGACACCCTGGACATCCCGGCCCTGCACGAGTCGCTGGAGGTCGTCACCGCCGAGCTCGAGGCCTGGACCACCTTCGTGCTGCGTTCCGCCGGACGACTGGTGGGCAGCGTCCGCGGGCGGTTGGACGGGGACCAGTGGTTCCTCGGCCGGCTGATGGTCGCCCCGGACCTGCAGGGCCGCGGACTGGGACGCTGGCTCCTGGAGCGGGTGCAGGACGCCGCCCCCGACGAGGCGCGCTGGTTCGGGCTGGTCACCGGGGTGGGCAGCACCGAGAACCAGCGGATGTACCACCGGGCCGGTTTCCGGCCCACCCGGGAGCAGGACGACGCCCGGATCACCCGGATGTTCAAGCGCCGCCGCTGATTTCCCGCCGACCGCGGCGCTGTGGCAGAATCAGCCCTCGGTCTGTTGCCTCGACGACCCAGCCGCGCCCCCCGGGCCGGAGGTCGGCGGCCCACCTGCCACAGGGGGCAAGCCGCGTGAACCCGCAACCGACCCCCGCAAGCACGAACCACCCACTGTCCGTGGGCGACCTGTGGCGCCGACGAGGAGACACCATGACCAACGTCATCGACACGCTCGCAGCCGATTCCAAGCGCGACGACCTGCCGGCCTTCCGCGCCGGCGACACCCTGAAGGTCCACGTCAAGGTCGTCGAGGGCAACCGCTCCCGCGTCCAGGTGTTCCAGGGCGTCTGCATCCGCATCCAGGGCTCCGGCATCGGCCGCACCTTCACCGTGCGCAAGGTCTCGTTCGGCGTCGGCGTCGAGCGCACCTTCCCGCTGCACACCCCGATCATCGACCACGTCGAGGTCGTGACCCGCGGCGACGTGCGCCGCGCCAAGCTGTACTACCTGCGCAACCTGCGCGGCAAGGCCGCCAAGATCAAGGAGAAGCGGGACGTCGTTCGCTGAGCGCTCGGCGAACCCGGCACGCACGGCTCCGCTCGGTAGGGTCCGGGTGTGACCGATCCTGACGACCGCGGCGACGCCGGCGTTCCGACCGAACCGGTCGGGACCGCCGACGAGCCGCGGTCGTCGCACGTACACAGGAGCGGGGCCTCCTCGCGCCGTCACCTCCCGATCTGGCTCGAGCTGGGCTTCCTGGTCGTGGTCGCCCTCGTCCTGGCGGTGGTGATCAAGTCCCTGTTCCTCCAGGCGTTCTACATCCCGTCGGGCTCGATGAACGACACCTTGGTGTTCAACGACCGGATCCTGGTGGAGAAGCCGTCGTACTGGGGTTCCGGCTCGCCCTCCCGCGGCGACGTCGTGGTCTTCGCCGATCCCGGCGGCTGGCTGGACGAGTCCGAGGCGCCCACCGCGGACACTCCGATCGCCAAGGCGCTGGAGGTCTTCGGGCTGTACCCGACCGGAGGCCACCTGGTGAAGCGGGTGATCGGGGTCGGTGGGGACTCGGTCGTGTGCTGCGACGCCGAGGGGCGGGTGAGCGTGAACGGCACCCCCCTGGACGAGGGTTCGTACCTCAAGCCGGGGGAGAAGCCGTCCCTGATCTCCTTCTCGGAGAAGGTGCCCGAGGGCTACCTGTGGGTGATGGGGGACAACCGCTCCCACTCCGCCGACAGCCGGGCCCACCTCGGCGACCCGGGCGGGGGCATGGTCCCGGCCGAGGACGTGGTGGGCAAGGTCTTCGCGGTGGTCTGGCCGCTGGGCCACGCCACGTTCCTGCACCGACCCTCGACCTTCGCCTCCGTCGAGCCGTGAGGAGTCCCGGTGTCTGACCTTCCCCGCGGGCTGACCGTCCGGCGTGACGCCGGCCTGTACGGCTACGAGCGCGCCCTGCGCCGCCACGGGCTCGACCCGATCGCCGGTGTCGACGAGGCCGGTCGGGGTGCCTGCGCCGGGCCGCTGGTGGCCGCGGCCGCCATCCTGCCCGCGGGCGAGCGCGGGGTGGTCCCCGGGCTCGCCGACTCCAAGCTGCTCACCGAGCGGGCCCGGGAGCGCTGCTACGCCGAGGTCGTCCGACGGGCGGTGGCCTGGTCGGTGGTGGTGGTGGCGCACGACGAGTGCGACCGGCTCGGGATGCACGTGGCCAACATCGAGGCGCTGCGCCGGGCGCTGGCTCGGCTGGAGACCCGGCCGGCGTACGTCCTCACCGACGGGTTCGGGGTCGACGGGCTCGGTGTCCCGGGGCTCGCGGTGTGGAAGGGTGACCGGGTGACGGCCTGCATCGCCGCGGCCTCGGTCCTGGCCAAGGTGACCCGGGACCGGATCATGCGGCAGATGCACCACACCTACCCGGCCTACGACTTCGAGACGCACAAGGGCTACATCACCCCCACCCACACCGAGGCTCTCGAGCAGCACGGGCCGTGCGAGATCCACCGGCGCTGCTTCGTCAACGTCCGGCGGGTGGAGGGCAGCCCGCACCCCCGGCATTCCCAGCACCCGATCCTGCAGGAGGCGAGCAGATGAGCGCGGAGGACCTCGAGAAGTACGAGGCGGAGATGGAGCTCCAGCTCTACCGCGAGTACCGCGACGTCGTGGGCATCTTCAAGTACGTCGTGGAGACCGACCGTCGCTTCTACCTGTGCAACCAGGTCGACGTGAAGGCCCGGACGGAGGCCGGCGACGTGTTCTTCGAGGTCTCGATGACCGACGCCTGGGTCTGGGACATGTACCGCCCGGCCCGGTTCGCCAAGAACGTCAAGGTGCTCACCTTCAAGGACGTCAACGTCGAGGAGCTGGCGCAGGCCGACCTGGAGCTGCCCAAGACCTGACCCGTCCCGGGCTGCTCCTCGACGGCGCGAACCGGGCATACCGGGGACACCGGACAATCTGAACACGTATCGTGTTCCGAAGGTGTCGGGTCCGGGCGACGTGGCCGCACCTGCGACCGGGTCCGGACCGGGTCGTCCGGTCCGTGGGAGGGAAGACGGCGATGGCGGGCGCGCGCAGCAGGCGTCGGTCGGAGCGCGGGGTGGCCGCGGTCGAGGCCGGGCTGATCACCATGGTGCTCAGCCCGATGGTCCTGGGCGCGCTGTTCTACGGCAACTACTTCTGGCAGGCGCAGAAGCTCAGCAGCTACACGCCCACCGTCACCCAGTCCGAGCTGGTCGGCGCCTACGTCTCCTGCAGCGCGCTGCTCCAGGACGTGGCCGCCACGGTGGTGGGCAACGTGAACCACCTCGCCGGTGCGAGCCCGATCGGCGTCGCCGACGTCACGGCCACGATCGTCGACTACCTCCCCGACGAGGTCGGCGTCGACGTCCGGGTCAGCGTCGCGGTCCCGGTCACCTCGTCGGTGGTCGGGTCGATGCTGCCGCACGGCGGAGCCGTCGTGTCCGAGACGCTCACGCGGTTGCAGAACGTCCGGCTGACCGCGTCAGGCTGCTGAGGGCCCGGTGATGACTCGGTGATGACTCGGTGAGGTCTCGGTGAGGGACGAGCGCGGGGCCGTCGCGCTGATCTCCGGACTGGTGGCCGCCACGCTGCTGGTCGTGTGCGCCTTCGTGGTCGACATCGGCGGCACCTGGATGCGCCGGGGCCAGCTGCAGCAGCAGGCCGACGAGGCAGCGGTCTTCGCCGCCGAGGCCCTGCCGGCCAGCGACGACGCGACGCGGCTCCGGGTGGCCAAGCGGGCGGCGTTCTCCCTGGCCTGCCACCCGGTGGCCGGCCAGGCGGTGCTCAACCCGACCCTGCCGGCCTGCCCGGCCACGGCGAGCTCCTCCACCCTCGACGCCTACGCCCAGCTCCTGCTCGGCCAGGGACTGGTGAGCTTCCCCGCGGCGGACCGGGTGCAGGTGGTCACGCCGGCCTCGCAGGTGGCCTTCGCGTTCGCCGGCGCCGTCGGGGTCCAGGACACCGTCCAGCAGAAGGCGGCGACGGCCGAGGTGTCCTCCCCCGGGGAGATCCTGCCGATCGGGCTGTCGCTGACCTGCCTGGCCTCGGTGGTCAACGACGCGGGCCTGGGGTCGACCGTCGACGGCGTCCTCCCGATCAGCTACGTGACGCCGGGCAGCTCGTCCTCGGGGGGGACGCTGGGCACCGACAGCGAGCCTGCCTTCGTGCCCTGGGAGGCGGCGTACTCCGGGACCAACGCCTCGGCGGCGGTCGCGGTCGGCAGCCCGGTGGCCACCGCGACCACCCTGCAGGTCTCCGTCGCGTCACCGGGTCTCCTGCCGACGCTGCAGGGGCTGACCGGGGGCAACCTGGTGGTGTTCAAGCGGGGCGGCACCACGGTCGGTCCGGTCGCCGCCACCAGCCTGGTGGCCGGGACCGGGCTCCTGGCTCGCGGCGCTCCCGGCGGCCGTCACCGCCCAGCCCGGGGTGTGGCACGCCAAGGTCAAGCTGTTCACCGGGAGCGTGGCCGGTCTGGGGCTGGTCGGGACCAACCCGAAGTGGTCCGCGCTGGACACCACCTTCTCGGTCTACCCCTCGCAGGGGACCGTCCTGGGCCGGCTGGCGACGGCCCTGTCCGGTGTCCTGGACCTGCACGAGCTGCTCGCCTGCGGCCGCCTGCTCGACAGCCCCCGGGTGTCCGACGGCGCGACCCCGGCCCTGACCGCCAACCTGGCACACGGCCTCGACCACGCCCTGACGTCGAACCAGGTGCTGGTCCAGGCGCTCGGCGGCCAGAACCTGTCCGGCCTCGACGGTTCGGCCGCCGGGCTCTCCGGGACGCTGTCGACGACCGTGGCCGGGGTGCTGGCGAACCCGTCGTACGCGCTGCTGGGGTGCGGGGGAGCGACCTACAACCGCCTGGACACCCTGCCGACGTGGCAGGCGACGCTGCTGGGGGCACCGCCGGCCAACTGCGGCCGGGTGCTGTCGGACCCCGGGGCCGAGCAGCAGCTCACCGACGGCCTCCTCAAGGACACCCCCGGAGCCGGGTCGGGGCCCGGCTACGGCCGGCTCAGCTGCGCCCGGACCGGGGCCTGCTCCGGGGCGACGACCACGCTGCCGGGCTTCAGCGGCACCTACAACGACGACGCCTTCCGCGACTTCCTCACCGACGGTCCCTCGACCCTCCTCGACAGCAACCTGGCCTTCGCGCTGGACACCTACCTGCTGCCCGGCCTGCCGGTGGTGACCCCCAACGACCGGGTCCGCGAGGACCTGTACGCCTCGGCCCGGTTCGGCTGGGCGCCGGTGCTGAGCTACGTGGACCTGAACAGTCCCGGGACCGCGGACTACCCGATCCTCACCTTCCGGCCGGTCTTCCTCGACAACGGCGAGGCGACCAGTCTGGCGATCGCCGGGCTGTCGGCGGGCACCGTCGTGGACGGGCTCGGGCCCGCCCTGGCGGCGTCGGTGTCCACGGCGGCCGACACGGTCCGGGCCAGCCTGGGTGCGTTGGGCTCCGCGCTCGACCTCGTCCTGGGGGCGCTGGGCTTCAGCACGGTGACCTCCCTGCTCGGCTCGGGCGACGTGAGCGGCGGGCTGACCATGCTGGGGGCGGGGCTGGGCAGCGACCTCGGCACGGAGAAGGCCGGGCTGCTGCTGCAGGGCGGGCACGTCAAGGCGGCCAAGTTCCTCTCGATCGCCCCCGACGCGCTGCCGGCGGTCTCGACCGACTACGACGGGCCGGTCAGCGACTACGTGGGCGTCGGGCCCAAGATCGTGCGGCTGGTCCGGTGAGGCCGGCTCGCCCGGGGCGAGGCGCGCGGACGGAGAGCGGGGCCACCGCCCTGGAGTTCGGCATCGTCGCGCCGCTGATGTTCCTGCTGATCTTCGGCCTGGTGCAGTACGGCTTCCTGTTCTGGTCCCTGACCACCGCCTCGGCCACCGCGCGCGAGGCCGCCCGTCGGATGGTGGTGGGCAACGACTGGGCCACCTGTGCCCTGCCGTGGGCGGTGCGGCACGCGGAGAACCCGGCGGTCGGGGTGACGGCGCCCCTGGTCACGCGTCGGTTCACCACCGTGGGGGGCGTCCCCGTGGTGGGAACCCCCGCCGTGGGTGACCTGGTCGAGGTCACCGTGGCCTTCCAGTCGTTGTACCTGGGGGTGCCGTTCATCCCGGTGCCGCAGGGGGGCTGGGTCTCGGAGACGGTGACCGCACGGGTGCAGAACGTGCCCGCCACCCCCGTGTCGTGCGACGGGCCCGGCAACCTCTGAGTCCGGCCGGCCCGCTGGCCCTCCCCAGCGCGACGGAGCACCGCTGCTCCACAGCCGCGGCCGGTGGGCCCCTGGTGGAGCCCGGCACCACGCACCCTCGGGGGCAGGAGGTGCGTCATGGCGACAGCACGGCAACGGCAGGCGACCGGGATGTACGGCGAGGCCAGCGCGGCCCGCCACCTCACGGACCTGGGGATGGTGGTCCTGGACCGCAACTGGCGGTGCGAGATCGGCGAGGTCGACCTCGTCCTGCGCGAGGGCCGGGTCCTGGTCTTCTGCGAGGTGAAGACCCGGACCACCGCGGCCTACGGCACCCCGCTGGAGTCGGTCAGCGCGGTCAAGGTCGCCCGGCTGCGACGGCTGGCGGCTCGCTGGATGCGGGAGCACGGGGTCCGGGTGGAGGAGGTCCGGCTCGACCTGGTGGGGGTGCTGCTCGACCACGGCGGCGCGGCGAGGGTCGAGCACGTGCGGGGGGTGGGCTGAGTGACCTGGGCGACGGCGCGCACCGTCGTGCTGGACGGGGTCAGCGGCCACGTCGTCGACGTCCAGGCCGACGTGACCCAGGGGCTGGTCTCCACCACGGTGGTGGGACGTCCCGACGCCTCGGTCAGCGAGGGCCGGGACCGCTGCCGCACCGCGATGGTCAACAGCGGCTTCGACTGGCCCACGACCCGACGGGTGACGATCCTGCTCTCCCCGGCCGACCTGCCCAAGCGAGGTCCGCACCTCGATCTCGCGATCGCCCTCTCGGTGCTGGCCGCCGACGACAAGGTCCGCCGCGAGGACCTCGACGGGGTGGTGCTGATCGGCGAGCTGACCCTGGACGGCCGGCTGCGCCCGGTGCGCGGGGTGCTGCCGATGGTGATGGCCGCCCGGGCCCACGGACTGCGCCGGGTGGTGGTGCCCGAGATCCACGTCGAGGAGGCCGGGATGGTCCCGGGGGTCGACGTGTTCGGGGTGCGCTCCCTGCGCCAGGCGGTCGCGCTCCTGGGCGGGACGGAGGTGCCCGACGCGCCTCCGGTCGAGCCCCTGGCCACCGGGTCGGTGCTGAGCTGGCGCGGCCAGGACCGGTCGGTCGACCTCGACCTGGTCGACGTGCACGGCATGGCGGATGCGCGTTTCGCCCTGGAGGTCGCCGCCGCGGGCGGGCACCACCTGATGCTCAACGGTCCCAAGGGGGCAGGCAAGACCACGCTGGCCGAGCGTCTGCCCGGCCTGCTGCCCGACCTCTCGGTCGAGCAGTCCCTCGAGCTCAGCGCCATCCACTCGCTGTCCGGCGAGGCGTCACCGACGGTCCGTCCGGGCGCGCGACCGCCGTTCCGGGCGCCGCACCACTCCGCGACCAAGGCCAGCCTGCTCGGCGGCGGGACCGGGCGGGTGCACCCGGGCGAGATCAGCCGGGCTCTGCACGGCGTGCTCTTCCTCGACGAGTTCCCGTTGTTCTCCCTCGACATCATCGACGCCCTGCGCCAGCCGCTGGAGCACGGCGAGGTCACCATCGCGCGCGGGGACGAGGTGGCGACCTTCCCCGCGCGGTCCATGGTCGTCCTGGCCGCCAACCCGTGCCCGTGCGGTGACTACCACCCCGACGCCCGGGAGAGCCGGTGCACCTGCAGCGAGGTGCGCCGCCGCTCCTACCGGGAGCGGGTCTCCGGCCCGGTCACCGACCGCATCGACATCACCCGTCACCTGAGCCCGGTGCGCGGGCACGAGCTGCACGACCCGCTGGCCGCCCCGGAGCCGACCGCGCCGGTGCGCGACCGGGTGCTGGCCGCCCGGCGCAGGCAGTCCGAGCGCTACGCAGGCACCCCGTGGCGGGTGAACGCCGACGTGCCCGGGCCGGTCCTGGCCGAGCGGTGGGCCCTGCCCCCCGCGGCCCTGGAGGTGCTGCACGCCGACCTCGCGGCGGGTCGGATCTCGCGCCGGGGCGCGGCCCGCGCGCACCGGGTGGCCTGGACGCTCGCCGACCTCGGGACGAGCCGGGTCCGGGGCCGCGTGCGGTCGACGTGGCGGTGCGGCTGCGCACCGGTGAGCCGCTCCCGCTCGAGGTCCTGGGTGGTGCCTGGTGAGGCCTTCCGCGGCGGGCGCGGTCACCGACGAGGAGCGGATGGCGCGGCTGGCCCTGAACGCCCTCTGCGAGCCGGGCGACCCCCGGGTGGCCCGGCTCGTCGCCGCCCTGGGCGCGGTGGAGGTGCACGACCGACTGCGCGCGGACACCGATCTCCAGGGCCTGCGCAGCGACACCGCGGAACGGCTCGCGGTGCTCGACCCCGAGCCGGGTGCGCGAGCAGGCGGCGGCCCAGGGGATCCGGTTCCTGGTCCCGGGGGACCCCGAGTGGCCGGCCGGCGTCGACGACCTGGTCCACGTCGAGCCGCTGCACGGGCTCACCGGGCCACCGCTCGGGCTGTGGGTCCGGGGCCCGGTGCACCTGGCCGCGGCGTGCCGCGGGAGCGTGGCGGTCGTGGGGTCGCGGTCGGCCACGTCCTACGGCGCCGCCGTGGCCGCGGACCTCGCGGCCCGCGTCGCCGAGCAGGGCGCCGCCGTGGTCTCGGGAGCCGCGTTCGGCATCGACCAGGCCGCCCACCGCGGCGCGCTGGGGGCGCGCGGGACCACCGTCGCGGTCCTGGCCTGCGGGGTCGACCGCGCCTACCCGGTCGCGCACCGGGGGCTGCTCGAGCTGGTGGCCGAGGTCGGCGCGGTCGTGTCCGAGCGCCGCCCGGGTCCGCACCGACCCGGGTCCGCTTCCTGGGCCGCAACCGGCTGATCGCGGCGCTGACCCGGGGGACGGTGGTGGTCGAGGCCGCGGTACGCAGCGGGGCCCTGAACACCGCCACCTGGGCCGGGCGGCTCAACCGGGTCGTGATGGGGGTGCCCGGGCCCGTGACCAGTGCGCCCTCACAGGGGGTGCACGAGCTCCTGCGGGGCGGCGCCGCCTCGCTGGTGACCCGGGGCGAGCACGTCCTTGAGCTCATCTCGGAGTCCGGGCGGCACACCGCCACCGCGCCCCGGGCCCCGGACCGCCCCCGCGACCGCCTGGAGAGCACCGAGCAGCGGGTGCTCGAGGCGGTGCCGCTGCACCGCGGCGCGAGCGTGGTCGCGGTGGCCCGGTCCGCGGGCCTGGCCACCGAGACGGTGCGAGCCGCGCTGGTACAGCTGCGCGAGCTGGGCTGGGTGGCCGACCACGACGACCTCTGGCGGCGCGGGCCGGGCGAGCAGCCCCGCCTCCGCGACGCAGGGTCTCCTCGAGCCTAGGCTCGGCGCGTGAGTGACCCGACCGACCTCGCCGACCCCGCCCGGGGGAGCGGCTGCCGGCCGACCTGGCCCGGGTGCTCGCGGAGTACGAGGAGCACCTGGCGGTCGCGCGGGACCTGAGCCCGCACACGGTGCGCGCCTACGTCGGCGACGTGCGCTCGGCCCTGACGCACGCGGTGCGACTCGGTCACGCCGGGGTGGGCGACCTCGACCTGCGGGTGCTGCGCAGCTGGCTGGCCACCCAGCAGACCGTGGGGCGCAGCCGGACGACGCTGGCCCGCCGGGCCACCGCGGTCCGGGTGTTCACCGCCTGGCTGGCCCGGACCGGCCGCACCGCCGAGGACGGCGGGGCCGCGCTCGGCTCGCCCAAGGCGCACCGCAGCCTGCCGCCCGCCCTGCGCCAGGAGGAGGTCCGGCTGCTCCTCGACGCCGCCGAGGAGCACGCCCGCGACGGCGGCCGGTCGGCCTGCGCGACCTGGCGGTGCTGGAGCTGCTCTACGCCACCGGGATCCGGGTCGGTGAGCTGTGCGGGCTCGACGTCGACGACCTCGACCCCGAGCGTCGGGTCGTCCGGGTGCTGGGCAAGGGGCGCAAGGAGCGCGCGGTGCCGTACGGGGTGCCGGCGTCAGCGGCGGGCTCGTCCTGGCTGCGTCGTGGGCGGCCGGCCCTGGTCGGGGCCGGCTCCGGCCCCGCGCTCTTCCTCGGCGCCCGAGGGGGACGGGTCGACCAGCGCGCGGTCCGTCGCCTGGTGCACCTGCGGCTGGCCGACGTCCCCGGTGCCCCCGACCTCGGGCCCGCACGGCCTGCGGCACACCGCGGCGACCCACCTGCTCGAGGGGGGCGCGGACCTGCGCAGCGTGCAGGAGCTGCTCGGGCACGCCTCGCTGGCGACGACGCAGATCTACACCCACGTCTCCACCGACCGGCTGCGCCAGGCCTACCTGCAGGCCCACCCCCGCGCCTGACCGGCGGCCGCACCCGGTCGCCGCGCCAGTGCAGCCGCCGCGTGGCCGGACTGCACCGCCCACCGGGCGACGAGGCCGCGAGTCGCCAGGCCCGCACCGGGCAGCAGCGACCGGTCCACCCGACCAGGGTGAGCGGATCGAGGTAGAGCTCGACGCCGCCGATCAGGCCCCAGTGCAGGCACGTGCGCGGGAGGCAGTGCGTCCCGTCCGGAGAGCCGGCCCAGGACGGTCTCCCGCGGCCACCACTTCGCCACCGCGACCGCGGCGACCACCGGCTCGTAGGTCGTGCGACGGTCCCCGTGGTCGACGACGACGACCCCGCGTCCGGCCACGCGGCCGGCGAAGGTCACCGTCCCGCGAGCGCGGATCGGACCGGCTGGCCCGTCCGGCCGGCGAGGTCGACCCCGCGGTGACCGGCGCCCCACCGGACCGTCGGCGGGTCGAAGCCCGGACGACGGTGGGGCGCCGGGGCCAGCGGCCAGGCACCGCGCGGGCCGACGGGAAGGGGCGAGGGCCCCTGCGCTCGCGGGGGACGGCCGAGCCGGACAGCGGCCGGGGCCAGGCAGAGCAGCGAGCCGGCGGCAGCGGCCGGACACGGAGCAGGGGGCGGGACGGGGAGGGCACGGCGGTCAGGCGCCATGGGCTCGCGCCGTGGTGACGCGAGGCGGTGCGGCTGCCCGGGCTGCGGCGACGCACGGCGGACGGCCGTGATAGGCAGCGAGGACGACCAGCCGGCGGCGGGACGGCAGAGGTTCACGGACCAGAGTGCGCTCCGCCCGGTCGCGCAGCAAGGATGCAGGCAACCCTGGGGAGACGCGTCCCCGGGTGGGGCCGCGGGTGCCGGCGGTTCGCGGCCCCGGAGTCTGGACTAGACTGGCCGGTGGCGACCCGTGCAAGCGGGTCGACTATCGCACGCTCCATACCGCACAGCCCAGACTCCGGTCCGGCCCGGGCAGGCGGGCCTCCGGTCACGTCCCTCCGTCTCCATCGGTCACGGCCGGGTGGAGGCTGGACGCGCCGGGCGTCAGGGCAGGCCGCGACACCGTGGCCTGCGACAACCGAGGCAGACCCGGTCCCCGAGGGTCCGCGCGCGCCGGCGCGCGTGTCCGCGTCGGCGCGGGTCACGAACGAGAAAGGAGTCGAAGGCCATGGCCGTCGTCACCATGCGCCAGCTCCTCGAGAGCGGCGTCCACTTCGGGCACCAGACCCGTCGCTGGAACCCGAAGATGAAGCGCTTCATCATGACCGAGCGCAACGGCATCTACATCATCGACCTGCAGCAGTCGCTGGCCTACATCGACCGCGCCTACGCCTTCATCAAGGACACCGTCGCCAAGGGCGGCACCGTGATGTTCGTCGGCACCAAGAAGCAGGCCCAGGAGGCGATCGCCGAGCAGGCGACCCGCGTCGGGATGCCCTACGTCAACCAGCGCTGGCTGGGCGGCATGCTCACCAACTTCCAGACCGTGCACCAGCGGATCAACCGCCTCAAGGAGCTCGACGAGATCGACTTCGACGACGTCGCCGGCACCGGTCGCACGAAGAAGGAGCTCCTGCAGATGAAGCGGGAGCGCGACAAGCTCGACAAGACCCTCGGCGGCATCCGCGAGATGACCCGCACCCCCTCCGCGGTCTGGATCGTCGACACCAACAAGGAGCACCTCGCCGTCGAGGAGGCGCGCAAGCTGCGCATCCCGATCATCGGCATCCTGGACACCAACTGCGACCCCGACGAGGTCGACTTCCCGATCCCGGGCAACGACGACGCGATCCGCGCCGTCGCCCTGCTCACCCGCGTCGTCGCCGACGCGGTCGCCGACGGCCTGATGGCCCGCGCCGGCGTCCAGTCCGGCGAGGCCGAGACCGGCGCCGAGCTCGGCGCCGAGGAGCCGCTGGCCGAGTGGGAGCGCGAGCTGCTCGGCGGCAGGCCGACGAGGCCGCCGTCCAGGCGACCGGTGGCGACGCCGCCGCCGACGGCCGACCCCGGCCGCCGAGGCGACCGGTGCCGCCGAGGCGCTCCGAGGGCGCCGAGGCGCCCGGCGGCCGAGGCCGAGGCTCCGCCGCCGAGGCCCCCGCCGCCGAGGCGCCCGCTGCCGCGGCTCCGCCGCCGAGGCTGCTGCCGAGGCCGAGGCTGCCGGCCCGCGGAGCCGGCCGCCGGCCGAGCGCCGCTGCCGAGGCCGAGGCCCCGGCCGAGCACGGCCTGGCCGACGCCCGAGGCCTGACCCGGCCGACCGCCACCGACCTCAGCACGAGGGAGTGCCACCACAGACATGGCGAACTTCACCGCTGCCGACGTCAAGCGGCTCCGCGACCAGACCGGCGCCGGCATGATGGACTGCCAAGAAGGCCCTCGACCGAGGCCGACGGCGACTTCGAGAAGGCCGTCGAGATCCTGCGGATCAAGGGGCAGGACAAGGATGAGGAAGCGCGGCGCGGAGCGCGACGCCAAGGCCGGCCTGGTCGCCACCGCCGGCGGCGCGCTGGTCGAGCTCAACAGCGAGACCGACTTCGTCGCCAAGAACGACGAGTTCGTCGCCGACCGCCCAGCAGATCGCCGAGGCCGCCGACGCGGCCGAGCGCCGGCCGACGCCGAGGCGCTCAAGGCGGTCCCGCTCGGCGACAGCACCGTCGGCGAGGCCGTCGAGGCCGCCTCGCGGTCAAGATCGGCGAGAAGATCGAGCTGGGCCGCGTGGCCTACTTCGACGGGCCCGACCGTGGCCTACATGCACCGCCGCGCCGCGGACCTGCCGCCGGCCGTCGGCGTGCTGGTGGAGTACGACGGCGACGACGCGGACGCCGCCCGCGGCGCCGCGATGCAGATCGCGGCGATGCGCCCGCACGTACGTCTCCCGCGACGAGGTCCCCGAGGACGTCGTCGCCAAGGAGCGCGAGATCGCCGAGGCCACCGCGCGCGAGGAGGGCAAGCCCGAGGGCGCGCTCCCCAAGATCATCGAGGGTCGGCTCAACGGCTTCTTCAAGGACGTCGCGCTGCTCGACCAGCCGTCGGTCACGGAGAGCAAGAAGTCGGTCAAGGCCGTCCTCGACGACGCCGGCGTCACCGTGAAGCGGTTCGCCCGCTTCGAGGTCGGCGCCTGACCGGAGTGCCCGTCGGCGCTGGCCGACCGGTCCGGATCCGGAGCCGACCGAGGTCGACTAGGGTCGGGCCAGGACGAGAGCGTGGGGAGGCCGGTGGGTGGAGGGTGCGCATCACCTCCGCCTCCGGCCTTCGCCATGTCCGGGCGGTCCGCGACCGCACGCCGGACAGCAGCCAGACAGCGGCCAGACACGAGAGGAGACGATGTCCGACGTGTCGGCTACAAGCGGGTGCTGCTCAAGCTCTCCGGCGAGGTCTTCGGGGGCGGCCGCGTCGGCGTCGACCCTGACGTCGTCGGGGCATCGCGCGCCGAGATCGCCGACGTCGTCCGCGGCGGGCACCCAGGTCGCGATCGTCGTCGGGGGCGGCAACTTCTTCCGCGGCGCCGAGCTGCAGCAGCGCGGCATGGACCGGGCCCGGGCCGACTACATGGGCATGCTCGGCACGGTGATGAACTGCCTGGCGCTGCAGGACTTCCTCGAGAAGGCAGGGCGTCGAGACCCGGGTGCAGACCGCGATCACGATGGGCCAGGTCGCCGAGCCCTACATCCCGCGTCGCGCGATCCGGCACCTGGAGAAGGGCCGCGTCGTGATCTTCGGCGCCGGCGCCGGGATGCCGTACTTCTCCACCGACACCGTCGCCGCCCAGCGGGCGCTGGAGGTCGGCGCCGAGGTGATCCTGATGGGCAAGCAGGGCGTGGACGGGGTCTACGACGCCGACCCGAACAAGGACCCGAGCGCGGTGAAGTTCGACCAGCTGACCTACGACGAGTTCCTGACCCGCGGCCTCAAGGTCGCCGACGCCACCTCGGTCAGCCTGTGCCGGGACAACGACATCGACATGATCGTGTTCAACCTGTCCGAGCGACGGGAACATCGCCCGCGTCGTCGCGGGTGAGAAGATCGGCACGACGATCACGCGGGACGTCTGAGCCCGGACCGGGCCACGTCCTCGGTGCGCCTGCGGCGCACCCACCACCTGCACACGAACAAGGAGCACACGGTGATCAACGAGACCCTCAAGGACGCCGAGCAGAAGATGGACAAGGCGGTCGCGGTCACCCGCGAGGACTTCGCCGCGATCCGCACCGGCCGCGCCCACCCGTCGATGTTCCACAAGATCAACGCCGACTACTACGGCAGCGCCGACGCCCCTGCAGCAGCTGGCCTCCTTCACCGTGCCCGAGGCGCGGGTGATCATCATCAGCCCCTACGACCAGGGTGCGATGGGGGCGATCGAGCGGGCGATCCGCGACTCCGACCTCGGGGTGAACCCCACCGACGACGGCGGACCATCCGCGTGGTGCTGCCCGAGCTCACCGAGGAGCGCCGCAAGGACTACATCAAGGTGGCCAGGACCAAGGCCGAGGACGGCAAGATCTCGGTGCGCAACATCCGCCGCAACGCCAAGCAGACCCTGGACAAGATGGAGAAGGACGGCGAGGTCGGCAAGGACGACGTCACCGGCGCCGAGAAGCGGCTCGACGGCATCACCAAGAAGCACACCGACGCCATCGACGACCTCCTCAAGCACAAGGAAGCCGAGCTGCTCGAGGTCTGAGCACCCGGAGCCGAGCCCACCGACCCATGACCACACCCCGCCGTGCCACCCCGGCGCCGAAGGCGAGCCGCGCGGGCCGCGACCTGCCGGCGGCCGTCGGGTCGGCGGTGGTGCTGCTGGTGGCGGTCGCCCTGAGCCTGTCGACCCTGGACGGCTTCCCGTTCGTCTTCCTGGTCACCGCCGCCATCGGCGTCGGCATCTGGGAGATGCGCAACGCGATGACCGCACCGCGACATCACCCTGGCGTACGGGCCGCTGCTCGCCGGGTCGGTCGTGATGCTCTTCGGCGCCTGGTTCGGCGGCGCCCCGCCCCTGGCCACCGGGCTGGCCGTGACGGCACTGGGCTGCATGCTGTGGCGGCTGCGGTCGCGGTGTCGAGGGGTTCGTCCGCGACGCGACGGCGAGCGTCTTCACCGCGGTGTACCTGCCGTTCCTGGCCGGTTTCGTGGTGCTGCTGATCCGGCCCGAGGACGGGGTGTGGCGGGTCCTCACCTTCATCCTGGTCACGATCGCCTCCGACATCGGCGGGTACGCCGCCGGCGTCACCCTGGGCCGTCACCCGATGGCGCCGGTGATCTCCCCCAAGAAGTCGTGGGAGGGCTTCGTCGGCTCCGCGGTGTCCTGCATGGTCGTGGGCTGGTTGACCGTGACCTACCTGCTCGACGGGCAGTGGTGGGTCGGGGTCGTCCTCGGCGCCGTCGCCGTGGTCAGCGCCACCCTCGGGGACCTGTGCGAGTCGGTGATCAAGCGCGACCTCGGGATCAAGGACATGTCCCAGATCATCCCCGGCCACGGCGGGCTGATGGACCGCCTGGACTCCCTGCTGGCCACCGTGGCCCCCACCTGGCTGCTGCTGTACTACCTGGTCGACGTCAGCGGCCGACCCGGCTTCTAGGCCGCCGGCTCCGTCGATTCGGCCCTGCCCGGCCCGGGTGGGACACTGGAGGTGCTATGACCCAGACCTCCCCGCAGCCCACCACCGTCTCCGTCGAGGACGCCGAGCCGGTCGAGCCCACGCGCACCACGCTCCCGCTGGTCTTCGACGAGCCGCGCGGACGCCGCAAGCCGCCGCGCCACCTCGCCGACCTCTCCGCGGCCGAGCGCAAGGAGCTGGTCACCGGGCTCGGGCTGCCGGGGTTCCGGGCCAAGCAGCTCTCCACGCACTACTTCTCGCGCCTCGTCGACGACCCCGAGCAGATGACCGACCTGCCGGCCGAGGCCCGCGAGCAGCTCGTGGCCGGGCTGCTGCCGGACCTGATGACGCCGCTGCGCACGCTGGAGGCCGACAAGGGCACCACCCGCAAGACCCTGTGGAAGCTCTTCGACGGCGCGCTGGTGGAGTCGGTGCTGATGCGCTACCCCGACCGCGTGACGATGTGCGTGTCCTCGCAGGCCGGCTGCGGGATGGCGTGCCCGTTCTGCGCCACCGGCCAGGGCGGCCTGCAGCGCAACATGTCCACCGCCGAGATCGTCGAGCAGGTCGTGGCCGGAGCCCGGTCCCTGGCCCGCGGCGAGGTCGCCGGCGGCCCCGGTCGGGTCTCCAACGTCGTGTTCATGGGCATGGGCGAGCCGATGGCCAACTACAAGGCCGTGATCGGCGCCATCCGCCGGCTCACCGACAAGGCCCCCGACGGCCTGGGCATGTCCGCCCGCGGGATCACCCTGTCGACCGTGGGCCTGGTGCCCAGGATCGAGCAGCTGACCGAGGAGGGGATCCCGGTCACCCTCGCGCTGTCGTTGCACGCCCCCGACGACGAGCTGCGCGACGAGCTGGTCCCGATCAACACCCGGTGGAAGGTCCGCGAGGCCGTCGAGGCGGCCTGGAAGTACGCCGAGCGCACCAAGCGGCGGGTGTCGATCGAGTACATCATGATCAAGGACATCAACGACCAGGCGTGGCGGGCGGACCTGCTGGCCGACGTGCTGAACTCGTACGGCGACTGGGGCTGGGTGCACGTGAACCTGATCCCGATGAACCCCACCCCGGGGTCGAAGTGGACCGCCTCGCGGCGCGAGGACGAGCGCGAGTTCGTCCGACGCCTGGAGGCCAAGGGCGTGCCGACCACGGTCCGCGACACCCGGGGCCAGGAGATCGACGGCGCCTGCGGCCAGCTCGCCGCCCACGAGGACTGACGGCGACTGTGTCGCCTCAGCCGGCGAGCCGCTCCGCGGCCTCCTCGGGGGAGTCGACGAGCCAGACGCGAGCGGAGAACCCGCCGTCGTCGGCGAGCCGGCTCAGCAGGGGCCACGCCGGGACGGTCTCGGTCCAGAACCGCCGCCCCACCAGCACCATCGGCGCCCGGTCGGGATCGTCGGCGTAGTAGTTCTCGCACGCGTCCTGGAAGACCTCCTGGACGGTGCCGGCGGCGCCCGGCAGGAAGACCAGGCCCGCGGTGCACACCCCGACGAGCAGCGCCTCGCGGAGCGCGTTGCGGAAGAACTTCGCGATGTCGGTGGCGAACGGGTTGGGCGGCTCGTGCCCGTAGAACCAGGTCGGGATGCCCAGGGTCCGGGGGCCCGGCGGCAGGTCGGCCGCGACCTCGAGCGCCACCCTCGCCCAGTCCGTCACCGAGGGACGGAAGCCCGGCACCCCCGCCAGCCGGGCCAGCGCCCGGTCCAGCAGGGCGTCCGGGCCCGGTGCGGTCCGCGCACCCAGGTTGGCCGCCTCCATCGCGCCCGGTCCGCCCCCGGTGGCCACCTCGAGCCCGGTCCGGGCCAGCGCGCGGCCCAGCCGGGCGGCGTCGGCGTACTCCCGGGTGCCGCGGGCCGCGGCGTGGCCGCCCATCACCCCGACCAGGCGCCGGTCACGGACGAAGCCGGCCAGCGCGGTGTCGACCGCGTGGTCGTGCAGGGCCAGGGCCAGGTCCGCCGCGACCCCCTGTCCTGCGCCGGTGTCGCCGTGCCGTGACCACGCGTAGACCTGTGCGTCCGGGGTGGCGTCGTAGCCGTCGGCCAGGCCGGCGTACAGCTCGTCGGGGGTGTAGAGCGTGGTCCGGTAGGCGTCGAAGGGGACGTCGGGCACCGACGGGAACAGCAGGGCCCCGCGGTCCCGCAGCGAGTCCTCCTCGGCCGGGGTCAGCCGGCCGCCCAGGAACAGGGCGCCGGCCACGTCGAGGCGTCGCAGCACCTCCCCGTGGGCGGTCAGGTCGAGGTCCTGCAGCCGGCGGTCGCGCAGCGAGGTCGTGCCGGAGGCGACCAGCGCCTCGAGGTCGGCCAGGCTGGTGATCGCCGCGGGGCTGCGCCGGCCGCTGCGTGTCATGCGCCCAGCCTGCCAGCGGCTCACCAGGCCTGGGCGATCACCTCGCCGAACAGGGCGTGCTCGTCGACGTCCAGCCCCCGGCGCTGGAACCACGTGCACAGGTTGTGGCAGTCCCGCATCAGGAACTCCGGCCCGGCCGGGTTCGCGACCAGGTCCACCACCTGCGGCAGGTCGATCACCACCAGCCGGTCACCGGCCGCCAGCACGTTGTACGGCGAGAGGTCGCCGTGGGCGACGCCGTCGCGGGCCAGCGCGCCGAGGGCGTGGCGGAGCTGGGTGAAGTAGTGCTCGAGCAGGTCGGGGCCAGGACGTGTCGAGGCCAGCCGGGGCGCGGGGCCGTCCGTGTCGGTGATCAGCTCCATGAGGATCTCCGGCCCCTCGATCTGCACCGGGTAGGGGACCGGCACCCCCGCCGACCAGAACCGCTTGAGCGCGTCCCACTCGGCCCAGGCCCACTGGCCGGCGGCCACCGAGCGCCCGAAGTCCGACTTGCGGGCCAGGGCCCGCGCGTCGCGAGACCTCCGGGTCCGTCGGCCCTCGGTGTAGGAGCCGCTGCGGTGGAAGGTGCGGTGCTCCTCGGAGCGGTAGCGCTTGGCGGCCATCACCACCCCGGGTCGCCCGGGCACGGCGCGCTCGAGGAGGAAGACGTCGGCCTCCTTCCCGGTCTTCAGGACGCCGAGCTCGGTGTCGACCGCACCCCGGTCGCCGACCACCCAGGGCGGGGTCGGCTCCGGCCCGCGGCACAGCCGCTCGACGTCGCGGTAGCTGCTCCACCGCTGGCCCTCGGGCAGGTCGTCGAGCGCGGCGTACTCGAGGGCGAAGCGGGAGGACCGGGCCGGCTCCGCGGCGGGAGGGTCAGGCCAGTGCGGGTGCTGCTGCTCGTGTCTGGTCGGTCAGGGGATCGGTCAGGGGATCGGTCACTGCGGGGGCTCCGTCGGGGAGAGGGGAGGGTGGGCGCGCTCGGTTCCAGGACGGTCATGAGGCTTTACCTCCTTCTCCCTCGTTCCACGGTCGGTGACCCCGGCCTCGGGATAGCGTCGCCGACACCCGCACCCGTCGCAACACATTTACCGGAGCCCCTGTGCCGCTGAGCAGTGCCGCCCGTCCCCGTCCGCGCGCCTCGGTCCTGGTCCGGCTGCTGCTCTGCGGCCTGGTCGGCGTCCTGCTGGTCACCCCGCCCGGGGCGGCCGAGGGAGCACCTGCGGCGGGGGAGCCCACCACCGGGTCCTCCGGTGCCGGCGACCCGTACTTCCCCCAGGACGGGAACGGGGGCTACGACGTCCGGCACTACACCATCCGCGACACCTACGACCCGGCCACCGACGAGCTCTCCGGGCGCACCGTCCTGACGCTGGTGCCGGCCGCAGAGGCTGACCCGCTTCAACCTCGACCTGGCCCTCGCGGTCGACGAGGTGACCGTGGACGGGTCGCCGGCGACGTGGTCCAAGCCGAACCGCCACGAGCTGCGGGTGACGCCGGCCACGGGCGCTGCCAGCGGGCGAGGTGGTTCGGGTGCGGGTGACGCTACCACGGGCGCCCGGCGCGCGCTGGGCCGCGGGCGTGGCGCCAGACAGGCCTTTCTTCACCGCGCCGGGCGAGACCGTGGCCATGGGCGAGCCGCAGATCGGCGCCGTGGTGGTTCGCCGCCAACGAGACCCGCAGCGACAAGGCGACGCTACGACATCACGATCCGGGTGCCCCGCGGCAAGCAGGCGGTGAGCAACGGCGTCCTGGTCAGCCGCACCGGCACGGAGCCTGGACGGACGTGGCACTGGCGGATGGACCAGCCGATGGCGACCTATCTCGCGTTCTTCGCCGCCGGTCGACTTCACCGTGACCGTCCGGCACCACGGCACGGCCTGCCGTACGTCTACGCCGTGTCCGACGCGGCTCGAGCCCCGGGCAGCCAGGACGGTGACGGCCCTGACTGCGGCGGACCCCCGCCGTGGTTCGCTGGTTGGCCGAGACGCAGCTCGGCGACTACCCCTTCGCCTCGACCGGCGGCGTGATGACGTCGCTGCCAGCACCGGCTTCGCGCTGGAGAACCAGTGCGCGGCCGATCTACCCGTTCCTCGGGCGCCGGGCCCGACGCTCGACCTGGTGGTGCACGAGCTGGCCCACCAGTGGTTCGGCGACACGGTCGCGCTCGAGCCGGTGGCGCGACATCTGGCTCAACGAGGGGTTCGCGACGTACGTCGAGTGGCTGCTACGACGAGGCGCACGGCGCGCCGACCGCCGACCGGCGGCTGCAGCGCGAGTACGCGGCGTACGGCCGGCCGGCGCCTTCTGGGCGGTGACGGTCGCCGACCCGGGCCGCGCGGACATGTTCGACGAGCCGGTCTACGACGCGCGGCGCGATGACCCTCGCAGGCGCTGCGGCACCGGATCGGCCGATGCCGCCGGTGCCTGACGTGCTGCTGCGCACCTGGGTCGTCGAGCACGCACGCGGGCGCCGGCACCACCGCGCAGTTCCAGGCGCTCGCCGAGCAGGTCAGCGGCCAGGACCTCGACGCGTTCTTCCAGCACCTGGCTGGCGACACCGGCAGCAAGCCGGCCCACGGCCGCGAACGGGCTCGCGCTGAACCGCCTGGCGCTGCCGGCGATCCGGCGCCTGAGCAAGATGGGGCCATGGCCGACTACCGCACGTGCACGCCAGCGCAGCATCGAGGACCCGGAGGGGTTCTGGGGCGAGCAGGCCCGGCTCTGGTCGACTGGTTCAGCAAGCCCGCCACGCGTGCTCGACGACGAGCAGCCCGCCGTTCTACCGCTGGTTCCCCGACGGGACGCTGAACACCTGCTACAACGCGCTCGACCGGCACGTCGTCGCGGGGCCGGGCCGACCAGCGCCGCGCTGATCTACGACAGCCCGGTCACCGGCACCAAGCCGCACCTACACCTACGCCGAGCTGCTCGAGGAGGTCGCGCGCGTTCGCCGGCGCCCTGCGCGGCCTCGGGGTCGAGCAAGGGCGACCGGGTGGTGATCTACATGCCGATGGTCCCCGAGGCCGTCGTCGCGATGCTCGCCTGCGCCCGGATCGGCGCCGTGCACTCGGTGGTGTTCGGCGGGTTCGCGGCGCAGCGAGCTCGCGGTGCGGATCGACGACGCCCGGCCCAAGGTCGTGCGTCGTCGGCGTCCTGCGGCATCGAGCCGACCCGGGTGGTCGAGTACAAGCCGCTGCTCGACCGGGCCCTCGAGCTCGCCGACGCACCAGCCGCGACGCGTGCGTGGTCCTGCAGCGGCCGCAGGCGGAGGCGACGCTCGTCGAGGGCCGCGACCTCGACTGGGACGTCGCGATGCGCGCCGGCCGCGACCGACCCGGCCGCGTGCGTCGAGGTCGCGGCGACCGACCCGCTCTACATCCTCTACACCTCGGGCACGACCGGGAAGCCCGAAGGGCATCGTGCGCGACAACGGCGGCCACGCCGTCGCGCTGGCCTGGTCGCATGCGCAACGTCTACGACGTCGCACGCCGGGCGAGGTCTGGTGGACCGCCTCCGACGTCGGCTGGGTCGTCGGCCACTCCTACATCGTCTACGCGCCGCTGCTCGTCGGCGCGACCACCGTGCTCTACGAGGGCAAGCCGGTCGGCACGCCGGACGCCGGGGCGTTCTGGCGGGTCGATCGCCGAGCACGGCGTCGAGGCGCTGTTCACCGCGCCGACCGCGATCCGGGCGATCAAGAAGGAGGACCCGGACGGCGAGCTGCTGGCCGAGCCACGACCTCGTCGTCGCTGCGCACGCTGTTCCTCGCCGGGGAGCGGCTCGACCCCGACACCTACGACTGGGCCACCGAGACAGCTCGGCGTGCCGGTGATCGACCACTGGTGGCAGACCGAGACCGGCTGGCCGATCGCCGCCAACCTGCGCGGCCTGGAGCCGATGCCGATCAAGGCCGGGCTCGCCGTCGGTGCCCGGTGCCCGGGCTACGACGTGCGAGGTGCTCGACGAGCACGGCCAGCCGGTCGCGGCCGGGGAGGAGGGCGCGATCTGCGTCCGGCTGCCGCTGCCGCCCGGGCACGCTGCCGACGCTGTGGCGCGACGACGAGCGCTACGTCGCGTCGTACCTGTCCGCCTTCGACGGCTACTACCTCTCCGGCGACGGCGGCTACATCGACGAGGACGGCTACGTCTTCGTGATGGGCCGCACCGACGACGTCATCAACGTCGCCGGGCACCGGCTGTCCACCGGGTCGATGGAGGCGGTGCTCGCCGCGCCACCCGGCGGTGGCCGAGTGCGCGGTGATCGGCGTCGCCGACGCCGCTCAAGGGCCAGGTGCCGCGCGGCTTCGTGGTGCTCAAGGCCGGGGTCGACGACCGACCCGAGGACGATCGCGGCGCGAGCTGGTCGCCGCGGTGCGCGACGAGATCGGCGCGGTGGCGGCGTTCAAGGACGTCGAGGTCGTGCCGGCCTGCCCGAAGACCCGCTCGGGCAAGATCCTGCGCAAGACGATGCGGGAGATCGCCGACGGCGAGGACGCCGGTGGTGCCCTCGCACGATCGAGGACGCCGACGTGCTGGAGCGGCTCAGGCCGGTCCTGCGCGGCCAGGGCTGAGGACCCCGGCGACCGGGCTCAGCGCACGCCCCAGGAGTAGGTCTGCTTGCGCAGCTTGAGGTAGACGAAGGTCTCGGTGCTCAGCACCTGGGGGATGGCCCGGATCCGTTTGGAGACGATCTCGAGCAGGTGCTCGTCGCTCTCGGCGACCACCTCGACCAGGATGTCGAAGGAGCCGGCCGCGACCACCACGTAGTCGACCTCGGTCATCTCCACCAGGGCGTCGGCCACGGGCTCGAGGTCCCCGGTGGCTCGCACGCCGATCATGGCCTGGCGGCTGAACCCCAGCTCGAGGGGGTCGGTGACGGCCACGACCTGCATGACGCCGTGGTCGATCAGCCGCTGGACGCGTTGCCGCACCGCGGCCTCCGACAGCCCGACGACCTTCCCGATCGCGGCGTACGACCGTCTGCCGTCCTGCTGGAGCTGCTCGATGATCGCCTTGGACACGTCGTCGAGTGTGGCTCTTGAGCGTTCTCCGCGCCCCGAGGGTTTGGTCACGCATCGATCTTGGCAGCCGGGACAGGCGACGTCAAAGGGTTGAATGGGCTCTTTCGATGGATTCCGTAGATTACGAACAGATCAACCACGGATTCCCTTGTCGTAGGGGCTCGATCATGAAAGTATCCTGCGCATCACCGTCCTACAGCAGTGAGGGAGGTCCGACGTGTCGCGACCGCGACCCATTCCCATGCCTCCGGGTCTGGCCGATCTACGCGGCTCCGGCAGGTCGCCGCTGAGCCGTCGCTCCCTCCTGCGCGGCTCGGCCGCGGCCGGCCTCGGAGTGGGGGCCTCGGGCCTGCTGGGGGCCTGCGGCATCGCCGGGGCCGCCCAGACGCCGGAGTCCTGTCCCCCGCCCACCGACCAGTCGGACTCGGACAAGCAGCTGTACTTCAGCAACTGGCCGGAGTACATCGACACCAAGGGCAAGCGCACCCCCTCGTTGGACAAGTTCTCGAAGGAGACGGGGATCTCGGTCAAGTACAACGCTGACATCAACGACAACACCGAGTTCTTCGCCAAGATCGTCAACCAGATGGGCGACTGCCAGCCGATCGGGCGCGACATCATCGTGTTCACCGACTGGGAGGCCGCGCGCTGCGTGAACCTGGGCTGGTTGCAGACCCTGGACCACGCCAACATCCCCAACGTCGACAAGAACCTCGTCGCCAGCCTGAAAGAGCCCGGCCTGGGACCCGCAGCGCGACTACAGCGCCCCGTGGCAGAGCGGGCTGACCGGCATCGCCTACAACGCCAAGTACACCGGCGAGATCTCCTCCTTCGAGGAGCTGATGACCCGCGACGACCTCAAGGGCAAGGTCAGCCTGCTCACCGAGATGCGCGACACGATGGGGTTCATGCTCAAGCTCGCCGGGGCCGACCCGACGGACTTCGACGACTCCGAGTGGGCCGACGCCATCGACAAGCTCAAGGGCTACGTGTCGAACGGGCACATCCGCCGGTTCACCGGCAACGACTACGTCGACGACCTCAACAACGGCGACCTGCTCGCCTGCGAAGCCTGGTCGGGCGACGTGGTTTTGATGCAGTATGACAATAAAGACATCAAGTTCGTGTTCCCCGAGGAGGGGCTGGCGATCTGGTCCGACAACATGCTGGTGCCCAACGGCGCGGTCCACAAGGCGAACGCCGAGGCGCTGATGAACTTCTACTACGACCCGATGAACGCGGCCACCCTCGCCGCCTGGGTCAACTACATCTGCCCGGTCGAGGGGGCACGCGAGGCCATGGCCAAGGTCGACAAGAGCCTCGTGGACAACCCGCTGATCTTCCCCGACGAGCAGCTGCTGTCCCAGACCTTCCAGTTCATGGCCTTGAACGAGATCCAGCAGAAGCAGTACGACACTGACTTCTCACGCGCAGTGGGAGCCTGACATGCCCAGTAGTGACCTCCAGCTCACCGACGTGACCAAGCGCTTCGGCGGCTTCACCGCAGTGGACGACCTGACCCTGACCATCCCGGAAGAATGCCTTCTTCGCCCTGCTCGGAGCCTCCGGCTGCGGCAAGACCACCACCCTGCGGATGGTGGCGGGACTGGAGGTGCCGACCGCCGGGAAGATCTCGCTCGGCGACGACGACATCACCAACCTCAAGCCGTACCGGCGTCCGGTGAACACGGTGTTCCAGAGCTACGCGCTGTTCCCGCACCTGACCATCTTCGAGAACGTCGCCTTCGGCCTGCGCCGCCAGGGTCCAAGACAGCGTCGACAAGCAGGTCGGCGAGATGCTCGAGCTCGTCGAGCTCCAGCAGTACGCCGAGCGCCGGCCCGCCCAGCTTCAGCGGTGGGCAGCAGCAGCGGGTGGCGCTGGCTCGAGCGCTGATCAACCAGCCGCAGGTGCTGCTCCTCGACGAGCCGCTGGGCGCGCTGGACCTCAAGCTCCGCCGGGCCATGCAGGTCGAGCTGAAGCGGATCCAGGCCGAGGTGGGGATCACCTTCGTCCACGTGACCCACGACCAGGAGGAGGCCATGACCATGGCCGACACCATCGCGGTCATGAACGCGGGCAAGATCGAGCAGATGGGCGCGCCCGGAGAGCTCTACGAGCACCCGCGCAGCACCTTCGTGGCCAACTTCCTCGGTCAGTCCAACCTCTTCGCCGGCGTCGTGCGCAGCAAGGAGGGGGACAGCTTCACCACCGAGGTCCAGGGGGCGAAGGTCTATGCCACCAAGGTCACCTCCACGGAGCTGGAGGGCAACGTCTGGGTGGGTGTGCGCCCGGAGAAGGTGACCCTGCACAAGCCCGGCGACGGGCAGCGCGAGGGCCAGAACCGGCTCGGCGACGCCAAGATCACCGACGTGAGCTTCGTGGGCGTGAGCACGCAGTACCTCGTCAAGATGCCCTGGGGGCAGGAGCTGCAGGCCTTCGAGCAGAACACCGGCGAGCGCCCGCCCTTCCGCACCGGCGACACCGTCGACCTGACCTGGTTCACCGACCACACGTTCCTGCTCGACGCCGCGCAGGACGCGGGCGCCGGCGCCCACCTCGAGGACCAGGGGTGACCCGGCGATGACCGCCCTCGACGACGCACCACCGCCGGCCCCCGCAGAGCCGACCCCCGACGAATCCGAGACCGTCGTGGTCTCGGGCGAGGACGCCCAGAAGCGCGGGCTGACCGGCTACGTCCTGCTGCTGCCCGGGTTCGTGTGGCTGATCCTGTTCTTCATCGTGCCGACCGTGACCCTGCTGGGCAGCAGCCTGTACGACCCGGCCGGCTCGCTGTTCAGTGGCTACAAGCAGACGTTCGCGGCGAGCAACTACGTCGAGGCGATGTCGGCGTACGCCCCGGTGCTGGGCCGGTCCTTCTTCTACGCCCTGCTCGCGACGATCGCCTGCATCGTGCTCGGCTATCCCGCTGGCGTACGCGATCGCGTTCAAGGCCGGGCGGTGGCGCAACCTGATGCTGGTGCGGTGATCGCGCCGTTCTTCACCAGCTTCCTGGTCCGGACGCTGTCGTGGAAGCTGCTGCTGGCCGACCAGGGCTGGTCTCGAACGCTGCGCGACCTGCACCTATCGGCTCCAACGCGCGCCTGCTGGCCACGCCGTTCGCGGTGGTGACCGGGCTGACCTACAACTTCCTGCCGTTCATGGTGCTGCCGCTCTACGCCAGCCTGGAGAAGGTGGACCCGCGGCTGATGGAGGCCGGGGGAGACCTCTACGCCAGCC
>CAWJLZ010000013.1:0-462425 GCA_963843825.1 uncultured Actinomycetota bacterium
ACGCTGATCGTGGTGAGGTGGGCGACCTGCTCGGGGTGGGCCATCGTGGGCGGCAGCACCGAGAGGCAGTCCGACGCGGCGAGGTTCGTCGCGAGGGTGATCAGGTCGCGTAGATCGCCACCGGTCGCGGTGATGCCGGCCTCGGTGACCAGGTGCGTGACGTGCATCTGGATGTCGTGGATCGTCCACGTCGATGCCCCCGCGGCGCAGCGGTCGAGCGCCCGCGCCGCGAGCTCTTCCACACTCAGGTCATCGATGCCGACGGGCGCTGGCGAGCGGACTGGGCGGAACCGTGGATCTGTCCGATAGCCAGCGGCCGCCAGTTCGCGGCGCCAGCCCTCCTCGCAACCGAGCCCCTCAGGGGCCGGCTTCTTGTGCGGTCGTTGGTGATCCCAGGCGCGGGCGAGCATCCTGGCGCGCACGACCGGCCCGGGCTCCTCGCCGGGGTGCGCGTCCTCCCATGCGGCAACCAGGACGGCGAGATTGTGCTCGACCTGGGCGGCGCGCTTCGACAGCACCACGTTGTACTGCTCGAGTTCGACGACCTCGCCGGTGACGTGGTTGAGGCTCAACCCATGGGCGGCGAGCACGCGCGTCAGCTCGGGGTGGGCGGCGATGACTGCCGTTCCGAGCGCCCGGATCGCGCCCTGCTGTTTGAACAGCGCAGCCGTGTCGAGGCCGCGCCACTTCCCGGCCGCGAAGACACGGGTGCCGATCTGGAAGTGGATGTGGCGATGCGGGTCCCCCGCCCGAGAGGTCTTGTGGACGACCGCAACGGTCTCGAGCTGGTCCACACCGACGACCTCTTGGAGCCCACGCGGACCGACGCGGGTCACCGAGTGCGGGGCCAACCATGAACGGATCTCCGCGACCGCGTCCGCCTGCGCGCGATCGAGCGCTTCGGAGACATCGGGATGCAACGCGGCGGCGATCGAGAGCGACTTCGGAGCGTTGATCACCATCTCGGCGAACCGCGGCGACCCCCGCCTCGCACCCGCATGCCTCCGCTCCCCCGGCACCGTCGCCTCGCTCGGACTGGGAAGCCGAGGTGTGCCCCGGGTCGCTCCGGTGAACGGATTGCGCCAATCCACCCAGTCCGCGTACTGCTCCGGCGTGAACACGCCCTCCGCCGTCACGTTGCCGTCACGATCGAGGACGGCGAACTCCGCCAACGCGGTCCCCGCCCCCAAGTAGTACTCATCAGCGGTCGAGCGGTCCGACTCCAGGTAGCGGCGTGCGGCACCACCGGTGCCGCGGAACAGGATGACGCCACCCTTCACGCCCGAGCCTCCCAACAGATCCCATATCGCGTGTATCTGCGCGTGCATACGCTAATACCTTAGGTAGCATACGTCCATCGGTTTGGGATGGGAAGGAGCAGAGGAAGGGAGAGGCAAGGAAGGGCGAGCGGGAGCAGAGGAGGGGCGATAGGTGGAGGGCGGCAGAGAGGGGCGGGATGAAGCGAGAAGGAAGGCAGAGGCGAGGGATCAGAGGCGAGGCAGGCAGAGTGGGTCAGCCGGCGCGGCCGCGACGCCCCGGGGGCAGCAGGCCACGGTTCCGGGTCTTCGCCACCCATCCCTGCGCGGTCGTCAGTGCGACTCCGTTGATCTCGGCCATCGTCGCCGTCGGGTTGCGATCACCCTGCTTGACCAGCTGCCCGTGCTGGAGTGCGACGCGCTCGTAGAAGTCCGGGTCGGTCTTGCCGGTGCCGGCCAGTGGCTTGAGCAGGTCGCGGCGGGCAACCTTCGCACCTGAGGGCAGGACGATCTTGTTGCCGGCCAGGGTCTCGGTGGACTTCATCGCGAAGAGGCGCTTGTTGATCGAGGTCTCGATATACGCCGTCGGCAGCTCACGCAGCAGGCGTGAGGTGATCGGATCGCCCGGGACCCGCGGCAGATAGACCACGCCGGTGATGCGCACCTCCTCCGGGACCGCGAACGCCTGGCGTTGCAGTCGGAGGTACACACGGGTCCCCGAGTCGGCGTGCTCGAGGTAGCGCCACAGCCCGCCGGCCGGCTCGTTCGCCACCGCGTCCTCATCGGCATCAGGATCCGTCGACGTCCGCGCGGAGTCGTCGTACCCGAGGATCTCGTCGATCCGTGCACTCTCGTCACTCGAGCGATGGCCCGGGAACACCGTCGGCAGATGCCACCCCGGAGGCATGTCCGCGGGCGTCAGCAGGTCATCAGCGTCCTGCTGGGCATACGGGGGGTCCTCGGGATGTCTCATGGCCCCGAACCTATCGAGAATCAGCCCCGATGTCAGGTGCTTGCATTTCCACGCGAAGAAGCGGAGAATCGAATGGTTCGGCAAAACCACGCGCAAGGGCGGCGATGATGGTGAGAGCTACACGATGAGGAAGCGCGACAAGGCGAGCAGCGCGGCAGCACCGGAGGACTACGCGACGAGCGGCGCGGAGTTCCTGATGTCCGAGGAGGTCGCGCAGTGGCTGCGGGTCTCCCAAGCGACGCTGTGTCGTTGGCGTCAGTCCGGCTGCGGGCCACGCGTGACGTGGATGTCGAGGACCTGCCCGCGCTATCGGCGCTCCGACGTCGAGAGCTGGTTGGAGAAGGTCTCCGCGTGAGCATCTCGAAGACCCCGAACGGCCGCTTCCGCGCCCGACTGAAGAGCGGTCGGGTCAATGTGGCCAGCAAGGTCTTCGATACCAAGCGCGAGGCCACGGCCTGGCTCGCTCGCGAGCGCGCCGCGTTGGCAGGCGGGGTCGATCCACGAGCCGGGAAGGAGCGGGTCAGAGACGCGGTGCAGCGCTGGCTCGTCATCCGGTCGACGACGGTCGCCCAGAAGACCTACCGCGCCGACCAGGACGTCGAGCGGCTGACCACGGCCAGCGTCCTCAACCTCCACCTCTCGGCCGTCTCGGGCCGGGAGGTCGCGCGCGTCTTCGAGCATCTGCTCGCGTCCGGGCTGGTCGAGTCCTCGGTCGTGCGCTACCGCGCGAGCCTGTCCTCCTTCTTCGGCTGGTGCGTGCGGGAGAAGCTGATCGCGACCAATCCCGTCACCGCAGTGCCTGTCCCGAAGAGCTCCGAGGAGCGCACGGAGATGAACCCGTTCACCGAGGACGAGCTCGAGACGGCGTACCGGGTTTGGCGCGAGCAGAACGCCCGGCTCGCGGACATCCTGCTCGTCCTCGGCTGGACCGGTCTGCGCTGGGGCGAGGCCCGCGCGATGACCGTGGGCGACGTGATGGAGGTGCCGGCACCGGGCTTGATCGTTCGCCGATCAGCACCCGAAGGCATCGCCACCAAGGCCACCAAGAGCGGGCGATCACGGCGCGTCCCGATCGCCAACCGCGTGCTCCCGATCGTCGAGCGGCTCAAGGTCGACAAGTTGCCGAGCGACCTGCTCTTCACCACCGCGTCCGGCTCCCGCCTCCACCGCTCCGCGGTGCTGCGCACGATGAGGTGGGAGCGGACCGGGCGGGGCCGCCGCATCCACGACCTGCGACACACCGCCGCCTGCCTCTGGCTGGCGCGCGGTGTCGATGTCAGCACGGTGCAGAGCTGGATGGGCCATGCGTCGATCGCGACGACGAATCTCTACCTGCACCACCTCGGCACCGGGGCCGATCTGGCCGGCCTGGAGCGCCTCAACAGGGCGCCGGGGGCCACCGGGGGGCCATCCGCCGGACGCGCAGGCGAGTAACAACGACGAAGCCCCCGGGTGATCCGTGCGTTTCCGCAGGTCACCCGGGGGCTTCACTCGGTGGAGCTGAGGGGATTCGAACCCCTGACCTTCTCATTGCGAACGAGACGCGCTACCAACTGCGCCACAGCCCCATGCGGCGACCGACGAGACCGGCGCGACGAGAAAAGATACCACCGCGGCCCGGGCGCAGTCCCGAACCGCGGTCAGGAGCCGACGGCGCGCCGCGCGCGGTGCCCTCGGCGGACGTCCGGGCGTGCGGTCGGCGGCCTCGGCCACCAGGGCGCTGTCGGCGGCGTCGCGGCCCGGAGCGTCCAGATGCCGGGTCGTCGAGGTCGATGGTGCGCACCGTGCGGGTGGCCCGCGGCTTGGTGACGTACGTCGGCAGGGTGACCGGCAGCGGGTCCCACAGCGAGCCGGCCTCGGCGGGGCCGCGGCCTCGAGCAGCGGCCACGGGGATGCCGGAGGTGTCGTCCGCCTCGGCTGACCGCGCGGTCGACCGCCTCGGCGGCGCTCGGCGGCCAGGGCGGCTCGGCCGACCGGGACCGGCCTCGGCGACCTGCGCGCGACGGAACTCGACGCGACGGCTCGCGGCCGGCCGGAGCGCCTGCGACGGCGAGGGCGGCGGCCGCGACCGGGCGCCTGCTCGCGATGGACCTGCACCCGGGCGCAGCGACGAGGAAGCCGAGGGTCAGGCCGACCACGGGACCGCGACGACCACGACGGCGACGGCGGCCGACGGCAGCGGCGACCGCGGCCGCCAGGCGACCAGCAGCAGGGCGAGGACCCGGCGACGACGACGGGCGCGGCTGGCGCGCGCCGCGCGCGGTCCGGACGTGGCGGCCCGCTGACCGGGCGAGCGCGGCTCCGGGTCGAGCGGGCGGGGTGCCGAGGGCGACGGAATCGTCGCGGGCGGGCCGGAGACAGGGCGACGACCGCGACCGGCTCGACCGGGCCGGCGACCGCGCGGGCCGGCTCGCGGCTCGCGGCGGCTCAGGACCCGCGTCGAGTCGGAGAAGTCGTCGACGGGCCGGGTCCGGGCCAGCCTCGTCGTGGTGCTCGCAGCGCCTTGGGGATGAGGACGACGGCCCACACCAGCGGCGAGAGCAACGAAGATGAGTCCTGACAGTCCACGGGCCGAACGTAGGGGCGGCGCGGCACACGGGGCCGCAGGCGGGCGGTGTGTCGCAAGAGAACTCGTGTGACTGGTGTGAACTTCAGCCCGTGGACGTCGCCCGGAGCCGGCGCGAGCAGCCCTCCGGGACACTCCTCGGTGGTCAGCGCGAAGAGCCGGTGGTCGCGCCAGTCACCGTCGATGTGCAGGAACCTCGGCGCGTAGCCGATCTCGGTGGATCCCGAGCTTCTCCACCACCCGCAGCGACGCGGCGTTCTCCGGCCGGATCGCGACCTCGATCCGGTGCAGCCCGAGCCGGCCAAGCAGTAGTCGACCGACCAGGGCGACGGCGAGCGGGATGAGTCCCCGGCCGGCGTACCGCTGGTCGATCCAGTAGCCGACTGGCGAACGCGCGCGAGCCCGCCCACGATGTTGTTGACGGTCATCTGGCCGGCGAACCGGCCGTCGACCTCGATGACGAACGGCAGGCAGCCGTCCCTGGCGCGGGCCTGACGGCGCAGGTCGCGCACCATCGCGCGGAACGCTCGGCGCGGCCGGGTCCCCCGGCGGCACGGTCGCCTCCCAGCGGCTGAGCCAGCCCGCGTTGCGCTCGCGCACCCGCGCCAGCGAGTCTTGTCGCCGCTGGTGCGATCGGGCGCAGCGTCAGCGCGCCGTGGCTCAGGGACAGGTCCTGCCAGGCCACCGGGACCGGGCGGGGCATCAGTGGTCGCTCCCCACGATCTGCTCCACCGCGTGCCGCAGGAGGGGGACGACGACCTCCAACCCGTCCTTGACGCCGCCGCGGGAGCCCGGCAGGTTCACCACGAACGCGGCACCGCAGACGCCGGCCAGGCCGCGCGACAGCGCTGCCGTCGGCACTCCCTTGGCCACGCCGTGGGCCCGGATGGCCTCGGCCACCCCGGGGACCTCGCGGTCCAGCAGCGGCCGGGTCACCTCGGGGGTCAGGTCGGTCGGGGTCAGGCCGGTCCCGCCGGTGGTCAGCACCGCGCGGGCGCCCCCCTCGACCGCAGCGCGGACGCCCGCCCGACCGGCTCGCCGTCGGGCACGACGACGGGTGCCTCCACCGCGAAGCCGGCCTCGGTCAGCGCCGCCACGATCAGCGGACCGGTGGTGTCCTCGTAGACCCCGGCGGCCGCCCGGTTGGAGGCCACCACGACGCAGCGGCCCTTCACGCCGGGTCACTCCGGGCGCGTCCAGTCCCCGCTCGTCCGCCGGACTTGGACTCGACCCGGATGCCGGTGATGACCGCGGTCTTGTCGACGGCCTTGACCATGTCGACCACCGTCAGGGCGGCGACCGAGACCGCGGTCAGCGCCTCCATCTCCACCCCGGTCCGGTCCGCGGTGCGCACCGTCGCGGTGATGACCACCGCGTCGTCGGCCACCTCCAGGTCCACGGTCACCCCGCTGATCGCCAGCGGGTGGCACAGCGGGACCAGGTCGGGCGTGCGCTTGGCCGCCATGATCCCGGCCACCCGGGCCACGCCCAGGGCGTCGCCCTTGGGCACGCCCTCGCCACGCAGCAGCCCGACCACGGTGTCGCTGACCAGGACCCGGCCACTGGCCGTGGCGACGCGGGTGGTCACCGACTTCTCCGAGACGTCGACCATCCGGGCCGCGCCGGCCTCGTCGACGTGGGTGCGGTCAGCCGTGCTCCCTCGGCCATCAGAACTCCCGGTCCAGCAGCAGGACCTCGACCTCGGAGCCCGCCTCCACGTCCACGACGTCCTCGCCGGCACGACGATCAGCGCGTTCGAGGCCGCCAGGTCGCCGAGCAGGTGCGACCCGTGCCCGCCGACCGGGGTGACGCAGGGCCCCTCGCCGTCGAAGTCGTACGCCGCGCGCACCAGCTGCTGCTTGCCCGGGGCCGAGCGGAACGACGTGGCGACCCGCACCCGGGTGCGCGGACGCTGCTCGGGGGTCAGGCCCATCAGCCGGCGCAGGGCCGGGAGCACGAACAGCTCGAAGGAGACGAACGACGAGACCGGGTTGCCCGGCAGGGTGAAGATCGGCGTGCCGTCCTCCCCCACCCGCCCGAAGCCCTGCGGCTTGCCCGGCTGCAGGCGCACCTCGCCGAACCACATCGTGTCGAGCCCGCCGAGGACCTCCTTGACCACGTCGTACTCGCCCTTGCTCACGCCCCCGCTGGTGATCACCAGGTCGGCGCGGACCAGCTGGTCCGAGAGCGCCTCGCTGAACTCGGCCGGGTCGTCGGAGACGATCCCGACCCGGTAGGCGATCGCGCCGGTGCGCCGCACCGCAGCGGCGAGCAGGAAGGAGTTGGCGTCGTAGATCGCGTCGCGGGCCAGCTTGCTGCCGGGCTCGCGGAGCTCGGAACCGGTGGACATCACGACCACGCGGGGCCGCGGTCGCGTGCGGACCTGCGAGCGGCCGACACTGGCCAGCAGGCCGAGCCGGCGCGGGTTGAGGATCGCGCCCTCCTCGAGGAGCAGGTCCCCGGAGCGGACGTCCTCACCCCGGCCGCGGATGTGCTGACCCGCCTCGGGGGCGCGGGTGATCCGGACCGTGGCGGCACCGGCGTCGGTCCACTCCACCGGGACGATCGCGTCGGCCCCCTCGGGGACCGGTGCCCCGGTCATGATCTTGACCGTGGTGCCCGCCGACATCGCGAACAGGCGGGTGTTGCCGGCCGCCGCCTCGCCCACGACCGGCAGGTGGACCGGGGACTCCTCCGAGGCGCCCTCCAGGTCGGCCCGCAGCACGGCGTACCCGTCCATGCCGGAGTTGTCGAAGGACGGCAGGTCCATCGGCGAGCGGAACTCCTCGACCGTCGGCAGGCCCAGTGCCTCCATCAGCGGCTGGTCGTACGGCGGGAGCGGCTCGACCGTGCCGAGGACGCGCGCGACGTGCTCCTCCACGCTCACGGGAGGTGCGGTCGTTCCGGGGACGAAGGCCATGGGTGCGACCCTAACGCCGTGGCGAACCCGGTCGCCTCAGCCGCCCAGCCGGGTGCCCGCGGAGACCTCGCCCGACGAGCCCTCCTCGCCGACCACGGCCTCGCCCGCCACCGTCACGTCCGCGCCGAAGGTCCAGTCGCCGCGCACGGTGAGGCTGGTCGCCTCCCGCATCGACGGGACGCCGTCGGGGAAGCGGCGGTCGAAGCCGCCGACCAGCTTGTAGGGCTTGTCGAGGTCCACGAAGGGCAGCGTGCCGCTGACCTGGTGCAGCACGGAGTCGTCGTCGAGCTCGTAGCAGTCGCTGCGCAGGACCAGCAGGTCGTTGGTCGTCTTCACCGGCACGAACCGCTCACGGCCGACCTCGATGGTGCGCGAGTCGTCGAAGACCTCGATGGCCGCCCCCATCGCGCTCTCGATCTGGATCACCTCGGGGCTCGAGGGGTCGGAGGGGTCGACGGTCTTGTCGTTGCGGATCAGCGCCAGACCCAGCACGCCGTCCCGGGCGTCGAGCTCGTCGCGCATCGCCCGCAGGTCGAACCACAGGTTGTTGGTGGAGGTGAACCGGTGCCGCTCCAGGTCGCCCAGCGCCGCGGCGTCCTCAGGGAGGGTCTGGGCGGTCTCCCGCAGGACGATCCGGCCGTCGACTGGTACGCCGCGCGAAGTGTCCGCCCTTGCGGTCGCTCGGCGTGCGCCGGACCGCCTCGATCGCGAACGGTGCGCCGGTCTGGGCGAACCAGCCCGCGACGCGCGGGTCGGGCACCGCGCCGAGGTTGTCGGAGTTGGAGACGAAGACCCGCTCGAACCCGGCCTCCAGCATCGCCTCGAGCAACCCGGTGCCGCGCAGCGCGGTGTAGAGGTCGCCGTGACCGGGCGGGCACCACTCCAGCGTCGGGTCGGCCTCCCAGGTCACCGGGGTCAGGTCGTCGGCGCGGAGCTTGGGCTCCTTGTTCTGCAGGAAGTCCAGCGGCAGGTCGGCGTCGGCGAGGTCCGGGTACTGCTCCAGGACCTTCAGGGTGTCCTCGCGGGTCCGGAAGCTGTTCATGAACAGCAGGGGCAGCCGGGCGTCGTAGCGCTGCCGCAGGGCCAGCACCTGGCGCGCGATGACGTCGAGGAAGGTCAGTCCCTCACGCACCGGCAGCAGGGTCTTGGCCCGGTCCAGGCCCATCGACGTGCCGAGCCCGCCGTTGAGCTTGACCACGACCGTGCCGCGCAGCGCCTCGACGGCGGCGTCCTCGTCGAGCTCGACGTCGGCGAGCGCCTCCATGTCGAGCGGCTCGATGGTGCTCTCCGGCACCATCCCGGACTCCCCGCTCTCCACCAGCCGGTAGAAGTGCGCGAACACCTCGATCGCCACCGGGTCCACCCCGTCGGCGGTCATCTTGTCGCGTGCAGCCTGCAGCCCCTCGTCGCTCATGGCCCTGATCGTAGGCGGCTACGGTGGCGGTGTGGACGAACGGGGCGGGCCGGGCCACCTGTCGGCCGAGCAGGTGCTGGTCGCCCGCAAGACCGCGCTGCGCGACCGGCTGCTCACCGATCGCAGGCGGCGCAGCCTCCTCGAGGCGCGGACCGCGGCCGACGACCTGCGCGACGTGCTCCTCGCCTGGCCCCCGGTACGCCGGGCCGCGACCGTCGCGGCGTACGTCTCGGTCGGCACCGAGCCGGGCACCGGACCGCTGGTCCGGGCCCTGCTGACGTTCGGTCGTCGGGTGCTCCTGCCCGTGCTGCTGCCCGACGACGACCTCGACTGGGCCGTGCACCCCGACCGCGCGGTCGACCTGAGGTCCGCCGCCCGCGGCCTCCTGGAGCCGCCCGGTCCGCCCTTGGGGCGGGACGCGGTGGCCTGGGCCGACGTCGTGCTGACCCCCGGCCTCGCGGTGGACCGCAGCGGCATGCGGCTCGGCCGGGGCGGGGGCTCCTACGACCGGGCGCTGGGCCGGGTGCCGGTCGGCACCCCCGTGGTCACGCTGCTGCACGACGGCGAGGTGCTCGACGAGGTGCCCGCCGGTCCGCACGACCGACGGGTCTCCGCGGCGGCCACCCCGTCCGGCCTCATCCTGCTCGGGCCGGGACCAGCCTGAGGGTGTCGGTGGTGGCCGCGTCGACCGCGTTGCGGGAGAAGGCCCACGGCAGGGTCTCGCCGTCGGCCCACAGCTCGGTCTGGTCGGTGTAGTGGGGACTGAAGGCGTGGCCGCTCGCACCGGTCAGGTTGACCCAGGTCGAGGAGTCCAGGTCGGCCAGCGACACCACCATCCGCATCGAGGGCACCGACGTGACCTCGTAGCCCACCGAGGCGTCCCAGCTCGTGGCGTCGACCACCGAGGACCCGCCCCCCGAGCAGCCAGGGGCCCCGGTTGACCAGCCCGGCCACCAGACCCACCTTCGACTGCCCGACGGTCTGGTTCTCCAGGGTGAGCCGGTGCTGGTGGCCCCAGGTCCAGTCCTGCGCGCGTCGGGACTGCAGCCGGACCAGCTCGTCACGCGCCTCGCGCACAGCGGTGCGCAGGATGTCGTCGCGGCCCTCCCGGACGTCGGTGGTGTCCACGTCGTCCCACCACACGCTGTTGGGCTCGCGGAGCAGCCGGCGGACCACCTCGAACCACCGGGAGCCTCCGGTGGCCTGCACGCTCGCGGGCAGCTGGTCGCCGAAGGTCAGCTCGAGCAGGTTGCGCCACACCGCGTTGAAGTACGCCGCCGCGGCCGAGTCGGCCGGCTGGCTGAAGTCCCACGAGCGCCAGCAGGCGCTGCCCGTCGCGGTAGTAGCGGCTGCCGGGGTCCGACGTCGAGCAGGTACGGCACCAGGCGTCGGGGCGAGCCCGTTGCAGGTGTCGAGCTGGATGGCGCTCATCTCCGCCGAGGCTCACGCGTGCCCTTCTTCTCCAGCAGGTCGGTGATCCGCTGGCTGCGGTAGCCGTAGTCCCAGGAGTCGCCGAGGAAGTAGGGGTACGCGGCGTTGACCGGCGCCTGGTTGGCGGTGACGATGAACCCCTCCGCCGGGTCGAGCTCGGTCGGGCAGGGCGTCGAAGGGGACGTAGTCGCCCGGTCCAGTCGTAGTCCTTGTCCCACCCCGGGGACGGGTAGTCGGCCGTCGGTTGGCCGGCTTGCGGATCGGGATCCGGCCCGGGCGCCTGGTAGCCGATGTGGCCGGCGCGGTCGGCGTAGACCATGTTCTGGCTGGGCACCGCGAACAGTCGCGGCCGCCTGCGCGGAACTCCTCCCAGCCGGTGGCGCGGTCGATGCGCGAAGACCGCCTCCGCGGTGCGGGTCCGGCGTCAGCGCGGTCCAGGACAGCGCGACGGCGTACCCGCTGCCGCGGTCGGGCGCCCGTGCGGCCGTCACCGGCGCGTTGGCGCCGACCGAGGCGAGGTCGGCGCTCACGTCGGAGAGCAGCGGTCCGTGCACCGATGGACCGCACGGTGAAGGTGAAGGGCTCCTCGCCCGCCACCCGGATCGTCTCCTGGCGGGTCGGCGAAGTCCCGCCACTCGTCACCGCGCAGGTAGCGCTCGCCGTCGACCGCCTCGAGGTACAGGTCGCTCACGTCGGGACCGAGGTTGGTGAAGCCCCAGGCGATCTGCTGGTTGTGCCCGATGACCACCCCGGGGAAGCCGGCGAAGGTGAACCCGGCGACGTCGAAGGGGCACTCGGCGCTGAGCGTCGTGCAGTGCAGGCCCATCTGGTACCAGACCCCGGGCAGGGTCGGCGGCGAGGTGCGGGTCGTTGGCCAGGATCGGCTCGCCGGTGCTGGAGTGGTCGCCGTCGACGACCCAGGCGTTGCTGCCCAGCCCCTCGCCGCTGGCCCACCAGGACCGGCACCGCCCGCAGGGCGTCGGCGCACCCGCTCGAGCGCCGCGGTCACGGACCGCCCGGGGCGGTACGCCGGGCCGAGCCGCCGCTCGCGGGGACGTCGACGGCGAACTGGCCGTCGCGGACGCCGCCGCCCCGGATGATCGGCCGGTGCCGCGCGTACGGGTACGCGCGGGTACAGCTCGGCGACCTGCGTCGCGTCCAGCCGGGTGGCGGCCGAGGCCCGGTCGATCTCGTCCTGCATGTTGCCGCGCAGGTCCCACGCCATCGCCTTGAGCCAGGCCACCGAGTCGGCCGGGGTCCACTCGCTCGACGCGGTAGTCCAGCCCGCCCAGGGACGAGCAGGGAGTACTCCAGCGAGATCTCCCCCGGCGACCTGCCGCGCAGGTAGGCGTTGACCCCGTCGCTGAAGGCCTGCAGGTAGGCCACGCGTCTCGCGGGTCGAGGCGCGCGACCTCCTGCTCGGCGACCCGTCGCCAGCCCAGGGTGCGCACGACCTTGTCGGTCTCGAGGGCGTCCGGCGCCGAACATCTCCGAGAGCCGGCCGGCGGTGATGTGCCGGCGGACGTCCATCTCGTAGAACCGGTCCTGGGCCTGCACGTAGCCCTGGGCCAGGAACAGGTCGTGCGGGCTGTCGGCGTACACCTGCGGGCACGCCGTGGGCGTCCCGCAGGACCGTGACGCCGGCGTCCAGGCCGCGGACGTCGATCGTGCCCGTGGTCTGCGGGAAGGAGCGCCGCACCGTGACGTAGGACAGCACGACCCCGGCCACCAGCGCCGCCACGAGCAGCACCGCGACGTACGTCGTCCAGCGGACCCACCGGCGGCGTTCGCTCCACCGGACCCGGCGTTCGTCGGACGCGGCACGAGGCTCCACGCGGGGGACGGGGGCTGCGGGTCCGGACACACCGGTCATTGTGCCGGGTCGGGATCCCCTGACCCGGCAGCCGGGCTCAGGCGGCGCTTCCCGACGTCGAGCTCTTGGGGCTGCTCGAGGAGCCGGACGAGCCGCTCGAGCCCGAGCCTGCCGAGCGAGCTCGAGCCCTGGCCGGAGCCCGTGCTCGAGCTCTTGCCGGCGTCGCTCGTGCCGCCGGAACCACCCTCGGAGCCGGACTTCGTGGTCGAGCCGCCGCCCGCGGACTCCGAGGACGACTTGCCGGCGGGGTCGGTCGAGGTCGTGGTGGAGCGGCTGTCGTTGCGGTAGAAGCCGGATCCCTTGAAGACCACCCCGACCGCGTTGAAGACCTTCCGCAGCCGGCCCGAGCACTCGGGGCACGTGGTGAGCGAGTCCTCCGAGAAGCTCTGGAACTGCTCGAAGAAGTGCCCGCACTCGGTGCAGGAGTACTGGTAGGTCGGCACGGGGCCTCCTTCTGGTCTTGCGACCGGGTCGGGCGTCGGCACTGCAGGAGTGCCTGAGCTGGCACTCGGGGGTCCGGACTGCCAATCATCCCAAACCATCGGGCGGTTCGTAAACTTCCCTCCCCGGCCGACCCGGGCGAGGGCCTGTGGAGAACGTCGGCGAGGTGGCCCCGGCAGTGCCTACGCTCGGGCGCCATGCAGAGCCCCGCACCGCCACCCCGCCCCTCGCTGCCGGCCCGGACCGCCACGGCGCTGCGCCGGGCCCGCCGTACCGTGCTCGTCCGTCGTCGACCCCTGGCCGCGGGGCTCGCGGCGCTGGCCGTGCTGGCCGTGGTCCGCGGGACCGCCGCACCGTCGGTGCCGACCACCGGGGTGCTGGTGGCCGCGAGCGACCTCGCCGCGGGCCGGACCCTGCAGCCCGGGGACCTGACCACCCATGACCTGCCCACCGCCGTGGTGCCTGACGGGAGCACTCCGCCCGAGGAGCTCGGCGCCCTCGCCGGACGGACGCTGGCGGCCCCGGTCCGTCGCGGTGAACCGCTGACCGACCTCCGGGTGGTCTCCCCCAGCCTCCTGGAGGGCTATCCCGGCCTGGTGGCCGTCCCCGTCCGGGTCGCCGACGCCGGCGCCGTCCGGCTGCTCCGGGTCGGCGACCGGGTCGACCTGCTCGCCACCGACGCCGACGGGGCCGGCTCCACCCTGGTCGCCGCCGACGCCCCGGTGGTCGCCCTGCCCCGCAGCGGCAGCGCGGACGGCGGGCTGGTCGGCGGCGGCCTCGTCGTGGTCGCCGTGCCCGAGACCGTCTCGCGCGTGCTTGCCCGCTCTGCGGTCACCTCGGTGCTGTCGGTCGTCCTGACCGGCTAGCGTGCTCCCGCACCATTCCTGCACATCATCTTCTCGAGGAGCACCAGCACCATGAGTGGTTTCAAGGCCTTCATCCTGCGCGGCAACCTGGTCGAGCTCGCCGTCGCCTTCATCGTCGGGGCGGCGTTCGCCACCGTCGTGTCGAGCTTCACCGCGGTCGTCCTGGGGTTCGTCTCCCGGATCTTCGGTGGCGCGCCGAACTTCGACACCTTCGTGGTCTGGAAGAACGACGCGGGCGACGGCATCCCGCTCGGCGCGTTCCTGACCGCCCTGATCTCGTTCCTGATCGTCGCGTTCGTCGTGTACTTCTTCGTGGTGATCCCGTACACCAAGGCCAAGGAGAAGTTCTTCCCCAGCGCCAACGAGCCCGAGGGCACCCCCGAGGAGATCGTCCTGCTCACCGAGATCCGCGACGCGCTGCGCACCCGCGGCTGACGCGGCTCAGCCGTGGTGCGGGGGCACGTTGGCCCGCAGCCACGCCTCGGAGTCGGGGGCGCGGCCCGGCGATTCCGGGTCCCGGTCGTCGCCGGTCGTGTCGGGCAGCACGTCGCCGAACACCTCGGCCCGGCGTCGGCGCCGCTCCCGCTCCGCCCGCGCCTCGGTGGGGGTGTGCTCCTCGTCGGTCGGGCTCACCGCATCGCGAGGTGGGCCGCGCCGGCCGCCTCGAACCAGGAGAGGTCGAAGCGGTCCCGCCGCGGTGACCAGCCGGTGGCCCCCGCGAACTGGTCCGAGCTCACCCGCAGCGACCGGGTCAGCGGCTCGATCCGACGACCGGCGAGGCGGGACATGACCGGGCCCAGGAACGCACCCGACGGGCGGCCCACGGCGGCCGCGCACCCGTCGACCAGCTCGGCCCGCCGGACCGGGTCGGCCCCGACGTTGTAGACGCCCGTGGGGGCGTCGAGCGCCGCGTGCACGGCCGGACCGACGTCGTCGGAGTGGATCACGTGGATGAAGCCGTCCGGGGAGCCCACCCCGACCGGGCGGCCGTGGGCCGCGGCTCGCAACGACCAGCGCGTCAGCCGCGGGTCCCCCACCACCAGCCCCATCCGGAGCACGACACCGACGTGGCTGAGCGAGGCGAACTCCTGGACCGCGCACTCACCTTCCGACGCAGGCTCGGTGGCCGTGGTGACGCAGACCGCGGACCGTTCGGTGACCCACTCGGAGCCGGCGTCGGCGTAGACGAAGGACACACTCTGGTGGACCACCCTGCGGACCCCGCCCGACCGGGCCGCGGCCACCAGCCGGCGGGCACCCTCGCCCCGCATCAGGTCGTGGGTGCGCCAGGCCCGGGACCGCCCGGCGCGCCCCCGACGGGGATCTGGGCCGAGAGGTTGACCAGGGCGTCACAACCCGACATCGCCGAGGCCATCGCCTCGACGTCGAGCAGGTCGCGCACCGACGTCCCGAGGTCGACGACCTCGTGGCCGGCCCTGAGCAACCCGGGCACGGCGCACCGGCCCACCACCGAGCCTGTTCCTGCGACCGCCACTCTCACGCGACTGTGACCCTTTCCGTCCGGGACGACGTCCTAGTCTGTGATAACAGATGGGTAACGGCAAGTCCGGGCGCGCCACGCGTACGCAAAGAAGTGGCGGTCCGCCGACCTGCCGCGCAAAGAATTCCCATATAGCCGGGTCTCGGCAGGAAAGACCGATTCAGGCGGACTGCACCAGGCTGCGGTAGAGATCGGCCGTCTGCGCGGCGACGGCGTCCCAGCCGAACTCCTCGACCGCACGGGCGCGACCGGCCAGACCCATCGCCCGAGCCCGGTCGGGGTCCATCGCCACCTCGTTGACCGCGGCGGCGAAGCGGCGCTCGAAGTCCGCGGGGTCCTCGGGGTCAGGTCCACCAGCAGCCCGGTGTCCCCCTCGGCCACCACCTCGGGGATGCCGCCGACCCGGCTGGCGACCACGGCGGTCTCGCAGGCCATTGCCTCCAGGTTGACAATTCCAAGCGGTTCGTAGACCGACGGGCAGCAGAACACGGCGGCGTGGGTGAGGACCTGCACCACGTCGGCGCGGGGCAGCATCTCGGAGATCACGAAGACCCCGTCCCTGGCCGCCCGCAGCTCCGCGATCGCGGTGTCCGTCTCGGCCTTGAGCTCAGGGGTGTCCGCGGCTCCGGCGAGCAGCACCAGCTGGATGGAGGGGTCCAGGTCCAGTCCGGCCCGGAGCAGGTGCGGGACCCCCTTCTGCCGGGTGATCCGTCCGACGAAGGTCACGTAGGGGCGGGCGAGGTCCACCCCGATCCGCTCCAGGACGTCGGTGCCCTGGTCGGGTGAGTAGAAGTCGGCGTCGATGCCGTTGTAGATCACGTGCACCTTGGCCGGGTCGACCGCGGGGTAGGACGCGACGACGTCCGCGGCCATCCCCTTGCTCACCGCGATGACCGCGTCGGCCGCCTCGAAAGCGGTGCGCTCCACCCACGACGACAGCGCGTAGCCACCGCCGAGCTGCTCGGCCTTCCAGGGCCGGTGCGGCTCGAGGGAGTGCGCGCTCACGACGTGCGGGACGCCGAGCAGCAGCTTGGCCAGGTGGCCGGCCATGTTGGCGTACCAGGTGTGGGAGTGGACGACGTCGACGCCGGCTCCGTCGCCAGCGCCCGGTCGAGGGCGGCCACCATCGAGAGGTCGGTGGACAGGACCGACAGGACGGAGTTGGCGCCCGCGGTCCGCGGGTCGTGCTCACTGTGCGCGGTGGCCCCGTCCCGGGGCTCCCCCATGCACTGGACGTCGACCTCGATGAGCTGGCCAGCTCGCGCACGAGGAAATCGACATGGACGCCGGCGCCGCCGTAGACGTCCGGTGGGTACTCACGGGTGAGGATCGCTGCTCGCATGGAGACGAATCTAGTCACAAGGGCTAGGGTCGTCGCCATGTCGAGGGTCCTGAGCATCGTGATGGCAGGCGGCGAGGGGAAGCGGCTGATGCCGTTGACCGTCGACCGCGCCAAACCAGCGGTTCCGTTCGGCGGTTCCTACCGTCTGATCGATTTCGCCCTGTCCAACCTGGTCAACGCCGGGTTCACCAAGATCGCGGTGCTGACGCAGTACAAGTCGCACTCGCTGGACCGCCACATCTCCCAGAGCTGGCGGCTGTCCTCGATGCTCGGCGCGTACGTCGCCCCCGTCCCGGCGCAGCAGCGTCGCGGCCCGCGGTGGTACATGGGCAGCGCCGACGCCATCTACCAGTCGATGAACCTGATCATCGACGAGCGCCCGGAGTACATCGTCGTCTTCGGCGCCGACCACGTGTACCGGATGGACGCCTCCCAGATGGTGCAGGCCCACATCGAGTCCGGTGCGGGCGTGACCGTGGCCGGCATCCGGGTGCCCCGCAAGGAGGCCTGGCAGTTCGGCGTCATCAAGACCAGCGACGACGGCGTGGGCATCGACGAGTTCCTCGAGAAGCCCGCTGACCCGCCCGGTCTCATCGACTCCCCCGACGAGTCCTTCGCCTCGATGGGCAACTACGTCTTCTCCGCCGACGTGCTGGTCGACGCCCTCGAGCGCGACGCCGCGGACCAGACCTCGCGCCACGACATGGGTGGGGACATCATCCCGATGCTCGTCGCCGAGGGCCGCGCCGCGGTCTACGACTTCAAGCGCAACAACGTGCCCGGCACCACCGACCGCGACCGGGACTACTGGCGCGACGTGGGAACCCTGGACAGCTACCACGAGGCGCACCTGGACCTGGTCTCGGCGCTCCCGGTCTTCAACCTGTACAACGACCAGTGGCCGATCTTCAGCTACCACCACCAGCTGCCCGGCGCCAAGTTCGTCGCCGGCGCCTCGGTGCGCGACTCCATCGTCTGCGCCGGCTCGATCGTCTCCGGCGCCACCGTGGACAGCACCGTCATCGGGGTGCACAGCTACGTCTCGGACAGCGCGACGGTGCAGAACTCGGTGATCCTGGACAGCGTCACCATCGGCAAGGGCGCCGTGATCCGCAACGCGATCATCGACAAGAACGTCGTGATCCCCGACGGGTGCCTGATCGGGATCGACCCCGAGGAGGACCGTCGGCGCGGGTTCACGGTCAGCGAGGGCGGGGTCACCGCGATCGGCAAGGGCCACAAGATCACCTGAGCGCAGGACCGACAGCTCAGCCTGCGACGATGTGACGCATGCAGACGCACCTGTGGATCCGTCACGAGGCCCGGAGCACCGAGCGCCGGGCGCCGGTCGTCCCCGACGACGTCCGTCGGCTGGTCGGGGCCGGCGTCCGGGTCACCGTCGAGGAGTCACCGCAACGGGTGTTCGCCCTGGCGGACTACGAGGCCGCAGGGGCGAGCACCGCGCCCGGTGGGTCGTGGGTCGAGGCCCCTGACGACGTGGTCGTCGTCGGCATCAAGGAGCTTCCGCCGGAGCCGGCCGCCCTGCGTCACCACCACGTGTTCTTCGCCCACGCCTTCAAGGGGCAGGGCGACGCGGTGGAGACCCTGGACCGGTTCCGACGGGGCGGCGGGCGGCTGTCCGACGTGGAGTACCTCACCGACACCGACGGCCGGCGGGTCGTCGCCTTCGGCTACTGGGCCGGATACGTCGGGGCCGCCCTTGGCGTGCTGCACCTGGCGGACCGGCTGCGGGCCCCTCTGCGCCCGATGGAGAAGGACGAGCTGGACGCCCTGCTCGCGGATGCCGGGGCCGCCGGGGTCGACGAGGCGCTGGCCCTGGTCACCGGGGCCCGTGGCCGTTCCGGCCGCGGAGCGCAGAAGGCCCTGGCTCTGGCCGGGCTGCCGATCACCCGCTGGGACCGTCGCGAGACCCGGGACCTGCACAAGCAGGCCCTGCTCGGCCACGACCTGCTGGTCAACTGCGTGGTGACCCTGGTCCCCACCCCGGCCTTCGTGGACGACGCCGACCTGGTCCACGAGCGCCGCCTCCGGGTCCTGGCCGACGTCACCTGCGACGTCACCGGACCGACCAACATGCTGCCGGTGAACACCGAGATCACCAGCTGGAGCGAGCCGGTGCGCCGCCTGCACGACGGCGGGACCGAGGCGACGGCGCTGGACGTGATCGCCATCGACAACCTGCCCTCGCTCCTGCCCCGCGAGGCCAGCGTGAACTTCTCCCACGACCTGACCCCCCACCTGCTCGACCTCGGCGACCCCGGTGGTCCGACCGTTCCGTGGCGCGCAGCCGCGGACGCGTTCGACCGCGCCCTGGCACCCAGCGAGCCCGACCAGGCTTAACTCTGATGATCATTGGGTAGAAAACCCATGTGCAAGACGAACGCCCGGAGCGTAGCCCCCGATACCGCCGGGTCCCTCAGCAGTCACGCAGTCGTGAGCGCGTCGAGCGGATCCTGGACACCGCGACCTCGCAGGTGCTGACCGACGGCGTGGACGCCCTCAGCACGCGCGGGATCGCCGAGGCCGCCAAGGTGCCGGTCGCCTCCCTCTACCAGTACTTCGCCGACAAGGACGACATCCTGCTGGCCCTGGTGGAGCGCGACATCGAGCAGCTGAACGAGCAGGTGGCCGCCCAGCTGGCGGCCCTGGAGACGGTCAGCGTCGAGTCCGTGGTCGCCACCACCATGCGCGTCTTCGCCGAGGGCTACGCCGCACGGCCCGCCTTCATCATGATCTGGCTGCGCGGTCGGACCAACCAGACGATCCGCGACTACTGCCGGGAGTACCACCGCCAGGTGGGCGGCGACCTGTTCCGGCTCGCCGACGGTCTGGGCCTGCTCGACGGCTCCGCCGACCCGTACCACGCGCAGATCGCCGTAGAGATGGGCGACCGGCTCTTCCAGCTCGCCTTCGAGGACGACGTGAGCGGCGACCCGTTGATCCTCGACGAGGCCGTGCGCGTCGTCAGCGGCTACGCCGACGGCTTCGCCTCCGAGGCCGGGCGCCTCGGCGTCCCGAGCTGACCTTCCGGCCCGCCGGCTCCTCCGGGCAACACCGGGATCAGGCGCACAGCCCGTTCACGGCCGCCTCGGCGCTCTGCGTGGGGTTCGCGGTGCCGGTCTGGCTCTTGTTCTTCTTCTTGCCCTCCCCGGTCCCCGGTTCCCCCTGGGAGGCCTTGGCCGCCCCACTGGTGAACACCCGGCTCAACGGCCGGTCGGCGCGGAGCTGGCGCCACAGCCGCCGTGCGGAGGGGTCGAGCGCAAGACGGTTGGGGTCCGGGGCGTAGGAGGTGAACGGGACCGTGAAGAACTGGACCTGGCCCAGGCCGATCCCCTGCACCTCCTCGCCGAGGCTCACCAGGTCCTTGAGCTTGCTCAGCCCCGGGTCGGTGGTCAGCGACTCGGTGCCGGCGTTGAGGAACTTGACCAGACGGACCGGGTTCAGCAGGGTGCCCGCGGAAGCGGCCTTGTTGACCATCGAGGCCAGGAAGGCCTGCTGGCGCTTCATCCGGCCGATGTCCCCGGTGTCGATCGTGCCGATCGAGTGACGGACCCGGACGTAGTTGAGGGCCTGGTTCCCGGTGACCTCGTAGCTGCCGGCCGGGAGGTAGATCCGCCCGATCGGGTCGTTGACCTCCTGGGGCACGCAGACCGGAACTCCGCCCAGGGCGTCGACCATGGCCTTAAAGCCGTTGAAGTCGACGACGACGAAGTGGTCGACGCGCAGCTTGGTCATCGCCTCGAACTGGGAGATGGTGCAGCCCTCGCCGCCGAGAGCGTAGGCCTCGTTCCACTGGGCGACGCTCGCCGCGGCCACGGTGCCCTTGCCGGTGCGGTTCATGCACTCCGGCCGCGGCACCATCAGGTCCCGCGGGATGCTCACGCCGTACGCGCGCTGGCGGTCGGCGGAGAGGTGCAGCAGGATCGTGGTGTCCGAGAGCCCCGGGGTGTCCCCGAGCACCTCGGTCTGTCCGGCTCGCGTGTCCGAGCCGAGGATCAGCACGTTGAGCGGCTTCTTCGGCCCCTCCACCACGGTCTCGACCGGGCGGGGGGCGACGATCTGCTCGAAGCCGCGCGAGACGGTGATGTTGCCCTCGAGGTGACGGTAGGTGAGGAACAGGGTCCCTCCGAGCACGAGCAGCACCAGCGCGGTGGACATCGCCACCGCCTTGAGGACGGGACGCCTGGACCCGGCCGAGCGGTACTTGCCGTGGTAGCCCATGCGCGTCCTGCCGGTCGGGGAATGTCGAGGAGGTGCCGAGAGGGTGCTGCCGGACCGTCCACGAGGAGAGGGATCCGCGCCAATCCTGACCCATGATGCCAACCCGTGCGTCAGTTCGGGAAATCGCCAGGCCCCGATGCTTGACTGCGAGGCCCGACTGTGCAGGACCATCGTCCCGGGATCGGCGTCCCTCGGGACGGGGTTGCGTGACAAGATGTCCGCCGGCCCCAGTAGCTCAGTGGATAGAGCAGCCGCCTCCTAAGCGAAAGGTCGCAGGTTCGACTCCTGCCTGGGGCACCATCGGCAAACCGGCGCGGACCCGTGTACGCGCGCCCGAGGCGGGCAGGATCGGGGGCATGAGGGTGCTCGGGACGATCGCTGCCGCCATGGTGGTGAGGCCGCTCACCCACGGGCCTGACCTCACGGTCGACGACGCGAGAGCGGCCCTGACCGACCCGCAGCGTCACCTGCTCCTGCTCGTGGCGGACGGGCGTTTGGTCGGGACGCTGACCCGGGAGGACCTCGTGGACGCGGGCGATGGGACGCGGTGCGCGCTGACGGTGTCCCGGCTCGCCGGACGCACCGTCCGGGCCGACGCCGATCTTGCCCGCACCCACGCCGACATGAGGTCGGCCGGCGTACGCCGCCTCGCGGTGGTGGGTGCCGACGACGACCTCCTGGGACTGCTGTGCCTGAAGGCCAGCGGCACCGGCTTCTGCTCCGACGCGGGAATCGCGGCTCGGGCCCGTGCCCGCGCGCTCGACCCCACGACCCAGCACCTCGGTCCAGGTCGGGTCCCTGGAGCCGCGGGGGGATGGCCCGTCGCGGGCTGAACCCCCCAGATGGGCCCTGGACGCGTCCGGCCGGTCGTGCCACGGTCGATTTCATGCGCATTCTCTCGGGTCTTGCCCTGCTGACCGCCACCACGACCGGGCTCGCGGTCGGGCTCACCGTCGTCGCCCCCGCGGCCCAGGCCGCACCACCGACCTGCTTCGGGGTCCGGGCCACCATCGTGGGCACGGCCGAGGCCGACGACCTGCACGGCACCGCAGGACGCGACGTGATCGTCGGCCTCGGCGGGGCGGACGAGATCGAGGGGCGCGGGGGCGACGACCTGATCTGCGCCGGGGGCGGGACCGACGAGGTCCGGGGCAACAAGGGCGCCGACCGGATCGACGGCGGCAAGGGTGCGGACTCCCTGCGCGGCAACGACGGCCCGGACCGGATCTTCGGCGGGGCCGGCCGCGACTACATCCTCGGCGACGACGGAGGCGACCGCATCGACGGCGGCCAGGGCGGGGACCGGATCGACGCGATGGACGGCAACGACGTGGCCACCGGGGGCCTGGGCAACGACACCGTCTACGGGGGTCGCGGCCGGGATCTGCTGATCGGTGGCGCGGGCAACGACTACATGGACGGGAACACCTCCGCCGACCGCATGCTCGGCCAGGCCGGCAACGACCGGATGACCGGCTCCGAGGGCGGCGACCGGCTCGAGGGCGGGGCCGGGGACGACTCCCTCGAGGGCTCCCTGGGCAAGGACAAGCTCCTGGGCCAGGCCGGCGACGACGAGCTGATCGGGGACAAGCTCTACGGCCGCGCCGTGCTGCCCCGGTTCGACGACCGGATCGACGGCGGTGAGGGCAACGACACCGTCGAGCTCGCCCGGGGACGCCGCGGGGCCACGGGCCTGCGCGTGGACCTCGGGGCCGGCACCAGCTCCGGGCAGGGACACGACACCTTGGCGTCGGTCGAGTCTGTGAACGCCTACAGCGACCACGACGACGTGCTGCTCGGCTCGTCCGCGGACAACACCTTCTTCTCGGCGGGCGGCAACGACCTGGAGTCCGGGCGTGGCGGGAACGACACCTTCCGGGCCGCCTCCGGCAACGACCGGATGCGCGGCGGGCCGGGCACGGACACCGCCGACTTCCGGGACTCCTACGGAGGCGCCACGGTCAACCTGCGCAGCGGCATCGCGCAGTCCGAGAACACCGGCAGCGACACCCTGGAAGGGGTCGAGGACGTCACCGGCTCGTACGGCGACGACGTGCTGAGTGGCGACGACGGGCCCAACACGCTGCGCGGCCTCGACGGCGAGGACACCTTGCGCGGCGCGGGCGGGAACGACGTCCTGCGCGGGGGTGGCAACCCGCAGAAGCCCGACCAGGTGGACCAGCTGTCCGGCGGCCCGGGCGACGACCTCATCGACGGGTACGACGTCGGGCCGGGCTTCGACCCCCGGTACGACACACGTGACCAGGTCAACTTCGCCTCGTCCAACACCGCGGTCGTCGTCGACCTGGCTGCCGGCACCGCGACCGGCGAGGGCAACGACACCCTGGTCCGGGTCGAGGACGTGGTCGGGTCCAGCCACGACGACACCCTGGTGGGCAACGACAGTCCCAACGAGCTCAACGGTGGTGCGGGCGACGACTCCGTGTCCGGCGGTGGCGGCGACGACGAGCTGGAGGGCAGCTCCGGCAACGACTCCTTCGACGGAGGGCCCGGCACGGACCTGCTGGAGTTCACCATCGCCGCCAACGGGATCACCGCCAGCCTGGCCGCAGGCACCGCGACCGGCCAGGGCAGCGACACCGTGACCGGCGTGGAGGACCTGACCGGCTCCCTCTTCGACGACGTGCTCACCGGGGACGCCGGCCCCAACCGGCTGATCGGCGGGCTCGGCGACGACACCGTGGGCGGTCTGGCCGGGGACGACGAGCTGATCGGCTCCCGCGGTGACGACGTGCTGCGGGGCGGTGCCGACAACGACGTGCTGCGCCCGACCACCGGGGCCGACCTGACCTTCGGGGAGGGAGGCGACGACGAGATCTGGGGCTCGGCCGGGGACGACGCCCACGACGGCGGGCCCGGGGTCGACACGATGGAGTTCTCCAACGCCCGCGCACCGCTGACCATCGACCTCGCGGCCGGTACGGCGGTGGAGCTGTCCACCGACACCGTCACCGGCATCGAGAACGTGGTCGGGACGCCCTTCGACGACAAGATCACCGGCGACGGCGCGGACAACCGGCTCGACGGCGGACCGCGGGTCGACGAGATCTCGGGCGCCGGCGGCGACGACGTCCTGCTCGGCGGCCCGGACCGGAAGCGCGACTTCCTCTCCGGGGGTCCCGGCACCGACACCGCGGACTACTCCACCGGCAGCCACCGCGTGATGGTCGACCTGCGGGCCGGCACCGCGGAGGGCCTCGGCAACGACATCCTGGTCAACATCGAGGACCTGGTCGGGACGATCTACAGCGACGACCTGCGCGGCGACGACGGGCCGAACTCGGTGTTCGGCGGCGCCGGGGACGACGTCATCGACCTCGGGGCCGGCGACGACACGGTGGACGGGGGTCCCGGCACCGACGTCGGGGACGGTGGGCCGGGCACGGACTCGTGCGTCGTCGAGGTGCCGATCGCCTGCGAGTGACGCCGACCGCCCCGGCCGCCTGACCCCCCACACAGGGCTATGGACGTGCGACCGCCGCCGTGCCACGGTCGGGCATGCGATCTTTCTCGGGTCTCGCGTTGCTCGCCGCGACCACGACGGGCCTCGCGCTCGGTCTCACCGTCCTCGCCCCCACGGCCCAGGCCGCACCCCCGACCTGCCGCGGGCACCGGGCCACGATCGTCGGCACCGCCGGGGCGGACCACCTGCGCGGCACGAGACACCGCGACGTGATCGTCGGCCTCGGCGGGGCGGACACGATCAAGGGGCGCGGGGGTGACGACCTGATCTGCGCCGGACGCGGGGACGACACGGTCCTCGGCAACAAGGGCGCCGACCGGATCTTCGGCGGCGCCGGTGACGACCACCTCGAGGGCGGCGCCGGTGCCGACCGCCTTGTGGGCGCGTCTGGAGTCGACAGCATAGGTGGCGACGACGGTGACGACCGGATCAGGGGCGGGAGCGGCCCCGAAGAGTATCCGACTATCTCGGGGGCGGGGACGGCGACGACCAGATCATGGGCGGGAGCGGCCCCGACGTCATGTCTGGCGGCGACGGTCTCGACCTGCTGCTGGGTCAGGGTGGCGACGACACCATGATGGGTGACCCGGAAAGTAACGCTCAGCACCCGGAAGGATTCGACGACCAGCTCGACGGCGGTGAAGGTAAGGACACTCTCGAGGTTCTCGGCACGAGGAGCGAGTACACCACCACCGGCATTCACGTCGACCTGTTTGCCGGGACCAGCACGGGGCAAGGCAACGACACGGTCGCGTCCTTCGAGACGGTGCGGACGGAAAGCGACAACGCGGACGTGCTGCTCGGGTCGTCGGCCGACGAGACCTTCATGGCCGAGGGGGGCAACGACGTGATGGACGGTCGCGGCGGGGACGACACCTTCTACGCCGGTCGCGGCAGGGACCGGATGATCGGTGGGACCGGCACCGACACCGGCATCTTCGCGGCCTTGGAGATGTTGAACGGCGGGAACACCGTGAACCTGACCACCGGCATCGCGACAGGGCCGTACATCGGCATCGACCGGCTCGAGGGCGTGGAGAACATCACCGGTTCCAACAAGGCCGATGTGCTGATCGGCGACGACGGACCCAACACCCTGCGCGGGCTCGACGGAGCCGACATCCTGCTCGGCGAAGGCGGGGACGACGTGCTCCGCGGCGGCCTGAACCGGGACGACACGCCGGACCAGCTCTCCGGGGGTCCGGGAGACGACCTCATCGACGGCTACGACGTCGGGTTCCGCTACTCCCCTCCGCACGGCTACCCCGACAAGAGCGACCTGGTCACCTTCGCCTCGGCCCTCGGCGCGGTCACCGTCGACCTCGTCGCCGGCACCGCGACCGGGGAGGGCAACGACACCCTGGTCAACATCGAAGACGTGCTCGGCTCCAGCCACGACGACACCCTCGTGGGCGACGACGGCCCGAACACCCTCGACGGCGGCGCGGGCAACGACTCGCTGTCCGGCGGTGGCGGGAACGACGACCTCAGTGGCAGCGCCGGGGACGACTCCCTGGACGGCGGCCCGGGCACGGACGCCGGCGACGGCGGCCCGGGCATCGACTGGTGCCTGGTCGAGGTGCTCACAGCCTGCGAGTAGGCACGCCCCTGCCCGGGGGGAGTGACCCGCACCACCCCATCAGGACTTGCGGAACCCCCACGCCGTCGCGGTAACCTACTTAGGTAAGCCTTACCTAAAGCGGAGGTCCTGTGCTCGCGAACTACCTGATCGGGCTGCGTGAGGGCCTCGAGGCCTCCCTGATCGTCGTCATCCTGGTCGCCTACCTGGTCCGCAGCGACCGGCGGCACCTGCTGCCCCGGCTCTGGGCCGGGGTCGCGGCCGCGGTCGCCCTGTCGCTGGCCTTCGGGGCGCTGCTGACCTTCGGGCCCCGCCGTCTGACCTTCGAGGCCCAGGAGCTGATCGGCGGCACCCTGTCGATCGTCGCGGTCGGGTTCGTGACCTGGATGGTGTTCTGGATGGCCGGCAACGCCCGGGGACTCTCCGGGGAGCTGCGCGGCAAGGTCGACGACGCCGCGGACGCGGGCCGCGCCGGGCTGGCCCTGATCGCCCTGCTCGCCGTGGGCCGCGAGGGCCTCGAGACCGCCCTGTTCCTGTGGGCCGCCACGCAGGCGGCGGCAGGGACCGCGGGGTCGACCGCCACCCCGCTGCTCGGTGCGCTCCTGGGCCTGGTGACCGCCGTCGCGATGGGCTACCTGTTCTACCGCGGCGTCCTCAAGATCAACCTCGGCACCTTCTTCACCTGGACCGGGGCCATCCTCATCGTCGTCGCCGGCGGCGTGCTCGCCTACGGCGTCCACGACCTCCAGGAGGCCGGGGTCCTCCCGGGCCTGAACGCCCTGGCCTTCGACGTCAGCGCACAGATCCCCCCGACCTCGGTGCTCGGGACCCTGCTCAAGGGGACGTTGAACTTCTCCCCCGCCACCACCTGGCTCGAGGCCGGGGCCTGGCTCGCGTACGTGCTGCCCACGCTGACCGTCTTCCTGCTCAAGGTCCGCACCGGGTCGCGCCCCGCCCCCGCACCGCAGCCCGCCACCCCGGCCCGCTGATCCCCTCTCCCCCGGAAGGCTCGTTCCTCCATGCGCTCCACCCTCGCCGCCGGCGCGATCGCCGCGCTCGCCCTCACCTCCTGCGGCCTCACCGAGGCCAACGACACCTCGACCGCGTCGAACGCCAGCGGCGCAGGTGCCGTCGCCGTGTCCTCCACCGACGACGCCTGCGAGGTCTCGACCACCGAGGTCGGCTCCGGGCACGTGGTGTTCAGCGTCGAGAACACCGGGAGCCAGGTCACCGAGTTCTACCTGTACGCCGAGGACGGCCTGCGGATCATCGGCGAGGTCGAGAACGTGGGACCGGGACTGACCCGCGACCTGGTCCTCACCGCCGCGCCCGGCAGCTACGTCACCTCGTGCCGTCCCGGGATGACCGGCGAGGGACTGCGCGGCGACTTCACCGTCACCGACTCCGGCGCGGACGTCGGCATCGACGGGGTCGACCAGGCCGCGATCGACCAGGCCACCTCCCAGTACGCGGCGTACGTCGAGGACCAGGCCTCGCAGCTGGTGGACGCCACCGCCCGCTTCGTGAGCGCGTACCAGGCGGGCGAGGACGTCGAGGCCCGGCGGCTCTACCCGCTGGCCCGGGTGCACTGGGAGCGGATCGAGACGGTGGCTGAGTCCTTCGGCGACCTCGACCCGCTGATCGACCTGCGCGAGGCCGACCTGTCCCCCGGCGAGCGGTGGACCGGCTGGCACCGGATCGAGAAGGACCTGTGGCCTCCGGCCCGCGGTTACACCGCGCTGACCGACGCCGAGCGCGCCACCTACGGCGAGGACCTGGCCGCGAACATCGACACCCTCCACGAGCGCGTTGAGGAGCTCGACTACACCGTCGCCGAGATCGGCAACGGGTCCAAGGGGCTGCTCGACGAGGTCGCCACCGGGAAGATCACCGGCGAGGAGGACATCTGGTCGCACACCGACCTCTACGACTTCCAGGCCAACGTCGACGGTGCGCGGGTGGCCTTCGAGGGCCTGCTGCCGCTGCTGGAGGTCAAGGACCCGGCCCTGGCCCGGACCATCTCCAGCCGGTTCGACTCCCTCCAGGAGCTCCTGGACGGCCACCGGGTCGGCGCGCGGGGGTTCGTCTCCTACGACACCGTGGGCGACGGCGAGCGCAAGCAGCTCTCCGACGCCGTCAACGCACTGTCCGAGCCGCTGTCGGCGATGACCGGCGCGATCACGCTGTGAGTCCCCGAGGTCCCCGGCACCTGTCGCGGCGCACCCTGCTCGGGGCGGGCACGGCGGCCGTCGGAGCCGGCGCCGGCGGGTTCGGCCTGGCCCGGGCGACCGCCGCGACGCCGTCGGCCCCCGACCTGGGCGGCACCGGTGGCGCGGAGCACACCGTGGCCTTCCACGGCCCCCACCAGGCCGGCATCGTCACCCCCGCCCAGGACCGGCTGCACTTCGCCTCCTTCGACGTGACCGGGTCGCGCGCCGAGCTGGTCGCCCTGCTGAGGGCGTGGAGCGCCGCCGCGGCCGCGATGACCGCCGGGCTCCCGGTGGGCAGCGACGAGCCGGCCCGGTCCTACGACAGTCCTCCGGCCGACACCGGTGAGGCGCTCGGCTCCGCCGCGTCCGGGCTGACCCTGACCTTCGGGTTCGGCCCGACGCTGTTCGAGAAGGACGGGGAGGACCGCTTCGGCCTGCGCGAGCGCCGCCCCCGGGCGCTGCGCCGGCTCCCGCACTTCCCGGCCGACAACCTGGACGAGGAGCGCAGCGACGGGGACCTGTGCGTGCAGGCCTGTGCCGACGACCCCCAGGTGGCGGTGCACGCGATCCGCAACCTCGCCCGGATCGGCTTCGGCACCGTGTCCCTGCGCTGGACCCAGCTCGGCTTCGGCCGGACCTCGTCGACCACGACGGCCCAGAGCACGCCGCGCAACCTGTTCGGCTTCAAGGACGGGACGGCGAACCTCAAGGCCGAGCAGGCGCGGCGACCTCGAGCGGTTCGTCTGGGTGGGCGACCAGGACGAGCAGGACGGCTGGCTGACCGGCGGGTCCTACCTGGTCGCCCGCCGGATCGCGATGCACCTGGAGACCTGGGACCGGAGCAGCCTGCGCGAGCAGGAGGCCTCCGTCGGCCGTGACCGCGTCGAGGGTGCTCCCCTGTCCGGGGGCTCCGAGCACGCGGAGGTGGACCTCGACCTCGAGGGCAGCGACGGACCGCTCGTCCCGCTCGACTCCCACGTCCGCCTGGCCCACCCCGACACCAACGGCGGCGTGCAGATGCTGCGGCGCGGCTACAACTACACCGACGGGATCGACGCCCTGGGACGGCTCGACGCCGGACTGTTCTTCATCGCCTTCGTGCGTGACCCGGACCGTCACTACGTCCCGATGCAGGCACGGCTGTCCCGCGAGGACCGGCTGAGGGAGTACCTCCAGCACACCGGGTCGGGGCTCTTCGCCGTGCCGCCCGGCGCAGCCGAGGGCTCGTGGGTCGGCGCCGGCCTCTTCGAGGACGCACCGAGACCGGGTCAGTAGGGCGAGCCCTCGAGGGTGACGACCAGCAGCGGCGTCGTGCCGTCCTGGGCCGTGAGGTGCACGGTGCGCCCCTCCAGACCGGTCAGCTCCTCGCGGTTGGTCTCCACCGCACCGTCGCCGTCGTAGTCGAGGCTCGCCTGCTGGCCCAGCTTGTCGGACGTACCGAGGTCGAGCCGGGTGCCGTCCAGGCACCAGCCGTCGCCACAGGCCGTGAGCGTGCCGCTGCGCGCGCTGATCGTCGGCGGTGGCGGAGGGGGTGGTGGCGGAGGAGGCGGCGGGGGCGGCGGAGGAGGCGGGGGCGGAGGAGGCGGGTTGCCGCCACCACCATGACCACCACCCGAGCCGCCGCCGTGGCCGCTGCCACCGGAGCCACCGGAGCCACCCGAGCCGCTGCCCGAGCCGCCGCCGGAGCCACCGGGAGTCGTGTCGCCACCACCGTGACCCGCGCCGTGACCGCCGTGACCGCCGTGACCACCGGTGCCGGCGGCCGGGTGCCCCGGACCGTGCCCGGGGTGCGCCGGGGTGCCGTGCGTCGCCCCGGCCTCGTCGACCGGGGGCAGCCCGGTCGGGTCGCCCGGGGGCGGCGGCGGCGAGGGGATGGAGAAGGTGCCGGTCCGGTAGCCCTTCTCGAAGGCCATCACCAGGGCGACGTAGTAGTCGGAGTGGTTGTAGGACAGGATCGCCGCGGCCATCGACGCCTCGGGCAAGATGCTGCCGCTGGCGGGGCACAGGTAGTCCGCCGCCGCGAGGGCCGCGTCGTCGATGTCGTTGGGCGAGGCCACGCCGTCGCCGTCGCCGTCCCGGCCGGCGGTGCGCCACGTGGTCGGGATGAACTGCATCGGCCCGACCGCGCGGTCCCAGACCGTGTCGCCGTCGAAGCGCCCGTCGTCGCTGTCCGGGATGGCAGCCACCGGGCCGACCCCGTTCAGGGCGATGCCCCGGATCGCCGGGCGCGGCACGCCGTCGCTGCCCAGGACCGAGCCGCCGTACCGGCCGTGGTCGGACTCGACCCGGCCGATGCCCGCCAGCAGGGTCCACGGGACCTGGCACGAGGGGTGGGTCAGCGCCATCGTGGCGGCCGCGTTCTTGTAGGCGCGCAGCGCGGCCTCGGGGACGTCGAAGCTGCCGATCTCACTGATCGCGACCAGGTCGGTGCCGGTGGCGCTCAGCCGGGCCCGCGCCCCGCGCAGCGCCCGGAGCGTCACCTGACGCTCGGTCTGCTGCACCAGGGTCACCGACCGCTCGACGGTCATCCGGGTGAGCGCCACCGGGACGACCGTGGTGCCCTCGTCGGCGACGGAGGCTCCCGCCGGACCGAGGGCCAGCGCGGCCGCGGCGGCGGACACCAGGGCGACCGACTCCGCGACGAGCCTGAGGATTCGTGCGCACACGGACCTCCCAACCCGTCGACGACGTCGTCGAGCCTAATGGCCGGGATCGACCAGAGTGACCGAAATGCCGGATCCGGTGATCCGGTCCAGCAGGGTCTCGCCCATCGCCTGCGCAGTGGTCACCTGCCCTGCCGACGGCGGGTTGTCGTCGAAGGCCAGGCACAGCGCGGACTCGGCCAGCATCATCGCGGTCTCGCCGTAGCCGGGGTCGCCGCCGCTGACCCGGGTGGTGACCTGCTGCGCCGCCGCCCTCGCCGACCAGGTCCACGGTGAACCAGGACCGGGCCCGCCGGCGCTCGCTCGGGCCCTCGCCCGCCGGCACCCGGCGCTACAGCAGCAGCGACCGGAGCGGCCCGACCTGCGCCGCGGTCGACCAGTCCGACCAGGCCCGCCGCCGACGCCACCGGCGACCGGCAGGTGGGTGAAGCCGGCGTAGTGCTCGTAGCTGAAGTCCGGGCCGTAGTCGGCCGCGCGCGGCCGCCGACCGCTTGACCACGATCGGGTCGATGGTCGGGAGCGGCAGCAGCCAGTAGCCGAGCACCGGGTCGCGGCGCGGGCTTCCCGCCACGACCGCGGGCCCGTCGACCTTCCGGCCGGGGCTCGACGGCACGGCGCTCGCCCGGCCGCGCCGCGCATCTGCCTCCACCGCGCGAACTGCTCCAGCGCCGAGGCGAAGGTGCCGCCGGAGAAGACCCCGCCGCCCGGACGACGCCGCGCACGCGTGAGCGGGACGTCGACCGGCAGCCGCTTGACCGTGAACGAGCACCCCGAGGTCGTGCGGGATCGAGTCGAAGCCGCAGCAGTGCACCAGCCGGGCGCCCGGTCGCGGACCGCCTCGTCGTGGTGGGCGAGCGTACATCCGGTCGACGAACTCGGGCTCGCCGGTCAGGTCGAGCGTAGTCGGTGCCGGCCGCGGCGCAGGCCGCGACCAGCGGCTCGCCGTGCTCGAGGTAGGGCCCGACCGTCGTCGCCAGCACCCGGGTCGGGCCGGCCAGGGCACGGAGCGACGGCGGCGTCGGTGGACGTCGGCGGTCGAGCAGCGGCAGGTCGCGCCGCGCCGGGGTCGATCTCCACCAGGCGGGCGCGGACGGCCTCGAGCCTGGTCCTGGCTGCGTCCGGCCAGCGCCCAGCGGCAGCCGGAGGGGGCGTGCCCGGCGAGGTACTCCGCGGTCAGCCCGCCGGTGAAGCCGGTGGCCCCGAGCAGCACCACGTCGAGAGTCCGGTCGTCGGTCATGGCGAGCACTAGGTGCGCGGAGCCCTGCCCTCCGGCCTACCGTGGGTGCCATGTGCCGCAACATCCGCCCGCTCCACAACTTCGCAGCCGCCGGCCACCCGGGACGAGGTCGAGGCGGCCGCCCTGCAGTACGTCCGCAAGGTCAGCGGCGCCACCCGGCCGAGCCAGGTCAACGAGGCGGCCTTCGACCGGGCGGTCCAGGAGGTCGCCGAGGCGACCCGGCGGCTGCTCGACGCCCTGGTCACGACCGCGCCGCCCAAGGACCGCGAGGTCGAGGCGGCCAGGGCGCGCGCCCGTGCCGCGGTCCGCTACGGCAGCTGAGCCGGCTCCAGCAGCCGGCGCACGAACACGTGCGTGGCCGGCTCGAGGTCGATCTCGGCGGTCTCCCCGCCCGACCCGACGAGCACGCCCTCCGGCTCTCGGTGGCGACCACGTCCATGTCGGGCAGGGCCCCGACCCGTCGCAGCGCGGTCATCACGGGCTCGTCCTTCTGGACCTCCTCGCTGATCCGCCGGATCCGCACCCGGGTCTCCTCGCCGTCGCGCGCACCACCGAGGACAGCGGCTCGACCCCGGCCATGAACTCCTCGCCGGCGACGGCGCCGAGCTCGGACAGGCCCGGGATCGGGTTGCCGTAGGGCGACTCGGTCGGGTGGTCGAGCAGCTCCAGGAGCCGGCGCTCGACCGCCTCGGACATCACGTGCTCCCACCGGCAGGCCTCGGCGTGCACCAGCTCCCAGGGCAGCCCGATCACGTCGGTGAGCAGCCGCTCGGCCAGCCGGTGCTTGCGCATCACGCGCGTGGCCAGACCGGTGCCCTCCTCGGTGAGCTCGAGGTGCCGGTCGGCGTCGACGGTGAGCAGGCCGTCGCGCTCCATCCGGGCCACGGTCTGGGAGACCGTCGGGCCGCTCTGGTGCAGTCGCTCGGCGATCCTGGCCCGCAACGGCACGATGTCCTCCTCGACCAGCTCGTAGATGGTCCGCAGGTACATCTCGGTCGTGTCGATGAGGTCGCTCACTCCCCCATTCTCACCCACGGTGGTGGCAGGCTGGTCCGATGGTGAGCTCCTCGGTGATGTGGTTCCGTCGCGACCTGCGACTTCGCGACAACCCCGCCCTCCTGGCGGCCTGCGCGTCGGACCGGGTCGTCCCGCTGTTCGTGCTGGACCCGCACCTGTGGTCCCGGGCCGGGGTGGCCCGCCGGGCCTACCTGGTGGCGTCGCTGACCGCGCTGGACCGCTCCCTGGGCGGTGCCCTGGTGGTCCGCGAGGGCGACCCGCGCGAGGTGGTGCCCGCGGTGGCCGCCGAGGTCTCCGCCGACGCGGTCCACCTGGCCGCCGACTACGGGCCGTACGGCTCCCGGCGCGACGAGGAGGTCGAGGAGGCGCTGGGCGACGACGTCGCCCTGGAGCGGCTCGGGTCGCCGTACGCCGTGGCCCCGGGGCGGATCAAGACAAGAGCGACGCGCCGTACAAGGTCTACACGCCCTTCCAGCGCGCCTGGGCCGAGCACGGCTGGCGCGCCCCGGTCGACGCCCCCACCGACCCGACCTGGGCGGACCTGAAGGGCGACGACCTGCCCGAGGTGGACCTGCCCGAGGGCCTGGAGCTGCCCGAGACCGGGGAGGAGGCGGCGCACGAGGCCTGGGCCGCCTTCCGCGACGACCACCTCGACGACTACGACGACGCCCGCAACATCCCCGGCGGCGACGGTGCGAGCCGGATGTCGACCTACCTCAAGTGGGGCGAGATCCACCCCCGCACCCTGCTCGGAGACCTCGCGCCCCGGCGCAGCAAGGCCGCGGAGACCTACCGCAAGGAGCTGGCCTGGCGCGAGTTCTACGCCGACGTGCTGTTCCACAACCCGGCCAGCGTGCGCGAGGACCTCAACCCGGCCTTCTCGGCGATGACCTACGACGAGCCCGGCGAGGACTTCGAGAGGTGGTGCCGCGGCGAGACCGGCTACCCGATCGTCGACGCCGGGATGCGCCAGCTGCGGACGACCGGCTACATGCACAACCGGGTGCGGATGATCACCGCGTCCTTCCTGGTCAAGGACCTGCACGTGTGGTGGCGGCACGGCGCCCGGCACTTCATGGAGTGGCTGGCCGACGGCGACGTGGCCTCCAACCAGCACGGTTGGCAGTGGGTCGCCGGGTCCGGCACCGACGCCGCGCCGTACTTCCGGGTCTTCAACCCGATCCTGCAGGGCAAGAAGTTCGACCCCGACGGCACCTACGTCCGCCGGTGGGTTCCCGAGCTGGCCGACGTCCCGACCGCGCAGGTGCACGAGCCGGCCGACGTCGAGGGATACCCGGCGCAGGTCGTCGACCACTCCGTCGAGCGGGACGAGTCGCTGGCTCGCTACGAGCAGGTCAAGAACCGATCCGCCGACCGGTGAGGTCGTCCCAGGTGATCCGCAGGTAGAGGATCCGGGCTCCCTCGGCCCACGGCTGCGGGTCGTGCTCGGTCCTGATCATCCGGACCTCGGCGGCGTCCTCGATCCGCCGGCACCGACCGGCCAGGACCACGCTCCAGCCCTGCGACAGAGTGTGGTCGAGGTCGTCGACCTCGAAGGCCACCTCCGCGTCGTGGGCGCTGTTGGCGATGACGCCGTACGGCACGGTGCGGAAGACCACGGTGTCGTCGTCGAGGACGTAGCTCACCGGGAAGATCCGCAGGCCCGCGGGTGTGGTGAGGGCGATCCGGCCGACCGACCGGGTGCCGAGCAGGGCCAGGCACTCCTCGGCGGTCAGCTCGGCCATGCTGGTGACGGTGAACATGTCGTACCTCCTGGGTCGGGACGGGTGCCCCGCACCTGCCACCCTCCTCCGCCGAGGCCGGGGCCACCATGGCCGAAGGCACAGGTGGGAGGTTCCGCGGGTCACACCCGCGTCCGGGGCCGACGCTGGCAGGATCGGCCCATGGCGGTGATCGAGGCACGTGGGCTCGGCAAGACGTACGCCGGCCGCCCCGCGGTCGCCGACGTCACCTTCGACGTGCAGCCGGGCAGCGTCACCGGGTTCCTGGGGCCGAACGGCGCCGGGAAGTCCACCACGATGCGGCTGATGCTGGGCCTGGACCACGGACTCGGCACCACCACCTTCGACGGGGTGCCCTTCGAGCGGCTCACCCAGCCGATGCGGCACGTCGGGGCGCTGCTCGAGGCCAAGCCCTTCCACCCGACCCGGACCGCCCGCAACCACCTGCGGATGCTGGCCGCGGCCAACCGGATCCCCCGCAGCCGGGTCGACGAGGTCCTCGACCAGCTCGGGCTGGCCGAGGTGGCCGGCAAGAAGCCCAGGACGTTCTCCCTGGGCATGGGCCAACGGCTGGGTCTGGCCGCGGCCCTGCTGGGGAACCCGAGCACGCTGATCCTCGACGAGCCCGCCAACGGCCTGGACCCCCAGGGCATCCAGTGGATGCGCCGGCTGCTCGCAGCACCTGGCCGCCGAGGGCCGCTCGGTCTTCGTCTCCAGCCACCTGCTCAGCGAGATGGCCCTGATGGCCGACCACCTCGTGGTGATCGGTCGGGGCCGGCTGATCTCCACCGGACCGGTCGCGGACTTCGTCAGCGCCAGCACGACCAGCTCGGTCGTGGTCGGCTCACCCGACCTCGCCGACCTCGCCGACCTGGTCGGGCTCCTCGAGGCGGCCGGCGCCGTGGTCGAGGCGGTCGAGCCGGGGACGGTGCAGCTGACCGGGCTCACCGCCGCCGAGGTGGGCGACCTGGCCTTCGAGCACCGGGTGCGGCTGCACGAGCTGGCCACCCGGGTGGCCACCCTGGAGGAGGCGTTCCTCGAGGCGACCGCCCAGGACGAGGAGTACCGGGCCGGAGGTGCCGCGTGAGGGCTGCGCTGAGCTACGAGCTGGCCCGGATCCGGACGATCCGGTCGACGTACTGGCTGACCGCGGTCGCCGTCCTGCTCGGTGGCGGCCTGTCGGTGCTCAGCGCCTTCGGCATCGCCGCGGCGATGGGCTCGGCCGACGCCCCCACGGGCGAGGACCTCAGCGTGCTCCCGGGCGGGATCCTCACCCAGTTCGGCTCGCTCGGGGCGCCGTACCTGCTGGCCTACGTTCTGGCCATGCTCGGGGTCTTCACCTGGGGCCACGAGTACCGGCACGGGATGATCCGGGCCACCCTGACCTCGGTGCACTCGCGCAGCCAGGTCTGGGCCGCCAAGGCCGTGGTCACCCTGGTCTGGTGCGCGGCGGTGGTCGTGGTCGTGATGCTGGTCGCGCTGCTGGCCGGACGGCTGTTCCTCGGGCGGTACGGCATCGACATGGCCAACGCCGACACCGCCTCGGTGGCCGGCCGGACGGTGGTCTACGCCTTGCTGTTCGTGCTCCTGGCGATGTCGTTCACCTGCCTGGTGCGCAACCAGACCGCGGCCCTGGTGCTGCTCTTCCTGGTCCCGCTGGCCGGGGAGCCGCTGATCCGGCTCGTCGTCTCGCTCGTCCCCGGCTTCGACGCGCCTGGCCCGGCTCTCCCGGTTCCTGCCCTTCGGCGCGGGCACCCGCGATGCATGACCCAGGACGACACCTCGGCGTGGTTCGGCGACCCGCTGTCGGCCGGTGGCGGGTTCGTCGTCCTGGCCCTGGTGACCGGCGCGCTCGCCGTGGGCAGCTGGCTGCTGTTCCTGCGCCGCGACGCCTGAGCGGTCCTCAGTCCGGTCGACAGAGCGGGCAGAGCCCGGAGTCGTCGCAGCGGTGCATCTCGCACGAGCGGCACCACGCGGGCCGCGTCTCGTGGCGGGTCACGGCACGGAACTGGTCGAGGTTGGCGCGCAGGTGCGCGAACTGGTCGCTCACGGGCCTCTCCCTCCGGTCGGGGGTGTACCTGTCCTATCGGGCAGGTCGCGTCCGGCGTGAGGATTTCCTAGGGCGTCGGGTGGCGGTGGTCGTAGTGCAGGAAGTCGCGCTGCACGAGGCAGGCGACCAGCACCCCGACCACGCACGCGGCGCCGCCGAGCACCAGGGCCAGCCGCTCCCCCACCCCCGAGGCCACCGACCCGGCCAGGAAGTCCCCGGCCCGCGGGCCGCCGGCGACCACGACGATGAAGACGCCCTGCAGCCGCCCGCGCAGGTGGTCGGGGGCGGCGACCTGGAGGACGGTGGTCCGGAAGGCGGAGCTGACCATGTCCGCCATCCCGGTCATGGCCAGGAACAGCACCCCCACCCAGAGCAGGCTGGTCAGGCCGACCCCGCCGACCGCCAGCCCGTAGGCCACCACCGCCACGGCGATCGCCAGCCCGTGCAGTCGGACCTTGGAGATCCAGCCGGAGAACAGGAAGGCGAGCAGGGCACCGGCCGCCGGCGCGGCCTGGAGAACACCGACCGTGGCCGCGCCGCCGGCGTAGACCTTGTAGGCCAGGGCCGGGAAGAGCGCCCGGGGCTGGGCCAGCACCATCGCGCAGAGGTCGAGCACGAAGGTCATCCGCAGGGTGCGCGCGGTGCGCAGGAAGCGCAGGCCGTCCACGACCGAACGCAGCCCGGCGCGGGGGGCGTTGCCGTCGGGGGGCATCGGGGGCACCCGGTAGATGCCGTAGATGGCCGCGCTGAACGTGACCACGTCGATCAGGTACGCCGCGGCGAACCCGTGCCAGCTGATCACCAGCGCGCCCAGCACCGGGCCGAGGGTGAACCCGAGGTTGAACGCGGCCTGGTTGAGAGCGCCGGCCGCCGGCAGGAGGTGCTTGTCCAGCAGGCGCGGGATCATCGCCCCCCGGGCCGGGTTGTTGATCGCGTAGAACGAGGACTGCACCGAGATCAGCCCGTACAGCAGCCACTCGCTCCGGTTGCCCAGCAGGGCCTGGAGGGCGAACAGCAGCGAGACGCCCCACAGCCCCAGGGACGCGGTGAGGGCCAGGCTGCGCCGGTCGCGGGAGTCCGCGATCGCTCCGCCGTACAGGCCGAAGGCGACCAGCGGCACCAGGGCGAACAGGCCGACCAGCCCGACCGAGAACGAGGACCGGGTCAGGGCGTACACCTGGATCGCGACCGCGACGTTGGTCATCTGCTGCCCGAGCTGGCCCACCGCGTTGCCGACGAAGAGCCGGCGGTAGGCCACCGAGACCTGCAACGGCCTGATGTCGGTCAGCACCGCGGTCCACCGAGCCACGGCCGAGAGCCTACGGCGAAGAAAGGTGTTGTCCTGAGCCGGGTGCCGACCTACCGTTGTCGTACACGGGAAAGGAGGTGGTCCAAGACATGAGTTTCTTGCGGACACGTGAGGTGGCTGCCGTCTAGCAGCGCACCATGCCGGCAGACCCGCGAAGGTCTGCACTCACCGAGTGCGCGCTGGCAGATCAAGGCAGTCACCCGGCCCGTAGGCGCTCCGGAACAGTCCGACCCGGAGATCAACCCGCCTACGGGCCGTCTGCATTTTTCGCCTCAGACCGGCGCCGAGAACTGGGAGGCGTACAGCGCCGCGTAGGCCCCGCGTGCGGCCAGCAGCTCGCTGTGGTTGCCCTGCTCGACGATCCGTCCGGCTTCCATCACCAGGATCAGGTCGGCGTCGCGGATGGTGGAGAGCCGGTGCGCGATGACGAACGAGGTCCGGTCGGTGCGCAGGGCGGCCATCGCCTCCTGCAGCAGCAGCTCGGTCCGGGTGTCGACCGAGGACGTCGCCTCGTCCAGGATCAGCAGGGCGGGGTCGGAGAGGAACGCCCGTGCGATCGTCACCAGCTGCCGCTCCCCCGCGGAGATGTTCGAGCCGCTCTCGTCGATGACGGTGTCGTACCCCTCGGGCAGGGTGTGCACGAAGCGGTCCACGAAGGTCGCCCGCGCGGCCTCCATCACCTCGTCCTCGGTCGCGTCGGGTCGACCGTAGGCGATGTTGTCGCGGATGCTGCCCTCGAAGAGCCAGGTGTCCTGGAGGACCATCCCGATCTGCCCGCGCAGCGCCGCCCGGTCCATGGCCGCGATGTCGACGCCGTCCAGGGTGATCCGGCCCGATCTCACGTCGTAGAAGCGCATCACCAGGTTCACCAGCGTGGTCTTCCCCGCGCCGGTGGGCCCGACGATGGCCACCGTCTGGCCGGGTCGGACCACCAGGGAGAGGTCCTCGATGAGCGGCTCGTCGGTGTAGGAGAACGAGACCCGGTCGAAGACGACCTCACCGTGCGCGACCGGGGCCGGCGGGGCGTACGGCGTGCCGTGGGCGTCGAGGCCGTCCAGGCCCGGCTCCTCCTCGGCGTCGAGGAGCTCGAAGACCCGCTCGGCCGAGGCCACGCCGGACTGCAGCAGGTTGACCATCGAGGCCAGCTGGGTGAGCGGCTGGGTGAACTGGCGGGAGTACTGGATGAAGGCCTGCACCTCGCCCAGGCTCATCGACCCTCCGGCCACCTTGAGCCCCCCGAGGACGGCCACGATGACGTAGTTGAGGTTCCCCACGAACATCATCACCGGCATGATCAGGCCGGAGACGAACTGGGCGCCGAAGGAGGCCTGGTAGAGCGCCTCGTTCTCCTCGGCGAAGACCTCCTCGACCTCCTTCTGCCGACCGAAGACCTTGACCAGGTCGTGACCGGTGAAGGTCTCCTCGATGTGGGCGTTCAGCCGACCGGTCCGCCGCCACTGCTGGATGAACATCCCCTGCGAGCGCTTCATGATCCGGGCCGTCACCAGCATCGACAGCGGCACCGTGACCAGGGCGACGAGGGCCAGCGTGGGCGAGATCCAGAACATCATCGCCAGCACGCCGATCACGGTCAGCAGCGCGGTGAGCATCTGGCTCATCGTCTGCTGCAGCGACTGGCTGACGTTGTCGATGTCGTTGGTGACCCGGCTGAGCAGCTCGCCGCGCGGCTGCCGGTCGAAGTAGCTCAGCGGCAGCCGGTTGATCTTGGACTCCACCTCGGCGCGCATCCGCAGGACGGTGCCCTGCACGACGTCGTTGAGCAGGTAGCCCTGGAGCAGCCCGGCGGCGGCCGAGGCGAGGTAGATGCCCACCACCAGCATCAGCACCGAGGCGACCGCACCGAAGTCGACGCCCTGGCCGGGCACCAGCCCGTCCATCGCGGCCACCATGTCGGCGAAGGTGCCCTGACCGCGCTGCCGCAGGTCCTGGACGGCCTGGCTCTGGCTGATCCCGTCGGGCAGCTGGCGGGCGATCAGGCCGGTGAAGATCAGGTCGGTGGCCTGGCCCAGGATCCGGGGGCCGGACACCGAGAGCGCCACGCTGACCACGGCGAGGACGACGACCGCGACCGCCTTCCAGCGGTCCGGCCCGATCCGCCCGACCAGGCGCTTGGCGGAGGGTCCGAAGTCCATCGACTTCTGCCCCACCATGCCACCGCCGAAGGGTCCACGACCGGGTCCGGCGCCCTGGGAGATCCGCTCGGTCTCCTTCATCTGGCTCATGCGACCTCCTCGACGGTGAGCTGCGAGCGGACGATCTCCTGGTAGGTCGGACAGGAGTCGACCAGCTCCTCGTGGGTGCCGTGGCCGACCACCTCCCCGTCCTCCAGCACGATGATCTGGTCGGCGGCCAGGATGGTGGAGACCCGTTGGGCGACCACCACCACGGTGGCGTGGGCGAAGACCGGGGCCAGGGCCCGCCGCAGGCGTGCGTCGGTGGCGACGTCGAGCGCGGAGAAGGCGTCGTCGAAGAGGTACACCGTCGGGCGCTTGACCAGCGCCCGGGCGATGGCCAGGCGCTGCCGCTGCCCCCCGGACAGGTTGGTGCCGCCCTGGGAGACCGGGGCCTCGAGGCGCTCGGGCAGGGCCTCGACGAAGTCGCGGGCCTGGGCCAGGTCGAGCGCCTCCCACATCTCGTCCTCGGTGGCGTCCGGCTTGCCGTAGCGCAGGTTGGAGGCGATGGTGCCGGAGAAGAGGAACGCCTTCTGCGGCACGAGTCCGACTGCGCCCCACAGTGCCGCGGGGTCGGCGTCGCGGACGTCGACCCCGTCCAGCCGGACCGTTCCGCCCGTCGCGTCGTAGAGCCGCGGGATCAGGTTGACCAGGGTCGACTTGCCGGCCCCCGTCGAGCCGACCACCGCGGTCGTCGTGCCCGGCACGGCCCGGAACGAGACCCCGCGCAGGACCGGGTCGTCGGCTCCGGGATAGCTGAAGGTCACGCCCTCCAGGTCCAGGACGCCGTGCAGGTCCGGGACGACCGGGTGCACGGGCGGGACCACCGAGGAGGGCGTGTCGAGCACCTCGCCGATCCGGTCCGCGCAGACCGAGGCCCGCGGGATCATCACCAGCATGAAGGTCGCCATCATGACGGCCATCAGGATCTGCATCAGGTACGACAAGAAAGCCGTCAGGGCCCCGACCTGCATCGTGCCCGCGTCGACCCGGTGGCCGCCGAACCAGATCACCGCCGCCCCCGACAGGTTCACGATCAGCATCACGATCGGGAACATCGCGGCCATCCAGCGGCCGGTCCGGACCGCGACCTCGGTCAGCTCCTCGTTGGCACCGGCGAAGCGTCGGGTCTCGTCGGGCTCGCGGACGAACGCGCGCACCACCCGGATGCCGGTGATCTGCTCGCGCAGGATCCGGTTGACCGCGTCGATGCGCACCTGCATGGAGCGGAAGCCCGGCACCATCCGGGTGATCACGAACCCGATCGAGAGCACCAGCGCCGGGACGCTGACCGCCAGGAGCCAGGACAGCCCGAGGTCCTCGCGCATCGCCATCAGCACGCCACCGACCATCATGATCGGCGCCGAGACCATCATCGTGGCGCTCATCAGCACCAGCATCTGCACCTGCTGCACGTCGTTGGTGCTGCGGGTGATCAACGACGGTGGGCCGAAGTGGTTCATCTCGCGGGTGGAGAACGAGCCGACGTGGTGGAACAGCTCGCGACGCGTGTCCCGCCCGAAGGCCATCGCCGTCCGGGCGCCGAAGTAGACCGCCACCACGCTGCAGGAGATCTGCACCAGCGAGACCGCGAGCATGATCGCGCCGATCCGCACGATGTAGCCGGTGTCGCCGGTGGCCACGCCGTTGTCGATGATGTTCGCGTTCAGCGAGGGCAGGAACAGCGAGGCCATCGTGCCCACGAACTGCAGGACCACGACGACCGCGAGCCAGGGACGGTACGGGGACAGGCCCCGGCGCAGCAGGGTGAGCAGCATCAGCGCACGTCCTTCGTCTCGAGGTGCCCGCGGGTGACCCCGTGCAGGCAGGTGTCGGCGATCTCGGCCGGGGTGAGCCGGTCGTCGGCGGACGCGCCGGGGTGCCAGCCTCCGAAGACCAGGCTGCGCAGGACCAGCGCCGCCGTGGCCGGGCTGGTCCGCAGCTCGCCCCGGAACGGCTCGAAGAGCACCTCGGTCAGGTTCACCAGGAGCCGGCGGTTGGACTCGACCAGGAAGGCCGGCGGCCCGGGCTTCTCCGGGGGCTCGCCGTCCGCGCCGTCGGGACGGCGCTCCATCAGGATCGAGCGCAGGGCCATCATCACGACCGTGGCGCGGTCCATCCGCTCGGCCAGGTGCTCCACGGTGGCCGAGACCCTTCCCCTCAGGTCGGGGACGGGGTCGAGCCGGGCCACCAGGGCCTCGCGGCCCCCCACCGGGTTCACCGTCTCCTCGGCGACCGCGAGGAACAGCGACCGCTTGTCGGGGAAGACCCGGAAGATGGTGCCCTCGGCGATGCCGGCCGCCTCGGCGACCTGCTTGGTCGTGACCCCGGCGCCGTGCTCGCGCAGGAGCGGCACGACGACCTCGATGATGGCGCGTCGCCGGTCCTCGGGCGCCATCGGCGCCGCACGTCCACGTCTGGTCTGCACGAACGGGACGATACAGTGAGTGAGCACTCACTCACAAGGGCGAGGTCAGGGCGCGAGCCGCTCCACGGTCCACCGGCCCGCGTCCGACGCGTCGGGGCGGTAGACGAGCCGGTCGTGCAGGCGGCCGGTGCGGCCCTGCCACAGCTCGACCACCTCCGGGTGCACCCGGTAGCCGCCCCAGAACGGCGGTCGGGGCACCGGGCCGCCGTCGAACCGGGCCTCGACCTCGGCGTACCGCGCCTCGAGCTCCGGGCGGGAGCCGACGACCCGGGACTGCGGGGAGGCCCAGGCGCCGAGCTGCGAGGAGCGCGGCCGGCTGGCGAAGTAGGCGTCGCTCTCCTCCTCGGGCACCGTCGTCACGGTCCCCTCGACCCGGGCCTGGCGCTGCAGGGGGTGCCAGGGGAACACCAGCGAGCAGTACGCCCTCGCGGCCAGCTCCTCGCCCTTGCGGGAGGAACGGTTGGTGTAGAAGTCCAGACCGTCGGGCCCGATCGCCTTGCACAGCACGATCCGCGACGAGGGCCGCCCCGCCGCCGAGACGGTGGAGAGGACCATCGCGGTGGGGTCCAGGAGGCCGGCCGCGATGGCCTCGTCGGTCCAGCGGCGCAGCATCACCAGCGGATCGGGGTCCGCGTCGTCCTCGCTGAGCCCACCCAACCTGTAGTCCTCACGAAGCGCGGCCAGCCGGTCGGGGGCGGAGTCAGGGGGCACCGGTCCAACCTACGGGCCGGTAACCACCCGCGGCCAGGTGGTGCACAATGCCCCGGAGGCATCCGAGAACGGCACCAGCGACGAGGGAGTCACGCATGACCGAGGTACATCACGGGCTCGAGGGAGTCGTGGCGTTCGAGACCGAGATCGCCGAGCCGGACAAGGAGGGCTCCGCGCTGCGCTACCGCGGGGTCGACATCGAGGAGATCGTCGGCCGGGTGCCGTTCGAGAAGGTCTGGGGCCTGCTCATCGACGGCAGCTACGAGCCGGGCCTGCCGCCGGCCGAGCCGTACAACATCCCGATCCACACCGGTGACGTGCGGGCCGACGTCCAGGCGGCCGTGGCCATGCTGGCCCCCGCCTTCGGGATGAAGCAGACCTACGACATCTCCGACGAGCAGGCCCGCGAGGACCTGAGCCGGGTCGCGGTCATGGTGCTGTCGTACGCCGCGCAGTCCGCCCGCGGGCTCGGCCAGCCGGTGGTGCCGCAGCGCGAGGTCGACCGCGGCGACACCCTCGCCGAGCGGTTCCTGATCCGGTGGAAGGGCGAGGCCGACCCCAAGCAGACCACGGCGATCGACGCCTACTGGAGCTCGGCGGCCGAGCACGGCATGAACGCCTCGACCTTCACCGCGCGGGTGATCACCTCGACCGGCGCCGACGTGGCCGCCGCGTTCTCGGGAGCCATCGGGGCGATGAGCGGTCCGCTGCACGGCGGTGCACCGTCGCGGGTGCTCGGGATGATCGACGAGGTCGAGAAGCGGGGCGACGCGCGGTCCTACGTCAAGGAGCTGCTGGACAACGGCGAGCGGCTGATGGGCTTCGGTCACCGGGTCTACCGGGCCGAGGACCCGCGCGCCCGTGTCCTGCGTCGTACGGCCCGGGAGCTCAGCGCCCCGCGCTACGAGGTGGCCGAGGCCCTGGAGCAGGCCGCGCTGGCCGAGCTCCGCGAGCGCCGTCCCGACCGGGTGCTGGAGACCAACGTCGAGTTCTGGGCGGCCATCGTCCTGGACTTCGCCGAGGTCCCGCCGCACATGTTCACCTCGATGTTCACCTGCGCGCGCACCGGTGGCTGGTCGGCGCACATCCTGGAGCAGAAGCGCACCGGGCGACTGATCCGGCCCTCGGCCGTCTACACCGGTCCTCCGTCGAGGAAGGCCTCCGAGGTCGACGGCTGGAACCCCGACTGGGCCTGAGCCCGGGTCGGATGCTGGGCTAGTCCGAGGTCGTCTGCGACCAGTCCGGGTCGAGCGCGGGCTGGTCCGGCTCGGCCTCGTGGGTGTCGGCGGGGACCGGGTGGTCGGCATCCGCGGCGTCCGGGTTCGCCCCGTCGTGGACGGTGTCGGCGCTGGGCGGGACGTCGGGGTCGGCCTTCAGGTGGGTCTGCTGGTCGAGCTGGGTGTCGTCGGAGGGGTCCGGTTCCTGCGGCGTCGTCGTCATGCACACTCCCTACCCACCCGCACCATGGTCCAGACGGGCTCTGTCCGGTCCTGCCCCGATGCTCCAGACTCCGGGCATGACGACTCCGCACGCGTTCCTGTCCGAGCCGCCGGTCGATGCGGCGGTCCAGCAGCTCTACGACGCCGACACCGCCGGCGAGGGCTACGTCATGAACCTCTCGCGCGTCTGGGCCCACGACCCGGCGCTGTACGACGGGATCTTCGCGTTGCTCGACGAGGCGACCACGGCCGGCGGGCTCTCCCTGCGCGACCGCGGCGTCCTGGTGGCCGCAACCGCCTCGACCCGGGGTGACTCCTACTGCGCCCTGGCCTACGGCGGCCGGCTGGCCGGCGAGTCGACCCCCGAGACCGCCGTCGCGGTCCTCACCGGGACCGACACGGGCCTGGACGACCGCGAGCGGGCGCTCGCGCGGTGGGCCCGACAGGTCGTCGCCGACCCCAACTCGACCACGCCCGCCGACGTCGACGTCCTCCGCGAGGCGGGCTACGACGACGGCCGGATCTTCGCCGCCACGGCGTTCATCGCCCTGCGGATGGCGTTCTCCACGATCAACGACGCCCTGGGCGCCCGACCGGACGCCGCGCTCGCCGCGTCCCTCCCGCCGCAGGTGCGGGCCGCGGTGACCTGGGGACGCCCGCCGGCTGGGTGACTTCCCCCCTACCTGGGGCCAGGAAACCGGTCCTGGAGGACAGCGGACCGGCACCTGAGGAGGAGGTCGGGCACCGCTGGGGTTTTCTAACGTCAGTGACATGAACTCCGACCTCCCGCTGCTGCTCTCCGACCCCCGTGTCGGCGACGTCCCCGTCCACGACCGCGGCGAGCCGCTGGTCACCCTCGGCCTCCTCTTCGGACCCGCCCGGGCCCGGGTGCGCGCCGGACTCCGCGACCGGCTCTGCGCCGCTGCCGACACGCTGCCCCTCGGCATCGGTCTCCGCGTCGTCGAGGGACACCGCAGCGCCGCCGACCAGCAGGCGATCATCGACTGGTACGCCGACCAGGTCCGCGCCGCGCACCCGCAGGCCGACGCCACCGAGGTGCACCGCCTGACCAGCCGCTTCGTCGCCCCCCTCGCGGTGGCACCGCACGTGGCCGGGGCCGCGGTCGACGTGACCCTGGTGGACCGGCTCGGCCGGCCCCTCGACCTGGGCACCGAGATCGACGCGACCCCGGAGGAGTCGGGGGGCCGGTGCTTCTTCGACGCGACCGACATCGGGGTCGACGCGAGAGCCCGCCGGACCCTGCTGGCTCAGGCGCTCGGCGGCGCCGGCCTGGTGAACTACCCCACCGAGTGGTGGCACTGGAGCTACGGCGACCGGTACTGGGCCCTGGCGACCGGCCGGGACGCGGCGCTCTACGGTCCCGTCGGCCCGACGTCGGTGGCCGCGTGAGCGCCGTGGCGACGTCGCCGTCACCCGTGGTCGGGCAGGGCGCACGCCTGAGCGTCGACCTGGCCGCGGTCGCGGCGAACGTGCGGACCTTCGCCGCTCGCACGGACGCCGCGCTGATGGCCGTGGTCAAGGCCGACGGGTTCGGGCACGGTGCGGCCGAGGTGGCGCGCACGGCGCTGGCCCACGGCGCCACCCGGCTCGGGGTCACCTCCCTCGACGAGGCGCTCGCCCTGCGCGCGGCCGGGCTGCGGGCGCCGGTGCTGAGCTGGCTGAACCCGGTCGACGCCGACTTCGTCTCCGGCCTCGCCGGCGGGATCGACGTCGCCGTCCCCGGCCGGGACCACCTGGTCGCCGTCACGCGCGCTGCGGCCGCCCTCGGCACGACGGCGCAGGTCCACCTGCACCTGGACTGCGGGATGGCCCGCGACGGCGCCGAGCCCGCCGCCTGGTCGGGGCTCTGCCAGGCCGCCCGGCTCGCCGAGCGGGCCGGGGCCGTGCGGGTGGTGGGGTTGATGGGTCACCTCGGCTGCGCCGACACCCCTGGCGACCCGTGCAACTCCACCGGGCGCACCCGCTTCGCCTGGGGGCTCGAGGTCGCCCGCGCCGCCGGGCTCCGACCCGGGCTGCGTCACCTGGCCGCCACCTCGGCCACGCTGACCGACCCCCGCAGCCACCACTCGCTGGTCCGGGTCGGAGCCGGGCTGGTCGGGATCGACCCGAGCCGGTCCGTCCGGCTCCGTCCGGCGATGACGCTGACCGCACCCCTGGTCGGCGTACGCCGGGTCCGGGCGGGCACCAGCGTCGGCTACGGGCACACCTGGTCGGCCCCGGCCGCCACCCGGCTCGGGCTGGTCCCGCTCGGGTACGCCGACGGTCTCCCCCGCACCGCCTCCGGGCAGGCCGAGGTGCTCGTCGTCGGCCGGCGTCGTCCGGTCGTGGGCCGGATCTCGATGGACCAGCTCGTCGTCGACCTCGGTGACACCGCGGTGCCGCCCGACGCTCTCGTGACGGTGTTCGGGCCCGGTGACGGCGGGGAGCCGACCGTGGCGGACTGGGCGGACTGGGCGGGGACCCTGGAGCACGAGATCGTGACCGGTCTCGGCAGCCGGGTCCGTCGCGTCGTCCACGGTGCGGTGCTGCCCGCGGCGACCCCGCTGAGGAGCCTGTGATGGCGGCGCTGCGGGTCGCCGTGGTCGGCGGCGGGCGGAGCTGCGAGCACGCGGTGTCGCTGGCCTCGGCCGCGTCCGTCGGTTCCGCGCTGGAGTCGGTGGGGCACGACGTCGTCCGCCTGACCATCGGGCTGGACGGGTCGTGGACCGGCCCCGACGGGCGGTCGGTCGGCCTGCCCGACGCCGTGACGCTGCTCCAGACCTGCGACGTCGTGGTGCCGGTGGTCCACGGACCGCACGGGGAGGACGGGACCCTGGCCGCACTGTGCGAGCTGGCCGGGGTGGCCTACGTCGGCTCGGGGGTGGGCGCCGGTGCGCTGGCGATGGACAAGTGGGCGACCAAGCTGGTCGCCGAGGCGGTCGGGATCCCCACCGCCCCCGGGGTGCTGCTGGACGCCCGCTCCGCGCCGGCGTACCGGTGGACCCATCCGGTGGTGGTCAAGCCGGTCGCCGCGGGGTCGAGCCACGGGGTGTCCCTGGTGAGCTCACCCTCGGACCTTGCGCCCGCCCTCGCAGCGGCGCTGGCGCTCGACGCGCGCGTCCTCGTCGAGGACGTCGTCGTCGGGCGCGAGATCGACGTCGCCGTGCTGGACCTGCCCGGCGGCGGTCGGGTGGTCTCCCCCGCGCTGGAGATCGTCACCGACGGTCTCTTCGACCACGAGACCAAGTACGGCGGCCAGGCGGACTTCCGGCTCCCCGCACCGCTCGCGGAGCCGGAGCGCAAGGGGCTCGAGGCGGCTGCCGTGGCGATGTACGACGCGCTCGGCTGCGCCGGCGTGGCCCGGGTCGACTTCTTCCTCACCGACGACGGCCCGGTGCTCAACGAGGTCAACACGATGCCGGGCTTCACCGAGCAGTCGCAGGTGCCGCGGATGTTCGCCGCGGCCGGGGTGGCGTACGCCGTGCTGCTCGACCGACTGGTGCAGGACGCGCTGGAGGTGCGGGGATGAGCGGGCGGATCGCCGGACTCGACCTGCTGCGCGGGATCGCGGTGGCGCTGGTGGTGCTGCGTCACGCCCTTCCCGTGCCGTTCTCCGGGGCGGGCGTGGTCGGCGTGGTGATGTTCTTCTCGTTGAGCGGCTACCTGATCACCGGGCTGCTCGTGGACGAGCTGCAGGCGACCGGGCGGGTCGACCTGCGTCGGTTCTTCGCGCGCCGCGTCCGCCGCCTGGTGCCGGCTCTGCTCGCCCTGGTGGCGGGGGTGGTGCTGGTGACGCTCACCCTCGACCCGCTCGGGGACCGGGCCGAGCTGGGTCGGACGGTGCTGTTCGCGCTCACCTGGACCGGGGACCTGCCCTTCGGGCACGCCAGCGACGCGACGTTCCACCTGTGGACGCTGGCGACCGAGGAGCAGTTCTACCTGCTCTGGCCGGGTCTCCTGGCGCTCGCGTTCGCCCGGGGGCGGGTCGGCCTGGCGCTGATCGGGGCAGGGCTCGTGTGCGCGGCGGCGTGCGTGGCCACCGTGGTCTGGCTGGCCGAGGACCCGGACCTGGCGTACGCGCTGCCGACCTCCTGGGCAGGCTGCTTCGTCGTCGGCGCCGCGGTCAGAGTCCACCGGGACCGGCTGGTCGTGCCGGCCTGGGCACCCGGCGCGGCGCTCGCCGGACTGGCCGTGCTGAGCGTGGTTCCATTGCGTGGTCACGCACTCACCTACCTGGCAGGGGGACCGACCATCGCTGCGCTCACCGGGGTCCTGGTCCTGGCCTGGCGGGAACGGCGGACCGTGACGCACCCGGCCCTGGTCGCAGTGGTGTGGCTGGGCACGGTGTCCTACGCGGCGTACCTGTGGAACTACCCGCTGACCCTGTGGCTCCGTCCCTCGCTCGGCGGGTTGGCCGGGGTGGTCGCGGTGGTCCTGACCCTGGTCCTGGCCGCGGCCAGCGCCCGGTGGGTCGAGGGTCCGTTCGCTCGGCGGTCCACGAGCACCCCGGTCCCGGCGGTGACGGCATGAGCACCGAGAACACCACCCGGGGCGTGGCCTCGGGCTGGTCGCGGTGGGCTCCGGACCTCGGTGCCGGCAGCGCCGTCGCCGTCCTGGGCCTGCTCGAGGCCCTGTCGACCACGGCGTACCCGTACAGCGGCCGGGGTGCTCTCACCGTCGTCGCGGTCGTCACCGGGGCTGCCGTCGGGCTCAGCCGCCGTGCGCCGGGCGCCGCGCTGGCCCTCGTCTGGGCCCTCTTCGTGCTCCAGGTGCTCTCCGGCACCCAGGTCATGTTCGTCGAGCTGGCGGTGGCCGCGGTCGCGTTCGGGACGGCTCGCTGGGGCGGCGCGGTGACACTGGTGCTCAGCGGCCTGTCGATCCCTCTGGTCGCGCTGCTCGCTCTCCTGGCCATGTCCACCGGCGTGTTCATCCCCGACGTCGGGCAGGTCGTGAGTCAGCTCTTCCTGGGCACGGTCGCCCGGTTCGGCAACACGTCCCTCGCAGCCGCGGGCTTGTTCGGCATGTTCGGGCTGAGTGCTCCGTGGTTGGCCGGGCTGGCGTGGAGGTTCCGGGACAACGCCCGGGACTCCCAGGTCTCCCAGGTGGCCGCGGAGCAGGACCGCGCCGTGGCCGAGCGCGAGGCCCACCAGGCCCAGGAGATCGCCCGGCTCCGGGAGCAGCAGGCCCGGCTGGCCCGCGACGTGCACGACGTGGTGGGGCACTCGCTCGCCGTCATCCTGGCCCAGGCGGAGTCCGCGCAGTTCCTGCGCGACGACGACCACGAGGGGCTGAAACGCACGATGGCCACCATCGCCACGTCGGCCCGCACCTCGCTGCAGGACGTCCGTGCCGTGCTCAGCACGGACCCGGCGCAGCCGCCGGCTGCGCACACCGGCGGCCTGGAGAGCCTGGTCGAGGGGGTCCGGGCGAGCGGCCACCAGGTGCACTCCACCGAGGTGGGCACCCCGCAGCCCCTGCCGCCGGAGCTGGACGTGGTCGCCTTCCGGGTGCTCCAGGAGATGCTGACCAACGCGATCCGGCACGGCAGCCGGGGCGCCCCGGTGAGCGTGGAGCGGCACTGGGACGGTGAGCTGCGGATCGAGGTGCGCAACGTGGTCGAGGAGTCCGAGTCGGAGGAGACCCGTCCGGTCCAGGTCGTCGGTGACCAGGGCCCTCCCGGTGGGCAGGGACTCGTCGGCATGCGTCGGCGGCTCGAGGCGGTCGGGGGTCGTCTCGACGTACGCCGGCGCCAGGAGCCGACCGGGGCGACCTTCACGGTCACCGCCTGGGTGCCGGTCCGGGTGGGCGCATGACGATCCGGGTGCTGCTCGTCGACGACCAGGAGCTCTTCCGGGCCGGGGTCGCGGTCATCGTCGGTGCCCAGGACGACATGGAGGTCGTCGGTCAGGCCGGGGACGGGCTGGAGGCCGTCGACCTCGTCGACCGGTTGGCTCCCGACGTGGTGCTCATGGACATCCGGATGCCGGAGATGGACGGGGTGGAGGCCACCCGGCAGATCTTCGCGCCCGAGCGGGCGGGACGGCGCGAGCGACCGGTCCGGGTGGTGGTGCTGACCACGTTCAACCTCGACGACCGGGCCGCGACCGCGATCAGGTACGGCGCGAGCGGGTTCCTGCTCAAGGACACCACCCCGCTGATGCTGCGGGACGCCATCCGCACCGTCCACGCCGGCAACGCCGTGCTGGCCCCGACCGACCTGTCCTCGCTGCTCGACGGACAGTTCCGCACCCGTGTCCCGGTGCCGGCGGTGTACCTGTCGCTGACCGACAAGGAGCGCGAGGTCTTCACCGCCGTGGCCCGCGGCCTGTCCAACACCGAGATCGCCGGACAGGTGTTCGCGAGCGAGTCGACGGTCAAGACCCACGTCGGCTCGGTCCTGCGCAAGCTCTCCTTGCGCGACCGGGTGCAGATCGTCGTCTTCGCCCACGAGCACGGCCTCCTCACCAGCTGAGGTGGTTGAGCCCGGCGCGTCGGTTGAGCCGGCGCCCAGCGCAGGAGGTGGGTGAGCCGGCGCCCAGCCAAGGCGGTGGTTGAGCCGGCGCGCAGCGCCGAGTCGAAACCACGTGGTGAGGTGGTTTCGACTCGCTCACTTCGTTCGCGGCTCAACCACCGGGGCGGGTCTCGACGGGCTCGACCGGCGGTGCTGGTGGTGGTTGAGCCGGCGCGCAGCTTTCGGTGGTTGAGCCGGCGCGCAGCGCCGAGTCGAAACCACGGGTCTCGACAAGCTCGACCGACGGACCTGGTTTCGACGGGCTCAACCACCGGGGGGTGGGGTCAGCCTTGCGGCAGGGTGGTGCCGTGCTCGTCAACCAAGTACGTCCGGCCGAGCGGTGAGGTCCAGGTGACCTCGGTGTCCTCGGTCCGTACGTAGTCCCAGCCGCCGTGGGTCTTCACCCGGTGGTGGAAACGGCACAGTCTCGCCAGGTTCGAGGTTGAGGTCTGGCCCGGTGGGCCGCCTTCGTCGGGATCTGGACCCAGGGGACGGTGTGGTCGAGGTCGGTCTTGGCCTGGCGTTGGCACCACGGGAACCTGCACGTCGGGTCGCGGTGATCGACCTGGCGTCGCAACCGGTCGGGGACCTCGTAGGCGTTCACGGAGAGGTGGTCGGTCAGGTCGACCACCGGGGTGACCTTGATCGTGACCCCGGGGCGCAACTGGCGCAGCCAGTCCTCGACCCCCGCGAAGGACCGGGCGCCGACCCCGTCGACCCGGGCCACGCCCTGGCCGGTGTCGATCGCGTCGGTGTGGACGTGGACATGAAGAGCCGAACCGTCGTTCGTGGTTCCGGTGCCGGGTGTGGTGCCGGGGGTGGTGAGGTCCAGGGCGTACTGCGGGTCAGCCAGGACTCCGAGGGCCTTGGACCTGCGTACGTCACGGGAGTCGGGGTCGCCCAGGGCTCCGAGGACGGTGGCGACCTCGTTCAACGAGGCGTCCAGGGCGCGGGCGTCGGGGGTGGAGGCGACCGCATGGACGGTGGAGGTGCCGTCGATGCGGTCCTCGACCCACACCCCACGCTTCTCGGCCTCTGCGGCGGCTCGTTCGGCGGCCAGGTCTGGGTCGTAGCGGAGGATCGCGGCTTCGACGCACTTCGTGGTCTGCCACACCGTCAGCTTGTGGGCGATCCCCGACAGGTGGCGGTCGACGTAGTCGACGGCATCACCGACCAACGGGATGGTCTGCTCGGCGACCTGCCTGGCTTTCCACGCCGGGAGCACCCCGGTCATGACGGCGGCGAAGAGCCTCGGGAGGCGGTCGCGGAGCTCGAGGGCCTGACCGACGTAGGCCCGGCCCGCGGGTTCGGACATCCCGAGGGCGGTGGCGAGCTCGCAGACCGCGAACTCCTCGACCCGAAACGCACCCTGCCCGGCCAACCGAGCCCGCCTTCGAGGCCGGGGAGGTGGTTCGAGCCGGTCGCAGCGAAGTGGTGCATGGAGCGGCGGGCGATGTCGTCGCCGAGGCCGGGGTCCATGGCCCCGTTGACCGGGTTGCAGGCGTGGAGGTCGGCCCAGTGGGTGACCGCGCGGAGCTCCTCGGCGGCGGCGTGGTTGGCCGCGTGACGCTGGGCTACTGCGTATTCCAGGGTGCCTGAGGGGTCGAGTCCGAGCACGTCGACGGAGTCGGTCACGACCTCGACGAGTGCTGTGCTCATGAGTCGAATCTAGGGGTGGGCACCGACAATTTCGGGGGGCTTCGACACCCTGGTGGAGGTGGTTTCGACTCGGCGCTGCGCGCCGCTGACTCAACCACCGGAGATTGCTGCGCGCCGGCTCAACCACCGATTCCGCCCGTCGGTCGAGCCTGGTCGAGACCCTGGTTTCGACTCGGCGCTGCGCGCCGGCTCAACCACCGATTCCGCCCGTCGGTCGAGCCTGTCGAGACCCGGTTTCGACACGCTCGCTGCGCTCGCTGCTCAACCACCAGAGGGCGCTGCCCGCCGGCTCAACCACCACTTCTGCCCGTCGGTCGAGCCTGGTCGAGACCCTGGTTTCGACACGCTCGCTGCGCTCGCTGCTCAACCACCAGAGGGCGCTGCGCTCGCTGCTCAACCGCCAGATCTCGCTGCGCTCGCTGCTCAACCACCGGAGGGCGCTGCGCGCCGGCTCAACCAACGGGGGGGTCAGAGTCGCTTGCCGAAGTAGCGGACGACCGGTGAGTCCCGGTAGAAGCCGAAGCCGGGGACGGGCTCGTAGCCGGACGACTCGTAGAGCGCGATCGCCTCCGGCTGGCGGAGTCCGGTCTCGAGGACCATCACGTCGGCCCCGGCCGCCCGCGCGGTGTCCTCGAGGTGGGCGAGCATGACCCGCGCCAGGCCGCGGCGCTGGGCCGGCGGGACGACGTACATCCTCTTGATCTCCGCCGAGCGGGTCCGACCCAGGGCGAGCACGTCGGGGCGGAACCGCCACCCGCCCATCGCGACCGGCTCGCCGTCGAGCCTTCCGACGTAGAAGGCGCCTGCGGGTGGGTCGAACGTGGTGCCGGCGAGGGGGGTCTCGTCGGGGCCGCCGTACCGGACGACGAACTCCTGCTGGAGGTCGGCCACCAGCGCGACGACCACCGGGTCGACGTACGACCGCTGCTCCATCGAGAGGTCAGGCGTCGGTGTCACGTCCACACCCTAGGAGTGGACCGCAACCGGGGTGCGTCACGTGGTGGTGACACAATGGAAACCCCGATGACAACGCCGTCGTCCCTCTCCGCCCCCTCACCTCCGAGAGAAGACATGACCGACGCGATCACCATCCCCGACGCCCTCAAGCCCGCCGACGGACGGTTCGGAGCCGGCCCCTCCAAGATCCGGGTCTCGGCCCTCGAGGCGCTGGCCGCGACCGGCCGTGACCTGATGGGCACCAGCCACCGTCAGGCCCCGGTGAGGAACCTGGTGGGCCGGGTCCGCGACGGGGTCTCGACGCTCTTCGGGCTGCCGGAGGGCTACGAGGTCATCCTCGGCAACGGCGGGTCGACGGCCTTCTGGGACATCGCGACGTTCGGTCTGATCCGGGAGCGCAGCCAGCACCTGTCCTTCGGCGAGTTCGGCAGCAAGTTCGCCGCCGCGGCGAAGGCTGCTCCGTTCCTGTCCGACCCGAGCGTCCTGACCAGCGCCCCCGGCACCCGCCCGGCGCCTCGCGCCGAGGCCGGCATCGACACCTACGCCTGGGCCCACAACGAGACCTCCACGGCCGTCATGGCCCCGGTCCACCGCGTCGAGGGCGCCGATGAGGACGCCCTGATCCTCATCGACGCCACGTCCGGTGCCGGTGGCCTCCCGGTCGACATGGCCGACGTGGACACCTACTACTTCGCCCCGCAGAAGTGCTTCGCCTCCGACGGCGGCCTGTGGTTCGCGGTCATGTCCCCCCGCGCGCTGGCCCGGGTCGAGGAGATCGCGGCGTCCGACCGTTGGGTGCCCGCCTTCTTCGACCTGCCGACCGCGATCGACAACTCGGTCAAGAACCAGACCTACAACACCCCCGCCGTGGCCACCTTGTTCCTGATGGCCGAGCAGCTGGACTGGATGAACGAGCGCGGCGGTCTCACCGGCATGGTCGAGCGGACCACGGCGAGCTCGGACGCCTTGTACGGCTGGGCGGAGAAGACCGCCTACACGACGCCGTACGTCGCGAACCCGGACGAGCGCTCCCTGGTGATCGGGACGATCGACTTCGACGACAGCATCGATGCCGCCGCCGTGGCGAAGACCCTGCGGGCCAACGGGATCGTCGACACAGAGCCGTACCGCAAGCTGGGCCGCAACCAGCTCCGCGTGGCGATGTACCCCGCCGTGGACCCCGCGGACGTCGAGGCCCTCACCGCCTCGATCGACTACGTGGTCGAGCAGCTCTGACCTCGCGCCTGCGCAGCACCGCACGCAGGACCAGGACGCTGGCCAGCACCGCAGCGGCCAGGCCGACCACCCCCAGCACGCTCGGGGCGTCCTGGTCCTGAGCCACCGCCCCGTCGGCCACCGCGCGTTCGGTCGGCGTGCCGCTGCCCGGTCCGGCCGTCGCGGTCGGGGGGACGACCTCCGGGGCCAGTGCCGCGCGGACACCCGCGGTCGGCCGCACCGAGAGCACCCGCGTGCCGGCACCCTCGGTCGAGACCAGCAGCCGGTCGCCCGGCCCGGACCGGGCGATCGCCTCGCCCTGTGGCTGGGTGGGCAGGTCCATCCGGGCCAGCACCCGCCACCCGTCCGGGTCGTAGACCGTGGCCGTGGCGTACGTGCGCAGCACCACCCGCCGCCCGTCGGCGGTGAACGTCCCGTCGGTCACCAGCCCGCCGACCCGGGCCACCGGACGCAGCCGGTTGGGCCGGTCCTGCGAGAGCCGCGCGGGGGCGGCGTACACGCGTCCGCCGAACAGTCCCTTGCTGACGACGTACAGCCGGCCGGTCCGCGGGTCGACCAGCAGCGCCTCGGCGTCCCGCGGCCCGTCGGGGTACTCCAGGTCGTAGCGCACGGCCGTCAGCGAGGCGTCCTCACCACCCAGCGCGGGCAGCCGGTAGACCGAGATCCGGTCCCGCGCGGCCCGGTTGTCACCGATGTCGCCCACCCAGACCGCACCGTCCCGGCCGGGGGCCAGCGCCTCGACGTCGACCACCGGGTCGGAGGAGTACGTCGTGACTCCGGTCGTGCGGCCGTCCGCGGGATCCACGACGTAGACCACCGGGTCGTCCCCGGAGTCGTTGACCGTGGCCAGCCGGCCGCTCGGGGAGTCCGGCGAGCCCAGCGCGACCAGCCCGCTGGACTCGGTGATCCGCGGGTCCTGCCAGGTCAGCACCGGGCGCACGCGCGGTTCCTGGGCCGCGTCCGCGGACCCCGGGACCACCACCGGGACCACCACCGGGACCACCACCGGAGCCACCCCGACCAGGACGGCCGCGAGCACGACCGCCGGACGACTCATCCCAGGAGCTCGGACAGCCGGGGCGTGACCTGCCAGGTCGTCCGGAGTCCCTCGAGCTCGGCCCGGGCGGCCTCGCTCGGCGGCGCTCCGGTGCGTACTGCCCGGAGCAGGGTGTTCCGCGGGGTGTGCCGGCTCTCCACGAACTCGACCACGTCGACGCGGTAGCCCTCCAGCCGCAGGGCGGAGGCCCGCAGCGCGTCGGTCAGGGTGTCGGCGAGCCGCTCGCGCAGGATGCCGTCCCGCAGCAGCGCCGCCTGGGCCGACGGGGCGTCTTGCCGTCGCAGCTGGGCGGCCACGTCGTGGTGGCAGCAGGGCGCGGCCAGCACCAGGGGTGCCTGCCAGGTGACAGCCTGGGCCAGCGCGTCGTCGGTGGCGGTGTCGCAGGCGTGCAGGGCCAGGACCACGTCGGGGGCGCCGACACCGTCGGGCAGGGCCACCGCGCCGATCTCCCCCTGGACGAAGGTCGCCTGCCCGTCGAGGTCCAGCGACCGCGCCACGGCGGAGTTGTGCTCCAGGGACTGGGCCTTGACGTCCACCCCGACCACACGGACCGGGAGCCCACGGACCCCGGCGAGGTACCGGTGGGCGGCGAAGGTGAGGTAGGCGTTGCCGCACCCGAGGTCGACCACGGTCAGCGGGGCGTCCTCGGTCGGCACGCGCAGCGCCCCCGACGCCGTGGCGTCGTCCACAGCCGCGCCGAGGGTCCGCAGGAACTCCTCGACCTGGCGGTACTTCGCCTGCCGGCTGGGCTTCACCCGGCCCTGCGCGTCGCTGATCCCCAGCGCCCGCAGCACCGGGTCGTCCTCGGCGAGCAGACGCTGCTTGCGCCGGTCGTGGCTGTGCGCCTCGGTCGGCACCGACTCGGGGTCGGCGGCGCTCACGTGCACCATCGCCTCCCGCTTCTTGGTGACCCGGAGCTGGAGGTGCTCGCTGAGGGTGTGCACGTGCCAGTTGCCGAACGGGTCGCCGAGCAGGGCGTCCACTGCGGCGGCCGCGTCCTCCCCGGCGTGGTTGGAGGTGAAGGACTGGGTGGCGTCGAAGGCGTTCACCTGCAGGTGACGTCCGCCCTTGAGGTCGACGTAGCGCAGCTCGACACGCCGCCACCGCGGCTCGGCGCCCCGCTGACGCCCCGAGGCGACCGCGCGGACCAGGGCGTCCTCGTCCAGGAGGAGCTCGCGCACCCGGACCAGCGCGCCGGCCAGCGGCTCAGCCACGGAGGGCCGCACTCAGGACCACGATGACGATCAGCAGGAGCAGGGCTCCGGGAATCACCAGGCGGCGGAGGCGGGGGTTCACCCCACGAGTCTAGGCAGCGCGGGCGGGTCGGCTGCGAACGCCTGCACCGGGCGGCGACGGACGAAGAGCAGCACGCAGAACAGGGTGCCCAGGATCGACATCGCCCCGCCCCCGATCAGCGACCATCGGGCCCCGAAGGTCTCCCCGACCCAGCCGACCAGCGGTGAGCCCAGCGGGGTGCCGCCCATGAAGACCATCAGGTACAGCGCCATCACCCGCCCCCGCAGCTCGGCGGGCACCGACAGCTGGACGACGGTGTTGGCCGAGGTGATCGTGGTCATCGCGGTGACCCCGACCAGCGGGGTGAGGGCCACGAAGGTCCAGTACGTCGGCATGGTGGCGATCACGATCTCCATCACCCCGAAGGCGACCGCGGACAGCAGCACCAGCCGCAGCCGCGGCATCGCCCGGCGGGCGGCGAGCAGGGCCCCGGTGATCGAGCCGAGGGCCATGGTCGAGCCGAGGATGCCGTACTCCCCCGCGCCCTTGCCGTAGACCTCGGTGGCCATCAGGGCCGAGGTGAGCTGGAAGTTCAGTCCGAAGGTGCCCACGAAGCCCATCACCCCGAGCACCAGCAGGAGGTCGGGCCGGCTGCGCACGTAGCGCATGCCGTCCCGGACCGCCCCCTTGCGCCGTGGGGACGGGACCCGGCGGTCGGTCACCCCACCGCTCATCCGCTGCAGGGCGACGAGGACCGCGCCGTAGCTGGCCGCGTTGATCAGGATCACGAACCCGGTGGCCTGCACGCCGGAGCCGAGGGCGGCGATCATCAGACCGGCCACGCCCGGGCCGATGATCCGACCGGCGTTGAAGGACGCGGAGTTCAGGCCGACGGCGTTGGAGAGGTCCTCGGGGCTGACCAGCTCGCTGACGAAGGCCTGACGCACCGGCGCCTCGAAGGCGGTGGCGATCCCGAAGACCAGGGCGATCGCGTAGACGTGCCACTGCTGGGCGAGGCCGGTGACGGCCAGGATCCCGAGCACGATCGCGGGCGCGGCCATCAGCAGCTGGGCCAGCTGGAGCAGCCGGCGCTTGGGGAACCGGTCCGCGATCGGCGCCGGCGTACGGCGAGAGCAGCAGGATGGGCAGGAACTGCAGCCCGGTGGTGATGCCCAGGGCGGTCCCGTTGTTGTTGGTCAGCAGCAGCACCAGCCAGTCCTGGGCGACGCGCTGCATCCAGGTGCCGGTGTTCGAGATCAGACCGCCGGTGGCGTACAGGCGGTAGTTGCGGTGCGCGAGGGCGCGGAAGGTCGGACTCAAGCGTTGCTCAGCTTCTCCAGGAGGGGTGCTGCCTGTCGCAGCAGGGAACGTTCTTCGGGGCTCAGCTCACGGAGCCGGTGGTTCAACCAGGCGTCGCGGCGCCGACGGTCGGCGGTCAGGACGTCGAGACCCGCCTCCGTCAGCCGGATCACGACCTGGCGACCGTCGGTGGCGTGCGGGTGCCGGCCCACCAGGCCGTCGGCCTCGAGGCAGGTGACGGTCCGGGTCATCGACGGCGGCTGGACCCGCTCGGCGGCGGCCAGCTGGCCGATGCTGCTCTCCCCCAGGCGGTTCAGGATCGCCAGTACCGCCAGGCCGCCCACGCTGACCCTCGCGTCCTCCGCGTTGTGCTCGGTGCGGAGCCGCCGGTTGAGCCGGGCGATGGAGACCCGCAGGGAGGAGGCGAGGCCGGAGTCGGTGCGGGAGACCTTCTCGACGGTGGGCATGTAGTTAGCCTAACTCATTACCCTTGCTAATCAAATTGGTCCGCCGGAGACCCTCTTTCCCCCGCCCCGCACACTGGGGCCATGATCTCGGACCCCGATCTCCCCACCCCGTCGGCACCTGCGCACCTCGACGTGGTCGTGGTGGGCGCCGGGCTGTCCGGGATCGGGGCGGGCTACCGGCTGCAGACCGAGTGCCCGGACCGCTCGTACGCCATCCTCGAGGCCCGCTCGACCATCGGCGGGACCTGGGACCTGTTCCGCTACCCCGGGGTCCGCTCCGACTCCGACATGTTCACCCTGGGCTACCCGTTCGAGCCCTGGCGCGAGGCGAAGTCGATCGCCGACGGCCCGGCGATCCTCGACTACGTCCGGCGTACGGCCACCCGGCACGGCATCGACCGGCACATCCGCTTCGACACCAAGGTGGTCGGGGCCGACTGGTCGACCCGCGACGCGCGGTGGACCCTGACCCTGGAGCACCGCGACCCCTCCGGGGCCTCCACGAGCACGATGACCTGCGCCTTCCTCTACTCCTGCGCCGGCTACTACGACTACGACCGCGGTCACGACGCGCAGCTCCCCGGGATCGACGCCTTCGCCGGCACCGTGGTCCACCCGCAGTTCTGGCCCGAGGACCTCGACTGGGACGACCGCCGGGTGGTCGTCGTGGGCAGCGGGGCGACCGCGGTGACGCTGGTCCCCGCGATGGCCGAGCGTGCCGCGCACGTGACCATGCTGCAGCGCAGCCCCACCTGGATCAGTCCCGTCCCCGGGCGCGACAGGCTGGCCGACCGGATCCGGGCGGTGCTCCCCGCCGGACTCGCCCACACCGTCGTCCGGTCCAAGAACATCGTCGTCGGCACCGCGTTCTACGAGTTCTGCCAGCGCCGGCCCGCGGCCGCCCGACGACTCCTGCTCGGCGTCACCACCCGCATCCTCGGCGACCCCGAGCTGGTCGCCGAGCACTTCACCCCGTCGTACGACCCGTGGGACCAGCGCCTCTGCGCGGTGCCGGACGCCGACTTCTTCACCGCGATGAAGAAGGGCACCGCCGACGTCGTCACCGACACCATCGACACCTTCGTCCCCGAGGGTGTGCGGCTCGCCTCCGGCCGCGTCCTGGAGGCCGACGTCGTGGTCACCGCCACCGGCCTGCGGCTGCTCGCCTTCGGCGGCATCGCGCCGTCCGTCGACGGGGTCGAGGTCGACCTCCCCGAGGAGTTCGTCTGGCGGGGGGCGATGGTCAGTGGCCTGCCCAACTTCGCCGTCTGCATCGGCTACACCAACGCGTCCTGGACGTTGCGGGCCGACCTGACCTCCCGCCTGGTGTGCAAGGTGCTCAACCACCTGCGCGACCGCGGGTACGCCGCCGTGGTGCCCACCCCGGAGCCGGGACTGGTCGAGCGGCCGCTCCTCGACCTGGCCGCCGGCTACGTCCAGCGCTCCATCGCCGCCTTCCCCCGCCAGGGCGACCGGGGCGTCTGGCGGGTCCGCCAGAACTACCTGCTCGACGCGGCCACCACGCTGCGCACCGACCTCGACCGCACCCTGGTCGCGGTCGAGCGGGACGACGACGACCGCACCTCGGTTCCCGCCGCGTGAGCACCCTGCCCGCCTCCGTCGACCTGTCCGGACGCGTCGCCCTGGTGACCGGGGCCGGTGCGCCCGACGGGATCGGGTTCCGCGCCGCCCTGCTGCTCGGGCGGCTCGGCGCCGCGGTCGCGGTCGGCGCCACCACCGAGCGGGTCCACGACCGGGTGGCCGAGCTGCGGGCAGCGGGGGTGCGGGCCGCCGGGTTCCTCGCCGACCTGACCGAGGAGGGCGAGGTGGCGAGCGCCGTCGCGGAGGTGACCGACGCGCTCGGCGTGCCCACCGTGCTGGTGAACAACGCCGGGATGACCAGCCTCGCCGCGTCCGCCGACGCCACCGGCGAGTCCGGCCGTCTGGTGGACCTCTCGCCGCAGACCTGGGCGCTCGGCCTGCGTCGCAACCTGGACACCGCGTTCCTGGTCACCCGGGCCTGCCTCCCCGGCATGGTCGCGACGGGCTGGGGCCGGGTGGTCATGGTCGCCTCGGTGACCGGACCGGTGATGGCGATGCGCGGCGAGGCCGGGTACGCCGCGGCCAAGGCGGGCATGGTCGGCCTGGCCCGCTCGGTGGCCGTGGACCACGCCGGCGACGGGGTCACCGCGAACGCTGTCGCCCCCGGCTGGGTGGCCACCGGCAGCCAGACCGACCACGAGGCGCAGCAGGCCCTCGGCACGCCCCTGCGGCGCAGCGTGACCCCGGACGAGGTGGCGGCCACGGTGGCCTTCCTGTGCACCCCCGGAGCCTCGGCCCTCACCGGCCAGTGCCTGGTGGTCGACGGCGGGAACAGCGTCGCCGAGGAGCGTGGGACCACCTGACCTCACCCCCGACCGCGGGCGACGACCGGAGAACGTCCGGAACCCGGCCTAGGGTCGGGCCATGAGCCAGACACCACCCCCCTGGGAGCCCCCGATCGCCGGCACCGAGGGCGAGGCGCTGACCGGGGCGCTGGACCGCCTGCGCACGACGTTCCGGTGGAAGGCCGACGGGCTCGACGCCGCCGGGCTCTCCCTCCGGATCGGCGCCTCGTCGCTGACCCTCGGCGGTCTGCTCAAGCACCTGGCTGCGGTCGAGGAGTTCTACAGCACCGACCGGCTCGACGGGGAGCCGTGGGGCGAGCCCTGGGCCACCCTCGAGGCGGAGGGCGGCGAGGGCTGGGACTTCGCCTCGGCCGCGCAGGACACCCCCGAGCAGCTCTACGCGCTGTGGGACGGCGCGGTGGCCAGGTCCCGGCCGCGGTTCGCGGCCGCCCTGGCCGACCGGGGTCCGGACGGCGAGGTCCACGCCAGCGCGCAGGGGGTGCACGCCAACCTGCGCCGGCTGCTCTGCGACCTGCTCGAGGAGTACGGCCGGCACACCGGCCACGCCGACCTCCTCCGGGAGGCGGTCGACGGGGTGGTGGGCGAGGACCCGCCGGAGGACTGGCGGGCCTGAGGACCCGCAGGGGTCAGCCGACGCCGAGCAGCTGGCGCAGCGGCGCGATGGCGAAGTAGACGACGAAGAGCAGCGCGACCCCCCACATCAGGCCGTGGATGTCACGGCTCCTGCCCCGCACCACCTTGATCAGCACGTGGGCGACGAAGCCCGCGCCGATCCCCACGGTGATGTTGTAGGTGAACGGCATCAGCACGATGGTCAGGAAGGCCGGCAGCGCCACCTCGACGTCCTCCCAGTCGATGTGCCGGACCTGGGTCATCATCAGGAAGCCGACCAGGACCAGGGCCGGGGTGGCCGCCTCGTTCGGGATCACCGCGACCAGCGGGGTGAAGATCGTCGCCAGCAGGAACATCGCCCCGGTGACCACCGAGGCCAGGCCGGTACGGGCACCCTCCCCGACGCCGGAGGCGGACTCGATGTAGGAGGTGTTGGACGACACCGACGCCGCACCGCCCGCGGCCGCGGCCAGCGAGTCCACGATCAGGATCGCCTCGGCTCGCGGCGGCACGCCGTCGGCGTCGAGCAGACCGGCCTCGGCGCCGATCGCGGTCATCGTGCCCATGGTGTCGAAGAAGTCGGCCAGCAGCAGGGTGAAGATCAACAGCGCGATGGCGATGAACGCGGCCGCGTCGTAGGACCCCAGGGTGGAGCCGAGCCCGCCCAGGTTGTCGAAGATCGACAGGTGCCACAGGTCACGGACGTCCTGGAGCCCCGGCAGGTTCGCGACGTCCCCGAGCCCCGGCAGGGTGGGCACGTTGAGGTTCCAGCCCTTGGGGTTGCTCTCCTCGGGGCTGACGAAGGTCGGCCCCACCTGGGCCAGCCGCTCCACGACGATCGCGACGAGCGTCGTGGTCACGATCGAGATCAGGATCGCGCCCTTCACCTCGCGGACGTACAGCGCGATGATCAGCACCAGGCCGAAGACGAAGACCAGGATCGGCCAGCCGTCCAGCGCGCCCCCGATCCCCAGCTCGACCGGCACCGGACCGGTCCCGGTCCGCCGGACGAAGCCGGAGTCCACCAGCCCGATCAGGGCGATGAAGAGACCGATCCCCACGCTGATCGCGGTCTTCAGCGACGACGGGACGGCCTTGAAGACCGCGGTCCGGAACCCGGTGAGGACCAGGACCAGGATGATCACGCCCTCGAGGAAGACGAACGTCATCGCCTCGGTCCAGGTGTAGGACTTGGCGATGGAGAAGGTGACGAAGGCGTTGAGCCCCAGACCGGTGGCCAGGGCCAGCGGGTAGCGCGCCACGACGCCCATCAGGACGGTCATCACCCCCGCCACCACCGCGGTGGCCAGCGCCACCAGCGGCAGGTTGGGCGCGTCCCCGCCGCCCAGGAACTGGCCGGCACCGTCGGTCTGGGTCCCGATGATCAACGGGTTCAGCACGATGATGTAGGCCATCGTGAAGAACGTGACGATCCCGCCGCGCACCTCCCGCGCCGTCGTCGAGCCGCGCTCGGTGATCTTGAAGAAGTCGTCCACGGTGCCGGGTTCTCCTGACGCTCGGTGCGGGCCGCAGGACATGGTGCCAGAGGGCCGGTAGGTTCGGCCTCGTGGACTCCCCCGACCCCGACCCGGACCCGGCTCCGACGCCGCAGGTCCACGAGATCGGGAGCCGGACCTACCTGGTGGCCGAGGTCCAGCCGCTCGACGTCACCGGGGTGCGGACCGTCGGGGTGGGCGCGCTGATCTTCCTGATCGCGGCGCTGGCCCAGCTGCCGTTCCTCGACGACCTGCGGGCCGACGACCGGATGTGGTGGTTCTGGACCTGCGTGACGGGGTTCGGCCTGGGGCTCCTCGGGTTCGAGTTCTGCCGCCGGCGGGCCCAGCGGCTCGGGATCGCCGTGCACCTCCGCCCGACCGAGGGCTCCTAGGCCAGGTCGGCGAGCACGGCCACCCGGGCGCGGCGACCCGACACGAGCGCTCCCTGGAGCGAGCTGGTGTCGCGGTGGTCGCCCGCGACGTACAGGCCCTCCCCCAGCCGCACCGGGCTGCGGAAGTCGTGCGGCGGCGTCATCGCCGGCAGCGCGTGCGGGATGTCGTAGGTGCGCAACCGCTCCCAGCCCGAGGTGTCCTGCTCGAAGAGCTCGGCCAGCACCGGCAGCACGGCTCGGTCCTCGGCCCCGCCGTCCGGGACCACGCCGTCGGTCTGCACGAGCGAGGTGGCCACCAGCGCCCGCCCCGGGGGCGCGTACGACGCCGCGCCGGCCGAGACCACGATCGAGTTGGCCACCGCGGACCCGTCCGCGTCGGCGACCAGCGTGCTGCGCTGGCCCGGCCAGACCGGCGCCGCGTGGTAGACCGTGGTCACCCCCCGGGCCGCGGGGGGAGCGCCGAGGGCGGGCAGCAGCGAGCACGCGGTCCAGGCGTCGGTCGCGACCACCACGGCCCGGGCGTCCACCTCGCCGCCGGCGGCCAGGACGACGCCGCCGGGGTGCACCGAGGCCACCGGGCTGTGGAGCCGCAGGGCCCCCGCGGGGATCGCCGCGGCGAGCTGCTCGGCCAGCGCCTGCATGCCGGCGGCGGGCACCGTCGAGTGTCCCCGGGCGAACATCCGCATCATCAGGTCCAGGAACCGCCGCGACGTGCCGAGCTCGGTGTCGAGCACCACCCCGGTGAAGAACGGCTCGAGCACCGCCTCGATGGTCTCCTGCGTGATCCCCGACCGCTTCCAGGCGGCGGTGGCCACGAGGTCGTCGCGGCCCAGCAGCATCGAGACCGGCAGCGTGGCGGCGGCGGCGGCGTACGCCCCGAGCCGGATCTTCTGCCCCAGCGGCAGCAGCCCCGTCGTGAGCAGGCCGGGCGCCTCGCGCGGGTCGGTCAGCGGGTTGCCCACCCGGTGCAGCCGGCCGCCGCGCCGGACGACCACGGCGTTGTCCATCCGCTGCAGGTCCAGCGCGCCGAGGTCCCAGACCGCCCGCGCCTCGGGGTAGGCGTCGTTGAGCACCTGGAACCCCCGGTCGAAGGTGAAGCCGTCGTGCCGGTCGGTCCGGACCCGCCCCCCGACGCCGTCGGAGGCCTCGTGCAGCGCCACCTCGAGCCCGGTCCGGGCCAGGTCGCGCGCACAGCGCAGACCGGCCAGCCCTGCCCCGACGACGACCACGTCCACCCGCTCCGATGCCATGTGCCGATGGTGCCACCCCGCCGGGCGACACGTAGGTTGCCACGATGACCTCCCGCGCCCCGGCCCGCGCCGCGATCCTGTTCGACATCGACGGCACCCTCGTCGACACCACCTACCACCACGCCCTGGCCTGGAGCCGTGCGTTCGCCGCCGCCGGGGTGCCCGCGCCCCTGTGGCGCGTGCACCGGGCGGTCGGGATGGGCGGGGACAAGCTGGTGACCCATGTCGTCGGCGAGGAGGTCGAGGCCGACCAGGGCGACGCGCTGCGGGAGGCCTGGGGCGAGCAGTTCGCCGCCATCTCCGGCGAGGTGCGCCCGCTCCCGGGCGCGGCCGACCTGGTCCACCGGCTGGCGCAGGCCGGCTGGACCGTCGCCCTGGCCTCCTCGGGGCAGAAGCGGTTCGCCACCGAGTCGGTGGACCTGCTCGGCATCGCGGACGACATCGCGGTGATGACCACCTCCGAGGACGCCGAGGAGTCCAAGCCCGAGCCCGACCTGGTCACCTCCACCCTGGGCCGGCTCGACGTCGACCGGGCCGTCTTCGTCGGTGACACCCCCTACGACGTCGACGCGGCCGGCCGCGCGGGGCTGCGCTGCGTCGCGGTGCTGACCGGCGGGTTCGGCCGCACCGAGCTCGAGGAGGCCGGCGCCGCCGCTGGTGGTCGAGGACCTCACCGGGCTGGACGACCTGGACTGGGCGGGACTGCTCGCCGAGCCGGTCGACCGGGGCTGACGTGTAGGCCGGGCACCCAGGGGCAGGGTGCAGGCAGACCCCGTACCGCCCGTCTCCTGTGGAGGAAGCACCGTGCCGAACTTCGGCTACACCCTGATGACCGAGCAGAGCGGCCCCAAGGACCTGGTCGGTACGCCGCGGCGCCGAGGCGGTCGGCTTCGACTTCGAGGTGATGCAGCGACCACTACTTCCCGTGGCTCACCGCGCAGGGCCACGCGCCGTACGCCTGGACCGTGCTCGGCGCGGTGGCGCAGGCCACCGAGCGGGTCGAGCTGATGACCTACGTGACCTGCCCGACCATCCGCTACCACCCGGCCGTGGTGGCGCAGAAGGCCGCGACCCTCGCAGCTGCTCGCCGACGGACGCTTCACCCTCGGGCTGGGCAGCGGGGAGAACCTCAACGAGCACGTCGTCGGCCAGGGCTGGCCGGCGGTCGACACCCGCCAGGACATGCTCGTGGAGGCGATCGAGATCATCCGCGACCTGCACGCCGGCGGGCTGGTCGACCACCGCGGCGAGTACTTCGAGGTCGACTCGGCCCGGATCTGGGACCTGCCCGAGGGCGGCGTGCCGCTGGCCGTCGCCGTGAGCGGGGAGGCCTCGATCGAGCGGTTCGCGCCGCTGGCCGACCACATGATCACCACCGAGCCGGACGCCGACCTGGTCGCGGGCTGGAACGCGCACCAAGGGGGCCGCGAGATCGGCTCCGAGGCACGGTCCATCGGCCAGGTGCCGATCTGCTGGGACCCCGACGAGAAGGCCGCCACCGAGCGGGCCCACGAGCAGTTCCGGTGGTTCGCCGGGGGCTGGACGGTCAACGCCGACCTGCCCACCACGGCGGGGTTCGCCGGGGCGACGCAGTTCGTGAGCCCGGCCGACGTGGCCGACAACATCGCCTGCGGGCCGGACCTGGACAAGATCGTGGAGTCGGTCAAGCCGTTCTGGGAGGCCGGGTTCACCGACGTCGCCCTGGTCCAGGTCGGCGGGGACAGCCAGGACCGGTTCCTGGCCGAGGCCGCCGGACCGCTGCTGGAGAAGCTCCGCGCCGCCTCCGCCTGACCGGCCGGTCCGACCCCTGCCGCCGGGGCGGGCGCGGCGCTACGGTGAGCCGGTGAACCGGCCCTCCCCGCAGGTCCAGCAGGCCCGCCAGCCAGTCCCTCGGCGACCTGCCCCGCCGTACGGCGCGGCAGGTGCCCGACCAGGCGCGCGGTCGTCGACGGCGCGACCACGCTGACCTTCGCCGAGCTCGAGCGACCTGGTCGACCGGACGGCCGCGGCGCATGGCCGACGCCGGGCTGGTCAAGGGCGACCGGCTCGCGCTGCTCTCCCACAACTGCTGGCAGTTCGCCGTGCTCGACTTCGCGACGGCGCGGCTGGGGGTGGTGCTGGTGCCGGTCAACTTCATGCTCGGCGCCGACGAGGTCGCCTTCATCCTCGACCACAGCGGGGCGACGCGCGTTCGTCGTCGAGGACGCGCTGGTGAGGTCGCCGAGCGGGCGCTCGCGGCGGCCTCGGCCGGGTCGGCGCGCGGCGCGTCGATCCGGCTCGCCGGCGCCGCACGTGCCGGACGGCTGGACCGACGCGCAGGAGTGGTTCGACCACGACGGCGGCGCCCCCGAGGTGCTCGGTGGCCGACGACGACCCGGTCCGGATGATGTTCACCTCCGGCACCGAGTCGCGGCCCAAGGGCGCGCTGCTGTCGAGCCGGTCCCTGCTGTGGCAGTACGTCTCGTGCGTCGTCGACGGCGGCGATGAGCGCCGACGACGTCGAGCTGCACACGCTGCCGATGTACCACTGCGCCCAGCTCGACTGCTTCCTCGGACGTCGACGTCTACCTCGGCGCGACCAGCGTGATCCTGCCCGGCGCCCGACCCGGCCGCCGTGCTGCGCGCCGATCGCCGAGCACCGGGTGACGAAGTTCTTCGCGCCGCCGACGGTGTGGATCGGGCTGCTGCGCTGCCCCGACTTCGACCGCACCGACCTGTCGTCGCTGCGCAAGGGCTACTACGGCGCCGCGCGCGATGCCGGTCGAGGTGCTGCGCGAGATCCGCGAGCGACTGCCGGAGGTGCGGCTGTGGAACTTCTACGGCCAGACCGAGATGTCGCCGCTGGCCACGATCCTCGGACCCGACGAGCAGCTGTCGCACGCCGGGTCGGCCGGGCGCGCGGCGCTCAACGTCGAGACCCGCATCGTCGACGACGACGACCGCGAGGTGCCGGCCGGGACGGTCGGCGAGATCGTGCACCGCTCCCCGCACGCGACGCTCGGCTACTACGCCGACGAGGCGAAGACCGCCGAGGCGTTCCGGGACGGGTGGTTCCACTCCGGCGACCTGGGCTACGTCGACGACGACGGCCGCCTCTACGTCGTCGACCGCAAGAAGGACATGATCAAGACCGGCGGCGAGAACGTCGCCAGCCGCGAGGTCGAGGAGGCGATCTACGCGCTCGACGGGGTGGCCGAGGTCGCGGTCTTCGGGGTCTCCCACCCGCGGTGGGTCGAGGCGGTCGCCGCGGTCGTCGTGCCCCAGGCCGGGGCCACGCTCGACCTCCGAGCAGGTGCTGACGCACACCCGCGCGGTGCTGGCCGGCTACAAGACGCCCAAGTACGTCGTGATCGCCGACGCCCTGCCCAAGAACCCGAGCGGCAAGATCCTCAAGCGGGAGCTGCGCGACGGAGCACGCCGACCTCGCCGCGGACGACTCACCCGTCTGAGCGGGCCCGGCTAGGCAACGCCGATGATGGCCTCGGCCAGCTCGTCGGGCATGTGCACCATCGGACAGTGCGAGGACTCCAGCCTCGTCACCTGGTCGGCCTGCGCGGCCCACTGCTCCTGCAGGGCTGCGGGCAGGGCGGCGTCCCGGGTGCACACCACGTAGGCCAGGCTGCTGGTCGGCTCCGGCGCCGGCTGCTGGGCGAGCCGAACGACGCCAAGGACTGGCGCTGCAGGAGGGGCCGGAAGCCGGCGACCTGCTCCAGGTCGGCCTCGGCGCACATCACCTCCCGCAGCAGCTCCACGTCCTCGGTGGAGACCGACGTCGGCCTCGCCGGGGTCCATCCAGGGCGCCGGCGGGCCGTCCCCGAGCAGGTCCAGGAGGCTCTGCCCACGGGCGGGCAGGAAGGCCGCGAGGTAGACCCGCTTCGTCACCGCCGGGTGGTCGGCCAGCTCGGTCAGGACCATGCCGCCGTAGGAGTGCCCGACCAGGCTGACGGGACCCTCGATCCGTCCAGCACCGTCCGGACGTAGGCGACGTCACCGGCGAGGTCCGCGGTGGCCGGGTCAGCCGCGCGTCAGGACGGCGTAGCCGAAGCCGTCGACGGTCACGGCGTCCCCGTCGATCGAGACTCCGCTGGAGAAGCGGGGTCGACCCGCCGAAACCTCGTCGGCGGTGAGGACGGCCGGCTCGCGGCGCGGGTTGACCACGACGAGGTGGGTCTCGTCGCGCAGGTAGGCGAACGGGTAGCCCTGGCAGCACCCGGTCGGCGCCCGGCCGCCCAGCGCCGGGGTGGCCCTCCGCAGCGCGACGAGCCGGCGGACCAGGTGCAGCGTCGAGCCGGGGTCGGGCTCCTGGGCGGCCACCGTGGGTCGGGCCGGGTCGGGGTCGATCGGCAGGTAGAGCCGCCCGGGGTCGGCGGTGGAGAACCCGGCCTTGGGGCCGTCGTCCCACTGCATCGGCGTCCGGCAGCCGGCCCGGTTGTAGGCGGGGTTGCAGATCGCGCCCTCGACGTCGGGCAGGTCCGGGCAGGTAGCGCATGCCGATCTCGTCGCCGTAGTAGAGGCACGGCACGGTGCCCCAGGTGAGCAGGAAGGTCAGGGCGGCGCCGAGCTGCTCGGCGGTGCGCGGACCGCAGCGCAGCCGGTCGAAGTCGTGGTCGGCGGTCGACAGGATCACCGGACCGGTCCGGGTCGGCCTGCCTTGACCGCGGCCCAGCCGTCGAGGAAGGTACGGGTGCTGCCGCGACCCTCGGCGGCGAAGAACGGGCTCCTGCGGGGCCTGGAAGGGCAGCACCCCGGCGGCGTGGTTGTCGAACAGGCTGGCGTGCTCGGTCGATGATGACCAGGAAGAAGTCGGCGTGGAAGGCCAGCGGCTCGCCGGTGCGCGGCTCGCTGCCCTCGGGCACGATGACCGCCTCGGGGTAGCGTCGCGTCGAGCCAGCGCCCGGATCTCGCGCCAGAGCGCGGTGGTCACCAGCAGCCGCCGATTCTTGCCGGGTCGTCCTTGACCAGGGAGAAGGCCATGTCGATCCGGAAGCCGGCCACCCCGCGGTCGAGCCAGAACGCCATGATGTCCCTCAGCGCCTGACGGTTGCGGCGCGGGCCGGCGGCGTCGACCGCGTCGCGCCACGGCTCGGCCTGGTCGGCGTCGGCCCAGCCGAAGTTCAGCGCGGGCTGCTCGTCGTAGAAGTTCTTCAGGTACCAGCCGGGCCGGGGCCCGGGTGACGGCACCCAGGCCGGGGTGCCCGGGATGTCGTGCGCCCACGACCTGCGTCGGCAGCTCCTCGCACCAGACGTAGCGGTCGCCGCTCGGGGTCGGGCCCGTCGGCGTGCAGCTCGCGCTGGAACCACGGGTGCTCGATCGAGGTGTGTCCGGCGACCAGGTCGAGCAGCACCCGGATGCCGCGCTGCTCGGCCTTCGCCCACCAGCTCGACCATGTCGTCGTTGCTGCCGTAGCGCGGCGCGATCTGCAGGTAGTCCGACACGTCGTAGCCCGGCGTCGACGAACGGCGAGGCGAAGCAGGGGTTGAACCAGATCGTGTCGACGCCCGAGCGAGGCGATGTGGTCGAGCCGGTCGATCACCCCGCGGAGGTCACCGATGCCGTCGCCGTCGGAGTCGGCGAACGACTGCGGGTAGATCTCGTACAGCACCGCGTCGTGCGAGCCAGTCCGAGGGCCGCTCAGTCACCGGTGAACCACCGGGCCAGGAGCGTGCCGTCCTGCTCGAGCAGCACCCGGAGCCGAGGCGGCACTCGACGTCGGGGCCGACGGTGATCCGCGGGTGCTCCCCGCCGATCAGCCCGGGGCGACCGAGGCGCAGAGCTCGTCGGCGGCGCCGGCGTCGAGCAGGTCGCGCGAGCAGGTGCGGGCCGCCCTCGCCCAGCAGGTGGCGCAGCCCGCGCGCCGACCAGCGCGGCCTTGAGCGCGGCCAGGTCGACCTGGTCGTCGCCGGCCACGAGCACCTGGTCCTCGCCCGAGGGTCCGCGCGCGGCCGCCAGGCCCGGCGAGGCGGCGCAGGTCGCCAGCAGGACCGAGCCCGCGGGGGCGTCCGCGCAGCTGTCCGGGACCTCGCCCGCGCGCGGCGACCACGACGAGCGGCACCGAGGTCGGCCCGGTAGCCCTCGGTGCGGGCCGTGCCGGCGCCGACGATCACCGCGTCGGCCTGGCCGCGCAGGGCGTCGAAGACCGCGCTTGTCGGCCGCGGTTGTTGATCGACCCGCTCTTGCCGGACTCGCCGTTGGCGGCGCCGTCGACGGTGCTGACCATGTTGACCCGCAACCAGGGCAGCCGCGGGACGGCGTAGAGCTCGGCGATGCGCGCGTCGTCGAGCTCGGTCCGCCGGTGCCGTGCCGCCCAGCTCGTCGATCAGGACCCGCACTGTCCACCTCACCACCCAGTACTGGACGCCGAACGGGTCGTCGTCGTAGTCGACCGCTGCCGAGCGGTCGCCGGAGGCGAGCGCCGGGCCGCGAGGCCCGGGAGAGGCCGGCACGTCGGGCACCACAGCTCGGCGCGCCAGGCTCGCGGTCGAGCGCCACGAGGCCGTCCGGGGTCGCCCGATGCCAGCGCGGCGCCGATCGCCTCGTCGAAGACAATCGGCCCGCTCGTCGAGGTGCCCGGGGGCCTTCTCGGTGCGGGTGGCCGACCCGTTGGCCGACGACCAGCAGCCTCGGCGTCGGCGTCGGGCCGCCGACCGTCGACCAGCACCTCGCCGGAGAAGCCGGCCGTGGCAGCAGGTGCCGCGCGACCCGCACCCCGGCGGCTCGCCGACCCCTCGGGCGATGTCGTCGGCCGGCAGCGGAGCAGCGAGGACCGCGCCGGTCGGGGGCCGGTCGACCAGCCAGGCCGCACCGCCTCGAGGCAGGCCGCGCGCAGGTCGGCGACCGGGTCGGCGAGCCCGGCGTACTCCGGCAGCAGGGCCAGGGTCGACGGGACGACCACGGCACGCCTCACGCGAGCCCCCGGATCGGCCCGGCTGCGGCGGCCGGCGACCGGCGATGGCGCCGACCATGTCGACCACCTGCCGGGTCTCGACGACCTCGTGCACCCGGTAGATCCGGGCCCCGGCCAGCGCGCTGATCGCGGTCGCGGCCAGCGTGCCGGTCAGCCGCTCGCCGACCGGCAGGTCGAGGGTCTCGCCGACGAAGTCCTTGTTGGACAGCGAGACCAGCACCGGCCAGCCGGTGGCCGACCATCTCCTCGAGCCGGCGGGTGACCTCCAGGGAGTGGAAGGTGTTCTTGCCGAAGTCGTGGGCCGGGTCGATCACCACGCTGCGCCGGGTCGACCCCGGCAGCCACCGCGCGCTCGGCGTAGGCCGTGGTGTCGGCGATCGCGCGAGGCGACCACGTCGTCGTACTCGATCCGGAACGGGCGGGTCCGCGGCGTGGCCCCGCCGGTGTGGGTGCAGACGATCGCGGCGCCGTACTCGGCGGCGACGTCGACCAGGGCCGGGTCGGCGCCGCCCCAGGCGTCGTTGAGGACGTCGGCGCCGGCCGCGCAGACCGCGCGGCCGACCTCCGCCCGCCAGGTGTCGACGGAGATCACCAGGTCGGGGTACGCCGCCCGCACCCGCGCGACGAAGCCGACGACGCGGCCGCTTCTCCTCGTCCACGTCGACCTCGACGCCGGGCGCGGCCTTGATGCCGCCGATGTCGACGATCTCGGCGCCCTGCGTCGACGACCTGGGCGACCCGGTCGAACGCCTTGTCCTCGGCCCAGGTGGCGCCCTTGTCGTAGAACGAGTCGGGGGTCCGGTTGACGATCGCCATCATCAGGGTGGCGTCGTCGGCGAACTCGCTGGCGGCCCAGCTTGAGCGTCATGCCGAGCCGCTCCATCGGCGGGCGGCTCGACGCTGGCCGCCGGCGGCCGCTCGGCGACCGGACGCGCCGGGTCACGGCGACCACGGCGCCGACCCCGGGTGGTACTGGCGCAGCGCCACGCTCCGCCGGTCGACCGGCCGCCCGGCCCGGGCTGCAGCGCCGCGGCCAGGATCTGGGTGCGCCATCGCGCCGAGGTCGCGCAGCGCCTGGTGCCGGTGCGCCCGGCGGCCGAGGTCGACCTGGGCGATCGCGTCGACGCCGTGGCGCGGCGGCGGTGTCGATCAGGGCGGCCAGCTCGACGGCGTACCCGGTGGGCACCGACAGGCTCGCGAACAGCGACGCGGCGCACCGCCCACTCGCCGGCCAGCGGCTGCACCAGCCCGGCCAGCTCGGGGAAGAGCAGGTTGAGCAGCGGACGGGCCACGAGCTCGGTGACCCGGCCGCCCTCGTAGGCCGCGGCTCGTCCGTCGCCGTCGACGCCGAGCAGCGGCCGTTCGTAGAAGCCCTTGACCAGCGCGGACCCGGGCCGCGGTGAGCAGCGGCCCGAGCAGGCCGGGGACGAAGTGGGTGTCCCAGTCCAGGAGGTCGGCGTCCATGAAGACGAGCACGTCACCGCGGGTGACGAACAGCGACTTCCACATCGCCTCGCCCTTGCCGGGGCACGACCCGAGGTCGGGGCGGATCTCGGCCGAGCGGTGCACCGTCGGCGCCGGCGTCGGCCGGCGACGGCGAAGGTGTCGTCGGTCGAGTCGGAGTCGATGACGACGATCTCGTCGAGCAGGGCGGTGGTGCTCCATCAGGGCCTCGCGCACCCGGCTCGACGACGGCGCCGACGGTCGCCGCCTCGTTGCGGGCCGGGACGACCAGGCTGACCGTGCGGCCGGCAGTCGTCGCTTGGCCGCGAGCAGCGCGTCCAGGCCCCAGTCCTGCCAGTGGTGGGTGTGCCCGGCGAACCACGTGTCGGTCGTCAGGGGGTCCACACCGCCCGAGGCTACCGGCGGGGCGGGCGCTGCTCAGGAACGGGTCGCGGTCACCAGGAGGTACTCCCAGCCCATCGACCCGTCCCCGGCCAGGGACCGGTCCCACAGCTCCACGAGCTCACGGTCGAGCGCGGCGGCCCGTTCCGGAGCGTCGGCCAGGCCGCGGTAGGCCACGATCGTCGGGCCGTAGGCGGCCTTGAAGAAGGCCAGGAAATCCTCCCCCGAGGAGAACCGGCCGACCGGCAGCACACCTCGCTCGGCGCTCAGGTCGCTGACCCCGTCACCGAACAGGGTCCGGACGTGGTCCTCCCGTCCCCACAGCGGGGGCGGGCTCACCCCGGCCGGGGGCGCGGGGACGTAGGGACGCATGGTGGCGAACATCTGGCCGATGAACCCCTCGGGGGTCCAGCTGACCACCCCCAGCGTGCCGCCCGGGGCACACACCCGGAGCAGCTCGGCGGCGGCGGCCTCGTGGTGCGGGGCGAACATCACCCCGACGCAGGAGGTCACGACGTCGAAGGACCCGTCCTCGAACGGCAGGGCCTCGGCGTCGGCCTGCCGCCAGGTCAGGTCCAGAGCCTCGTCACCGACCGCGCGCTCCCCGGCCGCGAGCAGCTCGGCCGTCAGGTCGGTGGCCACCACCGACGCACCGGTCCGGGCGGCGGGGACCGCCACGTTCCCCGACCCCGCGGCCACGTCGAGGACCCGGTGGCCCCGGTCGATCCCGGTCGCCCGGACCAGCAGCGGGCCGAGGGCGGGGATCACCTCGTCGGCCACGGACGGGTAGTCGCCCAGCGCCCACATCGCCCGGTGCTTGGCCTTGAGCGCGGAGTCGTCGCCCGGTTGGGACGGGACCGTGCCCGCGGCCTTCGCGGAGCTGGTGGCACTGCTCGGAGCTGTGGTCATGGGGGCCTCCTCGGCCGGGTGGGGAGTGCTTTCACCCTCCACCCGGCGAGGTGCCACGAGCCAGACCTGAATGTGCCTCATCGCAAGAATGGCCCGAACGGGCCACCCCGGCGTGCCTCCCTCAGGCCAGGACGCTGTCCAGGCTCACCGTGTCCAGGCCGACGGCCTGGCCCACGGGGGCGTTGGTCAGCGAGCCCGCGTGGGTGTTCAGCCCCAGGGCCAGGGCCGGGTCGTCGCTGCAGGCCTGCTTCCAGCCCTTGTTGGCCAGCGAGACGGCGTACGGCAGGGTCACGTTGGTCAGGGCGTAGGTCGAGGTGTTCGGCACCGCGCCGGGCATGTTGGCCACGCAGTAGAACACCGAGTCGTGGACGGTGTACGTCGGGTCGGCGTGCGTGGTGGCGTGGGAGTCCTCGAAGCACCCGCCCTGGTCGATGGAGATGTCGACCAGCACCGAGCCCGGCTTCATCCGCGAGACCAGCTCGTTGGAGATCAGCGTGGGGGCCTTGGCGCCCGGGACCAGCACCGCGCCGATGACCAGGTCGGCGTCGAGGACGGCCCGCTCGATCTCGTAGCGGTTGGAGGCCACGGTCTGCATGTGGCCCTGGTAGATCCGGTCGGCCTGGCGGAGCCGCTCGATGTTGAGGTCGAGCAGCAGCACCTCGGCCTGCATGCCCAGCGCGATGGCCGCGGCGTTCATGCCGGAGACGCCGGCGCCGAGCACGACGACCTTGGCGGCGTAGACGCCGGACACGCCGCCCATCAGCACGCCTCGCCCGCCCTGCGCGCGCATCAGGGTGTGCGCGCCGACCTGGGGGGCCAGCCGACCGGCGACCTCGCTCATCGGGGCCAGCAGCGGCAGCTGCCGGTCGGGGGTCTGCACGGTCTCGTAGGCGATGCCGGTGACCCCGCGGGCCAGCAGCTCCTCGGTCAGCGGCTTGTCCGCGGCCAGGTGCAGGTAGGTGAAGAGGGTCTGCCCCTCCCGCATGCGGGAGTACTCCTCCTTGATCGGCTCCTTGACCTTGAGGATCATCTCGCCGGTCTCCCAGACCTCGTCGGCGGTGTCCAGGATGGTCGCGCCGGCCTCGACGTACAGGTCGTCGGGGATCGACGAGCCCAGGCCCGCGTCCTTCTCGACCACGACCTCGTGACCGTGCGCGGTCAGCTCGTGCACGCCCGCGGGCGTCATCGCGACGCGGTACTCGTGGTTCTTGACTTCCTTCGGGACGCCGACCTTCATGGGGGACCTCTCCTGGCGTAGACAGTGAGGACCATCCTGGCGACTTCTTCCGCAGATTTGTTAATCTGCCGAAGAAGATTCAGTTGGAACGATCAGACTCGTGGATCGTTCGCCCTTCATCGTGTCAGGACGGGTTCGCCGTGAACAACCTTCGACCCTCCCGGTCCACCGTGGCCGAGCTGGACGAGACCGACCGCGCGCTGCTGCGGCTGCTCACCGACGACGCCCGGACCCCCAACAACGCCCTGGCCGCCCGGGTCGGCATCGCCCCGTCGACCTGCCTGATGCGGGTCCGGCGGCTCCAGGAGACCGGGGTCATCCGCGGCTTCCACGCCGAGCTGTCCCCCGAGGCGCTCGGACGACCGCTCCAGGCCATCGTCGTGGTCCGGCTGCAGGGCGACGCCCGCACCCGGATCGGCGAGTTCGGCGGGTGGCTCTCCCGGCTGCCGGGGGTGCTCAACGTGTTCTTCCTGGCCGGCGCCGACGACTTCCAGGTGCACGTCGCCGCGGAGTCCCCCGACGCCCTGCGGGACTTCGTGGTGGCCAACCTGAGTGCCTCGCGCGACGTCGCGATGACCGAGACCCACCTGATCTTCGAGCACATCCGGACCAGCGCGGCGCTGACCTGACCAGCCTGACGGGGCTCAGACGTCGGTGACCCGGATCCCGGCGTGGGCCTTGTAGCGCCGGTTCACGCTGATCAGGTTGGCGGTCAGCGCCTCGACCTGGCCGGCGTTGCGCAGCCGTCCGCCGTAGACCCCGCGCACCCCCGGGATGGTCTCGGCCAGGGCCCGGACCAGGTCGGTGGCCTCCCGCACGTCGCCCAGCACCAGGACGTCGGTGTCGACCGAGGTGACCGCCGGGTCGTCGAGCAGCGCCGCGCTGACGTGGTGGAAGGCACCCACCACCGTGCTGTCGGGCAGCAGGGCCGCGGCCTGCTGCGCCGCCGAGCCCTCCTCGACGGCCAGGGCGTACGCACCCTGCTTGTCGAAGCCGAGCGGGTTGACGCAGTCGACGACGACCTTGCCGGCCAGGACCGGGGCCAGGGCCGCGAGCAGCGCGCCGTGCCCGTCCCACGGGACCGCCACCACCACCACGTCCCCGGCGGTCGCGGCGGTCTCGTTGTCGGCACCGCTGACCGAGCCGCCGGCGGAGGACAGGTCGGCGGCCACCTCGGTCGCGCGCTCCTCGCTGCGGCTGCCCAGGACCACGGTGAGCCCGGCCGCCGCGAACCTGCGGGCCAGGCCGCGGCCCTGCGGTCCGGTGCCGCCCAGCACGGCGACGGTGCGGCCGGTCACGGGGCTCGGGTCTGCTGCGCTCATCGGGCGCTCCTTCGGTAGCGTGGTCGCTCGGGTGGACCGGGACGGCCCACCGGACCGTAGCCGCCTCCGGCTGCGACGGCTAGGAGGAATGATGCAGGTCACCGTGCTCGGGGCCGGCTCGTGGGGGACCACCGTGGCCAGCCTGGTGGCCCGCCACCACGCCACGATGATCTGGGCCCGCAGCGAGGAGACCGCCGCCGAGATCCGCCAGGAGCGCACCAACCGGCGCTACCTGCCCGACGCCCGGCTGACCTACGGCCTGCAGGCCACCTCCGACCTCGAGCGGGCGGTCCGGCACGCCGAGCTGCTGGTGATCGGCGTCCCCACCGGCGGGGTCCGCGACATCGTCGCCCAGGTCCGGCCCTGGATCCACCCCTGGATCCCGGTGGTCAGCCTGTCCAAGGGCTTCGAGCAGGGGTCCCTGCTGCGGATGACCCAGGTGATCGGCGAGGAGCTGCCCGACCACCCGGTCGCCGCCCTCACCGGACCCAACATCGCCCGCGAGATCATGGCCGGGCAGGCCGCCGCGAGCGTGATCGCCACCCCCGACCTCAACGTCGCCCGGGCGCTGCAGAACGTGCTGTCCAGCGGCCTGTTCCGGGTCTACACCAACCACGACGTGATCGGCTGCGAGCTCGGCGGGGCGCTGAAGAACGTCGTGGCCATCGCCTGCGGCATCGCCCAGGGGCTCGGGGTCGGTGACAACACCCGCTCGCTGGTGATGACCCGCGGGCTCGCGGAGCTGTCCCGGCTCGGCGTCGAGATGGGCGGCGAGGCCGCGACGTTCGCCGGCCTGACCGGCATGGGCGACCTCGTGGTCACCTGCATCAGCCCGAACAGCCGCAACCGCACCGTCGGGGAGAAGCTCGGTCAGGGGGTGCCGCTGGACCAGATCGTCGCGGGCATGAGCATGGTCGCCGAGGGTCTCAAGACCGCGGTCACCACCCACGAGCTGGCGCTGCGGTACGGGCTCGACATGCCCATCCACGGCGCGATCCACGACGTGGTGACCGGACGGATCGCCGCCGCGGCGGCGTACGACGGGGTGGCACCGAGCCCCGGCCACGAGTCCGACCCGGGCTGAGCAGGGCCGGACGGCGCGGGTCGGACGGCCGGGTCGGACGGCCGGGTCGGACGGAGACTCAGAAGGTCTCCAGGTCCTCCCAGCGCAGGGTGTCCAGCGCGGGCTCGGGCAGCGGCAGGGGCATGCTGTTCTTGCCCAGCCGCGCCTCGGAGTGGGCGCCGCAGCCGTGGTCGAGGGACACCACGCGGCCGTCGTCGTTGGCGAAGGCGTTCCCGCACACCCCGAAGACCCGGCTCAGCGGGCCCGACAGCCGGACCAGGAAACCGCAGGAGCCGCAGGGCGCGGGCGCGGACTGGGTGAGGGCACCCTCGGGGCCGTGGCTCCCGTCGTACCACCGCTGGGCGGCCAGCTCGCGACCCTCCACCGACAGCACGCGGATCCGGCCGAGGCCGAGCTCGTCGGCCACCTCGCGCACGGCGTCCGCGGTCACCCTCGTCGTCGACCCCGGTGAAGGCGGGCACGAGCCGGGCGTCGTCGTCCTCGGTGGGCAGCAGGTCGCCCGGGCTGAGGTCTCCGGGACGGATCCGCTCCCGGTACGGCAGCCACTCGGGAGCCAGCACCGCGTCGTCCCCGGGCAGCAGGACGACCTCGTCGATGGTCACCGTCTTCTGGCGCGGGGCACGGGCCACGGTCACCGACCAGCGCCACCCGCGGTAGCCCAGCCGGGTGCACGCGAAGAAGTGCGTGACCACCTTGCCGGACTCGGCCTGGTGGCCCAGGTAGTCCCCGAGGTCCCCGGCCGGGACGAGCGCGAGCACCGCCTCGCGGGCGGGCTCGACGGCGTCGGCTCCGACGGTGTCGAGCTTGGGCGTCTTCGTGGCACGGGTCACGCAGGTGATTGTTCCAAACGATCCCCGCTATGTCGCATCCAGCCCCGGCGATCCCTCCAGGCAAGATGGGGGCATGGAGGGGGACGCGACACCAGGAGGCGACCGGACCGACGACCTCGGGCCAGGTCCCGACCCCTCGTCGGGCCGTCGCGGCGGCGTGCGCCGGGCCGGCGCGGCGACCGGTCGGGGGCTGCGACGCACCGGCAGCGGGAGCGCGCACGCCGCGACCTACGTCTACCGGCAGGCCCGGCGGGCCAGCCACGCCGAGGGCGCCGGCGCCAGCGGCCTGTCGCGACTCCTCGAGCTGCACGCCTTCAACGCCGCCGGCGACGCCGCGGTCGCGATCAGCCTGGCCGGCACCCTGTTCTTCCAGGTGCCCACCGACCAGGCCCGGGGCCAGGTGGCCCTGTTCCTGGGCCTGACCATGCTGCCGTTCGCGGTGATGGCCCCGCTGATCGGCCCGGTGCTCGACCAGCTCAGCCACGGTCGGCGCTGGGCGATCGGGGTGACGATGGCGCTGCGGGCGTTCCTGTGCTGGGTGCTGGCCGACGCGGTGACCAGCGGCTCGGTGCTGGTTTTCCCGGCGGCGCTCGGTGTCCTGGTCGCCTCCAAGGCGTACGGCGTCACCCGGGCTGCGGCACTCCCCCGGGTCGCACCCCCGGCGCTGGGTCTGGTCAAGTCCAACTCCCGGATCTCCCTGGCCGGGATCGCCGGGGCGACCGTCTCCGCCCCGCTCGCCGTGCTGGCCTCCCTGGCCGGCTCCCAGTGGTCGCTGCGCTACGCCTTCCTGGTGTTCGTCGCCGGCACCGTCCTGGCCGTCCTGCTGCCGGCCCAGGTCGACAACTCCGCCCACGAGGAGCGGGCCCGCTGGCGGGGCCGGACCCGGACCCGGGTCCCGGCCGTCGTGGTCCGCGGGCTGCGCTGCAACGCCGGCCTGCGGATGCTGTCGGGGTTCCTCACCCTGTTCATGGCCTTCCTGCTGCGCGACGCCCCGTTCGCCGGCTGGGAGGAGCCGACCCGCCCTGCTGCTCGGCCTGGTGATCGGCTCGGCCGGGGTGGGCAACGCCCTGGGGATCGGCCTCGGGTCGGTGCTCCGGGGCGTGCGGCCGGCCCTGGTCGTCCTGGTGGTCCTCGTCGCGGACACCGTCGTCGCGCTGGTCGCCGCGGTGTTGTACGGGTTGCCCACGGTGATGCTGCTGGGCCTCGCGGCGGGGCTGTGCCAGGCCCTGGGCAAGCTCTCCCTGGACTCGCTGATCCAGGAGGAGGTCCCCGAGCGGTTCCGCTCCAGCGCCTTCGCGCGCTCCGAGACCCTCCTCCAGCTGTCCTGGGTGGCCGGCGGGGTCCTGGGCATCGCCCTCCCGCTCGTGCCCCAGGTCGGCCTCGGCGTGATCACTGTGGTGCTGGCCGGGGTCACCGCCTGGGTGCTGCAGGCCTACCGGGCGGAGAACGCCCCGGCGTCAGCGGCCTGAGCCGACCGGCACAGGACGGTCAGGACTCGAGCTCGTCGGCCAGCCCGCGCAGCAGCATCGCCGTCGGTTTGGCCGTCTTCGGGTCCGGGTGGCGACCGTTGCGGTAGCCCGCCTCGATGCTCTCCAGCAGCCGGTAGAGGTCCTCGACGATGTTCACCATGTCCGCGGGCTTCTTGCGCAGCGCCTTGGACACCGACTGGGGCGCGTCCAGCACCCGGACCTGGAGCGCCTGGTCGCCCTTGCGGCCCTGGGCGACGCCGAACTCGACCCGCATGCCCGGCTTGAGCCCGGGGACACCGTCGGGCAGCGCGGAGGCACGCACGTAGACGTCTCCCCCGTCGTCCTTCGACAGGAAGCCGAAGCCCTTCTCGACGTCGTACCACTTCACCTTGCCCGTTGGCACCGGTGCCCCCGTCTGCTCACGGTCCGCGGTCGCGGACATCTGGTCACTGCTCGGGTGAAGCCTACGGGGACGACCCCGCGCCCCGCCCACCGGTTTCCCGTCCCGGTCAGCCCTGCGGCGCCGGTGCCGCCAGCCGCTCGTTCATCGACCCCGAGCGGAAGCCCCGCGGGTCGACCTCCGCGGCCGCGAACCCCGCGGCACGCACCGCCCCGACCACCTCGGGAGCGGCCGTGGCAGCGCTCACCACGGCGGCGTCGAGCTCGACCGACGCGCGGTCCCCGAGGTCACGGACGCGGACGTCGGCCGACGGGAGGCCGAGTCCGGCCAGCACCCGGCGTACGGCGGCCTCGGCGCGCTCGACCCGGGCCAGGCCCGACGGCGTGACCTCCAGGCCGTAGGCGATCCGGGAGCTCAGGCAGGCCGCGGCGGGCTTGTCCCAGGTGGGCAGGTCCCAGCGGCGCGACACGGCGCGGACCTGGGCCTTGGTCAGTCCCGCGTCGGCCAGCGGGGTGCGCGCGGCGCGCTCGGCCGCGGCGCGGATGCCCGGACGGAAGCCGGCCACGAGGTCGTCGGCGTTGGTGCCGGTGGCGACGTGGGCGAACCCGTGCTCGCGGGCCAGCGGGCCGAGCACGTCGAGCAGCTCGGCCTTGCAGAAGTAGCAGCGCTGGCCGTCGTTGCGGCGGTAGCCCTCGCGGTCCATCTCGTGGGTCGTCGGGGTGAGCAGCCGGACCCCCAGCCGGTCGGCGAAGTCACGCGCGGCCTCGAGCTCGACGGCCGGGAGGGAGTCGGAGGTGGCCGTGGCGGCCGCGACGTGCGTCGGCGCCGAGCACGCGGACGGCGGCGGCCAGCACCAGCGCACTGTCGGCCCCGCCGCTGAAGGCGACCAGGACCGACCCCAGCCCCCGCAGGCCGTCCTCGAGCGCGGCGGTACGGACGTCGAGCAGGTGCGACTCCAGCCAGGCCGGGAGCTCGCTCAGCGAGTCCAGCACGACGTCGGTGCCGGCGGCCTCGAGCGCGGCCCGGTCCGAGCCCCCGGTGAGCACGCTCACGCTGGTCGCACCGGCGGCGCGGGCACCCTCGACGTCGTGCACGTGGTCGCCGACGTAGACCGAGGCGCCGTGCTCGAGCAGCGCCGCCCCCTTGCCTGCTCCCCACACCTCGCCCACGACCTCGTCGACGTCCAGCCCGAGGGCCTCGACGTGCAGCCGGGCGTTGGGGGTGAACTTGCCCGTCACCATGATCGATCGCCCGCCGTGGGCCCGGACCGCAGCCAGCGCCTCGTGGGCCCCGGGCAGGGCCGGCGTCGGCGGGACCGCGAGGGCCGGGTAGAGCTCGCGGAACCGCCCGACGACGGCGGCCATCTGCCTCGTCGTCGAGGTCCCCGTAGTACGGCCGCAGCATCTGGTCGAGCGGCGGCCCCAGCGCCGCGACGACCGCCTCGACGTCGACGGCGACCCCGGTCTCGTCGGAGAGCGCGACCAGGCACGCCGCGAACCCCGGCCGGGTGTCGATCAGGGTCAGGTCGAGGTCGAAGCCGACGACGAGGGGGGTGGCGGTCACCGTCCCAGGCTACGGGCCCCGGGGCCGGCGGTCGGGGCGGGCATCCCCCCGCCGGTATCGTGGTGCGGATGCCCACCTCGGCCGTACCCCGCTCGCTCGCCGACCAGCTCCGCGCCTGGTCGGACGCCGAGCTGACGGCGCTGCTGGACGCCCGGCCGGACCTGTCCACCCCCGCCCCCCAGGACTCCTCCCAGCTCGCCTCCCGCGCCTCGACCCGGGCCTCGGTGCTGCGCGCGCTCGACCGGCTCGACCGGCTGGAGCTGGTGGTCCTCGACGCCGCCGTGACCCTCGGCAGCCGCACCCCGCTGGAGCCCCTGGTCGCCCTGGTCCGGGCCGACCCGGACGCGGTCCGTGAGGCGGTGTCCCGGTTGCGCGCCCTGGTGCTGCTCTGGGGCAGCGACGACGACCTGCGCGCGGTGAGCGCGGTCGGGGACACCCTCGGCACGACCGTGAGCGGGCTCGGACCGCCCGTCGAGCAGCTGCTCGCCCCGGTCGGGCCGGAGCGGGTGGCCGCGCTGCTGGCCGACGTCGGCGGGACGCTCGGCGGTGACCGGGCCCGCGACGTGGCCCAGGTGGCGGACCGGCTCCCGAGCCCGCCCTGGTCGACCGCGCTGCTCGCGGACTGCGACGCCGCGGCCCGGAGCATGCTCGACCACCTCGAGCGCAGCGGGGCCGACGGGATCCTCCGACTCCGCCCTGGCGGCGGTGTCGGTCGCGACCGCGCGGACGCCGGTCGAGCAGCTGCTCGCCCGCGGCCTGCTGATGGCCAAGGACCGCCGGCACCTCGTCGTGCCCCGCGAGGTGTCGTTGGCCCTGCGCGCGGGGCCGGACCACCCACGACGAGGTCGACGGACCGCCCGCCCTGGTGGCCGGCGAACGGCCCCAGCAGCTCGTCGACCAGGCCGCCACCGGGGCGGCGTACGAGCTGGTGCACCGCACCGAGCTGGTCCTGGAGCACTGGGGCACCACCCCGCCCGGCGCGCTGCGCGCCGGAGGCCTCAGCGTGCGCGACCTGCGCGCCGTCGCGGTCCTGCTGCACGCCGACGACAAGCTGGCCGCCCTCGTCGTGGAGGTCGCCGCGGCGGCCGGGCTGCTGGCGCTGGGGTCCGCACCGGGCCACGACGCGGCCTGGCTGCCGACCGACGCCTACGACGGGTGGCGCTCGGCCTCGATCGCCCAGCGCTGGGCGCGGCTGGCCGAGGCCTGGCTCGAGTCCCCCGGCTGACCGGTCTGGTCGGTGGCCGCCTGCAGGGCAAGGGGGTCAACGCCCTCCAGCCCGAGCTGGAGCGGCCCTGGCTGCCCGACACGCCGGCTGCAGGCCCTGCGCGGGATCGGGACCCTCGGCCAGGGCCGGACGCTCGCTGCGGGGAGCGGGGTCCCGTCCCTGGTCGCCCGGCTGGAGTGGCTGACTCCCCGTCGTCCCGCGAGCCGCGCCGAGGCGGTGGGGTGGGTGGTCGAGGAGGCGGCGGTCGTCGGGCTCGTGGGCCTCGGCGGCCTGGCCACCCACGGCCGCGCGCTGCTCGAGGGCGGTCCGGGCCAGGCGGCCCGCGTGATCGAGCCGCTGCTGCCGACCCCGGTCGACCACGTGCTGCTCCAGGCCGACCTGACCGCGGTCGCCCCGGGGCCGCTGGAGGAGGGGCTGGCGCGCGACCTGTCGCTGGTCGCGCACGTGGAGTCCCGCGGCGGGGCGACCGTCTACCGGTTCAGCGAGGCCTCGGTGCGGCACGCCTTCGACGTGGGCTGGTCCGCCTCGGAGGTCCACGAGGTGCTGGCCCGGGTCTCCCACACCGAGGTGCCCCAGGCCCTGACCTACCTCGTCGACGACGTGGCACGCACCTTCGGCACCCTGCGGCTCGGCACCGCGGAGGCGTTCCTGCGCAGCGACGACGAGGCGGCGCTGGCCGCCCTGGTGCACGACCCGCGCGCCGCCTCGTTGCGGCTGCGCCGGATCGCCCCACCGTGGTGGTCAGCGACACCCCGGTCGACGTCCTGCTCCCCCGGCTGCGCGAGCTGGGGGTCTCCCCGGTGGTCGAGGCGGCGGACGGGACCCTGCGCGTGGCCCGCCCGAGCGCGCACCGGGCCCGCGACGCCGCGCGCGCACCACCTCGGCCGGGCCGAGCAGGCGGTGCACGCCTCGGCGCGGACCGCCGCGACCGTGACCGCGATCCGCTCGGGCGACCGGGCCTCGGCCGTCCGGCCCCCGGGGCGGCTGCGCCCCGGCAGTCCCCCGCCTCGGCCCTGGCCCTGCTCCGGGAGGCGGCCGAGGGCGGCTCGACGGTGTGGATCGGCTACGTCGACAACGACGGCTCCACCCACGACCGGGTGGTGGACCCCCAGCGGGTCGACGGCGGGCTGGCTGCGGGCCTTCGACCACCGCTCCGAGGAGGTCCGGTCCTACGCCGTGCACCGGATCAACTCCGTGCGCGCGATGTGACCGGACGAGTCGTCGGCGCGACGTCGTAGGTTCGCACCATGACCGAACCCGTGACCGCGACCGCGTTCTCCAGCCTCGGGCTCGCCGACTGGCGCGTGCTGCGCTCCGGCGTCGAGGCGTCCTTCTCCTGCGGCTCGTTCGGCGCCGCCGGGCGGTTCGCCGCCGAGGTCGCCGAGCTCTGCGACTCCCTGGACCACCACGCCGTCGGTGGACCTGCGCTACCCCGACCTGGTGCACCTGGTCTCGACCACGCACGCGCGGAACGCGCTCACCGACGCCGACGTCGCCCTGGCCCGGGCGGTCAGCGCCCTGGCTGCGGAGCGAGGAGTGCGGGGTGCGGCGCGCGACAGCACCGTGGTGGAGATCGCCGTCGACGCGCTCGACATCGACGCCGTCCGGCCGTTCTGGCAGGCCGTGCTCGGCTACGTGCCGGAGCGGACCCCCGCGGGCGAGCAGGTCGTCGCGGTCGTCGACCCCGACGGCATCGGTCCGCAGGTGTGGTTCCAGCAGATGACCGAGCCTGCGGCCGAGCGCAACCGGATCCACCTCGACGTCGTGGTGGCGCACGACGTGGCCGACCAGCGGGTGGCCGCCGCGGTGGCTGCCGGGGGACGGCTGGTCAGCGACTCCCGGGCCCGGGCCTTCTGGATCCTGGCCGACGCCGAGGGCAACGAGGCCTGCGTCTGCACCTGGCAGGACCGCGGCAACTGACGTCCGGCGTCAGCCCAGGGCGACGTACACCTTGCGCAGCGGGGACCGGACCTCCCACTCGGTCCGCTCCCCCGCGTGCAGCCGGACGGCCGCGCCGGGAGCGAGCTCGAGCTCCTCGCCGGTGCCGGTGAACCGCACGGTGCCCTCCCCGGCGAGGACGACGAAGACCTCGTCCACCTCGGTGTCGCGGACGGTCCCGACGCCCAGCTCCCAGAGCCCGACCTCGGCGCCGCCGACCTCGGCCAGCGCGAGCGACCCGGCCAGGGGATCCCCGACCAGGACGTCGTCGGGGCGCAGCGCCAGGGGCTCCAGCGGATGGGTCAGGGCGTCCGTGGCCAGCAGGTGCTCACCGCTCACGAGTCGAACCCGAGCCCGAAGCGGTCCAGCGTGCGCAGCCACAGGTTGCGCTCCCCGCGCCGGTGGTCGGCGCGGTCCAGCGACCAGCGGGTGGCGTGGATGCCCACGGCGGCGGCCGGCTCGGGCGGGAAGGGCAGCGGCTTTCGCCGGACCATCTCCAGCGCGGTGCGCTCGGTGGTCAGGCCGGCGAGCAGGTCCAGCATCACGTCGGCGGCGAACCGGGTGGAGCCCACGCCGAGGCCGGTGAAGCCCGCGGCGTGGGCGACCCGCCCCTGCAGCGCGGTGTCGTAGAACGCGCAGAACCGGGTGGAGGTGTCGATCGGGCCGGCCCACCGGTGGGACACCCGGAGCCCCTCGAGCTGGGGGAACGTGGTGAGCAGGTGCTCGACGAGCTGACGGTGCGAGGCCGGGCCGGTGCTCGTAGTCCCCGCGCACCTTCTTGCCGTAGCGGTAGACCGCGTCGTAGCCGCCGAACAGGATCCGGTTGTCCGCGCTCAGCCGGTAGTAGTGGAACTGGTTGGCCAGGTCGTCGAGCCCCTGACGCCCGTCCCAGCCGATCGCCTTGAGCTGGGTCTCGCTCAGCGGCTCGGTCATCACCGCGTAGTCGTAGACCGGGACCGTGTACGGCCGGTAGCGGCGCAGCAGGGCCGGGAAGACGTTGGTGCCCAGGGCGACCCGCTCGGCCCGCACCGACCCGCCGTCGGTCCGCACCGTGACCGGACCCGACCGGTCGGCCGTGAGGGAGGTGACGTGGCTGTCCTCGAAGATCTCCACGCCGAGGTCGCTGGCGACCCGCGCCAGCTCGTCGACCAGCTTGGCCGGGTGCAGCAGGGCGGTGTCGGTGCCCACCATCCCGGCGAGGTACGTCGGGCTGTCGACCAGCGCGCGCACCTCGTCGCCGTCGAGGAACCGACCGCCGTTCTCGGCCGCGGCCTCCTGCAGCCAGGCGACCTGGTGCGGCTCGACCGCGACGCTGATCTCCCCGGTGCGCTCGAAGTCGACGTCCATGGCCAGCGTCGCGACGGTCGCCTCGATCCCGTCGAGGTTCTCCCGGCCGAGCCGGTCGAGGGTGTCGTACTCCTCGGGCCAGCGGGTGCGGCCGTTCTCCTCGCCGTGGGTGATCGAGTCGGCGCAGAACCCGCCGTTGCGGCCCGAGGCGGCCCAGCCGAGCCGGCGGCTCTCCAGCAGGACGACCCGGCGACCCGGGTCGCGCTGCTTGGCCCGCACCGCGGTCCAGAGCCCGGCGTACCCGCCGCCGACGACGACCAGGTCGGCACGGTGGCCGCCCGAGAGGGAGCCGAACCGGTGCGGGGCGGCGACGTCCTCGATCCAGAAGCAGGCGTCCCGGACCTCGCGCAGCGCCGCGTCGACCGCCGCCTCGGAGGGCCGGCGGCGCTCGAAGACGGTCGGGTCAGGCCTTCGGCATGGGCGTCCCCGACGGACAGGGCGGCGTCGAGGATCGCCAGGGCCTCGTGGGCCTCGTCGCCGGGGATGGTGCAGGGCGGCACGACGTGGATCCGGTTGAAGTTCGCGAAGGGCAGCAGGCCGCCCTTCTTGCAGGCCGCGACGACCTCGTTCATCGCCGGGCTGCGTGCCGCCGTACGGCGCCAGCGGGGCCCGGGTGGGCCGGTCGCTGACCAGCTCGAGGGCCCAGAAGACGCCCGATCCCGCGGACCTCGCCCACGCAGGGGTGCCGCTCGGCCAGCTCGCGCAGGCCCGGGCCGAGCACGTCGCGGCCCAGCGTCGCGGCGTGCTCGACGATGCCCTCGTCGCGCATCGCCTCGATCGTCGCCACCGCCGCGGCGCACGCCAGGGGGTGGCCGGAGTAGGTCAGCCCGCCCGGGTAGACCCGCTCGGCGAAGGTGTCGTAGATCGTGCTCGCTGATGACGACGCCGCCGAGCGGCACGTAGCCGGAGTTGACGCCCTTGGCGAAGGTGACCAGGTCCGGGGTCACGTCGAAGTGGTCGAGCGCGAACCACTTGCCGGTGCGGCCGAAGCCGGCCATCACCTCGTCGAGGATCATCACGATGCCGTGCTCGTCGCACAGCTCGCGGACCCCGGCGAGGTAGCCCGGCGGCGGCGGCATGATGCCCGCGGTGCCCGGGATGGTCTCCAGCACGATCGCCGCGATCGGTGGCCGGGCCCTCGCAGCTCGACCGTGCGACGCAGGTGGCGCAGCGCGCGCTCGCACTCCTCCTCCTCGGTGGTCGCGTCGAACTCCGAGCGGTAGAGGAACGGGCCGAAGAAGTGGACCGACGCCGCGCGGAGCCGTAGTCGCTCGGCCAGCGGCGCGGGTCGCCGGTCAGGTTGACCGCGGTGTCGGTGCCGCCGTGGTAGCTGCGGTAGCGCGAGAGCACCTTGGGCCGGCCCGTGTGCAGCCGCGCCATGCGCACGGCGTGCTCGATCGCCTCGGCGCCGCCGTTGGTGAAGAAGACGTGCTCCAGCCCGTCCGGGGCGCAGCTCGGCGATCAGCTGGGCGGCCTCCGAGCGGGCGTCGTTGGCGTGCTGCGGCGCGATCGTGCAGAGCTTGGCCGCCTGCTCCTGGATCGCCTTGACCACCCGCGGGTGCTGGTGGCCGATGTTGGTGAACACCAGCTGGGAGGAGAAGTCGAGGTAGCGGTTGCCCTGGTCGTCCCAGAGCTGGGTGCCCTCGGCGCGCTCGACCACCATCGGCGTCGAGGGTCGCCTGGGCGGACCAGGAGTGGAAGACGTGCGGCGCGGTCGAGGTCGTAGGCGCGGCTCACTCGACGGTTCCGCTCACTTGTTCTGCGGGAAGGCGAGCTCGAGGTCCGCCGAGCCGGCTTGACGGCTGCGGGTCGTGCCAGCGGGAGGTGACGACCTTGCCGCGGGTGAAGAAGTGCACGCCTTCGGCGCCGTGCGCGTGGGTGTCGCCGAACAGCGAGCTCTTCCAGCCGCCGAACGAGTAGTAGGCCATCGGCACCGGGATCGGCACGTTGATCCCGATCATGCCGACCTCGACGTCGTGCTCGAACCTGCGCGCCGCGCCGCCGTCGTTGGTGAAGATGCGCGGCGCCGTTGCCGTACGGGTTGGCGTTGACCAGCGCGAGCGCCTCGTCGTAGGTCTCGACGCGGACGACGCGAGAGCACGGGGCCGAAGATCTCGTCGGTGTAGACGCGACATCTCGGGGGTGACGTGGTCGAGCAGCGTCGGGCCGAGCCAGAAGCCGTCGCGCGCGCCGTCGGCCTCCACCTCGCGGCCGTCGACGACGACCTTGGCGCCGGCCGCCTCGCCCGCCTCGACGTACGACGCGACCTTGTCGCGGTGGGCCTGGGTGACCAGCGGGCCCATGTCGGTGCCACGGGTGCCGTCGCCGGTGCGCGAGCGCGCGGGTGCGGTCGGCGATCTTGGCGACGAGGTCGTCGGCGACCGGGCCGACCGCGACGAGCACGCGAGATGGCCATGCAGCGCTCGCCGGCCGAGCCGAAGCCGGCGTTGACCGCCTGGTCGGCGGCGAGGTCGAGGTCGGCGTCGGGCAGCACGACCATGTGGTTCTTGGCGCCGCCGAGGGCCTGCACGCGCTTGCCGTGCGCGCGTCGCGGTCTCGTAGACGTAGCTGCGCGATCGGGGTGGAGCCGACGAAGCTGATCGACTTGACGTCGGGGTGCTCGAGCAGCGCGTCGACCGCCTCCTTGTCGCCCTGCAGCACGTTGAAGACGCCGTCGGGCAGGCCGGCCTCGCGCCCACAGCTCGGCCATCCAGATCGACGCGGACGGGTCCTTCTCGCTGGGCTTGAGCACGACGGCGTTGCCCGCGGCGATGGCGACGGGAAGAACCACATCGGCACCATGGCCGGGAAGTTGAACGGGCTGATGATGCCGACGACGCCCGAGCGGCTGGCGCTTGGAGTGCACGTCGACGCCGGTGGAGACGCTCTCGGTGTAGCCGCCCTTGAGCAGGTGCGGGATGCCGCAGGCGAACTCCACGACCTCCAGGCCGCGGCTGACCTCGCCGAGCGCGTCGGAGAGCACCTTGCCGTGCTCGGCGGTGATCATCGCGGCGAGCTCGTCGCTTGCGGCGCGTTGAGCAGCTCGCGGAACGCGAACAGGACCTGGGTGCGCGCGGCGAGCGAGGTGTCGCGCCCAGGCGCGGGAGGCCGCGGCCGCGGCGGCGGCGATGACCGCGTCGGCGTCCTCGACGCCGGCGAAGGCGACCTGGCCGGTGACCTGGCCGGTGGCCGGGTTGGTGACGTCGGCGGTGCGGCGTGGAGGTGCCCTTGAAGCGGGCGCCTGCGGCCAGTGCGTGATCAGGGGGAGGCTCATGGCTTCAGCCTCGCTCGGATCGTCCCCCCGGCGCTAGTGACACAACGTCTGCCGAAAGCACCTTCCGTTGACGTTCTGTCACACTTGAGTCATGCGCCCCACCGTGCGGTCCGTGCTCGCCTCACCCGGTCTGAGGGGCGGCGCCCCCGAGGTGCTCAGCGGCGCGGGCCGGCTGGACTCGCCGGTCCGCTGGGTGCACGTGGGTGAGGTCCGCGACGTCGCGGGCCTGCTGCAGGGCGGCGAGCTCATCCTGTCCACCGGGCTGGCGATGGCCGGTCCCGCCGGCGACGCGGTCGCCTACCTCGAGGACCTCGTCACGGCGGGGGCGGCCGGCCTGGTCGTCGAGCTGGGCGCCCGGTTCCCCGAGGTGCCGCGCGCCGTGGTCGAGCGGGCCCGGAGGACCGGTTTCCCCCTGGTCGTCCTGCACAGCCGGGTGCGCTTCGTCGAGGTCACCGAGGAGGTGCACCGCAGCATCGTGGCCGAGCAGCTCGAGCAGGTCGAGTTCGCCCGGGCCGTCCACGAGGAGTTCACCCGGCTCTCGCTCGAGGGAGCCGACCCGAGCACGATCGTGGCCTCCACCGCGGCCCGCTGCGGCTCCTCGGTGGTCCTGGAGGACCTGGCCCGTCACGTCGTGGCCTTCACCGCCGTCGGCCGACCCCCGGGCAGTCTGCTGGCCGGCTGGGAGCGCCGCTCGCGGGCCACGCCGGTGCGGGAGGAGACCGGCATCACCGGCGCCGAGGGCTGGTGTCACCGCCCCGGTCGGGGTCCGGGCCGGGCGGTGGGGCCGGCTGGTGGTGCCCGACCCGCAGACCAGCCAGGTCCGGCTCGCGATGGTGCTCGAGCGGGCCGCGCAGGCCCTCGAGCTCGGACGGATGGTCGAGCGCGACCGGCGTGGGCCTGGAGCTGCAGGCGCAGGGCGGGCTGCTGACCGACCTCGCCACCGGGCGGGTCGGGGAGGAGGCCACGGCCCTGGCCCGCGCCGGCGCCCTCGGGCTGCCTCCCTCCCCGGGATACGTCGCGGTGGTGGCCCGCCGAGGACCGAACGGTCCCGGGGAGCCCCGGGCGGCCCAGGACCTCTCCCGCGGGTCCCGCGAGTCCCGCGAGCTCGTCAGCGGCTGGCCCGCGCGGTGCGGACCGCGGGGCTGTCCGGCCTGGTGGGTGCACTGTCCGAGCACGAGGCCGGACTGCTCCTGCCCGTTCCCGGCGTCCCCGGGGGCGGGGAGGACACCGCCGTCCTCGACGCCCTGGCCGACCGGTTGACCGACCGCCCCGACGACCCGGACCTGGTCCTGGGGGTGGGTCCGCCGGCCGCCGGGGTCCTGGCGGCCGGGACCGGGCTGCGGCAGGCCCGCCACGTCGCCGAGGTGGCGGCCACGATGCCGGGGCTGGGCGCCCGTCGGTGGCACCGCAACTCCGACGTCCGGCTCCCCGGGCTGCTGGCCCTGCTCCACGACGACCCGCGGGTCCAGGCCTTCGTGGAGTCCGAGTCCTCACCTGCTCGCGCACGAGACGTCGCACGCCGACGGGCTGCTGGACCTGCTGCGGCAGTACGTCGCGGTCGGCGGCAACAAGACCCGGCTGGCCGAGACCTCGCATCGCAGCCGCCCGTCGGTGTACAAGCTGCTGGACCGGATCGAGCGGGTGCTCGGCACCTCGCTGGACGACCCGGTCTCCGCTGCTCTCGGTCGGGGTGGCCCTGCTGGCCCACGACCAGGGCCGGGCCCAGGTCGGTCACCGACCGGATCACGCGCCTGAGCCGGGGCCGTAGCCTGCGGGGGTGGAGCTGCGCACCTGCGACCTGGACGCCGTCGCTGCGTACGTGAGCGCCCGGTCGACCGGCCGCACCACCGTCGCGGTCGCCGGCACCCCGTACGCCCGGACCGCCAGGCTGGTCGCCCTGCTGGCCCCCCGGGTCCCCCGGCGCCACCTTCCGCGAGGAGGAGGCGTTCGACCGCGATGCCGACGTGGGCGTCCGGATCTGGATGGAGGACCCGGGCGGACTCTCCGCCCACCTGGTCGCGGAGGCCGGTCGCCCGGTGGCACGGGCGGCTGGTACGCCTACCTCCCGCTGGACCCGATGCCCGACGACGACGATGCCGCCTCCCGGCGCAACGCCTCCGTCACGACGGGGGCCGACGTGGTCTTCGCAGCCCTGGCCGGCTTCGACGGGGTGGCGCGCCTGCGCTTCATGCCGAGCACGGGGCCGACTTCGCCCTGTGGGACGACGACGGTGACTTCGCGGGCGAGCTCGAGGACCTGCTGCCCGTCACCGACGACCTCCGCCGCCGGATCCGGGCCTGGGCGGCCGACACCGACCGGTTCCGCGGCTCGCGGGCCCGGCGTGAGGGGCGGGCCCTGGCCACGGAACTCCAGGGCGTCCTGGGGACGGCGTACCGGATCGACTGGCTCGGGTGACCTCGGGGCCTCGTCTGTCAACGGCCCGGTGGGGTCATCCCTCGACCGGCCGCGGGGCCTAGCGTGGCAGAGGCCCATCTTTCGAGAGGCACCCCATGATCCGTCCGCGCCGAGCCGCCTTGTCCCTCGCCGTCGCCGCCCTGCTGGCGATTCCGGCCCTCACCGCGAGTAGCGAGGCGGTGGTCCCGCGCAAGGCACACCTCGAGGTGCTGTCGACCCTGGACGGGGCCGGACGTCTCCGCGCACCCCAGGTCCTCACGACCGGCTCCGGGGCGACCGTGGTGACCTGGAAGCAGACCAGCCGCGACAACCTCCAGCGGTCCGTCGGCGTGGCGCGCGCCGCCCAGGGAGCCTCGACCTTCAGGACCCGGAAGGCCTCGATGAGCATCCCCGGCGGCACCCTCACGATCAGCGACGGTCCGCACCTCTACCGGAACGGCGACACCCTGCGGATGGTCGCGGACGGTTCGGCCAACGGTGGCGACCTCGCGGCGACCCTGGGGATCTACGTCTGGACGTCCACCGACGACGGACGGACCTGGTCGTCACCGAAGCGGGTCTATGACTCCTTCGGCACCAGTGAGATCGCCCCGGACGGCCTGGGCGGGTTCTGGGCGGTCACCGGGTTGAGCGACGTCATCGTCAGCCACGTGCCGGCGTCGATGGCCCTGCAGAGCACCGAGCGGACCCTGTCGGACCGGATCGGATCCCGTCTGTGGATCGAGCTGGCCACCGCCGGGCCGGACCACACGCTGCTCGCGGCCTTCTACTCCTCCGACGGGCACACCTACCTCCATGTCGGCGCAGCGGTGGGCCGGGCGCACGACAAGGCCGTGTTCGGCGAGCTCAACGGAGCCGCGGACCTGGCCGGGGACACCAAGCGCGGGATGATGGTCGCTGTCCACTACCTCGGCTACCACGACACGAAGAACAACGCGGTTTACGCCCGCAAGATCTCCGTCGACGGCTCCGGGAACGTCACGCTGGGCAAGCCGGTCCGGCTGAGCGCCAAGAGCGACGACGTGGTGCCGATCGACGTCTCCGTGGCTCGGGCCGACAAACGGGGCCGGTTCGTCGCGACGTGGCTCAACCAGGACGGTGTGCTCAAGCTGGCCCGCAGCACCCGCTCCGGCGGCTGGAAGGCGCCGGTGACCGTCGTGCCGCTGGAGCGTCGGGGCTTCGCCTACGCCACCGACCTGGGGGCGGGCGGCCGCTGGCTCGGGGTCTCGGCCACCAACTCCGACGGCAGCAAGTCCAAGCTGGTCGCGGTGAGAGCACCCTGACCGGCAGGTCCGTAGACTCGGCAGGTGAATGACGGCCCGCTCATCGTCCAGTCCGACAAGACCCTTCTCCTCGAGATCGACCACGAGCAGGCGGCCGACTGCCGCAAGGCCATCGCCCCGTTCGCCGAGCTGGAGCGCTCCCCGGAGCACGTGCACACCTACCGGTTGACCCCGCTCGGCCTCTGGAACGCCCGGGCCGCCGGCCACGACGCAGAGCAGGTGGTCGACACCCTGCTCACCTACTCGCGGTACGCCGTCCCGCACGCCCTGCTCGTCGACATCGCCGAGACCATGGACCGCTACGGCCGGCTGCGGCTGGAGAAGCACCCCACCCACGGGCTCGTGCTCGCCTCGACCGACCGCGCGGTCTTCGAGGAGGTGCTGCGGGCCAAGAAGGTGGCCGGCATGATCGGCGACCGGATCGACGAGCGTCTCGGTCGTCGGTGCACCCCTCCGAGCGCGGCAACCTCAAGCAGGTGCTGCTCAAGCTCGGCTGGCCCGCCGAGGACTACGCGGGCTACGTCGACGGCGAGGCGCACGCGATCGAGCTCGGCGAGGACGGCTGGCAGCTGCGCGCCCTACCAGCAGGAGGCGGTGGACTCCTTCTGGCACGGCGGCTCCGGCGTCGTCGTGCTGCCCTGCGGCGCGGGCAAGACCATCGTCGGCGCAGCGGCGATGGCCACCGCCAAGGCCACCACGCTCATTCTGGTCACCAACACCGTGTCGGCCCGCCAGTGGCGCGACGAGCTGATCAAGCGCACCTCGCTGACCGAGGACGAGATCGGGGAGTACTCCGGCGCCAAGAAGGAGGTCCGGCCGGTCACGATCGCGACGTACCAGGTCCTGACCACGCGCCGGAAGGGCGTCTACACCCACCTCGAGCTGCTCGACGCCCGCGACTGGGGCCTCGTGGTCTACGACGAGGTGCACCTCCTGCCCGCCCCGATCTTCCGGATGACCGCCAACCTCCAGGCCCGCCGCCGGATCGGCCTGACCGCGACGCTGATCCGCGAGGACGGCCGCGAGGGCGACGTGTTCTCCCTGATCGGCCCCAAGCGGTACGACGCGCCGTGGAAGGACATCGAGTCCCAGGGCTGGATCGCCCCGGCCGAGTGCGTCGAGGTCCGGGTGACGCTGCCCGAGGGCGAGCGGCTGGCCTACGCCACCGCCGAGCCCGAGGAGCGCTACCGGCTGGCGGCCTGCACCGCGGCCAAGACCCGGCTCGTCGAGCAGCTGGTCGCCACAGCACCGCGGCGAGCCGACCCTGGTGATCGGGCAGTACCTCGACCAGCTCGACGAGATCGGCGACGCCCTCGACGCGCCGGTCATCAAGGGCGAGACCACGGTCAAGGAGCGCGAGCGGCTGTTCGCGGCGTTCCGCACCGGCGAGGAGCAAGCTGCTGGTGGTCTCGAAGGTCGCGAACTTCTCGGTCGACCTGCCCTCGCGGCGGTGGCGATCCAGGTGTCCGGCTCGTTCGGCTCCCGGCAGGAGGAGGCCCAGCGGCTCGGCCGGCTGCTGCGCCCGAAGACCGACGGTCGCTCGGCGCGGTTCTACACCATCGTCACCCGCGACACCGTCGACGCGGAGTTCGCCCAGCACCGCCAGCGGTTCCTGGCCGAGCAGGGGTACGCCTACTCGATCACCGACGCCGCCGACCTCTGACCGGCCGGGCGTCGGGACTCAGCCGCGCAACCGGTCGGTGAAGAAGGCCAGCACCCGGTCGACGGCCTCCGGCCGGCGGTGGGCGGTGACGGTCGAGTGCCTTGCCGTCGAGGTCGACCCGGAGGAACGCCTCACCGATCTCCTGGGTCAGGGTCTCGAAGCGCGTGCCGGTGGCGGAGTCGGAGGCGAACTGCAGGCCGAGCACCTGGCAGCCGCCGGCCGCCCGCTCCTTGACCGTCGCGAGGTCCTCGGGCGAGAGGTTCAGGTCGGCGGCCCGCTTCCTCCCGACCGGGAACGGCGCCGAGGGCTGGCACAGCACCGGCGCGGCGACCGCGGTCGTCGACCATCATGGCCAGCGCGAAGCCGCCGGTGAAGCACATCCCCAGCGCGCCCACACCGGGACCGCCGACTCGGCGTGCAGGTCGCGGGCCAGGCTGCGCAGCCAGCCGGCGACCGGGGTGGCGACCCCGGTGGCCAGCTTGGTGAACTCCCGGCTCACGCAGACCCGGGCGAGGGTCTTCACCGCGGCCGACCGTGCCGGGCGCCTCGGGCGTGCCGAACAGGTGCGGCATCACGACCGTGAAGCCGGCGGCGACGACCTCCTCGGCGAAGCCGATCACCTCGGGGGTCATCCCGGGGATCTCGTGGATGACGATGACGCCGGGCCCGCTGCCCTTGCGGTAGGTCGGGTGGGAGACGCCCTCGTGCACGTGCGTCGAGGCGGTCCAGGTGTCGAGAAGGCTCATGGAGCGAGTATCGCCCGCGCCCTCCCAAACCGGTTGCGACGCGGTGGGAGGATCGTCGGATGTCCACTCCCGACCACCACGACGAGCTGGAGAGCGAACGAGCCCACCTCGCCGCCGCGCGGGCCGGGCTGGCCCGGATGCGCGAGCACACCGCACGGCTCGACTCGGCCGCAGCCGGCGACTGGGTCAGCCAGATCCTCCTGGAGTCGGCGATGTCGGCCCGGATGAAGGCGCTGGAGGACGATCCGACGGTGGCCCTGTTCTTCGGCCGCCTGGACTACGCCGCCGGGCACCCGGAGACCGGTACGCCCTTCTACATCGGCCGCCGGCACGTCAGCGACGAGCGCGGCGACCCGATGGTGGTGGACTGGCGGGCACCGATCAGCCTGCCGTTCTACCGCGCCAGCGGCCGTGAGCCGATGGGGGTCGCGGCTGCGCCGGCGCTTCGGGTTCCAGCAGGGCCGGGTGACCGCCTTCGAGGACGAGTCGCTGAGGCCCGGGGGAGAGCCAGGAGTACTCAGCGATCCTCGAGGACGAGATCGAACGGCCCCGGGTGGGACCGATGCGCGACATCGTGGCCACCATCCAGCCCGAGCAGGACGTCATCGTCCGGGCCGACATCACCGAGTCGGTCTGCGTGCAGGGCGCACCGGGGACCGGCAAGACCGCGGTCGGGACTGCACCGTGCGGCGTTCCTGCTGTACGCCCACCGGGACCGGCTCTCCCGGCAGGGGGTGCTGGTGGTGGGGCCCAACAGCAGCTTCCTGCGCTACATCGGGGACGTGCTGCCTGCGCTGGGCGAGATCGATGCCGAGCAGACCACGGTCGGGGACCTCGTCGCGGCCACGATGGCCAGGCTGCACGCGAAGTACGTCGTGCGCGGCAGCGACGCCGCCGACGTGGCCGTCCTCAAGGGCGATCCCCGGATGGCGACGCTGGTCGAGCGGGCCCTCTGGTCGCAGGTACGGGTGCCCGAGGAGGGGCTGGTGGTGCCGCGCGGCGCCCGGCGCTGGCGGGTCGCGACGTACGAGGTGGAGGAGATCGTCGCCGAGCTGCGCGCCCGCGGCGTGCGGTACGGCGCCGCCCGCGGCATGCTGCCGCACCGGCTGGCGCACGCGATCCTGGTGCGGATGGAGGACTCCGGGGACTCCCCCGACGACCGGGTCCAGGACGCCGTGGCCCGCAGCCGCCCGGTCAAGGCCTACGTCGACCAGGTGTGGCCGGCCGTCGACCCGGCCCGGCTGGTCCACCGGCTGCTGGCCGACCCGTCGTTCCTGGCGCAGCACGCCGAGGGCCTGTTCGACGCCGCGGAGCAGCACCGGCTGCGCTGGGACCGGCCCGCGAGGTCGCCGATGTCGGCACGGTGGAGCCTGGCCGACGCGGTGCTGGTCGACGAGGCGGCGGACCTGGTCGACCGCACGGCCTCCAAGGGACACGTGGTGGCCGACGAGGCCCAGGACCTCTCGGCCATGATGCTGCGCGCCGTCGGTCGGCGGGCCAGCACGGGGTCGGTGACCGTGCTGGGCGACCTGGCCCAGGCCACCACGCCGTGGGCCAGCCGCTCCTGGGAACAGGCCCTGGTGCACCTCGGCAAGCCCGGCGCTCACGTGGAGCAGCTGACCCGCGGGTTCCGCGTCCCCGGCGAGGTCATCGAGTACGCAGCGCGGCTGCTGCCGGTCGTCGCCCCGGGCCTCGAGCCGCCCACCAGCGTCCGGCGCGCCCGAGGCGACCTGACCGTGACCCGCACCGAGGACCCGGTCGTCGCCGCGGCGACCTGGCTGGCCTCGACCGGGGCCGGGCTGGTCGGCTCGGTCGGGGTGATCGTCCCCGACCCCCTCGCCGAGGCGACGTCGACCGCACTGGCCGGAGCCGGGGTGGTCCACGACGTGCTGGGCCGGGAGGCCGAGCCCGCCGGCGGGATGGTGGACGTGGTCCCCGCCTCGCTGGCCAAGGGTCTGGAGTTCGACCACGTGGTGCTGCTCGAGCCGGCCGCCGTCGTCGCGGGCGAGGCCGACCTGGTGACCGGCCTGCGGAGGCTCTACGTCTGCCTGACCAGGCCGGTGACCAGCCTGCTGGTCCTGCACGCCGAGGACCTCCCCGCGGAGCTCGGCAACCCCCTGAGGGTTGGCCGCGACGCGTTCGCGACAGAGGATGGCCCCCATGAGCCGAGACAGCGACCCCCTGCTGAGGGCCCGGGCCCAGGTGCTCCGTGACCTGGCGGCCACGCAGACCACCGATCCTGCGGCGGTCTCCCTGCTGGAGGAGGCGATCGCGACCCGCCGTTGGTGGGCCGACCAGTGGGACCAGGGCCTGCCGTTCGTGGCGGGGCTGATCGCGCAGGACCTGCAGGACGAGCTGCTGGGCGTACGCGGCCGGTGGCCGCTGTGCCCCCGGTGCCCCGAGGCCACCCATGCGCTCTACATCCACCCCGAGATCGGGGGGCCCGATCCCACCTGGGTGTGCGAGGAGACCGGGCAGCAGGTCGCCCCCCTCGGCATGCTGGCCGAGGTGGACGGGGCCTGACAGCCCGGTCTCCCTCCCAGGACGGGGTCAGCCGCGGCGGCCCCAGAGCCAGCGCAGCACCAGGAACGCCACGACCACCCCGACGAGCTGTTGCCAGTAGGCCTTCACCAGGATCGGCACGACGGTCGCCCCGAGGTCGAGCGCGTCGTCCTCGGCCGGCGGCGGGACGGCCCGCGGCTTCGGCGGTGCCGTCTCGGCCTTCACCCCGGACGGGGCAGCGGCCGTGGCCTCGCCACCGCTCTGCCCGGCGACCCCGACCGTCGCCGCTTCCGGCTCCGGTGCGGTCTCCGGCTCGTCGGTGGCGCCGACCTTGTCCTGCAGGCAGGTCACGAACTGGCCGAGCAGCTTGTCCGACACGTCCTGCATCACGCCCCGACCGAACTGGGCGGGCTTGCCGGTGATGTTGAGGTCGGTGACGACCTCGACCTTGGTCGAGTCCGGGGTCACCTCGGTGAAGGTGGCGGTCACCTTGGCGCCAGCGGTGCCGTTGCCCCGCTTGTCGCGGCCCTTGGCGTCCAGCACCATCCGACCCGCTGCCTCGTCACGCTCCAGGAACGTCCCCGTCCCGCTGTACTGCAGCGCGATCGGGCCGAGCTTGACCTTGCAGGTGCCGTCGAAGGTGTCCCCCTCGGTGGACGTGACCACGGCGCCGGGGAAGCAGTCGGCCACCGAGGCCACGTCCTGGAACGTGTCCCACGCCGTGGCCCGGTCGACCGGGACGGTGAACTCGTGCTTCAGGTCCACGCGTTCACGCCCCGGCTGCCGCGAGCACGGCCCGGCGCGCGAGCACCGGGGCGATCGTGCGTCGGTAGTCGGCGTCGCCGTTGAGGTCGCTGGGCGGGGTGGTGCCTTCGGCCACCGAGGAGACCGCGGCACGCACCGCGTCCTCGCTGGCGGACTGCCCCGACCAGGGCCTGCTCGACTGCGGTGGCCCGCAGCGGGCGGTCGCCCATGTTGGTCAGCCCGACCCGGGCCTCCTGGATCGTGCCGCCCTCCACCTTGACGGTCGCGGCGACGGCCACGATCGACCACTGGTGGGAGACGCGGACGAACTTCTCGTAGTGCGCGCCCCACCCGGTGTGCTTGGGGAAGCGGATCTCGGTGAGCAGCTCGTCCTCGCCGACGGCGGTCTCGAAGAGGCCGGTGAAGAAGTCCTCCCCCGCCACCTCCCGGGTGCCGCCGGAACCGGTGATCACGAACGTCGCACCGAGGGCCAGGACCGTGGCGCCGATGTCGCCGGCCGGGTCGGCGTGGGCCAGCGAGCCGCCCAGCGTGCCCCGGTGCCGGATCTGCGGGTCCGCGACGGTCTCGGTGGCCTTGGCCAGCAGGAGCAGGTGCTCGTGCACCGAGGAGTCGTCGAGCAGCTCCTGGTAGGTCGTCATCGCCCCGATGACCAGGCTGTCGCCGTCCTCCCGGATGCCGCGCAGGGACTCGATCTTGCCCAGGTCGATGACCATCGAGGGGGCGTTGAGGCGCATCCGGAGCACCGGGAGCAGGCTCTGCCCACCGGCCAGGACCTTCGCCTCGTCGCCGGCCTCCGCCATCGCGGCGAGGGCCTCCTCGACGGTCGCGGGAGCGGTGTAGTCGAACGGGGTGGGGATCACTGGTCTCCTCCTTGGTCGCCGCCGGCGGCGGGGTCGGCGTTGGGTGCGTCGGAGCCGAAGTGCGGCGCCGCGTCCTCGGTGATGGCGTCGGCACCCGTGCTGGCGCTCTGGATCGCCGCGAACACCCGGCTGGGCGTGCACGGCATGACCACGTCGTTGACGCCCATCGGACGGATCGCGTCCACCACCGCGTTGACCACGGCCGGGGTCGAGGCGATGCAGCCGGCCTCACCCACCCCCTTGGTGCCCAGCGTGTTGGTCGTCGAGGGCGACGTCGTGTGGTCGGTGACGAAGCTGATCGTGTCGGCCGCGGTGGGCAGGGTGTAGTCGACGAAGGACGCCGAGACCAGCGTGCCCGAGCTCGTCGTACACCGCCTCCTCCCACAACGCCTGGGCGATGCCCTGCACCAGGCCGCCGTGCACCTGGCCCTCGACGATCAGCGGGTTCACGATCGTGCCGATGTCGTCGACCGCGACGTACTTGCGCATCGTGCTCGCGCCGGTCTCGGTGTCGATCTCCATCGCGCACAGGTGGGTGCCGTGCGGGAAGGAGAAGTTCTCCGGGTCGAAGGTGGCCGAGGTGTCCAGCGAGGGCTCGATGCCGTCGGGCAGGTTGTGCGCGGCGAACGTCGCCAGCGCGATCTCCTGGATGGTGACGCCCTGCTCGGTGCCCTTGACCGCGAACCGGCCGGCGGTGAACTCCAGGTCGTCCTCGGAGGCCTCGAGCAGGTGGGCGGCGATCGGCCGGGCCTTCTCGATCACCTTGTCGGCCGCCTTGATCACGGCCTCGCCGCCGACGACCAGCGAGCGGGAGCCGTAGGTGTCCATGCCCTTCGAGGACATCTGCGGTGTCGCCGTGCAGGACCTCGATGTCGTCGAACGGCACGCCGAGGCGGTCCGCGACGATCTGCGACCAGGCGGTCTCGTGGCCCTGCCCGTGGGCGGAGGACGCCGGTGACGACCTCGACCTTGCCGGTCGGCGAGCATCCGGATGTCGGCGTGCTCCCAGCCGCCGGCGGCGTAGTTGAGCGAGCCGAGGACCCGGGAGGGGGCGAGGCCGCACATCTCGGTGAACGTCGAGATGCCGATGCCGAGCTGGACCGGGTCGCTTGCGCTCGCGGCGCTGCTTCTGCTCGGCGCGGAGCTCGTCGTACCCGAACAGCTCCTTGGCCCGGGCGGTGGCGGCCTCGTAGTTGCCGGAGTCGTAGTCCATCCCGGCACACCGTGGTGAACGGGAACTCCTCGTGCTTGATCCAGTTCTGCTCCCGGACCTCGAGCGGGTCGCGGCCGAGCTCGTGGGCGAGCTCGTCCATGATCCGCTCGATGGCGAACGTGGCCTCCGGGCGACCGGCGCCGCGGTAGGCGTCCACCCAGGTCTTGTTCGTGTAGTAGTTCGTGCAGTTGAACTGGTACGCCGGCGAACTTGTAGATCGAGTTGAACATGAAGGCACCCAGGACCGGGACGCCGCCGCCGACGAGGCGCGGCGTACGCACCGAGGTCGGCGATCAGGTCGACCTTGAGCGCGGTCACCGTGCCGTCCTTGGTCGCGGCCAGGGTGATGTTCTGGATCTGGTCGCGGCCGTGGTGGGCCGCCATCAGCGACTCCGACCGGGTCTCGGTGTACTTGCAGGGCTTGCCCAGCCGGCGGGCCACCAGGAAGGTGATGAACTCCTCCGGCGTGGTCTGGAGCTTGCCGCCGAAGCCGCCGCCCACGTCGGGGGCGATGACCCGGAGCTTGGACTCCGGGACGCCGAGCACCGCGGCCAGCAGGAACCGCAGGATGTGCGGGATCTGGGTGGACGACCAGAGCGTGAACTGCTCGCCGGTGGGGTCGCACGACCACCGAGCGGGGCTCCATGAAGGCGGGGATCAGCCGCTGCTGGCGGTACTCGCGCTCGATCACGATGCCGTCGGCACGGGCCTCGGCGATCGCCTCGTCGACGTCACCGCCGGTGCCGGCACCGGCGGAGTCGAACTGCCAGAACGCGGACTTGTTGGTGCCCAGGTCGGGGTGGGCCAGGACTGTCGCCGGCCTGCGGCCTCGCGGAGGTCGAGGACCGGCGGGGAGCTCCTCGTAGTCGACCTCGACGAGCTCGGCGGCGTCACGCGCCTCGGCAGCCGAACGGGCCACGACGATGGCGACGATCTCGCCGGCGAAGGCGACGCGGTCGACGGCGATGGAGGGGTGGTCGGGCGTCTTCTGCTCCGGGTTGACGGCCCAGGCGGTGGGCAGGCTGCCCTGCTCGGCGGCGAGGTCGGAGCCGGTGAGGACGGTCACGACGTTCGGCGAGGCCTTGGCCGCCTGGTCTCGATGCGGTGATCTGTCGCGTGGGCGAAGGGGCTGCGCACCATCGCGAGGTGCAGCATCCCGGGCAGAGTGATGTTGTCGGTCCACCGCGTACGGCCGGTGATCAGGCGCTGGTCCTCCTTGCGCCGCCGGGCGTTGCCGACCTCGCGGGCGGGTGGTGCCTGCGTCCGTGACCGTCATGAAGCGCTCTCCTCGTAGCTCGGGTTGTGGGTGACCTCGACGCCGGCTGCGGTCTGCACCGCGCGGACGATGTTGTGGTAGCCCGTGCACCGGCACAGGTTCCCCTCGAGCCCGTGGCGGATGGCTTCCTCGCTCGGGTTCGGGTTGTCGTTCAGCAGGTCGATCGACTGCATGATCATGCCGGGGGTGCAGTAGCCGCACTGCAGGCCGTGGCACTCCTTGAAGGCCTTCTGCACCGGGTGCAGCTCGCCGTTCTGGGCGAGGCCCTCCACCGTGGTGACCTCGTGGCCGTCGGCCTGGACCGCCAGCACGTTGCAGGACTTCACGCTGCGACCGTCGAGGTGCACCGTGCAGGCTCCGCAGTTGCTGGTGTCGCAACCGACCACCGTTCCCACCTTGCCGAGCTGCTCTCGGAGGTAGTGGACGAGGAGCGTGCGGGGCTCCACCTCGTCCGTGTAGCTCGATCCGTCAACGTTCACGCTGATGCGCATGCAGTTTCTCCTGGCCGTGGGACGACTCTGTCTAGACCGCGGGGTCGTACCGATCCTCGCCGTTCTGGTGCAGCGTGACAAGGGTCACGTTGCGGCAACGTTGCGCCGACGTTGCGCGTCCCACCTGCTGGTCTCCACCCGCTCGACCCCGCTCGCCCCGGAGGGTGAGCCGGCGCCAGCGCCCGCCCGGTGGTTGAGCCGGCGCGCAGCGCCCGCCCGGTGGTTGAGCCGGCGCGCAGCGCCGAGTCGAAACCACCCTCCCTGTGCACAACCCCCAGAACCGTCGGCACCGCCCCCTGGACTGTCCCCATGGCCTGGGTCTACCTCCTGCGCTGCCGCGACGGCAGCTACTACGTCGGAAGCACGACGCACCTCGAGGCGCGTCTCCATGAACACCGGAGCGGCCGTGGCGCGGCGTACACGCGGCGCCGGCTGCCCGTCGAGCTGGTCTTCGCCCAGGAGTGCGAGCAGGTCGCGGAGGCCTTCGCGCTCGAGAAGCGGTACCAGGGCTGGTCGCGGGCCAAGCGTGAGGCGTTGGTCCGCGGAGACTTCGTGGCCCTGCCCGCGCTCTCCCGCGGACGTCGCGCCCACCCACCCCCCACCCCCGGTGTGCGCAGCGAGCGACCCCACGCGGCCCCCGGTGTTTGAGCAGCGAGCGCAGCGAGCGTGTCGACACCACCTCACCTGGGGGTTTCGACTCGGCGCTGCGCGCCGGCTCAACCACCGTGCGGGGCGCTGCGCGCCGGCTCAACCAACACCCCCCGGTGGTTGAGCAGCGAGCGCAGCGAGCGTGTCGAAACCACCTCACCTGGGGGTTTCGACTCGGCGCTGCGCGCCGGCTCAACCACCGTGCGGGGCGCTGCGCGCCGGCTCAACCACCGGGGAAGCGCTGCGCGCCGGCTCAACCAACACCCCCCGGTGGTTGAGCAGCGAGCGCAGCGAGCGTGTCGAAACCACCTCACCTGGGGGTTTCGACTCGGCGCTGCGCGCCGGCTCAACCACCGGGCAAGCGCTGCGCGCCGGCTCAACCACTACCCCCGGTGGTTGAGCAGCGAGCGCAGCGAGCGTGTCGACACCACATCACCTGGGGGTTTCGACTCGGCGCTGCGCGCCGGCTCAACCACCGGGCTGGCGCTGCGCGCCGGGTCAGCCGGTGCTGGGGGGGAGGTAGCGGCCGCGGCGGTGCTGGAGGGGGGTGCCGTCCTCACCGATCTCGAGGTGCTCCACCGCGCAGGTCACCAGCAGCGACCAGCCGACCTCGCGGGCGTCGCGCAGGAGCACCCCGGCCCAGGTCGGGGCGCCGGCCAGCCGGGGGCCCCAGTCGGTGTCGGTGAAGACGGCGCGGCTGAACGGCCCGCCCGGGGCCGGGGACAGCCCGGCGAACTCCTCGGCCAGCTCGCGGTGCTCCCAGCCGAGCAGCGCGACGACCCCACGACCGGTCTCGGTGAGGGTCTCGGCCAGGTCGGAGTCGGGATCGACCAGGCCGAGCACGCAGGCCGGGTCGCCGGTGGCCACCATCAGGCTGGAGACCGTCAGCCCCGCAGGACGACCTCCGGGGGCGCCGGCGGTCCACAGGCTCACCGCACCACCGAGCCGCCCGCGCAGGCGACGGGCCGGGTCGGGGTCGGGATCGGCGAAGGGGAAGGAGTCGTGGATCGTCACCGGGGGGCTCAGACCGCCCCGTGGTGGATCCGGCCGTCGAGCTCCATCAGCCGCTTGCCGCCCCCGCCCCAGCGCCGGGCGATGATCTCCGCGGCGATGCTGACCGCGGTCTCCTCCGGGGTGCGGGCACCGAGGTCGAGGCCGATCGGCGAGGACAACCGGGCCATCTCGTCCTCGTCGAGACCGGCCTCCCGGAGCCGGTCCAGCCGGTCCTCGTGCGTACGCCGGGAGCCCATGGCGCCGATGTAGCCGACCTCGGGAAGGCGTAGCGCCACCTCGAGCAGAGGCACGTCGAACTTCGGGTCGTGGGTCAGCACGCACAGCACGGTCCGCTCGTCGACGCGACCCGCCTCGGCCTCACCGGCGAGGTACCGGTGCGGCCACTGCACGACCACCTCGTCGGCCGAGGGGAACCGCGACGCGGTCGCGAACACCGGTCGGGCGTCGCACACGGTGACGTGGTAGCCCAGGAAGCCGCCCATCCGGGCGACGGCGGCGGCGAAGTCGATCGCTCCGAACACGATCATCCGCGGCGCCGGGGCGAACCCCCACACGAAGACCCGCATCCCCTCGCCGCGCCGCTCCCCCTCGGGCCCGTAGGTGAGCACGGCGCTGTGCCCGGCCCCCAGCAGGCCGAGGGCGTCGTCGCTGACCGCGGCGTCGATCCGGTCGCTGCCCAGCGAGCCCGTGGACTCCCCCTCCGGCCGGATCACCCGTCGCATCCCGATCCGGGTCGGGTCGGGATGGTCGACCACGGTCGCGATGGCCACCGGCCGGTCCGCGGCCAGGTCCTCGGCGACGTCCCCGAGCTCGGGGAACGTCGTCGGGTCGACCCGCTCGACGTACACGTCAAGGATGCCGCCACAGGTCAGACCGACCTCGAAGGCGTCGTCGTCGCTCACGCCGTAGCGGTTCAGCCGGGGGGTGCCCTCGGCGACGACCTTCTGGGACAGCTCGTAGACCGCGCCCTCCACGCAGCCGCCGCTGACCGAGCCCACGGCGGACCCGTCGGGTCCGACCAGCATCGAGGCGCCCGGTGGACGCGGGGCCGAGCGGAAGGTCGCCACCACCGTGGCCATGCCGACCGGCTTGCCCTCACGCCACCAGCCCATCAGCTGGTCCATCACCTCACGCATTCTCGATCACCCTCAACACCTCTCCGAAGGCCGCGAGCGAGTGCCCGGCGACGAAGTCGTCGACATGCGGCAGTGCCACCGCGATGCCCTGCTGCACCGGCTGGTAGCCCGCCGCGCCCTTGTGCGGGTTCACCCACACCACGCGGTGCGCGAGCCGGTGCACCCGCGCCATCTGCTGGCCGAGCAGCGCCGCGTCCCCGCGCTCCCAGCCGTCGCTGAAGACAACGACGACCGCGCCGCGGACCATCCCGCGCTGTCCCCACCGGTCCAGGAAGACCTTGAGGCTCTCGCCCAGCCGGGTCCCGCCGGACCAGTCGGGGACGGTCTCGCCGGCCGCGACCAGGGCCCGGTCGGCGTCGCGCTGCCGCATCGCCCGGGTCAGCCGGGTGACCCGGGTGCCGATGCTGAACACCTCGGTGTCCCCGGCGCGGTGCGTGACGCAGACTCGGTGCGCCAGGCGCAGCAGCGCGTCGGCGTAGGTGCTCATGGAACCGGAGACGTCGACCAGCAGCACCGTGCGACGGGTCCGGGTGGACCGGTGCCGGTGGGCGATCTCGACCGGCTCCCCCATCCGGGTCAGCGTGCGGCGCAGGGTCGCGTGGGTGTCCACCGAGCCCCGGCGGAACGGCTTGCGCCGGAACGAGACCCGGGTGGGCGGGACCGGACGCAGCCGCGCGAACATGGCGGCCAGCCGGGCCCGCTCGCGGTCGTCCATGCCGGCGATGTCGCGGTGCCGGAGCGCCTCGGAGTCGCTGGCCGCGACCCGGAGCAGGTCCTGCTCCTCCTCCTCCTCCGGCGAGCCGGCCGGATCGTCGTCGTCCTCCCCCAGCGGCGCCTGCAGCACCGGCGGGGGGCTGGGGCGGGCGGACCCGGTCACCCCCGACCCGTCGTCGAGGAACCAGGCCCCGAAGAGCTTGTCGTAGGGGTCGAAGTCCTCCGGCCCGGCGCACAGCGTCGACCGCCCCGCCCAGTACGTCGCCCGCTGGTCGTCCAGCCCGACCGTCGCCACGGCCTCGAGGAAGGTCTGCGAGCGGTCGGCGGTCACCGGGAGCCCGGCGGCGCGCAGCGCCCGTGCGAACCCGAGCAGCAGCTCGTCGGCGGGGGTGCGGTCCTGCGTCGTGGCGCTCACCCCGGGGCCTAGGTAGCCAGCATCCGGTCGAGCGCGGCCCGCACCCGGTCGGCGTCCTCGCGGTACTTGATGGCCGTGCCCATGGTCCGTGCTGCGGACTCCACGTCGAGGTCGGCGGTCCCGATCCGGTCCAGGGCGCGTGCCCAGTCCAGGGTCTCCGCGACCCCCGGCGCCTTGACCAGGTCGGCGTCGCGCAGCCGTTGGACCAGCGTCACCACCTGGCGGGTCAGGTGCTCGGAGACCTCGGGAGCCCGTGAGCGCACGATGGCCACCTCCCGCTCCAGGCCGGGGTGGTCGATCCAGTGGTAGAGGCAGCGACGCTTCAGCGCGTCGTGCACCTCCCGGGTCCGGTTCGAGGTGAGCACCACGATCGGCGGCGTCGCGGCGACGACGGTGCCCAGCTCGGGGATGGTGACCTGGAAGGTGGACAGCACCTCGAGCAGGAAGGCCTCGAACTCGTCGTCGGCCCGGTCGATCTCGTCGATCAGCAGCACCGCCGGGCTCTCCCGCAGCGCCCGCAGCACCGGGCGGGCCAGCAGGAAGCGCTCGGAGAACAGCCCCTTCTCGACCTCCTCCAGGTCGGTGCCGTCACCGGAGGAGACCGACTCGACCGCACGCAGGTGCAGGATCTGACGCGGGAAGTCCCAGTCGTAGAGCGCCTGGGCGGCGTCGATGCCCTCGTAGCACTGCAGGCGGATCAGGGGCAGGTCGAGCGAGGCGGCCAGCGCCTCGGCCAGCGCGGTCTTGCCGGTCCCCGGCTCACCCTCCAGCAGCAGCGGGCGGGCCAGCTCCAGGGAGAGGAACCCGACCGTGGCCAGGGCGTCGTCGCACAGGTAGCCGGTCGTGGCCAGCCGCTGCGCGAGGTCCTCGGGAGACGAGACGAGCCGTCCCTCCGTGCTCACCGCCGCCCCCCGGGGAGGTCCTCGGGGCGGTCCAGGTCGCGGCCGGTGGCCAGGTCGTCGCAGCTCACGAGGTGCACCCTACGGCCCGCCAGGTAGGGCCCCGCCCCGGTGTCACCGGTGGCCGAGGACCGCAGGGGCCCCCAGTGGTCGCGGCCGAGCAGGACCGGGTGCCCGGGCCTCCCGCCGTACGTCGCCCGGACCAGGGCGTCGGTGCGCTCGCCCGCGGCGCGCCAGGCAGCCACGACGCGGTCCATCACCGGCAGGCCCACGTCGGGGAGGTCGACCAGGGTCAGCAGCACCGCGCGGTCTCCTTGGCCGGCCATCGCGTCGAGGCCGCCGAGCCCGGTGCGCAGCGAGGCGCCCATCCCCTCGGCCCAGTCCGTGGCCACCAGCACCGACGGCCCGCCGGGCACCGGCAGCAGCGCCCGCGCCTGGTCGGCCGAGGCCCCGAGCACCACCGCCACCGGGTCGCAGCCGGCGGCACGGAGGGCCTCGACCGCGACCTGGAGCCGCGGACGCCCCGACTCGTCGAGCAGCAGGGCCTTCGGCCCGCCCATGCGTCGTCCCGCCCCGGCGGCGAGCACGAGCCCGGCGACCCCGGCCGGTGCGGCGCCGGGGTCGGCGCTCACCGGTGGTCCGTCACTGGCGGGGCTGCGGGACCCGGGTCAGCGGCACCCACATCGTGAACCGGTCCGCCCGGTACGTCGAGCGGGAGACCTCCACCGGGGTGCGCTCGCGGAAGGCACGGCGCGCCACCCGCAGGACCGGGTGGCCGGGGGGCACGGCGAGCAGCTGGGCCTCGGGCTCGGCGGCGAGCCCGGCGTCCACGGAGTCCTCACCCCAGGTGGGCGCGAGGTCGCGGCGCTCCAGCTCGGCGTACAACGACTCGGGGAGGTGCTCGAGCAGCCCGGGCACCAGGTCGGCGGCGAGGTAGGCGTCCTCGACGCACATCGGCGCCTCGTCCGCCATCCGGAGCCGCTGCCAGTGGACCACCTGCTCGCCCACCGAGATCTCCAGGGCCCGGGCCACCCCGGGTCCGGCAGCGACCATCCGCGCCATCAGGGACCGCGAGCCCGGGGTCATCCCCCGCTGCCGCATCTCCTCACCGAAGCCGGTCAGTCGAGGGACCTGGTCGAGCCGGTTGTCGGCCACGAACGTGCCCCGACCGGGGATCCGCTCGAGCAGACCCTCACCGACCAGGGCGTCGAGAGCCTGCCGGACGGTCATCCGGGCGACCCCGAAGTACTGCACCAGCTCGCGCTCGGACGGGGCCGGCGTGCCCGGTTCGGCATCGCCCACCAAGGACCGTACGTACTCGCGGACCTGCACGTGCTTGTGCACGACGGCCGGTCCGGTTCGTGCAGTCACTGCTGCTTCACCCATCGGTCATCCCTCCGCATGGCCCCCACCATTCCCCGTTCACCATAGCGTCGGAGCGCCCGGGCGTCATGGTGCGCGCGAACCCCTTCGCCCTGGTCACTCCGCGGTGATGGCCTTGAGGACGTCGAGGCGCGCCGCCCGGCGAGCCGGGAAGACAGCGGCGAGGACGCCCAGGAGAGCGGCCGCGGCGACGAAGACCACGAGCTGGACCCAGGGCACGGCGAGGTCGGTGAGGCCCTGGTCGGCGAGCGCCTTGACCATGACCACCCCGAAGACCAGGCCCATCAGGACCCCCAGGACCGCGCCGAAGACCGCCACCACCACCGACTCCAGGCGGATCATCGTGCGCAGCTGGCGACGGCTCACGCCGACCGCCCGGAGCAGGCCGACCTCCCGGGTGCGTTCGATGACCGAGAGGCTGAGGGTGTTGACCACCCCGAGGATGGCGATCACCACCGACAGGCCGAGCAGGCCGTAGATCAGGTAGAGGAACTGGTTGATCTGGGACTTCTGCTCCGCGGCGTACCCCTCGGGGTCCTTGACGGTCACCGTCGGCAGGTCCGCCAGCACCCCCTCGATCCCGGCCCGCACCGCGTCGGTGCTCGCGCCCGGCGTCTTGGCGACGTAGAGCAGCGAGTCCAGGGGCGCGAGTCCTCCGGCCACGAAGGTCTGCGGGGCCACGAGGTACGACGTCCCCAGGGCGTTGCCGCCGGCGAAGACCGCCACCACGCGCAGCGGCACGGTGGCGCCCTGGAACTTCATCCGCACCGTGTCCCCCAGGGACAGCCCCTTCGAGGCGGCCTCGTTGGCGTCGACGGCGACCGTGCCCGGGCCCAGGTCGGCCAGGGTGCCGCCCACCATCGGCAGGGCCATGACGGCACCGATCTCGCGCGGGTCGATCGCCGCGACGTAGGTCGTGCTGCCGTCCACGCGGGGGAACGCCTGCTTGAGCGCAGCGACCGAGGAGACCCCGTCCAGGTCCCGGACCTGCCGGGCCACGTCGGTGGAGAACGCCTGCCCGACGACGTTGGAGACGATGAACTGCGAGGTCAGGGTCTTGCTGATCGCCGCGTCGGTGCTCGCCGAGGCCGACGCACCGAAGATCGACATCATCGACATCAGCGCCAGGCCGATCATCAGCGCGCTCGCCGTCGCGGCGGTCCGTCGCGGGTTGCGCAGGGAGTTCTCGGTGGCCAGCGCACCGACCGTCCCGAAGACCGGTCGGTAGACCAGGCCGAACAGGTGGATCAGCGGACGCCCCAGGAACGCACTGGCCAGGGACACCCCGACCAGGACCAGCAGGATCCCCAGGCCGATCAGGCTCAGCCCCAGCGTGCCCTTGGCCGCGAAGCCGCCGGCCATCCCGCCCGCACCGGCCGCGACCAGCACCGCGCCGACCAGCACGCGGCGACGCAAGGTCGCCTCCGGCAGGGCGACGTCGTCACGCAGGGCCGCGATCGGGGGGATCCTCGAGGCCCGGCGGGCCGGGAGCACGCCGGCGACGGCGGTGACCAGCATCCCCACGACGTAGGAGGTGACGACGGCGGTCAGCGTCATCGGGAAGGCGGCCTGGCTCAGGTCGAGACCGATCAGGCCGAAGACGGCCCGCAGCCCCAGGGCCAGCAGGTAGCCCAGCCCCAGGCCGACGGTCGACCCGACGAAGCCCACCGCGAGGGCCTCCACCAGCACCGAGCGGTTGACCTGGCGCCGCGAGGCACCGAGGGCCCGCAGCAGGGCCAGCTCCCGGCTGCGCTGGGCCACCAGGATGGAGAAGGTGTTGATGATGAGGAACACCCCGACGACCAGGGAGACCCCGGCGAAGACGAGCAGGAAGGTGGTGATGAAGCCGAGGATCCGGTCCAGGTCCTTCTTGTTGGAAGCCACCAGCTCGTCCCCGGTGCTGGCCTCGATGCCGTCCGGGAGGACCTGCTGCGCCGCGGCCGCCAGCTGCGTCTGCGAGACCCCGTCGGCGGCGTCGAGGGAGATCGAGGTGTAGACGTCCTTGCCGTCGAAGAACTGCTGCTGCATGAAAGCGTCGTCGAACAGGGTCAGCGTGGCCCCGTTGAGCCCCCCGGCACCGAACTCGACGAGCCCGGTGAGCCGGACCGACAGGGCCGGAGGGGTCCCCGGGGTGACCAGCTTGACGGTGTCACCGACCTGGTAGCCGCCCTTCTCCGCGGTGTCGACGTCCAGCGCCGCCTGGTCGGGGCCCGAGGGCAGGGCGCCCTCGGTCAGCCGGACGACCGGGTCGCCGGCGATGTTGCGCGCCCCGGAGTAGTTGAAGGCGAGCCCCGGGGGGCCGTTGCCCCCCACCACCTTGCCGTCCGTGCCGATCACGAAGACGGTCTGCAACGCGTTCTGGGGGTGGACCGCCGCGACCTCGGGCAGCGCCTCGAGGTCGCCGACCAGCGAGGCGGGCATCGTCCGGGCGTCCTGGGCCGAGCCGAAGTCGTTGGCGCCCTGGTAGGCGACCTCGGCGTCGGAGATCGACCCCTCGATGATGCCGTCGAAGGCTCCTCCCATGGCGTGGGTGAAGACCAGCGTGCCGCTCACGAAGGCCACGCCGAGCACGATCGCGAACCCCGAGAGGAGCAGCCGGACCTTCCGGGCGAAGAGGTTGCGCCAGGTCACCAGCCACATGGTCAGCCGCCCGTGACGGTGTCGAGGGCCCGGCCGTCCAGGCTGCTCATCAGGGTCAGGACCTGGTCGCGGGTCGGGTGCCGGAGCTCCTCGACGGTCCGGCCGTCGGCCAGGAAGACCACCCGGTCGGTGAACGCGGCGGCCACCGGGTCGTGGGTCACCATCACGATGGTCTGGCCGAACTCGTCGACCGAGCGGCGCAGCAGCGAGAGCACCTCGGCACCGGACCGGGAGTCCAGGTTGCCGGTCGGCTCGTCGGCGAACACGATCGAGGGACGCGCGGCGAGGGCCCGGGCCACGGCGACGCGCTGCTGCTGGCCCCCGGACAGCTCGTTGGGGCGGTGCCCCAGCCGGTCGGCCAGCCCGACGGTCTCGATGACGGTGGAGTACCACTCCTGGTCCGGCTTGCGGCCGGCGATGGACAGCGGCAGGAGGATGTTCTCCTCCGCGGTCAGGGTCGGCACCAGGTTGAAGGACTGGAACACGAACCCGATCCGGTCCCGCCGCAGCCGGGTCAGCGCCTTGTCGTTGAGGTCGGACAGGTCGGTGTCGCCGATCAGCACGGTCCCGCTGGTGGCCTCGTCGAGGGCCGCGCAGCAGTGCATCAGCGTGGACTTGCCCGAGCCGGAGGGGCCCATGATGGCGGTGAACTCCCCGGCGTACAGGTCCAGGGTGACGCCGTCCAGCGCCCGCACCTCGGCCTGCCCCGACCCGTAGGTCTTGGTCAGGTCGACCACCCGGGCCGCCACCGCGGCCTCCGGGGTGCTGCTCGGCTCGTGTTCGGTCGTCTGGTCCATCGTCCTCGTCCTCGTCCTGCCGGTGGGTCTGGCGGCTCCGGCACCCCCGACGCTAGCGAGGTCCGCACAGCGGCTCCACCGGGTTCGGGACCGACCGAGCCCTGGGACGACCCTGACGCACCCCTGAGACTAGAACACCTGTTCGAATGCGGCTACCATCCGGGGATGACGATCGCCCTGCAGCCGTCACTGTTCGACCAGCCCGAGACTCCCACCCTGGGGTCGCTGGCCGCGGCCCGGCGCACCACCTTGACCCGGGGCGCCTGGGTCGACGTGCTGCCGGGGTGGCTGACCGGGGCCGACCAGGTCCTCCTCGACCTGGTCACCGACGTGCCGTGGCACGCGGAGCGCCGCCAGATGTACGACCGGGTGGTCGACGTGCCCCGCCTGCTGGCCTTCTACGACGTCGGCGAGCCCCTGCCCCACCCGGTGCTCACCGAGGCGCGGGAGGCCCTCGGAGCGGCGTACGTGGACGAGCTGGGCGAGCCCTTCGTGACCAGCGGACTCTGTCTGTACCGCGACGGGCGGGACAGCGTGGCCTGGCACGGCGACACGATCGGGCGCGGACGGACGCAGGACACCGTGGTGGCCATCGTCTCGCTCGGCGAGTCGCGGCGGCTCCTGCTCCGACCCCGGACGGGCGGTGCCGGACGCACCGTCTCCTTCACCCTCGGCCACGGCGACCTGCTGGTGATGGGCGGCTCGTGCCAGCGCACCTGGGAGCACAGCGTGCCCAAGTCCGCCCGGCCCTGCGGGCCCCGGGTCAGCGTCCAGTTCCGGCCGCACGCCGTCCGCTGAGGCTCCTCACCCACCCCGGACGCGCCCGAGGGGCCCGGCGTGGCCGGGCCCCTCGGGGGTCGTGCTGGGTCGTGCTGGGTCGAGCTGGGGGGTGGATCAGAAGTCCATGCCGCCCATGCCGCCGTCGCCGCCGCCGGGCATGCCCGCCGGAGCCTTCTCGGGCTTGTCGGCCACGACCGCCTCGGTGGTGAGGAACAGCGCCGCGATCGAGGCTGCGTTCAGCAGCGCCGAGCGGGTGACCTTGGCCGGGTCGATGATGCCCGCGGCCAGCATGTCGACGTACTCGCCGGTCGCGGCGTTGAGGCCGAAGCCGGGGGTGAGGTTGCGGACCTTCTCGGTCACGACCCCACCCTCGAGGCCGGCGTTGTACGCGATCTGCTTGAGCGGGGCCTCGGCGGCGACGCGCACGATCTGCGCACCGGTGGCCTCGTCACCCTCGAGCTCGAGCTTCTCGAACGCCGCGTCGGTGGCCTGGAGCAGGGCCACGCCGCCACCGGCGACGATGCCCTCCTCGACGGCAGCCTTGGCGTTGCGCACGGCGTCCTCGATGCGGTGCTTGCGCTCCTTGAGCTCGACCTCGGTGGCCGCGCCGACCTTGATCACCGCAACACCGCCGGCCAGCTTGGCCAGGCGCTCCTGCAGCTTCTCGCGGTCGTAGTCGGAGTCGGACTTCTCGATCTCGGCGCGGATCTGGTTGACCCGTCCCTGGATCTGCTCCGCGTCGCCCGAACCCTCGACGATGGTGGTCTCGTCCTTGGTCAGGACGACCTTGCGGGCCTGGCCGAGCAGCTCGATGCCGGTCGACTCCAGCTTGAGGCCGACGTCCTCGCTGATCACCTGGCCACCGGTCAGGATCGCGATGTCCTGCAGCATGGCCTTGCGGCGATCACCGAACCCCGGAGCCTTGACGGCAGCGGACTTGAAGGTGCCACGGATCTTGTTGACGACCAGCGTCGCGAGGGCCTCGCCCTCGACGTCCTCGGCGATGATCAGCAGCGGCTTGCCGCTCTGCATGACCTTCTCCAGGACCGGGAGCATGTCCTTGACGTTGGAGATCTTCTGGTTGGCGATCAGGATGTAGGCGTCCTCGAGGACGGTCTCCATGCGCTCGGGGTCGGTCATGAAGTACTGCGAGATGTAGCCCTTGTCGAAGCGCATGCCCTCGGTGAGCTCGAGGTCGAGCCCGAAGGTGTTGGACTCCTCGACGGTGATGACGCCTTCCTTGCCGACCTTGTCCATGGCCTCGGCGATGATCTCGCCGACCTGGGTGTCAGCAGCGGAGATCGAGGCGGTGGAGGCGATCTGCTCCTTGGTCTCGACGTCCTTGGCCATGCTCGAGCAGCTGCTCCGAGACGGCCTCGACGGCCTTCTCGATGCCGCGCTTCAGGGCCATCGGGTTCGCACCCGCGGCCACGTTGCGCAGGCCCTCGCGGACCATGGCCTGGGCCAGCACGGTCGCCGTCGTCGTGCCGTCACCGGCGACGTCGTCGGTCTTCTTGGCGACCTCCTTGACCAGCTCGGCCCCGATCTTCTCGTACGGGTCCTCGAGCTCGATCTCCTTGGCGATGGAGACGCCGTCGTTGGTGATGGTGGGGGCGCCCCACTTCTTCTCCAGGACGACGTTGCGTCCCTTGGGACCGAGGGTCACCTTGACGGCGTCGGCGAGCGTGTTCATGCCACGCTCGAGGCCGCGACGGGCTTCCTCGTTGAAAGCGATCAGCTTCGGCATAACTCTTGCGGTTCCTCACGCTGAGAGTTGTGGATGGTCCGAGGGCGACGCCCGCGACGGACGGTCCGGCTGACCCGACAGACCCTTCCCGTCGGCGCTGGTGGACCTCGTCTCCCCGGCCCGTAAATCTGTCACTCTCCAGAGGAGAGTGCTAAACCCATGTTTAGCACTCGACCCCGTCGAGTGCAAGAAACGGGGTGCCCGGGGGCGCGTTCACCTCGGTCTAGACCGTGACCCGGGCCCACCCAGGTGGGCCATTGACCCCTCCCGCCGACCCCCCTAGCCTCAGATCACCTCGTGGGTGCGACGGGGTTTCGGCCGGGGAAGGACTTGTTCCTTCTCCGGCCTCCTGTCTGTCAGGGGACCTCCGGCGCGGAGGCCGCGAGCTCGGCGGCCACCGTGGCGGCGAGGTGCTCGGCGTTCGCGGGCAGCAGGTCGAGGTAGAGCCCCGGTTCGGTGACCTCGAGCTCGCCCACCACCAGCTGTCCGCCGTCGAGCCGGAGCAGGTCGACCCGCGCGCACGGCAGCAGGACGCCGAGCAGCTCCTGGGCCGCCGCGACGGTCTCGGCGGCCACCAGCGCCGCCTCGTCGTCGAGCGGGACCGCGCGGGTGGCGCCGCCGTACTCCTCGTGCACGCGGATCTCCTCCCCGGCGGGGAGCTTGGCGGCCTGGCTCACCGGGACCCCGCCGATCACGAAGACCGACTGCTCCCCCTCGCTGCGCACCGACTCCACCACCGGCTGCACGATCCAGGGGCCCTCGAGGCCGTCCAGCGGGAGAGGCACGCCGAGCGTGGGCCCGGCCTCGACCACGACCAGCCCACGACCGCCGGCGCCGACCCGGGGCTTGACCACCACCCGCCCGGCGAAGCCCGCGGCCACCACCCCGAGGTCCTCGGCCCGCTCCAGCAGCGCGGTCGGCACCGTGGGCACCCCGGCCCCGGCCAGGGACAGCAGGTAGTCCTTGTCGGTGTTCCAGCGCAGCGCTGCGGCCGGGACCAGCAGCGGGGTCCAGCGCCCGACGTGCTCGGCCCAGGCCAGGAACTCCGCACACCGGGTCTCGTAGTCCCAGGTGCTGCGCAGGACCACCAACCGGGCGGCGGACCAGTCGACGGTCGGGTCGGCCCAGTCCGCCCAGCGGGCCACCAGGCCGCGGTCGGCCAGGGCGGCCACCAGCAGCTCCCCGCCGGGCTCGCCGTCGGGGAGGGCGGCACAGGTCGCCAGCAGCACGTCGGTCACCCGGCGAGGCTAGCTGCTGCCGCGGACCATCAGACGGGTCGGCAGGACGAGTCCCGGCGGCGGGTCGTCGGGGTGGGCCAGCTGGGCGAGCAGCAGCCCGACCATCTCCCGGCCCATCTCCTCGGGGGACTGGTGCACCGAGGTCAGGGGCGGCGACGTGGTCAGGGCCAGGGCCGAGTCGTCGAAGCCGACCAGGGAGACGTCCTCGGGCACCGAGCGCCCGGCGTCGCGGAGCGCCTGGAGCGCCCCGACCGCCATCACGTCGTTGGCGCAGAACAGCGCGTCCAGGTCCGGCCGCCGCCCGAGCAGCTCCCGGGTGGCCCGCTCCCCGCCGGCCAGGCTGAAGTCACCGTGGCCGACCAGGCTGTCCTCGAGGTCGATCCCCCGGGCGGCGAGCGCGAACCGGAATCCCTCGAAACGGTCCCGCCCGGCGACCATGTCCAGCGGTCCGGTGACCGTCGCGACCACGCGCCGACCCCGGTCGGCGAGGTGGTCCGCGGCCAGGGCGGCCCCGTGCCGGTTGTCGACGTCCACGTACGGGGCGTCGGGACCCCGGACCGGACGGCCGCCGAGGACCAGCGGCAGCCCGCGGGCCCTGATCCGGTCGGGCAGCGCGTCGTCGTCGTGCAGGGACAGCAGCAGCACCCCGTCCACGTGCTGCCCGGTGAGGTAGCCGTCGAGGTGCTCGCTGCGGCGGCCCACCTGCGAGAGGACCAGGACCAGCTGGCGGTTCGCGTCGGTGCTGGCGGCGCTGATGCCGCGCACGACCCCGGCGAAGAAGGGCTCCCCGAAGATCCGCTCCTCCGACTCGGCGATGACCAGCGCGATCGCGTCGGTCCGCCGGGTCTTGAGCGTGCGGGCGGCGAGGTTGGGCACGTAGCCGAGCTCGGCCACCGCGTCCAGCACTGCCTGGCGGCTGCGCTCGGAGACGTGGTCGGAGCCGTTGATCACCCGCGACGCCGTCCCGCGTCCCACACCGGCCCGCGCCGCCACCGACTCCAGGGTCGGCGGACCGGTGTCCTGGTGGGTCATGGCGTCAGTATGCCGCGGTGCCGCCGGATCAGGTCGGCGTACCAGTGCCCGCTGGACTTCACGGTGCGCTGCTGGGTGGCGTAGTCGACGTGCACCAGGCCGAACCGGATCGCGTACCCCTCCGCCCACTCGAAGTTGTCCAGCAGCGACCAGGCGAAGTAGCCCGCCAGCGGGACTCCACGCTCGACCGCCGTTGGCAGGCCTCCAGGTGCGCCGCGAGGTACGCCGCCCGCTGCGGTGTCGTCGACGGCGCCGTCGAGCGACCACGTCGTCCCAGGCCGAGCCGTTCTCGGTGACGTAGAGCGGGAGGTCGGTGTAGCTCGCGGCGCACCCGCTCGAGCACCTCGTCCAGCCCGTCGGGGTCGACCTCCCAGCCGTTGGCGGTCCGCGGGAGCCCGTGGCTCTGGTCGAACTCGCGCGTCGCCGGTCCCGGGTAGCGCCCCGGCGCGCACGGTGTGCCGGGTGTAGTAGTTGATGCCGAGCAGGTCGAGCGGCGCGCGCGATCACCTCCAGGTCGCCCTCGCGCAGCCACGGCGTCGTCCCCGCCGAGGTCGGCGACCACGTCGGAGGGGTAGGAGCCCCGAAGCAGCGGGTCGAGGAACCACCGGTTCTGCAGGCCGTCGACCCGGCGCGCGGCCTCGACGTTGCCCGGCCGGTCGTCGACGGGGGTGACCGGGTAGAGGTTGAGGGTCATCCCGACCCGGGCGTCGGGGCCGGCGGCACGGAGCGCGTCGACCGCCAGGCCGTGGCCGAGCAGCAGGTGGTGCGCGGCGGCGACGGCGGCGTCCGGCTCGGTGCGGCCGGGGGCGTGCCGGCCGGAGGCGTAGCCGAGGAAGGCCGAGCACCAGGGCTCGTTGAGCGTCGATCCAGTCGCCTGACCCGGTCGCCGAGCGCGCTCGGCGACCGAGCCGGCCAGCTCGGCGAACCGGTGGGCGGTGTCGCGCTCGGGCCAGCCGCCCGCGTGCTCCAGCGCTTCGGGCAGGTCCCAGTGGTACAGCGTCACCCACGGCGTGATCCCCGCGGCGAGCAGCCCGTCGACGAGCCGGTCGTAGAAGTCCAGGCCGGCCGGGTTGACCGGGCCGGTCGCCCCAGGGCCGGATCCGCGGCCAGGAGATCGAGAACCGGTAGGCGCCGAGCCCGAGCCCGCACATCAGCGCCACGTCCTCGGGGTACCGGTGGTAGTGGTCGCCGGCGACGCTCACCGGTCTCGCCGCCGCGGACCCGGCCCGGGCGTGGCGGAGAACGTGTCCCAGATCGACGGGCCGCGGCCGTCGTCGTGGGCCGCCCCCTCGATCTGGTACGCCGCGGTGGCGGCGCCCCAGACGAAGTCCGGTGGGAAGGCAGCCGGGTCGGGCCCGGTGCGCGGCGGCCACGGGCGTGGTTCGGATCGGGAACAGGAGCGGACCTGGGTCATGACTTGAGACCACCTTCCATGATGCCGCCGACGATCTGGCGGCCGAAGAAGACGAAGACGAGCGAGGAGCGGGACGACGCCGAGCAGCGTGCCCGCCATCACCAGCGCCTGGTCGGTGTAGTAGCCGCCCGAGAGCCGCGACAGCGCGACCTGGACGGTGGGGTGGTCCTGGTCGAGGACCAGGTAGGGCCACAGGAAGTCGTTCCAGCGCTCCATGAAGGTGAGCAGGCCGAGGACGGCCATCGCCGGTCGCAGCACCGGCAGCACGACGAAGAGGAAGATCTGCCAGGTCGAGGCAACCGTCGAGCCGGGCCGCGTCGATCATCTCGTCGGGGACCGACTGGGCGACGAACTGGCGGATCAAGAACACCCCGAACCCGGTGACCAGGAAGGGCAGGATCACCGCGGGCAGCTGTCCGACCAGGTGCAGCCGGGCCATCAGCATGTACAGCGGGATCAGGCCGAGCTGGATCGGCACCATCATGGTGCAAGATGACCAGGAGCAGCGGCCCTGCGACCGCGGAAGCGGAGCTTGGCGAACGCGAACCCGGCCATGCAGGAGATGAGCACGACCGGGACGGTGCCGACGACGGAGACAGCCACGCTGTTGACCACCGCATAGCCGAAGGTGACGTCGGGGTTGCCGAGCACCCGGCGGACGTTGTCCGAGGGCCGTCTCCGGGCAGCAGCGGTGGCGGCAGGGAGGCGATGTCCTCGTTGCCCCGGGAGGCCATCACCACCATGAAGTAGAGCGGGAACGCGGAGATCAGCGTGACGGTCAGGGTCAGCACGCCGGGCGAGCCGGAAGCGGCGCCCGGCGGACGGGCGCGGCCAGCCGCCGGCTTCTCGGTGCTCATCGGGGTCTCCAGGTCGGGCCACCTCAGTCGACCGACCTGAGTCGTCGGAGGAGCAGCAGTTGAGGCACCGACCAGCGCGATGACCAGGAACATCACCCAGGCGACGGTCGAGGCGTAGCCGAACTGCTGGCCGGTGAACGCCTTCTCGTAGAGGTACATCGTCAGCGTCTGGAACTGCCGCGTCGTGCCCCCGGTGATCGCGTTGGCGCCGCTGTTGAAGATCAGCGGCTCGGTGAAGAGCTGGATGCCGCCGATGGTGGAGACCAGGTGGCGAAGACGATCGTGGGCCGCAGCATCGGGACGGTGATTGCCAGAACTGCCGCCACGACGACGCGCCGTCGATGGCGGCGGACTCGTAGAGGTCCTTGGGCACCGCCTGGAGCGCGGCGAGGAAGATCAGCGCGTTGTAGCCGGTCCACCGCCAGTCGACCATCACCGAGATCGCCAGCCAGGACGACCACTTGTGGTCCTGCCAGCCGAACGGGTCGACGCCCACGTGCCCGAGCAGCCAGTTCACCAGGCCGAAGTCGCGCGCGAAGAGCAGCGTGAAGATGATGCCCACCGCGGCCACGGACGTGACGTTGGGCAGCAGCACCCCCATCCGCCAGAAGGTCCGGGCCCGCAGGCTGCTGGTTGAGCAGCTGCGCGAGCCCGAGCGCCACCAAGAGCTGCGGGACGGTGGCGAGGACGAAGATCCCGAGGGTGTTGCTCATCGCGTTCCAGAAGTTGCGTCGGGCGATCAGCCGCGGTAGTTGCCCAGCCCCGACCCAGCTGTGGGCGCCGAGCAGGCTCCAGTCGTGCAGGGAGACCCAGAGGGTGAACAGGAGCGGGAACAGCCCGAAGATCGCCGAAGACCACGAAGAACGGGGAGACGAAGGCGTAGCCGGCGACCCGCTGGTGTCGAACCGGCGGCGCCGGCGTGCCGCCTGGCCTGGCCCGGCGCGGCGGGGATGCTGGCGTGCCCGCTCCTGTCCCGGGTCGGCGACGACGGGGGGCCGGTGGGCCGCGGGGGTGCGTCACCGGCCCACCGTCGAGGCTGGTCAGCCGGCTGCGTGCCTCGGCGTCGCTTGACCGCCGTCGGCCCAGCCGTCGGCCGAGGAGCGCTGGCCGTTCTCGACGCTGCGCAGGGCGTTCTCGACAGCGTCGCGGACCGGCTGGTTCTTCGCCCCCAGGTAGACCGGCTCGAGGTTCGTCGGCGCCGGCGACGAAGAGCTGCGCCGACCGGGGCGTCGCTGAAGTACGTCGTTGGTGGCCGTTCTCCAGCTCGGCTGCCGCCGTAGAGCGTGCGGGTTGGACGGCAGGTTGCCGACCGCCTTGAACGCCGCCATCTGCCCCTCGGCGCTGGTCAGGAACTGGACCAGCTCGACCGCGAGGTCCTGGTGCTTGCTGGCGGTCGGGACGGCGAGGAACGAGCCGCCCCAGTTGCCGCCGCCGCCGGGGACGGTGGCGATGTCCCACTTGCCGGCGTTGGCGTCGCCGGCCTGCTCGGTGATGTAGCCGGTCATCCAGGCGGGGCAGGCGATGGTGGCGAACGCGCCGTTCTTGAAGCCGGCGTTCCACTCGTTGGAGAACGACTTCAGCTTGGCGCTGATGCCCGGCGTCGACCATCTTCACCGACTCGTCCCAGGCCGCCTTGACCGCCGGGTTGGTGTCGATGACCAGGTTGCCGTCGGTGTCGAAGTAGGTGTGGTCGCCGCGACTGCATGAGGATCGAGTTGTAGGTGTTGGTCGCCGAGTCCACGAAGTGGACGGTGTCGTCGCCGATGCCGGCCTGGAACTTCTCGCCGGTGGCGATGAAGTCGTCCCAGGTCGGCCAGAGCGTGCTCACCTCGTCGCGGTCGGTCGGGCAGTCCGGCCTTCTCGAACAGGTCGCTGCGGTAGCACATCGCCAGACCGCCGACGTCGGTGCCGAGGCCGATGGTGTCCGCGCCGTCGGCGGTGGTGGCCTGGTCGTACTTCCAGTCCAGCCACTGGTCCTTCTCGTCGTTCGAGCCGTGGTCCTGGAAGTTCACGAACTTGTCCGGCGCTCTGCAGGAAGTTGACGACCTGGCCCTCCTCGATGGCCACCACGTCACCGGCCCCGCTGCCCGCGGCGATCTTCTGGATGAGCTGGGTGTTGTAGGCCCCGAGGTCGCCCTCCGAGGACTCCACGACGGTGACGCCGGGGTGGTCCTTCTCGAACTGGGTCGTAGAGGTCCTCGTAGCCGAAGTTGCCGAACACGTTGACGCGGAGGGTGACCTCGCCGCCGCTGAGGCGCCTTCGTCTGCCGCCGCCGCACGCCGCCAGCGCCGGTCGGCGACAGGGCCAAGCAGAAGGCGGCCACCGCCGTGGCTGTTGTCCTGCATCCTTCATGGACTCCACCCGTCTCGTCCTGGGCCCACCAACTTTGGGAGCGTTCCCAGTCACTGTCAAGCAAACGGAACGCTCCAAAGTGTTTCCCGCGCCAAGAGGTCAGGTCGGGAACGCTCTGACATGCAGCGGTCGGAAAAGCCGTGAGGTATCAGCCGCAGGTCGGCACCGCGCTCCTCCTTCGAGCGGGACCCTCAGCGCTTGAACCCAGGAGACGCGTCGTGCCGCGACCCCACGCCCCGACACCCGTGCGCCCCCGTCGCCCGTCCGGAGGGAGCCACCCGCTCGGCCCGTGCGGTCGGGAGCTGGACCTCGTGCCGACACGCCCACTGCCCGCGCTGCGGGCGCCGGCTCCCCCGGGTTCCGCAGGGCCGGGCAGGGTCCACGGTCGCGGGCGCCGCGGCCTGACCTCGCCCCGGGGGTACGTCCAGCGACCGCGGTCTTCCGGGGCGACCCCAGACCGTCGACGCACCGTCGCTGGAACTCCGCGAGCGGGATCACGGTCGCGCCGTGCCGCGGCACGTGGTCGGTGAGGGAGCCGCGGTCGATCATGTCGAGCCCGCCGCCGAGCTCCCCCATCAGCCGGGCGAGGAGCACGGTCCCCGCGCGGTTCTCGCGATGGAAGATGCTCATGATGCTCATCGGTCGACCCGATCTCGAGGCCCCACAGCCCGGCCACGAGCTCCCCGCCGCGGTAGGCACCGCACGAGCGGACGTGGCCCACGCGGTCGAGGGACTGCCACGCGGCCGCGACCGAGGGCGTGATCCAGGTCCAGTCGCGTGCGGCACAGGCCGCGAGGATGTCGTCGAGCGGTGCCCGCAGGTCGATGGTGAGGTCCGTGCTGCGGGCGTACCGCCGGACGCGGTCGGGCACGTGCACGGTCCCGGCGTCGATCACCGCTCGCGGCTGCACGAGGGTCCAGAGCACCACGTCCCCCCGGTCGGAGTCGCCGAGCGGGACGTAGCCACGCAGGTAGTTCCCCAGGATGTCGGCCGGCTCGGTCGGCCCGAGGTCCAGCAGCTCCTCGTTGAGGATCCGCTGGGCCGCGGAACCCCTGCGAGCCGCACGGCGGTCCTGGCTGCGCTCCGAGGAAGGAGGCGGACCCGTCGCCGGACAGCGGGACCGACGGTCGCGGTGACCTGCTGGGCAGCGGTTCGCACGGGAGCGATCAGAGATCTCGGGTCTCTCATGGGTGGAGGGTAGTCGTCACGCCCGGGGTCGGGTCAGCCTCCGGCGACCGCGGGGATGACCGAGATCTGGGCGCCCTCGGGCGTCCTGGTGTCGAGTGCGTCGAGGAACCGCACGTCGTCGTTGCCGACGTAGACGTTCACGAAGCGGCGCAGCGCCCCTTGCTCGTCGAGGATCCGGGACTTGATACCCGGAGTAGGTGCGTCGAGGTCGTCGAGCACCTGGCCGAGGGTCTCGCCCTCGGCGCTCACCTCGGACTGACCCTCGGTGTAGGTGCGCAGGATCGTGGGATCCGGACTTTGACGCTCATGCAGGACTCCTCGGGGGTCGGGGGTGGCTCAGACCAGGCCGGTGCTCGGTGAATGCGGTGTAGTCGGCTCGATCGTAGCCGCGGGACCGACCCGGTCCGCGACAGCGTCGAGGGTCTTCAGCCCGTCGCCGGTGTTGAACACGACGGTCTCGCGCGTCGGGGTCGAGCTGACCGGACTCGACGAGCTTCTTCAGCGTCGCGATGGTCACGCCGCCGGCGGTCTCGGCGAAGATCGCCCTCGGTGCGCGCGAGGAGCTGGATGCCCTCGCGCACCTCCTCGTCGGTCACGTCCTCGACCGCTCCACCGGTGCGGCGGGCGACGTCGAGCACGTACGGGCCGTCCGCCGGGTTGCCGATCGCCAGCGACTTGGCGATGGTGTCCGGCTTCACCGGGCGTACGACGTCGTGGCCGGCCTTGAACGCCTGCGCACCGGCGAGCACCCCTCGGCCTGCGCGCCGAAGATCTTGTACGGCGTGTCCTCGACCAGGCCGAGCGCGACCAGCTCGCGGAAGCCCTTGTCGACCTTCGCCAGCTGTGAGCCGGAGGCGACGGGGATGACGATCTGCTCGCGGGAGCCGCCAGCCGAGCTGCTCGGCGACCTCGTAGGCCAGCGTCTTCGAGCCCTCGGCGTAGTAGGGCCGGACGTTGACGTTCACGAACGCCCAGCCGTCCTCCTCGCCGGCGATCTCGGAGGCGAGCCGGTTGACGTCGTCGTAGTTGCCGTTCACCGCGACCAGGGAGCCGGTGTAGACCGCGCTCATTGCGACCTTGGCCTGCTCGAGGTCGGCCGGGATGAACACCACCGTGCGCATGCCGGCCCGCGCGCCGGCGGCTGCCACGGCGTTGGCGAGGTTGCCCGTCGAGGGGCAGGCGAAGACCTTCATGTGCAGCTCGCGGCCGCGCTGAGTGCGACGGCGACCACGCGGTCCTTGAAGGAGTGCGTGGGGTTGCCGGAGTCGTCCTTGACCCAGAGGTTGCTCATGCCCGAGGACGGCGCCGAGGTTGTCGGCCTTGAGCAGCCGGGTGAAGCCGGGCTCCATGTTCGGCTCTCGGTGATGTCGGACGGCACCGGCAGCAGGGCCTGGTAGCGCCAGATGTTCGCCGGGCCGGCCTCGATCTGCGCACGGGTCACGGCCGGGAAGTCGTAGCCGAGCTCCAGCGGGCCGAAACACTCGTTGCAGGCGTAGAACGGGCCGAGGGGCTGGGTGGCTCCGCACTCGCGGCAGACCAGCCCGGTCGCGTGGCCGAACGCGCCCTCGCGCGGAGACCGGCGGTGTGCCGGTGGTGGCCGGTGTCGAGAACTGACGCGCTCAAGGAGTGCCTCCTTCTCATCTTCCCCTTCGCCGACTCTCGGCTCGGGACGGAATTAGCACCGTGACCACAGCTGCGTACGCGCTGGAGGTGTGTCGTGTGGCGGGTTGCCGGGGCTTCGGCGGGCCGTTCCCTCTGCCCCTCTCGATGAGCGGTTCCCAGTTTACGTAGGCGTCTCAGCGATGTGCACACAGCGTCCGCCATCCGAGATGTCACCGTCCGCTATGCACGGCCGCCGTTCACGGCGGAGGAGCGACCGCACGTCCCGTGCAGCCGGTCCACGTCGGCGGCCAGCGATCCGCGAGCAGCTCCAGCACCCCGTCGGGGCCGTCGACGACGAGGTCGGCCTGCTCCGCGAGGGCCTGCTGCTCCTCGGAGCCCGAGCACACCAGCAGGCCCGGCATACCCCCGCGCTCGAGGGCGCGGACCGCCATGAAGCCTCGATGTCGCCGAGGTCGTCCCCGACGAACACCATCGCGTCGGCGTGCAGCTCGCGCCTGAGCCGGTCCGCACGGCGTCGCCCTTGTCCATGCCCGGGGCGCGGACCTCGAGCACCAGCCGGCCCGGCTCGAGCGCGCAGCCCGTGCCGCTCGGCGGCGTCGGCGAGCACCGGCTCGAGCCGCTCCACGCCGCTGCGGCGTCGGCCAGCCGGCGGGTGTGCATGGCGACGGCGAGACCCTTCTCCTCCACGAACGCGGCCTCGGCGTCGTGCCGCCAGCAGGTCGGGCAGCTCGGCACGGAACGCCGCGAGGCCCGCGGGGGCTCAGGCGAGCGGACTCGCCGGTCTGGGGAGTCCCACCGCTCGTTGCCGTACTGACCCAGGACGAAGAAGCGCGACCGGCCTCGGCGATCCGGTCGCCGACCTCGTCGAGGTGCGCCGAGCGCGACCACCTGGCGGCCGGGCCGGCCGGTGACCATCGCGACGGCCGTGCACCGCGGCGGCCAGGTCGACGAGGACGGCGGGGCCTCGGGGTGGATGTGGCGCCTCGGTCGGGTCGCTCCACGATCGGGACGAGCGTGCCGTCGAAGTCGAGGCGATGACCAGGCGCCCGGGCCGCGGCCGACCACGCTCGTCGTAGCGCGTCCGGGCCCGGCGGCGGTCCGGAAGTCCATGGCGCCTCAGCCAACCAGACGGCGCGGCCCGGAGTCTCGCGGGTCAGGCGAAGTCGGCGGTGAGGATGACGGTCAGACGGTCCATGCGACATCGGGTCGATCGCGGGCATCACCCGGGCGATGCCGAGGTCCTTGGCCAGCAGCCTGGCCGCGGCGGCCAGGCGCTCGGGGTAGTAGACGTGGTCGCCGGGATGGTGCCGAACCAGTTGTCGGAGCCGACGACCTGCCAGCCCGCGCTGCTGATCCGGGTGGCCGTGCTGCCGGCGAGGCCGGTGATCGTTGGAGTTGTTGTAGACCGCGACGTAGACCTCGCCCGCGCTGCACGGTCGGCCGGACCCTGAGGGCCGGTGAACGTGCACCGCGGGCTCGACGGCGCGCGGGGGCGGTCGACCAGCGCGCCACGGTCGGCCGGCTCGACGCGGCGGTCGGTGGCGAAGAACGCGACGCCGGCCAGGACGACCGCGGCGGCCGCCATCAGGGCCACCGGCGAGGACATCGCGAAGCCCCGCTCGCCGGCGGGCAGCGGAGCCGCACGCTCAGACCTCGAAGCCGAGCCGACGTGCCGAGCGGGCGCGCTGGCGGGCGGCCCGCAGCCGGCGCAGCCGACGCACCAGCAGCGGGTCGTGGGCCAGGGCCTCGGGACGGTCGATCAGCGCGTTGAGCACCTGGTAGTAGCGCGTGGAGGACATGTCGAACTTCTCGCGGACCGCCTGCTCCTTGGCGCCGGCGTACTTCCACCACTGGCGCTCGAAGTCCAGGATCGTCCCGGTCGCGCTCGGACAGGTCGCCGGGGGCGCCGGTGTGCTGGCCTGGGTCGTGCGTTCGCGGCGTCCATGCGGTGCTCCCGGTGCCTTGGCTGGTGCGGTCACGTGCTGCACGCGGACGCGCACGTGCGCTAGCACTCACGACACGGTGCCATGCCGTAGGCGAGCGAGCCCCACACGGATGTCAGTTGCCCCACCGTCCGCCCGGGGCCGCGGCATCTGTAGGCTGCGACCCATGACGAGACCCCGCCCGGACGACCAGGTCCATCACGATTCGACCTGGTCGTCGTGGCGAACCGCCTGCCCGTGGACCGGGTGGTCGACGACGACGGCGGCAGTCGACTGGCGCCGCTCCCCCGGGGGCCTGGTGACCGCGCTCGAGCCGGTGATGCAGCAGGCCGACGGCGCCTGGGTCGGCTGGGACGGCGGCCCCGACGGGCCCGACGAGACCCTCGAGCAGGACGGGATGGCCCTGGTCCCGGTCCCGCTGTCGCGCCGAGGAGATCGAGGAGTTCTACGAGGGCTTCTCCAACGGCACGCTGTGGCCGCTCTACCACGACGTCGTGGCCAAGCCGGAGTTCCACCGTGAGTGGTGGGACGCCTACGTCACGCGTCAACCGGCGCTTCGCCGAGAAGGCCGCCGCCCTGGCCGCCGAGGACGCCCTGGTCTGGGTGCACGACTACCAGCTCCAGCTGGTCCCCGCGATGCTGCGCGAGCTCCGTCCGGACCTGCGGATCGGCTTCTTCCTGCACATCCCGTTCCCGCCCAGCGAGCTGTTCGTCCAGCTGCCGTGGCGCCGGCAGATCCTCGAGGGCCTGCTCGGCGCCGACCTGGTCGGCTTCCAGCGCCCCGGGGGCGCCCAGAACTTCGTCCGCCTGGTCCGCCAGCGGGTCGGCCACAAGACGCACCGCGACCTGGTCTACCTGCCCGACGGTCGCACGGTGCAGGCCGACGCCTTCCCGATCTCCATCGACTTCGAGGGCTGGAGACGCTGGCCCGGTCCGAGGCGGTGCAGCAGCGCGCGGAGGAGATCCGCGAGCAGCTGGGCAACCCCCGGATGGTGCTGCTCGGGCGTGGACCGGCTCGACTACACCAAGGGCATCTACGACCGGCTGCGCGCGTACGGCGAGCTGCTCGCAGACGGCGAGCTCAGCGTCGAGGACGCCGTCTTCGTCCAGGTCGCGACGCCCTCGCGGGAGCGGGTCGACGAGTACCGCCGGCTGCGCGACGAGATCGACCGGCTCGTGGGGCGGATCAACGGCGACTACGGCCGCATCGGGCGGCCCGGCGATCCGCTACCTGCACACCTCCTAGCCCCGCGAGGAGATGGCCGCGCTCTACCGCGCCGCCGACATGCTGGTGGTCACTCCCCTGCGCGACGGGATGAACCTGGTGGCCAAGGAGTACGTCGCCTGCCGCTACCGACGACACCGGCGCGCTGGTGCTGTCGGAGTTCGCCGGCGCGGCCGACGAGCTGCAAGCAGGCGTTCCTGGTCAACCCCTACGACATCAACGGCATGAAGGCCGCCGTGCTGGACGCCTCCCGGGCCCGGCCGGCCGACCTGACCCGCCGGATGAAGGCGATGCGCAAGACCGTCAAGGAGCACGACGTGGCCACCTGGGCCGCGGAGTTCCTGGGGCGGCTGGGCCACGTGCGGCCCCACCACGAGAAGCACACGCGCGACGCCGAGGGCTGACCGGGAGGGCCCTGAGTACCGTGGCGGCATGGATCTGATCCCGAAGCCGGACCAGATCGTCGCGGCCTCGGCCAACCTCGCCCACAAGGTCTTCTACGGCGGGCTCGCCGACCTGCGGACGATGCCGCGGACGCTGATCGACGACGGGGAGCTGCGGGAGGTCTACCACTACCGCCCGCTCGGGACGGTGACCGAGTCCGGCGACCCGGTGCTCCTGGTCACCCCCCTGGCCGCGCCGTCGCTGTGCTTCGACCTGCGCCGCGGGTGCTCCCTGGTCGAGCACCTGGTCTCGCAGGGTCGGCCCACCTACGTGGTGGAGTACGGCGAGGTCCAGTTCAAGGACCGCTCCCTGGGCATGGAGCACTGGGTCAGCGAGGTCGTGCCCGAGGCGGTGCGGCAGGTCAGCGCGCACGCCGGAGGACGACCGGTGCACCTGGTCGGCTGGTCGCTGGGCGGCATCTTCGCGCTGCTGACCGCCGCCGCCTGGGACGCTCCCGCTGGCCTCGGTGACCACCGTCGGCGCCCCGATCGACGTCAGCCAGGTGCCGATGATCGCGCCCGTCCGGCCGCTGCTCGGCCTGGTCGGGGACCGCGCGTCGGCGATCACCCTGGCCTACCGAGTGATGGGTGGGATGCCGAAGCCGTTGGTCCGCCGGGCCTTCCAGCTCTCGGCCTTCAACAAGCTGGTCACCAAGCCCTTCGTGCAGCTGGCCAAGCTCGACGACGCCGACTTCCTGGCCCAGGTCGAGGCCGTGGACCGGTTCGCGGCCGCGATGACCGCCTACCCGGGCCGCACGTTCGGCCAGCTGTACCACCGGATGGTCCGGGGCAACGAGCTCGCCCGGGGCGAGGTGCACGTCGAGGGCCGGGACATCCGCTTCGCCGACATCACCGTGCCGGTGCTGGCCCTCGCCGGGGCCACCGACACCATCGCGCCGGTCGGCTGCGTCCGCCCGCTGCAGGCCCTGCTCACCGGTGCGCCCGAGGTGCGCTTCGAGGTCGTCCCCGGCGGCCACCTGGGGATGCTCACCGGTCGCGCGGCGCGGGCCACCACCTGGCGCGTGCTCGACGACTTCCTCGACGCCCACTCCGGTGGCACGACCGGCCCGCCCCCGATCGGGGCCAACCCGCGCCGTCGGTACGCCTCGGCCGGGTCCCGCGGGCTGGCCCGGAGCTCCGCCTCAGCCGGACCGACGGGCAGGACGCGTGGTCATGACGCGGGCTGAGCGCCGGCGCCCTTGGGCGGCGCCCGTCGGCACGGTGCTCTGCAGCCTGCTGCTCGCCGCCTGCTCGGGCGCCTCCGGATCGACCTCCGGGCCGACCTCGGCCCCGGCCACCTCCGCGCCCGCGCCGAGCACGCCCGGTGACTCCACGACGGCCCCGGCCACCCAGCCTGACCCGGACCCGTCCTCGGCCCCGGAGGTCGCGACGTACGTCGCCCTGGGGGACTCCTTCAGCGCGGCGCCCTACGTCCCGCTCACCGACCTCGCCGGCGGCTGCCTGCGCTCCTCGGGCAACTACCCCGCCCTGCTCGCCGCGGACCTCGGGGCCACCCTGACCGACGTGACCTGCAGCGGCGCCGACACCGCCGACATCACCGGGAAGCAGGTCGTCGGCATGGGGGCGGGCACCGTCCCGGCACAGGTCCGCGCGGTGCGGCGCGGCACCGACCTGGTCACCCTGGGCATCGGGGGCAACGACGCCAACGTGTTCTCCGCCCTGGTCAGCACCTGCACCCGGTTGGCCGGCCGGCCCGAGGCCCCGTGCGCGGCCCGCCTGACCCAGCAGTACGGCACCCCCCGCGCGGTGGTCGCCGCGACCGGGCGACGCGTCGAGGCCGCCCTCCGTCGGGTGCGTGCGGCCGCCCCCGACGCGCTGGTGGTCCTGGTCGGCTATCCCCGCCTGGTCGACCCCTCCGGGTCCTGCGAGGCGTTCCCGGTGGCCGCCGGCGACCTGCCCGTCGTGGCCGGTCTCGAGCGCGCACTGGACCGCGCGCTGTCCCGGGCCGCCGCAGCGGCCGGCGCCACGTTCCTGGACCTGCGCCCCGCCTCGCGCGGACACGAGATCTGCTCCGAGGACCCCTGGGTCAACGGGCGGATGACCGACACCCAGCGCGCGCTGGCCTTCCACCCGTTCGCCGTGGAGCAGCAGGCCGTGGCCGCGCGGGTGGCCCGGCTGGTGGAGGCCCAGTGAGCGGCACCCTGGACACGCTGGTGGCTCGCGGACTGGTGGCCGAGGACTGGGCCGAGGCCCTGGCCCCGGTCGAGGCGTCGATCGAGGCGATGGGGCGGTTCCTGCGCGACGAGGTCGCCTCCGGTCGCGGCTACCTCCCCGCGGGCGACCACGTGCTCCGGGCGTTCCAACGGCCGCTGGCGGCGGTGCGCGTGCTGGTCGTCGGCCAGGACCCCTACCCCACCCCGGGACACCCGGTCGGGCTCAGCTTCTCGGTGGCCCCCGACGTCACCCCGCTGCCGCCGAGCCTGCGCAACATCTTCACCGAGCTCGCCGACGACCTCGGGGTCCCCGCGCCGACCTCGCGGGGACCTCACCCCTTGGGCCGACCACGGCGTGCTGCTGCTCAACCGGGTCCTCACCGTGCAACCCGGCCGGTCCGCGGCGCACCGCGGCAAGGGCTGGGAGGCCGTGACCGAGCGCGCCATCGAGGCCCTCGCCGCCCGCGGCGGGCCGCTGGCCGCGATCCTGTGGGGGCGCGACGCCCAGTCGCTCAAGCCGATGCTGACCGGTGTGCCCTGGGTGGAGTCGGTGCACCCCTCCCCACTGTCGGCGCACCGGGGGTTCTTCGGGTCCCGGCCGTTCTCGAAGGTCGACGACCTGCTGCGCCGGCAGGGCGGGGAACCGGTGGACTGGTCGCTGGCCTGAGCCGGGTGGAGCGACCGGTCAGCAGCTCGACTTGAGCCCGGAGGCCTCGATCCGGTCGAGCACGTGGACCATCAGGCGCTCCAGGTGCGCGACGTCCTCCCCGCTCAGGCCGTCGTAGACCAGCGAGCGCACGGTCTCGACGTGGCCGGGGGCAGCGGCGACGAGGACGGCGTACCCCTCCTCGGTCATCCGCACCAGGGTGACCCGGCGGCTCTGCTCGGAACGGCACCGCGCGACCCAGCCCCGCTTCTCGAGCTTGCTGATCACGTGGGAGAGCCGGGACAGCGAGGCGTTCGTGCGGGAGGCGAGGGTGCTCATCGAGGTGACCCAGTCCTCGGCCTCCGACAGCATGGCCAGGCACAGGTAGTCGAAGTGGGTCAGGTCGGAGTCCCGCTGGAGCTGGCTGTCGAGGGCGGGGCCCAGGCGCAGCGCCACTCCGGCGAGGGGGAGGTACGAGGCGAGCTCGTCCTCGGTCAGCCAGCGCGTCATGCCCTCATCCTCACCATTAGTTGATACTTCAACCATTTGCTCCTATGCTGGGTCCCGAGACCACCCAGGAGACACCATGACCGCACGTCGCGACCAGTTCCCCGACCGTATGCCCGCGCTCTACCTCGGCCACGGAGCACCGCCGCTGCTCGACGACCCGGTGTGGAGCGGCCAGCTGGCGTCCTGGGCCGCCGACCTGCCGCGACCCACCGCGGTCCTGATCGTCTCCGCGCACTGGGAGTCGGCCCCGGTCAGCCTGAGCGCCGCGGCGGCCGGGACACCGCTGGTCTACGACTTCGGGGGCTTCCCGCAGCGCTACTACGAGCAGACCTACGCCACCCCGGACGCCTCGGGGCTGGCCGCCCGGGTGGCGGCGATGATGCCGGACCACGAGCCCGTGCACCAGCACCCGACCCGGGGCCTGGACCACGGTGCCTGGGTGCCGCTGAAGATCATGTACCCCGAGGCCGACCTCCCGGTGCTGCAGATGTCGCTGCCCACGCACGACCCGGGGCGGCTGATGGAGCTCGGGCGGCGGCTGCAGCCGCTGCGCGACGAGGGGGTGCTGGTCGTCGGGTCGGGCTTCCTGACCCACGGCCTGCCGTTCCTCGAGGAGTTCCGCATCGAGGCGCCGGCCCCGGGGTGGTCCAGCGACTTCGACGCGTGGGCCGGGGAGGCCCTGGCCCGGGGAGACGTCGACACCCTGGCCTCCTACCGCGACCTGGCCCCGGGGATGCCGTACGCGCACCCGACGGTCGAGCACTTCACGCCGCTGTTCGTCACCCTCGGCGCGGCGACCGACCCGGGCGCCCCGGGCGACCAGCGGATCGACGGCTACTGGATGGGCCTGTCCAAGCGGTCGCTGCAGGTGGCCTGAGCACAGCCCGGTCCCGGCCGGGTCAGGCCGTCGCGGACAGGGTCAGCGAGCCGCCGACGCCGGACAGCTCCAGCAGCCGCCGGGCCTGGACCGGCGGGTCTCGGTAGACCAACGAGCGCGCGTGCACCGACGCCCGACGTTGGCACTCCAGGAGCGCGGGCAGCGAGGCGATGGCCAGGAAGTCGAGACCGGACAGGTCCACCACGACCGAGGACTGCTCGAGGAGCACGGCCACGTCGTGCTCGAACTCCCCGACGGTGTCGAGGTCGAGGTCGCCGACCACGCGGAGCGTCTCGACAAGCTCGACCACCGGAGCCAGCTCGACGACCGAGGCAGTCGACGACCGGAGCCGGAGCGGCGCTCACAGCCGGCCCTCGTACCAGCTCGTGGTGCCCCGGCCGCCGGCCTTGCTGAGCGAGATGTGCACGTGGTCGCGGTGCCGCAGGGTCGCCGAGCACTTCTTGCGGCTCGGGCACGACGAGCTCAGGTAGTCCCGCTTGGCGAACGTGTCGTAGGCGGCGTACATGTGGTCGTTCCAGATCACGTACATCAGGCCCATCCGCCGGGCCCGGGCGTGGGCCTCGTCGTCGGCGTCGGCTGGCCAGCACGCGGTCCAGGAAGGAACGCACCTCGCGGCGCTGCTTCTTGACCCGGGCATCCATCGGCCAGTCGATCGCCCGACCGTCCTTGTGCTCCGAGACTCCCCCCGCGTCGCAGTCGCGCATGGAGGCCACCGCGGTCCCCGGGTCGAAGTGGTTGCTGATCCAGCCGGCCAGCACCGTCGTGCCCGCGCGGGGCTTGTCCCGGCACTTCTTCTGCGGCTGGTACGACGCGTAGTCCTCCGGGGGACCGTCGTAGACGCGGGCGCTGGCCGTCCACGGGACGGCCAGCGAGGCGAGCACGAGGCCCGCGGACAGGCAGAGGCAGATCAGTCGTCCGAGCACGGCTTCCCTCAGGTCGGTCTGTCAGGCGGCGAGCAGGACGGCCTCGGTGTGGCCGTCCGGAGCGATGTAGTACCCGTCGTCGAACAGGATGACGCCGTTGCAGAGCCGGCTCCAGCCCTGCTCGGAGTGGTCACTGGTGACGTGCGCGGTCCAGCAGTGCGGGTCCTCCGCGGCGGGGCAGAGCGGTTCGTGTGCACACATGGTCGTGTACCTCCCGTGATGCGTGGCTGCCGACCTCCCAGTGGGGCAGCTCACACCTCAGCATCTCTCCGGATCGGGTCGCACGCAGTCGAACACGCCACAAAGCCCCGAGATGACCCAACGGGGTCAGCACGCGCGACCGAACGGGCCCCCGGGCCGAAGCAGGAGGGACGAGCCCCGACGAGAGGGCCCGACGAGGGTCAGGGCTCCTGCGGTGCGGTCAGGGCCGCGACCCAGGCGTCGACGTCGCAGACCTCCTGGCCGCGGGGCACGGAGGCCTGGGTCAGCCGGACGAACTCCCGGGTGTTCCACCACGGCAGCCGCAGCACCGTGACCACCCCGTTGTCGTGGGTGTAGGAGAGCTCGGTCAGCACCGACGTGGCCTGCACCTGGACCCGTCCCTCCCCCAGGGGGGTCATCGAGCGCAGCCCGTCGGCCAGCAGGTCACGACCCAGGACCCAGACCACGGTCCGACCCTCGGCGGTGATGTCGACCGACACCGCGAACGGGTCGGCCGGGTCGTACCCCAGGCGCACCTCGACCGTCTCGGCCTCGCCGGTACGACGGATCCAGCCCGCTGTGTCCACCATGACTCGTTGCATCAAGACCACCTCCAGGTGCCCTGCTCAACGACCAGGACCCCTGCGGGTTACCCGGTGCTCAGCGGGACGAACCATTCCCCAATGTCGACGTGTCACCGGTGGTCACCCGGCCCACGTCCCCCGACGACGACGGTAGCCTCCAGAGAGTCGTCACGGATCATCCGAACCGTTAAATTTCCGGCATCCATCAGCGCAGCCGCCCGTTCCGCCTGGGCCCGCCCGGTCTCGACCAGCAGGTGCCCGCCGGGGGCGAGCCAGTCGGCGGCCCCGGCGATGATCCGCGCGTGCACCGCGACTCCGTGCTCACCACCGTCGAGCGCGACCTGCGGCTCGTGCAGCCGCGCCTCGACCGGCATCAGTCCCAGCTCCTCGGTGGGGACGTACGGGGCGTTGGCCGCGACCACGGCCAGGCGGCCCCGCAGCCGGGCGGGCAGGGCGTCGAAGAGGTCACCGGTGTGGACCCGCGCGGGGTCGGACACGTTCGCCCGGGCGCACGCGACCGCGACCGGGTCCACGTCGACCGCGTGCACCTCCAGCCCCGGCACCGAGGCCTCCCAGGCCGCTGCGACGGCCCCGCAGCCGCAGCACAGGTCGACCACGGGCTCCCCCGGGCGCGAACGGGCCGCGGCCTCGCGGGCCAGCAGCTCGGTCCGCCGACGGGGGACGAAGACCCCGGGGGTCACCACGAGCCGGAGCCCGGCGAACTCGACGAACCCGAGCAGTGGCTCGAGCGGCTCCCCGGCGACCCGCCTCGCCACCAGAGCCTCCAGGTCGGGCCCCTCCGCTGCTGCCGCCCGCAGCAGCCGGGCCTCCTCCTCGGCGTACACGCAGCCGGCGGCGCGGAGCCGGACGACCAGGGCGTCCTGGTCCTGCGTCGCGGCCACGGCTCTCCCTCCCCCGGCGTCGGTCCCCCCGGCAAGTCGACCACACCTCGGGCCAGCCCGCACGGTGCCGCCGGGGGCCGGTCAGGGCGGCGGTGGCACCATGAACCGGGGCACCCCACGACGAGAGGCAGCACATGACCAGCGACGGCATCGAGAACCTGAGCATGGACCGGAGCGAGGAGCTCGACCAGCTGCAGGAGGACGACACGCTCGAGAACCGGGGCGTCGAGGACATCCTCGACGAGGGCATCGTCCCGCCGCAGAAGTGGTCGCCGGGCCAGGGGTTCGGCAACACCGCCGCCGAGCAGGCCGAGGGCGAGACCCTCGACCAGCGGATCGCCCAGGAGGAGCCGGACATCGACCCGCTGGCCTGGGACGAGGAGAACCTCGACGACTCCGAGGTCGGCGACGAGCGCGCGGGCCGTCTGGTGGCCCCCGACGAGGGTGCCCACGAGGACGAGGAGGCCGGTGCACTGGCCTTCGACGTGGGCATCGACGGCGCGGGCGCGACCGCCGAGGAGGCCGCGATGCACGTGGTCCCGGAGGACTGAACGCCCCGGCTCAGTCCGCGGGTCGGTCGATGTGCAGGCGTCCGGTGACCACGACCGGGAGCTTGGCGTTGCCGGCGAGCAGCGTCGCGGGGCCCTGAGCGGCGTCGATCGGGATGCGGACCGACCAGGAGATCCGGCCGAACCGGTCCTGGCCCTCGCTGGCGTCGGCGGTCCCGAGGTCCCAGGTCCGCCCGCCCTGGCGCAGCTGGAGGGCCACCTGACGCTGCGCGGTGACCTCCTCACCCGCGTCGCGCGAGCAGCCGAGGACCGACCCGCCTCCTGTGTCGTTGCACCCCTCGACGAAGCGCTCCCCGGTCACCGTCATGGTGTCGCCGACCAGCAGGCGCGGGGCGCCGGTGGTGACGGTCCGCGCGTGCAGGCTCGGGCCGGCGCAGGATGCCTGAGCGCCGCCGGACGGCACCATCGAGAGTCCGCCGAGCACGGCCAGGAGCAGGACGACGCGCAGGCTGGTGGCGGTCATGGGGTTCTCCTCCGAGGGGGACAGGGTCAGGGGTGGGACGCACCCGGTCACCCGTGGGTTCCCGCGGGTCAGGGAGCGAGCACGGCCAGGACCGCCCGGGCGTACGCGCACTCGGCATCGATGTCGATGTGCCGCTCGCGACCGCCGCCGGTCCGCACCGACACGATGAACCCACCGGGGGTCGCCTCCAGGGCGAGGAACGCCTCGCCGAGCAGCCCGCGCAGCTGGTCCTCGCCGGGCAGCCAGACCACGTCGCGCTGCTCGATGCTGTCCAGGGCCCACTCGGTCGTGCCGTTGAAGGCGAAGATCGGTCCGCTGGGCAGGTCGTGGACCTCGACCACCATGTCGCTGATCGCGAAGACCAGCTCGTCCATGTCCCGCCCGGGAACCATGAACCGGTCTCCCGAGGCCGGGGTCCAGACGACCCCTGCGTGCTGGAGCCGGAGGGCGAGGTCGAGGCTGATCATCCCCCCAGTGTGCCTGGCGGCAGGTGGGCCGACCGGCCTTCCTGCCGGGCCACCGGCCGGGATACGGTCTGGTCGGGTTCACGCGGTGTGACCCCGACCACATCTCTCGGAGGCCCCCCTCGTGCGAACCCCCTTCCGTCTCGGTGTCGTCGCCGTCAGCGCCCTCAGCTGCGCCGTCGGTCTCGGCCTGCCGCTCTCCTCGGCCCAGGCCGCCGGGCGCGGCCACCACCACCACCACGACGCCGCCGACGTGGCGCGTCACTCCCTGCGCGGCCCGCTGACCGACCAGGACTTCTACTTCGTCATGGGCGACCGGTTCGCCAACGGCGAGACCGGCAACGACGAGGGCGGCCTGACCGGCGACCGCGACGTGACCGGCTTCGACCCCACCAGCAAGGCCTACTACAACGGCGGCGACCTGGTCGGGCTGCAGTCCCAGCTGGACTACATCGAGAACCTCGGCACCGACGCGATCTGGCTGACCCCGATCTTCAAGAACAAGGCGGTCCAGCTCGAGGACGGCCCGTCGGCCGGCTACCACGGCTACTGGATCACCGACTTCACCCGGGTCGACCCGCACCTGGGCACGAACGCCGACCTGGCCTCGCTGGTCGAGGCGGCGCACGCCCGCGGCATCAAGGTCTTCTTCGACATCATCACCAACCACACCGCCGACGTGATCGGCTACGAGGAGGGTGCCCGCACGGCGTACGTCACCAAGGACGCCGAGCCCTACCGGACCTCGGGGGGCCGGACCTTCGACGACCGCGACTACGCCGGCACCGACCGGTTCCCCTCGCTCGACCCGGCCACGTCCTTCCCCTACACCCCCGTCCTCGAGCCCGGCGAGCAGACCGCCAAGGTGCCGGGCTGGCTGAACGACGTCACGCTCTACCACAACCGCGGGAACACCACCTTCACCGGCGAGGACTCCCAGTACGGCGACTTCTTCGGGCTCGACGACCTGTTCACCGAGAACCCCCGGGTCGAGACCGGGATGGAGCGGATCTACAAGACGTGGGTCAAGGACTTCAAGATCGACGGCTTCCGGATCGACACCATGAAGCACGTCAACGACGAGTTCTGGCAGAAGTTCGGTCCCGGCCTGGTGAGGTACGCCCGCGAGCAGGGCAAGAAGGACTTCTTCATGTTCGGCGAGGTCTACGACGACCGGGTCACCGAGGAGGGGGCGGCGTTCCGCTCGCACTTCACCACCCACGACAAGATGCAGTCCGTCCTGGACTTCGGCTTCCAGGCCTCGGCGCGCGACTTCGCGTCCCGCAGCGCCGACAACACCGACCTGGCCGGCTTCTTCGCCAGCGACGACTGGTTCACCGACCAGGACTCCAACGCCTACTCGCTGCCGACGTTCCTGGGCAACCACGACATGGGCCGGTTCGGCTACTTCCTCAAGACCGACAACGCCGGCGCCTCCGACCGCGAGCTGTTCAAGCGCGACCGTCTCGGGCACGCGCTGATGTACCTCTCCCGGGGCAACCCGGTCGTCTACTACGGCGACGAGCAGGGCTTCACCGGCTCGGGAGGCGACCAGGCCGCGCGCCAGGACATGTTCCCCAGCCAGGTCAGCGACTGGGCCGACGGGCAGGACCTGGACAACATCGCCAGCGACGCGACGCCGGCCGACGACAACTTCGACCAGACCCACCCGCTCTACCGCAGCATCCGCAGGCTGTCGGGCCTGACCCACCACCACCCCGCGCTCCGCAACGGTGCGATGCAGGTGCGCAGCGCCTCGGACGGTCCCGGCGTCTTCGCCTTCTCCCGGGTCGGCCGGCACACGCAGAAGGAGTTCGTCGTCTCGCTGAACAACAGCGAGGACTCCGCCGGCGCCACCGTGGGCACCTACCTCGCTCCGGGGACCACCCTGACCAAGCTGTACGGCAACGGTCCCGCGACGCTCACGGCCGACGCCGACGGCGAGGTCGAGGTCACCCTGAACGCCCTGTCCGCGAGCGTGTACCGCGCCGACAGCCCGATCCCCGCCTCGCACCGGGCCCCTCGGATCCGGTTGGCGAAGCCGCACGCCTCGGCGGCGGCCCGCAGCCGGATGCAGGTCGTGGCCAAGGTCACGGGGTCCTCGTTCGCCGAGGTCACCTTCCGGGCCAAGGTCGGGCGTCACGCCTGGCGCTCGATCGGCACCGACGACAACGCGCCGTACCGGGTCTTCGACGACACCAGCAACCTGCCGACCGGACAGCGGGTCCGCTACCGCGCGGTCGTGCTGGACAACAACGGCCACGCCCGGATGAGCCACCACCGGGGCGCCCGGGTGGCCGCGCCCACGCTGACCCTGACCAGCCCCACCGGGGACGGCACGGTCAGCGTGATCGACCCGGTCACGGTGCTGGCCGAGGTCGACCCCGAGCGCAGCACCCAGTCGGTGACCTTCCAGCGCAAGGTCGACGCCGGCTGGACGAGGCTCGGCACCGACACCCCTCGCCGGCCTACACCGTGACCGACGACGTCTCGGACCTGGCCATCGGCACCGAGGTCTCCTACCGGGCGATCCTGCACGAGAAGAGGACCCGGGTGGTCGTCCGACCCGGTCACGGTCACCGTGGCCGAGCCGGCGCCGGCGCGTGAGAGCGTCACCCTGGCCGGGGACCTGCAGAGCGAGCTCGGCTGCCCCGGCGACTGGCAGCCGGACTGCGCCGACACCCACCTGGCGTTCGACACCTCCGACGGCCTGTGGCACGGGACGTTCACGCTGCCGGCCGGCGACTACCTGTGGAAGATCGCCGTGAACGACAGCTGGGACGAGAACTGGGGTGCCGACGGCGGGGGCGACAACCTCGCCCTGTCCGTGCCCGGTGGTGGCGGTGACTACGTGTTCACCTGGAACCAGGCCACGCACGTCCCGTCGGTCGAGGCGGCCCCCTGACCCGGGCCTGCTGACCGCGCAGCACACGAACGGCCCCTCCACCCCCGGGTGGAGGGGCCGTCGTCGTGGCGGGCGGGCTCAGAGCAGCGCGGGCAGGGCCTGGGCGGCGGTGTAGACGGCGACGCCGAGCACGAGCGCGGTGAAGGCCAGGGAGAGGCGCTGGGTGTCGGTCCGGACGGCGAGCCGCACCCCGGCGTACCCACCGAGCGCGGAGGCCAGGGTGAGGACCAGGACCACTCCCCAGTCCGGCTGGACCCCGCTGCCGGCGCGGACGGCCAGCGCGGTGCCGCTGGTCAGGGCGATCACCACCAACGAGGTGCCGGCGGCGTACTCCAGGGGCAGGCCCAGGGCGAGGACCAGGGCCGGGACGACCAGGAACCCCCCACCCACCCCGAGGAAGCCGGTCAGCAGCCCCACCCCGGTCGCGGTGGCCAGCACCTTGAGCGCCCGCGGGCACTGGCAGGCGAAGGTCGGGCTGAAGGTGAGGATCGGCTCGTGGACCCGCTGCGGGGCGGCGGAGACCGCGGGGCGGCGCTGCCGGGTGGCCATCAGCCCGCCGACCACCAGCATCAGCAGGGAGAACGCGGCCAGCAGCACCGGCCCGGGCACCAGCGCCGAGAGCCGGGCCCCGAGCACCGCGCCGCCCACGGCGGTGAGGCCGAAGGCGAGCCCCTGGCCGAGCAGCACCCGACCCGACCGGTACGCCGTCACCGCACCGGTCAGCGCGCTGACCCCGACCACCACCAGCGACCCGGTGGTGGCCTGGGCGGGCGACTGGCCCAGCGCGTAGACCAGGACGGGCACGGCCAGCACGGAGCCGCCCCCGCCCAGGGCGCCCAGGCTGAGCCCGATCAGGGACCCGGCGAGGACCGCGACCAGGACGACCAGGGGGCTCACGCCACGGTGGCGGGGCGGGTCACCAGACCCAGCTCCTCGGCGCTGTCGAAGCCGTCGTCGACGGCGACCGGGGTCCGACCGGCGGCGTCGAGGATGGAGGCCCCCACCGACGCCCGGTAGCCCGCGGCGCAGTGCACCCACAGCTCTCCGGGCGGCACCTCGCCGACCCGGGCCGCGAGCTCGGGCAGCGGGATGTTGACCGCGCCCTCGATCCGGCCGGCGGCGTGCTCGTCGGTCCGGCGGACGTCGAGCACGACCACCTCACGGTGGTGCCGCACCTGGGCCAGGTCGGCGAAGGTGGCGGTGGCGAAGCTGCGCAGCGGCCGGTCGCTCCAGTCCGCGGGACCACCGGTGGCCTGGGCGGCCGGGCGGTCGATCCCGATCCGGACCAGCTCGCGCTGGGCCTCGGCGACCTGCTCCTCGCTGTCCCCGAGCAGGGTCAGCGGGGAGCCCCACGGGATCACCCACCCGAGGTAGGTCGCGAACGGCCCCTCGACCCCGAAGTTGACGGTGCCGGGGGCGTGCCCGGCGGCGAAGGCGGTCCGGTCGCGCAGGTCCACGACCCACTCGCCGGCCTCGATCCGGGTCCGCAGCTCCGCGGCGTCGGCGGGGGCGGGCAGGGACAGGTCCGGCTCACCCGGTCCGGCCACGTTGAGCGGCGCCATGTGGGCGTAGTACGCCGGCCACGCGCCCAGCCCGGCCAGCAGCTCCTCGACGTAGGTCGACTCGTCCTGGGTCAGGACGGGGTTGGAGGTGCGCTCCCGGCCGATGGTCGAGGACGAGGCGTCGGACTGGGTCGCCGAGCAGAACGAGCCGAAGCCGTGGGTCGGGAAGACCTCCGCCTCGTCGGGCAGCGTGTCGGCCAGCCGCTGCGCGGACGCGTGCTGGTGCCGCGCGAGGTCGTGGGTGTGGTCGGGACCGAGCAGGTCGGGACGGCCGGTGGCCCCGAAGAGCAGCGAGCCCCCGGTGAAGACCCCGACCGGGTCGTCGCCGTCGGCCAGGGCGTAGGAGAGGTGGGTGAAGGTGTGGCCCGGGGTGGCCAGCGCGGTGACCCGCAGCCGGGGACCGACCTCGACCACGTCGTTGTCGCGCAGCGGGCTGCGCTCGAAGGAGACGTCGTCGTCGGCGTTGACGTGGTACGTCGCCCCGGTGTGCCGGGCCAGCGCGAGCCCGCCGGTCACGTAGTCGTTGTGGATGTGGGTCTCGAAGACGTCGGTGAGCCGCACACCGTGCTCGGAGAGCACCGCCAGGACCCGGTCGATGTCACGCTGGGGGTCGACGACGAAGGCGACCTCCCCGTCGTGGACGACGTAGCTGCGGTCGCCCAGCGTCGGGGTCTCGACCGGCACGACCGTCACGTCGCTCATGCCCGGCCCGTCTCGACCGGGCGGCCGGAGCCGGCCCAGGCCTTGGTGCCGCCGGCGACCGACACCGCGTCGAAGCCGTGGCTGGCCAGCAGGGCGGTCATCGGCTTGCTGCGGTTGCCGGAGGCGCAGATGACGAACACGCGGGACTCCTTGTCGATCTCCACCAGCCGGCCCGGCAGCTCGCCCATCGGGATCAGGAGGGCTCCGGGGACGTGCCCGTCGACGTACTCCGACACCTCGCGGACGTCCACGAGGGTGCCGGTGCCCTGGGTCCGGGCGAGCTCCTCGACGTCGATCTCGACGATGTTCTGGTTGTCGTTCATCTGCTTCCTCCTTCGACTGGATACCTGGGGGGGTATGTGGCACAGTGTAACCACAACACCCCCGGGGGTATCAACTCCGGGGCCGAGAAGGAGAGCGATGAGCGACTACACCATCTCGACCACTGTCAGACTGCCCTACGAAGCCGCGGTGGGCGCCGTCCGAGGCGCTCTGACCGACCAGGGTTTCGGGATCCTCACCGAGATCGACCTCCACCGCACGCTCAAGGACAAGCTCGACGTCGAGGTGCCCCGCCAGGTGATCCTGGGCGCGTGCCGCCCGCCGCTGGCCTACGCCGCCCTCCAGGTCGACGCCTCGGTGGCGGCCCTGCTGCCCTGCAACGTCGTGGTCCGGGCCCTGGACGAGACCTCCTGCATGGTGGAGGCCTTCGACCCCGCGGTGATGAAGCAGGTGGGCGGCGAGGCGATGGCCGAGGTCGCCGAGGACGCCGGGCGCCGGCTCGGCCTGGTCCTGGCCGCCGTCGGTCGGCTCGGGGAGGACCGGTGAAGCTCGATCCCGACGACCTCGGTCCGGTCGTCAACCGGGTCAAACGGGCCCAGGGTCAGCTGGCCGGGGTCCTGCGGATGCTGGAGGAAGGACGCGACTGCGAGGACGTGGTGGTGCAGATCGCCGCGGTCTCCCGTGCCCTGGACCGGGCCGGGTTCGCGCTGGTGGCCAGCGGCCTGCAGCAGTGCCTGGCCCGGGACGCCGCGGGCGAGGAGGACGCCAAGCTGGACCTCACCGTGATGGAGAAGGTGTTCCTCTCCCTGGCCTGACCGGGGACCCGGGGCGGGGAGCGGGTCGCCCCAGCTGCTCGGCCACGACCGCGGCGGTGGCGCGCGCCGACCGCCCGACACCGACCAGCGTGGCCGAGGCCGGCCCGGTCCAGTCGCCGTAGCCGACCAGGTGCAGCCGGGGCTCGGCCACCGCCTGCGTGCCGGCCGGCCCGCCGAGCCCGATCCGGCCATCCGGTCCGTGCAGGTGCAGGCCTGCCAGCGCACGCAGGTCCGGGCGGAACCCCGTGCACCACAGCACGACGTCGACCTCCCGCACCGTGCCGTCGGCCCAGCGCAGGCCGCTCGCCGTGAACCGCTCGAAGGCCGGCAGCGCGGTGAGCACGCCGCGCTCGCGCGCCTCGACCACCGACGGGACCATCACGATGTCCCCCAGCCCGCCGACGCCGGCGTGGTCGCGACCCTGGGCCAGCGCCGCCACCCGCGCGGTGGCGGCCGCGAACAGGTCGCGCCCGTCGACCCCGTCGGCCAGGAACCTCGGCGGCCGCTGGGTGACCCACAGCGTGTTCGCGCCCCGGGAGACCTCGGCGAGGACCTGCGCGGCGGAGTTGCCGCCCCCCACGACCGCCACCCGCCGGCCCGCCAGGTCCTCGGGCCCGCGGTAGTCGGCCGCGTGCAGCTGGCGTCCGGTGAACTCCCGCTGCCCCGGGTACGCCGGCCAGAACGGGCTGCCCCAGGTGCCCGTCGCGCTGACCACCACGCGCGCACGGACCTGCTCGTCCCCCCGGTCCGGCCCGCCCGCACGTCCAGCACCAGTCCCCCGGGCTCGCGAGCGACCGAGCGCACCCGGGCGGGGCGACGCACCCGCAGCTCGTAGCGCTCTTCGTAGCGGGTCAGGTAGTCCACGACGTGGTCCCGGGGCGGGAAGCCACGGCTGCGGTCGTCCCAGGCCGGCATCGGCCAGCCCGGCAGCGAGGAGTACGCCGCCGGCGAGAACAGCCGCAGCCCCGGCCAGGTGTGGGGCCAGGCCCCTCCCGGCTGCTCCCCGGCGTCCAGGACGAGCACGTCCTCCCCGGGCACCAGACCCAGCCGGCGCAGGTGGTACGCGGTGGCCAGGCCGGCCTGACCGCCGCCGACCACCACCACGTCCCAGGTCCGGGGGCTCACGCGGCGGACGGGCTCACGGTGCGACGGCGCGGGCCAGCGCGGCGATGTCGGCGGGGCCGACCCGGCAGCAGCCGCCGAGCAGCGCCGCCCCCGCGGCCACCCACCCGGGCGCCAGCGCCACGTCGAAGTGCTCGGGACCGGTCCAGGTGTGGGTGGTGCTGTCCCACGACTCGCCCTTGTTGGGGTAGGCCACCGCCGGACGGCCGGTGGCGGCCACGGCCGCGGCCACCGCGCCCGGCACCTCCTGGGGTGCCGAGCAGTTCAGCCCGGCGGCGATCATGCACGAGCTGTCGGCCAGCACGGCGTAGGCCTCCTCGAGCGACTGACCGGCCCGGGTCCGCCCGCCCTCGACGGAGTAGGCGAACCAGGCCGGCAGTCCGAGCTCGTCGAGCAGCGGCACGAGCACCTCCGCCTCGCGCACGTCGGGGACGGTCTCGACGGCCAGCAGGTCGGGGCCCGCCCCGGCCAGGACCTCCAGCCGCGGGCCGTGGAAGTCCCGCAGCCGGGCCGGGCTCAGGCCGTAGTCGCCGCGGTACTCCGAGCCGTCGGCCAGCACGGCGCCGTACGGCCCCACCGACGCCGCGACCAGCAGCTGGCGGGGTGTGGATGCCTGGGCCTCGTCCCGGGCGCGCAGGGCCAGCCGCACGCCCGTCACCAGCAGGTCCGCCGCCTCGGCGGCGGTGAAGCCGGCGGCCACCAACGACGGCACGCTGGCCTGGTACGTCGCCGTGGTGGCGACGTCGGCCCCCGCGTCGTAGTAGGAGCGGTGCACCGCGACGACCTGGTCAGGGTCGTCGCGGAGCAGCCGGGCCGTCCACAGGTCGGAGGACAGGTCGACTCCGCGGTCCTCCAACGCGTTCGACATGCCGCCGTCGAGGACGAGCACCCCGCCGGCGAGCACGTCGAACGTCATCGTGACCTACTTGATCCGGAAGCGGGCGTCGTTGACGGCGAAGAAGTAGTTCTTCACCGCGCTGATCCTGATCCGCGCGTGCTTGGTGGTCACGTCCGGGACGCGCACCACGGCCTTGCCGTCGTTGGCCGTGCGACGGGCCAGGACGTGCTTCCAGGTCTTCCCGCCGTTGGTGGACAGGGTGATCCTGACCTTGCCGGCCAGCCGCTTGGTGCCGTTGACCTCCCAGGTGACCTTGGTCTTCGAGCCGCCTCGCACCGCCTTGCCGTGCTGCTGGGAGGTGACCAGGAACGGTCCGGCCCGGTGGTCCACCCGCAGGGTGACGTTGGCGAAGGCCGTGCCGCCGCCGGTGGGGTAGCCGTCCCGCGCGGTCAGCCGGAAGTGCATCGCCGCGTGCTTCGAGCCCGGGGTGCCGTGGTAGGCCCCGGTGGGCAGGAACTCGGAGTAGCAGGCCACCGTGCGCCCTCCGACGGGCACGTAGTCGGCCAGGTTGTCCGGGAGCGGCGCGACCCGGCGGCAGTGACCGGAACGGGCGTTGGTGTTGCCCGCCAGCACCTGGGCCATGTCCGGGAAGGTCCGGCTGCGGCTGCCCGTGGCCAGGTTCTCCCCCGGAGACGGGGTCTCGAGGGTGTCGGTGGCATCGACGTCGGCGGCGGTCCCGAAGACCCGGAAGAGCGGGCCGAAGCGCTTGTGGTTGTCGACCAGGCTGGTGCCCTCGCCGCGACCGCGCTTGCCCGGGTCGTTCTGCTCCCACAGGTAGGTGAGCTTGTCGCCGTCCTTGTCGCGACCCTTGCCCTGCAGCGTGAAGGGCGTGCGCACCGGGAGGGTCCGGTTGCGCGGCGCGGTCACCCGCGGCGCGTGGTTGCGGGTGCGGGTGACGGTCTGCCCGCGGTTGAGCGCCTTGCCGCCCTTGGCGGTCTCGCCGACGAACCCGCTGACCCCCGGCGTGCTGCTGGTCAGGCTCAGCGACGGCACGTCGGTCCAGGCACCGGCCGCGTCGGGCTTGGCGGTCGGCGCGAAGATCACCTGGAATCCGGTCGCGTCCGGGGACGTGATCGGGGCGGGGTAGGAGGTGTACGAGCCGTACGGGTCGTAGCCCCACTGGGCGATGGTGACGTTCTTGCCGGTCAGGCCCTCGACGGCGGCCTCGATCGCGGCCCGGCTGTAGTCGACGCCGCGGGTCAGGGTGACCGGGGTGGCGCCCGGGTAGCCCAGGGTCACGGTGTCACCGTTGCTGGTGAAGCCGCGCAGCGAGACGGTCTGCACCTCGACCACGCGGGGGATCGCGGTGCCGGTGTAGCGCGAGACCTCGGTGATCGTCCGCTGGGAGAAGTAGGGGTCGGTGTGCGGCTGCAGGTCGTCCTGCAGGCAGATCCCGGCGTAGGCCATCACCGAGGAGCCGGACCCGGGCTCGACCGAGGTCTTGCCCGAGCGGTTGCCGCCGGAGCAGGCGTACTGCACCCCGTCGAAGGTGTGGTTGCCGGCGAACTGGTGGCCCATCTCGTGGGCGACGTAGTCGATGGCGAAGAAGTCGCCCTTCGGGGCGGGCAGGCCGGTGCAGCCGCCGCCCTTGTAGTCCGCGCCCACCACACCGAGGTAGGCGATGCCACCCCCGTTGACCCCGAGCGCCAGGTGCCCGATGTCGTAGTTCGAGGCGCCGACGATCTGGCCCAGCACGGTGCGGTTGCGACCCAGGCTCTCGCCGGAGCAGTAGGCGAGCTGGGAGTCGGTGTCGGTGGTCGCGGCGTCGAAGCAGGCGTGCGCGCCGCACGGACCGTTGGCCCCGGTGGCCTTGGCCTCGGTGTCGAGGTTGAGCGAGTTCGTGGCGTTGACCAGGCGCAGGGTGATGGCCAGGTCGTCGTTGTAGATCTGGTTGACCCGGTTGATCAGGGTGACCTTCTCGGCCAGCACGTTGCGGGTGCCGAAGTACGCGGCGTACGAGGGGTCCGAGGTCAGCGCGAGCCGGTAGGCCCGCTGACGGACCAGGGCGCCGGGGGCCGTGGCGCTGCCGCCGACCCGACGGGCCACCGCACGACGGATCGAGGGAGCCTCACGCTCGACGAAGGCGTCGACGGCCTTCGGGACGCTGCCGCCGTAGTAGCTGAGGTGCAGGGTGGTCCCGCGGGTGTTGTAGGCCGGGTCGACGTACCAGGCCCGCTGGCCGACCGGACCGCGCACCGAGGCGTGGAAGCCCATCGGGGTGACGTCGAGGGCGATCGTGGTGCCCGGGTGGTCCAGCGACCTCCCGGAGTACGTCGTGATCTCGGGGTGTGCGGCGGCGAGGCGGGACTGCATGACCGTGGTCTGCTGCACCGCGAAGCGCTCGGTGCCCCCGGTCGGGTCGGGCACGTCGAGCGGCAGCGAGCCGCGGCCCGCCCCGGCCCGGGGGGCCTGGCTCAGGGTGCCGCGCACGGCGGCGAGGTCGACCTGCACCGCGGAGAACTCGGTGGGGTCCACCCGCACCCGGGGCCCGGAGGGCCGGGCGTCGGGCGCCGGGCGGAACGAGCCCGTGGTGGGCGCGGCGTCGGCCACGGAGACCGAGACGGCGGGAAGGACTCCCGCGGCGAGGACGACGGCCGCGGCGATCGCGGTCCGGCGGAACGAACGGGGCATGGGAGTCCCTTCTCGGGCGCAGCCCTCCGAACGGGCCGGCGTGCCCGCATCGTATGCGGCGGTGCCGACAACGGGTCACCGCCCCCGGCGCCGGGAAAGTCGGGACCCGCACCCCTCCGAACCGTGGTCTCGCGACATATCTCTCTGTGACGCTGTCAGCACGCACCCGTGGAGGACCCGTGAGCACGCTCGAGGACCAGCTGGCCGACCTGGCCGAGGCGGCGCCACGCGCCGTCCCGGACCCGGGGCTCTACGACCGGGCCCGGCGGTTCCACCGTCGCCGCCGCGCGGGCACCGCCCTTGTCGCGGCCGTCGCGCTGCTCGTCGTCGGGGCGCTCACCGGGTTGTCCTGGCAGAGCGGGCGACCGGAGGCCGGGCCGGCCGTGGCACCGTCGGGTGCTGCCGTGCCGGACCGGCTCTTCGCCCCGAGCGGCTGGCTGTCCGGCACCGACGCGGACGGGCCCCTGGGCCGGCTCGCCGCCGTGGTGCCCGCGCAGCGCCACCACTGGTCCGGATCCGAGCCGGGCTACGCCGGGGTCTCCGCAGCCACCGGGACGTACCGGTTCCTCGACCTCCCGGGAGCCGTGGCGGACGCCCCGTTCCCGCAGCTCACCGCCGGTGACGCCGTCTCGCTGTCCCCCGACGGGGAGCACGTGGCGTACTGGACGACCGGTCCCCGCACGGGGACCGCTCCGGTCGGCGTGACGCGGACCGTGGGTGGCGTGGCGGTCTACGACACCGGCACCGGGGAGGTGCGCCGGCACGCGATCCCCAGCGCGCACGGACTGTGGGGCGAGTCGCTGGCCTGGTCCGACGCGGACACCCTCGTGGTGTTCACCTCGGTCTCGCTCGGCGGGGCCGGCGATCCCGAGAGCGACCAGACCGCGGCGCGGCAGCAGGACGTGCTGGTGTGGCGGATGGACCAGCCGCAGCCGCAGACCCTGGCCGGGACCGACGTGCTGTCGCTGTGGGGGGCGGCCGGCGAGGGCACCGTCCCGGTGGGAGTTGCCGCCCGCTCGTTCGGGCTGCTCGACCCCCGCGCCGGCAGCCCGGTTCGCGTGGTGCGGCTCGACCAGAGGCTGGGTACGGGACCGGCGGTCGACCCGACGGGCACCCGGATCGCCGCCGTGCGCAGCCGGAACGGTGGAGGGGCCCCCGACTCGGTCGTCGTGGGGGACCTGCGCGACGGCCGTCGGGTGGACCTGCGGGTGCTCCCGGGCTCGGAGCGGACCCTGCAGGTGCTCGGCTGGACCGACGCCACCCACCTGCTCGCGGTCCGGTCCGTCCCCTCGCCCCGCAGCGGGGACCCGCGCGACCTCGTCGCCGCGGTCGTGTCGATGGACAGCGGCACTGGGGCCTCGCGCACCCTGGTCGAGCTCGCACCCTCGGGGGGCGCCCAGGTCAGCACGGACCTGCTGGCCCGACCGACCGTGCCCGCGGTCGAGCCTCCGCACCCGTGGGACCCCCGGCTGGTCACCGCGCTCGCCGTCGTGACCCTGCTCGTCGCCGCAGCCGTGGCCGTCCGCAGGAGGATCCGTGTCCGCCCCTGACCCGACCCGCGAGGCCTTCGAGGAGTACGTCGCCACCCGCCGGCAGGCGCTGCTGCGCACGGCGTACCTGCTCACCGGCCAGCACCAGGACGCCGAGGACCTGGTCCAGCTGGCGCTGGTCAAGGCGCTCCCCCACTGGGGCCGGATCGGCCACCAGCCGGAGCCGTACGTCCGCAAGGTCCTGGCCCGGGAGGCGGCCGGACGCTGGCGGCGCCGACGGTGGCGGGAGGAGACCCGCCCCGAGCTGCCGGAGGTCCGCCGCGGACGGCTCGGACGTCCCCCAGCGCGAGCTGGTGCGGACCGCCCTGATGCGCCTGGCCCCCGGCCAGCGCGCGGTGGTGGTGCTGCGCTACTTCGACGACCTGACCGAGGTGCAGACCGCCGCGGCGCTGGGGATCTCGGTCGGGACGGTGAAGTCCCAGGCCCGTGACGCCCTCGCCAGGCTGCGGGTGCTGCTGCCGGAGGAGACCGGAGGTCCCGGCCCGTGCACGACCGCCGACCATCGGGCATGGTGAGCACGTGCCCGACGACTCCGTACCCCTCGCCGAGTGGCTGCTGACCCAGGACGAGCGGGACAACCCCTCCACGATCCTCGACGACCGCCACCCCGGTGACGAGGCCTGGTCGCGCGGCAACCGGGTGCGCCCGCTGGTCCACGGGGCGACCTACTTCGCCGAGCTCTTCGAGGTCGTCGAGGCGACCCGGGCCGGGGACCTGATCTACTTCACCGACTGGCAGGGCGACGCCGACGAGCGGCTCACCGGGGAGCCGGGCAGCGAGGTCGTCGACGTGCTCGGTCGCGCCGACGAGCGCGGGGTCGACGTGCGCGGCCTGGTCTGGCGCTCGCACACCGAGAAGATGGGGTTCACCGCCGGGGAGAACCTGCGCCTGGGCCGCGAGCTGCAGTCCCGCGGCGCCGAGGCCCTGCTCGACATGCGGGTCAGGCTCGGCGGGTCCCACCACCAGAAGATGGTCGTGGTCCGGCACCGGGACGACCCGACCCGAGACGTCGCGTACGTCGGCGGCATCGACCTGTGCCACTCCCGTCGCGACGACGCCGACCACGGCGGCGACCCCCAGGCCCTGGTGATGGCCACGGAGTACGGGCCCACCCCGCCCTGGCACGACGTCCAGGCCGCGATCCAGGGGCCCGCGGTCTTCGACGTCGAGACGGTCTTCCGCGAGCGGTGGCTCGACCCGACCCCGTTGAGCCGCAGCCCGCTGAACTACCTGCGCGACCGCGTGCTCGGCCTCGACCTGAGCCCCGACCCGCTGCCCGCGCAGGCCCCTCCCCCGCCGCCCGTGGAGGGCGGCACCCACGTGGTGCAGCTGCTGCGGACCTACCCCGACCTGATCCTGGGCCGCGACTACCCGTTCGCCAACGGCGGCGAGCGCAGCGTGGCCCGCGGCTACACCAAGGCGATCCGTCGGGCCCGCTCGCTGGTCTACATCGAGGACCAGTACCTGTGGGGCCATCAGGTCGGCAACATCTTCACCGAGGCCCTGCGCGAGCAGCCGGACCTGCGGGTGGTCGCGGTGGTGCCGCTGCACCCCGACCGGGACGGCGCCGCCACGCGCACCCCGCAGCTGCTCGGGCGACGGCGGGCGATGCTGGACATGATGCGGTCCGCGCCGGGCCGGGTGGCGGTCTACGGGATCGAGAACCACGCCGGCACCCCGGTGTACGTGCACGCCAAGACCTGCCTGGTCGACGACACCTGGGCCACGATCGGCTCGGACAACTTCAACCGCCGGTCCTGGACCCATGACTCCGAGCTCTCCGCGGTGGTGGTCGACACCGCCGGCCCCGACGGGGAGGACGGGGAGGACGGGGAGCCCGGGTACGCCCGCGCCCTGCGGCTTCGGCTCGCCGCGGAGCACCTCGACCGGGACCCCGACGACCTGGCCGACTGCGTGGACCCCGCCGGGATGTTCGCGGCCTCGCCGCGTCCGCCGCGGCGCTCGACGCCTGGCACGACGGCGGGCAGGTCGGCCCCCGCCCGCCGGGCCGGCTGCGTCGCCTGCCGCCTCCCACGATCGGGCCGGTGGCCCGCGTGCTGGCCGGCGCGGCGTACCTGCTGCTGCACGACCCCGACGGACGGCCCCGGACCCTGAGGCGCACCGAGAGGTTCTGACGGGTCGTCGGGGGACCGCACGGTTCGGTGTCTGACACGTCACGTTTCGGCTCCTGGCGACCGGCGACGCTCCAGGAGTCCCCCGACGTCCTCCCAGGAGATCACCCATGCCCCAGACCGTTGCCGCCCTCGTCACCTCCGGAGCCAAGGAGCCGCTCGAGCGGAGCACCATCGAGCGTCGTGACCCGGGCCCGCACGACGTGGTCATCGACATCGCGTTCGCCGGCATCTGCCACTCCGACATCCACCAGGCCCGCGAGGAGTGGGGCCCGGCGATGTTCCCGATGGTCCCCGGTCACGAGATCGCCGGCACCGTCGCCGCGGTGGGCGGCGAGGTGACCCGCTACTCGGTCGGTGACCGGGTCGGCGTCGGCTGCTTCGTCGACTCCTGCCGCGAGTGCGCCAACTGCCAGGCCGGCGAGGAGCAGTACTGCCTCAAGGGCGAGGTCGGCACCTACAACGCCGAGCAGTACGACGGTGCCCCCACCTTCGGCGGCTACTCCGAGTCCGTCGTCGTCGACGAGAACTACGTCCTGAGCATCCCCGAGGGCGTCGAGCTCGACGTCGCCGCTCCGCTGCTCTGCGCGGGCATCACGCTGTTCTCGCCGCTCAACCACTGGAACGCCGGCCCCGGCAAGAAGGTCGCGATCGTGGGCATGGGCGGCCTGGGCCACATGGGCGTCAAGATCGCTGCCGCCCTCGGCGCCGAGGTGACCGTGCTGTCGCAGACCATGTCCAAGGAGGACGACGGTCGTCGCTACGGCGCGACGCACTACTTCGCCACCAGGGACGAGGAGACGTTCACCGAGCTGGCCGGCAGCTTCGACCTGATCGTCAACACCGTCGCGGCGAACCTGCCGGTCGACAAGTACCTCGGCCTGCTGGCGCTGAACGGCACCATGGTCAACGTGGGCATCCCCGAGGGTGCCGACGAGTTCCACGCCTTCTCCCTGGCCGGGATGCGCCGCAGCATGGCCGGCTCGAAGATCGGCGGCATCGCGGAGACCCAGCAGATGCTGGACTTCTGCGCCGAGCACGGCCTGGGCGCGGAGATCGAGACGATCACCGTCGACCAGGTCAACGAGGCCTACGACCGTGTGGTCGACAGCGACGTGCGCTACCGCTTCGTGATCGACATCGCCAGCTTCAAGAGCTGACCTCGTCGAGGAAGCCGCGGACCTCGCGGAGGTAGCGCTCGTGCTCCTCGGCGAACATCATGTGTGCCGAGTCCTCGAGGACGACCAGTCGCGACCGGACCAGCCCGGCGGCCATCTCCTCCGATGCGCCGACCGGGCAGGTCCGGTCGTGGCGTCCGGCCAGGACCAGGACCGGGTGCGTCACGGTCGGCAGCGCGTCGACCAGTGCGATCCCGCCGTACTCCGCGGTGGCGAAGTGCCGGATCATGTCGGGGGCGAAGTGCGCGTCCAGCCCGCCCGTCCGCTCCCGGTAGTCGGCGAGCGCCTGACCCTGCGGCTCGGCGAAGTGGAACGGCAGCTGGTCGTCCAGCAGGGCCAGCGCCTCGGCGTCCGTGGTCACCGTGGCCTCCCGGGCCCAGGACGAGGTGACCTGCTCACGCAGGGCGACCGGCTCGAACGCCGCCAGCTGGACGTCGACCTCGGCCAGCCAGCGCGCGTCGGCGATGCCCGCGGACACGATCGTCCCGCGGGGCTCGCCCACGTGGTCCACAGCGTGCTGCAGGGCCAGGAAGGCGCCGTAGGAGTGGCCCAGGACGGCGTACGCGTCGGCCACGCCGAGGCTCACCGCCAGGTCGCTGACGTCCTGGGCCATCCGCTCCAGGGTCCAGGTGCCGATGTCGGCACTGCGGTCGGACCGACCACTGGCCCGCTCGTCGACCAGCACCAGGCGGTACCTCCCCTCCTCGGTCAGCGGGTCGAGGTAGTCGCCGAACATGGTGTGGTCCAGACCCGGTCCGCCGTGCAGGACCAGCAGCGGGAACGCGTCGGGGTCGCCCCGCTCCTCGACGTGCAGGCTGGTGTCCGCGACCTCGACGAGACGTCCCACGGTGATCAGGTCCCTTCCTGGGCTGGGCGCACGGGCAAACCGGCGGCGAGGTACGCCGCGTCGACCAGCTCCATCGTCACCACCGCGTCGTCGGCGTCGGGGACCACGGGCACGCCGTCCCGGACGAGACTAGCCACGGCCTCCAGCTGGTAGGTGTACGACGACCGCGTCCCGAGGTGCTCGGTCCGCGACCCGTCGTTCGTGGTGACCACGACCGAGTCGTCCAGGTGGGGCAGCACGAAGGCCGGCGCGAACACGTCGCCGTCGGTCCCGACGACGCGGAGGTGGAAGTCGAAGCCCCCGGCACTCCGACCCGCCCATGTCGCTGTACGCCGTGCCGGTGGTCCCGTCGGGGTAGCCGAGGTCGACGCGCAGCGACTCGTCCACCCCCGGCTGACCGGCCCGCTCGACCGCGACCGAGCCGACCACCTCGGGCTCCCCCCCGAGCAGCCGTCCGAGCATCCGGCTGGCGTGCAGGGAGTAGCAGCCGAGGTCCATCGCCGACCCGCCGGCCAGGGCCAGGCGCCAGCGCGGGTCGTCGTCGTCGGGGGGCGGCATGGTCAGCGACACCTCGGTGCGCAGCACCCTCCCGACCGCCCCGTCGGCGACCAGCTCGACGACGCGGCCGAACACCGGGTGGAAGAGGTAGTGGAACGCCTCGACGAAGACCCCGGCCGAGCCCGCGGCGACCTCCCGCACGTGTCTGGCCTCGGCCGCGTTGCTCGCCGACGGCTTCTCGCTCAGCACGTGCTTGCCCGCGCGCAGGGCGGCCAGGTTGAGCGGTCCGTGCAGCGAGTTCACCAGCGGGTTGTAGACCAGCTCGACCTCGGGGTCGGCGAGCAGGTCGGCGTAGGAGCCCACCACCCGCTCCACCCCGTGCTGCTCGGCGAACTCGTGGGCCCGCCCGGAGTCGCGGGCGGCGACCGCCACCAGCCGGTGACCGGTCGCGAGCGCGGGAGCCACCAACGACGTCTCGCTGATCCGTGCGGCGCCCAGGACGCCGATCCGCAGCGGCTCGCTCATCGCGCGAACCGTCCGGTGACCTCGACGGGACGGTGCTCGCGCCAGGAGCGGGTCGCCGCCTCGGCCACCCACGACGAGGTGAGCCCGTCGACCAGCGAGCACGGCGAGGCCGCGGTCCCGGCCACCACCTCGACGAAGCCGGCCAGCTCGGCCCGGAAGGCCGCGGCCAGCCGGTCCATGAAGAACGTCGCCGGCGGACCGGCCGGGAACGACACGGCCGGGTCACCGGACCGCAGCGGGAGGGTGTCGTCGAGGCCCGCGGCCACGGCGTCGAGCGAGCCGTGCACCTCGAGACGGACGTCGTACCCACGCCCGTTGTGCCGGGTGTTCGAGACCACGGCCAGCGTCCCGTCGTCGAGGGTGAGCACCACCGAGACCGTGTCGGCGTCACCGGCCTCGGCGATGTACGGCTCGCCCTTGGTGCCACCCGCGGCGTACACCTCGACGACCTCGCGACCGGTCACCCACCGGACCGCGTCGAAGTCGTGGACCGTGCAGTCGTGGAAGATCCCGCCCGAGGCCCGGACGTACGACGCCGGCGGCGGCGCCGGGTCCAGGGTCGTGGAGCGCACGGTGTGCACCCACCCGAGCCGCCCGCCGACCACGTCGTCGCGCACGGCGACGAAGGCCGGGTCGAACCTGCGGGGGAACCCGATCTGCACCGCGACCCCGCTGTCCTGGACCATCCCGACCAGGTCCGCGGCGCTGTCCAGGTCGGGGGTGACCGGCTTCTCGCAGAAGGTCGGGACCCCGGCGGCCACCGCGGCCCGGATCAGCGCCGGGTGCGTGGGGGTGGAGGAGGCGATCAGCACGCCGTCGACGCCCGCGCTGAGCAGTGCCTCGGGGGTGTCGACGACCCGCGCGCCGACCTTCGCGCCGACCTGGTCGGCCACGCCGCGCACCGCGTCGGTGACGAGCAGCTCCTCGACCGCGTCGAGGTTGCTGAGGGTCTCGGCGTGGAACGCGCCGATCCGGCCGAGGCCGATGAGTCCGAGTCGCACGAATCTCTCCTGTGAGGTGGGGGAAGGGTGGTCAGTCGTAGGCGCCGAGAACGGTCTGGTCCCAGTCCATCACCGAACCGGTGACCACGCCGCTGGCGTCCGAGAGCAGGAGGACGACCAGGGCCGCGGCGTCGTCGGCGGCGGCCAGCCGGCCCATCGGCAGCGTGGCGGCGGCACGCTCGGCCCAGTCGTCGTCGGCGTCGTGGAAGGTGCGTTGGACCACCGCCTCGCCCTCGGTCTCGGTCCAGCCGATGTTGACCCCGTTGATCCGGATCCGGTCCCAGCGGTGGGCGTGCGCGGCGTTGCGGGTCAGGGCGGCCAGGCCCGCCTTCGCCGCGACGTACGGCGCGAGGTAGGGCTGGCCGCCGTGCGCGGACATCGAGACCACGTTGACGATCGCGCCCGGCGACCGTCGGGCGACCATGTCCGCGACCGCGGCCTGCATGAGGAAGAACGGGCCCCGCAGGTTGACCGCGACGTGGTCGTCGAAGAGCTCCGGGGTGGTGTCCAGCAGCGTCCCCCGACTGGTCAGTCCCGCCGCGTTGACCAGGCCGTCGATCCGCCCGAACCGCTCCACGCAGGCCGCCACGCTGGCGCGGGCCTGGTCCACCTCGGCCACATCGGCCCGGACGAACACCGCCTCGCCGCCGAGCTCGCGCAGCCGCTGCACGCACGCCTCCCCCACGTCGGGCCGACGACCGGTGACCACGACCGTGGCTCCGGCCGAGACCGCCCCGCGGGCGATGGCGGCGCCGACCCCCTGGGTGCCCCCGCTGACCAGGAGGACCCGGCCGTCCAGACGTGGGCTCCCCGCCACCTCAGACCGCTTCGGTGCTGCGCCGGGCGGCGTGCCCGTGCAGGGCGTCGGCGAGCGCCTCGGGGCTCCAGTCCTCGGTCAGCGCCTGGCCGACCAGCTCGGCCTGCGACTGCGGGGTCAGCGACCCGACCGGCTGGTCGAGGTCGAGGTTGGTCGGGAAGGGGTAGCCCTCGGCGGCCGAGGCCACCACGTGGGCCACGTCGGCGGCGGCCGCGCCCGCGGCGGCCCGCTCGCGCAGCACGGGGTAGATCGCGGCACTGACCTTGGCCCGGTCCACGACCTCCATCGCCCGCCCGAAGGCCGAGGAGACCTGCAGCAGGTTCGCCATCCGCTGGATGTCGGTCGAGACGTTGGTGCCGGCGCCGTGGAGGACGGCGGGGTTGAAGAACGCGGCGTCGCCCTTGGCCAGCGGCAGCTGGACGCGGTGGTCGGCGAAGAAGGCCTTGAAGTCCTCGCGCCGCCAGGCCAGGTAGCCGGGGGCGTACTGGTGGGAGTAGGGCAGGTACAGCGTCGGCCCGCTCTCCACCGGCATGTCGCTGTGCGCCACGGCCCCCTGCAGGGTCAGCACCGGGGACAGCAGGTGCACGTGCGCGGGGTAGCGTCCGGCGACCTCGTCGGAGAGGAACCCCAGGTGGTAGTCGCGGTGCGGCTCCTGGGCCCGTCCGCCGGGGCGCACGACGTTGACCTGGGAGGTCATCTGGTAGCCGGGGCCGAGCCAGGCCGTCGAGACCAGCGCCAGGATGTCGTTGGCGTAGTAGTCGACGAAGGTGGCCGGGTCGCGCAGTGCGAGCTTCTCCAGCGCGTTCCACATCCGGCTGTTCGCCCCCGGGGTGGCGAAGTGGTCCCCCGCGGCGGCGCCGGACGCCTCCTCCTCGGCGATCAGGGCGTCGTACGCCGCGGTGGCCCGGTCGACGACCGCAGTGTCGGGGAAGGCGCCGGCGAACACCACGACCCCGGGGCCGTCGGTGAGGGCCCGGACCAGCTCCGCCTCGACGGCAGCGCGCCCGGCCTCGGACACCACCGCCCGGCGCAGGTCGGCGGAGTCGTAGACCAGGACGTCCTGCTCCACCCGGTCGGCGTGCGGGTAGTCGGCCAGGTCGGTGCTCCGCGCCACCAGGGCGGCGAGGTCCTCGACCCGGCAGTCCGCCGCACTGAACCGACCAGGGGTGGTGGTGGTGACACTGCTGCTCATGGGTCCTCCTCGGGGGTGGCTTGCTCCGGGTGCACCTGCCACGCTAGGAGTCCGGTGAGGCGATGACGACCGGTCGAACCCCTCAAAAACACCTCAGCGGGGTTATTGCGCAGGGAGGCGACGTGGGACACCCGTACCGGGTCCGGGAGATCGCCGAGCAGGCCGGGCTGAGCCAGGCCACCGTCGACCGGGTCCTGCACCACCGGCCCGGGGTCCGGCCGAGCACGGTCGCCGAGGTGCACCGGGCCATCGCCGACCTCGACCGCCAGCGCTCCCAGGTCAGGCTGGCCGGGCGGACGTTCCTGGTCGACCTCGTCATGCAGGCCCCGGAACGGTTCAGCACCGCCGTGCGCCGGGCCCTGGAGGCCGAGCTGCCGTCCCTGCGGCCCGCGGCGGTCCGCTCGCGCTTCCACCTCGGCGAGGAGGGCGACCCCGAGGCGGTGGTGCACACCCTGGGGGCGATCGGCCGCCGCGGTTCGCAGGGGGTCCTGCTCAAGGCGCCGGACGACCCCCGGGTCGCCGACGCGGTGACCGGGCTGGTGGAGCGCGGCATCCCGGTGGTGACCCTGTTCACCGACGTGCCGCGGAGCCGCCGGATCGCCTACGTCGGCATCGACAACCGCGCGGCGGGGGCCACCGCGGCGTACCTGGTCACGCAGTGGGACCCCGACGGCGGCACCGTGCTGGTCACCGTCAGCAGCTCGTCGTTCCGCGGCGAGGACGAGCGCGAGATGGGCTTCCGAGCCACGATGCGCCGGCTCGCCCCGGACCGACGGGTCCGCGAGGTCACCGAGACCCACGGGCTCGACGTGAGCATGCACGCCGCCGTGGCCGCGGCCCTGGCCGACGACCCCTCGATCGACGCGGTGTACTCGGTCGGCGGCGGGAACACCGCCACCGTCCGGGCCTTCGACGAGGCCGGCCGGCGCCTGGCGGTGCTCGTCGCGCACGACCTCGACGAGGACAACACCCGCCTGCTGCGTTCCCGCCGGATCTCCGCGGTGCTCCACCACGACCTGCCCAGCGACCTGCGCCGAGCCTGCCGGCTGGTGCTGCAGGCCCACGGCGCCCTGCCGGGGCCGCTGTCCCTGGTGCCCTCGGCGATCGGTGTGGTCACGCCGTTCAACGAGCCCAGCGGGTTCGTCCCCGACGCCGGTCGCTGACGCTTCTCAGTGGTAGCGGAAGCCGTCCATGAACCGACGGAAGACGCCGCCCCGGCGGGGCAGCGGCGCGGCCGGCGGGGGCGTCGTGGCGCGGCGGGTCGCGATCGGCTTGTCGTAGTCGGTGCGCAGGATCGCCTCGATCACCTGCTCCTCGGTGTACTCGTCGGACCCCTCGATCGAGGGCACGAAGCCGACCAGCACGCCGTTGCGCATCACCTGCGCCTCGAGCGAGGCGGTGCCGTCGGAGTCCCAGGTGGCCACGCGGCCGTCCGGCAGCCGGACGCTCACGCCGAACTGGTAGACCCCGACGCGCTCCAGGTCTGCATCGGTCCCGCGGTCACGGAGGGTGTCGACGACGCGGCGTGCCTTGTTCTCGTCCATGGTGCCGCGAGCCTACCCGCGGGGGTCGACCGCCCGGGGCGACCCACCTAGCCTGGGCCAGTGACCCGCGTGCAGTACTACACCGCCTGCAGCCTCGACGGCTTCATCGCCGACGAGGACGACTCCCTGGACTGGCTCTTCGAGGCCCCGCACGGTGACGACGAGGGCGGGTGGGACGCGTTCCTCGCCGGGGTCGGAGCCATGGCGATGGGGGCCACGACGTACGAGTGGGTCCTCGCGCACGAGGACATGCTGGCCCACCCCGAGAGGTGGCACGCCGCCTACGCGGACCGCCCGTGCTGGGTGTTCACCCATCGCGACCTGCCGGTCATCCCGGGTGCGGACGTGCGCCTGGTGTCCGGGGACGTCGGACCGGCGTACCAGGAGATGGTCCGGGCTCGACCCGACAAGAACGTCTGGGTCGTCGGGGGTGGCGACCTGGCCGGCCAGTTCGACGACGCCGGCCTGCTCGACGAGGTGCGGATGGTCGTGCAACCGGTGTTCCTCGGTGGCGGGGCCCCGCTCCTGCCCCGGCGGATCACCAGCAGGCGGACCACCCTGCGCGAGGTGCACCACTCCGGGCAGGACCTGCTGCTGGTCCTCGACCTCGCCCAGGAGCCCCGGGCATGACCCTGCGACCGCGCTTCCTCGTCGTCGGCACCGGTTGGCGGGCCGACCTCTTCGCCCGGGTGGCACACCTGGCGCCCGAGCACCTCGAGCTGGTCGGCGTGGTCGCGCGGACCCCGTCCGGCGGCGAGACGTACGCCGCCCGGTGGGGCGTGCCCTGGTTCGGCTCGGTCGCGGAGGCGGTCCGGGCGACGGACCCGACCTTCGTGCTCAGCGCCGTGCCCTGGGCGGCCAACCCGGACGTCGTCCGGGCCTGCGTGGAGCTCGGGGTCCCGGTGCTCAGCGAGACCCCGCCGGCCCCGGACCTCGACGGCCTGCGCCGGCTGTGGGCCGACGTGGGCGCCTCGGGCCTGGTCCAGGTGGCCGAGCAGTACCCCTCGCTCCCCGGTCACCGGGCCCGCAAGCAGGTGCTCGACTCGGGCAGGCTGGGCGTGCCCACCTCGGTGCAGATCTCGTCGACGCACCTGTACCACGCAGTGGCGCTGGTCCGGTCGTACCTGGGCCTGGGCCTCGAGCCCGCCAGGGTGCTGTCCCAGACCTTCGTCGCGCCGTTGATGGACCCGCTGGGCCGGGACGGCTGGACCGGGGCGACCGAGCCCACCCCGGCCACGACCACGCTGGCCACGCTCGACTTCGGCGGCGCGACCGGGCTCTACGACTTCACCGACAACCAGTGGCACAACCAGCTCCGGTCCCGTCGCGTGGTGGTGCGCGGGAGCCACGGGGAGCTCGTCGACGACGACGTGGTCCGGTGGGTCGACCCGCGTCGGATCATCCGCTCCCAGATCACGCGTCGGCAGCGCGGCTACGACCTCGACCTGGACGGCTACGACACCGAGCACCTGGTCTTCGAGGGCGAGGTGGTCTACGAGAACCCGTTGTTCGGCTGTCGGATGATGGACGAGGAGATCGCCCTGGGCACGATGCTGCTGGGCATGGGCGCGTGGTGCCAGGACGCCGGTCCCGCACCGTACGCCCTGGACCAGGCCTGCCACGACCACGCGCTGGGGCTGGCGATCGAGGAGTCCGCCCGGACGGGGCAGGCCGTCCGCGTGGAGCGGTCCGACTGGTCCTAGCGCGCGGTCAGGCGCCTGCGCACCGTTGCGACGCCGTCCCCGGTGAGGTCGTCCACGGCGACGAGGCGGCCGGCCAGCGCCATCCCCAGGGCCTCGCTGGGCCCGCGCACCTCCGGTCCCTCCCCGTGCGCCCAGTCCTGGTCGGTGGCGACGAACCGCAGACCCTTCGGCAGCCCGCGCGGGACGTGCCCGACCTGGGCCGGGCGGGTCATCAGGAAGTCCAGCACCGTCCGCCAGCTCGGCGGCGGCACGTCGTCGGGCAGGCCGAGGGGGCGGGCCATGTCGCGCAGGTGGATCGCGGTGTCGGCGAGCTGGCCGACCGCCCCGATGAAGGGCAGGGACAGGTGGAAGTCGGCCTTGTCCCGCAGGACCGCGCTCAGCTCGGGGACCGGTCGCCGGGCCACCCGGACCGCCAGCACCGACGAAGTGCGGTCGGCCGAACCGCGCTGCCGGGCCAGCTCGAGCAGGAAGCCCCCCATCGCCACGTCCACCGCCACCACGAGGTGACCGGCCACCTGGCGGGTCGTCCAGGCCGCGCACAGGCTGGGCGTCTCCAGCTGCTGCTCGTCGAGCCGGTCGAGCAGGTCGGCGACCAGCCGGCGGTGCGTCGCCGTGGCGTCCCGGATCATCATCTGTCGAGCGTCCATGCCCGATCCTGGCACGGCAACCTGCCTGGCCCGAAGCACGTCGGTTAGCGTGGCGCCGGACCACACAGACCCGGCCGGTCCGGCCGGTCCGGCCGGTCCGGGAGCGACGAAGGAGCCGTGGTGACCTCGACCGCTCGGCCCCGACGTACGCCGGTCGCGGCGGGCCGGCTGCCCTTCGCCCCGGCCGCCGGGTTCGTGCTGATCTGGTCCTCGGGCTACATCGCCGGCCCGTTCGGCGTGCGCCAGATGGCGCCCCTGACCCTGGTCGCCTGGCGGTTCGCGATCGCGGCCGTGCTGGCCGCGCTGCTGGCCCTCGCCCTGCGCGGACGCCCCCGCGTCGCGCGTGCCGACGTCGGCCGGATCGCCGTGGTCGGGTTCGTGATGAACGGGCTGCAGTTCGGGGCGATGTACCTCGCCTTCGACGCCGGGCTGGGGGCGACGCTCGGGGCGCTGATGCACTCGCTGAGCCCGGTGCTCACCGCGCTGCTCGCCGCCGTGCTGCTGCACGAGCGGCTGAGCCGGGTGCAGGCCGTCGGCTTCGTCGTCGGGGTGGCCGGGGTCCTGCTCGTGCTCGGCCCCGACGTGGACCAGGCGGGCGGCCTGGCGGGGATCGGGTTCGGCGTGGTCGGGACGCTGGCCCTCAGCTTCGGCACCCTGGGACAGCGGTGGATCGGTCACGCCCCTGACCCGCTCTGGTCGGCGGCGATCCAGTTCGCCGCCTCCGCCCCCCTGGTGTGGATCCTCGCCCTGTCCCTCGAGGGCACCGACGTCGTGTACCACCCGGCCGACGCGGTGACGGCGCTGCTCTACCTGGCGGTGGTGAACTCGATCCTGGGCCTGTTCCTGCTCGGCGTGCTGGTGCGCGCGGGAGGTGCGGGGGCGGCCGCGAGCGTGTTCTTCCTGATGCCGCCGGTGACCGCCCTGATGGCCTGGCTGGTGCTCCACGAGACCCTCGGCCCGCGCGAGCTGCTCGGCCTGGTGATCGCCGTGACCGGGGTGGCTGTGGCCACCCGTGCCAAGGTGGGCGCATGAGTGAGCCCACCTCCACCCCGTCCCCCGTCGTCGTCGTCACCGGAGCGAACGGTCTGGTCGGCGCCCGGATCACCGAGGCCCTTCTCGAGCGCGGTGCGACCGTGCGCGCCGTTGTCCGCACCGCCGGCAGCGCGCCGTCGCTGCCCGGCGTCGAGGAGCACGTCGGCGACTTCCACGACCCCGAGCTCGCCGCGCGCGTGGTGGCGGGGGCCACCGCGGTGGTCACCACCGTGCACCCGATGGGCAGCGACCTGGAGACCCAGCGACGGATCGCCGTCCAGGGGACCCCGGTCCTGGCTCGCGCCGCGCGCGACGCCGACGTCGAGCGCCTCGTGCACATCTCCACGGCGGCGGTCTACGACCGGGCTCCCGGGAGCGGGGACGTCGAGGAGGACTCGCCCCTGGTGGGCGACGACGCGAACGCCTACGCCCTGACCAAGCGCGACACCGACGCCGCCCTGGCCGAGGTCGACGGGATCACCCGGGTGATCGTCCGGCCGCCGGCCATCCTCGGCGCCGGCGAGACCTCGGTGTGGAACACGCTGCGCCCGGCCGCGATCCGTGACGACGAGAAGCAGCGGCACGCCAACCCCGACTTCAGCTTCGCCTGGATCCACGTCGACGACCTCGCCGCGCTCACCGCGGACGTCGCGGCCGGACGGATCGCGACGTCCTCGGACACCGAGAGCGGCCCGGTGCCCGGCGACACCACCGTGGTCAACGTGACCGGGGAGCCGGCGACGAACCGCGACTACTACGGCACGGTGGCTGCGGCGGTCGGCGTCGAGCCGATCTGGGACGAGGGCCCGACCTGGACCGGACGCATCCACACCGACCGTGCCGAGGGCTGGGGCTGGACCCCGAAGGTGAGCCTGGCCCAGGCCCTGGCCGAGCTCGACGCCGGGCTGCGCGACTGACGGGTTCAGGCCGCCACGGGGTGACGCCGGGACGGTCCGCCGGCTCGCGCCCGGACCGGCGTCCCCGCCGCGCGGGCGGGGGCGGCCGGCAGGGCCAGGGGCGGGACGGGCAGGTCGCTGCGGTTCGACGCGCGCACCGCACGGCACAGGCCGAGGCTGACGACGACGGCGGCGAGGAGCCAGGCTCCGAGGGTGGCGGCGAGCACGAGGACCATGTCGCCTAACTTAACTAGGTCACTCGACTTTGGCAAGCGGTCGGGTCAGCGCGGCACGACCACCACCCAGGGCACCTGCCACCCGGACGCACCGAGACGTCCCGCCGCGAACCGCTGCGGGTCGAGCGGGTAGCGGTCACCGCGCGCGGGGTCGTAGACCACGACGCCGCCCGGCAGCACCAGGACGACGTGCCGCGGCGCCCAGCGGTTGCCCACGAACAGCGGCACCGCCTGACCGGCGCCGGTCAGCGCGACGATCCGTTCGTACGTGCGGGCCCGGTGGCGGCGCAGCACGAGCCGGGCGGCGTACGTCGTGCCGGCCACTCCGGCGCGACTGGTCATCTCCCGCGCCACCGCCCAGGGCTGGGTGCCGAGCGCCCGGGGCCACGGCGGCTGGCGGCGACCGGCACTGTCGGCGCGGCGGTTGGTGACCTCGTGCAGGGCCAGCACCTCGTCCACGAACCGGTCCCGCAACGACCCCGGGCCCTCGACCACGTGGCGCGCGTACGAGGGGTCGTTCACCATCCTGGCCACGACCAGGGCGCTGGAGCCGCAGGTGGTCGCGTCCGGCTGCACCAGCCCCAGGGCCAGGGCCCGTTCTACGAGGTCCCGGTGATCCATCCCCCCAGGATGCCAGCGGGCCGTGCGGTCAGGCCGGGGGCGCCGGCCGGGCGCGCTGCGGGTAGACGGTCTCCTGCCGGGCCAGCATGGCCACGAACTCCCCGATCTTCCGCTCACGGGTCTCGGCCCGCTTGACCGACCCGAGCCGGTGGATCAGGGCAAAGCGGTTGGTCCTGGTCAGCACCTCGAACATGGCCAGCGCCGCAGGGTCGGCCGCGACCGCCGCCGCGAGGTCGGCCGGCACCTCGGCCTCAGACGGCGGTGCGTACGCCGCGTCCCACCGCCCGTCCTCCTGGGCCGCCCGGACCGCGGCCAGGCCGGAGGGCCGCATCAGGCCGGCCTCCTCGAGCCGGGCGACGTGCCCGACGTTGCGGCGGGACCACGAGCTGCGAGCGCCCCGGCGGACGAAGCGGATCGAGGACGTCTCCTCGTCGCGCTTGCGGCCCTGGCCGTCGATCCAGCCGAAGCACAGTCCCTCGTCGACCGCCTGCTGCCAGGTCACGGTCGTGACCGTCCCGCCCTTGCGGGTCAGCGCGAGCCACACCCCGGGGGACGAGGCGTGGTGCTCCTCCAACCACGCCCGCAGGTGGGCCTGGTCCGGCACGACCAGCTCGTCCAGCTCCGCCTTCGCCATGCTCCAGCGTAGGACGCGTGGCGGCCCCCGTCACTCGGTGAACAGCCGGGCCTCGTCCTCGGCCGAGGTGATCTCCACGCGCACCCGCCACACGACGGCGTGGGGCACGCTGAGCCGGGACAGGGTGACCTGGACCTGCGGCAGCAACCAGACCTGGGACTGCAGGGCCAGCCGCTGCGCCTGGGTCCGGGTCCGCAGCCAGATCACCGGCTCGCCGGCGCGATCGGGGAGCCAGTGGGCCGACTCGACGCCCCAGCTGCCCAGCGAGGCCACCATCGGCACCAGGGCCGCGTCGACCGACCGTTTCAGGCTCTCGGGGTTCACCCGTCCCAGGCTAGCCCCACCGCGGAGTACGCTCCTCGGGCCGACGACGACAGGGGTGCGACATGGTGGCGAGCCGATCCGCCCGGGAGCGGAAGGCCTCCGCCGAGGCCGGGCCGCTGGCCACGGTCAGGATCGATCTAGACCGCGAGCAGCAATTCGTCTACAAGATCAGCTGCCGTTCTTGCGTCGTGCGGGACGGGCGGCCATGGTCGGCGTATAGGCCTGGCGGCGACAACGGGTTCATGGGGGCCATGGACCGGTGGGTCTTCCACCTGCACGAGAAGCACCCGGACACGGACGCACTCTGCCTGGCTTACTTGTCAGAGGCGCAAGAACGCCTGCACGAGCGCCGGAGTGCCAGCCAGGAGAGGTGAACCGAGGATGACCGACACGGCGACATCATGGTTGTCGGGACGTTACGTGAGCGATGGCGGCCTCGAGACCGACCTGATCTTCCACCACGGGGTCGACCTCCCCGAGTTCGCGTCGTTCCCGCTGGTCGAGACCGAGGACGGCCGGACCCTGCTGCGCTCCTACTACGACTCCTACGCCGAGGTCGCGCGCCGGGCCGGCGCCGGGCTGACCCTGGAGTCCCCGACCTGGCGCGCCAACCCCGACTGGGGTCGCCGGGTCGGGTACGACGCCGCGAGCCTCGACCGCGTCAACCGCGCCGCCATCGCCTTCCTGTCGGAGCTGCGCGACTCCTACAGCGACCTCGAGGACGTCAGGATCGTCGGTGTCATCGGCCCCCGTGGTGACGGGTACGTCGCGGGCGAGCGGGCCGACCCGGACGAGGCGGCCGACTACCACCGCGCCCAGGTCGAGGCGCTGGCGTCCGCCGGCGCCGACCTGGTCGCGGCGTACACCCTGACCGGCCCGGAGGAAGGCGTCGGCGTCGTCCGCGCCGCCCGAAGGGCAGGGGTGCCGGTCCTGGTCGGGTTCACCGTGGAGACCGACGGGACGCTCCCGGACGGGACGTCGCTGCGCGACGCCGTGGCCATCGTGGAGGACCTCGACGCCCCGGACGGCTTCATCGTCAACTGCGCCCACCCGACCCACATCGCCCCGGCGCTCGAGGAGGGCGACTGGCTGCGCCGGATCGTCGGGGTGAACCCGAACGCCTCCACGATGAGCCACGCCGAGCTCGACGCCGCCGAGGAGCTGGACGAGGGTGACCTGGCCCTGCTCGACGTCCTCCTACGACGACCTGCGACAGCGGCTGCCCGGCCTGGCCATCGTGGGGGGCTGCTGCGGGACCGACGCCCGGCACGTGGCCGGGCTGTGGGGCCAACGCAGCTAGTCCAACCGAGGAGCGGCCGGGCTCAGAGCACTGAGAACCCGGGCCCGGGACCCGGCCGTCCCGTCGCCAGCAGCAGCAGCTGCCCGGCGCGCCCGTCGTGCACCGCGAGGTCGGCCACGATCCGGAGCGCCTGCTCCGCGGCGGTCTCCGGGACGTCGGCGGGGAGCTCCAGCGCGGTGGCCAGGTCGGCCCCGTGCACGGCCAGCTCGAACGTGCGCGTGGGCAGGTAGTCCGTGAGTCGCATGCCGCCGACGATGGTCGACACGAGCTCGCTCCCGGTGCTGGCGCGGACCAGACGACCGACGCGCGCGCTGATCTCCGTCACGACCGGGCCCGGGTCGGGACCGAGTGCCGCACCCGCGTCGCGCCCTCGTTGCGCCACGTCCGGGCCGACCGCGATGGCCCGGGTCGCCCGGACGTAGTCGGCCGGACTCACGACGTCGACCGTCGCGGCGGGTCGCCCCAGGCAGGTCTCCACGGTCAGGAAGGACCGGCTGGCGTGTCCGACCAGGGCCCGGACGTCCCACTCCCCCAGACCCGGCCCGTCCCACCGGTCACCGACGACCGAGGCCAGGTGGACCAGCCACGCCGCCGCGTCGTCGAAGGCACGGAGGGACTCCGCCCAGCCGAACGTCAGCGAGGTGATCACGCACCGGCCTCCGACGGCAGCCGTCCGAGCCCCACCGCGTCCACCAGGGTCTGGTGGTCGCGCTCGGTCTGGTCGGCGTACAGACGCGCGAACCGGGCCAGCGCCCGGTCCACGTTGTCGCCCTTCCCCACGTACCCGGCGATCATCGAGGCCCCACTGGTGCGGGCGTGGCCCTTGGCCAGCAGCCGCCCGCAGATGCCGGCGTAGTCGGTCAGCGCGCGGGCGTCGAGGGAGTCGACCGCGATGGTGCCCTTCATGTTGCGGAACTGGCGGACGTAGTACTGCCGGTCGTCCACGGTCGCCCAGCCCAGCAGGGGATCGCTCACCGTCTGCAGGGCCTGCTGGTACTCCACCACCCGCTGGCCCTGGTGGTCGTGCCAGGCCGTGCCGCCGTGGACGTACTGCGCCACCACGGACCGACGGGCCTGCTTGAGCTGGAGGAACACCACGTCCTCGGCGCTGCTGCCCTCCAGCAGGACGACGTACGCGCGGAGGCCGACGCTGCCCACCCCGACGACCTTGTGGGCCACGTCGACCAGGGTGTAGCCGCTGAGCACGCGGCGCCACTGCGGGGGCAGCGTGGTCAGGTAGTCGTCGAGGGCCTCGGCCAGCTGCTCGGCCTGGTCCTCGGCGATCCGGGTGATCAGCGGCGGCTCCTCGACGATCCGGCGCCCGCCCTCGTGCTGCTCGGTGAAGCGCGGAAGGGCCCGGTCGCTGACCCGGGTGCGCGCCCGCTTGGACGCGCGCTTGATCTCCTTGCGCAACGACTTCTCCGAGGCGGTCTTGGTCAGCTGGTCCACGTCGAGACGGTCGAAGGAGCGCCCCATCAGGGGCTGCTCGGCCAGCCAGCGGACCTGGAGCCGGTACGTCGCCACCACGGACTCGACCGCCTCCTCGCACTGCGCCTCGGTGAGGCCGTTCTGCCGTCCGGCCACCCAGATGCTGGCCGCCAGCCGGCGCAGGTCCCACTCCCAGCCGCCGGGGTGGGACTCGTCGAAGTCGTTGAGGTCGATCACCAGGTCCCGCTCGGGCGAGGCGTAGAAGCCGAAGTTGCCCAGGTGGGCGTCGCCGCAGATCACCGGCGTGATGCCGGTGGCGGGCAGGTGGGCCAGGTCCTCGGCCATCACCACGGCCGTCCCGCGGTAGGAACCCGTACGGCGAGGCCGCCATCCGCGCCACCCGCACCGGGACCAGCCAGTCCAGCCGGCCCTGGTGCGAGGCGTTGATCTGGTCGACCACGTCGGGGCGGTCACCCGGCGGCGTCCAGTCGCCCAGCGAGCGACGCGGCGCGTCGTGTCGCAGCGCCGGCCCAGCTCGTACCGCTCGGCCCTCGGGGTCGGACGTCGTCGCAGCGAGGCGTAGGACTCGCCGTCGTCAGCCGGCAGCACCGGGTACGCGTGCCCGCCGCGTCGGGAACGTTCCTCGCCCATCGTCCACCTCCGTTTGACCTGCGGAACGACCCTAGTCGCCGGTGGGGCCTTGGTCACCAGGCGTCGCCGGGCCGGTCCTCACAGGTCACGGAGACCGTGAGGTCAGGGACGACCGAGGGGTCCAGGCGCAGGATCATCAGCCCGCCGTGCTCGTCGTCCGGGACCTCTCCCGCGGACGTCGAGGTGTACGACGTCCCGCGCCAGCGTTCCCAGCCGAGCCGCTCGTAGAAGCCCGTCGCCCTGCCGGTGCTGAGCATCGCCACCGGCCAGCGTTCGGCGATCTCCTGGCGGAGCCGCTGCATCGTGGCACGACCGAGCCCCTCGCCCTGGCGCTCGGGTGCGGTGGACACTGCCTCGACGTACCCGACGTCGAGCCACGGTCCGTCGCCGAAGCGAATCCGTCGCGGCACAACGCTGGCGTGCCCGACCAGCTCTGCCTCGTCACGGGCGAGCACGTGCACCCCGCCGTACGCGTGGTCGGCGTCGTCCTCGGTGAAGCTGTCCCCGAACGCGTTGTGCCACAGGCTTCTGAGCGCCGAGCGGGTGTTCCTGTCGATCTGGTCACTGGTGACGACGTCGAGGTCCATCAGGCCAACCTACGGTCATCGACACCCGCGCTCGTTCCCCTCGCCCGCATCCTCGAGCCTCTGATCGGTGGTTGAGCCGGCGCCCAGCGCGATCCGGTGGTTGAGCCGGCGCGCAGCGCGAGAAAGATCATGGTGGTTGAGCCGGCGCGCAGCGCCGAGTCGAAACCATGGTCTCGAAAGCTCGACCAACGGGCGGAAAGGGTGGTTGAGCCGGCGCGCAGCGCCGAGTTCCCCCCGGTGGTTGAGCCGGCGGGCAGCGCCGAGTCGAAACCACCCCCACAGGGGCGAAGCCCCCGAAATTGTCGGTGCTCACCCCTAGATTCGACCTATGAGCACAGCAGTCGTCGAGGTCGTGACCGACTCCGTCGACGTGCTCGGACTCGACCCGGCCGGCACCTTGGAGTACGCGGTGGCCCGCCGGAAGGCAGCGGAGAGGGAAGCCGCCGAGGAGCTGCGTGCGGTGACCCACTGGGCCGACCTCCACGCCTGCAACCCGGTCCACGGGGCCATCGACCCCGGCCTCAGCGACGACATCGCCCGCCGCTCCATGCCCCACTTCGCCACGACCGGCTCGAACCACCTGCCCGGCCTCGAAGGCGAGCTCCGCCTGGCCGGGCAGGGTGCGTTTCGGGTCGAGGAGTTCGCGGTCTGTGAGCTCGCCACCGCCCTCGGGATGTCCGAACCCGCGGGCCGGGCCTACGTGGGTCAGGCCCTCGAGCTCCGCGACCGCCTCCCCCGGTTCTTCGCCGCCGTCATGGCCGGGGTGCTCCCGGCATGGAAGGCCCGCCAGGTCGCCGAGCAGACCATCCCGTTGGTCGGTGACGCCGTCGACTACGTCGACCGCCACCTGTCCGGGACCGCCCACAAGCTGACGGTGTGGCAGACCACCAAGTGCGTCGAAGCCGCGATCCTCCGGTTCGACCCAGACCTCGCCGCTCAGCGCGCAACAGCAGAGGCCGAGAAGCGCGGGGTGTGGGTCGAGGACCGCATCGACGGCACCTCCACCGTGCACGCGATCGCCTCCACCCCCGACGCCCGCGCCCTGGACGCCTCCCTGAACGAGGTCGCCACCATCCTCGGGGCCCTGGGCGACACCGACTCACGCGACGTACGCAGGTCCAAGGCCCTCGGTGTGCTCGCTGACCCGCAGTACGCCTTGGACCTCACCACCCCCGGCGCCACCCCCGGCCGACCAGCGAACCACAGTCCAGCGATCCATCGTTCACGTCCACACCGACGCGATCGACACCGGGAATGGAGTCGTCCGGGTCGACGGGGTCGGGGCTAGGTCGTTCACCGGGGTCGAGGACTGGCTCCGCCAGTTGCGCCCCGGGGCCACGATCAAGGTCACCCCCGTCGTGGACCTCACCGACCACCTGTCCGTGAACGCCTACGAGGTCCCCGACCGGTTACGACGCCAGGTCGATCACCGCGACCCGACGTGCAGGTTCCCGTGGTGCCAACGCCAGGCCAAGACCGACCTCGACCACACCGTGCCCTGGGTCCCACCCGACGAAGGCGGCCCACCGGGCCAGACCTCAACCTCGAACCTGGCGAGACTGTGCCGATTCCACCACCGGGTCAAGACCCACGGCGGCTGGACCTACCAGCGGAACCACGACACCGAGGTCACCTGGACCTCACCCCTGGGCCGGGTCTACCTGGTCGACGAGCACGGCACCACCCTGCCCCAACCCGCCGCTGGTTGAGCCCGTCGAAACCAGGTCCGTCGGTCGAGCTTGTCGAGACCCGTGGTTTCGACTCGGCGCTGCGCGCCGGCTCAACCACCGAGTAGGGCCCGCCGGTCGAGCCTGTCGAGACCCGTGGTTTCGACTCGGCGCTGCGCGCCAGCTCAGCCACCGGGATCTGGTTTCGACTCGGCGCTGCGCGCCGGCTCAACCACCACCTGCGCTGCGCGCCGGCTCAACCACCACCTGCGCTGCGCGCCGGCTCAACCCCCACCTCAACCATCTTGTATCAATTACTTGACACAAGATGGAACAGCGGTCACCCTCGTCCTGTCCAGGTTCCACCAGGTCGAGGTCATCGGGGTCCCCATGTCGCTGCTCTTCGTGCTCGCCGTCGTCGGAGGGCCCTTGCTCCTGACCGCTCTCGCGCTCACTGCCCACTCGCTGACCGAGGGGCGCGTCGAGGCCGGCGAGGAGTGGAGGTGGGTGCGCGTGATCGAGGTGGCCGGCCTGGTCCTCGGTGGCCTGACGGCGGTGGTGGTCAGCGGCAGGCTGGACCTCGGCCGGGGCGTGATGCTGGCGCCGGCCGTCCTCGGCCTCTTCGTGGTCGCCGGCGTCGGGTTGGCCGAGACGGTCGTACGGCCCTCGCGTCCTGCCGGTCCCCGGACCGCGTCGCTGGACTCCCGCACGGTCGCCGACTACCTCCCCCAGCGCCTGGCCGCCGCGGTCGCGGGGATCACCGCCGTCCACCTCGCGACGCTGGCCCTGACCACGGCGACGGCGTCCGCCGACGACCTGGGTCGCGCCGGTCGCCAGGTCGCAGCCGACTGCGGCAGCACCGGCAGCGCCGCCGGCCCGTACCCCGGCAGCTTCTACTCCGTCCCCCTGGTCCTGCTCCTCCTGCTCGTCGGCGTCATCGCCGCGGCGGCGCTGACCGCCGTCGTACGACGCCCGCGTGGCTTCGCCCCCGACGACGTGGGGGACGACACGCTCCGCTACCGGTCCACCACCCGGGTCCTGGCCGCCACGGGAGCCGGGGTAGCGGCCAGCCACGCGGGCATCGCCTTCTTCGCCGGTGGGGCCCTGCTCCGGATGGACTGCCAGGCGGCCTGGATGGCTCCGGCCGGGGTCGCGCTCCTGGTCAGCGTCCCGGCGGCGCTGGTCCTGCTCGGCTGGTTCCTGTCCCGGTTGGTCGCTCCCGGTGCCACCCGGTCTGCTGCACCGCACGCCGCGGGGACCCGGTGAGCCTGGTCCTCACCGTCGATCCCGACGACCCCACCCCGCCGTACGAGCAGCTGCGCCGGCAGCTCGCCGACCTGATCGGTGCCGGCCGGCTCGGCCCGGGCGACCGGCTCCCCCCGCTGCGCCAGCTCGCCGGCGACCTGGGAGTGGCCGTGGGCACCGTCGCGCGCACGTACCGCGAGCTCGAGCACGAGGGGCTGCTCGTCTCCCGCCGCGGGGGCGGCACCCGGGTCAGCGAGGGCGCGCGGGCGCCGGACGCCGACCGGGGGCACCTGCTGGTCGGCCTGGCGACGGACTTCGTGTCCCGTGCCCGCGGCCTGGGCTTCAGCGACGACGAGATCTCCACCGCCCTCGGCCAACGGCTCACGCGGTAGGTCCGGGAAACCCGTCCACGGTCCCGGGAAGGATCGCGCCGGTCCGGTGGTTGCGAGATGACATGCGCATCTTCTTCACCGGAGGCAGTGGCAAGGCCGGCAAGCACGTCGCCGCCTTCCTCGCCGACCAGGGCCACCACGTCACCAACGCCGACCTCGTCGCCCTCGGCCACCCCGGGGTGGCCGACCTGCGGGTCGACCTGACCGACGCGGGCCAGACGTACTCCGCGATGGCCGGGCTGGCCACCATGGACGAGCTGGAGCTGGCCTGAGAAGCCGTCCTACGACGCGGTCGTGCACTTCGCGGCGATCCCGCGGATCCTGCTCGACTCCGACACCACGACGTACACGACGAACGTGCTCAGCACCTTCAACGTGCTCGAGGCAGCCACCCGGCTGGGGATCGGCAAGGTCGTCTTCGCCTCCTCGGAGACGACGTACGGCATCTGCTTCGCCCAGGGCGAGCGCAAGCCGCTCTACGTCCCGGTCGACGAGGAGCACCCGACGGTCCCCGAGGACGCGTACGCCATGTCGAAGGTGGCCGGCGAGGTCACCGCGCGCTCCTTCCAGGCCCGCACCGGCACCGACGTCTACGGCCTGCGGATCAACAACGTCATCGAGCCCCACGAGTACGCCGAGATGTTCCCGGCCTTCCTGGAGGACCCCTCGCTGCGGCGCCGCAACGTCTTCGCCTACATCGACACCCGCGACCTCGGCCAGATGGTCGCAGCGCTGCCTGGAGACCGACGGCCTGGGCTACGAGGTGTTCAACGTCGCCAACGCCGACATGTCCGTGGCCGCGACCACCCAGGAGGTGCGGGACCGGTTCTACGACGGGGTCGAGGTGCGCCGCGAGATGGGCCGAGACGAGACGTTCTACTCCATCGACAAGGCCCGCGAGCTGCTCGGCTACTCCCCCGAGCACTCCTGGCGCGACGTCCTGGCCGATCCGGCGGCACAGACCGCCTAAGCGGTCAGGCGGGGACGGCGGGGACGGCGGCCCGGGCGGTCGACGGGCGTCGAGGGCCGCCCCCACCACCACTCCGGCCCCCGCCCCGAAGATCAGCCCGTAGGCGATCCCGTCGCCGCCACCGAGGCCGACCCCGAGCACGAGGCCGATCCCGGCGCCGATCCCCACCGCTGCGCCGGTCCAGGACGACCGCCGGTCGTCATCGGACACGGGGCTCAGGCCATCCCGACGAGCGCGGCCGACCGCTCCCACAACCCGGTGATGACCGCCTGGTCGTGGCCTGCTTGTTCTCCCGGCCGTCGGCGGTGAAGCGGCTGTAGTACCGCCCGTTGACGCTGGGCACCGGACCGGCCTCGGCCAGGGCGACCAGCGGTGCCGCGCCGTCGGGACGCTGATGGTGGCCAGCCGCTTGAGCGGGGTGCGGTAGGCGAGGCCGACGAGCCAGGAGTCGCGCCCGAAGGAGCTGCCGACCGGACCGGGGTGGACCGCGACCGAGACGATGCCGTCGCCGGACCACCGCTGGGCGATGCCGCGGGTGAAGACGATGTTCATCAGCTTGCCGGTGCCGTAGGCCAGGAACTCGAAGGCCCGGCGGTGCTCGTAGTCGAGGTCGTCGAGCACGATCTTGCCGGCCAGGTTCCCGATGCTCGAGGTGTTCACGACCAGAGAGCTGCCGGCGGCGGCGAGCCGGGGCCGGAGCAGGTTGGTGAGCAGGAACGGGGCCAGGTGGTTGACCTGGAAGTTCGGCTCGTGGCCGTCGTGGGTCTGCTTCTTCGGGGAGAACGTGCCGCCGGCGTTGTTCATCAGCACGTCGAGCGTCTCCACGCGCTCGCCGACCTGCTCGGCCAGGCGTCGTACGTCGTCGAGCCGGGAGAAGTCCGCGATCAGCGGCTCGGTGCCGACCGCCTCGGCGACGGGGCGGAGCTTGTCGGCGGAGCGCCCGGTCACGTGCACCGTCGCCCCCGCCGCCGCGAGCTTCCGCGCCGTCTCGGCACCGATCCCGTCGCTCGCTCCGGTCACCAGGACAGTGCGGCCCGCCATCGTCTGTGCGCTCATGGCCCGAGCCTAGGCCGAGGTGGCGACACCTCCGGACACGCAAGACAGGGCGGACCTAGCCTGGGACGATGGCACCCGGTCTCGACGAGGTCCTCGCGGCAGCTCTGGCGCTGACGCGCTCCGAGCGTGAGGTCGTGCTCGAGCGACTGCGGGCCCCCCGAGACCCTCCCGCGCTGCAGCCGCTCTTCGAGGACCCGCTCGTCATGCACGCGGTCTTCCACCGTGCGCTCGCCAAGCTGGTCGTCCCGCTGGACGTGGACGGGCGCACGCTGGCCGCGGTCTTCCTGTGCGGCAAGGACGTCCACCCGGCGTGGGTCGGGTACGACGCGACCGGTGCGGCCGTCGCCGTCCTGCTCGACCTCGGGGTGCTGGCCACGGCGCAGGCCCGCGCCGACGGCTGAGACCCGGTCTCAGCGCCAGTCGAAGTACTCCCGGTGGACGTTGCCCGAGCGGACGCCGCGCTCGCGCAGACCCTTCTGGAGGTCGCGCAGCATCGCCTCGGGCCCGCAGAGGAAGACCGAGAGCCGCCCGGGTTCCGCGGTGGCGTCGGCCATGACCCGGTCGGCGTTCAGCCGGCCCTGGACCGCGGAGTCGACCAGGTGCACCCGGACGGCGTCGCTGCCGGCGCCGATCGCGGCGAGCTCCTCGGCGAACGGGGCCGGGCCACCGGTGAAGGCGTAGTAGAGGTCCACCCGTCCCGGCGGCGGGTGGTCCGTCAGCGCCCGCATCCAGCTCAGGAACGGCGCGATCCCGACCCCGCCGGCGATCCAGACCTGGTCGACGGTCCCCTTGGCGTGGTCGAAGCGGCCGTGCGGTCCGCCGATCACCGCCGGCATCCCCGGCTCCAGCAGCTCGTGGAGGGACGAGGTGTAGTCGCCCAGGGCCTTGACCGTGACCCGGACGACGCCCTCGGCGGGCGCGCTGGCGATCGTGAACGGGTGCCGGTGCCAGCCGTCCTTGGCCTCGATGTAGACCAGGGCGAACTGGCCCGGGACGAAGCTGACCGGTCGTCCGATCGGCCTCAGGCTGATCTCCACCAGCCCCTCCCCGGCCGGTCGCGACCGTGTCGACCTCGTAGTCGTGCAGCGAGAGGAAGAACCGGGCCAGCAGCTCCCGGTAGACGTAGAACGCCAGACCCGATGCCGCCGATCGCGACGTAGGACCAGCGCAGGACGGGCGACTTCGGGAAGGGTGAACCGTCCAGGAGGCCGTGGACGAACCCGGCAGCGACGAAGAGCCCGGTGAGCCGGTGCAGCTGGCGCCAGCGGTCGTACCCGCCGAAGACCTTGCGCACCTCACGGACCACCGGGGCGTCCTTGAGCCGCTTGATCGAGCCCCGCAGCGGCCGGGGAACGACCGACTGCCAGCGCGGCAGGATCGCCCACAGCGCCAGCGCGATCATGCCGATCGCCCCGATCGCGCCCGAGCGGTCCACCCAGTCGCGAGTGGATCGGGCTCGAGGACAGCGGGATGTGGGCGGCCAGCAGCACCAGCCCCGTGATCGCCATCCGCCGGTGCCAGATCGCCGCCCGGTCGATGCCGTCGAACCACTCCTCGACCCACGGCAGTGAGCTGATCAGCACCAGCGCCGCCGAGAGCAGCAGGATCGAGACCGCCCCGACCAGCTGGCCGACGTACGCACCGGTCGGCTCGCCCGAGGGCCGGGCCACGACCCAGAGCACGACGTACGCGAGCAGGAACCCCACGATCGTGAGAGGACCGAGGTTGCGCGCCGAGAAGACCTGTCGCAGTTCCATCCTCTGACGCTAGTGCCACGGGGGCGTGGTCTCGACAAGCTCGACCGACGGGGAGAGCCGGTGACAGGAGTCGAACCCGCGACATCCTCATTACAAGTGAGGCGCTCTACCAACTGAGCTACACCGGCGTACGTCGGCGGACCCGGCCGCGGACGACGGTCATGGTAGCCGGACCGCACGGGGCCGGCGCGGACGTGGGCAGGCAATCTTCCTGACACGCGGGCAACTTAGGGTCATCCTCATGAGCATGGAGTGGGACGACTACGCGGCGGTGCTGTTCGACCTCGACGGGGTGATCACGCCGACCGCCGAGGTGCACATGCGGGCCTGGGAGGCGATGTTCAACGGCTTCCTGCAGGACCGGGGCGCCGAACCGCCGTACACCGACCAGGACTACTTCGACTACGTCGACGGCAAGCCCCGCTACGACGGTGTCCGCTCGTTCCTGCACTCCCGCGACATCGAGCTGCCCGAGGGCACCCCCGACGACCCACCGTCGGCCGAGACGGTCTGCGGGCTCGGCAACCGCAAGAACGACGCCTTCGCCCGGGTGCTCCGCGAGGAGGGCGTGGCGCCGTACCCCGGCTCGCTGGCGCTGATGGACAAGCTCCGCGCCGACAGGATGCCGATGGCGATCGTCTCCTCCTCCCGCAACGCGGTCGAGGTGCTCCGCGCCGCCGGGGTCACCGACTTCTTCCCCGTGGTGATCCACGGCGGGATCGCCGCCGAGCGCGGCATCGCGGGCAAGCCCGCCCCGGACACCTACTGGGCCGCGGCCGACGAGCTGGGCGTGCCCCGGAACAGGTCGGTGGTCGTCGAGGACGCGGTCAGCGGGGTCCAGGCCGGCGCGGCCGGTGACTTCGGGCTGGTCCTGGGCGTCGACCGCGGCGCCGGTGCCGACGTGCTGACCCGCGCGGGCGCGGACCTCGTCGTCTCCGACCTGGGCGAGCTGCTGTGAGCGGCCCCTCGCACGTGCCCCCCGGGGTCGCCGACCCGCTGGACCGCAGCCGGTTCCCCGTGGACGAGTGGCGCCTGGTCGAGACCCGGTTCGAGTCGGGCGACCGCGGGGCGACCGAGTCGCTGTTCAGCGTCGGCAACGGCTACCTGGGCTTCCGCGGCAACTTCGAGGAGAGCCGCGACTTCCACAGCAACGGCACCTACATCAACGGGTTCCACGAGACCTGGAAGATCAAGCACGCCGAGGAGGCCTTCGGGTTCGCCAAGGTCGGGCAGACCATCGTCAACGCCCCGGACTCCAAGATCATCCGGCTCTACGTCGACGACGAGCCGCTGCAGATCTCCACCGCCGACCTGCTCGACTACCGCCGCGACCTCGACTTCCGCACCGGGGTGCTGACCCGCACCCTGCTGTGGCGGACGCCGGGCGGCAAGCGCGTCAGGGTGGTCAGCCGCCGGATGGTCTCCTTCACCCAGCGGCACCTGGCCGTGATGACCTTCGAGGTCACCCTGCTCGACGCCCGCGCGCCGGTCTCGATCTCCTCGCAGCTGCTCAACCGCGAGGACGGCGAGGCGGAGTACCACCTGCTCTCCACGCTGATGCAGGAGGGCATGGACCCCCGCAAGGCCGAGCGCTTCAGCGGCCGCGTCCTGGTGCCCGAGCTCGACCAGACCAACCAGACCAACGGGCGGGTCTCCCTGGGCTACCGCTGCACCGAGTCCGGGATGACCATCGCGGTCGCCGCCGACCACCACCTCGAGACCGACAACGTGGTCGACCGCACCGTGCAGAGCGGCGACGACCTCGGCAAGGTCACCTACCGGATCCAGGCCGAGCCCGGCCAGACCATCACGCTGACCAAGACCGTGGCGTACCACACCGCCCGGGCCGTGCCCTCGCGCGAGCTGCTCGACCGCTGCGACCGGACCCTGGACCGGGTGGCCGCGGAGGGGGTGGACCAGCAGTTCGCCGACCAGGAGGCCTGGCTCACCGACCACTGGACCCGCTGCGACGTGGAGGTCCCCGGTCACCCGGCCATCCAGCAGGCGATCCGGTGGAACCTGTTCGCGCTGGTGCAGGCCGCCGCCCGGGCCGAGGGCTACGGGATCTGCGCCAAGGGGGTCAGCGGCTCGGGCTACAGCGGGCACTACTTCTGGGACACCGAGATCTACGTCCTGCCCTTCCTCACCTACACCACCCCGGGTGCGGCCCGGAACGCGCTGCGCTTCCGGCTCTCGCTGCTCGACTCCTCCCGGCGCCGGGCCCGCGAGCTGGCCCAGCGCGGGGCGCTCTTCCCCTGGCGGACCATCAACGGCGAGGAAGCCTCGGCCTACTACGCCGCCGGCACCGCGCAGTACCACATCGACGCCGACGTGGCCTACGCGCTGAGCCAGTACGTCGGGGCCACCGGCGACGAGGACTTCCTCAACCGCGAGGCCATCGACATCTTCGTCGAGACCGCGCGGCTGTGGGCCGACCTCGGGTTCTGGCGCAACGAGGAGGGCGGGACGTTCCACATCCACGCCGTCACCGGCCCCGACGAGTACACCACCGTCGTGAACGACAACCTGTACACGAACGTGATGGCGCGCTTCAACCTGCGCCGGGCGGCCGAGGCGGTCCGCACGATGGAGCAGACCGACCCCGACGGCTACGTGCAGATGAAGCGTCGGGTGGGGCTGCGCACCGAGGAGCCCAAGGAGTGGGCCCGCTGCGCGGCCGGGATGATGATCCCCTACGACGAGCACCTCGGCATCCACCCGCAGGACCAGCACTTCCTCGAGCGCGAGATGTGGGACCTGAGCAACACCCCGATGTCGAACCGCCCGCTGCTGCTGAACTACCACCCGCTGGTGATCTACCGGTTCCAGGTGCTCAAGCAGGCCGACGTCGTGCTCGCGCTCTTCCTCCAGGGCGAGGACTTCACCCTGGAGCAGAAGCGCGCCGACTTCGAGTACTACGACCCGATCACCACCGGGGACTCGACGCTCTCCGCGGTCGTGCAGTCGATCATCGCGGCCGAGGTCGGCTACCAGGACCTCTCGCTGCGCTACTTCCTCTCCGCCCTCTTCGTCGACCTCGCCGACCGGCACGCCAACACCGCCGACGGCGTCCACGTCGCCTCCACGGGCGGGGTGTGGAGCGCCCTGGCCTCCGGGTTCGGCGGCTTCCGTGACCTCGGCGCGGGCCAGTGGTGCATCGATCCGCGGCTGCCGCAGGAGTGGGACTCGCTCACCTACCGGCTCACCCTCAAGGACACGCGGGTCCGGATCACCGTGGCCACCGACAGCGTCTCGCTGACCGTGGAGGACGGGCCGGGACCGTTGACCTTCAACGTGCGCGGCACCGAGGTCGAGGTGCGCGAGGGAAAGCCCGCCGTCGTCGCGCTGGACCACCAGGGACCGATCATCGAGGGCGAGCCGATGAACCCGGCCGGGACGGTACGAGGCGACGGCACCCTGATCTCCGCGATCGTGCCGTCGGGGTACTGAGCCCTCACCCGGAGCGGCGCGGGGGACGACCGGCCGCCCGCTGGGCCGCGGCGACCTCCTTGGCCGTCGCGGCCTTCTCGTCGGGGGCGGGCGGCGGCGGCACCGAGGCCGCCCAGCCGCCGAGCCGCTCCTTCTCGTGCACCAGGTCGCGCAGGTCGCCCTCGGCGTAGGCGTACTCCGGGGACCACAGCAGGGCGTCGAACGGACAGACCTCGATGCAGATCGAGCAGTACATGCAGACCGCCCAGTCGATCGCGAAGCGGTCGAGCACGTTGCGCGAGCGGTCCCGACCGCCCTGACCCGCGGCCGGCGTGACCTCCTTGTGGGAGTCGATCTCGATGCACCAGGCCGGACACTCGCGGGCGCAGGCCATGCACACCGTGCAGTTGGCCTCGACCAGCGCGATCACCCCGCGGCTCCGCGAGGGCAGGGGGCCGGGTGGTGTCTCAGCCACGGTCACCAGGCTCCTTGTCGCCGGGCCAGGGCCGGTCGAGCCGGGCCTGCAGCGCGAACTCCTTGCGCAGCGGGTGACCCTCGAACCCCGGCGGGAGCAGGAGCGGCTCCTGGGCCAGCTCCACCCCGGCGCCGGTCACGAAACGGACGCCGAACATCTCGGCGGTCTCCCGCTCGTGCCAGGCGGCGCCGGCGTACACCTCGGCGACCGAGGCCAGCACCGGCTCTGTCACCGGGACGCTGGTCCTCAGCACCAGGTGCCCGAACGGCTCGGGGCGGACGACGTGGCAGACCACCCGCAGCGACTCCCCCTCGTCGACGGCGCTGAGGAAGTCGAAGAAGGCGCAGCCCAGGTCGTCGCGGGCACAGGTGACGGACCTCGCCCAGCGCGCCGCGGGGACGTCGACCGAGACCGGCCCGAACCCCGTCTCGGTCACCGCGTCGGGCACGGCGGCGAGCAGCGCGTCGAGGTTCACCGCGGTCCTCGCCCGGCCAGCAGGGCGTCGAGCCGCTGGAGGCCGTCGAAGAGCGTCTCGGGGCGCGGCGGGCAGCCGGGGATGTAGAGGTCCACCGGGACGACCTGGTCGACCCCCTTGGTCACGCAGTAGGAGTCCCAGTACGGCCCGCCGGAGTTGGCGCAGGACCCGAAGGAGATCACGTGCCTGGGCTCGGGCATCCGCTCCCACACCCGGCGTACGGCGGGGGCCATCTTGTCGGTGACCGTGCCCGAGATGACCAGCACGTCGGCGCGTTCCGGGGTGCCGGCGTGCGGCTCCAGGCTCATCGCCTCGACCGCGGCCAGGTCGAGGGAGGCCGCCACGAACTCGACCGCACAGCAGGCGAGGCCGACGTCGAAGAGCCACAGCGACCAGGACCGGTCGGTGGTGACGCTCACCCGCCCCGGTTCCCGGGTGGGGCTGGGCTCGTGGGTGCTCACGGGCCCAGCCTAGGACCGCCCGGTCGGGTCAGCTCACCTTGGCCATCAGCGGGACCGTCAGCGCTCCCTTGGCGGGCAGCAGCCACACCTTGGAGCCGACCTCGAGACCACGGGCGTGGGTCCGCGTCATCGTCACCAGGACGTCGGGCTCGGAGTCGGTCCGGACCGACAGCCGCACCTCGAAGCCGACCCGGACCATCCGGGTGATCACCCCGGGCACGGAGCCGAGCAGGTGGTCCTGGTCGCTCAGGTCGATGTCGTGGGGACGGACCAGGTGGCCGCCCAGCGTGGTCACCGGACCCAGGAACGACATCACGAAGTCGTTGGCGGGCTGGTCGTAGAGCTGGTCGGGCGTGCCGATCTGCTCGATCCGGCCCTCGTTGATCACCACGATCTGGTCGGCGACCTCGAGGGCCTCCTCCTGGTCGTGGGTCACGAACACCGTCGTGACGTGCACCTCGTCGTGCAGCCGACGCAGCCAGTCCCGCAGCTCCTTGCGCACCTTGGCGTCGAGCGCGCCGAAGGGCTCGTCGAGCAGCAGCACGGTCGGCTCGACCGCGAGCGCCCGGGCCAGCGCCATCCGCTGGCGCTGACCGCCCGACAGCTGCGCCGGGAGCCGGTGACCGAACTGGCTCAGGTGCACCAGCTCGAGCAGCTCCTCCACGCGCCGCGTGACCTCGGCCCGGGGACGCTTGCGGATCTCGAGGCCGAAGGCGACGTTCTTGGCCACCGACATGTGCTTGAAGGCCGCGTAGTGCTGGAAGACGAAGCCCACGTTGCGCTTCTGCGGAGGCAGGTGCGTCGACTCGGTGCCCTCGATGGTGATCGTCCCCTGGTCGGCCGACTCCAGCCCGGCGATGATCCGCAGCAGCGTGGACTTGCCGCCACCGCTCGGGCCGAGCAGCGCGGTCAGCTGCCCGGTGGGGATGTTCACGGACACGTCGTCCAGCGCGACGAAGTCGCCGAACCTCTTGCCGATGCCGGCGATCTCGATACTCATCTGTCCTCCTTGGGACGCAGCAGGGACACCACGACGATGCACACCACGGACACGAAAGCGAGCAGGAAGGCGATGGAGTACGCCGTCTCCTGCTGGAAGTTCTGGTACTTCTGCTGCACCAGCAGCGTGGCGGTCTGGGTGTCGCCGATGACGTTGCCCGAGACCACCTTGACGGCGCCGAACTCACCCAGCGAGCGGGCCAGGCTCAGCACCACGCCGTACACCAGGGCCCACTTGATGCTCGGCAGCGTGATCCGCCAGAAGGTCTGGCGACTGTTCGCGCCGAGGCTGCGGGCGGCCTGCTCCTGGTCGTCGCCGATCTCCTGGAGCACCGGCACCACCTCCCGGATGACCAGGGGCAGGGCCACGAAGCAGGTGGCCATGATCATCCCCGGGGTGGCGAAGATGACCTGGATCCCCCGGGCGTCCAGCGCCGGGCCGAACCAGCCGAAGCGCGGGTTGTAGACCAGGACCAGAGCCAGGCCGACCACGACCGGGGAGACCGACAACGGCACGTCGATCATCGCCGAGAGCAGCCGCTTGCCCGGGAAGTCGAACCGGACCAGCAGGAGCGAGACCCCCACCCCGAACACCAGGTTGATCAGCACCGCGCAGATCGCGACGATCCCGGTCAGCTGCAGCGCGTGGGTGACGTCGGGGTCCGACAGGGCCGTGGCCAGACCCTCGAGGCCGTGGGCGAAGGTGTTCTTGACCACCAGCGAGGTCGGCCAGGCCACGAGCAGGAACAGGTAGGTCACCACCAGGACCCGCAGGCCCCACTTCACGCCCGGGTTCGGGCGGGTGGTCAGGGCGGAGCTAGCCACGGCGGGCCACCCTTCTCTGGATCACGTCGAGGGCCACGATCGCGAGCAGCGCGACCACGAGCATCACGGTGGCCACGGCCGCCGCGGCGGCCGGGTTGCCACCCTCGAGGTAGGTGAGCACCCGGACCGAGACCACCTCGGTCCGGTTGGGCAGGTTGCCCGAGAGCAGCACCAGCGAGCCGTACTCGCTGATCCCCCGGGCGAAGGACAGCGCCGCGCCGGCGAAGATCGCCGGGACGAGCGTGGGCAGGACGATCCGGCGCAGCGTGGTGACCCGGCTCGCCCCGAGCGAGGCCGCGGCCTCCTCGACGTCGAGGTCCATCTCCTCGAGCACCGGCTGCACGGTCCGCACGATGAACGGCAGGGTCACGAAGGCCAGGGCCAGGAAGACCGCCTTCTGCGAGTTCGCGACGTCCACCCCGAGCGGGCTCTGCGGTCCGTACAGGGACAGCAGCACCAGCCCGGCCACGATCGTGGGCAGGGCGAAGGGGATGTCGATGACGACGTCGAGGACCCGCTTGCCCCAGAACCGGTCCCGCACGAGGACCCAGGCGATGAGCGTGCCCATCACCATGTTGACCGCGGTGACGATCAGCGAGGTGGTCACCGTGAGCTTGAGGGCGTGGAAGGTCTGTCCGTTGGTCAGCGTCTGGACGTAGGTGTCCCAGCCGCCGCCGGCGGCCTTGACGACGACGGCGGCCAGCGGGATCAGCACGAGCAGGCTGAACCAGGTCATGGCCACGCCGAGCCCCACGCCTGACCCGCGGGTCAGGGCCCGCGGCCGGGCCGACCGGCGCCTGCGCACCGGCCGCCCGACCTCGACCGTGGTGGTGAGAGCCATGGCTACTGCCCGGCCTCGGCCTGGAGCTTGGTCAGGATGCCGTCGTTCTCGTCGAAGAACGTGGTGTTGGCGGTGTCCCAGCCCCCGAAGTCCTTGTCGATGGTCTGCAGGGTGCTCGGCACCGGGAACGGGTCGGCCTCGTCGTTGGCGCCCTTGACCGTCAGGCCGCTGATGTCCGACAGGGGGCGGTAGCCCGTCTCGGCGTACAGCTTCTGGCCCGCGTCGCTCTTCTGGAAGTCCTCGAACGCCTGCGCGGTGTCCGGTGCGTCGGTGGTCACCGCGCACGGGTTCTCGATGAGCAGCGTGGTGTCCGGCACGACGTAGTCGAAGTCCGCACCGCCCTGGCGGGCCAGGATGGCCTCGTTCTCGTAGGACAGCAGGACGTCGCCGTTGCCGCTCTGGAAGGCGGTGGTGGCGTCACGACCGCTGTCGGGCAGCGCGACGGTGTTGGCGAAGAAGTCCTTCATGTAGGACTGGGCGTCCGCGTCGGAGCCGCCGTCGGCCAGCACGCTGCCGTACGCCGCCAGCAGGTTCCACTTCGCCGAGCCGGACGAGGCCGGGTTGGGGGTGATGATCCCCACGCCGGGCTTGGTCAGGTCGTCCCAGCTGTCGATGCCCTTGGGGTTGCCGGTGCGGACCACCATGGAGACCACCGAGGTGGTGCAGATGCCCTTGGTGGCGTTGTCCTTCCAGGCCTTGTCGACCAGGCCCGCGTCGACCAGGCGGGTGATGTCGGGCTCGAGGGAGAAGTGCACCAGGTCGGCGGCCTGACCGGCCTCGACGCTGCGGCTCTGGTCGCCGGACGCGCCGTAGGACTCCTTGAAGGTGACTCCCTGGCCCGCGTCGGTGGCCTGGAAGGCGGAGATGACGCCCTTGTTGGCCTCCTGGAGGACCGAGTAGCCCACCACGTTGAGCTCCGAGCCGTCGGCGGAGGCGCCCGAGGCGCCACCTCCGCAGGCGGTGAGGGACAGGAGGCCGGCGACCGCGAGGGCCGCAGCGGCCTTGGTCTGGAGGTTCATGAGACGTGGTTCCTTCGTCGGGTGGGACGGGCAATGTTTGGTTAGGTGAGTAAGTTACTCGACTTAGAAGAGAAGATAGCGCACTTCCGCGCCGTCGAAAGACAAAAGTCGTGCGCGTCGGGTCACACCCCCGCCATCCGGACGGGAACCGGGCTCGGCGGCGCCGGGGTCGTAGGATCGAGGATCGGGGCGCTCGCTGCCGCGAACCACGCCCCCTCCGAGAGAAGGGCGACAGCGTGGCCAAGCAGGTCAAGCAGCTGGACCGGGTCATCATCCGGTTCGCAGGGGACTCCGGGGACGGCATGCAGCTGACCGGTGACAGGTTCACCCAGGAGACCGCGTCGTTCGGCAACGACCTCTCGACCCTGCCCAACTTCCCCGCCGAGATCCGCGCCCCCCAGGGCACCCTGCCCGGTGTGTCGTCGTTCCAGGTGCACTTCGCCGACCACGACATCCTCACCCCCGGTGACCGCCCCGACGTGCTGGTGGCGATGAACCCGGCCGCCCTGCGGGCCAACCTCGGCGACCTGCCCAAGGGCGCGACCGTGATCGTCGACTCCCACGACTTCACCGCCCGCAACCTGGCCAAGGCCGGCTACACCGAGAACCCGCTGGAGACCGACGCGCTCGACGAGTTCGCCCTGCACTCGGTCGACCTGACCGGCATCACCGTCGAGGCGGTCAAGAGGTTCGGCCTGTCGCGCAAGGACGCCGCCCGCGCCAAGAACATGTTCGCCCTGGGCCTGGTCTCCTGGATGTACGGCCGGCCCACCGAGTCCACGGTGACCTTCCTGGAACGCCGCTTCGCCAAGGTCCCCGACATCCGCGACGCCAACGTCGCGGCCTTCGCCGCGGGCTACAACTACGGCGAGACCACCGAGGCCTTCGTCGTCCAGTACGAGATCAAGCCCGCCCCGATGGCGGCCGGCACCTACCGCAACATCACCGGCAACCTGGCCCTGGCCTACGGCCTGGTGGCCGGTGCAGTGCAGTCACGGCTGCCGCTCTTCCTGGGCACCTACCCGATCACCCCGGCCTCCGACATCCTCCACGAGCTCAGCAAGCACAAGCGCTTCAACGTCACGACCTTCCAGGCCGAGGACGAGATCGCGGGCATCGGCGCGGCGCTCGGTGCGTCCTTCGCCGGGTCGCTGGGCGTGACCAGCACCTCCGGACCCGGTGTGGCGCTGAAGTCGGAGACCGTCGGGCTGGCCGTGATGACCGAGCTGCCGCTGATCGTCGTCGACGTCCAGCGCGGTGGACCCTCGACCGGCCTGCCCACCAAGACCGAGCAGGCCGACCTGCTCCAGGCGATGTTCGGGCGCAACGGCGAGGCTCCTGTCCCGATCGTGGCCCCCCAGTCCCCGGGCGACTGCTTCGACGCCGCGGTGGAGGCCACCCGGATCGCGGTGACCTACCGCACCCCGGTGATCCTGCTCTCCGACGGGTACCTGGCCAACGGCTCCGAGCCCTGGAAGATCCCCGACGTGGCCGACCTGCCCGCGATCGATCCCGGCTTCGCCACCGAGCCCAACCACACCGGGACCGACGCCAAGGGCAACACCGTCGAGGAGTTCTGGCCCTACCTGCGTGACCCCGACACCCTCGCGCGTCCCTGGGCCGTCCCCGGTACCGCCGGCCTCGAGCACCGGATCGGGGGCCTGGAGAAGGGCGACGGGCACGGGAACATCTCCTACGACCCGGCCAACCACGACCTGATGGTCCGCACCCGCCAGGCCAAGATCGACCGGATCGCGGACTCCCTGCCCCCGCTCGTCGTCGACGACCCCTCCGGCGAGGCCAAGGTGCTGGTCCTGGGCTGGGGCTCGACGTACGGCCCGATCGGCGCCGGCTGCCGACGCGTCCGCACCGCCGGCCTCAAGGTCGCCCAGGTCCACCTGCGCCACCTCAACCCGTTCCCCTCCGACCTCGGCGAGATCGTCAAGGGCTACGACAAGGTGCTCATCCCCGAGATGAACCTCGGCCAGCTGGCCCTGCTCGTCCGCGGCCGCTACCTGGTCGACGCGGTCGGCTACAACCAGGTCAACGGCATGCCACTGAAGGCCGCCGAGCTCGCCGAGGCGATCACCGCCCTGGTGGAGTCCGCCGAGTCCCAGAACGAACCCGCACCCGTCTCCGAGGAGAGCACCCGATGACCACGACCGAGCTGCCGTTCCCCGGGCTCACCGGCGTCCCGACCAACGACGCCCCCCAGAACCGCAAGGAGTACACCTCCGACCAGGAGGTCCGCTGGTGCCCCGGCTGCGGCGACTACGCCGTCCTGGCCTCGGTCCAGAGCTTCCTGCCCACCCTGGGCCTGCGTCGGGAGAACATCGTCTTCGTCTCCGGCATCGGCTGCTCCAGCCGGTTCCCGTACTACCTCGACACCTACGGCATGCACTCCATCCACGGGCGCGCCCCGGCCATCGCCACCGGCATCGCCACCGCCCGCGAGGACCTGTCGGTGTGGGTGGTGACCGGTGACGGCGACGCACTGTCGATCGGCGGCAACCACCTGATCCACGCCATGCGCCGCAACGTGAACATGACGATCCTGCTGTTCAACAACCGGATCTACGGCCTGACCAAGGGCCAGTACTCCCCCACCTCCGAGGTCGGCAAGGTCACCAAGTCCACCCCGATGGGCTCGGTCGACCACCCGTTCAACCCGGTCTCGCTCGCCCTGGGGGCCGAGGCGACCTTCGTGGCCCGGACCATCGACTCCGACCGCAAGCACCTCACCGAGGTGCTGTCCGCCGCCGCCGCGCACCGCGGCACCGCGCTGGTCGAGATCTACCAGAACTGCCCGATCTTCAACGATGGCGCCTTCGACGCCATCAAGGGCGCCAAGGACTCCGAGGCCGCCAACGCGATCATCAACCTCACCCACGGCCGGCCGGTCACCTTCGGCGTCCCCGACGCCGACGGCCACCCCACGCGGGGGGTCATGAGAGATCCCGCCACCGGCGGGGTGAGGGTGGTCACCCTGGGCCAGGACGGGATCTCCGAGGCCGACCTGCTGGTCCACGACGCCCACGCCGAGGACCCGAGCACCGCTTTCGCGCTGTCCCGGCTCACCGACGCGGGCTACCTGCACCAGGCCCCGATCGGCATCTTCCGCCAGGTCGACCGCTCGACCTACGACGACCAGGCCCGGGCCCAGGTGTCCACCGCCCGCCAGGGCACCACCGACCCGCAGGCGGCGCTGGCCGGGTTGCTCGGCGGCGGGGACACCTGGACCGTCGTCTGAGCCCAGGTCGGAGGGATCAGCGCAGGACGGTGCGCCCGTCCACCGGACGCAAACGGGTCCGGGTGGTCTTCAGGACCGCGCTGTAGCTGGTCACGAAGGAGTTGCTCTTCTTCAGCTTGGCGCGGAACTTGAACGTGTGGCCGACCCGGGGGAACTGCGCCCGGAACTTCCAGGAGCCGTTCTTGCCCGCCTTCTGCTTGGCGACGGTCTTGAAGGAGCACTTGCCGCAGGCCTTCTTCTGCCAGAAGACCTTCTTGCCCGCCCAGTCGGGCCGGACCTTGCCCTTGAGCCAGGCCTTCTTGTGGGTCACGGTGCCCTTGCTCACCAGCTGCGCGTTGAGGTCGTGCATCACCTTGACCTTCACCGCGGCGGCCTTGGCCGCGGCGTGCTCGGTGTTGCCGGAGAAGATGAACCGGTACTTGGCGTTGGCCTTCAGGTCCTGGGACAGGACGAGCTGGCCGTTGCTGTCGGTGGTGCCGTAGTCGACCTGCTGGAACGAGCTCTTGCCGGCCAGCTTGCGCTCCAGCTTCAGCACGACCCCGGCCAGCGGAGCCTGGGTGGCGGTGTCGGTGATCATGCCACCGAGCTGGACGACGTCGCGGCGCGGCGCGGAGGGGACGTCGATGCCGTCGTTGTACATCCCGAGGCCGAAGCTCTTCTTGGTCTTCACCGAGGTGTCGGCGGGGACGGCCGCGGCCGAGGCCGGGGAGATGACGAGGAGACCGGACAGGAGCCCGGTCGTGGCAAGGGCGATCATCAGCCCGAGAGTCTTGGATTTTCGCATGGGGGAGACCTTAGACGATCCGCACGGTCCCCCGAGGGGTCCCAGGGCCCCCACGCGGGGCCGGCAGGGGGCCCAGGGGCCCAGACCCCCAGAAATCCCCCTTGGCCGGGTCGGCTAGGTTCGGGCGGTGAACGAGCGGAAGGCGGGTCTCCTCCTGGGAGTCGCCGCCTACGGCATCTGGGGCCTGTTCCCGTTGTACTGGCCGCTGCTGGAGCCGGCCGGAGCCGTCGAGCTCCTCGCCCACCGGGTGGTGTGGTCGGCGGTCGTGATGGTCGTCCTCGTGACGGTCGTGCGCCGGCGCAGCCAGCTCCTCGCCGTGCTCCGCTCCCCCCGCCGGCTGGCCCTGATGACCGGGGCGGGCGTGATGATCGGGATCAACTGGGGGCTGTACATCTGGGGGGTCAACAACCACCACGTCGTCGAGACCAGCCTGGGTTACTTCATCAACCCGCTGGTCACCGTCCTGCTGGGGGTCTTCGTCCTCGGTGAGCGCCTGGCGCGCCTGCAGTGGGGCGCGCTAGGCCTGGCCGCCGTCGCGGTGCTGGCCCTGACCGTGGACTACGGACGCCCCCCGTGGATCGCCCTGGCCCTGGCGGTGTCCTTCGGGACCTACGGCCTGATCAAGAAGACCGTCGGGGTGGGCGCGGTCGAGGGGCTGACCGTGGAGACCCTGGTGCTGCTGCCGGTGGCGCTGGGCTACCTCGTGGTCCTCGACGTGCACGGGGACGGCGGCTTCACCACGCACGGTCCGGGCCACGTCGCGCTGCTGGTCAGCAGCGGGCTGGTCACCGCGGTGCCGCTGCTCTGCTTCGGCGCGGCCGCCTCCCGGGTCTCCCTGACCACGCTGGGCCTGCTGCAGTACCTCACCCCGTCGTTGCAGTTCGTGCTCGGCGTCGCCGTCCTGGGCGAGCCGATGCCCCCCACGCGGTGGATCGGGTTCGTGCTCATCTGGCTGGCCCTGGCCCTGTTCACCGTCGCCTCGGTCCGCGGCCGTCGGGCGGAACGACGCGAGCTGGCCGCCACGGTCGTGTGAGTCAGGCCGTCCGGGTGGCGATCAGGTCGGCGAAGGTGACCAGCGCCTCCTTGACCGGGCCCTCCGGCAGCGGCCCGAGCACCCCGGCCGCCTCGTGGGCCAGGTCGAGCACGTAGGCGCGCGCAGCGTCCATCGCCGGGTGGGCCCGGAGCAGGGCGAGCGCCTCGGCGTGCTCCGCGTCGTCGGTCACCGGGCCGGCCAGCAGCTCCCGCAGGCGCGCGTCGGCCGGGTCGGTCGAGCGCAGCGCGAAGAGCGAGGGAAGGGTCAGCACGCCCTCGCGCAGGTCCGTGCCGGGGGTCTTGCCCGACTCGTCGCTGTCGCTGGAGACGTCGAGGATGTCGTCGGAGAGCTGGAAGGCCGTGCCCACCTTCTCGCCGTACTCGGTCAGCGCCCGGACCACCTCGGCCGGGGCTCCGGCGAAGAGGGCGCCGTACCGCGCCGACGTCGCGATCAGCGAGCCGGTCTTGCCCGCGACCACCCGCAGGTAGTGCGCCAGCGCGTCCCCCCGGGCACCGGGGGCTGGGTCTCGAGGATCTGGCCCTCCACGAGGCGACTGAAGGTGTGGGCCTGGATCCGGACCGCCTCAGCTCCCAGGGAGGAGGTCAGCTCGGAGGACTTGGAGAACAACCAGTCGCCGGCCAGGATCGCGACGTGGTTGTCCCACCGCGCGTTGGCCGAGTCGGCGCCGCGACGCAGCTCCGCCTCGTCCATGACGTCGTCGTGGTAGAGCGAGGCCAGGTGGGTCAGCTCGACCACGCACGCCGCCGTCAGGACCCCGTCGGCGTCGGCGTCGGCCACCTCGGCGGCGAGCAGCACCAGCAGCGGCCGGAACCTCTTGCCCCCCGCCTGCAGCAGGTGCCGGCAGGCCTCGGTGATGAACGGCGCCTCGGAGTGGACCTCCCGGTCCAGGCGCAGCTCCACCTCGCCCAGCCGCGCGCGAAGACGCTCGGCCAGCACCTCGTCCAGGACGGGCAGCGCCAGGGACGAGGCCTCGGGATCGCTCACCGGACGAACTGGCCCGCGGAGGCGGCCAGGTCCAGCACGGGCCCGGGGATGATCCCCAGGACCAGGGTCGCGGCGAAGCCGACGGCGATCACGATGCTGGTCAGGATGCTGGGCATCGCGACGGTCGGGCCGTCCCCGATCGGGTCGGTGAAGTACATCAGCACGATCACCCGCAGGTAGAAGAACGCGGCGACGGCACTGAGCAGCACCGCGATCACGACCAGCGGCCAGGCACCGCCCTGCGCCGCAGACGTGAACACCGCCCACTTGCCGGTGAAGCCGCTGGTCAGCGGGATGCCGGCCATGGCCAGCAGGAAGAAGGCGAAGACCCCGGCCACCAGCGGGGACTCCTTGCCCAGGCCGGCCCACCGGGACAGGTTGTTGACCTCGCCGCCGGCATCGCGGACCAGGGTGACCACGGCGAAGGCGCCGACGGTGGTGAAGCCGTAGGTGACCAGGTAGAACAGCACCGCCTGCAGCGAGGAGATCTCCGACCCCCCGGCCCGCACCTGGTGCAGGCCGACGAAGCCGACCAGCAGGAAGCCGGCGTGGGCGATGGAGGAGTAGGCCAGCATGCGTTTGATGTCGGTCTGCGACAGGGCTACGAACGACCCGATCACCATGGTCAGGATCGCCACGATCCAGATCATCGGCACCCAGTCGCGCTGGGCCGACCCGAAGGCGACGTAGAACAGCCGCAGCAGCGCGCCGAAGGCCGCGATCTTGGTGCACGCGGCCATGAAGCCGGTGACCGCGGTCGGGGCGCCCTGGTAGACGTCCGGCGTCCAGTTGTGGAACGGAGCCGCGCCGACCTTGAACAGCATGCCGACCGCGAGCAGGGCGATGCCGCCCAGCAGCAGGCCCTCGGAGCCGATCCGGCCCGAGATCGCCTCGGAGACCAGCGCCAGGTTGGTCGACCCGGCGTAGCCGTAGACCAGGGCCAGGCCGTAGATGAAGAAGCCGGAGCTGAAGGCGCCGAGCATGAAGTACTTCATCGCCGCCTCCTGGCTCAGCAGGCGGCGACGACGCGCCAAGCCGCAGAGCAGGTACAGCGGCAGCGACAGCACCTCGAGCGCGACGAACATGGTGAGCAGGTCGTTGGAGGCCGGGAAGAGCATCATCCCGCCGACCGCGAACATCATCAGCGGGAAGACCTCGGTGTGCTCCAGGCCCCGGGTCGAGGCCTGGCGCTCGGCCTCGGTGCCGGGCAGCGCCGCGGCCTGACCGGCGAAGGCGGTCACCCCACCGTCGAGGTGCCGCTCGGCGAAGAGCAGAACGCTCACGAACGAGAGCAGGAGCAGGGTGCCCCACAGGAAGACCGTCGGGCCGTCGACGGCGATCGCACCCTCGGCGACGATCGACCCGCGGGCCGCCCCGTCGGCCCGGTCGGTCAGGCCGGTGGCCACGACGACGTCGGCCGCGAAGGCGGCCGCGATGCCGACCAGCGCCAGCACCGACTGCACGACGTAGCGCCGGCGTCGGGCCACGAAGGCCTCGACCAGCACGCCGAGGAGCGAGACGGCGAAGATCAGCAGCAGCGGCGACAGGGTGCCGTACTCGATGTGCGGTGCCTGGAAGTCGGTCACTTGCTGGCCTCCTGGTCAGCGGCGGGCACGTCGGACGGCGAGACGCTCGGGGCGGGGTCCGTGACGCCGACGTGGGTGAGCGTGCTCTGCACGGCGGGCTCGATGATCGCGGTCAGCGGCCGGGGGAAGAACCCGAAGCCGATGATCAGCGCCAGCAGGGGCGCCATGGCCGCGATCTCGCGGCGGTTCAGGTCCGGCATCGAGGCCACCTCGGGCCGGACCGGCCCGGTCATGGTGCGTTGGTACATGAGCAGGATGTAGAGCGCAGCGATGACGATGCCGAGCACCGCGAACACCGCGTACCACCAGTTGTGGACGAAGGCGCCCACCATCACCAGGAACTCCGAGACGAACGGCGAGAGACCGGGCAGCGAGAGCGACGACAGACCGCCGACCAGGAAGATCCCGGCCAGGACCGGCGCGACCTTCTGGACGCCGCCGAAGTCGTCGATCCGCCGCGAGCCCCGGCGGGCGATCAGGAAGCCGGTGACCAGGAACAGCACCCCGGTCGACAGGCCGTGGTTGAACATGTACAGCATCGCGCCGGTCTGGCCCTGGCTGTTCATCACGAAGATGCCCAGCACGATGAAGCCGAAGTGCGAGACCGAGGTGTAGGCGATCAGGCGCGGGATGGTGCGCTGCCCGATCGCGACCAGGCCGCCGTACAGGATGCTGATCACGGCCAGCACCAGGACGACCGGGGTGGCCCAGGTGGAGGCCTCGGGGAACAGGCCCAGGCAGAACCGGATCATCCCGAAGGTGCCGATCTTGTCCAGGATGCTGACCAGCAGCACCGAGGTGCCGGGCGTGGCCTCGTCGGCGGCGTCGGGCAACCAGGTGTGCACCGGGAACATCGGGGCCTTCATGGCGAACGCGATGAAGAAGCCTGCGAAGAGCCAGCGGCCGCTGCCGGTGCTGACGTTCTCCAGGATCGGGGCCAGGTCGCTGAGCAGGTACGTCGGCCCGCCGTCCGAGGCCGAGGACACCACGTAGATCCCGATCACCGAGGCGAGCATGATCAGTCCGCCGAGCAGCGAGAACACCAGGAACTTGACCGCGGCGTAGTTACGGCGCGGGCCGCCGAAGCCGCCGATCAGGAAGTAGATCGGGAACAGGGTCGCCTCGAACAGGATGTAGAACAAGAACACGTCGGTGGCCGCGAACACCCCGATGGCCAGGCCCTCCAGGGCCAGCATCCAGGCGAAGAAGGAGTTGACCGACCAGCGGCCGTGGTCGGCGTCGCGCCACGAGGCCAGGATCACCACCGGGGTGAGGATCACGGTCAGCAGCAGCAGGGTCAGGCCGATCCCGTCGACCCCCAGCGCGTACGACGCCCCGAAGGCAGCGATCCAGGTGTGCACCTCGGCGTACTGGAAACCGGGAGCACCGGTGTCGAAGCCGAGGGCGACCCCCAGCACGACGGCCAGGGTGAGCACCGAGACGCCGAGCGCGACCTTCTGCGGGAGGTCACCCTCCGGGCGCCTCGGGACGAGCATCACCGCCACCGCACCCACGAGGGGAAGGAGGAGGCTGATCGTCAGCCAGGGAATGGTCATGCGAGGTTCACCGCCAGGAGAGCGACGACGACGACGAGGGCGCCGGCGAACACGGACAGGGCGTAGCTGCGGACGTAGCCGGTCTGCAGCCGTCGGAAGACCCCGGAGAGGCCCGCGGAAGCGTAACCGCTCCCGTCCACGGCGCCGTCGATGACGTCGTCGTCGAAGGCGGCCATCGCGTCGACCATGGTGGCGCCCGGGCGCATCAGCAGCTCCTCGTTCAGGGCGTCGCCGTACAGGTCGGCACGGGCGGCGCGGGTCACGAAGCTGACCTTCGCCGGCGCCACGCGCGGGACGGCGTTGCGCCCGACGGTGAACCAGGCCACCGCGATGCCGGCCGCGACGGTCAGCAGGACGATCAGGGTCAGCACGATCGCCGGGACCGGCAGCTCGTGGTGGACCTCTTCGCCCACCACCGGGGACAGCCAGTCGGTGATCCAGCCGCCCAGGAGCAGCAGCCCGCCGAGGGCGGACAGGGCAGCCAGCACCATCAGCGGCACGGTCATCACCTTGGGCGACTCGTGCGGGTGGACCTCGTCGGCCCAGCGCTTCTCGCCGAAGAACGTCATCAGCATCAGCCGCGTCATGTAGAACGCGGTGACGCCGGCGCCGACGAGGGCGGCCAGTCCCATCCACCAGGCCTGCCCGAAGGCGGCCTCGATGATCTTGTCCTTCGACCAGAACCCGGCGAAGCCGGGGAACCCGATGATCGCGAGGTAGCCCATCGCGAAGGTGAGGAAGGTGACCGGGACCGCCTTGCGGAGCGCGCCGTAGTGCCGCATGTCGACGTCGTCGTCCATCGCGTGCATCACCGAGCCGGCCCCGAGGAACATGTTGGCCTTGAAGAACCCGTGGGTGAGCAGGTGGAAGATCGCGAAGGCGTAGCCGGCGACACCGAGTCCGGCGGCCAGCATCATGTAGCCGATCTGGCTCATCGTCGACCCGGCCAGGGCCTTCTTGATGTCGTCCTTGGCGCACCCGATGACCGCACCGAAGAGCAGCGTCACGACACCGACGATGACCACGGCGGTGCGACCGACGTCGGTCCGCTCGAAGATGAAGTTGGAGCGGACCACCAGGTAGACGCCTGCAGTGACCATCGTGGCCGCGTGGATCAGGGCCGAGACCGGGGTCGGGCCCTCCATCGCGTCGAGCAACCAGGACTGCAGCGGCACCTGCGCGGACTTGCCGCAGGCGGCGAGCAGGAAGAGCAGGCCCAGGATGTTGAGCACCGTGCTGCTGGCACCGCCGGCGAGCTCGGAGACGCCGGCGAACGAGACGGTGCCGAACGTCGCGAAGGTCAGCATCGTGCCCAGGGCCAGCCCGATGTCACCGACCCGGTTGACCACGAAGGCCTTCTTGGCCGCGACCGCGGCCGAGGTCTTGTGCTGCCAGAACCCGATCAGCAGGTACGACGCCAGGCCCACGCCCTCCCAGCCCAGGAAGACACCGAGGTAGCCGTCGGAGAGGACCAGCACCAGCATCGCGGCGATGAAGAGGTTGAGGTAGGCGAAGAAGCGCGCCCGTCGCTCGTCGTGCTCCATGTAGCCGATGGAGTAGACGTGGATCAGCGTGCCGACCCCGGTGATCAGGAGCAGGAAGAGCGAGGACAGCGGGTCGAGGAGCAACCCGGCCTCGGCCTTGAAGGATCCCGCCTGGAACCAGGTGTAGACGTGCAGGTCGATCGACCGGTCGGCCGCGTCGCGGCCCAGCAGCGTGAAGAACGCCAGCAGGCTGACCAGGAACGAGCCGGCGACCATCGCGGTGCCGAGCAGGTGCGCCCAGGCCGACGTGCGCCGGTTGCCGAGCAGCAGGATCACGGTCGCGCCGAGCGCGGGCAGGGCGATGATCAGCCACAGGACCGAGAACACGCCGTCGGCGGCCGCCGGTTGGATGACCGGGATGGCGCCTTCCGACAGCGCAGGGGTCAACGGGATCGTCATGCGACGCCTCTCAGTACTTCAGCAGGCTGGCGTCGTCGACCGAGGCCGAACGACGGGTGCGGAAGATGGTCATGATGATGGCCAGCCCGACGACGACCTCGGCCGCAGCGACGACCATGACGAAGAACGCCGCGATCTGGCCGTCCAGGTTGCCGTGCACCCGCGAGAAGGTCACCAGGACGAGGTTCGAGGCGTTGAGCATCAGCTCGACGCACATGAAGACCACGAGCGCGTTGCGCCGGGTCAGCACCCCCACGCAGCCGATGGTGAACAGGATCGCGGACAGGACCAGGAAGGGGGTGGCGCTCATCGGCTGGACTCCTCGTCGGCGACGATCTGCTCCACGTCGTCGGCGAGCTCGGGCACCGACTGCACGGTGCCGCGGGCGGCGAGCACCCGGGAGACCGAGGCCTCGGAGACCGAGCCGTCCGGCAGCAGCGCCGGGGTGTCGACGGCATTGTGACGGGCGAACACGCCGGGGCTGGGCAGCGGGCCGGGGTGCTTGCCGTGCTCGGCGTAGTCCTGCATGCGCTGGCGGGCGAGGTCGGCCTGCGTGGGCCGCGGGACCAGGCGCTCGCGGTGCGCGAGGACCATGGCGCCCATCGCCGCGGTGATCAGCAGCGCGCTGGTGACCTCGAAGGCGAAGACGTACTTGGTGAAGACCAGCTGGGCCAGTCCCACGACGTTGCCCTGGGCGTTGGCCTCGGTCAGGCCGGTGATCACGCCCACCGAGACCTGCGTGACGCCGATGACCAGGGTGAGACCGAAGAGCAGTCCGAGGATCGTGGCCATCAGCCGCTGGCCCTTGATCGTCTCGACCAGCGAGTCGTTGGCGTCGACGCCGACGAGCATCACCACGAAGAGGAACAGCATCAGGATCGCGCCGGTGTAGACGATGATCTGCACCGCGAAGAGGAACGGCGCGTCCTGCACCAGGTAGAGGATCGACAGCCCGATCATCACGACCGCGAGCAGCAGCGCCGCGTGGACGGCCTTGCGGACGAACAGGATGCCGAGGGCGGCCAGCACCATGAGCGGCGAGAGGATCCAGAAGGCGATCACTCGGTCGCTCCCTTGGTCGCTGAAGTTCCCGCGGTAGTAGTCGCCGTCGTCGTCGCCGAGCAGCATCGCGTGCGGCGGCTGCTCCATGCCCGGCAGCAGCGGGGCCAGCAGGTCCTTCTTCTCGTAGATCAGGTCGGCGCGGTTGTCGTCGGCCAGCTCGTACTCGTTGGTCATCGTCAGCGCGCGCGTGGGGCACGCCTCGATGCACAGCCCGCACAGGATGCAGCGCAGGTAGTTGATCTGGTAGACGCGGCCGTAGCGCTCCCCCGGCGAGAACCGCTCGTCGGCGGTGTTCGAGGCGCCCTCGACGTAGATCGCGTCGGCGGGGCAGGCCCAGGCGCACAGCTCGCAGCCGATGCACTTCTCCAGCCCGTCGGGCCAGCGGTTGAGCTGGTGACGGCCGTGGAAGCGCGGCGCGGTGGGCTTCTTCTGACCTTGGGGTACTGCTCGGTCACCACCTTGCGGAACATCGTCCGGAAGGTGACCCCGAAACCGGCGATCGGGTCCCAGAACTGTTCCTTGAGGGTCGGCATCAGCTCTCCTGGCTCACGGTCGGGGAAACGGTCTGGCCGGGCATCGGCGGCACGGGGTAGCCCCCGGCGAAGGCGTCGAACTCGGTGTCCTCGGCCGCCTCCTCGGGCTCGTCGGAGGACGCACCCACGAAGAACAGCCCCAGCATCAGCACGGCGATGACGCCGATGGCGAAGAGCAGGTGCTGGCGGTCGAGGCCGCCGTCGAGGGTGACCGCCCGGATGGTGGCGACGGCGATGATCCAGCCCAGCGAGATCGGGATCAGCCGCTTCCAGCCGAACGCCATGAACTGGTCGTAGCGCAGCCGCGGCAGCGAGCCGCGCAGCCAGATGAACAGGAAGATGAAGAACAGGACCTTGCCCATGAACCACAGGAACGGCCAGTAGCCCTCGTTGGCGCCGTCCCAGAGGCTGATCGGCCAGCGGGGCGCGCCAGCCGCCGAGGAACAGGGTCGTCGCCAGCGCCGAGACGGTCGCCATGTTGATGTACTCGGCCAGGAAGAACAGCGCGAACTTCAGCGAGGAGTACTCGGTGTGGAACCCGCCGACGAGCTCACCCTCGGCCTCGGGGAGGTCGAACGGCGCCCGGTTGGTCTCCCCCACCATCGCGATGCAGTAGATGACGAAGGACGGCACCAGGATCAGGCCGTACCAGACCTTCTGCGCGTCGACGATCTCCGAGGTCGACATCGAGCCGGCGTAGAGGAACACCGCGACGAGCGCCAGGCCCATCGCGACCTCGTAGGAGATCATCTGCGCCGAGCTGCGCAGCCCGCCGAGCAGGGAGTACGTCGAGCCCGACGACCAGCCGCCGAGCACGATGCCGTAGATGCCGATCGAGGAGATGGCCAGCACGAACAGCACCGCCACCGGCATGTCGGTGAGCTGGAGCGGGGTGATGATGTCGGTGAACGGGATCCGCACCTCGGGCCCGAAGGGGATGACCGAGAAGGCCACGAACGCCGGGACCACCGAGAGCACCGGCGCCAGGATGAACACGACCTTGTCGGCCGCCTTCGGCGTGATGTCCTCCTTCAGCGCCAGCTTCACGCCGTCGGCCAGGCTCTGCAGCAGGCCGAAGGGACCGTGCATGTTGGGGCCGATCCGGTGCTGCATGCGCGCGACGACACGGCGCTCGGCCCAGATGTTGAACAGGGTCAGCAGCACCAGCACGAGGAAGATCAGGACTGCCTTGAGGATGACGACCCACACCGGGTCGTTCCCGAAGGCCTCGAGGCCCGCGGCACGGGTCAGCACCGACGGCACGACGGAGGTGGCGGTCACTGGAGTACTCCCTTCGAGCCGTTCACGGCGTCCACGCTCAGCGGGGACGAGGTCAGCGCCTGGGCGGCCTCCACGGAGACGACCGACCCGGACCGGGCACCGAGGTCACGGACGAGGTCGATCCCGGCCGTGCCCGTCGGGGCCCAGACCACATCCTCGTCCAGGTCGGCCACGCCGACCGGGAGCACCACGCGGCCGAGGTCAGTGGTCAAGGCCACCGGTGCACCCTCGGCGAGACCCAGGGAGGCCAGCCGCGAGGGGCTGACCAGGACCGCAGGGACCGGACCGCTCGCGTGGTAAGCGGCGTCGCCGTCCTGCATGGGGCCGTCCCCGATCATCGTCTTCCAGGTGGCCAGCCGCAGACCGTGCGGTGCGTCCGGCTCCGGCGCGGGGTGGACCTGCGGGCCGGAGGCCCGCTCACCGTCCCAGCCGGAGAACTCGTCCAGCTCGGCCGCCGCGGCCGCGGGGGTGCGGAAGCCCAGTGGGCGGCCCATCTCCTCCGCGACGCCGGCCAGGGCCCGGACGTCCCCGATCGCGTTGCTCTCCTCCAGGACCTTGCCGAAGGGCCGGACCCGGCCCTCCCAGCTGACGAAGCTGCCGGCCTTCTCGGCGGGGGGAGCGACCGGGAGGACCACGTCGGCGAGCTGGGTGACCGCGCTGGCGCGCAGCTCGAGGCTGACCACGAAGCCGGCCGCCTCGACCGCGGCACGGGCCGCAGCGGGGTCGGCGAGGTCGTCGAGCTCGACCCCGGCCACGACGAGGCCGCCGAGCTCGCCGGAGCGGGCCGCGGCCAGGATCGCGTCGGTGTCGCGGCCGGCGGCGCCGGGCACCTCGACACCCCACACCGTGCCGACGTCGACGCGCGCCGCCGCGTCGGAGAGCGGACGCCCGCCGGGCAGCAGGTCGCCCAGGCAGCCGGCGTCCAGCGCGCCGCGGTCACCGGCGCGCCGGGGCACCCAGGCCAGCCGGGCCCCGGTGGTGGTGGCCAGGTCGGCGGCCGCGGTCAGCGCACCGGGCACCGAGGCCAGGCGCTCGCCGACCAGGATCACGCCGCCGCCGTCCAGGGCCAGCTCACCGTCGTGGGCCAGGCCCTCGATGGCGGCCGGCTCCGTGCCGGGGGCGGTGCGGACCACGGTGGCGTGGAGCTTGTCCAGACCGCGGCTGGTGAACGGGGCGACGGCGAAGATCCGGACGCGCTCGCGGACCTTGCGCAGCCGAAGGAAGAGCGACCCGGCCTCCTCCTCGGGCTCGAGGCCCAGCAGGACGACGGCGCTGGCGCGCTCGAGCTGGTCGTAGGTGACCCCGAGCGGACGACCGGCGACGCGGGCGCCGAGGAAGGCCGCCTCCTCGCCGGGGTTGGCGTCGGTGCCGTGCGGGCGGGCCCGGAAGTCGATGTCGTTGGTGTGCAGGGCCACCCGGGCGAACTTGGCGTACGCGTAGGCGTCCTCGCGGGTCAACCGTCCCCCGGTGAGCACCCCGACGTCGCCGGCGGCGGCCAGACCGCGGGCGGCGACCACGAAGGCCTCGGGCCACGAGGCCGGACGCAGCTCTCCGGTGTCCTCGTCGCGGACCAGCGGGTGGGTCAGCCGGTCCGCCGCGGTGGCGTAGTGGAAGGCGAAGCGGTCCTTGTCGGAGATCCACTCCTCGTTGACCGCCGGGTCGTTGGCCGCGAGGCGGCGGACGACCTTGCCCCGGCGGTGGTCGACCCGGACCGCGGAGCCGCAGGAGTCGTGCTCGGCGACCGAGGGGGTGGAGATCAGGTCGAAGGGACGGGCCCGGAAGCGGTACGCCGCGGAGGTCAGCGCACCCACCGGGCAGATCTGGATGACGTTGCCGGAGAAGTTGGAGCGGTACGGCTCCTTCTCGTAGATCCCGACCTGCTGCAGGGCACCGCGCTCGACCAGGGCGATGAACGGGTCACCGGCGATCTGCTCGGAGAACCGGGTGCAGCGGGCGCAGAGCACGCAGCGCTCGCGGTCCAGCAGGACCTGGGCGGAGATGTTGATCGGCTTGGGGAAGGTGCGCTTGAGCTCGACGAACCGCGTCTCGCCGCGCCCGTTGGTCATCGCCTGGTTCTGCAGGGGGCACTCGCCGCCCTTGTCGCAGACCGGGCAGTCCAGCGGGTGGTTGATCAGCAGCGCCTCCATGACGCCGTGCTGGGCCTTGTCGGCGATCTCCGAGGAGAGCTGGGTCTTGACCGACATCCCCTCGGTGACCGTCATCGTGCAGGAGGCCTGGGGCTTGACCCGTCCGGGCGGGCCCATCATGGTCTTCAGCTCGCCGTCGGGGGTCGGCAGCGCCACCTCGACCAGGCACTGGCGGCAGGCGCCGACCGGGGCCAGCAGCGGGTGGTCGCAGAACCGCGGGATCTGGACGCCGACGGTCTCCGCGGCGCGGATCAGCAGGGTGCCCTTGGGCACGCTGACCTCGATGCCGTCGATGCTGAGGGTGACCAGGTCGGTCTTCTCCACCGCACCGGTGTTCGTCGAGACGCTCATCAGCGGGCCCCTGCGGTCGCGAAGACGGTGGAGGCGGCCGGGTCGAACGGGCAGCCGCCCTGCCGGAAGTGCTCGAGGTACTCCTCGCGGAAGTACTGGATCGAGGAGGTGATCGGGCTGGTCGCGCCGTCGCCCAGGGCGCAGAACGACCGACCCAGGATGTTGTCGCACTGGTCGAGGAGCTGCTCGAGGTCGGCCTCGCTCCCCTGGCCCTTCTCGAGCCGGGCCAGCACCTGCACCAGCCACCACGTGCCCTCACGGCACGGGGTGCACTTGCCGCAGGACTCGTGCTTGTAGAACTCGGTCCAGCGCAGCACCGAACGGACCACGCAGGTGGTCTCGTCGAAGATCTGCAGGGCCTTGGTGCCCAGCATCGAACCTGCGGAGCCGACCCCCTCGTAGTCCAGCGGGACGTCGAGGTGCTCGGCGGTCAGGATCGGGGTGGAGGAGCCACCAGGGGTCCAGAACTTCAGCTCGTGGCCCTCACGGACGCCGCCCGCGACGTCGAGCAGCTGGCGCAGCGTGATGCCCAGCGGCGCCTCGAACTGGCCGGGGCGCTTGACGTGGCCCGAGAGCGAGTAGAGCGTCATGCCCTTGCTGCGCTCGGTGCCCATCGAGCTGAACCAGGCCGCGCCGTGACGCACGATGCAGGGCACCGAGGCGATGGACTCGACGTTGTTGATCACGGTCGGGGAGGCGTAGAGCCCGGCGACGGCCGGGAACGGCGGGCGCAGCCGCGGTTGGCCGCGACGGCCCTCCAGGGAGTCCAGCAGCGCGGTCTCCTCGCCACAGATGTAGGCGCCGGCGCCGGCGTGCACGACGAGCTCGAGGTCGTAGCCGGAGCCGTGGATGTCGGTGCCGAGGTGGCCGGCGGCGTACGCCTCGGCGACCGCGGCCTGCAACCGACGGACCACGTGCAGGATCTCGCCGCGGACGTAGATGAAGGCGTGGCTGGCGCGGATCGCGAACGAGGAGATGATCACGCCCTCGACCAGCGTGTGCGGCGAGGCCATCATCAGCGGGATGTCCTTGCAGGTGCCCGGCTCGGACTCGTCGGCGTTGACCACGAGGTACTTCGGGTTGCGGGTTGTCCTGCGGGATGAAGCCCCACTTCATGCCGGTGGGGAAGCCCGCGCCGCCGCGACCGCGCAGGCCGGAGTCCTTGACCATGCGCGATCAGGTCGTCCGGGCTTCATCGTCGAGCGCCTTGCGAGCGCGGCGTAGCCGCCGTGCGCTCGTAGGACGCCAGGGTCCACGGCTTGTCGGCGTCCCAGTTGTCGGAGAGCACCGGGGTCAGCATGTCGGTCACTGTCGTCTCCCTGCGGGTGGACGCTGTCGGTCGGAGCCGTCGGTCGCCCGAGGCCGTGGGCCGGCCGGGCGCGGTCCAGCCGTTCTCGCGGGCGATCTCGAGACCCGAGCAGCGACGGCGGCGCCGCGCGGCGGGGCCCTCGTCGGCGAGGCCGTCGTTGAAGCCGGCGAGCACGCGCTCGGCCTCGCGCCAGGTGCAGACTGCGGGCCCCGGGTGGAGCGGACCTCGCGTGCCCGCGCGCAGGTCGTCGACCAGGCGGGTCGCCGACTGCGGGGTCTGGTTGTCCATGAACTCCCAGTTGACCATCATCACCGGGGCGTAGTCGCAGGCCGCGTTGCACTCGATGTGCTCGAGGGTGATCCTCACCGTCGTCGGTGGTCTCGTCGTTGCCGACGTCGAGGTGGTCCTTGAGCCGCTCGAAGATCGCGTCGCCGCCCATCACCGCGCAGAGCGTGTTGGTGCAGACGCCGACGTGGTAGTCGCCGACCGGACGGCGCTTGTACATCGTGTAGAACGTCGCGACGCCGGACGACCTCGGCCGCGGTGATGCCGAGGATCTCGGCGCAGGCCTCGATGCCGTCGCGCGGTGACGCGGCCCTCGACGCTCTGCACCAGGTGCAGCATCGGCAGCAGCCCCGAGCGCGCCTGCGGGTAGCGGGCGGCGATCTCGCGCAGCTCGTCGAGCGTCGTCGCGTCGAGCGCGTCGCGTCGTGGACGTCGGTCACCGGTCGACTCCTCCCATCACGGGGTCGATGGAGGCGATGGCGACGATGACGTCGGCGACCATGCCGCCCTCGCTCATCACCGAGGTCGCCTGCAGGTTGGTGAAGGACGGGTCCCGGAAGTGCGCCCGGTAGGGCCGGGTGCCGCCGTCGGAGACGACGTGCGCGCCGAGCTCGCCGCGCGGCGACTCGACCGGCACGTAGGCCTGGCCGGCCGGGACCCGGAAGCCCTCGGTGACCAGCTTGAAGTGGTGGATCAGCGCCTCCATCGACTCGCCCATGATGTGCCTGATGTGGTCGAGGCTGTTGCCCATGCCGTCGGTGCCGACGGCGAGCTGCGCAGGGCCAGGCGATCTTCTTGTCGGCGACCATCACCGGCGCGCCCGACCAGGCCCTCGAGCCGGTCGGCGCACTGCTCGACGATCCTCAGCGACTCCCACATCTCGTCGAGCCGGATCCGGAACCGGCCGTAGGCGTCGCAGGTGTCCCAGGTGATGACCTCGAAGTCGTAGTCCTCGTAGCCGCAGTAGGGCTGGGTCTTGCGCAGGTCCCAGGGGTAGCCGGTGGAGCGGAGCACCGGTCCGGTGATGCCCAGCGCCAGGCAGCCGGCGAGGTCGAGGTAGCCGACGTCCTCGAGGCGGCCCTTGAAGATCGGGTTGGCGTTGCACAGCGCGGCGTACTCGGGCAGGCGCTTGCGCATCAGGGCGATGAAGTCGCGGATCTGGTCGAGCGCACCGGGCGGCATGCCCTGGGCGACCCCGCCGGGACGGATGAACGCGTGGTTCATCCGCAGGCCGGTGATCAGCTCGAACAGGTCGAGGACCAGCTCGCGCTCACGGAAGCCGATGGTCATCACGGTCAGCGCGCCGATCTCCATGCCGCCGGTCGCGATCGCGACGAGGTGGGAGGAGATCCGGTTGAGCTCGGAGAGCAGGACCCGCATGACCTGGGCCTTCTCGGGGATCTGGTCCTCGATGTCGAGCAGGCGCTCGACGCCGAGGCAGTAGGTCAGCTCGTTGTGGAACGGGGCGAGGTAGTCCATCCGGGTGCAGAACGTGACGCCCTGCGTCCAGGAGCGGAACTCCATGTTCTTCTCGATGCCGGTGTGCAGGTAGCCGATGCCGCAGCGGGCCTCGGTCACCGTCTCGCCCTCGAGCTCGAGGATCAGCCGGAGCACGCCGTGCGTCGAGGGGTGCTGGGGGCCCATGTTGACCACGACGCGGTCGTCGCCGTCGTCGGCGATGCCCGCGACGACGGAGTCCCAGTCCTGCCCGGTGACGGTGAAGACGCGGCCCTGCTGGTCTCCGCCTCGGAGGCGCCGTACGGGTCCTGTGGTGGTGCGTCATCAGTTGTATGACCTCCGGGTGTCGGGCGGCGGGATGGTCGCGCCCTTGTACTCGACCGGGATGCCCCCGAGCGGGTAGTCCTTGCGCTGCGGGTGGCCCGGCCAGTCGTCGGGCATCTGGATGCGGGTCAGCGCGGGGTGGCCGTCGAAGACGATCCCGAAGAAGTCGTAGGTCTCGCGCTCGTGCCAGTCGGCGGTCGGGTAGACGCGACACGACCGAGGGGATGTGCGGGTCGGCGTCGGGGCAGGTGACCTCGAGCCGGATCCGCCGGTTGTGGGTCATCGAGAGCAGGTGGTAGACCGCGTGCAGCTCGCGGCCGCGGTCCTCGGGGTAGTGCACGCCGCTGACGCCGGAGCAGAGCTCGAAGCGCAGCGTCGGCGTCGTCGCGGAGCAGGCTGGCGGTCTCCAGGACCCGGGCCCGGCGGATGAAGAAGGTGATCTCGCCGCGGTGCACGACGACCTTCTCGACCGCGTCGGGAAGCCCGAGGTCGGTCAGGCCGGTGAACAGGGTCTGCGCGACCTCGTCGAACCAGCCGCCGTACGGGGGCTGCGTGCCGCCGGGCATGGCCACGGTGCGGACCAGCCCGCCGTACCCGGAGGTGTCGCCGCTGCCGCGGACGCCGAAGCATGCCCTCACGGGTGTCGACGACCTCGTGGCGCCAGGTCGCCGGGCTGGACCGGCGAGCTCGCGCACCGGGGGTGACGTTCTCCGGGATCCCGCTGGTGCTCTCGCTCAACGCAGCATTCCCTTCATCTCCGAGGTGGGCAGCGCGTTGAGGGCCTCGGTCTCCAGGTCGGCGATCTGCGCGAGGCGGTTGGCGCCGAGCTTGGTGGCCTGCACCTGGTCGTGCAGCTTGAGGATGGCGTCGATGAGCATCTCGGGCCGCGGCGGGCAGCCGGGGAGGTACATGTCGACCGGGACCACGTGGTCGACGCCCTGGACGATCGCGTAGTTGTTGAACATGCCGCCCGAGGCTGGCGCAGACGCCCATCGCGAGGACCCACTTGGGCTCGGCCATCTGGTCGTAGATCTGGCGCAGCACGGGGGCCATCTTCTGGCTCACCCGTCCGGCGACGATCATCAGGTCGGCCTGGCGCGGCGAGGCCCGGAAGACCTCCATGCCGTAGCGCGCGAGGTCGTAGCGCGGCCCGCCGGACGTCATCATCTCGATGGCGCAGCAGGCCAGGCCGAAGGTGGCGGGCCAGAACGACGCCTTGCGCATGTAGCCGGCCACCCCCTCGACGGTGGTCAGCAGCACTCCGCTGGGGAGCTTCTCCTCGATGCCCATGCCTGTTCCTCTCAGTCCCAGTCCAGCCCGCCGCGACGCCACACGTAGGCGTAGGCGACGAACACGGTGCCGATGAAGACGACCATCTCGACCAGACCGAAGATGCCCATGGAGTCGAAGCCAGGGCCCAGGGGTACAGGAAGATGATCTCGATGTCGAAGACGATGAAGAGCATCGCCGTGATGTAGTACTTCACCGGGAAGCGACCGCCGCCGACGGGCTGCGGGGTCGGCTCGATGCCGCACTCGTAGGAGTCGAGCTTGGCCCGGTTGTAGCGCTGGGTCCGGTCAGCACGCTCGCGACGAGCGAGAAGATCGCGAAGCCTGCCGCGAGGATCACCAACGCGATCACGGGGGTGTAGAGCTCCATGTCCCCGCCCTCCCTTCCTGAGTGGTCTTCGTCTGTCCGAGCAGTTCGTGCTGGTCTGTCTAGGCGTCCGGCGCCAGCCTTGGCTGAGCCCGTTGATGACCCGGTCGCCGGCGTCGCCGACCTGCGGGGCTCGCTCAGGTTGGCCATCAGCTTGAGCATGAACCGCATCAGCTTCGTCCCGGGGCAGACCGTACTTGGTGGCCTGCTTCATGAAGGTCGGGTTGCCGATCATCTTGGCGAAGACCCGGCCCAGGGTGAAGTAGCCGCCGTACGCGTCGTTCAGCGCGGCAGCGTAACCCTCCAGCACGCGCTCGCGCTGCGGACCCTCCGGGAGGGCCAGGGCCTGGAGGACGACGTCGGCCGCCATGTGCCCGCCTCGAGCGCGTAGTCGATGCCTTCGCCGTTGAACGGGTTGACCATGCCGCCGGAGTCGCCGACCAGCAGCATGCCGCGGGTGTAGTGCGGCTTGCGGTTGAAGCCCATCGGCAGGGCGGCCGAGCGGACCGGGCCGACCAGGTTCTCCTCGCGGAAGCCCCACTCGTCCGGGGTGTGCGAGAGCCAGCGGCGCAGGACGTCCTTGTAGTCGACGTTCTGGAAGGCCGCCGAGGAGTTGAGGATGCCCAGGCCGACGTTGGCGGTGCCGTCGCCGACCCCGAAGATCCAGCCGTAGCCGGGGAGCAGGTTGCTGCGGTTGGGCTCGCCGTCCCAGAGCTCGAGGCACGACTCCATCCAGGGGTCGTCGTGGCGGGGGGTCCGGTAGTAGGCGCGGACCGCGACCGCCATCGGCCGGTTCTCGCGCCGCTGGAGGCCCAGGGCGATCGCCAGCCGGGCCGAGACGCCGTCGCAGGCGATCACGACCGGGGCGCGGTAGGTGACTCGTCGCCGGTCCTGCCGGCCCCGGTCGTCGACCGGCCTGGCGGTGACGCCGACGACCCGACCGGTCCGCTCGTCGACACGGGCCCGGTGACCGAGGTGCGCTCCGTGAGCCGGGCGCCGGCCTTCTGGGCGTGCCGGGCGAGCAGCTCGTCGAGGTCCATCCGGGTGCGGACCGCGCCGTACGGCGGGAACGCGGCCAGCGTCGGGCCAGGGCAGCTCGAGCCGGTGGCCGGCGCCGACGATGCGCAGACCGTGGTTCTTCATCCAGCCGGGCTCGTCGAGGTCGAAGCCCATCGCGATCAGCTGGCGGACCGCACGCGGGGTCAGCCCGTCGCCGCAGATCTTGTCGCGGGGGAAGGACGCCTTCTCCAGCAGCAGGACGTCGACGCCCGCCTGGGCGAGGTGGTACGCCGTGCTGGCGCCGGCCGGGCCGGCGCCGACGACGATCACGTCGGCCTGCCGGTCGTCGGCGGTGGACCGGTTCATCGGCGGGACTCCTTCACGATCACGTCAGGGGGTCTGTGGACCCTGTCCATGGCCACCCTGATGATCTCGGATGAGTTTGTGAAGAGTTTCACGAGGACGGCCAGTTGCAGTCTAGGAGGCACAGGTCACATCACGCAACCCGGGGCCCGGAGCCCGCGATGGCGCGACGGACCCGGTCCACCTCGACGTCGGGGAAGAGCTCGCGCGGACTGACCAGCCCTCCCCGGGCCCCGGCGGGCCGGATCAGGACCAGCGGGCCGCGCTCCTCCACGGCGCCGAGGTGGGCGTAGCGGTACTCCACACCCCCGACAGGTCCCCGGGTGGCGACGGCGTCGTCGGTGAAGACGGTCTCGTGCACCGACCCGGGGAAGCCAGCTCCGCTCGACCGCCGACCGGACCGACCGGACCAGGCGCCGGTGGAGCAGCCAGGCCACCCGGCGACCAGCACCAGCCCGGCGAGCAGGGCCACGCCCAGCCCGACCAGGCCGACCGCAGGAGTGGCGACGAGCAGGCCCGCGCCGGCGAGGACGGCGTAGATCCCCCGAGCAGAACCCAGGGTCGCTGCGAGCGCCAGAACCCCGAGGTCAGCTCCGCGCGGATGGCGGCCGCGTGCGCCTCGGTCGCGACCAGGGAGTACGTCGTGGGTTCGTTCACGGGCATCCTCAGGCGCGGGCGTGGTGCAGGGCGACGATGCCGCCGGACAGGTTGCGCCACCGGGCCGAGGTCCACCCGGCGTCCTCGATCCGCTCGGCCAGGGCCGGCTGGTCGGGCCAGGCCCGGATGGAGTCGGCCAGGTAGACGTAGGCGTCCGGGTTGGAGGAGACCGCGCGGGCGACCGGGGGCAGGGCCCGCATCAGGTACTCCAGGTAGACCGTGCGGAACGGCGTCCAGGTGGGCGAGCTGAACTCGCACACCACCAGCCGACCGCCGGGCCGGGTCACCCGCAGCATCTCGCGCAGCCCGGCGTCGGGGTCGACGATGTTGCGCAGGCCGAACGAGATCGTCACCGCGTCGAAGGTGTCGTCGGCGAAGGGCAGCCGGGTCGCGTCGCCGGCCACGAAGCCCAGCCCCGGCCGGGCCGCTTGCCGACCGCGAGCATCCCCTGGCTGAAGTCGCAGGGCACCACCGCGGCGCCGGCGTCGGCGAAGGGCTGGCTGGAGGTGCCGGTGCCGGCCGCGAGGTCGAGCACCGTCTCACCGGGCCGCGGGTCCACCGCGGCCACGGTCGCGGTGCGCCAGCGGCGGTCCTGGCCCAACGAGAGCACATCGTTGGTGAGGTCGTAGCGCGCGGCCACGTCGTCGAACATCGCAGCGACGTCGGCGGGCAGCTTGTCCAGGTCGGCTCGGGTCACGGCGCTCACTCTAGGCGGCCCCTGGGTCGCAGCCTGGGTCGCACCTCACACGTGCTCCGGGCCGTTACGGACGTAGGCTCGTCCTTCGTGAGCACCAGTCCGGAGCGCGACGCCACGCCGCTCGTCGTGCGCACCGTCGCCGTCGAGGACCCCGGCGCCCTGGTCGACCTGCTCCCGGAGCCGGACGTCACCGCGTGGGTACGCCGCGGCGACGGACTGGTCGGCTGGGGCGTGGCGGCGGAGTGCCGCACGTCGGGGCCCGACCGCTTCGCCTCGGCCACGGCCTGGTGGCGCGAGCAGACCGGCGCCGCCATCGTCCGGGACGAGGTCTCCCTGCCCGGCACCGGGCTGGTCGCGTTCGGCTCCTTCGCCTTCGACGCCCACCCCGGGGACAGCGTCCTGGTGATCCCCCAGGTCGTCGTCGGTCGCCGCGACGGCCGGGCCTGGGTCACCTACGTCGGACCGTCGGCGATCGGCACGTCGGGCGCGGTGCGCCCGGCCAGCGCGGCACGGGCGCCGGAGTCGATCCACTTCACCGACGGGGCGCTGAGCGGCGCGGCGTGGGAGAGCGTGGTCGCCGAGGCGGTGCGGCGCATCGACGACGGTGAGCTCGAGAAGGTCGTGCTGGCCCGCGACCTGGTGGCCCGGGCGCGCCGGGCCGATCGACGTGCGCTGGCCGCTGCGCAACCTGGTCGCCGACTACCCGACCTGCTGGACCTTCCACGTCGACGACCTGTTCGGGGCCACCCCGGAGATGCTGGTCCGCCGCGAGCGCGGCCTGGTCACCTCCCGGGTGCTGGCCGGGACGATCCGCCGGACCGGCGACGACGCCCGGGACCTCCAGCTCGCCGCGACCCTGGCCCGGTCCTCGAAGGACCTCGAGGAGCACGAGTACGCCGTGCGCTCGGTGGCCGACGCCCTCGCCCCGCACTGCACCTCCATGAACGTGCCCGAGGCGCCGTTCGTCCTGCACCTGCCCAACGTGATGCACCTGGCCACCGACGTGGCCGGCGTCATCGACGACGACACCACCGCCCTGGAGCTCGCGGCCGCCCTGCACCCGTCGGCCGCGGTCGGCGGCACGCCCACCGCGGCGGCGCTGGCCCTGATCCGCGAGATCGAGGGCATGGACCGCGGCCGGTACGCCGGGCCGGTGGGCTGGATGGACGCCTCCGGGGACGGGGAGTGGGGCCTGGCCCTGCGCTCGGGCCTGCTCGAGGGCGACGCGGTCCGGCTGTTCGCCGGCTGCGGGATCGTGGCCGGCTCCGAGCCGGCGGCCGAGCTGGCCGAGGCGCAGGCGAAGTTCGTCCCGGTCCGCAACGCGCTGCAGCCCTGACGCGCCTGCGCCGACGGGGTCAGAGGTCCTGGCCCGCGGCGGGGCGGGCGTACGTGCCGCCCTGCGCCTCCAGGACGCGGCCATCCGGCCGTCGACGAGGTCGAGCCCGACGGCGCTGTAGATCTCGTCGTGGATCCCGAGGGTGCGCGCGGCGCCCACGTGACGGGCCAGGTCGATGACCTCCGACATCTTGGCCCAGGGCGCGCAGACCGGGCCGCAGAAGACGTCGACGGGCTGGCCGGGCAGCTCGAAGGAGTCACCGGGGTGGTAGACACGACGTCCCCCCGGCGGTGAGCACGTAGCCGGAGTTGTCGAACCGAGGGCAGCTCGGGGTGGATGACCGCGTGCTTCTCCCCCACCACGCGCAGGGCGAAGCCGGCCACCTCGGTCTCCTGGCCCGGGTGGAGCACGGTGACCCGCTCGGCCACGGCCGGGTCGGCGTCCCTGATCTGGGTCGCGACGGCCTCGATGGTCAGATCGGCGCGTCGGTGGCCCGGAGGTGGTCGATCGTCCAGTGGTCGGCGTGCTCGTGGGTGACCAGCACCGCCGACACGCCGTCCAGGGCCTCGCGCTCGGACCAGCCGCCCGGGTCCAGGACGACGTCGCGACCGCCCTCGGAGAGCCGGACGCAGGAATGGCCGAACTTGGTGATCCGCATGCCCTCACCCTGTCATCCCACGGTCTCGTCGACGAAGCACCAGCGCCACGCCTCACCGGGCTCGGCCGAGGCCATCACCGGGTGCCGGGCCTCGGCGAAGTGCGCCGAGGCGTGCCGTCGGGGCGAGGAGTCGCAGCACGCGACGTGGCCGCAGGACAGGCAGACCCGCAGGTGCACCCAGGAAGTGCCCTCCCGCAGGCAGTCCACACAGCGTCGGTCCTCGACCTCGGGGACCTCGGGCGCGTCGACCAGGTGCTCGCACTCGTCCACGGCCCGGGTCACCACGCCCCCGTCGTGGTGCTCGGCCAGCTGCCGGCGACGCTCCACCCCGGCGCCGACCATGGACTCCTCCACGTCGAGCGCGGCCAGCACGTCCTCGACCACGTTGTGCGGCGTCCGGCCCGCGCTGCGCAGCTCCAGGACGCGCTCCCGCTCGGCGGCGAGCATGTCCAGCCGCAGCCGCGCGTACAGCTCGCTGGGGGTCTCCCCCTCGGTCTGGTCCTGCCCGAGCTGCTCCCAGGCGGCGAAGTCCCGCTGCTCCAGCCGGCCCCGGAGGATCTCGCGGACGGTGTCGTCCTGCTCCCCGTCCTCGGTCTGGATCTCGTCGAGGCGCTGCAGCCCCGCCTGGGTGGCCTGCTGGAGCAGCTCGGCCCGGGCCAGGGCGTCCTCGCGGGGGTCGGGTGAGGGCACCTTGAGGCGCCGGACCACCCAGGGCAGGGTCAGGCCCTGCAGGGTCAGGGTGCCCGCGACGACGGTCAGCGCCATCAGCAGCAGCACCTCGCGGTGCGGGGCGGTGGGCGGGATGGCGAAGGCCGCGGCCAGGGTGACCACGCCGCGCATCCCGGCCCAGCCGATCACCGCGGTGTACGTCGTGGGGGGCGTGGGCAGCCGTGGCTGCCGGGCCGGACGATCAGGTAGCGGGCCGGGAAGACCCACACCATCCGCAGCACGACGACGGTCGCCAGGGTGGCCAGGCAAGACCAGACGATGGTCGGGACCGGCACCTCGCTGCCGCGCACCTCGCCGAGGATCCAGCTGGTCTGCAGGCCGATCAGCAGGAACACCGCGTTCTCCAGCAGGAACGAGAAGGTGCGCCAGTTGAGCCGCTCCGCGATCCGCGACGACGCGGTCTGCAGGACCGGGGCCCGGTGGCCGAGCAGCAGCCCGGCGATGACCACGGCGAGGACGCCCGAGGCGTGCACCTCCTCGGCCAGCACGTAGGCGATGAACGGGGTGACGATGGAGACCGAGGTGTCGATCACCGGGTCGGTGAGGTGCTTGCGCACCCAGCCGACCACCAGGTAGACCACGACGCCGCAGAGCACCCCGCCGAGCGAGGCCCGGACGAAGTCGAAGGCGACGCCGCCGATCGTGGCGGCTCCGGCGGCGGCCAGGATGGCGGTGTTGAGCGCCACCAGGGCCGTGGCGTCGTTGAGCAGCGACTCACCCTCGAGGATCGTCACCAGCCGGCGGGGCATGCCGATCTTGCGGGCGATCGCCGTGGCGGCCACCGCGTCCGGGGGCCCGACCACGGCCCCGATGGCGAAGGCCGAGGGCCAGTCGAGGCCCGGCACCACGGCGTGCACGACCACGGCCACACCGACCGCGGTGAAGGCGACCAGGCCGACCGAGAGCGAGAGGATCGAACGGCGGTTGGCGTTGAAGTCGATCAGGCTGGTCGACAGGGCCGCGTTGTAGAGCAGCGGGGGGAGCAGACCGACCAGCACCAGCTCAGGGGTGAGGCGGAACTCGGGGACCACCGGGAGGTACGACCCCACGACGCCGACCGCGACGAGCAGGACCGGCGCGGAGAAGTCCAACCGCCGGGCGACGGCGCTCACGACCACGATCGTGACCACCAGGCTGACCAACCACACGGCGACATGCACGGGACAAGTGTCCGGCACGCGCGGTCAGGACGCGACCAGTGCCCGGATCGCGGCGTCCAGGGCCCGCCGGTCGTCCCGGCGCACGACCGCCTCGACGACGTCGATGCCGACCGGCTCCCGGTGCAGGGCCGCGGCCAGGGCGGACCGGTCGGTGACCCGGGTGTGCGGTGTCCCGGTCGCGGCGCAGACCGCGGCCAGGTCGACCCCGTGGGGGGTCCCGAAGACCTTCTCGAAGGCCTCCCTGTGCTCGGGCCGGCCCTGCTCCAGGAGGGCGAAGATGCTGCCCCCGTCGTCGTTGACCACGACCACGGTGAGGTCCGGACGCAGCTCGGCGGGACCCAGGACCAGGCCGGTCAGGTCGTGCAGGAAGGTGACGTCCCCGACCAGGGCCAGGGACCGGGTCGACCGGGGGCGGCCGAGCGCGGCCCCCACGGCGCTGGAGAGCGTGCCGTCGATGCCGGCCAGGCCCCGGTTGGCCACCACCATCCGGCGGTCGCCGACGGCGTACCTCGGCACCATCAGGTCGAGGTCCCGGATCGGGTTGGAGGCCCCGACGAACAGCAGTCCCCCGGCGGGCAGCGCGTCGGCGACGGCCCCGGCGACGTGCTGCGGGGTCAGCGCGGCCCAGCCGTCCAGCAGGTCGTCGAGGCGGGTGCCGACCTCGGCGTCCCGGTCGAGCCACTCCCGCAGCCACGACGGGTCCGCGGCGCACTCGGGGACCGCACCGGCCAGCACCCGGGACACCTGGTGGCCCGGGTCGGTCCAGGCGCCGGTGGGCGAGCCGGGCGGCACGAGGGCCACCACCTCGACGTCGGTCGCGGGAGAGCAGGGTGGTGACCGGGCGGCTCAGGGTCGGGTGCCCGGCGACGACGACTCGCTCGACGCGGCCGGCCAGGCCCGGCTCGCCGAGCAGGAGGCGGCCGGTGCGCAGCGCGTTGGCGCCGGTCCGGGAGCCGCTGCTCGGCTCGGCCAGCAGCGGCCAGCCCGCCCGCTCGGCCAGCACCCGGGCCGGCGGACCCGCGTCGTCCCCGGCCACCACGACGGTGCGCGGTCCTGCGGACAGGGGCTCGGGGTCCGCCGACGCCGCACGCGCGCCCGGACCGGTCGCGGGGACGGTCCAGGGCGCGCCGTCGGGGCGTCCCTCCTCCAGCGCGCTCCAGCCGTCGGCCACGTCGGGGGTCAGCGGCCCCTCGAACTGGACGTTGAGGTGCACCGGTCCCCGCGCCGTCGTGCCGCGCCCCTCGGCGGTGAGCACCGTCCGGGCCACCAGGGCCCGCCAGCCGCGCACCTGCTCGGCCTCGCGGTGGCCGGGCACCGCGGCCGGGACGTCGGCGAAGGCGCGGACCGCGTCGCCGAAGAGCTTGACCTGGTCGGTGGTCTGGTTCGCGTTCGTCCCTCGCAGCGAGGCCGGACGGTCCGCGCTGAGCACGACCAGCGGCAGGCCGGCGTGGGCCGCCTCCAGGACCGCCGGGTGCAGGTTGGCCACCGCGGTGCCGCTGGTGGTCACCACCACGGTCGGTCGGCGGGAGGTGCGGGCCAGGCCGAGGGCCAGGAAGGCCGGCGGTCCGCTCGTCGATGCGGGTGTGCAGGCTCAGCCGCCCGTCCGCGGCGGCGCGGTGCAGCGCGAAGGCCAGGGCGGCCGAGCGCGACCCGGGGCAGAGCACGACGTGCCGCACGCCGTCGCGGACCAGCTCGTCGACCAGGGTGCGGGCGTGCGCGGTCGCTGCGTTGGCTGCGGGCTCAGGGACGGTCACGAACGTCGATCCTGCCCGATCGCCGCGATCCGCGCCTGCCAGTGCGCCACCCGGTCGGGGGGTGCCGCGCTCGCGGCCAGCCGGGCCGGGTCGACCTCGGGGCGGCCGACCGGCAGGGTGCCGTCCTCGGGCAGCAAGCGGCCGGCGTACGACGTCGTCGGTGAGCAGCTGCACCGTGGCCAGCCCGCAGGCGTGCGGCAGGGACGGGAGCGCGGCGGCCAGGGCCAGGCCCATCGCGATGCCGACGCTGGTCTCCAGGGCGCTGGAGACCACCACCGGCAGGCCGATGTCCTCGGCGATCCGCAGGCAGGCCCGGACCCCGCCGAGCGGCTGCACCTTGAGCACGGCGATGTCGGCGGCCTCCAGGTCGCGCACCCGGTAGGGGTCCTCGGCCCGGCGGATCGACTCGTCGGCGGCGACCGGCACGTCGACCCGGCGGCGTACGGCGGCCAGGTCCTCGACGCTCGCGCAGGGCTGCTCGACGTACTCCAGGCCGCCGGCGGCCCGGTCCAGCCGCCCGGATCGCGGTGACCGCCTCGTCGAGGGTCCAGCCGCCGTTGGCGTCCACACGGACCAGCCCGTCGGGCCCGAGGGCGTCGCGCACCGCCTCCACCCGGGCCTCGTCGTCGGCCAGGGTCTGGCCGGGCTCGGCGACCTTGACCTTGGCGGTGCGGCAGCCGCCGCGCAGCACGATCGCGTGCGCCTGCTCCGGGCCGACGGCAGGGACGGTCACGTTGACCGGGACCCGGTCGCGCAGCGGCGCGGGCCAGCCCTGCTCGGCGGCCTCGAGCGCGGCGCGCCAGCCACGGGGCGGCGACCGCGGCGTCGTACTCCAGGAAGGGGCTGAACTCCCCCCACCCGGCGGCGCCGCGGAGCAGCACGCCCCTCCCGGAGGGTGATCCCGCGGAAGCGGGTGCGCATCGGGATCGAGAAGACGTGCTGCTCGAGCAGCGCGGTCGGACCTCAGCCATCGCCGCCAGCCGGCGGATGCGCCTGGCGGTCGGGCTTGCCGTTGGTCAGCCGGGGCAGCGCGGCGACCCGTGACCAGCTGCCGCGGGCGCCCAGCTCGCGGCTCGACGAGGTCCCGCAGGGCCGCGAGGTCGACGTCCCCGGCGGCGGCCACGACGGCGACCACCCGCTCGCCCCACTCCCGGTCGGGCACGCCCGACGACCGCCGACCTCGCGCAGACCCCGGGTGGGCCAGCGAGCAGGGCCTCGACCGCTCCGGCCGGCACCTTGACCCCGCCGCTGATGACCACGTCGTCGACCCGGCCGAGGATCCGCAGCCGGCCGTCGTCGTCGAGCCGGCCGAGGTCGTGGGTGCGCAGCCAGCCGTCCTGGAGGGCCTCGGCGGTCCGCTCCGGCTCGCCCTCGTAGCCGTCGAAGAGCACCGGCCCGCCGACCAGCACCTGGCCTTCGGCGTCGATCTTCACCGCGACCCCGTCGAGCGGCAGCCCGTCGTACACGCAGCCGCCGCAGGTCTCCGACATGCCGTAGGTCTGCACCACCCGGACCCCGGCCGCCTCGGCCTCGGCCCGCACACCGGGCCGCAGCGGGCCGCCGCCGACGAGCACGGCGTCGAAGGCGGTCAGCGCGCGGGTCTCGCCCGCGTCGTCGAGCAGCCGGTCGGAGCTGGGTGGCCACCAGCGAGAGGTAGCGCCGCTCCCGGCCCGAGCGCGGCCGACGGTCGCGGCCAGGGTGTCGCGCTGGACGACCGGGGCGGTCCCGGCCAGGACGCTGCGGAAGAGCACCTGCACGCCCGCGACGTACGTCGGGGGGAGGTTGAGCACCCACTGCCCGGGTCCGCCGAGCCGGTCGTGGGTGGCGTCGCCGAGGCCCGGAGCGCGGCCCGGGACAGGGCCACGCGCTTGGGCCGGCCGGTGGAGCCCGAGGTCTCGATCACCAGCGGGGCCGGGTCGTCGGCGGCCTGCCACGTCGCGGAGCAGCGCCAGGATCTCCGTCGGCGGTCCCGCGGACCGGTCGGAGGCTGCTCACAGGGCCGCCCACGCGTATGCGCCGGCGCCGGCGCGAGCCTGGCAGGATCGACCCTCGTGGCCACCGCAGCGCAGTGGGTCGAAGGCGCCCGACCCCGGACCCTGCCCGCCGCCGTCTCCCCGGTCCTGGCCGGCACGGCGGTCGCGGTGGACGACGGCGAGCGCGGTGTGGTGGAAGGCCGCTGCTCGCGCTCGTCGTCTCGCTGGCCCTCCAGGTCGGCGTCAACTACGCCAACGACTACTCCGACGGCATCCGCGGCACCGACGACGACCGGGTCGGGCCGCTGCGGCTGGTCGGCTCCGGCGTCGCCGCGCCCCGCGCGGTGAAGCTCGCCGCGTTCGCCGCCTTCGGGGTCGCCGCCGTGGTCGGGCTGGTGCTGGCCGCGACGACCGCCTGGTGGCTGGTGGCGGTCGGGCGCGCTGTGCGTCCTGGCCGCGTGGTTCTACACCGGCGGCTCCTCGCCGTACGGGTACCGCGGGCTGGGCGAGGTGATGGTCTTCGTCTTCTTCGGGCTCGTCGCGGTGGTCGGGACGACGTACGTCCAGACCGAGAGCTTCCCGCTGGCCTCGGTCGTACGCCGCGGTCGGCGTCGGCGCGCTGGCCTGCGCGATCCTGGTGGCCAACAACCTGCGCGACATCCCCACCGACGCCGAGGTCGGCAAGCGGACCCTGGCGGTGGCGCTCGGGCGACTCCCGCACCCGCGCGCTCTACGCGCTCCTGGTCGCCGCGGCCGCGGTGGCGCTGGTCGGGGTGGCCCTGGCCAGCAGCCTGTGGGCGCTGCTCGGACTGGTCGGCTTCGTGCCCGGTCTGCGGGCCGTCCGGACCGTCACCGGCGGCGCCGGCGGCCGGGACCTCATCCCGGTGCTCCAGCTGACCGGGGTGGCCGAGCTGCTCTACGCGGCCGGGATCTTCGTCGGCCTGGTCATCGGCTAGTCACGCTCGAGCAGGGTCGGCCCCCGGTGGGTCAGGGCGACCCTGACCCGCTCGGCGAGGGAGGCCGGCATCGGGGGCAGAACGTCGACGCCGAACCAGCGCACGTCGGTGGACTCGTCGTCGGCCACGTGGGCCTCGCCGCCGACGTAGGTGCAGCGGAAGGTGTGGTCGAGGTACTGCGCCCGGTCGCCGTTGACGTGCACGACCTCGGGCGTGACGTCGACCCACACCAGGTCCTCGACCACGCAGGAGACCCCGGTCTCCTCGGCGACCTCGCGGACCGCGGCGGCCGCAGGATGCTCCCCGGGGTCGACGATGCCGGTGACCGGTCCCCACGCCCCGTTGTCCGAGCGCCGGACCATCAGCAACTCTGTCCCGTTGCTGACCACCGCGGTGATACCGGGCAGCCAGAGCGGGTCATGGCCGATGCGCTCACGCAGGCGCAGGACGTATTCGGGAACTCCCATCGCACCACCGTAGGCGGGGCCGCGGAGGCCGCGGCTACTCCGGTGAGTCGCGCTTGCGCTTCTTGTCGAGCCAGCGCAGGAAGTCCTCGTCGTCGTCCGGTGCGACCTGCTTGGTCGGCGGCCTCGGGGACTTGGGGAAGTTCGGGAGCGTGAGTCCCGAGGGTCGGCCGCTGCCGCCCGTGCGTCGGCGTTCCAGGGCCCACATGAGGGCGTAGACAGCCGCCGCGAAGAGGATGACGACCAGCAGGAACTTCAGCACTCCTCCAGAGTAGAGCGCCCATCCCAACCGGTCACCGTGATCGGCCTAGGGTGGGGCCTGTGAAGGAGTTCGTCGTCTACACCGCTGCCCGCTTCGGCCTGTTCATCGTCGCCTGGGCGGCGGTCGCCGGGGTGTGGCTCCTGGCCACCGGCGGCGACCCCATCCCGGTCCTCTGGCCCCTGCTGCTGGCGGCGGTCATCTCGACCGTCGCGTCCATCTACCTGCTGGCGGGGCTCCGGGCTTCCTTCACCGAGAAGGTCAACGAGCGGGCTCACCGGATGTCCTCACGCTTCGAGGAGATGCGCGCCAAGGAGGACTCGGACTGACCGTGGCCGGTGGTTGACCCGGCACACCGCCGCATGGTGGTGGACCCGGCGCCTAGCCGCATGGTGGTTGACCCGGCGCGCAGCGCCGAGTCGAAACCAGGTCTCGACAAGCTCGACCGACGTTACCTGATCGGTGGTTGAGCCGGCGCGCAGCGCCGAGTCGAAACCACCGGGTCTCGACAAGCTCGACCGACCGACGTGGTGGTTGAGCCGGCGCGCAGCGCCGAGTCGAAACCAGGTCTCGACAAGCTCGACCGACCGCGCGATGGTGGTTGAGCCGGCGCGCAGCGCCGAGTCGAAACCAGGTCTCGAAAGCTCGACCGCGCATGGTGGTTGAGCCGGCGCGCAGCCGCATGGTGGTTGAGCCGGCGCGCAGCGCCGAGTCGAAACCAGGTCTCGACAAGCTCGACCGGCGGACGTGGGGTGTCGTCGCCTCCCGCGGCGGGTCCCGATGGTGACTCAGCGGCCACCCACCTCGCCCATGGCGATCCCGACGACCTCGTACCTGGACACGTCAAGCGCCACCGACCCCCGACCGGGGGCCTACTCGCCTTGGGTGATGTTTTCGAGTTGGTGGATGCGTTGTGCGGCGTCGGTGAGGTGGTTGGAGTCGATGCCTTCGGTGCGGTGGAACCAGATGAGGGCTTGGTCGGGTTGGCCGGTTTTGGTGAGGAGGTCGGCGTAGGCGTAGCGCAGGCGGACGACCCAGTCTTCGCGGGCGATGGATTTGATGGGGGCGTTTTCGAGGGTGCGGAGGGCGGAGTCGGTTTCGCCGAGGTCGTGGCGGGCGCCGGCTTCGACGATGGTCATCTCGATTTGTTGGTCGATGGGGAGTTTCGCGACTGAGGGGTTCTTGGCGAGGGCGAGGGCGCGTTCGGGGCGGCCGAGGGCGCGTTCGCAGTCGGCCATGACGGGGAGGTAGTCGGGGGCGCCGTTCATGCGTTTGGCGGCGCGGAGCTCGGAGAGGGCTTCGGCGTAGTGGGCGGCGGCGTAGGCGGCTTCGCCGGTGGCTTCGCGGACGACGGCGACGCGGGCGGCGCGGGCGCGGGCGGCGAGGGTGTGTTGGTAGGCGGTTTCGGGGTCGGTGTCGAGCAGGAGGCCGGCGGCGACGAGGTGGCGGGCGACGCGGGAGGCGAGCTTCTCGGGCAGGCCGCGGAGTTGGGCCAAGACGTTGTGGTCGAGTTCGGCGCCGGTGATGGTCGTCGTCGATGGGGGGTCCGTCGTAGCGGGCTTGTTCGGTGGAGCGGGACTCGTTGTCCGGTCGGCCCCGGTCCCGGCGGCTGGTCCCGCCCTGGCCCGCGCTGGTCCCTGGCCTGGTCCCTGCCTTGGTCCTCGTTTCGTTGGCCGCGTTGGTTGTCGCGTTGGTCGGACCGGTTGTTGGTGTTGGGTGCGGGGGCCTGCGACGCGGCGTTCACCGCGGGCTCGAGCGTGAGCCCGACCCGGTGCCCCGACCCGGTGCCCTGCTGGTGGGGCGTCCGCTGGTGTTGGGGCGTGCCGCGTGTTGTTGCGTCCGTTGTTGTTGTTGGCCATCGTGATGTCCTTCCAGCTGTCTTTCGTCCCTCGCACCACACCCAATGGTGCATCGAAAAAGCGTGAAGGCCACCCCGACCCGGGGTGGCCTTCACGAAAGAAAATGTCCGGCGACGTCCTACTCTCCCACAAGTTCTCACTTGCAGTACCATCGGCGCTGAGAGGCTTAACTTCCGGGTTCGGAATGGAGCCGGGTGTTTCCCTCTCGCTATGGCCGCCGAAACTCTGTTGAGTTGTCTCGACCCCCTCGACCACCAACCACAACCCCAGGTTCACAAGGGTGTGGTGGTGTCGTGTGAGGGGTCCCCGACCGTAACTCAGGAACCACACAGTGGACGCGCACAACTAAAGTTTGTTGAGTAAGACAAGCCCTCGGCCTATTAGTACCGGTCGGCTCCGTGTATTACTACCTTCGACCTCCGGCCTATCAACCCAGTCGTCTACTGGGGGCCTTACTCGGTTAACCCGATGGGAAACCTCATCTTGAAACGTGCTTCCCGCTTAGATGCTTTCAGCGGTTATCACTTCCGAACGTAGCTAACCAGCCGTGCCCTTGGCAGGACAACTGGCACACCAGAGGTTCGTCCATCCCGGTCCTCTCGTACTAGGGACAGCCTTTCTCAAGTTTCCTACGCGCACGGCGGATAGGGACCGAACTGTCTCACGACGTTCTAAACCCAGCTCGCGTGCCGCTTTAATGGGCGAACAGCCCAACCCTTGGGACCTACTCCAGCCCCAGGATGCGACGAGCCGACATCGAGGTGCCAAACCATCCCGTCGATATGGACTCTTGGGGAAGATCAGCCTGTTATCCCCGGGGTACCTTTTATCCGTTGAGCGACGCCGCTTCCACATGCCAGCGCCGGATCACTAGTTCCGACTTTCGTCCCTGCTCGAGTTGTCACTCTCACAGTCAAGCTCCCTTGTGCACTTACACTCGAAACCTGATTGCCAACCAGGCTGAGGGAACCTTTGAGCGCCTCCGTTACATTTTAGGAGGCAACCGCCCCAGTTAAACTACCCACCAGGCACTGTCCCTGATCCGGATCACGGACCTAGGTTAGATATCTAGTACGACCAGAGTGGTATTTCAACGTTGGCTCCACACGAACTGGCGTCCATGCTTCACAGCCTCCCACCTATCCTACACAAGCCGAACCAAACACCAATACCAAGCTGTAGTAAAGGTCCCGGGGTCTTTCCGTCCTGCCGCGCGTAACGAGCATCTTTACTCGTAGTGCAATTTCGCCGAGTCCACGGTTGAGACAGCGCCCAAGTCGTTACTCCATTCGTGCAGGTCGGAACTTACCCGACAAGGAATTTCGCTACCTTAGGATGGTTATAGTTACCACCGCCGTTTACTGGGGCTTAAGTTCTGCGCTTCGCTCCGAAGAACTAACACGTCCCCTTAACCTTCCAGCACCGGGCAGGAGTCAGTCCGTATACATCGTCTTGCGACTTAGCACGGACCTGTGTTTTTAGTAAACAGTCGCTTGGGCCTGGTCTCTGCGGCCATCACCGCTTTGAAGAGCACGTCTTCTCACGGATCCGGCCCCCCTTCTCCCGAAGTTACGGGGGCATTTTGCCGAGTTCCTTAACCATGGTTCACTCGATCGCCTTAGTATTCTCTACCTGATCACCTGAGTCGGTTTGGGGTACGGGCGGCGCATAGCTCGCTAGAGGTTTTTCTCGACAGCATAGGATCACCCACTCCTCCTTACGGAGTCCGTATCGTGTCTCAGGCATATGAGGTGCGGATTTGCCTACACCTCGCCCTACGCACTTACCCGTGGACTACCATCGCCACGGTTGGGCTACCTTCCTGTGTCACCCCATCGCTTGACTACTACTGATTCGGGTCATGCGCTCTGCCAGCCATCTCCCGAAGGAGCCGGTGGTTTCGGGCACTTAGCATCATCAGGTTCGTCATGGGCGCTATTTTGCCGGTACGGGAATATCAACCCGTTGTCCATCGACTACGCCTGTCGGCCTCGCCTTAGGTCCCGACTTACCCAGGGCAGATTAGCTTGACCCTGGAACCCTTGATCATTCGGCGGAGGAGTTTCTCACTCCTCATTCGCTACTCATGCCTGCATTCTCACTCGTATGGCGTCCACGGCTGGATCACTCCGCCGCTTCACTCGCCATACGACGCTCCCCTACCAATCCATGCTCTTGGACCTTGACGGCCAGGATGTATGCATGAATTCCATAGCTTCGGTGGATAACTTGAGCCCCGCTACATTGTCGGCGCGGAATCACTTGACCAGTGAGCTATTACGCACTCTTTCAAGGGTGGCTGCTTCTAAGCCAACCTCCTGGTTGTCTGTGCGACTCCACATCCTTTTCCACTTAGTTATCGCTTAGGGACCTTAGCTGATGGTCTGGGCTGTTTCCCTCTCGACTACGGAGCTTATCCCCCGCAGTCTCACTGCTGCGCTCTCACTTACCGGCATTCGGAGTTTGGCTAACGTCAGTAACCTTGTAGGGCCCATTGGCTATCCAGTGCTCTACCTCCGGCAAGAAACACGCAACGCTGCACCTAAATGCATTTCGGGGAGAACCAGCTATCACGGAGTTTGATTGGCCTTTCACCCCTATCCACAGGTCATCCCCCAGGTTTTCAACCCTGGTGGGTTCGGTCCTCCACGCGGTCTTACCCGCGCTTCAACCTGCCCATGGATAGATCACTCCGCTTCGGGTCTTGATCGTGCGACTCAATCGCCCTATTCGGACTCGCTTTCGCTACGGCTGCCCCACACGGGTTAACCTCGCCACACAACGCAAACTCGCAGGCTCATTCTTCAAAAGGCACGCCGTCACAAGTTCCGAAGAACTCGCTCCGACGGATTGTAGGCACATGGTTTCAGGTACTATTTCACTCCCCGCCAGGGGTACTTTTCACCTTTCCCTCACGGTACTTGTCCGCTATCGGTCACCAAGGAGTATTTAGGCTTAACGGGTGGTCCCGCCAGATTCACACGGAATTTCAGGGGTTCCGTGTTACTTGGGGTGACGTCACAGAGCCATCGTCTTACGTGTACGGGGGTATCACCCTCTACGCCAGGACTTTCCAATCCACTTCCACTTCAACGATGGTTTCTTACTCTGTGCTGAATCGGCAGAAACAGCTTGACGGCCCCACAACCCCACATACGCAACGCCTGCCGGCTATCACACGTATATGGTTTGGCCTCTTCCGATTTCGCTCGCCACTACTCTCGGAATCACTTTTGTTTTCTCTTCCTGTGGGTACTGAGATGTTTCACTTCCCCACGTTCCCTCCAACTGCCCTATGTGTTCAGGCAGAGGTAACTGGACATGACTCCAGCTGGGTTTCCCCATTCGGAAATCCCCGGATCACAGCTCGGTTGCCAACTTCCCGGGGCTTATCGCAGGCTTCTACGTCCTTCATCGGCTCTTGGTGCCAAGGCATCCACCATGTGCCCTTAGTAGCTTGTCATTACTTGCTACTAAAGATGCTCGCGTCCACTGTGTAGTTCTCAAGATACGGGCGGTTCCATCACCGATTCCACGCTGACCGAGGAGACAAATCTGTCCGACCGGCAGTTCATGGGAATAATGGTCCGCTGAAAGATCAGAGTCGAAACTCGATCCCTCAGGACCCAACAGTGTGCCTGACCCAACCCATCTCAGATGCGACTTTCCACTCCGGCGAACCGGTTGTACTCAACGCACCCTCCACGAACTGGGCCAAATAGTCGACGTTCCACTAGTGAGCAGTGCCGGCCATGGAACGGACGTCCACGAAACCAACAGCTTGGACGACCGAGGTACGCCAGAATGCTCCTTAGAAAGGAGGTGATCCAGCCGCACCTTCCGGTACGGCTACCTTGTTACGACTTCGTCCCAATCGCCAGCCCCACCTTCGACGGCTCCCTCCACAAGGGTTGGGCCACCGGCTTCGGGTGTTGCCGACTTTCGTGACGTGACGGGCGGTGTGTACAAGGCCCGGGAACGTATTCACCGCAGCGTTGCTGATCTGCGATTACTAGCGACTCCGACTTCATGGGGTCGAGTTGCAGACCCCAATCCGAACTGAGACCGGCTTTTTGGGATTCGCTCCACCTTGCGGTATCGCAGCCCTTTGTACCGGCCATTGTAGCATGCGTGAAGCCCTGGACATAAGGGGCATGATGACTTGACGTCATCCCCACCTTCCTCCGAGTTGACCCCGGCAGTCTCTTATGAGTCCCCACCATTACGTGCTGGCAACATAAGACGAGGGTTGCGCTCGTTGCGGGACTTAACCCAACATCTCACGACACGAGCTGACGACAGCCATGCACCACCTGTATACCGACTAAAAGGGGCCGTATCTCTACGGCTTTCCGGTATATGTCAAACCCAGGTAAGGTTCTTCGCGTTGCATCGAATTAATCCGCATGCTCCGCCGCTTGTGCGGGCCCCCGTCAATTCCTTTGAGTTTTAGCCTTGCGGCCGTACTCCCCAGGCGGGGCGCTTAATGCGTTAGCTGCGGCACGGAACTCGTGGAATGAGTCCCACACCTAGCGCCCAACGTTTACGGTGTGGACTACCAGGGTATCTAATCCTGTTCGCTCCCCACACTTTCGCTCCTCAGCGTCAGGTAATGCCCAGAGAACCGCCTTCGCCACCGGTGTTCCTCCTGATATCTGCGCATTTCACCGCTACACCAGGAATTCCGTTCTCCCCTGCATACCTCTAGTCTGCCCGTATCGGAAGCAGGCTCAGGGTTAAGCCCTGAGTTTTCACTCCCGACGCGACAAACCGCCTACGAGCCCTTTACGCCCAATAATTCCGGACAACGCTCGCACCCTACGTATTACCGCGGCTGCTGGCACGTAGTTGGCCGGTGCTTCTTCTGCAGGTACCGTCACTTTCGCTTCGTCCCTGCTGAAAGAGGTTTACAACCCGAAGGCCGTCATCCCTCACGCGGCGTTGCTGGATCAGGCTTTCGCCCATTGTCCAATATTCCCCACTGCTGCCTCCCGTAGGAGTCTGGGCCGTGTCTCAGTCCCAGTGTGGCCGGTCACCCTCTCAGGCCGGCTACCCGTCGAAGCCTTGGTGGGCCATTACCCCACCAACAAGCTGATAGGCCGCGAGCTCATCCATCACCGCCGGAACTTTCCACCACCGTCAGATGCCTGAAGTGGTCGTATCCGGTATTAGCTTCGGTTTCCCGAAGTTATCCCGATGTGATGGGCAGATTGCTCACGTGTTACTCACCCGTTCGCCGCTCGTGTACCCCGAAGGGCCTTACCGCTCGACTTGCATGTGTTAAGCACGCCGCCAGCGTTCGTCCTGAGCCAGGATCAAACTCTCCGTTGAAATCTACTGATGCGACCCCAAAAGGTCATCATCGACTCACATTGAGAATCCCGGCAAGAACAGCCCCACCAAAGCGGGACCGCTTCCTACCAAAGGAACCGTCAGCAAACACCAAAGACCCAACCAAAGCTGGACTTCGTAGCCTACCGACGGGGCGTTACAAATTAATTCGTCGACTTTTGGCACACTGTTGAGTTCTCAAGGATCAAGCGCACACCACGCCCCTGCCTTCCGGCAGCGGCCCTGGGGCAACCTGGTCAAACTTACCGGTCTGCATCCGGCCCGTCAAATCGGGCCGCACCGCGTGAATCCGGCTTCGTGCTGGCGCCATGGAGCGACCTGACATCTGAACGCAACCGGCGTCTGAAGACGGCCTTGGCGCGGATCTGTCGGTCTCACCAGAGAGCGTCTCCGCTCCCCTGGGCAACCTCGAGGAACTGTACACGGTCCTGAGCCCCTCGGGCGCACCCCCGGGGTAAGGGGTCGCCCACACCCCCTTCCACTGCCGTTGGACGGGCCGTACCGACGGCACTGCACGGGACAGCCAGCCCGGCAAGCGCACTGCTCGTGGGACTGCGCCGACACTCGGCAGGCGTGCCCTCAGCAGGGCGGTGGGCGTGCAAGGTCGAGGCTGAGGGTCGCCACACCCTCGACGGGCTTGAACCCGAGGCGCCGGTAGAGGCCGAGGGCGGCGTGGTTGTCCAGTTCCGTCACGAGCGAGAGACGCGAGGCGCCCGCTGCCAGGGCTGCCTCACGGACGGCGCCCACCAGAGCGGCTGCCGTTCCTTGGCGGCGGTACCCAGGAAGCACGTACAGGTCGCGCAGCTGCCAGAACCGTCCCAAGGCCAACGAGGCCGGGACCGCGTGGGCGGTGGCCAGACCGATCGGAGGTGCGTCCCTCGGCGACCCCGTGGAGGCGGTGTAGACCGTGAGCATCTCCGACCTGACCATCTGGGTGAGCCAGCCGACCGTGCGCTCGTCCTCGTGTGCCGACTCTCCGTAGTGAAGCCGGTACCGGGTGAACAGAGAGCCGGCCCCCGCGAGGGTCTTGGCCGTGTGGCACGTCGTGATGCGCACTCCGCCCCCTGGGGACCCCCTGCCGCCCATACCTGTCTCCACCACCACGTTCCCTTCTCTGCGTGTGTCCCTGGGCTCGGCACCGCGGTGGCGAGGAGCAAGGCGCGTCCGGCGTTCCGGGTCACTCCCCCATCAGACAGGACCCGTGTGGGGCAGGCGAGGTGGTTTCGACTCGGCGCTGCGCGCCGGCTCAACCACCACACCCTTGCTGCGCGCCGGCTCAACCACCACACCGTTTCGACAGGCTCAACCACCACACCCGTCGGTCGAGCCCGTCGAGACCTGTGGCTGCGCGCCGGCTCAACCACCAGCACACCCGTCGGTCGAGCCCGTCGAGACCTGTGGTTTCGACAGGCTCAACCAGCGGTCACTTGCCGGCGTAGGAGTGCATGCTGCCGGCGCCGAAGAAGAAGTTGATGCCGACGAAGTTGAAGAGCAGCGAGGAGAAGGCGACCAGGGCCAGGATCGCGGCGGCGCGGCCCTTCCAGCCGGCGGTGGCCCGGGCGTGCAGGTACGCCGCGTAGATCACCCAGGTGATGAACGCCCACACCTCCTTGGGGTCCCAGTTCCAGTAGGAGCCCCAGGCGTACTCGGCCCAGACGGGCCCCGCGATCAGGGCTGCGAAGGTCCACAGCGGGAAGCCGACGGCGTGCACACGGTAGGCCAGCCGGTCCAGGGCGTCGGTGGCCGGGAACATCTCCAGCAGGCCGTGCGCCCGGGGGCTGCCGCTGCGCTGGACCCGCTGCTTGAGCAGGAACACCAGCGAGGCCAGCGCACCCACCGAGAAGGCGCCGGTGGCCAGGATCGCGGCACCGACGTGGATCACCAGCCAGTACGAGTGCAGCGCGGGGACCAGCGGCCCGGCCGCCTGCTCCAGCGACAGGTTGGCCAGCATCAGCACGGTCACCTCGAAGGCGGTGACGAACAGCCCCATCCAGCGCAGGTCGAGCCGCTTGAGCAGGACCAGGTAGACCAGCGAGACGCCCAGGGCCCCGGTCAGGCTGAACTCGTACATGTTGCCCCACGGCACCCGCCACGGGTCCGAGGCGAAGCTCCGGGTCACGACGCCGGCCAGGTGCAGCAGCACCGCGACGACGGTGAGCGCGATGCCGATCCGCCCGCTGGTCTCGATCCGCAACGACCGGACGGGGGGCTCGACCTCCCGGTCCGCGGGGACCCCCGCAGCCGTGCCGGCCGGGACCGCGACCCGAGACTCGGCGGTGGTGGCCGCGGCCGCGGGACTGGTCAGGGAGAGCGCCCACTCCACGATGTGCGCGAGCACCGCCAGCACGTAGACGATGCCGGCGAACATGATCGCGTTGTCGCTGAAGGCGGCAAAGGCCTGGGTGGTCATGACGGGTTCACCGCTCCCTGCTCGAGTCGTCCCCGGACAGGTCCGGGGTGCTGCTTCCAGTATCCGTGTCGACGGTTGCCGAGGGCACCAGGGCGGCCGCCACGGCCCGGACCTCGTCCTCGAGGCCCTCCCCCACGGTGCTCCGGTCGAGGCCGGCCACCTCCACGAGCGTCACTCCGTCGCGGGTGGTCACCCGCACCCAGGCGCGGCGGCGGCGGATGAACAGCGAGCCCATCAGCCCGACCAGCCCGACCGCGACGCCACCGAGCGCGACGCCCTTGCCGGGGCTGTTGCTGACCTGGACCTTGACCCAGCGCTGCCAGCCGTCGAACGAGACGGAGCCGAGGCCGTCGGGCAGCTTGACCTTCTGGCCGGCGGCCAGGTCGATCCGGAAGTCGCGGCCGTCGGCGTGCTTGACCTTCTCCATCGCGCTGGTGTCGAGGTCGTAGACCGACTGCGGCGTCCCGTCGTCCATGCCCAGGTTGCCGTGGTAGACGAGCATCGAGATCACCGGGTTGAGGGCGTCGGGGAACACCGAGAACGGACCCCGCTCCATCGTGAAGGAGTACGTCGGGAAGAACAGCCCGTCCAGCCCGAGCTGCTCCGGCTGGGCCTCGGGCACCTTGAGCACGCCGAACGAGGCGAAGCTCGGGTCCTGCGGCAGGAACACCACCGGCCCCTGGTAGGCCACCTTGCCCCGGCCGTCGCGGACGGTCATCACCGGCGCGTAGCCGTGGCCGACCAGGAACACGCTCACCCCGTCGAGGACGAGGGGGTGGTTGACCTGCAGGGTGAAGTCCGTCGGCCGGGAGGCCAGCGTCTCCTTGTAGGTGATGCCGGCCTTGAAGTCGACCGGTTGGCCCTGGTTGGGTCCGTCGGTCAGGAACTTCACCGAGAAGTCGTTGACGTCGAAGCTCATCGGGGGCAGGTCGGCGGGGTCGAAGAACGATCCCGGCGAGAAGTCGTCGTACTGGGTCAGGGAGTTGGAGAACCCCTGACCGACCATGATGATCGAGCCGCCCTTGTAGCCGAGCAGCTGGCCGTAGGCGAAGGCCAGCAGGACCACGATCACCGAGGTGTGGAAGACCAGGTTGCCGGCCTCGCGCGACCGACCGCGCTCGGCGGCGACCGAGTCGGCGGTCCCCGACCCCTTCGACACCCGGTACCGGCGTCGGCGCAGGACCGTCCGGGCCCGCTCCAGGACCACGTCGGGGTCCTCGTCGGTGCTCACCGCGGCGTACGACGGCAGCCGGGACAGGTTGCGGGGCGCGCGGGGCGGTGCCGCCCGCAGCGCCTTCCAGTACACCGCGGTCCGCGGCAGGATGCAGCCGACCAGCGAGACCATCAGCAGCAGGTAGATCGCGCTGAACCAGGCGGAGTCGTAGACCGAGAACAGCCCGAGCCGCTCGTAGACGGGCGCCAGGGTCGGGTGGGCGTCCTTCCACTGCGAGACCTGCTGGGAGGCGATGCTCGACTGCGGCACGATCGAGCCGGGGACGGCGGCCAGCGCCAGCAGCAGCAGCAGCAGGAGCGCGGTGCGCATCGAGGTCAGCTGGCGCCAGGCCCAGCGGCCGAGCTCCACGCGGGGGAGAGCGAGGCCGGCCCCGAGGGCGGCGGGGCGCCGGCGGTCCGCTGGGTGGTGGTCGAGGTGGTCACACCGACACCTCGTACGAACCGACCCAGCCGCGCAGCGTGGCCGTCCACAGCTCCCACCAGCCGGTGACCAGCAGCAGTCCGACGACGACGAGCATCAGCCCGCCCAGCCGGGTGACCCAGACCTGGTGGCGGCGGACCCAGCGCACCGCGCCGAGGGTCCGCCGGTAGCCCAGGCCGAGCAGGATGAAGGGCACACCCAGGCCGAGGGAGTAGGCGACGCTCAGCACCGCACCGCGCCCGGCGCTGCCCTCGGTGTAGGCCAGCCCCTGGACCGCGGTGAGCGTGGGGCCCAGGCAGGGCGTCCAGCCGATCGCGAAGAGCAGCCCGAGCAGGGGCGCGGCGGCCAGGCCGACCGCGGGCACCCGGTGGACGCGCACGTCGCGCTGGAACCAGGGCAGGGCGCCCATGAACACCAGCCCCACGACGATGGTGACCAGGCCCAGGACGAAGCTGATCTGCCGCTTGTACTCGTAGAGCCACGCCCCGAGCGCCCCGGTGGTGGCGCCCACGATCACGAACCAGACCGTGAAGCCGAGCACGAACAGCATCGTCCCGGCGACCATCCGGCCACGGCGCGCGGTCTCCAGGTCGGCCCCGGACAACCCGGTGGCGTACGAGACGTAGCCGGGCAGGAGCGGCACCACGCACGGGGAGAAGAACGACACCGCGCCCGCGGCCAGGGCGACCGGGATCGCCAGCAGCATCGTCCCGGAGCTGACCTGCTCGACGAACCAGTCGGCGACGCTCACGAGGCCGCCTCCGACGGCGTCGCGGTCGAGGCGACCACGTCCTCGATGACCCCCTCCAGGGTCGACCTGTCGACGGTGTCCAGCCCGCGGGCCGCGATCCGGCCCTCGGCGTCGATGACGACGAAGCTCGGGATGGTCATCGGCGGCAGCGTGCCGTGGAAGGCCAGCAGGCTCTGCCCGTCCGGGTCGTAGATCGAGTCGTAGGGGATGTCGAAGCGCTCCAGGAAGCGCTTGACCTGCACGGTGTTCGGGTCCCGGGAGTCGATCCCCAGGAACACCACGCCCTTGCCGTCGAAGGCCCGGGACACCGAGGCGAGCATCGGTGCCTCGGCCCGGCAGGGGGCGCACCAGGAGCCCCACACCGGCATCACGACGACCTGGCCGAGGTGGTCGGCCAGCGACACCGACCGGCCGTCGACCGTCTCGCCGGCGACCGCGCCCTCCGGGGCCTTGCGGTCGGCGACGTCGAGCACGGTCACCTTGCCGTCCCCGCTGACGAAGCCCTGGTCGCCCGCGCTGAAGGTGGACCCTCCGCAGCCGGCCAGCACCATCAGGGCCAGCACCGCGGCTGCCCTTGTGGCGAGGGCGGGCAGGGAAGTACGCCGGGTCACCGCTCGACGACCCCCGGCTCGTCCTCGTCCGCGCCGCCGGCCGAGAACGGGGAGGCGCGGTCCTTGACCGGGATCAGGTCACCGGCCGGCTCGGAGTAGGCCACGGTGGTCAGGCTCTCGCCGTCGAAGGTCAGCGAGGTCACGCTGCACAGCGTGCACTGCCGCTTGCGGGGGTCGTGCAGGAACGAGCGGCCCTCGGCGCTCAGCCGGGTGATCCAGATCGGCAGCTGGTGGGAGACCACGACGGCCTCGTGACCCTCGGCGGCGAGCCGGGCGTCCTCGATCGCCCCGCGCATCCGGGCGACCAGCTCCTTGTACGGCTCACCCCACGAGGGCTTCAACGGGTTCCACAGGTAGCGCCAGTTCTGCGGCTGCTTCAGCACCCCGTCCCCGGCGCCGAACCGCTCGCCCTCGAACTTGTTGGTCGACTCGATGACCCGGGCGTCGGTGACGGTCTCCAGCCCGAGCCGGTCGGCCAGCGGCTGCGCGGTCTGCTGGGCCCGCTCCAGGGGGGAGACCCGGACGTGGGTGATGTCGCGGTCACCCAGCGACTCCCCGATCCGTTCGGCCATCCGCATCCCGAGGGCGGACAGCACGAAGCCGGGCCGGCGGCCGTAGAGGATCCCGGTCGGGTTGTGCACCTCGCCGTGGCGGATCAGGTGAACCGTGGTCTTCACGCGTAGGTCCTTCTCTGGTGGGGGCAGACGGGAGCGAGCGGTCTCAGGCGGGGTCCGGCACCGCGGCCGCGGCCCGGGCCGCGGCGGGCAGCGCCGCGATGATCCGGTCCAGCGCGACGTCGTCGTGCGCCGCCGAGACGAACCACGACTCGAAGGCGCTCGGGGGCAGGTGCACCCCGCCGTCGAGCATGGCGTGGAAGAAGGCGGCGAACCGGTCGGTGCGCTGACGGCCGGCCGTGGCGAAGTCCACCACCTCGGTCACGTCGTCGGACTCGGTGAAGAAGACGCTGAACATGGTGCCGTCGTGCTGCACGACGTGCGGGACGCCGGCCTCGGCGAGCGCTGTGGACGCGGCCTCGCGGACGATCTTCGCGGCACGGTCGAGGTGGGTGTAGACCTCGTCGGTGGCCAGCCGGAGCGTGGTCAGCCCCGCGGTCGCGGCCACCGGGTTCCCCGACAGCGTGCCGGCCTGGTAGACCGCACCCTCCGGAGCCAGGTGGGACATCACGTCGGCGCGGCCCCCGAAGGCGGCCGCCGGGAAGCCGCCGCCCATCACCTTGCCGAAGGTCATCAGGTCGGGGCGCCAGCCCTCCACCGCACCGTCGAGGCCCCAGCGGCCCTGACGGGTGACCCGGAACCCGGTCATCACCTCGTCGCTGACGAAGAGCGCTCCGTGCGCGGCGCAGGTCTCGGCCAGCAGCTGGTTGAAGCCGGGCAGCGGCGGCACCATGCCCATGTTGCCGGCCGCGGCCTCGGTGATCAGGCAGGCGATCCGGTCCCCGTGCTCGGCGAAGGCGGCCTCCACCGCCTCGACGTCGTTGTAGGGCAGCACCAGGGTGTGCTGGGTGAAGTCGACCGGGACCCCGGGGGTCCCGGGCACCGCGAAGGTGGCCAGGCCGGAGCCGGCCGCGGCCAGCAGGGAGTCGACGTGGCCGTGGTAGCAGCCGGCGAACTTCACCACCAGGTCCCGGCCGGTGAAGCCGCGGGCCAGCCGGATCGCCGACATGGTGGCCTCGGTGCCCGAGGAGACCAACCGCACCTTGTCGACCGGGGTGCGCCCGACGATCTCCTCGGCCAGCTCGACCTCGGCCCGGGTCGGGGTGCCGTACGTCGTCCCGCGCGAGGCCGCGGTCGCGACGGCGGCCAGCACCTCGGGGTGCGCGTGGCCCAGCAGCATCGGCCCCCACGAGCAGATCAGGTCGACGTAGGTGTTGCCGTCGACGTCGGTGAGGTAGGCACCCGACGCCGACTCGATGAACCGGGGGGTGCCCCCGACCGCGTTGAAGGCCCGCACCGGGGAGTTGACGCCGCCCGGGGTGACCCGGTGGGCGCGGTCGAAGAGGGCGGCCGAGGCGACGGTGGGACGTGGAGGGGCAGGCACGACCCCATTCTCCCCGACGGACCTGAGAGGCCGGACCACCCCGGTCCCCCCGGCGGCGGCAGACCGGACGCTGACCCCGACGGTTCGTCGACAGAAACGGACTAATACCTCTAAAGTGGACATCATTCAGGTCTTCCGGGTGAGCGTGACCTCACGCTCGCCCGGTCGTTGACCCCCGGGGAGAGGAGGGTCCGTGAGTCGCAGCCGTACGCCCGGGACGATGCCCCGGTGGCAGCGCGCGACCGCCCTGGTCCCGCTCGCGGTGCTCTCCGCGGCCTGGACCGCCAGCATCGTCGCGCCCACCGCCACCGCCGCCGGCGACACCGCCGTCCGCCTTCCCGACGGCTCCCGCCTCCCCGACGGTCCGGTCCGCCAGCCCGCGTCGATCTCCGCGCCCGGCGAGATCGCCCCCGGCGTGCCCACCGGCTCTGCCGACCAGGTCGTCCGGGCGGCCTCGGCCCAGGGCATCCCCGCGGCCGCCCTCACGGCCTACCGTCGGGCGGCGCAGGTCATCGACACCGCCGACCGGACCTGCCGCATCGAGTGGCCGCTCATCGCCGCCATCGGCCGGGTCGAGTCCGACCACGGCCGGTACGGCGGCAACGTGCTGTCGCCCGAGGGGGTCTCGCGCCCCGGCATCTACGGCATCGCGCTGGACGGGACCCGCGGCACCCAGCGGATCGAGGACTCCGACGGCGGACGCCTCGACCGCGACCGGCGCTTCGACCGCGCGGTCGGCCCGATGCAGTTCATCCCGTCCACCTGGGCCGTGGTGGGCGTCGACGGGGACGGCGACGGACGGCGCGACCCCCAGGACATCGACGACGCCGCCCTGGCCACCGCGGTCTACCTCTGCTCGGGCGACGAGGACCTGTCCACCCGTGTCGGCCGTCGGGCCGCGGTCTACCGGTACAACCACAGCGCCGAGTACGTCGACCTCGTCCTGTCGATCGCGGACGCCTACGCCGCGGGGGACTACGAGGCGGTCCCCACCGGGTCGACCGGGGCCACCACCTTCTTCCCGCTCCCCGCGACGACCCGTCCCGACCGGCCCCACCCGGGCGCCACGTCCGGACAAGCCGCGGGGCCACGGTTCGTCGACCCCGACCGGGCCGGCCACCCCGGCCGCACCGGCACCGGCTCCGGCCCCGACCAGCACCCCGGCGCCTGCTCCGCCACCCCCGGCGAGCCCCCCGGTGAGCGACCCGACGCCCCCGGCCCCGGACCCGGTCAAGGACGTGAAGGACACGGTCGAGGACGTCGAGGACACGGTGACGGACGTCGTGACCCCGCTGGAGAAGGCGACGACCTGGTGCCGCTCCCACCTCACCGCCAAGGAGCTCGACGCCATCGGCGGGATCCGCGCCTGCACCGACGCCTACCTCGAGGGCGGGGCCAAGGCCGTGCAGAAGCTGCTCGACGGACTGCTCGACGTGGTCGACGACGTGGTGGACGGTGTGGTCGGCGGCCTGCTCGGCGGCTGAGCCCCCCGTCCGGACGGCTCAGAGCCAGCCGGCGGCCTCGGCGGCCCAGTAGGTCAGCACGACGTCCGCGCCGGCCCGGTGGATGCTGGTCAGCGTCTCCAGGACCGCGGCGCGGCGGTCGATCCACCCGTGCGCCGCTGCGGCCTCGACCATGGCGTACTCGCCGGAGATGTTGTACGCCGCCACGGGCACGTCGACCGCGTCGCGCACCTCCCGCAGCACGTCGAGGTAGGCCAGCGCGGGCTTGACCATCACCACGTCCGCGCCCTCGGCGACGTCGAGCAGGGCCTCGCGGACTCCCTCGCGGCGGTTCCGGCCGTCCTGCTGGTAGGTGCGCCGGTCGCCGCGCAGCGAGGAGTCCACCGCCTCGCGGAACGGGCCGTAGAACGCCGAGGCGTACTTCGCCGAGTAGGCCAGCACGGCGGTGTCGGTGTGCCCGGCGGCGTCGAGGGCGGTCCGCACGACCGCGACCTGACCGTCCATCATCCCGCTCGGGGCGACCACGGCGGCCCCGGCCTCGGCCTGCGCCACGGCCATCGCGGCGTAGATCTCGAGGGTGGCGTCGTTGTCGACCGAGCCGTCGGCGGCGAGCACGCCGCAGTGGCCGTGGTCGGTGAACTCGTCCAGGCAGAGGTCGGCCATCACCGGGAGGGCGTCGCCCACCTCGGCGGCCACGTCGCGCAGGGCCGCGTTGAGGATGCCGTCGGGGTCGAGCGCACCGCTGCCCGTCGCGTCCTTGCGCTCGGGCACCCCGAAGAGCATGATCCCGCCGAGGCCGAGCTCGGCCGCCTGGGCGGCCGCGGCCCGCAACGAGTCGCGGGTGTGCTGGACGACGCCCGGCATGCTGCTGATCGGCACCGGCTCCGTCGCACCCTCGCGGACGAAGACCGGCAGCACCAGCCGGCCGGCGGTCAGCGTCGTCTCGGCGACCAGGTCGCGCAGGGCGGGGGTGCGCCGCAGCCGGCGCGGCCGGACGACCGGCCTCTGGACCGGGTCCTCGGTCACGTCGCCCCGGTGGCCTTGCGGCGGCTGGCCGGACGACGCTCGGACGGCCGCGTGACCGGCTGACCGGCCTCCAGCATCGCCGCGGCGCGCGCCGACCCGTGGTCGGCCAGGGCGTCGGAGAGCTCCTCGACCGACGGGCTGGCGGCCAGCACGTCGACGCGCAGCCCGTGCTCCTCGGCCGTCTTGGCCGTGGCGGGCCCGATCACCGCGATGATCGTCGAGGGGTGCGGCTTGCCGGCGATGCCGACCAGGTTGCGCACGGTCGAGGACGAGGTGAACACCACCGCGTCGAAGCGCCCGGACTTGATCGCCTCGCGCACCGGGGCCGGTGGCGGCGCGGCCCGTACGGTCCGGTAGGCGGTCACGTCGTCGACCTCCCAGCCCAGCTCGTGCAGCCCGGCGACCAGGGTCTCGGTCGCGATGTCGGCCCGGGGCAGGAAGACCCGGTTGATCGGGTCGAGCACCTCGTCGAAGTCCGGCCACTCCTCCAGGAGCCCGCGCGCGGACTGCTCGCCGGTGGGGACCAGGTCGGCCCGCAGCCCCCAGTCGGCCAGGGAGGCCGCGGTCTTCTCGCCGACCGCGGCGATCTTCAGGCCCGAGAAGGCCCGGGCGTCGAGACCGTACTCCTCGAACTTCTCCTTGACCGCGCGGACCGCGTTGACCGAGGTGAAGGCGATCCACTCGTAGCGACCCTCGACCAGGCCGCGCACGGCCTTGTCCATCTGGAGCGGGTTGCGGGGTGGCTCGACCGAGATGGTCGGGACCTCCTCGGGCACCGCGCCGTACGAGCGCAGCCGGGCCGACAGCGTCCCGGCCTGCTCCTTGGTGCGGGGCACCAGCACCCGCCAGCCGAACAACGGCTTGGTCTCGAACCACGACAGGGTCTGGCGCAGCGCGACCACGTCGCCGACCACGGTGACCGCCGGCGGGGTGACCCCCGCGGCGCGGGCGTCGGCGGCGATGTCGGCCAGCGTGGAGACCACGGTGGTCTGCTCGGTGGTGCCGCCCAGCCGGGTCATCGCCACCGGCGTGGTCGCCGGGCGGCCGGCGGCGACCAGCGCCGCGGAGATGTCGCCGATCGAGCCGACCGCGGACAGCAGCACCAGCGTCCGGCCGTCGGCGTACGAGGCCCAGTCGACCTTGGCGTCGGAGCAGGAGATGACCGCGACCTCGCGGTCGTTGCGGGTGCTCAGCGGGATACCGGCGTAGGCCGGGACCGAGGTCGCCGCGGACACGCCGGGGACGATCTCGAAGGCGATGCCCGCCTTGACGCAGGCCTGCGCCTCCTCAGGGGCGGAGGCGAACAGGAACGGGTCCCCGCTCATCAGTCGGACCACGCGACGACCGGTCCGGGCCGCCCGCACCACGACCTTGGCCCGGGCCGCGTGGGTGAGCGGCTGACCGTCGGTGCCGAACCCTCCGTCGACCAGCTGCGGCGCGGCCGGGTCGGCCAGCACCGTCTCGGTGCCGTCCTCGGCCACCTCGGTCACGGGCTCGGCCAGGCCGAGCAGGCTGCGGACCAGCGCGGCGTGCCCCGGCACCTCGGTCACCACGACCTCGGCCTGCCGGAGCAGGTCGACCGCGCGCACGGTCATCAGGTCGGGATCACCGGGGCCGCTGCCGACGAAGGCCACATGGCCGGTCGGACGGACCGACCTGGTCGGTCCGACGCCGGTGCCGGTCTCGCTCTCGGTGCTCTTCACGGTGTTGCTCACGTCTGCCTTCTCGGGTGGTGCGTGCATGTCTGGGTCTGGGTCATCACGCCTGCGTGCTGGGGGTGCGGGACGGTGCGGTCACTCAGGTCAAGGGACAGGCTCCGCGAGCAGCGTGGCGGCGCCGTCCTCGATCATCTCGGTGGCCAGCGCCCGGCCCACCTCGGCGGCTCCGGAGGTGGCCCCCGTCGCGGAGCGGCGTACCGACAGCCCCCCGTCCAGGGACAGGGCGACGGCGCGCATCCACAGCTCGTCGCCGTCGTCGCCCTCGACGACCTCCGCCAGGGCTCCGACCGGCGCACTGCAGCCGGCCTCGAGCTCGGCGAGCAGGGTGCGCTCGGCGGTCACCGCGGCCCGGGTCGCGGCGTCCTCCAGGACCTCGCGGACCTGCGCGACCAGCGAGACGTCCTCGCTGCGGCACTCCACGGCGAGGGCTCCCTGGCCGGGGGCCGGGAGCATCTGCAGCGGGTCGAGCACCTCGGTCACGTCGTCGAGCCGCCCGATCCGGGCCAGGCCGGCCCGGGCCAGGACGACGGCGTCCACCTCGCCGCTGAGCACCTTGCGGACCCGGGTGTCGACGTTGCCGCGGATCGCGACGACCTCCAGACCGAGACCGAGGGCGTGCAGCTGCGCGGCCCGTCGGGGGGAGCCGGTGCCGACCCGGGAACCGACCGGAAGCTCGCCGAGGGTCAGGCCGTCCCGGGCCACCACCGCGTCCCGGGGGTCCTCGCGCAGCGGCACCGCGGCCAGGGTGATCCCCGTGGGGTCGGCGGTCGGCAGGTCCTTGAGGGAGTGCACGGCCACGTCGACGTCCCCGCGCACCAGGGCCTCGCGCAGCGCCCCGACGAAGACCCCGGTGCCCCCGATCGTGGCCAGCGGTGCCCGGGAGACGTCGCCCTCGGTGGTCACCTCGACGAGGACCACCTCGCGGCCCAGGGCACCGGCGAGCGCGTCGGCGACCAGGCCGGACTGGGTGCGGGCCAGCAGCGAGGCGCGGGTGCCGACCTTGAGCGGGCGGGTCAGGTCGGCGCTCACGGGCGCACCCCGTCCGCGCTCGTGACGGCCTCGACGGCCTGCGGGTCGAGGGCGAACAGCTCGGCGAGGGCGGCGGCGTACGACACCGCGCCGGCGGAGTTGGCCAGCTCCTTGACCCGCACGGTCGGCTGGTGCATGAGCTTGTCGGCCACCCGCCGCACGCTGTGCTCCAGCTCGGCCCGGACCCGGGGGTCGAGGTCGGGGAGCCGCGCGGCCAGCCGGCCCAGCTCGGCGTCGACCACGCCGGAGACCATCGTGCGCAGCGCCACCACGGTCGGGGTGACGCTGGCCAGGCGGCGGGCCCCCAGGAACGAGGCGATCTCCTCCGCGACGATGCGGCGCACCCCGAGCACGTCGACGACGCCGCCCGGGTTGCCGGAGTCGTCGTCCTCGGCCAGCTCCTCGGCCAGCCGGCGCAGCCCGATCAGGCTCACCCCGGGCAGCTCGCCGACCTCGGCGGCCACGTCGTGGGGCAGCGCCAGGTCGACCACGGCCAGCGGACGGTCGACGCCGACGCGGGCCGCGGCGACCTCGCTCACGGTGAGCACCTGGCCGACCGACCCGGTGCACGAGACGAGCACGTCGGCGGCGGCGATCTCGGCACGCAGGGCGCCCATCGGCGCGGCCCGGCCGCCGTACGACGCGGCCAGGCGAGCCGCGCGCTCGGCGGTCCGGTTCAGCACCACGGTCTCCGCGACGCCGAGCCGACCCAGCGTCGCCACGGCCAGCGAGGCCATCGCCCCGGCGCCGACGACGACGGCGCGACGGCCCGCCAGCGTGCCGAGGTGGTCGGCCGCGCGGTCCAGGGAGACGCTGACCAGGGAGGGGGCGGCGCGGTCGATCTCGGTCTCGGCGTGGGTCCGCTTGGCCACCCGCAGCGCCTGCTGGAAGGCGGCGTTCAGGGCCGGTCCGATCGTGCCGAGCTCCTGGCCCAGCCGCAGCGCCTCGCGGGCCTGGCCGATGATCTGGCCCTCGCCCACGACCATGGAGTCCAGACCGGCCGCGACGTGGAACAGGTGGGAGACCGCGCCGTCGTCGTAGTGGACGTACAGGTGCGGGATGACGTCCTCGGTGACCTGCTCGGACAGCTCGCACAGCGTCCGGGTGATCGCCTCCACGCTGCCGTGGAACCGGTCCACCTCGGTGTAGATCTCCACCCGGTTGCAGGTGGCCAGCACGGTGGCCTCCTGGACGTGCTCGGTCAGCTGGACCGCGTGGATCAGCTTCTCGACGTCGGCCGCGGCCAGGGAGAGCCGCTCCAGCAGCTCGACCGGCGCGGTGTGGTGGGAGACCCCCACGACCAGGACGCTCATCCGGTCGCCTCAGCAGACTCGACAGCCGACTCCACGACCGACTCGACGACTGCGTCCACGTCGGCCCGGCCGAGCAGGGTCAGGGCCTTGCGCTGCTCGTGGTAGGCCAGGATCTGCAGCTCGATCGACAGGTCGACCTTGCGGACCGCGACGCCGTCGGGCACCGAGAGCACCGCCGGGGCGAAGTTGAGGATGCTGGTCACGCCCACCGCGACGAGCCGGTCGCACACGGCCTGGGCCGCGGGGGCCGGGGTGGCGATGACGCCGATGGCCACCCGCTCCTCGGCGACGACGCGCTCGAGGTCCTCGGCCGCGGTGATCGGCAGCGCGCCGATCCGCTCACCGACGCGGGCGGCGTCACTGTCGAGCAGGGCGACCACGCGGAACCCGCGGGAGGAGAAGCCGGCGTAGTTGGCCAGCGCGTGCCCCAGGTTGCCGATGCCGACGATGGCCACGGGCAGGTCCTGGGTGACCCCGATCTCCCGGGCGATCTGGTAACGGAGGTACTCCACGTCGTACCCGACGCCGCGGGTGCCGTAGGAGCCGAGGTAGGACAGGTCCTTGCGCAGCTTGGAGCTGTTCACCCCGGCGGCGCCGGCCAGCTCCTCGCTCGAGCAGGTCCGGATGCCGCGCTCGGCCAGCCCGACCAGGGCACGCAGGTAGACCGGCAGGCGCGCCACCGTGGCCTCGGGGATCCCCCGGGGCGCGCTCTCGGGGCCCTTGGGCGACACCGATCCAGGGAGACCCGGATCCGGGTTCCCACGGGTGTGACGTGCTGGGCTCACAGTGCTCCTGGCTCGCCGTCGTACGGCCTCGACGATCACCTGCGCCCGGGGTGTCTCCACCGGACCGGCGACGTACCACTCTAGGAGTTTGTGAACGTGAGAACAAAATCGTCCGGCTGTGGTTTACCACAAGGTGACCTGTCTCACCCGGGCGGGGGTCAGGGCCGCGCCAGAGCGCGGGTCAGCCGGGACCGGTCGACCCGCCAGAAGTCGTGCTGGGCCCCGTCGACGAAGGTCACCGGGATCTCCTCGGCGAACCGGCGCTGCAGGTCGGGGTCCCCGGTGATGTCGACCTCCACCCAGGCTGCTCCCACGGCTCGGCAGACCTCGGCGACCACGACCCGGGCGTCGTCGCACAGGTGGCACCCGGGCTTGGTGTAGAGGGTGACCCGGGCGCCCTCGGGCCCGTCGGCGCTCACCCGAGCGGATCCGCGCGCCGGGCGGCCCGCAGCCGTCCCTTGGCGATCTTGCCGGTGACCGTGTGGGGCAGGTTCTCCACCACCTCGATCCGGGTCGGCCGCTTGAACCGGGCCAGCCGCCGCTCGCAGACGTCCACCGCCCGGTCCTGCAGGTCACGCACCGCCTCGGGGTCGAGGTCGTAGGCCCGCAGGTAGGCCACGACCGCCTCCCCCGTGGCTGCGTCCGGCACTCCGATCACGGCGGCCTCGACGACGCCTGCGACGTCGACCAGCACCTCCTCGACCTCGGTGGGGTACACGTTGAAGCCCGAGACGATCACCAGCTCCTTGAGCCGGTCCACGAGGAAGAGGTCTCCGTCGGCGTCGAGGAACCCGACGTCGCCGGTGTGCAGCCAACCGTCCCTGGGCCCGTCGGTGGCATCGGGCCAGTAGCCGTCGAACAGGTTGTCGCCCGCGACCAGGATCTCGCCGGCGTCCGCCCCCTCGGGGGCGCGGCCGGTCTCGTCGACCAGGCGCACCCTGACTCCGGGCAGGGCCGAGCCCACCGAGCCGGCCTTGAGCGTGGCGCTGCACAGGGTCGAGGTCACCAACGGGGCCGCCTCGGTCAGCCCGTACCCCTGGTGCACGGCGAGACCGGTGCGGTCGGTGAACTCCTCCACGAGCTCGGGGGACAGCGGCGCGGAACCCGACATCAGGGTCCGTACGCCGGACAGCCGCTCGCCGAGGCGGTCCATGTCCCGCCAGGCCGCCAGCACCGCCGGGGCCAGGGGCAGCACGGTGACCTCGTGCCGCTCGATGTCGGCCAGGGCCCCCTCGGGGTCGAAGCCGTCGGCGATCACCAGCGTCGCGTGCTGGCGCACGACCTGGCCGAGCACGGCGTTCAGGCCGTAGACGTGGAACAGCGGCAGCACGCCGTAGACCACGTCGCCGGGGACGACGAGCGGAGGGGAGACGGCCGCCCCCTGCTCGACGTTGGCCAGCAGCGCCCGGTGGCTCAGCATCGCGCCCTGGGGCCGGCCGGACGTTCCCGAGGTGTAGAGCAGGACGGCCAGGGACTCGGCGTCACCGGCCGCGGCGACGGGCCGAGCGGGTCCGTCACGGCCTCCGCCGCGCAGCGCCGCGTAGTCGATCTCCCCGGGGCCGGGGGCACAGTCCAGCGTCACCAGCCGCGGGACGACCGCCCGGGACCGCGCCACCTGGTCGGGGGTGAGGGACTCGTTCACCGCGCCCTCCAGGCCGGCCACCGCGCTGCGCGCTGAGTCCACCGTCGTGGTGTCGGCGACGACCAGCCGGGCCCGGCTGTCGGCCACCATCCGGACCAGCTCGCCGGTCGCCGAGCGGGGGTTGACCGGGACCGCGACGAGCCGCGCACGGAGGGCGGCGAAGTAGAGCACGACCAGCTCGGGACGGTTCGCGGTGGCCAGGACCACGCGGTTGCCCGCCACCAGCCCCAGCCGCCCCAGGCCCTGCGCGACCCGGTCGACCTCCTGGTCCAGCGCGGACCAGCTGAGCGACCCGCCGTCCGTGGCGCTGACGAGGGCCACTCCGTCGGGGGCCTGAGCGGCCGCCCCGGCCACCAGGTCGGCGAGGTTCGCGGTCACCCGACCACTGTGACACACCTCGGCGCCCCCACGGTCCGGGTCTAGGGTGTGGGACGTGACGTCGGGACAGGCCGGGAAGCCCCGCCAGCGCAAGGACCTCCGGCAGCGCTCCCTGCTCGCCGGCGAGGCCGCCCCCGCCGCCCGGGAGGTCGAGACCTCCCTCGAGACCCCTGCGGACCCGGCCGCGGCCGCCTTCTTCGACGTCGACAACACCATCGTCCAGGGTGCCTCGATCTTCCACCTCGCCCGGGGCCTGCACCGTCGGGAGTTCTTCACCACCCGCGACATCGTGGGCGCGGCCTGGAAGCAGGCCTACTTCCGCGTGGTGGGCAAGGAGGACCCCGAGCACGTGGCCGAGGCCCGCAGCTCGGCGCTGGCCTTCATCGCCGGGCACCGGGTGGAGGAGCTGGAGGCGATCACCGAGGAGATCTTCGAGGAGACGATGGCCGAGCGGATCTGGCCCGGCACCCGGGCGCTGGCCCAGATGCACCTGGACCAAGGCCAACGGGTCTGGCTGGTCACCGCCGCCCCCGTCGAGATCGCCCGGACCATCGCCCGCCGTCTCGGCCTGACCGGCGCCCTGGGCACCGTCGCCGAGCACGAGGACGGGGTGTACACCGGCCGCCTGGTGGGCGAGATGCTGCACGGACCGGCCAAGGCGGTGGCCGTGCGCGAGCTCGCCGCCCGCGAGGGCCTGGACCTGGCGCGCTGCTCGGCGTACTCCGACTCGGTCAACGACCTGCCGATGCTCAGCCTGGTCGGCGACCCGTGCGTGGTGAACCCGGACTCCCGGCTCCTCGACCACGCCCGCGCCCAGGGCTGGCGGGTCCGCGACTACCGCACCGGCCGCAAGGCCGCGAAGGTCGGTCTGCTCACCGCCGGGGCGGCGGGCGCGGTGACTGGGGCGGCCGCGGCCGCGGTGGCGCTGCGCCGCCGCGTCGACTGAACCCGACCGGCAAACCTGAGTCAGGATCCGGTTTCTGCCCGACTTGCCCCATGGACCGCCGCTTCGTCCTACCCTGGAAGTCGAGTGGAACCGGCTTCGACCCGGGCCGCTCGAGGGCTGCGTGGGAGGCCCCGAGGTGGTGGAAGGGAGAGCCGTGTCGCTGCGCCGTGAGCATTCCGCCGCGGGGCTGGCGCTGCTCCGGCACGCCGTGGCCGACGCCCTGGACGCCCTGGCCGTCCGCCCCCTGCTCACGCTCGCCGGACCCGTGACCGGCCCGCCCACCGGACCCGGGTCCGGCTCCTCCGACGCGGCGTACGCCGTCTCCTCGGCCGCGGACGAGGCCGAGGGGCTGCGGCTGATCGGTCTGGTCGAGCTGGCCCGGACCGGCGACTCCGAGGCCTTCGGCCTGCTGTACGACCACTACCACGGCTCGGTGTACCGGTTCCTGTACTACCGGCTGGGCTCGGTCGCACTGGCCGAGGACCTCACCTCGGAGACGTTCTTCCGGGCCCTGCGCAGCATGAGCACGTTCCGCTGGCAGGGCCGTGACTTCGGGGCCTGGCTGATGACCATCGCCCGCAACCTCACCACCGACCACTTCAAGTCCGGCCGGAACCGGCTGGAGTCGACGACCGAGGACATGTCACCGCACGACTCGGCCCTCGAGGGCCCCGAGAACGAGGTGCTGGCCTCGCTGACCAACGAGGTGCTGCTCGCCTCGCTCAAGCAGCTGCCGGCCGAGCAGCAGGAGTGCCTGGTGATGCGGTTCCTCCAGGGCCTGTCCATCGCCGAGACCGCGAAGGCGCTCGGCCGCAGCGACGGAGCCGTCAAGCAGCTCCAGCTGCGCGGGGTGCGCAACCTGGCCAAGCTGATGCCCGAGGGTCTGCGGTGACCCCGGCCGTAACCCGGGCCGGCTCGCTCTCGTTGAGGGGGGTGCCGGGCACCACCCGACCGACTCCCCTCCCCCTGACGATCGGACACGCGCGATGACCCCGCTGCTGGGCGCGAGACGACGCGCCGAGGAGTTCGCCGCCGCGGTCGAGGCCGGTCCTGGCTCGAGTGCGGCCGGTCCCCGGGACCAGTCCGAGCTGCTTGCCGTCGTCGCCGCCCTGCGCGCCGAGTCGGCACCCCCGCCCCGTCCCGACTTCTCCACCACCCTGCGCGAGCGGCTGATGGCCGAGGCCCAGACCTCCCTGGCCACCGATGCCGCCCTCACGCTGCGGCCCCGCCGGTCCGGCACCCGCGAGCGCCGGCTGGTCGTGGCCGCGACCGCGTTCGTGCTGGTCGGCGGCTCTGCCGGCATGGCGACGGCGGCCCAGAACGCCCTGCCGGGCGACGTGCTGTACCCGATCAAGCGGGGACTCGAGCAGGCCCAGGCCGACCTGTCCCGCAGTGACGCCGACAAGGGCCGCGACGTGCTGTCCCAGGCCGGCGCACGTCTCGGACGAGGTCGAGGCGCTGCTGGCCGAGCACCGCAGCCCGACCGAGGTCTCGGCCACGCTGGGCGACTTCGACGCCCAGTCCCTGCGGGGCTCCGGGCTCCTGCTCGACTCGTTCGCCGATACCCGGGACCCCGAGGTGGTCGCGCAGGTGCGCGCGTTCACCGCCGACCAGATGGCCTCGCTCGCCCGGATCGCCGGCACCGCTCCGGCCGAGCACCAGCAGGACCTGGCCCGGTCGGCCTCCGGTCTGCGACGGATCGACCAGCGTGCCGCCGCGGCCTGCTCCACCTGCGACGACGGCAGACCCGCGCTCCGGCTGCCGACCGAGCTCGCCACCGCGCGCGAGGCCGACCAGGCCCTGCGCGCGCTCCGTCAGGCCCCGGTGGACAACAGCCACCCCGTGCTCACCGACGTGACCGCTCCCGGCAACCGGGGTTCCTCGCCCGGCACGCCGCGGTCCGGGTCAGCCGGCGGCGGCAACGGCGACAGCAAGGGGGTCCCGACCGACGACGGTCCCGGTCCCGGTCGCGGCCAGGACAGCAAGGGCAGCAAGAGCCACGGAGGTGCGGCGGCGCCGCGGTCCCGGGCACCAGGGAGCTGCGCGATGCGGTCGACGAGATCGACAAGACCACCGGCGGGGTGCTCGGCGGGCTCGGCGACGGCCTCAGCACGACGGTCGACGGGCTGCTTCCCGGCGACTCCGACGGCACGCTCGGCTCCCTGCTGCCCTGACCCGGCTCAGTGGAAGACGGACTTGCGCCGCATCAGCAGCGAGTACAGCGTCTGCTGGATCGTCTCGCGGACCTGGTCGGTCACGTTGAAGACCAGCATCGGGTCGTCCGCCGCCCCCGGGTCGTAGGAGTCGGTGCGGATCGGCTCGCCGAACTCGATGATCCACTTCGAGGGCAGCGGGATCAGGCCAAGGGGCCCGAGCAGCGGGAAGAACGGGGTGATCGGGATGTACGGCACCCCGATCAGCCGGGCCAGGGCGGGGATGTTCCCGACCAGCGGGTAGATCTCCTCGGCGCCCACGATCGAGCAGGGCACGATCGGCACCCCGGTCCTGATCGCCGCGGAGACGAAACCGCCGCGCCCGAAACGCTGGAGCTTGTACCTCTCGGAGTAGGGCTTGCCGATCCCCTTGAAGCCCTCGGGCCACACCGCGGCGAGCTGACCGGAGGACAGCAGCCGGGTGGCGTCCTCGTTGCAGGCCAGCGTGACCCCGGCCTTGCGGGCCAGCTCCCCGAGGAACGGGAGCTTGAACACCAGGTCGGCACCGAGGGGGCGGATGTGGCGACCGGTCTGCTCGTGCACCGCGAACATCGTGATCAGACCGTCCATCGGCACCGTGCCCGAGTGGTTGGCCACCAGCAGCGCCCCGCCCTCGGCCGGGATGTTCTCGGCCCCCCGCACCTCCACCCGGAACCAGGAGGTGGCCAGCGGACGGATCATCTCGAGCAGGAACCGCTCGGTCACCTCGGCGTCGAGACCGAACTCGTCGACCTCGTACTCCCCGGTGACCCGGCGGCGCAGGAAGGCCAGCAGGTGGGCGAGCCGGCGCTCGGCGTCGTCCCCGAAGACCGCGTGGGCGGCCGTGGTGGCGGCGGCCAGCAGGTCGGCCAGCGGGATCGAGGTCCGGGCCCGGGTGGTCGCCGGCGGGGTCTCGACCGGGGTGGTCTCGACGGGCTCGACCGGCGTGGGGGGGGCGGTGGTCTCGACAGGCTCGACCAGCGAAGGCGGCTCGACCGGCGTGGGGGGGGCGGTGGTCTCGACGGGCTCGACCAGCGAAGGGGGCTCGACCGGCGTGGGGGGGCGGTGGTCTCGACGGCTCGACCAGCGAAGGGGGCTCGACCGGCGGTGCCGCGGTGGGACGCCGCGGACCGGCGAGGCTGCGCGAGGACGACGAGGGCTTGTCCCGCCCGGTGCCGCGCCCCGGGCGCCCGCGGGTGCCCAGCGGGATGATCTCGGCGTCAGCCACGACGAGCCCCTCGTCCGCCGGTCGGCCAGCCGCTCCAGGGCCACCACCGGGTGGGTGCCGAGCGGACCGGGGGTCAGGGACGTGCGCAGCTCCAGCAGGGCCTGCACCGTGGTGCGCTCGGGGGAGAACCCCAGCACCGAGCGCATCCGGCTGGTGTCCAGGCCGCGCCCGTAGGTCAGGTAGGCCAGCTGCTCGGGGGAGAAGTCGGGCAGACCGAGCCGGGCCTGGCGGACCAGGGAGCCCAGCGGACCGAGCGCGAACGCGGGCAGCGGGACCACCACCCGACCGAGCTTGCGCAGGACCTGGCTCAGGACCAGGACCCCGTCGCCGGCGACATTGAAGGTGCCGTGGACCCCGGCCAGGCAGGCGTGGTGCAGGGACGCGACGAGGTCGTCGTAGTGCAGGACCTGGATCCGGGCGTCGAAGCCCGCCACCCGGGGCACCGGGTTCAGCCGGAGGTAGTCGCCGAACGGGGTGCTCGCCGCCGACGACACCGTGTTGGCGTTGCGCAGCAGGGTCACGGTCACGTCGGGACGTCGACGGGAGAACCCGCGCACGTACCCCTCCACCTCGAGGACGTCCTTGGCGTAGCCGCTGCGCGGCAACCGCTTGGCGCCCATCTCCTCGGTGAACATGGCCGGATCCCGCGGGGAGGACCCGTAGATCTCCGAGGAGGACTTGACCACGAGGCGCTCGAGACCGGGGGCACGCTGGCAGGCCGCGAGCAGCTGCATGGTGCCGATGACGTTGTGCTCCTTCATCGACGTGCGTCCGCCCACCTCGCGCGCCGAGGACACCACGCTGGTGTGCACCACGGAGTCGACGTCCTCCCCCGCGATCACCTTGGCGATCACCGGGGTCCGGATGTCGGCCCGCACGAAGCGGACCCCGCCGAGGTCGTGACGCGGCGGGACGACGTCGACGCCGATCACCCGGCTGACGGCCGGGTCCGCGTCGAGCCGGCGGGCCACGCGGCCGCCGAGGTCGGTGGAGACCCCGGTGACCAGGACGATCCGTCCCATGCAGCTCCTCGTCAGCGCGCTAGGACCGGGCGGGAGATGCCTTCCCCGCAGGGAAGGCCGACCTCACTTGCCGAGACGACGACGCTGGACGCGCGTCTTCTTGAGCAGCTTGCGGTGCTTCTTCTTCGCCATGCGCTTGCGCCGCTTCTTGATGACAGAACCCACGTGTGGAACCTTTCGAAAGACGTGCTGCGTCGAGGATGACCGACGCGGTAGGAGTGCACAGCCTAGCCGCCTCCGCCAGCCCCCGACGACGAGGAGGGGCGTGGACCTCGTACGGTCCACGCCCCTCCTGGTGCTCCTGGTTCCGGACCGGGTCAGCCGGTCTGGAAGAAGCTGCGATGCAGGTACTCGTTCACCGCGTCCTCGGGCACCCGGAAGGAACGCCCCACGCGGACCGCGGGGAGCTCTCCTGAGTGCACCAACCGGTAGACGGTCATCTTGGACACGCGCATCACCGTGGCCACTTCGGCCACGGTGAGGAACTTGACCCCGGAGATGTCCCCGGAGCTTGATTCGGCCATGGTGCACCGCTCTCTCTCGAGTGCACGCCCCCGGCTTCCCCACCGGAGGAACGACGATGCCCTCTCTCCCGACGAGCCTAGTGTGACGGATGGGGCGACGGATACTACTTGGGCAAAAAGTTAACCGTCATCAGCGTGTCGTCTGGACATCGACCGGTACGGCCTCGTGCCGCCCGTCACGGCATCGGGTCGAGGCCGTGCAGCGGGAAGGTCGCCATCCGGGTGGCGTGCACGGCCCGGTCGAGCCAGGCGTTCGGGTCGTAGCCCTGCTGCCAGTCCCGGTAGACCGGGGTCCGGCCGTCGGTCATCCGGAGCGGTCCCCGGATGCCCAGACGCTGGGAGACGTGGTCGCGCCAGTCCTGCGGGACCTCCGTCTCCGGGGCCAGCGGAGCGCCCCCCACCACGGCCAGCAGGTGGGTCCAGGCCCGGGGCACGACGTCGACGACGGCGTACCCGCCCCCGCCGGTGGCCAGCCAGCGCCCCTCGCACACCTCGTGGGCCAGGTCGTGCAGCGCGAGGTACGACGCCCGCTGCCCGTCGACGGTGAGCATCAGGTGGGCCAGCGGGTCCTCGGTGTGCGCGTCGCAGCCCTGCTGGGTGACCAGCACGTCGGGGGCGAACTCGCGGACCAGCGGCGGCACGACCGCGTGGAAGGCGCGCAGCCACCCCGCGTCGGCGGTGCCCGGCGGCAGGGCCACGTTCACCGCGGTGCCCTCGGCCCCGGGGCCGCCGACCTCCTCGGGGAAGCCGGTGCCCGGGAAGAGCATCTGGCCGGTCTCGTGCAGGCTGATGGTGAGCACCCGGGGGTCGTCCCAGAACACCGCCTGCACGCCGTCGCCGTGGTGCACGTCGACGTCGACGTAGGCGACCTTGCGCGCACCGTGGTCCAGCAGCCAGCGGATCGCCACCGCGACGTCGTTGTAGACGCAGAACCCGCTGGCCCGGTCCGGCATCGCGTGGTGCAGCCCGCCGCTGATGCTGGCGGCGTGCAGGACCTCCCCCGACCACACCCGGCGGGCGGCCTCGACGGTGGCGCCGACGACGTGGGCGGCGGCCTCGTGCATCCCGGCGAAGGTCGGGTCGTCCTCGCTGCCCAGCCCCCGGGCCAGGTCGATCCGGGTCGGGTCGTCCCCCGCCGTCCGGACCGCGGCCACGAACTCCTCGTCGTGCACGGTGCGGACCAGGTCGTCGGAGGCCATCGGCGCGGCGACCAGCTCCAGGCCCGGTGATCCGGAGGACCCGGCGGCACGCACCACCCCGAGCTCGCTGGCCAGCCGGATGGTCAGCTCGACCCGGACCGGGTTCATCGGGTGGGTCGCCCCGAAGTCGTAGTCCACCAGGCTCTTGTCGAAGACGGTGCACGCCGGTCCGGTCACGAGCGCGACCCTACCGGCACCGGAACGGGCCCCCTCCCCGCCGGCGTCGGCCGACGGGGAGGGGGCCCGCTGTGGTTCAGGCCTCGGTCAGGGTGCGAACACGACCTTGCCGTTCACGGCCGCGAAGGCGCTCGCGGCCAGGGCCTGGGTGGCGCTGTCGCCGCCGTACCAGGACGAGCCGCCCACGCTGGAGCGGGCCGCCGCGAAGGCGAGCATCTCGTCGACCCGCAGCGAGGTGGCTCCCCCGAAGGCGGCGCCGGCGTCCACGAACGTGCTGCACGCCGACGGCGAGGAGCAGATCGAGGTCAGGTCCACGACCATGCTGCCCAGCGGACGGGCCGCCAGGAACTTCCGGGTCGCCGCGGTGCTGCCCAGCGCCCGGTCCGTGGTGTACACGTCGAGCGCGGTGGCGAGCAGCTGCGCCTTCAGCCGGGCCTCGTTGCCGGCGCCGGCGGCGTAGGACTTCTTCATCACCCCGGCGACGTACGACGCGGTCTGGGCGCAGGTCGCGCCGGCGCTCAGGTCACCGAACGGCGCGAACTGACGCAGCCACGAGGCCGAGCTGCAGACCGAGGTGTAGCCGGTGTCGGTCGAGCCGCCGCCCTTGATGACGTCCTGCCCGTTGGTGCCCTTCCAGAAGCGGGTCGGCCGGGCCGCGGAGCACAGCGGGCCGCAGACGGTCACCGCCTGGCTGTCGCTGGCGGTCGTCCCGGTGTCGTCGGTGGTGAAGGTCGCGGTGTTGTCGAAGGTCAGGCACTTGTGCCGCGGGACGCTGACGGTCCGGGTGTAGGCGTAGTGCTCGCTCCCGCAGGTGGTGCCCAGGGTGCCCTGCACGGTGTCGGTGACCGTGGCGCAGTCGTCGACCTCGTGGGCGGCGAACTTGATGTCGGAGAAGCGGAAGTCGGCCGACCCGGCCGCCAGCGACCCGTCGCTGAGGTCCTGGGCACCCCAGGCCACGGCCGCGGTGTTGTCGAGCCGGCCCTGCGGCAGGGCGTCGAGGCTGCAGCTGTAGTCCAGCACGGTGTCGCCGTACGGCACCGTGAGGTCGGCGCCGCCGTCGACCTGGCAGACCGTGCCGTCGGAGAGCACGTCGGTGACGCTCACGCCCTCGACCGCGTCCACGTTCGGGTTCATCACCGTGATCTTGCCGCTCACGGTGATCCCGGAGACGGCGCCGGCGTCACGGGTGACGTCGACGGCGTAGGCGAAGGTCGCGCTGCCGCCGACCTGCTTGACCCGGGTCCTGTCGACGGACTTGTCGATCCCCCAGCCGTACGTGCGGGTGTAGTCGCCCTCCGCGTCCTTGGTGACCGTGAGCGCGGCGGCCGGGACGACCTCGATGCCCTTGTCGACCTTGAAGGCGTCGTACTTGCACGAGCTCGGGGCCACGTCGGCGCCGGGCTGCCCCTGCGGGGTCTGGCAGACCGCGAGGATGTAGACGCCGCCCGGGTTCGGGGTGTCGGCGTACGGGAAGAGCTGCAGCTTGTTGTTCTCGGCGCGGTGCGAGCCCAGGTTGGTGATCACCCCTCCCGAGATCGAGAAGGCCCGGTCGGCCTGGGTGTCGTAGTCGTCGGAGAGGTTCTTGGCCGTGCCGTCGTTCGGGTCGGCCTGGCCGCCGGGGGCCAGCACCGCGAAGAAGTAGTCACCGTCGTTGACGTGCGCGGCGTCCGGGAGGCCGCTGAGCCACACGTCCTGCTTGTCGGCGTAGATGTTGCAGTTCACCGGGTCGCCGGCCGGCCCGTTGAGGCAGGCGCCGTTCCCGGTCGAGGCGGACGTGTTCGTGGTGGTGGACACCGCTCCTCTGACCGGAGGCGCGGCCTGCGCCGGCACGGCGCCGAGGACCGTGAGGCCTCCCGCGACGGTGAGGAGGGCGACCCCGCGCGCCAGCCTCGACGAGGCCTCGCGACGGGTAGGACGACGACTCTGCATGAAAGGGAACCCCCTGGTCCGCGCACCCCCACGGTGCGCCTCCAGCGAGGGTGCGGCTCGGGCCGGGACCGAGGAATCACCCGACCGGCCCCGAAGTGGCCTAGTCCACGTCCTGGTCCGGACTAAACGGACACTTCGACGTCTATATCCGGTTAAATCTGGTCAACTTCCCTCGGCCAGCTCGCGCGACCGGTCCCGGGCGGCCTCCAGCGCACCGAGGAACGCGGCACGCACCTTGTGGTCCTCGAGCTGACGGATGGCCGCCGCGGTGGTCCCGCCCGGCGAGGTCACCTGCTCGCGCAGCACCGTCGGGTGCTCCCCGGTCTCGCGCAGCAGCTTGGCCGACCCGACCACGGTCTGGACGACCAGCTCGGAGGCCGTGGTGCGGGGCAGGCCGAGGTGCACGCCCGCCTCGATCATCGCCTCGACCACGAAGAACAGGTACGCCGGACCCGACCCGCTGACCGCGGTCACCGCGTCCTGCTGCCGCTCGGGCACCCGGACCACCCGGCCGACCGAGCCCATCATCGCCTCGGCCTCGGCCAGGTGACCCTCGTCGCAGTGCGACCCCCGGCTGATCGCCGCCATCCCCTCGTCGACCAGGGCCGGCGTGTTCGGCATCACCCGGACCACCGCGGTGCCCTCGGGCAACCGCGCCTCGATGAACGAGGTGGTGATGCCCGCGGCCAGGGAGACCAGGAGCTGGCCCGGCCGCATCTCGGCACCGATCTCGTCCAGCAGGTCGCCCATGTCCTGGGGCTTGACCACCACCACCACGGTGTCGGCACGACGGGCGGCCTCGCGGTTGCCGACCACCTCCACGCCGTACCGCTCGTGCAGCTCGGTCGCCCGCTCGGCCCGCTTCTCGCCCACCAGCACCGAGTCGGCCGACCGACCGGCCCGGAGCAGGCCCGAGAGCAGGGTCTCCCCCATCACGCCGGCCCCCAGGACCGCCAGCAGCTGTGCAGCCATGACGCGTCCCTACTTCTTGGAGACGAGCGAGCGCAGGAAGAAGGTCAGGTTGCTGGGACGCTCGGCCAGCCGCCGCATCAGGTAGCCGTACCACTCCTGGCCGTAGGGGACGTAGACCCGGACGGTGTCGCCCGCGGCCGCGAGCCGGCGCTGCTCGTCGGGGCGGATGCCGAAGAGCATCTGGTACTCGAAGCTGCCCTTCTCCCGGCCCGTGCGCCGGGCGAGGTCGCCGGCGATCTCGACCATCCGCGGGTCGTGGCTGGCGACCATGGGGTAGCCCTGGCCCTCCATCAGCACCTGCAGGCAGCGGACGTAGGACTTGTCGACCTCGAGCCGGGACTGGAAGGCCACCGACTCGGGCTCCTGGTAGGCGCCCTTGCACAGCCGCACCCGCGAGCCCTCGTGGGCCAGGGCCCGGCAGTCGGCCTCGGTGCGCCGCAGGTAGGCCTGCACGACCGCCCCGGTCTCCGGGAAGTCCTTGCGCAGCTCGCGCAGCACCCGCAGCGTGGAGTCGGTGGTGGTGTGGTCCTCCATGTCCAGGGTCACCGTCGTGCCGGCGTTCCGGGCGGCCCGGCAGATCGTGCGGGCGTTCTCGAGCGCGACCTTCTCCCCCTCGTCGGGCAGGGCCTGGCCGATCGCGGAGAGCTTCACCGACACCTCGGCGGACGTGGCGAGGCCGCGGGCCGCGAGGTCGCGGAGCACCTCGAGGTAGGCCTGCACGGTCTGCTCGGCCTGGGCCCGGTCGAGGGTGTCCTCACCCAGGAAGTCCAGGGTGACCCGCAGTCCGTCGGCGACCAGGTCGGCGACGGTGGCCACGGCGTCGGGGGTGGACTCCCCCGGCACGTAGCGGTTCACGATGCCGCTGGAGACCGGCATCGACGTCACGAGGTGCTTCACGCGGTCGCTGCGCGCGAGCAGCAGCAGGGGCTGCCTGAGCACGGTGCCTCCTGGGGCGTCCGGGGAAGGTCGGCGTCGTCGCCGTCCTTGGGGGTCAGGCTACGCGCGGGCACCGCGCGCGCGACGAGCCCCCACCGCGCCCACCCCCCTCAGGCCGTACGCCGCCGCAGGGTCGCCGCCCCCAGGGCCAGCGCGGCCACCGAGAAGGCCCCGACCACGCCCAGGTCCCCCCAGACCCCGCCGGGGACACCCCCGGACGACGTCGCCGACGAGGTGGCGGAGACCGCGGTCATCGCGTCGACCGCGAAGGACAGCGGCAGTGCGTCGGAGACCAGCTCCAGGACCCGCGGCATCTGGTCGCGCGGCACGAAGAGCCCGCAGAGCAGGATCTGCGGGACCACCAGGACGGGCATGAACTGCACCGCCTGGAACTCCGTGCGGGCGAACGCCGAGACCAGCAGCCCCAGGGCGGTGCCCAGGACCGCGTCGGCCACCGCGACCAGCACCAGCACCCCGACCGGGCCGGCCACCGACAGCCCGAGCACCCCCACCGAGACGCCGACGGCGAGCAGCGACTGCACGGTCGCGACGAGGCCGAAGGCCAGGGCGTAGCCCAGCAGCAGGTCGAGCCGGCCCAGCGGCATGGCCAGCAGCCGCTCCAGCGTGCCGGAGGTGCGCTCGCGCAGGGTGGTCACCGAGGTGACCAGGAACATGACGACGAAGGGGATCAGCGCGAGCAGGGCCGGACCGAGCCGGTCGAAGGCCGGTCCGGCGTCGGCGTACATCCACCGGACCAGGGCCAGGACCAGGCAGGGAAGCAGCAGGAGCATGGCCACGGTCCGCCGGTCGCGGCGGAGCTGGGCCAGCACCCGGGCGGCGACCGCGAGCGTCCTGGCCGGGCTGACGGCTCCCCCTCCACGATCCGCAGGAACGCCTCCTCGACGGTCGGGGCGCCGGTGGCGGCGAGCAGGTCCGCAGGCGCGTCGTCGGCGATGATCCGGCCCTCGCGCATCAGCAGCAGCCGGTCGCAGCGGGCCGCCTCGTCCATCACGTGACTGGAGACCAGCAGGGTGACCCCGTCGTCGGCCAGCGCGTGGAACAGCGCCCACAGGTCCCGGCGCAGGACCGGGTCGAGACCGACGGTGGGCTCGTCGAGGACCAGCAGGTCCGGCCCCCCGAGCAGCGCCACCGCCAGGGAGACCCGGCTCCGTTGCCCACCCGACAGCGTGTCGACCCGGTGGTCGCGCTGGTCCTCCAGCCGCACCGCCGCCAGCACCCGGTCCGCCTCGTCCGGACCCGTGCGGAGCACCCGGGCGAAGAAGCGCAGGTTCTCGGCCACCGACAGGTCGTCGTACACGCTGGCGGACTGGGTCACGTAGCCGATCCGCGACCGGAGGGAGGCGCTGCCCGCAGGAGCCCCGAGCACGGTGACCGAGCCCGAGGCGACGAGCTGCACGCCCACCACCGCACGGATCAGCGAGGTCTTGCCGCACCCGGACGGACCCAGCAGCCCGGTGACCCGTCCGGCGGCGAGGTCGAAGCTGGTCCGGTCGACGGCTCGCGTGCCGCCCCGGACGACCAGCAGGTCCCGCACCTCGACCGCGGGCCGGGCCGTCACCTCCGTCACGGGGTCACGGGGTCGCGTCCCGGGTGCCGGTGCTGAAGTGCAGCCGGGTGAAGGCCAGGCCCTCGAGCAGGTCCAGCTCGCGCGCGGCGCGGCTGCCGGACTTGCGGGTGTTGACCTCGAGCACCACGTGGCCCGCGAACCCCTGCCGGGCCAGGTGCTCCAGGAGCGCGGCCACCGGCTGGTTGCCGCGACCGGGGATCAGGTGCTCGTCCTTGGCGCTGCCCGAGCCGTCGGTCAGGTGCAGGTGCTTGAGCCGGGGCCCGAGCCGCCGGGCCGCCTCCAGGGAGTCCACCCGCGCGGTCGAGGCGTGCGAGACGTCGAGCGTGGTGTGGGCGTAGTCGTCCAGCCCCGGGTCCCAGTGCGGGGCGTACACCTGCATCTCCCGCCGCGAGGCCCGCCACGGGTACATGTTCTCCACCGCGAACGCGATCCCGGTGCGCTCCTCCAGCATCGCGATGCCCTCGACGAACCCCCGGGCGTAGTCGCGCTGCCAGCGGAACGGCGGGTGCACGACCACGACGTCGGCCCCGACCTCGCGGGCCATCACCGCGCTGGTCTCGAGCTTGCCCCACGGCTCGGTCCCCCAGACCCGCTGGGTGACCAGCAGGCACGGGGCGTGCACCGCGCAGACCGGCATCCGGTGGTACTCCGCGAGGTGCTTGACCTGGGCGATGTCCTGGCTGGTGTCGTCGATGCCCACCATGACCTCGACGGCGTCGTAGCCCAGCCGGGCGGCCATCTCGAACCCGGTCGCGGTCGACTCGGGGTAGACCGAGGCGGTCGACAGGGCGACCTTGGGCGCCGGCACCAACGCGGTCACCCGAGGATGCTGATCGCGTCGAGCCGCTCCAAGATGATGCCTTCGCGCAGCGCCCACGGGCAGATCTCGAGCTCGTCGACGCCGAAGATGTCCATCACGGCGTCGGCCACCAGGGCACCGGCCACGATCTGGTGCGAGCGGGCCGGGGAGACGCCGGCCAGCGTCCGGCGCTCGGCGTCGGTCATGCTCAGCAGCGACGGCAGCATCCGCGACAGCGCGGCCGCGGGCAGGGTGCGCCGCACCAGCGGCCCCTCGGCCGACGGCGGCGCCCCGCAGATCCGGGCCAGGGACCGGAAGGTCTTCGACGTGGCGACGGCGTGGTTCGGCGTGCCCGGGCGGAGCACCACCCCGGCGTCCCGGGCGACGTCGGCACGGATCTTGCGGCGCAGCTCGCGCACCGCGTCCGCGTCGGGCGGGTCGGCGCTGAGCCACTCCCGGGTCAGTCGGCCCGCCCCCAGCGGCAACGACTGGGCCACGTCGGGGGCCTGGTCGGACCCTGCGGCGATCTCCAGGGACCCGCCGCCGATGTCGAAGACCACGAGCCGGCCCGAGGACCAGCCGAACCACCGGCGGACGGCGAGGAAGGTCAGCCGGGCCTCGTCCTCCCCCGGCAGGACCTCCAGGACGACGCCGGACTCCGCACGCACCCGCTCCAGGACGTCCTCGGAGTTGGTCGCGTCCCGCACCGCGGAGGTCGCGAAGCCGATCATCTCCTCGCAGCCCTTGTCCTCGGCCACCTGCACCGCCGAGACCACGAACTCGCACAGCGCTGCCGTGCCCCGGTCGCTCATCGACCCGTCGTCGCACAGGTGCTCGGCCAGGCGGAGCGGACGCTTGTGGGAGTACGCCGGCAGCGGGGCGGCGCCACCGTGCGCGTCGACCACCAGCAGGTGACCGGTGTTCGAGCCGATGTCCAGCACGCCGAGTCTCACGTCGCCCAACCTACCGGCCACCGACCGCCCCCTCGTCCGGGCTAGGCTCCGCGACGTGCCCGAGGTCGATCTCGTCTTCCCCCGCGTCTGGGTCGAGTTCCGCGACCCCGCCGACGACCAGCAGGTGCTGCGCTGCGACCTGACCTGGCTGACCTCGAGCTGGACCTGCATCTTCGGCCAGGGCTGCCAGGGCATCTACGAGGGGCGTCCCGACGACGGCTGCTGCACGCTGGGGGCCCACTTCGCCGACGACGAGGACGAGCAGCGGGTCGCGGGGTGGGTCGAGAAGCTCACCGACGAGGACTGGCAGCTGCGCAGGGCCGGCCGCAAGCGGTGGGTCGAGACCGACGACGAGGGGGCCCGCAAGACCCGGGTCAAGGACGGTGCGTGCATCTTCCTCAACCGTCCCGGGTTCGCCGGCGGTGCCGGCTGCGCGCTGCACGGCCTGGCCCTCAAGCACGACGTGCACTTCGTGAAGACCAAGCCCGACGTGTGCTGGCAGCTGCCGATCCGGCGCACGTACCGCACCGTCGAGCTGCCCGACGACACCTCCTACCTGGAGATCTCGATCGCCGAGTACGACCGCCGCGGGTGGGGCGCCGGGGGCCACGACCTGGACTGGTACTGCTCGGGCAACACCGAGGCGCACGTGGGCGTCGAGCCGGTCTACGTCTCCAACGAGCACGAGCTCGTCGAGCTGATCGGCCGCCCGGCGTACGACGAGCTGGTGCGGCACGCCGAGGCCCACCAGCGCTCCCGCAGCGCCCTGGCGATCCACCCGGCCACGGCCGCCGCACCACCCCCTGACCCCGCGTCCGGTCCCCGCGGACCCCGCCGTCCCCCTGGACGCCACGGCGGATACCCCCGATGTCAACCCCGTTCACGTGCCGGGTCACAATGACGACCATGCGCCTGGACCATCTCTCGTACGCCGCCGGACCGGATGGGCTCGCCAGCACCGCACGACGGCTGGGGGACCTGCTCGGAGAACCGTTCGCCGACGGGGGCATCCACCCCCGCTTCGGCACCCGCAACATGGTGCTGCCGCTGTGTCACGGCACGTATCTCGAGGTCGTCGAGGTGCTCGACCACCCCGCGTCCGACAAGGCTCCGTTCGGCCAGGCCGTGCGGGCCCGCTCCGAGCTCGGCGGTGGCTGGCTCGGGTGGGTGATCGCGGTCGAGGACATCGCCGCCGTGGAGACCCGTCTCGGGCGGGAGTCCGTCGACGGCAACCGGTGGCGGCCCGACGGCCACGAGATCCGCTGGAAGCAGATCGGCGTCAAGGGCCTGCAGTCCGACCCCCAGCTGCCCTACTTCGTGCAGTGGGAGGGCGACGGGGGCGACCACCCCAGCCACGGCGCGTCCTGCAACGTCGTCCTGGACTGCCTGGAGATCGCCGGCGACCCCAACCGGGTCAGCCAGTGGCTCGGCCGGCCGGTCGAGGGACCGCTCGAGGACGTCAAGGTCGACTGGGTCGGCGTGAACGGCGTGCCCGGGCTGGTGGCGGCGAAGTTCACCACACCGACCGGCCTCGTCCGGATCTGACGGACCCGTGGGCAGGGGTTCGCGCCCCGGGGTGATCCCGTCGCCCAACATCTGGGACCACCCCGCGACCTACGAGCTGGAGAACACCGGGGTCGACCCCGACGGGGTGATCGAGGCAGCCATCCGCGAGCACGGCGACTGGGCCGGCCGCGACGTCCTGGACCTGGGGTGCGGCACCGGGTTCCACCTGCCCCGGTTCGCGCTCGCGGCCCGGTCGGTGGTCGGGGTCGAGCCGCACCCGCCCCTCGCGGCGGCGGCCCGTCGGCGCATCCGGCGGCTGGACCGGGTCCGGGTGCTGGAGGGGACCGCCCAGGACCTGCCGCTCCCGCCGGCCTCCGTCGACGTCGCCCACGCCCGCTGGGCCTACTTCTTCGGTCCCGGGGCCGAGCCGGGCCTGCGTGAGCTGGACCGGGTGATGCGCCCGGGCGGCACCGCCTTCGTCATCGACAACGACGGCACGCGGTCGACCTTCGGGGCGTGGTTCCGGCTGGGGTACCCGATGGTGGACGCGGCCCGCGTGGAGGCCTTCTGGGCTACCCACGGCTGGTCGCGGACGCCGCTCGACATCGAGTGGCGGTTCTCCACCCGCGCGGAGCTGGAGGAGGTGGTCCGGATCGAGTTCGACCCGACGACCGCGGCCACGGTGCTGGCCGGGCACCGGGGGACGAGCGTGGACTACGCCGTCAACCTGTGGTGGCGTCACTACTGACGCTGCTCCCCGGCTCGGTCAGGACGTGCCGCGCAGCCGCAGCACCGGGGTGAGGATGACGTGGGGCTCGTCGCTGTGCCGCACCGAGAGCCGGTCCTCGAGCAGCCGGACGGTCTGCACGGCCACCTCCTCGAGCGGCTGACGCACCGAGGTCAGCCCGGGCGGGACGACCTGGGCGGCGAGCGAGTCGTCGAAGCCGACCACGGCCACGTCGTGCGGACCCGCCTGACGACCCCGGTCGGCCACCGCCTGCAGGACGCCCATCGCCACGGTGTCGCTCACGCAGACGAACGCGCTGGGGTGGTCGGAGTCGAGCAGGGCGTGCGCGGCACGGCGGCCGAACTCGATGGTGTCCTCCCCGCGGGCGCTGAGCCGTGTGGTCGACAGCCCGCGCTCGTGCATCCGGTCCACCCAGCCGCTGCGCCGGTCCTCCCCGATGTAGGAGGTCTTCTGCCAGCCCACCCAGGCGATCCGCTGGTGGCCGCGGTCGGCGAGGTGGTCCACGGCGAGCATCACCCCGGCCCGGCCGTCGACGTCGACCCACGGGTGCGTCGCGGACAGCTCGTCCCAGGGGCGCCCGAAGGACACGAACGGCACCTGCCGGCTCTCCAGCCAGTGCGCCTGCGGGTTGCCCCGGTAGGTGTCGGTGACCACGAAGGCGTCGACCGCGGCCGAGGAGAGCAGCTCCTCGTAGCCGTCCAGCGGGTCGCTGACGTCCTCCCCGGTGAACAGCAGGACGTGCAGCCCGGCCTCCTTGCACGACTCCACCAGGGAGTGCAGGAACCGGTCCATCAGGCCGCTGGCCGTGCCCTCGACGGCCGGCTCCAGGCGCAGCCCGACCAGGTGGGAGTTCCGGGTGCGCAGGTTCCGCGCGGCCCGGTTCGGGGTGTAGCCGAGGCGGTCGATCGCCTGCTGGACCCGTTCCAGGGTCTCCGGACGCAGCAGCTCGGGGCTGTTCAACGCGTTCGAGACGGTCTGCCGGGACACCCCTGCGGCGGCCGCGACGGTGGCCAGGGTGGCCATCGGTCGGTGTCGTCCGGGCACGGGCGGTCCTCTCAGGCTCTGCTCTGGATCGTTCCAACTGTAACCCGCGCGACGGGGGCCGACGGCCCGGCACCACCGGACTGTCGGCGGGCTGCCCTACCGTCTCGACCATGAGCCGCAACGTCCCCCGCACCCGCGCCGCCTACCAGTGCACCGAGTGCGGCTGGGAGACCACCAAGTGGGTGGGCCGCTGCGGCGAGTGCCAGGCGTGGGGCAGCCTCGGCGAGGCGGCCGTGGTGACCGCGCGCGCTCGGCCGCCGGCCCGGTGACCGCACCGGCGGTGCCGATCGGCCAGGTGCCCATCGAGGACTCCGCCGCGGCCACCTCGGGCGTGCCCGAGCTCGACCGGGTGCTCGGCGGCGGCCTGGTCCCGGGCGCGGTGGTGCTGCTGGCCGGTGAGCCCGGGGTGGGCAAGTCGACCCTGCTGCTCGAGGTCGCGGCCCAGACCGCCCGCAGCGGGCGCCGGGTGCTCTACGTCTCCGGGGAGGAGTCGGCCGCGCAGGTCCGGCTCCGCGCCGACCGCTGCCGCGGGGTGCACCACGACCTCTACCTGGCCGCGGAGACCGACCTGGGCGCGGTGCTCACCCACGTCGAGACGCTGCGTCCGGACCTGCTGGTCGTCGACTCGGTGCAGACCATCGGGGCCCAGGGCCTCGACGGGGCCCCCGGCGGGGTGACCCAGGTCAAGGAGGTCACCGCGGCGCTGACCCGGCAGGCCAAGACCCGTGGGATGGCCACCGTGCTGGTCGGGCACGTCACCAAGGACGGCGGGATCGCCGGGCCCCGCGTGCTCGAGCACCTCGTCGACGTGGTGCTGCAGTTCGAGGGCGAGCGCGCCACCCGGTTGCGGATGGTGCGCGCGATCAAGAACCGGTACGGCCCGGTCGACGAGGTCGGCTGCTTCGACCTGTCCGGGGAGGGCATCACCGCGGTGACCGACCCGTCCGGGCTGTTCATCTCCCGGCACCACGAAGCGGTCCCGGGCACCTGCGTCTCGGTCACCCTGGAGGGCCGTCGACCGCTGCTGGCCGAGATCCAGGCGCTGGTCACCCCCTCGTCGGCCGAGCGTCCTCGGCGCACCACCTCGGGGGTGGACCCCTCCCGCACCGCGATGGTGCTCGCCGTGCTCGAGGCACGGGCCCGCGTGCCCCTGATGTCGCGCGACGTCTTCGTCTCGACCGTGGGGGGCGCCCGCGTCCACGAGCCGGCCGGTGACCTGGCCACCGCGCTGGCGATCGCCTCGGCCGCCCAGGGCCTCGTGGTGCCCTCGGAGGTGATCGCGATCGGTGAGATCGGGCTGGCCGGGGAGCTCCGGCGGGTGCCCGAGCTCGAGCGGCGGCTCAACGAGGCGCGCCGGATCGGCTTCGGGTTCGCCGTCGTGCCGGCCGAGAAGGGCGGCGGCGGCTCGACCACGATCGACGGCATGGAGGTCTTCGCCGCCCCCGACGTCCGCACCGCCCTGCGCGTGCTGGACCTGACCGCGGCCCGGAGCCGGGGCGGCGCGGGGACCAGGCCCGGCACCCCCGCGCGCGCCGGGGCCGACCCGAGGGTCTGAGGGCCGGTCTCCCCCTAGACTCACCCCTGGGCGACCGACCTGACCGACTCCCGGGGAGACACGTGGCAACCTCTGACCGCTCGGACGACGCGCTCCGTCTGCGCACCACCCTGGCCGGGGTGGCACCCGGCACGTCCCTGCGCGACGGGCTGGAGCGGATCCTGCGCGGGCGCACCGGTGCGCTGATCGTGCTCGGCACGGACAAGACGATCGAGGCGATCTCCAGCGGCGGCTTCACCCTCGACGTGCCCTTCTCGGCCCAGGCCCTGCGCGAGCTGGCCAAGATGGACGGCGCGCTGATCCTGGACCGCGACGCCAGCCGGATCCTGCGTGCCGCCGTCCACCTGATGCCCGACCAGTCCATCCAGTCCCAGGAGACCGGGACCCGGCACCGCACCGCGGACCGGGTGGCCCGGATGACCAGCTACCCGGTGATCTCGGTGTCGCAGTCGATGCAGATCATCGCGCTCTACGTCGGCGGCATGCGCTACGTCCTGGAGGACTCCGGGTCGATCCTGTCGCGCGCCAACCAGGCGCTGGCCACGCTGGAGCGCTACAAGATGCGCCTCGACGAGGTCTCCAGCACGTTGTCCGCCCTGGAGATCGAGGACCTGGTCACCGCTCGGGACGTGGCCGTCGTGGCCCAGCGGCTGGAGATGGTGACCCGGATCGCCCGGGAGATCGAGGACTACGTGCTCGAGCTGGGCACCGACGGCCGTCTGCTGTCCCTGCAGCTGGAGGAGCTGGTCGTGGGGGTCGACCCCGACCGCCAGCTGGTGGTCCGCGACTACCTCCCGGCCGGCAAGCGCGGCCGCAGCCCCGAGGAGGTGCTGGCCGAGCTCGGCACACTCAGCCCCACCGAGCTGGTCGACGTCAACACCTTCGCCCGGGCCCTGGGCCTGGGCACGAACGAGAACCTCGACAACCCGGTGTCGCCGCGGGGGTACCGCCTGCTCGCCCGGGTGCCCCGGCTGCCCAGCCTGGTCGTCGAGCGGCTGGTCGACCACTTCGGAGGACTGCAGAAGCTGCTCGCCGCCAGCATCGACGACCTGCAGGCCGTCGAGGGGGTCGGTGAGCTCCGGGCCCGCAGCGTCCGCGAGGGACTGTCCCGGTTGGCGGAGTCCAGCATCCTCGAGCGGTACGTCTAGCCGATCCTGACCGGGCACCCGACCCGACCGCTCAGCGCGGCGTGCTGGTCGACCTCCCGGTCTTGCCCGCCTTGCCGGTCTGGCCCGCCTTGCCGGTCTTGCCCGCCTTGCCGGCGTCCTTGGTCGGCTTCGGGGTGGGGGTCGGCCTCGGGGTGTAGGTGATCGTGGGCGCCAGCGCCCGGCCCATCGCGAAGGTGACGTCGTTGGGCTCCACGGACCCCCGGGCCACCGCGGTGACGGTGTAGACGCCGACGTCCACCCACCCGGACCCGGCGGTGCAGCCGGGGTCGGACTCCCGCGCGTCCCAGGTCATCCGCACCCGCGCGGCCCGGTCGGTCCGCGGCACCAGCGAGACCGTGGGGATCGCGGCCGGGCACTCCTGGCTCGACCAGACCTCGCCCGCGGCGTCCTGGACGGTGACGAACAGCGACTCCGGGGACAGCAGCCAGGTGCAGGCCGCCTGAGAGGTGGTCACGTCCAGGACGATCTCGACCGGGCTGCCGACGTGGGGGGACGGGACGCTCGGGGTGACATGGACCTCCGCGTCGTTGCAGGGTCCGACCGGCGCGGCGAGGATCTTCGGCGTCTTGGTCCTCGTCGGGCTCGTCGTCGGCGTGGACGTCGCCGTTCCGGTCGCGGGTCCGGTCGCGGGTCCGGTCGCCGGTCCGGTCGCCGGGCCGCTCGGGGTCACCGGACCGGTCGTGGGCTCACCGCCCACCGCGGCCGCCGAGCGCTGCGGGGCACCGCCGTCCCCGGTGGTGAGCAGCCGGCTGATCCCGAACACCAGTCCCAGGGCCACGACGAGGAGGAGCACCCGCCGGGTCCAGTAGACCCGGGCCGGAAGCGGCCCCCGGGGTCGGGTCACGGTGCTCATAGAGCGACACCGTACTTTCGCCGCGCAGGACGGTCCGGGTGCCACACCGCCCGGGCCCCGATTGCCCGCCTGGCTAGGGTGACCTCGGTCATGACGCGATCCCCCGACGCCCCCGACGCCCCCGACGCCCTGTCCTCGACGGCCCCCGAGGTGCTGCACGAGCGCGTCCTGGACTGGTACGACGACCAGGCGCGGGACCTCCCGTGGCGCCACGACGACGCCACGGCGTGGGGGGTGCTGGTCTCCGAGCTGATGCTCCAGCAGACCCCGGTGGCCCGGGTGCTCCCGGTCTGGTCGGCCTGGATGGAGCGCTGGCCGACCCCCGGCGACCTGGTCGCGGCCGGCCCCGGCGAGGCGGTCCGGGCCTGGGGACGGCTCGGGTACCCCCGCCGGGCGCTGCGGCTGCACGCGGCGGCCGTGGCCCTCGTCGACGAGCACGGCGGCGAGGTGCCGGCGTCCTACGACCTGCTGCTCGCCCTGCCCGGGGTCGGCGACTACACCGCCAGCGCCGTCGCCTCCTTCGCCTTCGGCCGGCGTCACGTGGTCCTGGACACCAACGTCCGCCGGGTGCTGGCCCGGCTGGTGGTCGGGGACGAGCTCGCCCCGGCCTCGGTGACCCGGGCCGAGCGGGACCTGGCCACCACGTTGCTGCCCGAGGACCCGGCGACGGCGGCGGCCTGGGCGGTCGGGGTGATGGAGCTCGGCGCCCTGGTCTGCACCGCGACGACGCCCCGGTGCCCTCGCTGCCCGGTGGCCGACCTCTGCACCTGGCGCGCGGCCGGCAGTCCCCCGCACAGCGGTCCGGCCCGCCGGGTCCAGACCTACGCCGGCACCGACCGCCAGTGCCGCGGGCGGCTCCTCGACGTGCTCCGCGACGACCTCGGGCCGGTGCACCGCAGCCGCCTGGAGGCGGCCTGGGCCGAGCCGGTCCAGCGGGAGCGGTGCCTGCAGGGCCTGCTCGCCGACGGTCTCGTCGTCGCCCTGGGCGGGTCGGCCTACGCGCTGCCGGGGCCCGGACCCGGGTCGGTCCCCGCGTCGACGACGTCCTGACAACGGCCGGACAACGCCCTGACGACGCCCTCTCCGAACGGGTAGGTCCCGTGACCGTCGCTCCGGCCGGTCCCTGTCCCGGCAGGTCCTGCCTACGCTGGCCAGGCGTCCCCGCCCACATGCCTGTGCCTGCCCGGCCGAACGGCGTACGGTGACAGGAACCCACGACGGATGGAGGCTCTGTGACGTCTGTCCTGTCTGCCGAGGCCATCGTCCGCGCCTCGCAGGTGAGCTCGTCGGGAGCCGGGATGCCCGGGCTGGTCAAGTTCCACGCCCCCGAGGTCGTCTTCGGACCCGGGTCGCTGGGTGAGGCCGGCTTCGCCGCCGCCCGGCTCGGGGCGCGGCGCCCGTTCGTGGTCACCGACCCGGGGATCGTCGAGGCGGGCTGGGTCGAGGCCCTGCTGGGGCTGCTGCGCGACGCCGCGCTGAGCCCGGTGCTCTGGCACGACGTCACCCCCAACCCCAAGGACCACGAGATCCGGGCCGCCCACGCGGCGTACCTCGCCTCCGACGCCGACGTCATCGTCGCGATCGGCGGCGGCTCGGTGATGGACGCGGCCAAGGGCGTGGCCATCCTGTCCGGCAACGACGGGGACATCCTCGGCTACGCAGGCGTCGACCAGGTGACCAACCCGATCCCGCCGATGCTGATGATCCCCTGCACCTCCGGCACCGGGGCGGACGTGTCGCAGTTCTGCATCGTCACCGACACCGCCCGCTCGGTGAAGATCACCATCATGGGCCGGGCGCTGGTGCCCGACATCTCGATCACCGACCCGCGCCTGCTGGTCACCATGCCCCCGGAGCTGAACGCCGCGACCGGCCTGGACGCCCTGACCCACGGCATCGAGGCGTTCGTGTCGCTGGCACACAACCCGCTGGCCGACACCCACGCGCTCACCGCGGTCGGGCTGGTCTGCAACCACCTGCGCACGACGATGACCGACCCGCTCCAGCCCGAGGCCCGGACCAAGATGGCCCAGGCCAGCCTGCAGGCCGGACTGGCCTTCACCAACGCGATCCTCGGGGCGACCCACGCGATGAGTCACCAGGTCGGCGGGTTGCTCGACGCCCCGCACGGGGTGGTCAACGGCGTCCTGCTCCCGCACGTGATCCGGTACAACGCCCGCGCCACACCCGACCGGTTCGTCGACCTGGCGCGCTCGGCCGGCATCGACGTGGACGGCCTGGCCGGCGAGGACGCCGCCGAGGCCCTGGCCGTGCACGTCCGCCGGCTGGCCGACGACGTGGGGGTGCCCCGCTCGCTGCGCCACCTGGGGGTGAGCGAGGCCGACGTCCCGCGCCTGGCCGCGACCACGCTCCACGACGCCTGTCTGAGCACCAACCCGCGCAGCGCCTCGCTGGCCGAGATCGAGGCGCTCTTCCGGGACGCCCTGTGACCCCGGCTGCTCACGCCCGGGGCGCCGCGTGAGCGGGCTCCCGTCGCTGCCGGACCTGGCCACCCTCACCGGGGTCCGCTCGGGCAAGCGGTCCTACTACCGTGCGTTCGTCCGGTCCGACGAGCGCATGCAGCGCGCCGTGCGCGCGATGGACTCCATCTCCCGCGCCCTGGTCCGCACCAAGGAGGGTCCTCGCGGGCTGCTGGAGGAGGTGGTCCGGGCCGCGGCCGAGCACCTCAAGGCCGACTGGACCGTGCTGGCCCTCTCCGACGGTCACCTGCCCGCGGCGCGACCCCGCTTCCTGGTGCTCGGTCAGGAGGGACCGCCGACCGACCAGGACGCCGACCTGCCCCCGCTGGTCCGCCGCGAGCTCGCCGCCATCCGGGCCGGGCACGCCTCCCGGACCGACGACGACGGCCGGTGGGTCCGGGTGCCGATGACCCTGGAGGGGGTCCGGGTCGGCGCCCTGGTGGGACTGCACGGCCTGGACCTCGACCCCGAGCCCGGCGACCTCTCGGTGCTGCGGATCCTGGCCAACCAGGCCGCGGTGTCCCTGCACACCTCCGAGCAGTACCAGGCCAGCCTGGCCCTGCACCGCCGTGCGCAACGGCTCTACGACGAGGCGCGCGCCCACGCCCGCGACCTGGACCTGCGCACCCGCGAGCTGCGCAAGGCCGAGCAGCGGCTCCAGCTGGCGGTCCAGCGCGAGCTGATCGACACCGAGCGGCACCGGATCGCCCGCGAGCTCCACGACAGCGTGACCCAGTACGTCCTGTCGGCCGGGATGACCGTCGAGCTGGCCCGCGGTGACGTCGAGGCGATGGACGGCCCGCTGGCCGCCGCCGTCGCCCCGGTCCTGGAGCGGCTCAGCACGGCCAAGGCCCTCACCGCCCAGGCCGTGGACCAGCTGCGCCGGGCGATCTACGCCCTGCACCAGCCGCACCGCGACACCGTCTCGACCCTGCCCGAGCTGATCCGCGAGGTCGCCGAGCACCACCGGCACCACCTCCACGTGCACGTGCGCCTCGGCGGTGACGTCGAGCCGCTGCCGGCCGACGCCGACCACGAGATCGCCCGGGCGGTGGGCGAGGCGCTCTTCAACGTGACCATGCACGCGGGCGCGACCCGGGCCGTGGTCCGGGTCGACTACCGGCCCGACCAGCTGTTCGTCAGCGTGGCCGACGACGGGGAGGGCGACCCGACCCGGTTGAGCCGGCTGCTGCGCCTCGAGCGCGGCAGCGGCACCGACGGCAGCCACCGCGGGCTGGCCAACATCGAGTCCCGGATCGCCGAGCTGGGCGGGACCATCGCGTTCCGGCGGGCGCGGATCGGCGGGGTGCGCGTCGAGATGCGGGTGCCGCTCCCGCTGCCCGCCCGGACGGGCCAGGGCCTGATCCACCAGCTCGTCGGCGCGCCGGACGGCGTGGACCCCCAGCACAACCCCCAGCACCAGCCCCAGCAGCAGCCCCAGCACGAGGAGACCGCCTGATGGCCACGCTCACCCCCCCGGACCACGCCGCCCCGGAGCGGCTGCCTGAGGACGGGGTGGTCGGGATCATGCTGGTCGACGACCACGCGATCGTCCGCCAGGGCCTGCGGTCGATCCTGGAGCGGGAGCGCGACATGCGGGTGCTCGCCGAGGCCTCGACGGCCGCCGAGGCGCTCGCCGTCGTCGGCCGGGTGCGGCCGAGCATCGTGCTGCTGGACCTCAAGCTCTCCACGTCCTCCGACACCGAGGGCCTGGACCTGTGCGCCGCCCTCGTCGCGGGCTACCCCGAGATCCGGGTGCTGGTGCTGTCGACCTTCCTGGACGAGCACCTGGTGCTGCGGGCGATCCGGGCCGGGGCCAAGGGGTACGTCGTCAAGGACGTGGAGACCTCGGGACTGATCCGGTCGATCCGCGACGTGAGCCGCGGCGGCAGCGCCTTCGACGCCCGCAGCGCGGCGGCGATGGTGCGGGGGCTGAACGCGCCGGCGCCGGTGGAGTCCGAGCAGCTCACCTCCCGGGAGCGGGAGGTGCTGCGGCTGCTGGCCCGTGGCCTGTCCAACAAGGACGTCGGCGGCCAGCTGTTCATCTCCGAGACCACGGCGAAGTTCCACGTCGGCAACATCCTGCGCAAGCTCGGGGTGTCGCGACGGGCCGAGGCGGTCTACGCCGCGACCAAGTCGGGCCTCATCTGACCTCGAGCACCAACCAGCCGCCGTGGTGCTCGTGGACCTCGTGGGGGAGCCCGCTGGCTGCACCCCAGCCCGCCAGGTCGGTCAGGGTCACCGTCCGGACGTGGCCCCAGGTCTCGTCCGCCTCCTCCTCCAGGGGCACCGCGACGACCACCCGACGGCGGGCCAGCCGCACGGCCTCGGCCAGGATCCGACCGCCGTGGTCGGCCTCGACGTGCTCGAGCAGGTGGACCAGGACCACGGTGTCGACGCAGCGGTCGTCGGCCGGCACGTGGGCGGCGTCGGCCGCGACGGTGCCGACCCTGATGCCGAGGCGGGGGGCGACCGCGGCCAGCAGGTCGACCGTGCCGGCCGAGAGGTCCGAGGCGGTGACGCTGCGACCGGCCGCGGCCAGCCGCAGGGACAGGAAGCCGAAGCAGCAGCCCAGCTCCAGCACCGAGCCCGGCGCCGAGCAGGCCCTCGACGTGGGCGTACACCGGGGCGTACTCCGCGACGGTGCCGTGCCCCCCGCCGCCGGCCGGGCCCGGCGAGGGGTGGTCGGGGGCCTCCAGCGCCTCGTCGACGCGCCGCAGGGTGTTGCGGTAGAACCGCTCCCAGCCGGTCAGCGGGTCCCGGGTGCTGCTCCGCACCACCCCGGTGAAGATCCGCTCGAACAGCTCGGGCCCGCGCAGCCACCCGGGGCTGAACAGCTCGCCGGCGAGCAGGCCGGCCAGGTCGTCGTCGATCCGGTCGGGAGGCAGGACGTGGTCGACGTGGATCCGGTCCCCGACCGTGGTGACGTCGAAGTGCGCGGTCCGCACCATGTGCAGGGTCCGGCGCGGCCGGACCCCGGTCAGGGCGCGGACCTCGACGACGCCGTCGCGGTAGAGCCCGGGCCCGGCCAGGCCGACGGCCGACTGGGCCGAGCGGGTCGATCGGCGCGGCCACGGGCGCACGGGGTCACGTCCGGACCATCTCGGTCGAGACCCGGTCCAGCCCGTGCAGGTTCGCGCACGACCTGGACCCGGTCGCAGTGCTCGGCGTACGACGGCAGGTCGCAGCTGCCCAGCGCCCCAGGAGTACTGCGGCTCCGGGGTCAGCCAGATCGTCGACCGGGCCCGTCGGGCGATCTCCTCGAAGCACCCCGACGCCGGGTCCTTGCCGTTGTTGCGGCCGTCGCCGAGCACCAGCACGCGTCGTACGCCGGGTGACCGCGGAGCCGAACTGCTCCAGGAACTGGCCGAACGCCGATGCCGTAGTCGGAGTCGGCGTCCACGTCGAGCACGCCCCCGGCGGGCAGGCCCGACATCACCAGGGACAGCGCCTCCTCGGTGCGGTGCTCGGCGAAGAGGTCGGTGATCTCGACCAGGTCCTTGACGAAGGCGAACGTGCGCACCGACGAGGCGACCGACTGCAGGCTGTGCACGAGGTGGAGGGTGAACCGCGCGGTCGAGCGCACCGACAGCGACACGTCGCACAGCACCAGCAGCCGGGGCCGGTCCTCGACCTTGCTGACGGTGACCGGCCGGAAGGGCACGCCGTCGTAGCGCATGTTGGCGCGCATCGTCCGCGCGCCGTCGACCACGCCGCGGGCGGCCACCTTGCGGCGCGGCCGGGGCGCACCGTGCAGGCTGCGCAGCAGCCGGCGCAGGGCCTCCTCGAGGTCGGCGCGCTCGCGCTCGTCGATGCGTCTCGGCCTGGGCGGCCGCGACCTCGCGGGCCTCGACCTCGCGCTCGAGCTGCCATCAGCCGCTCGAGGTGCTGCTTCAGCCGCTCCGGCAGGTTGGCCAGGAACGGCGCGAGCGCCTCGCGCAGGGCGGCCAGGCGCGCCAGGGTGTCGGGGTCGCGGCTCGGGTCCTCCTCGCCGAGGGAGTCCTCGTCGAGCCAGCCGAGCAGCATCATCTCCTCGGCGACGGTCAGCTCGGTGTCGAGCTCCATCCCGGGCCGGCGGACGAGGTCGCCCGGGGCGCCCGGGGTTGTGCATCCGGCTGGTCGAGATCTGCACCCGGGCCGCCTCGCCGGCGCTGGTCTCGGTGTCGTTGGACAGCACGATCTCGTCGGTCAGGGCGGCGATGTCGATCTTGTTGGCCTCCTGGTGCAGGTTGTACTGCTGGGCCATGTCCTCGGGCTTGAAGAACTCCTTGATGTCGTCGGGCTTGCCGTGGCTGTGCCCGTCCTCGGGGGTGTCGCCGGGCTCCTCGGACAGGGTGAACTGCTCCAGCTCGCCGTCGTCGGACAGGTCGTCGTGGGCGTGGCCGTGCCCGTGACCGCCGTCGTCCTCGATGACCGGGCGCAGGCCGAAGAACCGGTCGAAGACGCGGTCGAAGGTCTCGAGGTCGCGGCGGTCCTTGACCAGGCTGACCGACAGCGCCGCCCGCAGCACCGCGCGGTCGCTCGAGCACGCTGGGCTGGGCGACCGCGTGCATCGCGTCGATCGCCTCGGCGGTGCTGACCCGGACGCCGTGCAGGCGCAGCAGCCGGATGAACCGGTGGACCGCCCCCTCCACGGCTCAGACCGGCCGCTTGCGCGCGGAGCGCGCCGCGAACGAGCGGGACCCCTGGCCGACCGGCACCTTCTTGGCGGCCGCGGGCTTGGCGTCCGCCGGGCCCGTCCGCCGCCGGCTCCGTCCGTAGTACGCCGCGTCGTGGCGGCCGGGCTGGTCCTTGGCCGCCCGGACGGCCTTGCCGTCCGGTCCCCGGCGGACGTCGGGGTCGTGCGCGTGGTCGCCGTCGTGGCCGTGCCCGTGGCCGTGGCCGTGCCCGGGCAGGCTGGTCGGGGACGCTCGGCGTTCGGGTCGACCATGCCGGGGATCGCCCTGCGGGCCTTCTCCAGGTCGCGCTCGTACTTCACCACGACGTTCAGGGTGGCCGAGAGGACGTCGGCGGTGAGCTCCTCGACGCCCAGCACGGCCAGGGTGCGGGCCCAGTCGATGGTCTCGGAGATGCTCGGCGCCTTGCGCAGCTCCAGCTCGCGCAGGCCGCGGACGATCTCGACCAGGCGGACGGCGAGGGCCTCGGCCAGCCCGGTGTCCTTGGAGCGGATGATCTCCAGCTCGCGCTGGCCGCGTCGGGGTAGTCCAGGAACAGGTGCAGGCAGCGGCGCTTGAGCGCCGCCGACAGGTCACGGGTGTTGTTGGAGGTGAGCACGACGTAGGGCAGCGTGCCGGGCCCGGATCGTGCCGACCTCGGGGATGGAGATCTGGAACTCCGAGAGCAGCTCCAGCAGCACGGCCTCGAGGGCCTCGTCGGCGCGGTCGACCTCGTCGATCAGCAGCACGACCGGCTCCTCGGAGGTGATCGCCTCCAGCAGCGGGCGGGCGGCCAGGAACCGCTCGGAGAAGAAGATGCTGTCCTGGGCCGGCGATCCGCTCGACGGCCTCGGTGAGGTCGGCGGCGTCCTCGACGACCTGGCCGATCTTCTCGCGCAGGATCTGGGTGTACAGCATCTGCTTGCCGTAGTCCCACTCGTACAGCGCCTTGGTCTCGTCCTGGCCCTCGTAGCACTGCAGGCGGATCAGCCGGCGTCCGGTGACCTCGGCCAGGCTGGTGGCCAGCTGGGTCTTGCCGACCCCGGCCGGGCCCTCGAGCAGCACCGGCTTGTCCAGGCGGGTCAGCAGGAAGACCGTCGTGGCCAGCCGGTCGTCGGCGAGGTAGCCGTGCTCGGCGAAGCGCGTCGCTGGTCTCGCGCGACGTCGGCGAAGTCCTGCGGACGGTCCTCGGGTGCTTCCTGCGTCAACGGTTCTCCCCGGGTCGCGTAGGGGTGGGTGCTCGGAGACGGCCGGGCGCGGACCGCGACCGCGCGGTGCCGGTCGGGTCCGCCCGGATGGTGACGGGTCGGACCCGCTCAGGTGAGCAGGTCGTCCAGGTCGCCGTTCATGCAGTGGTCGACCACGGGGCGGACCGTCTCGAAGGTGCACTCCTTGGCGTTGCCCGGGGTGCAGGCGTCGCCGAGGACGTGGTTGGTGATCCGGTCCACGTCGTCGGCGTCGCCGCGTGATCACCTTGGCGTTCTCGTAGTACGCGGTCGGGCCCTGGCCCAGCCGGTTCTTGGAGTAGGTGTCGGCGGTGACGTCGGTGAACTTCTCGGTGATGCCCACGTCGCGCAGCAGCCGGATCGACGCGGCGAGCGCGGCGTCGGCGGCCTGCGGCTTGGTCATGCCGCGGGTGTCGACGCCCATCGCCTCGGCGATGTCGGCGAACCGGCCGTACTGCGCCGGCATGTTGAACGCCCACACCCGGGGCAGCGCGATCGCGTTGTTCAGGCCGTGGTGGGTGTCGTAGAAGGCGCTGATCGCGTGCGAGATCGAGTGGATGATCCCGAGTCCACCGGAGTTGAACGCCTGGGCGGCGATGTACTGGGCGTACATCATGCCCTCGCGACCCTTGAGGTCCTGGCCGTTCCAGACCGCCTCGCGCAGGTTCTCCGAGGTCAGCTTGATGGCCCGGATCGCGTTGCCGAGCGACGGCTCGAAGTTCAGCCGGGAGACGTACGGCTCGCTGGCGTGGGCCAGCACGTCGAAGCCGCACTGGGCGGTGTAGTCGACCGGGCAGTCGAAGTAGAGCACCGGGTCGTCGATGGCCAGGCTGGTCACCGAGGCGTCGTCGAAGGCGACGTACTTGTGCGGGTTGTCGGGGTCGGTCGTGGTGTCGGTGATGACGTAGGCCCACGAGGTCTCCGAGCCGGTGCCGGCCGTGGTGGAGACCGCGATGTGCGGCGGGTTCTTCGGGTTCTCGGACATGTTGAAGCCCTCGAACTCGTTGACGTTGCGGCCGTCGTGGGCCACCGAGACCCGGGCGCCCTTGCAGGCGTCGTGGGAGGAGCCGCCACCGATGGAGACGAACGAGTCGCACTCGTTCTCCTGGTACATCGCCACGGAGTCCATGACGTTGTAGTCCTTGGGGTTGGACTCGACCTTGTCGTACACCACGACCTCGAGGCCGTGGTACTTCATCGACTCGACGATCTTGTGGACGATGTCGGTGCCGCGCAGGCCCGACGTCATCACGAGGGTCTTGCGGAAGCCCATCTTGAGGGCCTCGGGGCCGATCATCTCGTGGGCGCCGGGGCCCATCAGGGCCCGGGGGAACGGGTGGAACTCCTTGATCGGGAACGGCTTGAGCAGCTCGTCGACTTGCATCGGTGGGACCTCCTGGGAGTGGGCTCGTCTCGGACGCTAGGAGCGCCACGGTGCCGACGGACAGACGAGGACCGGGAAACGGACCGTCCGCGCAGGACGGCACCTGCCCGTTCGGGTAGGCACGCCCTGCGGTGTGAGGGGTGCCCAGACAGGCCCGTGATGACTAGCGTGGTGCCTCACGGGACCGGACGGGTCCCCGCACCAGGAAGGCCAGCCGATGACCGACCCCACCCAGCCCGAGACCACCGAGCCGCAGACCGACGAGCTCACCGCCGGCGACCTCGTCGAGGAGGTCTCGATCGACGGCATGTGCGGCGTCTACTGATGCCCACCGCCTCCCAGCCGGTCACCGAGACCGGCGCCTGGCAGCTGAGCGGCTCGGTGGCCCTGCGCCCCGAGCCGTTCGGCGCGCTGGCCTACGACTTCACCTCCCGCCAGCTCAGCTTCCTCAAGACGCCGACCCTGGTGGACGTGGTGCGCCGGCTGGGCGACAGCCCCACGGTCGGGGACGCCCTCGGCCGCGCCGGCGTGCCCGACGGCCAGCGCTCGGCGTACCTGTCCGCCCTCGGCACCCTGGCCGCCACCGGCCTCATCCAGGAGCGCACCCCATGACCCTCGCCCCCGAACGCCCCGCCCCGGCCCCTCGTGCGCCGGCCCAGCCCGCACGCCCCGCGGCCGGCCGGCTCGTCGACCAGTTCGAGCTCGGCCTCGACGCCCCGATCTGCCTGACCTGGGAGCTGACCTACGCCTGCAACCTGGCCTGCCTGCACTGCCTGTCGTCCTCGGGTCGTCGCGACCCCGACGAGCTGAGCACCGAGGAGGCGAAGGCGCTCATCGACGAGCTTCGAGCGGATGCAGGTCTTCTACGTCAACATCGGCGGCGGTGAGCCCACGGTCCGCCCGGACTTCTGGGAGCTGCTCGACTACGCCGTCGAGCACCACGTCGGCGTGAAGTTCTCCACCAACGGCTTCCGGATCAACCCCGAGCGCGCCCGACGGCTCGCGGCCACCGACTACGTCGACGTCCAGATCTCCCTGGACGGAGCGACCGCGGAGGTGAACGACGCGGTCCGCGGCGCCGGCACGTACGACGCCGCGATGCGGGCCCTGGGCAACCTGCAGGACGCCGGCATGAAGGACATGAAGATCTCGGTGGTGTGCACCCGGCACAACATCAGCCAGCTCGACCAGTTCAAGGCCATCGCCGACCGCTTCGGCGCCCAGCTGCGCCTGACCCGGCTCCGGCCCTCCGGCCGCGGGGCGGACGTCTGGGACGAGCTGCACCCGCTCCCCGAGCAGCAGCGCGAGCTGTACGACTGGTTGGTCGCCCACGGCGAGGGCGTCCTGACCGGGGACTCGTTCTTCCACCTCTCGGCGTACGGCGAGGCCCTGCCCGGTCTCAACCTCTGTGGCGCCGGCCGGGTCGTGTGCCTGGTCGACCCGGTGGGCGACGTGTACGCCTGTCCCTTCGCCATCCACGACCGTTTCAAGGCCGGCAACGTCCGCTCCGAGGGCGGCTTCGACACCGTGTGGAAGCACTCCGAGCTGTTCACCGAGCTGCGCTCGCCGCAGACCGGCGGGGCGTGCACGAAGTGCTCGGCCTACGACAGCTGCCGTGGCGGCTGCATGGCGGCCAAGTTCTTCACCGGCCTGCCCCTCGACGGCCCCGACCCGGAGTGCGTCAAGGGCAACAGCGTCGACGCCCTCGCCGCGGTCGACCCGAGCACCCTGCCCGGCCAGTCCCAGGACCACTCCCACACCGGGACGGTCCGCAACGCCCCGGTGCCGATCACGTTGCTCACCTCGCGTCCGGCCGCGCCGGTGGGCCACCCGGACCGGGCCTGCGACACGAGCCCCGTCCTGCGCACATGACCCCGCAGGGCACCCGGACCGCCCGGTTGGCGCTGGCCCAGAAGCGCTGGCCCGAGCTCGACGACGACCGCTCGACGCTGGTCCTGGTGCCGGTGGGGTCCCTCGAGCAGCACGGACCCCACCTGCCGCTGGGCACCGACACCGTGGTGGCCTCGGCGGTGGTCGGTGCGGTGGCCGAGCGGCTGACGGCGGCCGGTCGGCGGGTGGTGATCGGCCCGCCGGTGAGCTACGGCGCCAGTGGCGAGCACGAGGGCTTCCCGGGCACGGTCTCGATCGGCCACGACGCACTGCACCTGCTGCTCGTCGAGCTCGGCCGCTCGGCCTGCCGCTGGGCCCAGGGCGTGGTCTTCGTCAACGGCCACGGGGGCAACCTGCCCACGGTCGAGCAGGCCGTGCTCCTGCTGCGCTCCGAGGGCCGCGCGGTCGCCTGGACCGGGTGCGGGGTCCCCGGGGGCGACGCCCACGCCGGGCACACCGAGACCTCCGTGCTCCGTCACCTCGCCCCCTGGATGGTCCGGCTGGACGAGGCGGTCGTCGGGGTCACCGAGCCGGTGGCCCGCCTGATGCCCCAGCTGCGCCGCGGGGGGGTCCGTCCGGTCTCCCCCACCGGGGTGCTCGGCGACGCGACCCGCAGCAGCGCCGAGCACGGCCGCCAGGTCCTCGACGCCGTGGTGGACCGGGTGCACGCCGAGCTGGTCAGCATCGACGTCGACGAGTCGGGTCGGCTGACCCGGCCGGCCGAGCGGCCCGAGCCGACCCGCGTGCCGACCGCGGGCACCGAGGACGACCAGCGACGTCGGGTCTCCCCGGGCCGGTGACCGCACACCCCTCCGGGTCGGCGCACCGGGCCGTCCCGGGTCCTGGTGACGAGATGCTGCCGGCCGGCTTCGCGGTCCGGCTGTCCGGACGCACCCACCGGTGCGACGACGGGCGCACCCTGGTCGGCGGCGCCGCGGGGGGCGTGATGTACCTCAACCCGGTGGCGGCGGCACGGCTGGCGGCCGACGGCACGGTGGTCGCCGCCGACCCGGTGGGTGCGACCCTGGCCCGCCGCCTGCTGGACAGCGGCTTCGCGGACCCGGTCCTGGCGCCGTCCCCGACCGCCGCCGCCGCACGGTCCCTGGCCCAGGTGACCGTGGTCGTCCCGGTGCGGGACCGACCCGACCAGCTGGCCACCCTGCTGGGTGCGCTGCCCCGGGGAGTCATCGTGGTCGTGGTCGACGACGCGTCCCGTGCCCCCGGCCCGGTGGCGGAGGTGGCGCGGGCCCACGGAGCCCGGCTGGTGTCGCACGCGGCCAACCAGGGGCCGGCGGCGGCGCGCAACACCGGGCTGGCGGTGGTGACCACGCCGTACGTCGCCTTCTGCGACTCCGACGTCGTCCCGGGGCCGGCCACGTTCGCGCTGCTGCTGGCCCACCTCGACGACCCGGCGGTGGCGGTCGTCGCGCCCCGGGTGCTCGGGACGCAGCCGCGCCCGGACGACACCTGGATCGACCGCTACGAGCACTCGCGCTCCTCCCTCGACCTCGGGAAGGCCGCCGCGGCCGTACGTCCCCGGGGGGCGGTGTCGTACGTGCCCAGCGCGTTCCTGCTGGCCCGGGTGGCGGCGCTGGGCGAGGGCTTCGACGCCTCGATGCGGGTGGCCGAGGACGTGGACCTGGTCTGGCGCCTGGTGGCCGGGGGCTGGCGGGTCCGCTACGCCCCCGAGGCCACCGTCCGGCACCGGCACCGGACGCGGGTCGGCCCCTGGCTGGCCCGCAAGGCGTTCTACGGGACCGGGGCCGCGATCCTGGAGCGGCGGCACGGCACCGCCGTCGCGCCGCTCGTGCTGACCCCCTGGTCCTCGGCCCTGTGCCTGGCCCTGCTGGCCCAGCACCGGTGGTCGCTCCCGGTGGCCGCCGCGGCGGCCGCGGTGACGACGATCGGCGTGAGCCGCCGGCTGCAGCGCAGCGACGCCCCGCTGCGGACCGCGGCCGTCCTGACCGGCAGCGGGACGCTGGCCGCGGTGCAGCAGACCTCGTCGTCGCTGACCCGGCACCACTGGCCGCTCGCGGTGCTGGCCGCGACCGTCTCGCACCGCGCGCGCCGGGCCCTGCTGGTCGCCGCGGTCCTCGACGGCCTCGTGGACCACCACCGCACGAGGCCCGACCTCGACCCGGTCCGGTACGTCGTCGCCCGCCGGCTCGACGACGCCGCGTACGGCGCCGGGCTGTGGTGGGGGGCGCTGCAGCAGCGCTCCCCCGGCGCGCTGCTGCCCGAGCTGCGCGGGTTCCGACGCAGCCGTGGCGCCTGACCCGGAGGTCAGGCGCCACGACCAGGGAGGTCGGCAGGGTCAGGGGATCCTGATCCGCGTCTCGCAGCGGACGCCGGTGTCCTTGCCGAGGCCGCCGTCGCAGCGGTCCTTGCCCGGGCCGCCGTTGAGCCGGTCCTTGCCCGGACCGCCGTTGACCCGGTCCTTGCCCCCGCCGCCCTTCACGTTGTCCGCGCCGACCGCGCCGCGCACGTCGTCGTCGCCGCCGCCCCCGCGGATCCGGTCGTCCCCGGCCGAGTCGATCACGGTGTCGTCACCGCCGCCGGCGACCGTGGTGTCGTCGCCGGCACCGGGGTAGATCAGGTCGTTCCCGCCCCGGCCCTTGATCACGTCGTCACCGTCCCCACCGCAGATCACGTCGTCGCCGGAGGTGCCGTCGAGGGTGTTGTTCCCGCTGTCCCCGGTGATCGTGCACAGCGGGTTGACCGCGATGTCGTCCACGACCTCGATGAGGTTGATCGGTGTCCCCGAGGCGTCGACGTACTGGAAGGTGGCCCGGTTGAAGGGCTCGCCGGAGAAGGAGATCGTCTGGTCCATGATGTCGTTGGCGTTGAAGTTCACTGCCTTCTGGCCGACCTGGACGGCGTTGCGGTAGAGGGTGAGCTGGGCCTGGTCGGTCGCGTCGGTGAACGAGGAGTCGTCGTTGCCGAAGGCCAGGCTGAGCCCGGTGGTGGGGGCGGTGAACCGGATCTCCAGGGCGCTCGCGTCGTCGGCGAAGACGGCGAGGCCCTGCCCGTGGCTCTGGCCCCCGTAGTCGTTGATCTGGAGGTTGGCGCCGGAGGTGTCGTAGAACTGCATGACCGGGGAGTCGGGGCTGGCGTAGCCGTTGGCCTTGCCCCCCGGGGTGTCGGAGCCGAACGAGACGACGGTCGGGGTCGGGGTGGCGGCGACGGCGCCGGGCGAGCCGGTCAGGACCGCACCGGAGGCCAGCGCACCCACGGACAGGACGGCGAGCAGGGATGTCTTCATCGGATCTCCTTCGAGGTGGGCGGCCGCCGGAGCGCGATCGCCTCTGCACCGGGGAGGAGAGCCGGCGGGGGCCGGCGATACACCGGTCTGGTCAACCGGCGGCGATCGCCACCACGGCGTCGGCCACGTCCTCGACGGCGAGCCGCAGCTCGGGGGTGCCGCGGTCCAGCGGCAGGTCGAGCTGGAAGCCCATGAAGGCCGCGTCCAGCACCATCACCACCCGGGCGGCGCGGTCGGCCGGGCAGCCCGCTGCCCGCAGGTGCTCGGCCACGGCCACCACCCAGTCCCGGTTGGCCTCGCGGACCACCGAGGCGTACGGCTCGGTGCCCAGCAGGCCCAGGGCGGCGGCCTCGACGTAGAGCCGCTGGCAGCGCTCGAGGTCGCCGCTGGTCGAGGCCTCCCAGAAGGCCAGCACGGTGGCTCGCAGGTCGCCCACCACCGGGGCGAGCTCGCGGATCAGCGCCACCGAGCGGTCGCTGGAGACCCGCAGGACAGTGGCGACCAGGTCGTCCTTGCCGGTGAAGTGGTAGAGCAGCATCCGGTCCGAGGTGCCCAGGGCAGCGGCCAGCGGGCGCAGGCTCAGCCCGATCAGCCCGTGGGCCAGCACGTGGTCGGTCGCGGCCTCGGCCAGGGCCTCACGGCGGGGTGTCGGGGGTGTCACGGGTCTCCTCGAATGCGGTCGCGGGGTCAGTGTAGCGAGTGCTACGCTCGCTGATGTAGCAGTCGCTACACGCCCCTGCCACCCGAAGGAAGTGCCCCATGCTCGCCGCGTGGATGATCCTCGTCTCCGCCATCGGCATCGAGGTCAGCGCCACCGCCGCCCTGCCCCGCAGCCACGGTTTCCGCGAACCCCTGTGGACCGCCCTCGTGCTCGGAGGCTACGCGCTGTCGATCTGGATGCTGACCCGGGTGGTCGAGCAGATCCCGGTCTCGATCGCCTACGCGGTGTGGTCCGGACTCGGCACCGCCGGCATCGCGGTGGTCGGTTTCGTGTTCCTCGACGAGCCGCTCAACCTGTTCAAGATCGGTGCCCTGGCCCTGATCGTGTCCGGCGTCGTGCTGCTCAATGTGCAAGGCGCGCACTGACCGCAGCCCACCCCCACGCACGACAGCGCCCCTTCCCCGGTGTCGGGGAAGGGGCGCTGTCACGTACGGGTGCTGCTCGGGCTCACTCCGCGGAGCTGTCGCCCTTGCCCACCTCGGCCGGCTCGATCTCCTCGATGGTCTCCATCGGCGGGAGGTCGTCGAGGTCGGTGATCGGGGTGCGCGGCGTGCCGAGGAAGGTGAAGGTCGCGGTCGGACCCTCGCCCTCGACGTCGACCACGACGATCTGACCGGGACCGATCTCGCCGAAGAGCATCTTCTCGGCCATCGAGTCCTCGATCTCCCGCTGCACCGTCCGCCGCAGCGGCCGGGCACCGAGGACCGGGTCGAACCCACGGACCGCGAGCAGGTCCTTGGCCGCCTGGGTCAGCTCGAGCGACATGTCGCGGTCGCGCAGACGCTTGTCGACGGTGGCCACCATCATGTCGACCATGGAGATGATCTGCTCGCGCGAGAGCGGCGGGAAGACCACGATCTCGTCGACACGGTTGAGGAACTCGGGCCGGAAGTGCTGCTTGAGCTCCTCCGACACCTTGCCCTTCATCCGCTCGTAGGACCCCTGGACGTCGTCGGTCTGCTGGAAACCGAGGTTGACGCCCTTGGAGATGTCCCGGGTGCCGAGGTTGGTGGTCATGATGATGACGGTGTTCTTGAAGTCGACCACCCGACCCTGGGAATCGGTCAGACGGCCTTCCTCGAGGATCTGCAGCAGCGAGTTGAAGATGTCCGGGTGGGCCTTCTCGACCTCGTCGAACAACACCACCGAGAACGGCTTGCGCCGCACCTTCTCGGTGAGCTGGCCACCCTCCTCGTAACCGACGTAGCCGGGGGGCGAGCCGAACAGCCGCGAGACGGTGTGCTTCTCGGAGAACTCCGACATGTCGAGCTGGATGAGTGCGTCCTCGTCACCGAAGAGGAACTCCGCCAGCGTCTTGGACAGCCACGTCTTCCCCACGCCCGAGGGCCCGGCGAAGATGAACGACCCGCCGGGACGCTTGGGGTCCTTCAGACCCGCACGGGTGCGTCGGATGGCCCGGCTGAGCGCCCTGACGGCCTCCTCCTGACCGATGACGCGCTTGTGCAGCTCGCTCTCCATGTTGAGCAGTCGGGTGGACTCCTCCTCGGAGAGCTTGACGATCGGGATGCCCGTGGCGATGGCCAGGACCTCGGCGATCAGCTCCTCGTCGACCTCGGCCACGACGTCCATGTCGCCGGCCTTCCACTGCTTCTCGCGCTCGCCCTTGGCGACGATCAGCTTCTTCTCCTCGTCACGCAGCGACGCCGCGAGCTCGAAGTCCTGGCTGTCGATCGCGCTCTCCTTGCGGCGGCGCACGTCGGCGATCTTCTCGTCGAACTCGCGCAGGTCCGGCGGAGCCGTCATCCGGCGGATCCGGAGCCGGGAGCCGGCCTCGTCGATCAGGTCGATCGCCTTGTCGGGCAGGAACCGGTCCGAGACGTAGCGGTCGGCCAGCGTCGCGGCCGAGACCAGCGCCTCGTCGGTGATGGTCACCCGGTGGTGGGCCTCGTAGCGGTCACGCAGGCCCTTGAGGATCTCGATGGTGTGCGCGATCGAGGGCTCGGCCACCTGGATGGGCTGGAAGCGCCGCTCCAGCGCCGCGTCCTTCTCCAGGTACTTGCGGTACTCGTCCAGCGTGGTCGCGCCGATGGTCTGCAGCTCGCCACGGGCCAGCATCGGCTTGAGGATGCTGGCCGCGTCGATCGCGCCCTCGGCGGCACCGGCCCCGACGAGCGTGTGCAGCTCGTCGATGAACAAGATGATGTCGCCGCGGGTCTTGATCTCCTTGAGGACCTTCTTCAGCCGCTCCTCGAAGTCACCGCGGTAGCGGGACCCGGCGACCAGCGCACCGAGGTCGAGGCTGTAGATCTGCTTGTCCTTGAGCGTCTCGGGCACGTCGCCGCGCACGATCGCCTGAGCCAGGCCCTCGACGCAGGCGGTCTTGCCCACGCCGGGCTCGCCGATCAGGACCGGGTTGTTCTTGGTGCGGCGGGACAGCACCTGCATGACCCGCTCGATCTCCTTCTCGCGCCCGATGACCGGGTCGAGCTTCCCCTCGCGGGCGGCCTGGGTGTAGTTCCGGCCGAACTGGTCGAGGACCAGCGAGCTCGACGGGGTGCCCTCCGGGGCGGCGCCCGCGGCCGCGGTCTCCTTGCCCTGGAACCCCGACAGCAGCTGGATGACCTGCTGGCGGACCCGGTTCAGGTCGGCGCCGAGCTTGACCAGCACCTGGGCGGCGACGCCCTCGCCCTCGCGGATGAGGCCGAGCAGGATGTGCTCGGTGCCGATGTAGTTGTGGCCGAGCTGCAGCGCCTCGCGCAGCGACAGCTCGAGGACCTTCTTGGCGCGCGGGGTGAAGGGGATGTGGCCCGACGGGGCCTGCTGGCCCTGGCCGATGATCTCCTCGACCTGGGCGCGCACGGCCTCGAGCGAGATGCCGAGGCTCTCGAGCGCCTTGGCGGCGACCCCTTCGCCCTCGTGGATCAGGCCCAGCAGGATGTGCTCGGTCCCGATGTAGTTGTGGCTGAGCATGCGCGCTTCTTCCTGCGCCAAGCACGACCACGCGACGGGCTCGGTCCGTGAACCGCTCGAACATGTCTTCGCTCCTCACCCCGACGTGTTCCGGCCAGCTGCTCGGGGGACGTCTGTTCGTTTTCACTCTAGTCCCGCACGACCGACGACGCGAGCCGCGTCGGTCAAGCGCAGGACGGCACCGGGCCGTCAGAGGGTGCAACCCGCCTCTGACCTGCGTGTTCCCCGGGCGGGGTTCGCTGCAGCGAACAGCCCCCGACCCCGTGCGGGCGGCGGGCGGCCGCGGTCGTGCCGGCGTCCGGCTCAGTGCGCTGCGTCGTACGCCTCGCGGACCTCGGCGGCGACCCGGCCGCGGTCCGGGACGTCGAAGCCGTTCTCCCGGGCCCAGGCCCGGATCTCGGCCGCGCTGGCACCGTCGGCCGCTGCGGCCTTGGCCGAGCCGCGGCCCGCGCCGCCCCCTGCCCTTGCGGCGTCCGCCCGTGCGCCGTCCGTGGCCGACGTACAGCGACAGGGACTCCCGCAGCTTGTCGGCGTTGTCGGCCGAGAGGTCGATCTCGTACTCGACGCCGTCGAGGCCGAAGGACACGGTCTCGGAGGCGTCGTTGCCGTCGAGGTCGTCGACGAGAACCACGTTGACCCGTTGCGCCATGCTATTTCCTGTTTCTGCTCATAATTCCTGGCTGATTCCTCTCCGCGCCCCCGGAATCACCTCCACGATATGGGCACGAAGCCGTTGCGCGAAATCCATAAGCAATCTTTGCCATTCGTGATTCGCTCGACGAAATGGATGCCCCCCGATTCCCACGCTCCCGCGCGGCCCGGGAGCGCGAATCACGTCACGTCGGCTCAGGTTTGGCGGCTCCGGGGTGTGCGCAGCTGCCTGCATGACGACCTTCTCCATTCCCGGACTGACCGAGGCGGAGTGCTCCGAGCTCTCCCGTGTGCTCCAGGAGCGCCTCAGCGCCTACAACGACCTCCACCTGACCCTCAAGCACGTGCACTGGAACGTCGTGGGCCCCAACTTCATCGGGGTCCACGAGATGCTCGACCCCCAGGTCGAGCTCGGTGCGCGGGTACGCCGACGCGCTGGCCGAGCGGATCGCGGCCCTGGGCTCGAGCCCCCAGGGGACCGTCGGGGCCGTCGTGCGCGACCGCACCTGGGACGACTACTCCCTGGGCCGCGACACCGTCCCGGCGCACCTGGCCGCCCTCGACCTGGTCTACACGGGCGTGATCGAGGACCTGCGCAAGGCGATCGCCACCGCCGGCGAGATCGACCCGATCACCGAGGACATGCTGATCGGCCAGACCGCCGAGCTCGAGCAGTTCCAGTGGTTCGTGCGCGCCCACCTCGAGAACGCCGGCGGCACCCTGGCCAACCAGGGCACCTCCACCGAGGAGCAGGCCGCCGACTCCGCCCGCGACCTCGGCGCCGACCGGCCCCGGGTCGCCGGCCCCTGCTGCTGCCCCCCTCACTCGGGGCGGAGCAGGGGGAACAGGATGGTCTCCCGGATCCCGGCCCCCGTGAGCAGCATGACCAGCCGGTCCACGCCCATCCCCATGCCGCCCGCGGGCGGCATGCCGTGCTCCATGGCGCGCAGGAACGCCTCGTCGAGGTCCATCGCCTCCGGGTCGCCCTTGGCCGCCAGCAGCGACTGCTCCACCAGCCGAGCGCGCTGGATGACGGGGTCGTTGAGCTCGGTGTAGGCCGGGGCCAGCTCGACGCCGTCGATGATCAGGTCGAACGCCTCCACCAGGCCCGGCTTGTCCCGGTGGGCCTTCGCCAGCGGGCGCACCGACTCCGGGTAGTCCTCGACGAAGGTGGGCTGCACCAGGGCGTGCTCGACCAGCTGCTCGTAGATCTCCAGGACCACCTCGCCGGCCTCCCAGCCCGGCTGGAGCGCGATCTCCCGGGCCTCGGCCAGGGCGACGAGCTCGGCCAGCGGCGTCTGCATCGACACCTCCACGCCCAGTGCCTCGGAGACCAGGTCCAGCAGGCTGGCCGAGCGCCACTCCTGCTCGAGGTCGATCTCCTCCCCGTGCCGGCCGGTGACCACGGTGCGCCCCACGGCGCGAGCCGCCTCGACGACCAGGGAGCGGACCAGGTCCTTCATCGTCTCGATGTCGCCGTAGGCCTCGTAGGCCTCCAGCATGGAGAACTCCGCGGCGTGGGTGGAGTCCAGACCCTCGTTGCGGAAGGTACGGCCGATCTCGTAGACCCGGTCGACGCCGCCGATCATGGCCTTCTTCAGGTCCAGCTCCAGGGCGATCCGGAGCAGCATCGGCTGGTCGAAGGCGTTGAGGTGGGTGTGGAAGGGCCGGGCGGCCGCCCCGCCGTTGGTCAGCTGCAGGATCGGGGTCTCCACCTCGACGTAGCCGCGCCCGTCCAGCGTGCTGCGCAGCGACCGGAGCACGGCCGCCTTGGTGCCGCACCATCTGCCGGGCGGCCGGGTTCACGACCATGTCCACGTAGCGCTGCCGCACGCGGGCCTCGTCGCTGAGCGGCCGGTGCTCGTTGGGCAGCGGCCGCAGGGTCTTCGACACCATCTGCCACCCGGTGGCCGCGACGGAGAGCTCACCGCGCCGGCTGGTGACCACCTCGCCGGTCACCCCGAGGAAGTCGCCGATGTCGACCAGCGCCTTGTAGTCGGCCAGCGACTCCTCACCGAGCTCGGCCAGCGACAGCATGGCCTGCACCTCGGTGCCCTCGCCCTCGCGCAACCGGACGAAGCAGAGCTTGCCGGTGTTGCGCAGGTGGATCACCCGACCCACCACCGAGACCACGTCGCCGGTGTGGGTGTCGGGCTCGAGGTCCTGGGCGTCGTACGTCGCGCGCAGGTCGGCCAGCGTCGTGGTGCGCTCCACCGTCACGGGGTACGCCGCACGCCCCGACTCCAGCAGCCGGTCACGCTTGTCCCGCCGGACCCGCATCTGCTCGGGGAGGTCGTCCTCCACGGTCGCGGACGGCACGGTCTGGTCGCTCATGGGCGCCAGCCTAAGGGGTCTCGCGGACCCCTCCGGTCACGGCCGGTGGACCGGGACGCGCCACTGCACGACGGTGCCGCGCGGCTCGTTCGGCAGGCAGGCGAACGTGCCGCCGAGACCCACCGCGCGCTGGCGCATGTTGGACAGTCCGCTGCTCCGGTCGGCCCCGGCCATCCCCCGGCCGTCGTCGGCGACCCGGAGCAGCACCTCCTCGTGGGTGCAGGACAGGTCGATGTCGACACTGGTCGCCCCCGCGTGCCGGGCCACGTTGGACAGGGCCTCGTTGAGCACCGCCAGCAGGTCCTGGATCACCTCGGGGGGCAGCAGGTCGACCGACCCGTTGTAGGTCATCGAGGGGCCGAACCCCAGCATCCGCGAGGCGCTCTCGAGCAGGCGGTCGACCGTGAAGGGCACCTGGGTGGAGGTCATCAGCTCGTGCAGGCTGTGGATCGCGCCGCGGAGCTCGCGGATGGCGAGGTCGACGCTGACCGCGGCGGCGTCCACGCGCGCGTCGTGGTCAGTGCTGCCCCGGCGCTGGGCGGCGGCCAGGTCGAGCCCGGCGGCGAACAGCCGCTGGATGACCAGGTCGTGGAGGTCGGCCGCGATGCGTTCGCGCTCCTCGAGGAGGGCCACCTGGCGGGCGGCGTCCTGCAGCCGCCGCTCGTCGTCGAGCCGCGAGCTGATGTCGGTGACCAGGATCACGAAGCCGTCCGGGCGATCCTCGCGCAGGGTGGGCAGGTAGCGCACCCGGTGGTGGTGGATGACCCCCCGGGCGTCGGTGTGGGTGCGTTCGAAGTCCTGGCGCTCCCCGGCGAGGGCCTGCTCGACGTAGCGGCTGTTCAGGGCGTACATCGTGGCGCCGATGACCTGGGAGACGTGCAGCCCGCGTGCCACCTCGGCCTCCAGGCCGAACCAGGAGAGGTAGGCCGCGCTGGCGTAGCGCAGCCGGCCGTCGGCGTCCCAGGCGGCCACCGCGCCCGGCAGGCTCCCGAGCACCTGCTCGAGGTCGCCGACCCGGTCGGGGACCGAGCACGAGGCGTCCGTGGACCGCGCGTCGCTCCTCGCCCCGTGCTGCATGCTCACCGCCACTGCTCTTCCCCCTGACATGGCTGAGTCCATCATCGGCCACCGACGGATGTCCAGGCAGCAGAACCGGTCATCCCGGGCTCAGGCGTTGCGGGTGAAGACCAGCTCCAGGCCCAGCAGGGTCAGCCACGGCTCGTGGCAGGTCGAACACGGCGCACTCCGCGATGACCAGCGGGGCCAGGCCACCGGTGGCGATGACGTCACCTCCTCGGGCTCGCGGCCCGAGGGCTCGGCGAGCATCCGGCGCCACCACGCCGTCGACCTGGCAGGAGAAGCCGTACAGCACCCCGCTCTGCAGGGCCTCCACGGTGTTCTTGGCGATGACCGAGCGGGGGCGCAGGAGCTCGACCTTGCGCAGCTGGGCGCCGCGGCGGCCCAGGGCCTCCAGCGAGATGTCGATGCCCGGCGGCGATGGCCCCGCCGACGTACTCGCCCCGTGCGCAGACCACGTCGAAGGTGGTGGCGGTGCCGAAGTCGACCACGATCGCCGGCCCACCGAAGAGGGTGGAGGCGGCCAGCGCGTTGACGATCCGGTCGGTGCCCACCTCGCGGGGGTGGTCCATGAGGACCGGTACGCCGGTGCGCACCCCCGGCTCGACGATGACCTGCGGCAGGTCGCCGAGGTAGCCGTCCGCAGCATCTCGCGCCACTCGTGCAGCACCGCGGGCACGGTGCGCAGACCGCGACGCCGCGCAGCGGGCCCCGCACCGGGGAGTCGCGCAGCAGGCCCTTGACCAGCACGCCCCACTCGTCGGCGGTCCGCCGCTCGTCGGTGGCCACCCGCCAGTGGTCGACGACCACTCCGTCGACAGAGCAGACCCAGCGTGGTGTGGCTGTTGCCGATGTCGGCGCACAGCAGCGGCAGGTCGGGCGGGCAGGGGCGCCGGGCTCACGACCGCAGGTCCAGGGCGATGTCGAGGACCGGTGCGGAGTGCGTCAGCGCCCCGACCGCGATCAGGTCGACCCCGGTGCCGGCGACCTCGCGCGCACGCTCCAGCGTCAGGCCGCCGGAGGCCTCCAGCCGGGCCCGTCCGGCGGTGATCCGCACGGCCTCGGCCATGGTGCGCGGTGTCCATGTTGTCCAGCAGGATCTCCGGGGCCCCCACCGCGAGCAGCTCCTCCAGCTGCGCAAGGGTGGTGACCTCGACCTGGACGGGCAGGTCGGGGTAGCGCTCCCGCACCGCCCGGTAGGCCGGCACGACGCCGCCCGCGGCGAGCACGTGGTTGTCCTTGACCAGGGCCTGGTCGGAGAGCGTGGTGCGGTGGTTCAGGCCGCCGCCGCAGCGCACGGCGTACTTCTCCAGCGCCCGCAGGCCGGGGGTGGTCTTGCGGGTGTCGCGCACGCGGGTGCCCGTGCCGTCCAGGGCCAGCACCCAGCGGGCGGTGGCGGTGGCGACCCCGGAGAGGTGGCAGAGCAGGTTGAGCGCGGTGCGCTCGGCGGTGAGCAGGCCGGTGACCGGTCCGCGCACCGAGAGCAGCACGTCGCCGCGGGTGACCCGGTCGCCGTCCGTGGCGGGCCGCTCCACCTGCTCGAGGCCCGCTCCGCCGAGGGCCAGCTCGGCCACGGCGAGCCCGGCCACCACGCCGTCGCCGCGGGCGACCAGGTCCGCCCAGGCGACCTGCGAGGGGTCCAGCGACGCGGCGCTGGTGACGTCCTCGCCCGGCAGGTCCTCGGCCAGGGCGGACCGCACCAGCGCGTGCACCGCGTCCGGGTCGAGGCCGGCAGCGCGCAGCTTCTCGGCCAGGTCGGGCGGCGGCACGGGGGGCACGGGGGGCACGGGGGTGCGAGGGCGGAGGCACGGTGGTCACGGCGTCGCCCCCGCGGCCAGGGAGGGCGCGAGGAGGTCCGGACCGGCGGACGCGGCCGCCGCGGGCCGGTACGCCAGGTCCAGGGCGCCGTCGACGAGCCGGACGTCGAGGTGCCCCCGCCAGGCCACGTCGTCGCGCTCGGGGAAGTCCTCCCGCCAGTGCGAGCCGCGGGTCTCCTGCGGCTCCGTGGCCGCGGCGAGCAGGGCGGTGGCCACGGTGTGCAGGTTGGTGGTCTCCCACGCCGCCACGTCGGGGGTCGGGGCCGTGCGTGCCGAGAGCGTCCCCAGCTCCTCGGCCGCGGCGGCCAGCCCGCCGCGGGAGCGCAGCACCCCGGCCCACTGGGTCATCGACGCCTGCAGCGAGCCGCGCACCTCGCCGGGCAGGAGGGTCTGGACCCGCTCGTCGGGCACCGGGTCGCCGGCCGGGGGGAGCTCGGCGGTGAGCCGGGCGGCGATGCGGCGGGAGAACACCAGCCCCTCGAGCAGCGAGTTCGACGCCAGCCGGTTGGCGCCGTGCACCCCGGAGCAGGCGACCTCGCCGCAGGCGAACAGGCCCGGGACCGAGGTCGCTCCCTGCAGGTCGGTGGCCACGCCACCGCTGGCGTAGTGGCAGGCCGGGCCCACCGGGACCAGCTCCGTGACGGGGTCGACGCCGTGCGCGCGGCAGGTGGCCAGGATGGTCGGGAACCGGCGCTCCCACTTCGCCGCCCCGAAGGCCCGGCCGTCCAGCCACACGTGCTCGGCGCCGCTCTCGCGCATCCTGCGCATGATGGCCTTGGCCACCACGTCGCGCGGCGCCAGGTCGGCGAGCTCGTGCTGGCCGACCATGAAGCGCCGGCCCTCGTCGTCGACGAGGAAGGCGCCCTCGCCGCGGACCGCCTCGGAGATGAGCGGCTGCTGGCCGGTCGACCCGGCCCCCAGCCACATCACGGTGGGATGGAACTGCACGAACTCCAGGTCGCGCAGCACCGCGCCCGCCCGCAGCGCCAGGGCCGTGCCGTCCCCGGTGGCCACCGAGGGGTTGGTGGTGGCGGAGAAGACCTGGCCCAGCCCACCGCTGGCCAGCACCACCGCCCGCGACAGCACCGCGCCCACCCCGTCGCGCTGGCCCGACGCCCATCACGTGCAGGGTGACGCCGGCCACCGCGCCGCCGGCCCCGGGGATGAGGTCGAGGACCAGCGCGTGCTCGATGACCTCGATGTCGGGGGCGGCCAGCACGGCCGCGACCAGGGCCCGCTGGATCTCCGCACCGGTGGCGTCACCGCCCGCGTGGGCGATGCGGTCGCGGTGGTGGCCGCCCTCCCGGGTCAGCGACAGCTCGCCGCCCTCGGTGTGGTCGAAGACCGTGCCCAGCGCGATGAGCTCGTGGACCGCCGCCGGCCCCTCGGTGACCAGCGCGCGCACGGCGTCCTCGTCGCACACGCCCGCGCCCGCGACCAGGGTGTCGTGCAGGTGCTCCTCCGGGGTGTCGCCGGGACCGAGCGCGGCGGCGATGCCGCCCTGGGCCCACTGCGTCGAGCCCGCGACTGAGGTCGTCCTTGGTCACCACCAGCACGGAGCCGGCGGACCGCAGCTGGAGGGCCGCGGTGAGCCCGGCGATGCCCGAGCCGATCACCACCACGTCGGCCTCACGGGTCCAGCCGGGCGGGGGGGCAGCGAGCCGCTGCGGCAGGGTCACGGCCCGAGGCTACCCAGCCGAGGGGCCGGGCGGCGGGGTGAGGTGGACGAGGGTGGTGTCCAGCAGGCGGGTGGACCCGACCCGGGCGGCCACCAGGAGCCGCGCCTCGCCGCGGGCCGGTGGCTCGGTGAGGTCAGGTGAGGTCAGGGCCAGGTAGTCCAGGGCCACCGACGGCTGGGTGGCGAGCTCGGCCCGCGCCGCCGCGGTGACGGCCTCGGCCCCGGCGGCCCCCGCCGCCGCTCCCGCGTGCAGCGCCCGCGACAGCACCGCCGCGGCGCGTCGCTCGTCGGGGGACAGGTACGCGTTGCGGGACGACCGGGCCAGGCCGTCGTCCTCGCGGACGGTGGGGGCGCCGACCACCTGCACCCCCAGGCAGAGGTCCGCGGCCATGCGTCGTACGAGCACCAGCTGCTGGTAGTCCTTCTCGCCGAACACCGCCACGTCGGGCCGCACCAGCCCCAGCAGCTTGGCCACGACGGTCAGCACGCCGCGGTAGTGCCCCGGACGGGTGGCGCCCTCCAGCACCGCGCCGAGCGGGCCCGGGTCCACGGTGACCTGCGGCTCGCCGCCCGGGTACACCTCCTCGACCGCGGGTGCGAAGCACGACGTCGGCCCCGTGCTCGGCGCACAGCGCCAGGTCGGCCTCGAAGGTGCGGGGGTAGCGGTCCAGGTCCTCCCCGGCGGCGAACTGCAGCGGGTTGACGAAGATCGACACCACCACGGCGTCCGCCCCGGTGACGCTCGCCCGGGCCCGGTCACCAGCGCCGCGTGCCCGGCGTGCAGGGCTCCCATGGTCGGCACCAGCGCGACGCGTCCGCCGGCGGCCCGGACCGGGGCCAGGGCGGCGGCGAGCTCGGCGCGGCTGCGGACGACCACGGGAGCCGGCGGCCCGGGCCCGGGGCGGTCGGGTCGGTGCTCACGGGGCTGGTGCCACGGGGCTGGTGTCACGGGCCGGTCGGGACCAGCGCGTCGTTGAGCACCCCGACCACGGCGGCGGCCCGGGCGGGCAGCAGCCGGCCGGAGAGCACCGCACGGTTGGCGGTGGCCCGGGCCATGGCGACGTACGACGACAGGGTCTGGGGGGAGGTCTCGGCGATGCCCCGGACGTGGGCGCGGACGGTCTCGACGTCCCCGCGCACGATGGGCCCGGTCAGCGCGGCGTCGCCGTAGGCCAGGGCGTTGTCCAGAGCGGCGGTGAGCAGCGGCCGCAGGGTGCCGGCCGGGTCCTCCGCGCCGGAGGCCCGCAGCAGGTCCATGGCCTGGGCGACGAGGGTGACGAGGTGGTTGGAGCCGTGCGCGAGACCGGCGTGGTAGAGCGGCCGCCGCTCCTCGGCCACCTGCACGCTGCGCCCGCCGAGGTCGGCGACCAGCGCGTCGGCCAGGGCCCGGGTGCCCTCGGTCGCGGTGACGCCGAAGACGCAGCCGTGCAGCCGCTCGAGGTCGACGTCGGTGCCGGTGAAGGTCATGGCCGGGTGCACGGCCAGCACCTCGGCGCCCACCCGCGCGGCGGGCTCCAGCACCGCCACCCCGTGCTTGCCCGAGGTGTGGACGACGTACTGGCCCTCGTGCAGCGCGCCGGAGGCGGCGAGCATCGTGACCACGTTGGCCAGCATGTCGTCGGGCACGGTGAGCAGCAGCACGTCGCAGGAGCGGGCCACCACGGTCGGCTTGGCCACCGGCGACGCCCGGCAGCAGCGTCTCGATCCGGGTGCGCGAGGCGCGGACTCGCCGGCCACCGCCGTGACGTCGTGCCCGGCGGCGCGCAGCGCAGCCGCCACGACGGCGCCGACACGGCCGGCGCCGACGACCCCGAAGGGGCGGGTCATCACTCATCGCCTTTCGTTCCAGTCCCTGAGGGGTACCGGACGGTGTGCTGATGCGTCCTGCTGGCGAGCGTACGCGGGCCGGAGCCGGGGCCGCGTCACAAGGCCGGCCGGACGTTGGACGGTAGCTCACCGCCGGCCGGAGGCGTAGCCGTAAGGCGGACGATGACCTCGCGCGACCTCCCCGACCTCGCTCGGGATGCCGGCCGTGCCCCCGCCGACCTCCTGGCCGACCTGGAAGCAGGCCTGGGACACGGCGCTGTACGGCGCGGACGGGTTCTTCCGGCGGGAGGCGCCCGCGGCGACACTTCCGGACCTCGGTGCACGCCTCGCCCCTGTTCGCGCACGCCCTGGTGCGGATGGTGCGCGGGGCCGGGCTGGACACGGTGGTCGACATCGGCGCCGGCCGGGGCGAGCTGCTCACCGCGCTGCACCGGCTCGACCCCGACCTGGACCTGCTCGGGGTCGAGGTGGCCGCCCGCCCCGCCGGCCTGCCGGCACGCGATCGCCTGGACCAGCGTGCTGCCGCAGTCCGTCGACGGGCTGGTGGTGGCCAACGAGTGGCTCGACGACATGCCCTGCCACGTCGTCGAGGTGGACCCCGACGGGGTGTCGCGGGTGGTGCACGTGGACCCGGCGACCGGCGAGGAGTCGCTGGGCTCGGCGTCGACCGGCGCCTCCGTCCCGCCGTCGCTGGCGGCCTGGCTGGAGCGGTGGTGGCCCCTGGCGGGCCGGGAGCCCGGCGCGCGCGCCGAGGTCGGCACCAGCCGGGACGCGCCTGGGCCGACGTGGTCGGCACGGGTCGGCAGCGGGCTGGCCGTCGCCGTCGACTACGGCCACACCGCGCGGGCCGACCGGCCCGCGGCGGGCTCGCTGCGCTCCTACCGCGGCGGCCGCGAGGTCGAGGTGGTCCCGGACGGCTCGTGCGACGTGACCGCGCACGTGGCCGTGGACGCCGTCGCCGGCGCGGTCGGCGGCCGGGTGCTGCGCCAGCGCGACGTCCTGGACCGGCTCGGCCTGGACCCGCGCCGACCCTCGCCGGGTCGGGCCGGCACCGACCCGGCCGGCTACCTCCGCGACCTGGCCGCGAGCACCGCCGCCGCCGACCTCCGGGCCGTCGGGGGGCTGGGTGACTTCTACTGGGTGCTGTCCGCCGCCGGCGGCGTCACCGTGGCGCTGGACGTCTGAGGACCGCGGGAGCGCCGACCCAGGACGACCGCCCGGTCGGCCTCCCGCCGGGCCACGCGCGGGTCGAGGTGGTGGCCGCGGACCGACACCGGGCCGGGCGGGCTGTCGAGGTGCACGTCGGCGAGACCGAGCCGGCGCTGCACCGGCCCCCGGGTCAGCCGCACCGACTGGACCCGGGCCTGGGGCACCGCGTCCAGCCGTCGGACCAGGAAGCCGCGCCGGCTGACCGCCACCTGCTCGTCCTGGCCGAAGGCCAGCGCCCACGCGGTCAGCGGCGCGACCCACCGGGCCCGGGTGGGTGAACGGGTCAGCGCCACCCGGGACACCTCGTAGCCGAGCACGTGGTGCATCAGGGCCGTGACCTCCGCCAGCGGTGCCACCGGCAGCAGCGTCGAGGAGGCCTGGGCCTTGTCCACGTCCCCGTGGCCGTAGCCGGCGACCGACACCTCCAGGCGGGCCCACCCGAAGGGCCGCCACAGCAGGGGCTCGGAGAGCACCAGCCCCTGGATCCGCGAGGCCGCGATGGTCTGGCTCGACAGCGCGGTCAGTCCCCGGGTGACGTGCAGGCCGGACTCGTTCTCGGCCAGCGTGAACCCGTAGTACGAGGTCAGCCGACGCCCCGTGCTCAGCCCCAGGCCGAGCAGCGCGGGCACCAGCCCGCCGACCACGGCGATGCTGCCGGTGACGCCGAACACCACCGCGCAGACCAGGGCGGCGAGGGTGAAGGCCAACGCTTCGCCGGAGAGCAGCAGGCTGCCCAGCAACCGGCCCAGGTCGAGCCGGGCCAGGACCCGCTCCGGGGCGGGGCCGGGGGGCGTACCGGGGGTCGCGCCGGGGTCCGTCCCGGGATCCCCCACCAGGGTCTCGTGGCGGCGCAGCAGGGTCGCGCGCAGCGCCAGGGCCTCGGCGTGGGGCAGGTAGGCCAGCCGCCCCTCGCGGTCGCTGCCCGAGGCGACGTCGAAGCGGAGCTCGGCCACGCCGAGCAGCCGCGCCAGCAGGGGTTGGACGATGTCGACCCCCTGGAGCCGGTCGATCCGGATCCGCCGGGACTGCCGGGAGACCACGCCGGTGTCGATCCGCAGCTCGTGGCCGTCGATCCGGTACTGCGTGCGCAGCCACGAGACCAGCCCGAACAGGCCGCCCGCCACGAGCAGGACCAGCACCAGGAGCACCGCGAGCACGCGGTCACCGATCCCGAGCAGGGACTGCCAGGAGCCGCCGACGACGGCGAGCAGGAGGAGGGGGGCGCGCAGCACCGGGGTGAGGGGCGAGAGGCGTCGCGCCGGTGTGACCGGCGGGGCGGTCGGCGGGGCGGTCGGCGGGGCGGTCGGCGGGGCGGTCGGCGGGGCGGTCGGCGGGAGTGGCTGGTCGGGAAGGCTCACAGCCCCGCGGCCCCGGACTCGCCCGAGGCGGTCAGACGGTCCCGGAGCCGGCCGGCCTCGGCCCGGTCGAGGCCCGGGATCACCGCGCTGGTGCCCGGGGCCGCGGTGTGCAGGTGCACCGCGGCGATCCCGACCAGCTGGTCGACCGGACCGGCCTGGACGTCGACGAACTGCATCCGGCCGTACGGCACCACCACGAAGCGGCGGAACATCGCGCCGCTGGTGATCCACAGCTCGCCGTCCTGCTCGGCGTACCCCCAGCGGGCCACGCTGCGGTCGACCCACCACCAGCCCCAGGCAGCGCCGAGGACGACGAGCACCAGGGCGAGCCCGACCAGCCACCCGGGCAGGAGACCGAGCAGGGCCAGACCGAGCACGACCAGCAGCGCGAGGACGACCACGACGCCGAGGATCCCCCGGCGGACCAGCCCGAGGCTGGGCGAGACGCGTTGCCAGGCGGCGTCGGGGGGTGCGAAGAGGTCGTCCACGTCAGCGAGCCTAGGTCAGGTGGGGCGACGGGCCCCTCCCTATGATCGGCGGGTGACGCAGGCCGGCCCCCCTCCCGCTGACGGTCAGACCCGCGGGCTGAGCGTGGCCGTGGGCGCCGCGGCGTCCGGCCTGTCCGAGCCGGGCTCCGACGAGGTGGTCCTCGACCTCGGGCCGCACCACCCCTCCTCGCACGGCGCGCTCCGGCTGAGGCTGCGGCTCGACGGCGCGACCGTCGTGGCCTGCGAGCCGGAGGTCGGCTTCCTGCACCGTGGGGTCGAGAAGCTCTTCGAGGTCCGCGACTACCGCCAGATCGTCGTCCTGGCCAACCGGCACGACTGGCTCAGCGCCTTCGCCAACGAGCTCGGCGTGGTGCTCGCGGTGGAGCGGATGCTGGGCATCGAGGTGCCGGTCCGGGCGGTCTGGCTGCGCACGCTGCTGGCCGAGCTGAACCGGGTCCTGCACCACCTGATGTTCCTGGGGTCCTACCCCGCCGAGATCGGGGAGGCCCCCGTGCAGGCGCTGGCCGAGCGCGAGTCCGTGCTGCGCGTGATGGAGGAGCTCTCCGGCGGGCGGATGCACTTCATGTTCAACCGGGTCGGCGGCCTCAAGGAGGACCTGCCCGAGGGCTGGTCGGGCCGGGCCGGCGCCGTCGTCGCCGGGGTACGCCGCGCCCTGCCGCCGCTGGAGCAGGCCCTGGCCGCGCCCCGCCTGGTCGAGCGCACCCGCGGGGTCGGGGTGCTGGACCGGGCCGCGGTCCTGGCCCACGGGGTGAGCGGACCGGTGGCCCGCGCGTCCGGGGTCGACCTGGACCTGCGTCGCGACGAGCCCTACCTGGCCTACGCCGAGCTGGCCGCCCAGGGGGTGCTTCGGGTGGACACCCGCGGAGAGGGCGACGCGCTGGCCCGGTTCCTGCTCCTGCTCGACCAGGTGCGGACCTCCCTCGACCTGGTCGAGGCCTGCCTGGAGCGGCTGGCGGACCTCCCGCCCGGACCGGTCGGGGTCCGGCTGCCGAAGATCGTCAAGGCCCCCGAGGGGTCGACGTACGCCTGGACCGAGAGCCCGGGCGGGCTGAACGGCTACTACCTGGTCTCGCGCGGGGAGCGGACACCGTGGCGGCTCAAGCTGCGCAGCCCCGGGTTCAACCACGCCTCGGCCCTGTCGGCGGTGGTGACCGGCTGCCAGGTCGGCGACCTGGTGCCCGTCCTGGGGTCGATGTTCTTCGTGATCGGCGACATCGACCGCTGACCGCCCCGAGAGCCTGCCCGGTTTCGACCGGCCTGGCCGTTACGCTCCAGGACTGCACCACGCGAGCCGAAGGACCCTGCTGTGCGACCGTTCCGTTCCTCCGCTGTCCCCCATCCCGACGGGGCCGGCGACAGGGCAGCGAGGGTGTCGCCCCGCGCACGGACCCGCACCGTGCTGGCCGCCCTGGCCTTCACCGTGGTGTGGGCGGTGCTGTGCAACAGCCTGCTCGACCTGACCCAGAGCACCCGCGGCGCGCACCACGGGCTGAAGAACCTGACCCAGGAGCAGGTCGGCGTCTTCGTGATGTCCACCGCCGTGGTCTGGGTGGTCCTGGTGGCCGTGGTGGCCCTGACCGGCCGGGTCCTGCTCAGCGCCGGGCTGGTTTTCGGGGTCGTCGGCGTGATGGCCTTCGCCAACCACGAGAAGCTCAGCCTGCGCCAGGAGCCGCTGTACCCCTCCGACCTCACCTTCCTGGGCCAGGCCGGCTTCCTCAAGGAGATGGTCGGGCCCGGGGTCCTGCTCCTGGTGGCCGGCGGGATCGCGGCGGTGCTGGCCGGTCTCGTGGTGCTGGCCCGCAGGGTCGGCACCCGGTTCCCGGCGATCCGGCGCAGCGAGGAGCCCGCGGCGTGGTGGACCTGGACGGTGGGCCGCGTGCTCGCGCTCGGACTGTGCGCGGTCCTGGGGATCGGCCTGCTGCAGTTCAACGTCTCGGGCAACCTGGTGCAGAAGGCGTACCTGTCCTCGGGAGCGGACTGGGCGCCGTACTCCCAGCGCACCAACTACCGGCGCAACGGGTTCGTCGCCGGGCTGCTCTACAACCTCAACACCCCCGCGATGGACGTCCCGGCCGGCTACAGCCGCGCGACCATGGCGGACCTGGTCCGGCGCTGGAGAGCCGAGACCGACCGGGCCGACGCCGCCCGCGGGGCGACGCCCGGGGCGCTCGAGGACGTCAACGTGGTGGTCGTGCTCAGCGAGGCGTTCTCCGACCCGACCCGGGTCCGCGGCGTCAGCCTCGGCACTGACCCGATCCCCTACACCCGGTCGCTCATGGACACCACGACCTCCGGCTCGATGCTGACCCAGCTGATCGGTGCGGGGACGGCCAACATGGAGTTCGAGGCGCTGACGGGTTCTCCCTGTCCCAGTACCTCCCCCAGATGACCACGCCGTACCAGATGCTCGTCCAGCACGACCGGCGGTTCCCCTCGGTCGTGGGCTACCTGAAGTCCCTGGGCCACGCCGCCACCGCGGTCCACCCGTACGGTCCGCGGATGTACCGGCGCGACGTCGTCTACCCGGTCCTGGGCTTCGACCGGTTCGTCTACGACGACCTGATGCACGACCAGTCGACGCTGGAGAAGAACGACCTGATCTCCGACTCCGCGGCGTTCGGCGAGGCCGAGCGGCAGCTGGACCGCACCGGCAAGCCGCTGTTCCTCCAGCTGACCACGATGCAGAACCACTACCCGATGGCCGGCAAGTACGCCGCCCCCGTGCCGGTCTCCGGCGTCGGCGGCAGCACCGTCGACGAGGCGGGGGGTACGCGCGCGGCCTGGAGTACAGCGACGAGGCCCTGCAGGGGTTCCTGGACCACCTGGCCCGCTCCGACGAGAAGACCGCGGTGGTCTTCTACGGCGACCACCCCCGGCCTTCTGGAACACCGACCCCGCGCTGGACGACAACCGGTCCACCCTGCGCGAGACGCCGTTCTTCCTCTGGAGCAACTTCCGCGCGCTCGACGACGTCGACCTCGGGGTGACCAGCCCGATCTACTTCCTGCCCCTGCTGCTGCAGGGCCTCGGGGCCGAGCTGCCGCCGTACTACCAGCTGCTGCTGGAGCTGCGGGACGTGCTGCCCGCGATGGAGCAGGGGATGTACGCCCGACGGCCACGGCGGGTTCGACCCGGGACCCCGAGGGCCTCGACGCCCGGGGACGTCGGCTGCTGCACGACTACCGCCTGGTGCAGTACGACCTCAGCGTCGGGCACCGGTACTCCCAGGCCGGGCTGTTCTACCCCCAGCAGTAGGCCGACCTCGGGCCAGGCTCACCGCACCCCGAGGCTGTACTGCGCGATGGCCGGGCGGTGGTCGGAGTAGGTGATCTGCTGGGCCACGTAGACCTGCTTGGCCCGCGACTGGGAGTAGACCTGGTCGAGCAGGGCGGTCTGACGGGTGCCGTTCTCGGGCTGCCGGGTGGCCCACATCGAGCGCATCCCGATCCGCCGGAAGCTGGCGTACACCAGCGTGTCCAGGCCGACCTTGCGGTCCGGACGCCAGCTGATGTTGAAGTCGCCCATCACGTAGGTGCGGCCCCAGGTCCGCTCCAGCGCGGCCAGGGTGGACAGGTTGCGGATCTGGTCCCGGTAGACCCCGAAGAGCAGCGGGCGGTGGGGGCGGGCGACCCCGGCCTTGACCGCGCCGGAGACCAGGTGGACGTTGATCAGGCTGACCCGGCGGTGGGCGAGCCGGTCCCACAGCCGCACGACGGTGACGTACTTGGGAGGCAGGTAGGTCCCGCGGCCGGGGATCTCCTTGCCGACGAAACGACGGCCCGAGATCATCACCGTGCGCTTGCCGGCGATGGCGAAGCGGCGGTCGCGCCACATCAGCGGGGTCTGGCTGGCGGCCTGGGGACGGTAGTAGCGGAACCCCGGGGTCTTGTTGAGCACCCGCTCCTTGTCCAGGCTGTTGACCTCCTGCAGGCCGAGCACGGCCACCTGCGGGACCACGGCGGCGACCGCGGAGGCGAAGACCACCGGCCCGGTCTTGGCGATGATGTTGTAGGTCCCGATCGTCAGGGTGACGTTGGCCCGCTCGCGCCCGGCGGGCGCGGCGTCGGCGGGGGCCTGCACGGCGAGCACGGCGAGCGCCGGGGCCGCCACGGCCACCGCCGCGGCCCGGGCCACGAGTCTGCGGAGACGGGGGCGTGGGGAGGTCGGCAGACGCATGGGGGTCACTCCTGGGCGGGGTCGGTACGGGCTCCGTGCGCCAGTGCAGCGGGATCGTTCCAGACAGGGTAGGAGACGACGAGGCCCGTCGACTCCGCGGGTTTGATCATTCACTTTGACGCGACAACTGGTATAGACAACCCCGTGCCGAGCCCTGCGTCAACCGGGGCGCCCGTGATGAGAGGCTGTGTCCCATGTCGTCACCGAGAGAGGTCCGCAACGTCGCCGTCGTCCTCGCCGGAGGAGTCGGCGCGCGTGTCGGTCTGGGCATCCCCAAGCAGCTGATCAAGATCGCCGGCCGCCCGATCCTGGAGCACACGCTGGCCGCGTTCGACAGCCACCCGCAGGTCGACGACATCCTCGTCCTGATGGCCCCGGGACACCTCGACGCCGTGCGCGAGATCCTCAAGAGCGGCGGCTACACCAAGGTGCGCGAGGTGCTCGAGGGGGCCGACACCCGCAGCGACACCACGCGCCGGCCCTCGACGCCCTCGGAGACCAGGACTGCAACGTCCTGCTGCACGACGCGGTCCGCCCGATGGTCACCGCCCGGATCATCAGCGAGTGCTTCGAGGCGCTCGGCACGCACCGGGCCGTCGACGTGGCCATCCCCTCGGCCGACACGATCATCGAGGTCACCGACGAGAACACGATCTCCTCCATCCCGCCCGCGCGCCGGCTGCGCCGCGGCCAGACCCCGCAGGCGTTCCGCCTCGAGTGATCCGCGAGGCGTACGACGGGCCGGCGCGGACCCGGACTTCACCGCCACCGACGACTGCTCGCGTGGTGCTGCAGCTACATGCCCGACGTGCCGATCTGGGTGGTCCACGGCGACGAGCGCAACATGAAGGTCACCGAGCCGATCGACGTCTACCTCGCCGACAAGCTCTTCCAGCTCACCGGCACCGCCGCCCCGCTCGGCCAGCGACGAGGACTACGCCGCGGCGCTCGCCGGGCAAGACCATGGTGGTCTTCGGCGGCAGCTACGGCATCGGCGCCGACATCGCCGGCCTGGCCCGTCAGTACGGCGCGACCGTGCACGCCTTCAGCCGCTCGAGGCACCGGCACCCACGTCGAGCGCCGCTCCGACGTGGCCGCGGCCGCCGCCACGGTCCTGAGCCGAGACCGGCCGGATCGACTACGTGGTCGACACCGCCGGGGTGCTGCCCCGTGGCGAGCTGCTCGAGACCTCGCGAGGAGACCATCTACGCGGCCACCGAGATCAACTACATCGCGCCCGATCTTCATCGCCCAGGAGTTCCAGCCCGCACCTGCGCGCGACCCAGGGGTCAGATGCTGCTCTTCACCTCCAGCTCCTACACCCGGGGCCGCTCGCGGCTACAGCCTGTACTCCTCGGCGAAGGCGGCCACGGTCAACCTCACCCAGGCCCTCGCCGACGAGTGGGCCGAGGACGGCGTGCGGGTGAACTGCATCAACCCCGAGCGCACCGCGACCCCGATGCGGGTCAAGGCCTTCGGCGAGGAGCCCGCGGGCCTGCTCGGCTCGGAGGTGGTGGCCAAGGCGTCGCTGGACGTGCTGCTGTCCAAGCCAGACCGGCCACGTCGTCGACATCCGCAAGGACGACCCGCTCCAGTCCGTCCTCGACGCCCGCACCGTCCCGGTGCCCTGACCAGGAGACCCACCCCGTGCCCCTCCCCACGTTCGTGATCGTCGGCGCCCAGAAGTGCGGCACCTCGAGCCTCTCGGCCACCCTGCGCCGGCACCCCGAGGTGTTCATGTCCAAGCCGAAGGAGCTGCACTACTTCGACCGCGGCCACGACCAGGGTCCGGAGTGGTACGCCGCGCAGTTCCGGCCCGGCCCGCGGCAGAAGGCCTGGGGGGAGGCCACCCCGGTCTACCTCTACGAGCAGGAGTCCCGGGAACGGCTCACCGCGACCGTCCCCGACGCCCGGCTGGTGGTCATCCTGCGCGACCCGGTCAAGCGCGCCTACTCCCACTACTGGCACTCGCGGCGGATGGAGTTCGAGGAGCTGGACAGCTTCGAGGCGGCCCTCGACGCCGAGCCGGAACGCCTGGCCACCGACCGGACGGACCGGATCCGGTTCTCCTACGTCGACCGTGGCCGCTACCTCGACCAGATCCGCAGCCTGCGGTCGCTGCACGGCGAGGACAAGGTGCACGTCATGCTCCTCGACGACCTGAAGACCGACCGGGTGCCGACCCTGGCCGCGATGTTCCGGTTCCTGGGCGTCAGCGAGGAGCCCGCCGGCACCATCAAGGAGCAGTGGACCAACCGCTACCGGGTGGCCACCGAGCCGGGAGCCGCGGCCGAGGTGGTGGAGTACCCGCCGATGGCCGACGAGACCCGCCGACGGCTGGCCGCCGAGTTCGCCGAGGAGAACGCCGAGCTCGGGGCGTACCTCGGGCGCGACCTCTCCGCCTGGGGCTGAACCCGACCCGGGGCCGGGCCGGTCACCTCCGGCGCAGCCGCCCGCCGACCCTCGTCCGGACCCGGTCGGCCAGCGCGCCGGCCAGCGCGCGGCCGGACACCTGCTCCAGGTCGGGCGCGGCGGGCACCGCCTGGACCGGACCCTGCGACGCCCGGGGGGAGCCCGCGGCCGCCTCGGCCGCCTTGACCTGGGCCGCTCCGCGCAGCCGCACCTCCTCGGTGGCGTCGTGGGAGATCGCGTCCGCCTCGGCGAACAGCTGCTCGTAGCGCTCGGCCAGCAGGTCCAGCGCCGCCGAGGCAGCCGGGTCGTCGCCCGCGGCGTCGTGGATCCGGTTGACCTCGACCCAGACCTCCTCGGCGAGGTCCTGCAGGGCGGCCGGGACGGACAGGTCGTCCCAGGTCACGCGGTGACGACGCAGCGCCGGGTCGATGAAGTCGTCCACCGGGTGCGGAGCGTCGGTGCCGAGGTCCGCGGAGTAGGTGAGCCCCAGCTCCTCCCCGACCCGGACGAGCACGGGTCGCCAGTCCTCGAGCAGGTCGGTGTAGCGGACGAAGGTGCGTCGCCGGCCGCGGGTGTGCCGCTCGCTGACCAGCGAGCCGTTGATCCACCGGGCCACGTTGAAGGTCTCGTAGCGGCGGCGGGCCGTCTCGTCGTCGGGGTTGGCGTAGTAGGTGGTGCGGCTGCCGACCACCTCGGCCGGGTGCCGCAGCATCGTGAGGTAGCGGATCGACAAGCCGGCCGCCTCCGCGGCCTCGCGCCACAGCTCCTGGGTCCAGGCGCTGCGGGGGTCCTTGACCACGACCTGCTCGGCCTCGGCCGAGGAGCGCCGCACGAAGGTCTCCAACCGGGCCCGCTGCTCGGCGGTCACCGCGTCCTGCACCTTGGCGTAGGCCCGCGGACGGCTGTCGAAGTCGTGGATCTCCGCGGCGCGGATGATCGACTTGTGGAAGCGCACCGACCACTGGGACTCGTAGAAGCCCTTGGGGTTGGAGTCGTTGGCCGCGTGGTACGGCCCGGGCACCGAGAGCCCCAGCATCGACAGGGTGCCGGCGATGGTGCTGGTGCCGCTGCGCCCCGTGCCGGTCACCAGCACCAGCAGCGGGTCGGCCATCAGGAACGGCCCCGCACGCGCTGCCACAGACCCGGACGCTCGTCGCCGTGGTCGTCCTCGGCGGCCCGGTCGCTCTCCGCGCTCGTCGCGGCGGCCTCGGCCGCCTGGGCCTCCAGGGCCTTGCGACGGCCGTCCTTGAGCCCCTTCTGCCGGGCCCGCTTCTCCAGGCGCTTGGTCTCGTGCCGGGTCAGGGCCGCCGCGTCCTGCGTCATGGCGGCGTACTCCTCCCGCAGGGCGTCGATCGCCGGACGGGCCGCCTCGTCGGAGGCGCCGCCCTCGGTGCCGAGGTCCCCGAGCGCGTGCCAGAGCCGCTCCCCGAGGTCGCGCAGCGCCACCGGGACGGTGAGGTCGTTCCAGTCCACCTGGATGCGGTGCAGGGAGGGGTCGATGAAGTCGTCGGCCGGGTGCGGGGTGGCCTCCGGACCCGGGTCGAAGGTGAGGTCGAGGTCGGTGCCGAGCCGGGTCAGCACGGTGCGCCAGTCGGCGACCAGGTCGGTGTAGCGGACGAAGGCCCTCGGGCTGTCCCGGCTGACCAGCTCGGCGGTCAGCGCCACGTTGATCCAGCCCCCGATCCGGGTGACGTCGTCGTTGGCCTGCTGCTGGCGGCTGGCGTTGCTGTAGTAGGTCTCCCGGCTGGCCGAGACCTCGGCGGGGTGCCGCAGCATGGTGACGAAGCTGGGCTCCACGCCGAGGTCGCGCGCGGCCCCGACCCACAGGTCGCGGAACCAGATCCCGCGGGGGTCCTTGATGACCAGCCGGGGCTGCTCCTCCAGGCGCTCGGCCAGCCACGAGCGCAGTCGCTCCCGGGTCTCGGGCCGGTCGGCCGCGGCGGCGGCCTGGTCCAGGGCGTCCGGCGAGGTGTCGAGGGTGTTGACGTCGGCCCGGTCGAGCAGCCGCTTGTGCAGGTCGACGACCCAGCGGGGCTCGAAGAAGCCCGAGGGGTTGGTGTTGTTGCCCGGGATGGCCCGGCCCGGCACCTCGAAGCCGCAGTGCACCAGCGCTCCCGCCACGGTGCTCGTGCCGCTGCGACCGGGACCCACGACCAGGACGATCCTGCGGCCGTCCGCCGAGTCGTCGGTGGGGAGAGATTCAGACACTGTGAGCCCTTCGCGCTTCGAACTTGCCGGCAGGACCGGACGCCACGTGCGACCCGGCCCCGTGCGGACCTTACCAACCCTCGGGGGCGTCTCCCCGCGGCACGAACACCCGGTCGACGAACCGCCGCGCGGCGTGCCCGTCCTCCAGGTCGAGGTACGTCTGACGGAACCTCTCGTACGGCGCGGCCCATCCCTCGCGCAGCGCCGCGAGGTCCGAGAGGTGGGCGACCACCTCGGCGGTGGTGTCCACCAGCGGACCCGGCGCGGTCTCCTCGAAGGGCATCAGCCAGCCCCGGGTGTCCTGGTAGAGCCCGAGGTCGGGCACCAGGAACACCATCGGCTTGCCGGTGACGGCGAAGTCGAAGCGCAGCGAGGAGTAGTCGACGACCGCGGCGTCGGCGGCCAGGTAGAGGTCGGACACCTCCGGGTAGTCGGTCACGTCGATCACGCCGGGCAACCGGCCCACCCGGCCGCGGGACCGGGCGTTGAACGCGTGCCCACGGGCCAGGATCACCACGTCGTCGCCCAGCGCGTCGTGGGCCTGGCCGTAGTCGAAGAAGTCGGCGAAGGCCGCGGAGGAGTCGTTGGTGGACAGGTAGTCGCGGAACGTCGGCGCGTGCAGCACCACCGTCTGGCCGTCCTCGATGTGCAGGGCGGCCCGGGTGGCGGCCCGGATCGCCTCGGCGTCGGGGCCCTGCAGGACGTCGTTGCGCGGGTAGCCGATCTCGAGGACCTCACCGGGATAGGCGAAGTGCTCGGTCAGCAGCGGGGTGGCGTACCGCGCCGGCGAGACCAGGTAGTCCCACTGGGCGGCGCGGCGGTCGTAGCTCTCGATCCGGGCCCGGGAGAACTGCAGGTTCTGCCAGTGCGGGTGCCCCATCTGCTTGAAGGGGTAGCCGTGGAAGGTCTGCACGACGACCTGTCCCTCGGGCTTCTTGTGGAACTCCGGCTGGTACATGTTGTCGACGTAGTACGCCGCCGAGCCCAGCAGGTCGTGGAACTCGCGGGTGTTCACCACGACCGGGATGCCCCCGTCCGGCACCGGCACGGAGTAGTCCTGGACCGCCCAGTAGACCGGCAGGTCGGCCCCGCGCCGCTCGAGCTCGCGCTGGATGGCGATCCCGTTGTCGGTGGCGTGCTCACCGAAGTAGGCCCGCATCAGCACCCCGCGGTGCAGCCGGGTCGCGGTCGGCCGCGCCTTGAGCTGGTTCTGCTGGTAGGCGCCACGGTCCGCGCCGACGGGACGGACCAGGGACATCCGTACGCCGTTGCCGGGGCCCCGGATGATCCGGCCCTCCATGTGCTCGGTGTGCACCCCGATCGGCAGGTCGCCGTTGATCCGGGCCGACATCCGCACCGACACCAGGACCGGCTCGTCGCCGGGGGCGCCGTACAGCTCGGCCTGGAGCTCGTGGTCGCCCACCGGGAGCAGCTGGGCGCCGAACCGGTACACGTCGTGGCGGAGCTTGACCTGGGCCTCGAAGCCCCCGTCGGTGACCGGGACGACCGCGCCCTCGGCCCGGCACTTCTTGTGCCTGGTGGTCAGCCGCATCGCGGTGATCCCGGGACCGTACGCACGACCGGACACGGTCACCACGTCGTCGGGGCCCAGGCCCACCCGCTCGGCGGTGGCACCGTGCCCCCACTCGGAGACGTCGATCCGCAGGGACCGGTTGCGCTCGAGCACCACGGCACCGGTCCCGGTGCGCGACTCGGTCAGCGTGCCCATCGCCCCCCGGCTGGTGATCGCCAGCGGCGCGTCGTCGGCGGTCCGGCCGGACAGGGCCCAGACCGTGGAACGTCCGGGGACCGGCTCCTGGGCGGGAGCGGGCAGGGTCACCGCGAACACCCGGGTGCCGTCGGGCCGGTCGGTCACCGGAGCCGTGGCGGAGGTGCCGTCGTTCTGCACCACCACGCTCCGCAGCGACTCGACGTCGGGCCCCGAGAGCACCCCGGAGAGCTCACGCCCGGACACGGCCAGCGAGACCGCCTCGACCTCGAGGCGCTCGAGACGGAAGGACAACGGGCTGCCGTAGCGCCACAGCGCGGCGACGCGGTCGCCCCCACCCAGGTCGGCGGACGGGATGAAGCCGGCAGAGCCGCTGCGCAGCAGCGCCCGCACCGGACGGACCACGGTGAACCCCGCCGCGGTCACCTCGAGCAGGACGTCGACGGACCCGCCCGCGGCAGCGCGGAGCACCTCGCCGAGCGGCAGCTCGACCTCGAAGGCGCCCGGCCGGTAGTCGCACCAGTGGTCCTCGACCGGGGGCGGGAAGGCGGTCTCGGGACGCCCGAGCGAGCCGAACCGGCGCTCCGTCCCGTCCGCGTCCCGCAGCAGCACGCTGACCTGCGAGGCGTGCACGGCCTGGTCGATCTTGGTCAGGTAGGCCCAGCCGGAGATCCGGCAGGTCCCGCGGCCGCCCCCGGCGTCAACCCAGTGCACGTTCTCCACGCTGTGCGCCATCGACAGCTGCTCGGGCCGGAGCACGAACAGCGAGTCGTCGAGCTCCGGCGTGCCCTGGTAGGGCAGCTGCAGCAGCACGCCCTCACCCGGCAGCACCGTGCTCGGCCACTTGTCGAGACGACGTCCCTCCACCCGCACGAACTCCAGGACGTCGTCGCGGCGGCCCTGGCGGACCAGCTCGATGATCACGCGCTTGGCCGGCGTGGTGCCGCGCCAGATCTCCGGCGTCGCGTCGGCCACCAGCTCGTCCACCGCGGTGCGCAGCAGCTCCCAGTACTCCTGGTCGGCGGTCCCCGGGCTGTTGATGTACCAGTGGAAGTGCGAGTCGAACAGGGTGAGCAGCCACCCGTCGTACAGGGCCTTCGAGGTCTCCCGGCGCAGGGTCTCCTTGGTGACCCGCCAGGCCTCGATCCGGGCCTGCAGGTCCTTCACCGTGGAGGTCTGCTGGCTGATCGAGCTGCGGTCGTCGCGGGCCCGGTAGTGGTAGACGACGTCGGGGACGATGTCGATGGCGCGGGCCCGGTCGAGGAGCTGGGTGATGATCGGCTGGTCCTCGTAGGCCACACCCTCGCGGAACCACAGGTCCTGGGCGGTGAAGAAGCGCCGGGAGAACAGCTTGTTCCAGGTGTAGAGGTTGCGCAGCACCGGCAGGAAGTCCTCGGCGCGGATCCCGACCCGCTCCTGGTCGTGCACGCGTGCGGTCCACTCCGGGGTCCACTCGCGCTCGGAGTCGAAGCGGGACACCGAGCCCACGACGATGTCGGAGCCGGACCGCAGGGCGGTCGCCACCAGCACCGCCAGGGCCTCCGGCGGGAGCGCGTCGTCGGAGTCGACGAAGGTCAGGAAGCGTCCGCGCGCCTCACGGACCCCGGTGTTGCGGGCCGCGCCGAGGCCGCCGTTCTCCCGGACCACCACCCGGATCCGCGGGTCCGCGGCGGCGTACCGCTCGGCGATCGCCCGGGAGCCGTCGGGCGAGCCGTCGTCGACGACGATCAGCTCGTAGTCGCGGAAGGTCTGCCCGGCAAGGCTGTCCAGGCAGTGCGGGAGGTACTGCTCGACGTCGTAGACCGGCAGCACGACGCTCACCGTGGGCCGCAGCACGCGCCCCACGAGCGGGTGCCGGCGAGCCACCCGGACCCCGCGGCGGACCCCTCTGCGGGCCTGACGGACAGCCGTGCGACCGATGCGCCCGAGGCCTTGTCGCGGTCTGTTCACCGCGCGAATCCTACACAGGTGCACGGCTCCCGCCGGGGACGCCACCGGCTCACCGGGACGTCCCGAAGAACGCCTCGACGACCCGCTCCGCGGCGTGCCCGTCCTGGTGCGGGTTGAACCGCGCGTTGAAGCGCGCGTAGTCCACGGCCCAGGTCCGTCGTACGCCGTCGAGGTCGCGCAGCGCGGCCACGACCTCGTCGGTCGACCGCACCCGGGGCCCGGGAGCGGTGTCGGCGAAGTCGTGCAGGAAGCCGCGCACCCCCTCGGTGTAGCGCTCCAGGTCCGGGACCAGGAACACCATCGGCCTACCGGTCAGCGCGTAGTCGAAGCGCAGGGAGGAGTAGTCGAGCACCGCGGCGTCCGAGGCCAGGACGAGGTCGTTGACCTCCGGGTGGTCGGTGACGTCGAGGACCGACCCGCCGGCCGGGGGACGGTCGCGGTGGAAGCGGTGGCCGCGCAGCAGCAGCACGTGGTCCTCCCCCAGGGCGGCCGACGCGGCCTCGAGGTCGAAGTCGCTGCTCATGGCCGCACGGCGGTGGTGGGTGGCCAGGTCGTCGCGCCAGGTGGGGGCGTAGAGCACCGCGGTGCGGTCCCCGATCCCGAGCCGGTGACGGACCTCGGTCCGGCGCCGCTCCGCGTCGGGACCGGTCAGGCCGTCGTTGCGGGGGTAGCCGGCGCTGTGCACCGGCCCGTCGTAGCGGTACTCGCGCCGGTAGGGCTCGACCATCTCCTCGGTCGGGGTGAGCAGCAGGTCCCAGGTGCCCGACGTCCGGGCCAGCTGGCGCTCGATCCGCCGGGGTGACCAGTTCTTGGCCCGCCAGACCGCCAGGCCCATCGCCTTGGAGGGGTAGCCGTGGAAGGTCTGCAGCACCCGTTGCCCCGGTCGACGGACCCACCACGGCTCCAGGTCGGCGTTGACCACCACGGACCCGCTCGTGGCCAGCACGGAGTACCACTCCCGCGAGCCGATCAGCACCGGCTCGGCCCCCTCGGGCAGGTGCACCGACAGGTCACGCACCCCCCACCGCAGCACGAGGTCGGGACGACGGCGCCGCAGCGCCTCGTGGATCGCGCGCGGGCTGTCGGTCGCGCCCTGGCCGACGTAGGACTGGAGGTAGACCGTGGCGGGGTCGACCGGCGCCGGGTCGACGGCGTACGCCGCCTGCAGCCGCTGCTGCGCCGAGCGGCCCACCTCGTCCTCGCGCAGCGGCGGACCCAGCAGCAGGTCCAGCTCTCCCGAGGCACCGGTGAGCAGGCGCACCCGGTGCGAGGCGGACCGGAGCAGCGACGGGCCGGTGGCCAGCAGCCCGGGGGACGCGACGACCGCCACCTGGCCGTCGAACCCCGACAGCGGGTAGCGGCCCGGCGGGAGCGGACGGGTGCCGAGCCCCCACGGGTCCGAGGTGAGCGCCACCCCGGGGCCCGCCGCGATGCCCCCCGCCCCGGCCGGCGTGAGCATCAGGCGGTCACCCCGCGCGGCCAGGCCGTCCACGAGGTCGGTGTCCCCGCGCGGGCGCCGGGCCGCCGGCAGCCGTACGGTCGTCCGCCGCGCGAGCCCCGGGACCGTCAGGGTCACGTCGAGGTCCAGCGGCCCGGCGGGACCCTGGTCCGGGACGACCACGTGCACCCGGGCCCAGCGGTGCTGGTGCCACGGCTCGCCGGCGACCTCGTCGACCTCGGGGTCCTGCTCCCCCGCCGGGAGGAGGTGGACCTGGGCGGGCCGGGGCGTCCTGTCCCCCCCGCGGACCTGCACGGTGAGGCCGGGTGCGGTCCCTGGGGGCAGGGCCAGTCCACGGACCCAGCACACCAGGTCCACCGTGAGCGACCCGTCCCCCTGTGCGACCCGACGGACCCGTGCCTGCAGCGGGGTCTCGGCCTCGGTGAGGTCCGTCAGGTCCTCGGGAAGGTCCTCGACACCCAGCAGCGCGCGGGCCCGGGTGCCGTCCCAGTGCGAGGCGACCGGCCCCTCGGTGCTCCACGTCCGGGCGGTGAGCGCCTCCAGGTCGTCGCGCCGCCGGTGCGCCGCCAGCCACCAGGCCACCCGTGCGGGGACCGGGACCTCGTCCGCCACCTCTCCGGCGTCGCGCCACAGGTCCGCGGCGAGGTCGCTCAGCAGCGTGAACCCGGCCGCGTCGCAGCGTTCGACGTCGGCCCACCACCGGGGCAGCTCGGTGGTCAGCAGCCAGCGGAGCACGGCGGTCCGCACGCCCCGCCCCGCCGACCCCGCCTCGTCCAGGAGCAGGCGGACGGCCGGGACGAACCTGTCCAGCTCGGGGGCCAGCACCGGCAGCGTCCCGAAGGCGGCACCGGCCTGCCCGGAGCCCGGGGCCAGCACGCGCGTGGTGCACAGGTCCACGGTTGCGGCGGCGACCACCCGGCGGGCGGCCCGGAGCGGACCACCGGCCACCGGGCCGAGGCCGTCCGCCTCGTCGACCACCGCGGCGTACGCGGGTCGGCGCCACAGCGCGTGCCCGGTCGAGGCCGGGAAGGCGTCGACGAGCGTGGCGGCCACCCCGCGTCCGACCCGGCTCGCCCCCCCGACCGCCACCGGCGACCCCGAACCGCTCAGCGCGTCGGCCAGCTCCGCGAGGGCGCCGGGCTCCGGGACGTCGCCGGCGTCCAGGAGCCAGACGAAGGTGGTCCGGGCGGCCCGGGCCACCTGGTCGGCCGCGGAGGCCGCCCCCGCGCCCGGGTGCACCCGCACGCGCAGGCTCCGGGCCTCCTCGGCGGCGGCCGCCTGACGGGTCCAGCCGGCGTCACCGGTGAGCACCAGCTCGACCTGCTCGGGGCGCCGGGCCTGGGCGGCCAGGGCGCCCAGGCACCGGGACAGCAGGGCGACGTTGGCGTCGGTCACGGTGACCACGACGCTCACCGCCGCACCGCGTCTCCTGGCGCGCAGCACACGCCGGGCCAGGGAGGTGAGCACCGGCGAGCGGGCCCAGGACCGGGCCGGACGTCCCCCCGCCCGCGCCGGGCCAGGGTCAGGCACGCCGCTGCGCGGCCGACGCCTGGGTCCCCGCCCGGGGGACCGACGGGCGTGCCGGCTGGGGTGCCGGGCGGACGTCGGAGCGCTGGTCCTCCCAGGCGAGCAGGTCCACGACCGTGTCCAGGTCGCAGCCGGACTGCCACGTGGCCAGCTCGTCCGCCTCCTCGGCGGTGCGGATGGCCAGCACCAGCTCCAGGTCCCGGACCCGCTCCTGGGCCTGGTCGGCCCGGCGCGACTCGCGGCGCACCCGGCGCTCGGCGTCGTGCGCGCGGGCCTCCGAGAGCCGCAACGTGCCCTCGAGCTCACGCACCTCGCGGTCGCGGGCACTCAGCCGGTCGCTCATCGCGGTGGCGAAGGCCGCGTGCTCGCGCGACCTGCCGGCGAACAGGACACGGAAGGCGCCGGCCTGGGCCGCGCGGTCCCGCGCGTGGGACCGCCGGCTCCGGACGATCTCGGTCCACATGATCCTCGCCCCGGCGCAGCCGGAGGCCAGGGCGACCACCGAGGCGACGGCCAGGGCGGGCACGGTGGACACCGCCAGGGCGACGGCGACCACGACGGTGGCCAGCGCCAGCAGGCCCACCGTGACGCTCATCCGGACGCTCGCGCGGAGTCTGCGACGACGACGACGGGAGCTCGCAGAACCGGCCATGGGCCGAGACTACGGCGGGGCGGGGTCGTCCCGGACCCGACACGCTCGCTCCAGCAGCAGCGCGGCCACGACCGTGAGCACGGCCCCGGCGGCGGCGACCAGGCTCAGCACGATCCGTTCACCGGCCAGCACCGCCTCGATCCCGACCCAGCTCAGGGCGTAGCCGAGGTACCCGCCGGCGACCAGCGACCCAGCCAGCGCGCAGGCCTTGGCCAGGACCAGCCGGTTCACCGCCTCGTGCGGCTCGAGCCGGCCGCGGCGCTGCTGCAGGGTGCGGTGCGTGGCCCGGGCGAGCACCCCCAGGATGGCGGCGACCAGGAACAACGCAGAGGCCTGGACCCAGCCGACCCGGGGCGCGGTCAGTCCGACCTGCACCGCAACCGGTCGGATCAGCCAGCCGAGCACCAGCCCGGCCACGGCCCAGCCCACCAGGACCCCTGGCGGGGTGGTGGACAACCGGCCCTCGGGCGGGGTGCCGGACGAGCCGGGCCCCCCGGTGGGGTCGGGCTCGTCCCGGACGGGATCGCGACTCACCGTGGCGACGTCGGGGGGCTCAGCCGAGGCCGAGCGAGAGGTCGTCGCGCCGGGTCACGCCGGCCGTGTCGAGCTGGGCCAGCAGGTCCGCCACCGTGCCCAGCCCCGGGATGCCGGCGTCGCTGTCCACGTCCGCCCAGGGCTGCAGCACGAAGGCGCGCTCGTGGGCCCGTGGGTGGGGAAGGACCAGGTCGGCGTCGTCGGCCCGGCGGTCGCCGACCACGATCAGGTCGACGTCGATCGTGCGGGGGGCGTTGGGCACGTCCGAGCGTTGCCGCCCGAAGGCGTTCTCGATGGCCAGGGCCCGGTCCAGCAGGGTGTGCGCGGACAGGGTGGTGTCGAGCAGCACGACGGCGTTGAGGAACCGCTCGGCGTCCTCGGGCGAGTCCACCGGCTCGGTCTCGTAGACCGGCGACACCTCGGTCACCCACACCTCGGGGGTGTCGGCCAGGGTGTCCAGCGCGCCCTGGAGCTTGGCCAGCCGGTCGCCCTTGTTGGACCCCAGCGCGATCACGCACCGCCGGATCGGCCGCATCTCCCCCGTGAGGGTGTCGGTGTCGACGATGTAGGGGTTCGGGGTCTCGGTCATCCTCGGCTCCGGGTGATGGTCAGGGTGACGTCGGAGAACGTCGCCTCGATGGGTGCTTCGGGCTTGTGCAGGGTGACTTCGGTCCAGCGCACCCGGCCGTCTGCGAGACAGACCTCGGCGATGCGTTGGGCCAGCTTCTCGATCAGGTTGACGGGGTCGGACTCGATCGCGTCTCGCACGCGACCGACGAGGCCACCGTAGTCGACGGTGTCGACCAGGTCATCGCTGTCGGCCGCCGGCCGGGTGTCCAGCCCCAGCACCAGGTCGACCACGAACCTCTGACCGTCGCGCCGTTCGGCGTCGAACACGCCGTGGTGGCCCCTGGCCTCGATGCCGGTCACGCTCAGCCGGTCGGCATCCGGCGGCGGCGAGGTGGGTGTCGTGTCTGTCATAGGACGTCCGACCCTACCGGCGAGGACTGGTGGACCCGCAGCCGCCAGTCCCCGGCCTCCCGGGCGAGCACGGTGAGCGCCTGGGCCCGGCCGCCCGCGAACACCGCGTCGGAGGTCTGGTCGTCGCGCAGGACGTTCTCGGTGCAGGTCACCACCGCGGAGTCCTCCGCGACCGTGACCCTCACGTCGGTGAGGAAGAACTGGATGTAGTCGTGGGCGGCCATCACCAGCGCCCAGCTGCGCAGGACCGCCGAGGTGCCGTGGATCGCCGCGGCTCCCGGGTGCACGCAGACCGTGCCCTCCTCGCGGCTCCACACCGCCCGCAACCCGTCGAGGTCGCCGGCCTCGACGGAGGCGTAGAACGCCTCGTGCACGGCCAGCACCCGGGCCACCTCCTCGTCCTGCCCGGCCGCGCTAGACATCTGCGCCACCGGCTCCACCGCCGGCACCGGCCCAGCGGGCGGCCACCCGCACCGCGTCGGCCGAGGCCCGCACCGCGTGCACCCGGACGCACCACACCCCCGAGGCGGCCAGCAGGGCGGTGCTGGCGGTGGTGGCGTCGTCGCGCGCGGACGCGGGTCGCAGCACGTCGTCCTGCGCCAGGAGGGCACCCAGGAAGCGCTTGCGGCTCGTCGCGACCAGCAGGGGCCGTCCCAGCGCCTGCAGCCGGCCGAGCCCGTCGAGCACGGCCCAGTTCTGCGCCTCGGTCTTGGCGAAGCCGATGCCGGGGTCCAGTGCGATGCGGCCCGGGTCGACACCGGCCTCGACGGCCGCCTCCAGGCGCAGCCCCAGCTCCTCGGCCACACCGGCGACCACCCCGCCGGGGCCGTCGTAGCGGGTGCGCTCCTGCATGGCGTCGGAGTGGCCCCGCCAGTGCATCAGCACGTAGGGCACCTCGAGCCGCGCGACGACGTGCAGCATGTCCGGGTCGGCCAGCCCCCCGGAGACGTCGTTGACCACCGCGGCCCCCGCCTCCACCGCGGCCGCGGCGACCCGGGCCCGCATGGTGTCGACCGACACGACCAGGCCCGCTGCGGCCAGCGCGGCGACGACGGGCACCACCCGGCGCAGCTCCTCGTCCTCGGCGGGGCGCACGGCGCCCGGCCGGGTGGACTCCCCGCCCACGTCCACCAGGTCGGCGCCCTCGGCGGCGAGCCGACGGCCGTGCTCGCGGGCGCGCCCGGGGTCGAGGTACAGCCCACCGTCGGAGAACGAGTCGGGCGTGACGTTCAGGACCCCCATGACCAGGCAACGACCCGGCCGGGGCAGACCGTGGACCGTGCTCACTCCGGATCCGGGCACCGGCTCACCCTAGCCGGGCCGGTCCGGACGCTCGACGGGACGTGTACACCATCAGATCGGGACGTTAGTCCTATAAGCAAAGACTTTAGGGCTGAAACAGAAAATCCAGACAGTTCGACAACGGCCCGCCTACGGTAATCAAGTCGACACGCCGATCGCCCCCGAGATCGGTGTCGGCACGCAGAAATCCTCACGCGATTGGGAGAACGCGATGTCATTTCCGCCGTACTGCCCCATGCCCGGACGAGCCCTGGCGCTGTTCGTGTCCCTGGCCGCCGCCGCCCTGACGGTCCCCGTGGCCGCTCCGCCGGCTGCCGCCGCCGACGAGCCGGTCGTGGGGACGACCGTCGAGCTGCGCGTCGGCTCGTACAACATCCAGGCCAACCGCACCCCCACGGAGTTCGCCACCGCGGTGATCACCACCCTGCCCCGGGTCGACGTGATCGGCCTGCAGGAGGTCAACAGCCGCGACAAGGGCGACAAGCTCGCCGCGATGAAGGCGTTCGGGTGGGGCTCCTACCGCGCCAAGCCCGGCGGTCAGGAGCCGATCGTGTGGCGCCAGAGCCGGTTCGACCTGATCGGCCAGCGCTCGGTCAAGCTCACCGACTCCTTCTGGATCGGCAAGGAGAAGCCCGGTGCGCCGAGCAGGCAGCGGGACAAGTACGTCTCCGTGGTCCGCCTGCACGACAAGCTCGCCGACCTCGACCTGTCCTTCATCAACGTGCACCTGGTCTCCGGCGCGGTGAAGAACGGCGTGCCGCGCCAGGACCGGCCCCGGCTGGTCGACCTGTACAAGCGCCAGATGAAGGCGCTCTCCGACCTCACCGCGGCGGAGTCGGCCTGGGGCACGACGTACGTCTTCGGCGACTACAACGTGGGCTACGTGGCGGACTCCAAGAACCGCAAGCGTGCCCTCCCGTTCCGGCGGTTCCAGTCCAAGGGCCTGGCGTCGATGTGGGCCACCGGGACCCCCGACCAGGGCGGCACCCGGGGGGTGGCCTTCCTCGACCAGATCTACGCGGCGCAGGCCCCGAGCTCGACCGCGGTCGCCTACGACATCACGCTGTCGGACCACTTCCCGGCGATCGCGACCTACGACCTGGCGGTCGCCCCGGCCGGCTGATCCGGACCGCGGCTCCGCGGGTCGGCCTCGACGACGAGGACCGCCCCCCTCACGCTCATCCTCACGCGATCGGGAGAACGCGATGTCACCTCTGCCTCACTGCCCCATGCCCGGACGCGCCTCGGCGCTGCTCGCCACCGCTGCCACCACGGCCGTCGTCGCCCTGGCCGGGCCCGTGGGCACGGCCTCGGCCGACGTCACGGTCGTGGGACCGACCGCCAAGCTGCGGGTGGGCTCCTACAACATCCAGGCCAACCGGTCCCCGGAGGAGTTCGCCGCCGCCGTGGCGAAGGTGCTGCCCGGCGCGGACGTCATCGGGCTCCAGGAGGTGAACGGCCTGGACAAGGCCACGAAGCTGGTCCAGCTCGCGCCAGCCGGATGGTTCACCTACCGCCCGCAGGGCGGGGGTGGCCAGGAGCCGATCCTGTGGCGCTCGGGCCGCTTCGACCTGCTCTCGCACGACGTGGTGCGGTTGACGCCCAGGACCTACATCGGGGACGAGAAGCCGCCGGAGACGGTCCAGGAGGAGAAGTACGTCACCGTGGTCCGGCTCCACGACAAGGTCACCGGCGCGGACCAGTCGTTCATCGACGTCCACCTGGTCTCCGGCGCGGTCAAGGGCGGGAGCTTCCGCCCGGGCCGCCCCCGTCTGGAGGCCCTCTACCTGGCCCAGACCACGGCCCTCGCGGCCCTGGTGGAGACCGAGTCCGAGCGGGCGCCGACCTACGTGCTGGGCGACTTCAACTCGGGCTACCTCGCCGACAACCGCGACCGCCACGCCGGGCTCCCGGTGGTGACCCTGGGCGCGGTGGGGCTCACCTCCATGTGGGCCACCGGGCTCCCCACCAAGGGAGGCACCCGCGGCAGCGCGTTCCTGGACCAGGTGTACGCCGCCGCGGCGCCGGTCGCCACCAAGGTGGGGTACAAGATCACGGACTCCGACCACCACCCCATCTGGTCCACCTACGCCATCCCGATCCGGTCCCAGGACCCGCCGGTCGACCCGCCCGGTCCCCTGACCCCCGCCCCGGCCGGCTGACCCGGACCGCGGCTCAGCGGGTCCCGTGCATGATCAGGCTCATCGCCTCGGCCCGCGTGGCCGCCTGGTGCATGGACCCGCGGATGGCCGAGGTGATCGTCTTGGACCCCGGCTTGCGCACCCCGCGCATGGTCATGCACAGGTGCTCGGCCTCGATCACGACGATCGCCCCCCTGGCCTCGAGGATCTCCATCAGGGAGTCCGCGATCTGGCTGGTCAGGCGTTCCTGCACCTGGGGCCGCCGGGCGTAGACGTCGACCAGCCGGGCGAGCTTCGACAGCCCGGTGATCCGGCCGCTGCTGCTGGGGATGTAGCCGATGTGCGCGACCCCGGTGAACGGCACGAGGTGGTGCTCGCACATCGACCACAGCTCGATGTCGCGCACGAGCACCATCTCCTCGTGCCCGGCCTCGAACGTGGTGGTCAGCACCTCCTGAGGCGTCTGACGGATCCCGCGCAGCAGCTCCTCGTAGGCCCTGGCCACCCGGGCCGGGGTGTCGCGCAGCCCCTCCCGGTCCGGGTCCTCGCCGATGGCCAGCAGCAGCTCGCGCACCGCCGCCGCGGCCCGGGCATGGTCGAACGCCGGCAGGTCGTCGTAGGACGGACGGCCGATCGGGTCCAGCGTCATCCCTCGGTGGTCCCCATCGGTCCGGCGCCGTGGATGTCGCCACCCGACGAGGGCGGGGTGAGGATCGTGGTGCTCGTGGAGTCGTCGGGCCGGACGCCGTTGGCGGCGACCTTCGGGACCTCCACCGGCGGGATGGCCGAGGGCTCGCGGGTCGGCGAACCGGTCCAGGCCGGCCGCAGCGGGCGACGACGCAGCGGCACGAAGACCCGGGCGATCTGCTCCTTGTCGAGCGTCTCCTTCTCCAGCAGCTCCAGGACCAGCGAGTCGAGGACGTCGCGGTTCTCCTCCAGGATGTCGAAGGCCTCCTGGTGCGCGGTGGTGAGGAGCTTCTTGGTCTCCTCGTCGACGATCGCGGCGATGTCCTCGGAGTAGTTCCGGCTGTGGCCGATGTCGCGACCCAGGAACGGCTCGCCGTTGGAGTCACCCAGCTTGATCGCCCCGAGCCGCTCGGTCATGCCGTACTGCGTGACCATCGCGCGGGCCACCGAGGTGGCCTTCTCGATGTCGTTGCCGGCGCCGGTCGTCGGGTCGTGGAAGACCATCTCCTCCGCGGCGCGGCCACCGAGCATGTAGGCCAGCTTGTCCAGCATCTCCGAGCGGGTCTGGGAGTACTTGTCCTCGTCCGGCAGCACCATGGTGTAGCCCAGCGCACGACCGCGCGGCAGGATCGTCACCTTGTGCACGGGGTCGGTGCCCGGCAGCGCCGCGGCCACCAGGGCGTGCCCGCCCTCGTGGTAGGCGGTGATGAGCTTCTCCTTCTCGCTCATCAGCCGGCTGCGCCGCTGCGGACCGGCGATGACCCGGTCGATCGCCTCGTCGAGCGCCTCGTTGTCGATCATCTTCTCGTTGCGGCGCGCCGTGAGCAGCGCGGCCTCGTTGAGCACGTTGGCCAGGTCGGCACCGGTGAACCCCGGAGTGCGCCGGGCCACCGAGAGCAGGTCGATCCCCTGGCCCATCGGCTTGCCCCGGGAGTGCACCTGGAGGATCTTGAACCGGCCGTCGAGGTCGGGAGCGTCCACCGCGATCTGCCGGTCGAACCGGCCCGGACGCAGCAGGGCCGGGTCGAGGATGTCGGGACGGTTCGTCGCCGCGATCAGGATGACCCCGCCGCGGACGTCGAATCCGTCCATCTCGACCAGCAGCTGGTTGAGGGTCTGCTCGCGCTCGTCGTGGCCGCCGCCCATGCCGGCACCGCGGTGCCGACCGACGGCGTCGATCTCGTCGATGAAGACGATGGCCGGGGCGTTCTCCTTGGCCTGCTCGAACAGGTCGCGGACCCGTGAGGCACCGACGCCGACGAACATCTCGACGAAGTCGGAGCCCGAGATCGAGTAGAACGGCACCCCGGCCTCGCCGGCGACCGCCCGGGCCAGCAGCGTCTTGCCGGTGCCGGGAGGGCCGTAGAGCAGGACGCCCTTGGGGATCTTGGCCCCGACGGCCTGGAACTTGGCGGGCTCCTGGAGGAACTCCTTGATCTCGCCGAGCTCCTCGATGGCCTCGACGCAGCCCGCGACGTCGGAGAACGTCGTCTTGGGCATGTCCTTGCTGATCAGCTTGGCCTTGGACTTGGCGAACTGCATGACCCGGCCGCCGCCGCCCTGGGCCTGGTTCATCAGGAACAGGAACAGCAGCACGATCAGGATGAACGGCAGCGAGAAGGACAGGATGGACCCGAGCAGGCTGGGCTGCGGGTTCTCGGAGTTGTAGGTCTCGATCTGGCCGGCGCGGTACTGCTTCGCCGCCGCGTCCAGGAGGGTGGTCTGCTGGCCGTCGACCCAGTGCGTGAGCACCTTGGAGCCGTCGTCGAGGGTGGCCCGGATCTCCTGGTCGCCGTCGATGAAGGTGATGTCCTTCACCTGGCCCTGGGTGATGTCGGAGGCCATCTCGGAGGTGTCGACCTGGTTGTAGCCCCCGTTGGGCGCGAGGTACTGGAGGGCGATGAGTACGCCCACCACCGCGATGACGATCCAGAACCAAGGACCGCGGAAGATGCGCTTCACGTCCATGAAAACGGGGCCTGCGCCCCGAGCCTCCCTACCAAATCGAGCACAACACTGGGATATTGACGGTACACGGTCGCCAACGAGTGGGAGGCGCGACTGGTTCCCGTCGCGCTCCGGCTTGCTCCGGGGTCAGGAGTAGACGGCCGGCGCCAGGGTGCCGATGCAGCGCAGGTTGCGGTACCTCTCGTCGTAGTCGAGGCCGTAGCCGACGACGAACTCGTTGGGGATGTCGTAGCCGACGTACTTCACGTCGACGGTCATCTGGAGCGCGTCCGGCTTGCGCAGCAGGGTGCAGATCTCGACCGACGCCGGGCGTCGCGAGACCAGGTTGGAGACCAGCCAGGACAGGGTCAGGCCGGTGTCGATGATGTCCTCCACGATCAGCACGTGGCGGCCGTTGATGTCGGTGTCGAGGTCCTTGAGGATCCGCACCACGCCCGAGGACTTGGTGCCCGAGCCGTACGACGAGATCGCCATCCAGTCCATCTCGACGTGCCGCTCGAAGGCCCGCGCCAGGTCGGCCATCACCATCACCGCACCCTTGAGCACCCCGACCAGCAGCAGGTCCTTGCCGGCGTAGTCGACCTCCACCGCCTCGGCCAGCTCCTTGAGGCGGCGCTGGATGTCCTCCTCGCTGTACAGGACGTGGATCAGGTCGCCGTCCACATGCTGTGCGTCCACGCGGTGCCTCCCAGGCGGTGGGGTGGTGGCCGGGCCCCCCGGCCGACCGGCTCAGCCTGCCACAGGGTGCGGACCGACGGTCAGGGTGTCCCCCGACCGGTGACCGGCGAGGTGACCGGGCAGCTGGACCATCACCTGGCCGCGCCAGTCGGTGACCAGCGCGTCGAGGGCCAGCACGTGCACCCGGAACAGCTCGTCCGGCGGCGCCCCCGCGTCCGCGGCGGCCAGCCGGAGCACCCGTCCGCGCAGGGCCGGCTCGAGCGCGACCAGGCTCGGCACCGACAGCACCACTGCCTCGGCGCCCCGCCCGACCAGGGCCTCGGCGTACGCCGTGGCGGCCCACCGGTCGAGCAGCTCCATGTCCTCGCGGAGGCCGTCGGCGGTGCGGGCCAGCGTCACCGCGACGCCGGGGCCGAGCTCGGCCTCGAGCACCGGCAGCACCCGGTGCCGCACCCGGGAGCGGGTGAAGCGCGGGTCGTCGTTGTGCGGGTCGGACCAGGGCTCCAGACCCTGGGCGGCGCAGGCCTGCTCGGTCTGGGCCCGGGTCAGGTCGAGCAGGGGCCGGGCGAACACGTCGAACGCGCGCCGCATCCCGGCCACCGAGCGTCCGCCGGAGCCCCGGGTGAGGCCGAGCAGCACCGTCTCGGCCTGGTCGTCGAGGGTGTGTCCGAGCAGCACCAACGGTGCTCCGACCTGCTGGGCCACCTGCTCCAGCACGGCGTACCTCGCCTCCCGGGCGGCGGCCTCGGGTCCCCGGCCGGCCGCCTCCACGCGCACCCGCGCGGTCAGCGTCTCGTCCACGCCGATCCCGGCGAGCTGGGCCACCACCCGGTCGGCCTGCGCGGCCGAGCCCGGCTGGAGCCCGTGGTCGACGGTGGCCCCCACCACCCTGCGGGCGTGCCGGCCGGACCGGGCCTCGCGGCACTCGAAGACGGTCGCTGCGGCCAGGGCCAGCGAGTCGGCCCCTCCCGAGCAGGCCACGACCACCGGTCCCGGCGGGGCCGCGGCCAGCACCCGGCGCACGCCGAGCCGAGCCGCGGCGACCGCGGGGTCGGGTCCCATCCTGCTGTCCTCGGAGCGGGTCAGCCGTGGACCCGGCGCAGCCAGGCGGCGGGGTCGGCGATCTCGGCCTTGGACGGGAGGCGGTCGGGCTCGACCCAGACCTCGTTCAACCCGTCCATGCCCACCTTGTCGACGACGGCACGCACGAACTTCGCCCCGTCGCGGTACTGCGCCATCTTGGCCTCGAGGCCGAGCAGCCGCCGGACCAGGCGGTCGAGCGAGCCGGCACCCTTGCGCCTCTGGTTGAACCGGGTGCGGATCTTGTCCACGCTCGGGATCACGGTGGGACCGACGCCGTCCATCACCACGTCGGCGTGACCCTCCAGCAGCGACATCACCCCGGTCACGCGGTCGATCACCTCGCGCTGGGCCGGGCTGGCGAACAGGTCGACCAGGCTGGCGCCGTCCTTGCCGGTCAGGACTCCGCCGGCCCGGCGCACCCCGTCCCCGATCATCTGGGCCATCCTGGCCGGATCGACCTCGACGCCCTCGACCAGCAGGTCGATCTGGGCCTGGAGGTGGTCGCGCATCCAGGGCACGGCGGTGAACTGGACCCGGTGGGTCTCCTCGTGCAGGCACACCCAGAGGCGGAAGTCCGACGGGTCGGCCTCGAGCTCGCGCTCGGTGTGGACGATGTTCGGGGCGACCAGGAGCAGGCGGCCGACGTCGGTGCTGCCCTCGGGGGCGTAGAACGGGTCGAACTGGCCCAGCACCTTGCCGGCCAGGAAGCCCAGCATCCCGCCCACCTCGAGGCCGGTGATCCGGGAGCCGACGGCCTCGGTCATCCCGCCGGCCGGCTTGCCCTTCGTCGCCTGCGTGGCCTGCACCTTGTCCACCACCGGGGTGATCAGGTGCTCGAAGGCGTCGGCGTTGGCCTGGATCCAGCCCGGCCGGTCGACGACCAGGACCGGGGCGGTGCCCTCCTGGGCCACCAGTCCGGTGTACTCGCGGACCAACGGCGTCGAGCGCTCGGCACCCGCCCGGAGCTCGGCGACGATCTCGTCGCCCTCGGCGCGCGAGACCGACGGCCCCTGCCCGGCCAGGCGCGAGGCGGCTGACACCGCGAGCTGCCAGTCGATCATCTGCCCACTCATGAGGGGAGCGTACGGCGCCGCGGCAACCGGACCGGCCCCCGGACCGTGGCTCAGCCCGCCCGCGTCGCGCAGCGGCAACCGGCCAGGGCCGAGGAGATCCGGTCCAGCTGGTCCCGGACGAACAGCGTGTTCGGCTCCCGCACCCGGTCGGCCACGGCCACGAAGGTCATCACCGTCCCGTCACGGCCGGTGACCACCCCGGCCAGCGCGTGCACGCCGCGCAGGGTGCCGGTCTTGGCGCGCACCCAGCCGAGCCCCGCGTCGGAGCCGTCGGTGAACCGGTAGGACAACGAGCCGCTGAACCCCGCGACCGGGAGTCCCTCGGTGAGCCCGCCCAGCTCGGGCCGGTCGGGGTCGAGCCCGGCGGCCAGCACCGCGAGCAGCGTCCGGGTCGGGAGCCGGTCGCCCCGCGAGAGGCCGCTGCCGTCCTGGACCACCGCCCGGTCGAGCGGGATCCCGAGCCCCCGGACCACGCGCCGGACCGCGCGCGAGGCGCCGTCGAACGAGGCGGGCTCACCTTCGGCCAGGGCGACGTGCCGGGCCAGCACCTCTGCCCCCTCGTTGTCGCTGGCCTCGAGGACGTGCTGGACGACCTCGACCAGCGGCGCGCTCTCGACCTCGGCGACCGCCAGGGCCCGGGCTCCCGCGGCGCGCGCCCGGACCGGACCGGACACGGTGATCCCCCGGCCGCGCAGCGCGTCGGCGAAGACCGTGGCCGCGTCCCCGGGCGGGTCTGCGCTGCGCGGCACCAGACCGGTGGCCTCCCGGCCCTCGTCCACCCACAGGGCCGAGATCGGGCTGACCACGTCGTCGGGCAGGTAGCTCGGCTCCCAGTCGGGGCTCGCGGCCGGGCCGGTGAACAGGGTGTCGTCGTAGGCCAGCCGGACCCGCGTGGTGCCCTCGGCCTTCAGCCCCCTGGCCGTACGCCGGGCCAGCGTGCCCAGGTCGGCCTGGTCGGGGTAGCCCGAGCCCAGCGCGTCCCGGGCCAGCAGGGGGTCTCCCCCGCCGACCAGGGTCAGCACCCGGCCGCGCAGGGCCGTCGAGGTGGTGAACCGGTGCTCGGGCCCCACGGACTCCAGGGCGGCCAGGCAGGTCAGCAGCTTCATCGTCGAGGCCGGGGTGACCACGGCCGGACCCCGGCGAGCACGGGACGGCCGTCCGCCCCGGCGACCACCAGGCCGAGCCGCGGCCCGAGCCGGCGCGCGCCCGGCAGACGGCCCAGGGCCTCGCGCACGGCGGCCGCGGAGACCTCCCGCTCGGGCAGCGGGCGGGCGACCGGCGCGGCGGGAGCCGGGGTGGGCAGGTCGAGGCCGGGCGGCGGGGCGACCGCGGCCGGGTCCCGGACCGGGTCGGGCGCGACGGGAGCCGCCGGCACCGTGGGCGCGGCCGGGCCCCAGCGCTGTCCCAGGTCGAGGCGCCAGGCCGCTCCGGCCAGGAGCAGGACCACGACCACGAGCACGGCCAGCCCGGTGGTCACCCGGCGCGTCCGGGAGCGCCGTACGGGCTCGGTCGGGACGGCCGGGGGGTCCGGGGGGGATTGCTCAACGGGCTCCGGGGGGACAGGGTCGGAGTGGAGTCGGTCACCTTCGGCCATCCCGCCCCCCTTTCGGCTGTGAGGTGGGCGCGTTCTGCGGGAGACTAACCGACGGCTGCACAGTTCTCTGTCCGACCGCGGCAGGGGAAGAACGGCGAGCGGAGGAACACGTGGAGTTCGACGTCCTGGTGGAGATCCCCAAGGGCCAGCGGAACAAGTACGAGGTGGACCACAAGACGGGTCGGATCCGGTTGGACCGGACCCTGTTCACCTCGACCCAGTACCCCGCCGACTACGGGTACATCGAGAACACCCTGGGGTTGGACGGGGACCCGCTCGACGCCCTGGTGATCCTGCAGGAGCCCACCTTCCCGGGCTGCCTGATCAAGTGCCGGGCGATCGGGATGTTCCGGATGACCGACGAGGCCGGAGGCGACGACAAGGTGCTCTGCGTGCCGTCGACCGACCCGCGCCTGGAGCACCTGCGCGACTTCAACCACGTGTCGAAGTTCGACCTGCTCGAGATCCAGCACTTCTTCGAGGTCTACAAGGACCTCGAGCCCGGCAAGTCCGTCGAGGGCGCCAACTGGGTGGGCCGGGCGGAGGCCGAGCTGGAGGTCAACGCCTCGTTCGCGCGCTTCGTGGACACCCCGTCGGACCACTGAGCGTCGGCACCAGCACGATCCACGGAGCGGTCCGGGCCTGGCGGCCCGGACCGCTCCGGCCGTGGGAGGGCCGTCGTCCGACCGCCGAGGTCATGTGGTCCTAGCCGCTCCAGGACCGTGCGCCCCGAGGACCGGGGGATGCAGCGTCAGACGCGGCCGAAGAAGTTCGGCGGGATCCAGTAGTACATCGACTCGATCGCGACCGGGCGACCGGTCCGGGGGGCGTGGATGATCAGGCCGTCGCCGAGGTACATCGCGACGTGGTGGATCGAGCTCGGGCTGCTGGTCGTGCCCCAGAACACCAGGTCCCCGGGCTGCAGCTGACCGACCGAGATCGGCGTGGTGGCGTCGTACTGGGCCACGGAGTAGTGCGGCAGCGACACCCCGCCGGCCTGCCAGGCGCCCATCATCAGGCCCGAGCAGTCCCAGGAGCTGGGTCCGGCGGCACCCCAGACGTACGGCTCGCCGAGCTGCGCCCGGGCGAAGGCGACGGCGGCGGCCGCACCGCCCTGCGTCGCGGGCGGGGTGACCGGCGGGGGCGGCGCGACGACCGGAGGGGCCACCGGCGGCGGGGTGACCGGCGGCGGCGACGCGGGCGGGGTGGCCGGCGGGGGCGTGACGGGAGCGGTGGGAGCAGGGGTGGACCCGCTGTCGGCCGGCGGGTCGGGCTCGGCCGCGGCTGCGGCGGCCGCCTCGGCAGCGGCTTCGGCGGCGGCCTGGGCCGCGGCCCGGTCAGCCGCCTCCTGGGCGGCCCGCTCGCGCTCGATCTCCTCCAGCGCGGTCTGGCGCTCCTGGGCCAGCTGGACCGAGATCCCCTCCAGGGCGGCGAGCTGGCCGACCAGCGCGGACTTCTGGGCCGCGATCGAGGAGGCCGCCTGCTGCGCCGCGTCCGCAGCGCTCGCGGCGGCGGCGCGGGCGTCGGTGGCCTCCGCCAGCAGGCGCTCCTGCTCGGCCTGGGCCGTGACGGCCTGGGCGCGGAAGACCTCGGCCAGGGTGGCGGTGGCGGAGAACTGCTGGATGTCGGCCTCGGCGGAGCTCGAGGCTCCCTCGTAGGCCAGCATCTGACCCATCAGCGCCTCGGGACCGTCGGCCCCGAGCACCGCGTTGACGGCCGTGACGTCGCCCCCGTCCTGGTAGGACGACGCGACGAGGGTGGCCAGCTGGTCGCGCTGCGCAGCGACCTGCCGGTCCGCACGGTCGGCGTCCTTGCGGGCTGCGGCAAGGGCCTCGGTGGCCTGCTCGACCCGCCAACGGGCGCCGTTGTAGACCTCCGAGGCCTGCTCGGCGGCCATCGCCGCGGCCTCCAGCTGCTGGTTGGCCAGGGCCAGCGAGGCCTGGATGGACGCCACGCGGGAGGCGGCGTCCCGGGCGTCGGCCTGGGCGGCGCGGACCTGCTCCTGGGTGGGGTAGGCGTCCTGCCCGGACCCGGGTCCCTGGTCGGTCGTGTGGCCGGCCCCCTTGGCCGCCTGCGCGGCCGGGACGCCGGCGGTGACCCCGGCTCCGACGAGGAGCAGGCAGGCCACCGAGGCCACCGCCGCGGCCGTTCCGGCCGGGCGGCGGGCACGTCCGGCACGGCCGCGTGAGGTGCGGCTGCGGGCCTGCGTGATGCGCATGTCTGCCTCTCTCGACACCAGCCCCATCCCCGGTGGCTGGTGACTCCCGAGCCGCGTCGGGCGACGGACCGTTCCGTCACGCTAGTGCTCATCCGTCACTTTGAGAACAACTTTCTCGAAGAAATCATCGGCGGACGGCGTGTTGAGTTGACAAACTACATGAATGTAATTCATCGAGAGGAGCGCCCGGGGCATGCCTGCAGGCCCCGGGAAGGGGCGGAAGGAGGCAGTCGCGAGGGACGGCGGAGCGGCCGCACGGGGGGCCTGCACCAAAAGAGAGATCCCGCCCGATTGGGAGGCTCGGGCGGGATCTCAGGCGTTCTGCCTCATTGGGAGGCTGGGGCAGAACACCGGAGTCAGAGGCCGATCAGACTGTGGGCCAGGACGGGATACAGACCCTGGCCACCCAGCGAGATCACGACCGGCTGCACGAGCTGGTCCTTCTCTGGCTCACAGGAGATCCCCCCGGATCTCCTCGTCAAACCATACAGCAACCGCACATCTTTGGCAGCCTCGGCATCATACTTTTAGTCGCTAATGTCCGTTGTGCGAGGTTCTTCTCGGGCGGTCCTCCCTAGCCCCTCCGGGCCATGCCCGGTGGCCGAACCTCCAACCCGCCCCGCCGCCACCGAGGGCGGCACCGGCGAGGACTCGGTGGACGGCGTCGCCGCGGCCCCGCCTCGTTGCAGGCGCTGCCCGCTGGCCAGCGCCCCGAGCCACACCGACAGCAGGGCGATCGCCGCCCCGGCGATGTCGTCGGCGATGTAGTGCCAGCCGAAGTAGAGCGTCGAGATCACGGTGAGCCCGAAGTACACCCACAGCAGCAGCCGGATCACCGCGTGCCGCACGGTGTAGTGCGCGACCAGGGCGATCACCAGGGTCAGCGCGACGTGCAACGAGGCGAACCCGGCCACGCTCTGCACCGAGTCGCTGAACGGGTTCAGCGGGAACCGCACCTCCTGGCGCGAGTTCCACAACGAGTTCTGCAGGCTCGTCACCCCGGTGACGTCGAGCCCCCGGTAGAGCCAGGGGTACCAGAAGGTGGGGCCGAGCGTGGGCAGCGCATAGTAGCTGACCGTGCCCAGGGTCCAGGTCAGGCAGTTCGCGGTGGCGTACCAGTACCCGTAGGAGGTGTTGCGCGACCAGACCAGCCAGATGACCAGGCTGAGCGGCGCGAGCGGGAGGTAGAGCAGGTAGATGAAGGCGAAGAAGTGCGCCGCCCAGGTCTCCCCGAAGACGCTGTGCAGGATCGTGGCGGGCTCGTGGCCGAAGAACAGCAACCGGTCCAGCGTGTGCAGCAGAGGGTCCTGGGTGTGGGTGTAGAACCGCGGCAGGAAGTTCTTCAGGTTCCGGTAGCTCACGTAGGTCACGTAGAAGCTGGTCAGGCCGATCACGACCAGGGCCACCCGCTCGCGCGTCCAGTGCTCCCTCGTGGACGCCCGGACCTCGGACCCGAACGTGCGCAGCCGGCGCCGGGCCCGCCACAGCGACCGCGGCACGACGTCGAGGAGGTAGGCGCCCAGCACCATCGCCGGCAGCCGGACCCAGGCCGGGCCGAGGAAACCGTCCGGGTCGCGCAGGCCCTCCCCCAGGGCGCGCGAGACGACCACCGCGACCAGGCCCATCAGGACCGCCACGGCGACGAGGAGTCCGTACGGCCGTCGTTTCACCACTGCGGAGTCTAGGCAACGCGGCCCGCGCACCGGGACCTCGAGCGCGGCAGGCCCGCCGTGAGGACGGTCACCTCAGGCCAGCAGGGCCACCCGGGTGCGGTCCAGCAGCAGGGGCACCCGCTGACCGGGGCGGACCGGGACGTCCAGCGGGGCGACCGCGTCCAGGAGGCCGACCCCGTCGACCTCCACGGTCAACCGGGTCAGGTCCGGTGTGGTCCGCAACGAGCGCACCTCACCCGCCAGTCGCCCGGCCGGGTCCACCCGCAGCGCGGAGCGACGGACCGCCAGCGCCCGCGCACCGCCGTCCCCGCCCGCGGGCGCTCCGCCCCCGCCCAGCAGCCGCGCGGCCGCCGGAGGGTCCAGCACCGCGGCGTACCCCAGGAAGCGGGCGGTCTCGGCGTCGACGGGAGAGCGCCAGACCTCCTCCAGCGTCCCGGCCTGGACCAGCCGGCCGGCCCGCATCACCGCCATCCGGTCGGCCACGGCGAAGGCCTCCTCGTGGTCGTGGGTGACCAGCAGCGCCGTGGTGCCGGCCCGGCGGAGGATGTCGTGCAGGTCGGTGGCCAACCGTTCCCGGAGCCCCCGGTCCAGCGCGGACAGCGGTTCGTCGAGCAGCAGCAGCCGCGGTCGGACGGCCAGCGCCCGGGCCAGGGCCACCCGCTGGCGCTCCCCGCCCGACAGCGTGGCCGGCGCCCGGGCCTCGTACCCGGGCAGCCCGACCAGCTCGAGCAGCTCCGCGACCCGGGTCCGGCGGTCGGCCCGGGGCACCCGACGCAGCCGCAGCGGGTACCCGACGTTGCCCGCGACGGACAGGTGCCCGAAGAGCTGGCCGTCCTGGAACATCAGCGCGAACCCCCGGCGGTACGTCGGGGTGCGGGTCAGGTCCTCCCCGTCCACGCTCACCGTGCCGGCCACGGGCGGCTCCAGCCCGGCCACCGCCCGGAGCAGGGTCGACTTGCCGCAGCCCGAGGGGCCGAGGACCGCGAGCACCTCACCGGCCGGGAGGCCGAAGGACACCCCGTCCACCGCGACGGTGTCACCGAAGGCCACCGTCAGCCCGTCCACGACCAGCACCTCAGAAGGCTCCCATGCTGCCCACGCGCAGCCGCTCGACGGCGACCATCACCCCGGCCGTGACCGTGCCGAGCAGCACCGAGGCGGCCAGGGCCATCCCGAAGTTCTCCGCCCCGGGACGCGAGACCAGCTGGTAGACCACGACCGGCAGCGTCGGGTAGTCCGGCCGGGCCAGGAAGCTGGTCGCCCCGAACTCGCCCAGCGAGACCGCGAAGGCGAACCCGGTCGCGGCCAGCACCGGGCGCCAGGCCACCGGCAGGTCGACGTCGGCCAGGACCCGGAGCGGGTGCGCCCCCATGCTGGCCGCGGCCTCCCGCAGCCGCGGGTCGATCCCCCGCAGGACCGGCACCAGGGTGCGGACCACCAGGGGCAGGGCGACCACGGCCTGGGCCACCACCACCAGCCAGGGGCTGCCCCGGAAGTCCAGCGGCGGACGGTCCAGGGTGACCAGGAAGCCGAAGCCGACGGTCACCGCGGAGACCCCCAGCGGCAGCATGAACAGGCCGTCGAACGCGGCCAGCAGGCGCCTCGGTCCGGCCGAGGTGGCCCGGCGGGTCACCAGCACCGCGACGACCAGACCCAGGGACAGCGAGAGCAGCGTCGCGTCGAGGGCCACCGACAAGGAGTTCCCCAGGGCGGTGGTCACCGGCACCTGCAGCGCGGAGGACCCGTCGGGGCGACCCAGGGCGCGGTAGTACGCCCACGACCAGGACCCGTCCACGCGCAGCGAGCGGGAGACCAGGGCCAGCACGGGGGCGGCGATGAGGACCAGCGCCAGGCCGGTCACCAGCACGGCCGGCACGTCGGCCCGGCGCGGTCGCCGCGCGGTGGCCCGCCGCGCGACCCGGTCGACGCTGGCCTCCCGGGCACCCCGGGCCCGTCCGGCGAGCGCCAGCAGGGCGACGACCGCGACGATCTGGAGCACCGACAACGCGGCCGCGGCCGGCAGGTCGAGGAACTGGGTGGTGAGCAGGTAGATCTCGGTCTCCACCGTGGAGTAGCGCACCCCGCCGAGGGTCAGCACGACCCCGAAGGAGGTCGCGCAGAACAGGAACACCACGCTGGCCGCCGACAGCACGGCGGGGCGAAGGGCCGGCAGCGTCACCGTGCGGAGCACCTGCGCCGGCGAGGCGCCCAGGGCCGCGGCGGCCTCCTCGCGCCGCGGGTCCAGACCCTCCCACCACGGGCCGACGGTGCGCACCACGAGGGAGACGTTGAAGAACACCAGGGCCGCGACGATGGCGGCCGGGGTGCCGTCGAGGCCCAGGAAGCCCGCCGGTCCGGCCGAGCCCAGCAGGGTCCGGAACGCCACCCCGACCACCACGGTGGGCAGCACGAAGGGCACCGTGACCAGTCCGCGCAGCAGCCGCTGACCCGGGAAGGACAACCGGTGCAGCACGTACGCCGCCGGCACCCCGAGCAGCAGCGTCACCGCGGTCGCCGAGGCCGCGGTCCACACCGTGAACCACACCACCCCGACCACCCGGGGCCGGGTCAGGGTGTCGACCACGCCGGCGAGGTCGAGGCGGCCCTCGGGCCAGAAGCCGCGCTGCAGCATGCCGGCGACGGGCAGCACGAAGAACACCGCCAGGACGGCCAGCGGGACCAGTCCCGCGACCACCGCCAGCGCCGTCCACGGTGCGCCCGTCGCCCCCCGTCGCCGGTGCCGCCGGTCTCGGCGGACCGGGGCCGGGTCAGCCGCTGGTGAGGTCACTCCACTCCCGGATCCAGTCGCTGCGCGAGGTGGTGATCTCCGCCGGGGGACGGTGACGGGGTCGGCGACGGACGGCCCACCTCGCCCACAGGGCCGGGAGCGGAGCGGCGTCGTCGACGGGGAAGACGTACATGTTGTCGGGCAGGGAGGTCTGGAACTCGGTGCCCTCCAAGAAGTCCACGAGCGCCTCGGCCCCCGGGACGTTGGCGGCACCGTCGAGCACCCCGGCGTACTCCACCTGGCGGAAGCAGGTGTCCAGCAGCGCGCTGGTGGTCGGCTTGCTCTTGCCGTCGGGGATGGTGAACGGCGGCGAGGAGTTGTAGCTGCAGCACGATCGGCCGGTCGCCGTTGCCGCCGCCGGCGGTGAAGTCGACCTCGTAGGCGTCCGACCAGCCGCTGACCACCCGGGCCCCGTTGGCCATCAGCGAGGTCCAGTAGTCCTGCCAGCCGTCCTTGCCGAAGGTGCCGATGGTGGCCAGCAGGAAGGCGAAGCCGGGCGAGGAGGTCGACGCCGCGGGGGTGACGAACAGGTCCTGGTACGCCGGGTCCAGCAGGTCGTCGAACGAGGTCGGCGGCGCGAGGTCGTGGTCGGCGAACCACACGTCGTCGACGTTGACGCACACGTCGCCCCAGTCGACCGGGGTGAGCTCGGAGGCGCCGGTGGCGTCGTCGAGGGCGTAGTCCGCAGCGGAGGCCGGCGCGGCCGACGAGGTGTACGGCGCCAGGACGCCGGCGTCCACGGCGCGCGAGGCGAAGCTGTTGTCGATGCCGAAGACCACGTCGCCGAGCGGGTTGTCCTTGGTCAGCACGAGCTTGTTGGTCAGCTCCCCCGCGTCGCCGTTGTTGACGATGCGCAACGTGTAGCCGCTCTCCTGCTCGAACTGCCGCTGCAGCTTCTTGGGCATCACGAAGGAGTCGTGGGTGACCAGGGTGACCTTGGTCGGGGTGCCGTCGGCGGCGGTGGTGTCCGGGGTGCTCGCCCCGACCGAGCAGGCCGCGAGGGAGGCGGCCACGACGGTGGCGGCGAGCCCGGTGAGCACACGTCGTGCCGGTCGGGTGCGGCGTCGGAGCGGGCGTGGCCGGTCCGGCTGGTGAACGTGGTCCATGTGTCTGTCTCCCGAGGCGTGGGAGGGTCTCGCGGTCGTGCGAGAAGAGCTCGACTTCCTTCGCCGGTCCTAACCGGATCAGGTTCGAGGGTCTGCGGCCGTTCCGCACTCTCAGCGCCGGACGGCGCTCCCCTGTCGTTCTCCCGCCAACCTACACCGGTCGGCGGTAGACCGCGGTGCCGTCCTCGTCGCCACGTCTCAGCACGCCGCGGCGGACGAGCAGGTCGAGGTGGACCAGGGTCTCCATCACCGCGAGCCCCGCGTTGAAGGGGTCCAGGGCGGCGAAGGCGTGCTCGCGCCGGGTCCAGGACAGCTCCCGGGCCACGTCGTACGCCGTGCTGCCGGTGACCGCGACCTGGGACAGGCACTGGGCCAGCCGCTGGTCGTGGTGGGCCAGCAGCTCGGCGGCCCGGGTGTGCGAGCTCATCCCCACCGCACCGTGGGCCGGCAGCAGCCGCAGGTCGGGCAGCCGCGAGCGGACCGTCTCCAGAGAGCCCAGGAAGTCGCCGAGCGGGTCCGCGGCGTACACCGCCTCGAAGCCGACCGAGGGGGTGATCGAGGGCAGCACGTGGTCCCCGGCGTAGAGCACCCCGGCGGCCTCGTCGGCGAACACGTAGTGCCCGGCGGTGTGGCCCGGGGTGGGCACCGCGCGCAGGATCCGGCCCCCGACGTCGAGGAGCTGCTCGCCCTCCAACCAGCTGTCGGGCGGCGACCACTCCGCGACGTCGACCTCGCGCCCGGCGGACAGCGCCTCCCAGGTGCCGGCGAGCTCGCGCGCCCCGGCCGCGGCGAGCCGGGACACCGAGCCGTCGACCTGGGGACCGGCAGCCATCATCTCCATCGACGCCCGCTCACCGACGCCGAGCTCGATGACGGCGACCCCGAGCTCCGCGCGGACGGTCGCGGCCTGGGTGTAGTGGTCACGGTGCGCGTGGGTGACCAGGAAGCGCGTGATGTCGCGCAGCGAGTGGCCCAGGGTGGCCAGCGACGCCTCGAGCTGGACCCGGGAGGCCTCGATGGCCCAGCCGCCGTCGATGCAGGTCAGCCCGTCGTCGCACTCGAGCACGTAGACGTTGATCGCGCGCAGCCCGTCGGTGGGCAGCGGCAGCGGGACCCGGTGCACCCCGTCGGCGACCTGCTCGACGTCGGGGTCGGACCACTGCCTGCTCTCTGCGCCACTCGCGTCGTTCACCCGGTCATGGTGGCAGGTGGCCCGGGGTGCCAGGGTGGTGGCCGTGACCGAGAACCTCGACGACCTGCCCGTGGACGCCACCACCCGGATCCGGCGTGAGCCGCATCGCCAGGTGCGCGACCGGGCCGTGCTGGACGCCATCCTCGACCAGGCGCTGGTCGCCCACGTGGGCGTGGTGCGCGACGGGTCGCCGCTCGTGCTGCCCTTCGCCTGCGCGCGGGACGGGGACTCCCTGCTGCTGCACGGGTCCACCGGGTCGGGGCTGATGCGGGTGGCCGAGGGGGACGCGGTCTGCGTCAGCGTGACCCACCTCGACGGGCTGGTGTTCGCCCGCACCACCTTCGAGTCCTCGATGCGCTACCGCTCCGCCGTGGTGCACGGGGTGGCCACGGCGGTGCCGGCCGAGGAGAAGGAACGGGCCCTGGACCTGCTGTCGGACCACCTGTTCCCCGGGCGGACCCAGGAGGTCCGGCCCACCTCGGCCAAGGAGCGGGCGGCCACGATGGTGCTCCGGGTGCCGCTGGACCGGGCCAGCGTCAAGGTGGCCGCGGGGATGCCCGAGGTCGACCCCGACGACCACGAGTCGCGGGAGGTCTGGGCCGGGCTGCTCCCGCTGGTGACCGGGTACGCCGACCCGGTCCCGTACCCCGACGTCCCGGCCGGGGTGGAGGTCCCGGCCTCGGTACGCCGCGCCGCCTCCCGCCCCTGACCCGCCCACCCGTCACGTCTTGACGCCGGATCCGGGCCGACCCGTCACGTCTTCACGCCCAGGCGCGCCGAGCCGTCACGTCTTGGCGACAAGACGTGACGGGTCGGCGTGAAATGGGCGTCAAGACGTGACGGGTCGGCGTGCTACCAGGTCTGGTCGGAGCGACGCTGCCGGACGCCGAGGTCCCGGTCGAGCCGGGCCAGCTGGCCGTTGATCAGCGGCAGGAGCGGGCTGTGGGAGCCCACCGCGCGCTGCTGGGCCTGCCACATCTCGTAGTCGTCGGTGCCCCAGGCCGAGCGGGTCCAGGTCGACATCAGGTCAGCGCTCCCCGAGCGCAGGACGGCGTGCCGCAGTGACTGCTCGACCTCCGCACGGACCCGGACCACTCCGGGAGCCACCGAGCGGGGCAGCACCGGGCCCCGGTAGGCCCGCATGGCGCCGGCGACGTCACCGGCGGCCAGCTTGCCCTCGACCGAGAGCCAGTCCCCCGACAACGTCGCGACCAGGCGGTACGGCCGGGAGGCCAGCAGCTGCTCGCCGAGCAGGTGGCGCAGCCGGTTCATCTCCGCGCGCAGGGTCGAGTCGGCGTTGCCGTCCTCGTACAGCAGCACCGCCAGCTCGTCGCCGGACAGTCCGTGCGGCGCGGACCCCAGCAGGATCAGGATCTCGCTGTGACGGGGACTGAGCTTCACCGTCTTGGGGGTGCCCCGGCCGTCGTGCACGGTGAGCAGCGACTCCGAGCGGCCCAGGGACTGGACGTCCACCTGCATCCCGGTGCTCGGCAGCACCGGGGCGGCGTTGCGGGTCAGCAGGTTGCGGGCCATCTCGGACTCGGCCATCCGGGCCGCGGCGCGCACCATCGCGATGGTCTGCGGGCCGACCACCTCGGCCCCGCCGGTGATGTCGAGGACTCCGAGGATGCTCGAGGAGGACGGGTCGTGGATCGGCGTGGCCGCACAGCTCCAGCGCCGCACCGACCGTCGGAAGTGCTCGGCACCGATCACCGTGGCGGTGTGCCCCAGCCGCAACGCCATCCCCGGCGCGTTGGTGCCGGCCAGCCGCTCGTCCCAGTTGGAGCCCTCGACGAAGCCGATCTTCTCCGCCGCCCGCAGGGCGCTGGGCTGACCACAGACCCACAGCAGCTGGCCGGCCGCGTCCGAGACGGCCATGATCGCGTCGCAGTCACGAGCCGCCTGGCCCAGGACGTCGTCGAGGACCGGGAAGACCTGGGACAGCGGGTGCGCCTCGCGGTAGTCGCGCAGCGTGTCGTCGGGCAGCGTGATCGGAGCCGTGTCGGCGTCGACCAGCACCCCGGCCGCGGCGGAACGGTGCCAGCTGTCGGCGACCTCCGCGCGCATGCCCGTCTCCCTCATCCCCCAAGAGGAACACACAAGCCCTCACGGGGCCAGGGTCGGAGCGTCCGACCCTGAGTACGACGGCGGATGTGCGTCCGACCGGGGCAGGTCATGCTCGACCCATGACCTCAGCGCCGTACGACAACGCCCCGCCCGCCCCTCCCGCGCCCACCGGTCCGCGGGCCCGGCGCCGGGTGCCGCTGGTCGCCGCGGTCGCCGCGGTCGCCGTCGCGCTGCTCGTCGGGGCCACGGCCGGCGCGGGGGCCGTCACCGTGCGGCAGATCTTCGGCGAGCAGTGGGAGCACGCCTGCGTGCCCGAGGAGTACCCCGCGGTCAGTCCCGCGGGGGGCGGCAGGTGCTTCGCCGACCTCGCGGTGCTCCCGCAGGGTTGGCAGTGCGACACCGAGATGTTCATCGACGACCCCGGGTTCTTCCCGGCCACGGACCCCTCCGGCACCCGGTCCTGCTTCTCCCCCACCGAGCCCCTCCCGGACGGGTGGCGCTGGGACGTACGCCGGGGCTGACCCGACGTACGCCCCGCACCCGGGCTAGAAGTCCTCCTCGAAACCCACCTGACCGGTGACACCGACCTGGTAGGCCGAGACCCGCCGCTCGAAGAAGTTCGAGAGCTCCTGGACGTCCTGCAGCTCCATGAAGGCCAACGGGTTGTCGGAGCCGTAGATCGGTGCGAGCCCGAGCCGCTGCATCCTCCGGTCCGCGACGTGCTCGAGGTAGGAGCGCATGTCCGCGGTCGACAGCCCCGCCACCCCGACGCCGAGGAGGTCCTCGGCGAACTGGGCCTCGGCCTCCACCGCGTCGCGCATCATCTGCTCGACCTCGCCGGCCAGCTCGTCGTCGAACAGGTCGGGCTCCTCCTCCCGCACCGTGTCGACCACGTCGAAGGCGAAGGCCATGTGCATCGACTCGTCCCGGAAGACCCAGTTGGTCCCCGAGGCCAGGCCGTTGAGCAGTCCGCGCGAGCGCAGGAAGTACACGTAGGCGAACGCTCCGTAGAAGAACAACCCCTCGATGCACGCGGCGAAGCAGATCAGGTTGAGCAGGAAGGCCCGCCGGTGCTCCCGGGTCTCCAGCGCGTCGAGCTCGAAGACCGAGTCGATCCAGCGGAAGCAGAAGTCGGCCTTGTGGCGGATCGAGGGGATGGTGTCGACCGCGGCGAAGGCCTCCTGCCGCTCGGCCTCGTCGGGGACGTAGGTGTCGAGCAGGGTCAGGTAGAACTGCACGTGCACCGCCTCCTCGAACAGCTGGCGGCTGAGGTACAGCCGCCCCTCGGGCGCGTTGACGTGCTGGTACAGGTTGAGCACCAGGTTGTTGGCCACGATCGTGTCGCCGGTGGCGAAGAAGGCCACCAGCCGGGAGACCATGTGCCGCTCGGCCTCGGTCAGCCGCTGCAGGTCGGCGAGGTCGGAGTGCAGGTCGACCTCCTCGACGGTCCAGGTGTTCTTGATCGCGTCGCGGTAGCGCTCGTAGAAGTGCGGGTAGCGCATCGGCCGCAGGGTCAGGTTCATGCCGGGGTCGAGCAGCATGCGCCCGGTGGTCGGCTGTGTGGTCGTCACTGGCACGCCTCGCAGCTCTCGGGGTTCTCCAGCGAGCACGCCGTGGTGTTCGGGCCCGTCGAGCTCCCTCCGTCGGTCGAGCTCGGTACGTCGGTCGAGCCCGGGATGTCGGTCGCGCCCGGGCCGTCGGTCGAGCTTGTCGAGACCACCGCCACCGTCGCCTGCTGGATCCGGGTCGCCGGTCGCGACCGCAGGTAGTACGTGGTCTTCAAGCCCGACTTCCAGGCGTGCAGGTACATCGACGACAGCTTGCCGATGGTCGGGGAGGCCAGGAACAGGTTGAGCGACTGGCTCTGGTCGACGTACGCCGACCGGGCGGCGGCCATGTCGACCAGCGCCCGCTGGGGCAGCTCCCACGCGGTCCGGTACAGCTCCCGGACGTCGGCGGGAAGGGCGGTCACCCCCTGGACCGATCCCTCGGCCCGCTTGAGGGTCTCGCGCACGTCCGCGGTCCACAGCCCTCGGGCCTTCAGCTCCCGGACCAGGGCGGTGTTGACCTGGAGGAACTCCCCCGACAGCGTCTCCCGCTTGAACAGGTTGGAGACCTGCGGCTCGATGCACTCGTAGCACCCGGCGATGGACGCGATCGTCGCGGTCGGTGCGATGGCCACCAGCAACGAGTTGCGCAACCCGTGCTCGGCCACCCGGGCGCGCAGCGCGGCCCAGCGCTCGGTCTGGGTGGGCGTGACCCCCCAGAGGTCCGGTTGCAGGGCGCCCCCGACCGCCCGCGTCTCGGCGTACGCCGGGTGCGGGCCGTGCCGCTCGGCCAGGTCGCAGGAGACCTCGAGCGCGGTCAGGTAGACCTCCTCGGAGATCCGGGTCGACAGCTCGGCCGCCTCGACGGAGTCGAAGGGCAGGCGCAGGGCGAAGAACACGTCCTGCAGGCCCATCACCCCCAGGCCCACCGGGCGCCAGCGCGGGTTGGAGGCGGCCGCCTCGGCGCTGGGGTAGAAGTTCACGTCGACCACCCGGTCCAGCAGCGGCAAGGCGGTGCGGACGGTGGCCCGCAGCTTCTCCCAGTCCATCCCGTCGGTGCCCACGTGCTGGGCCAGGTTGACCGAGCCCAGGTTGCACACGGCCGTCTCGTCGTCGGAGCAGACCTCGATGATCTCGGTGCACAGGTTCGACAGGTGCACGATCGGCCGGCCCGGCGACTGGTCGTCGCTGGTCTGGTTGCAGGTCCGGTTGGCGGCGTCCTTGAAGGTCATCCACCCGTTGCCGGTCTGGGCCAGCGTCCGCATCATCTTGGCGTACAGGTCCCGGGCCCTGACCTGACGGACGTAGCGTCCCTCGGACTCGGCACGGCGGTAGGCCTCGTCGAAGGCCGGCCCCCACAGGTCGGGGAGCTCAGGGGCCTGGTCGGGGTCGACCAGCGACCAGGTGCCGTCCGCCTCGACGCGGCGCATGAACTCGTCGGGCACCCAGTGGGCCAGGTTGAGGTTGTGCGTACGCCGGGCGTCCTCCCCGGTGTTGTCCCGCAGCTCGAGGAACTCCTCGACGTCGGGGTGCCAGGGCTCGAGGTAGACGCAGGCCGCCCCCTTGCGTCGGCCGCCCTGGTTGACCGCGGCCACCGAGGCGTCCAGGGTGCGCAGGAACGGGACGATGCCGTTGGACCGGCCGTTGGTGCCCCGGATCAGCGCGCCGCGCGAGCGCACCCGGGAGAAGGCCAGGCCGATCCCGCCGGCGAACTTCGACAGCTTCGCGACCTGGGCGTAGCGGGAGTAGATCGAGTCCAGGTCGTCCCGGGGGCTGTCGAGCAGGTAGCACGAGGACATCTGGGTGTGCCGGGTCCCGGAGTTGAACAGCGTCGGGCTGCTGGGCAGGTAGGCCAGGCTGGACATCAACCGGTAGAACGCGATCGCCTCCGCCGGCGACTCCGCCAGCCCGCAGGCCACCCGGAGCAGGAAGTACTGCGGGGTCTCCACGACCAGCCGGGTGGTCGGGTGCCGGAGCAGGTACCGGTCGTAGACGGTGCGCAGGCCGAAGTACTCGAACCGGCGGTCGGCCCCGGGGTCGACGGCGAAGTCGAGCTTGCGGGCGTTGTCCTTGACGAAGGCCGCGGTCTCGTCCCCGACCAGTCCTTCGGCCTGGCCCAGGGCGACCGACTGGCTGAAGGAGGCGACCCCCTGGTTGCGGACCTCCTTCTCGACGTACCCGGCCAGCAGTCGGGCGGCGAGCCGGGAGTACTCCGGCTCCTCGCCGATCATCTCGGCGGCGGTGCGGATGGAGAGCCGGTCGAGCTCGGCGGTGGTCGCGCCGTCGTACAGCCCGCTGATGGTGCGGGTGGCGACCCGGAGCGGGTCGACGTCGGGCAGGTCGCCGGCCACGCGCTCGACGGCCCGGACGATCTTGGTGACGTCGACGGGCTCGCTGTCGCCGTTGCGCTTGCGGACCTGCATGGAGGCGCGCCTGGTGGCTGTGCCGGGTGGGGTGCCGGGTGGGGTGCCGGGTGGGGTGCGGGTGGGGGGGTGACCGTCATGTCTCTCTCCTCGCGAGCTCGGTCGGGGACCGGTCCGGGCTGCGGGGGACATCAAGACGTGACGACTCGGCGCGCTGGGGCGCGGACAGCCGTCGGCCGTCCCGCGCGGCGTCGGACCACCGCACCCGTCGGGTGCGGTGCGCTGGCAGGTCTTCGGACTCGCGGGCACGTCTCTCGACCCCTACCGGCCGTCGCTTCCCAGACTCGCGTCCAGTGCGTCTGACGGCTTTCGTTCCCACTCACCGCTGCGGGGCAGTCCCGGACTCGCACCGGGTTCCCTGTTGCCTCGACCGGACTGGGTGCCCGGCCGAACCAGCTGCGTGCACCACCATATGTGGGGGTCACGGTGACCGGTGGGACCCAGATGTCGTGGCGTGTCGGGTCCCCGTCGGCTCAGTCGTCGACCAGCAGCACGTGCAGGGTGCGCGGTCCGTGCACGCCCTCGACCCGGTTCAGCTCGATGTCGCTGGTCGCCGAGGGTCCGCTGATCCAGGTGTGCGGTCGGTCCGGGTCCAGCAGCGCCACCGCCTGGGGTACGCCGGCCACGACCTGGTCGGCGCGCACGACGCAGACGTGCAGGTCCGGCACCAGGCTCAGCGCGCGCCGGCCCTGGTCGGCCTGGTGGTCCAGGACGATCGTGCCGGTCTCGGCGATCCCGACCCGGGCCGCGGTGACCACGGCCGCGATCGCGTCGAGCTCGTACGCCGTCTGGCCGGAGTCGACCACGGCACCCTCGACGACCCAGGGCAGTCCGGCGGGCACGACGGCCGTGCCGTCCTGCGAGCGCGGCCCCGACGGCCCGCTCCACGTCGTCGGCGGCGACCCGCTCGACCGTCGCCCGGTAGTCCGCGACCCGTTCGGCGAACAGCGCCAGGCGTGCGGCCCCGGAGTCCGGACCGTCCTCGGCCTCGGTGCGGTAGCCGCGGGTCACGTGCGGCGACGTCGTGTCGGCCTCGGCCAGGGCCCGGCGCACGGAGGCCAGGATCTCGTCGCGGGCGCTCATCGGCCGTTCCTCTCGTCGCGACCGCCGTCGGTGCGCTTCCACCAGGCCCGGAAGGACTCGGGCGGCGGCGCGGGAAGGTCCCGGGCGCCGGTCCAGGCGGCGCCGGGTCCGGGGGCGCGGGTCAACGACCGGCGCCCGCCCGGCAGGGTGTGCCGGCCGAACCGCTGGACCACCCGGCCGGCCAGGCCGGACAGCCGCTCGGCGGCCGCCAGCCGTCCCGCGGACCCGAAGGCCCAGGCGGCACCCTTCATGGCGACCGCCTCGGGCTTGGGCACGCCGCCGCGGTGGGCGTCGACGACCTGGGCACGGAGGTCGACCAGGACGCTGGGGATGTCGATGCGCACCGGGCAGGCCTCGAAGCAGGCCCCGCACAGCGAGGAGGCGTAGGGCAGCGAGTCGGTCTGCTCGTCGACCCCGACCCCCTTGAGCAGCGGGTTGAGGATCGCGCCGATCGGGCCGGGGTAGACCGAGCCGTACGCGTGGCCACCGGTCCGCTCGTAGACCGGGCAGACGTTCAGGCAGGCCGAGCAGCGGATGCAGCGCAGCGCCTGGCGGCCGACCTCGTCGGCCAGCGCCCGGGTGCGGCCGTTGTCCAGCAGGACGACGTGCACCTCCTGGGGGCCGTCGCCGGGGGTCACCCCCGACCAGGTCGAGGTGTACGGGTTCATCCGCTCGCCGGTCGAGGAGCGGGGCAGGGTCTGCAGGAACACGTCGAGGTCGGCCCAGGTCGGCAGCACCTTCTCGATGCCGACCACCGAGACCAGCACCTCGGGCAGGGTCAGGCACATCCGGCCGTTGCCCTCGGACTCCACGACCACCAGGGTCCCGGAGTCGGCGACGGCGAAGTTGGCCCCGGAGACGCCGACCTTGGCGCGCAGGAACTTCTCGCGCAGGTGGGCCCGCGCGGCGGCGGCCAGGACGGCCGGCTCGTCGGTCAGGTCGTCGGGCGCCGGGCGCCCCACCCCGCCCATCTCGCGCAGGAAGATCTCCCGGATCTCGGCCCGGTTGCGGTGGATGGCGGGGACCAGGATGTGGGAGGGCAGGTCGTCGCCGAGCTGGACGATCAGCTCGGCCAGGTCGGTCTCCCAGGCCGCGATCCCCTCCGCGGCCAGCGCCTCGTTGAGCCCGATCTCGACGGTGGCCATCGACTTGACCTTGACCACCTCGTCGACCCCGTGGTCGCGGGCGACCCGGGCCACGATCGCGCAGGCCTCGGCGGCGTCGCGGGCCCAGTGCACGACGGCGCCGCGGGCGGTCAGGGACTCCTCGAGGGTGAGCAGGTGCTGGTCGAGGTGCAGCAGCACGTCGTCCTTGATCCCCGCCCCGGCGAGCCGGAGCTCCTCCCAGGTCCCGGCGTCCTCCAGCTCGGCGACCACGGCGGCCCGCTTGGTCCGGATCGTCGACGTGGCGTGGGCGAGGTTGCGGCGCAGCTGGGTGTCGGCCAGGGCCTCGCGGGCCGCGGTGGGGAAGGCCGGCATCCCGACGAAGGTGCTGGTCATGACGCGACCCGTCCGGTGCCGTCGGTGCTGGCCAGGATCTCGGCCAGGTGCATGACGCGTACGCCGGACTGCTGGCGGGCCAGGAGCCCGCCGACGTGCATCAGGCACGAGTTGTCGCCGGCGACCAGGACCTCGGCCCCGGTCTCCCGGACGTGCCGGGCCTTGTCGGAGCCCATCGCCACGCTGGTGTCGGCGTTCTTCACCGCGAAGGTGCCGCCGAAGCCGCAGCACTCCTCGGCGCCGGGCAGCTCGACCAGGTCCAGCCCCCGCACCGCCTCCAGCAGCCGGCGGGGCCGGTCACCGACCCCGAGCATCCGCAGCGAGTGGCAGGTCGGGTGGTAGGTGACCCGGTGCGGGAAGGACGCACCCACGTCGGTCACCCCGAGCACGTCGACGAGGAACTCGCTCAGCTCGTGGACCTTCGGGGAGGTCTCGGCCACGGCCGCGGCCAGGCCCGGGTCACCGCTGCGCCGGGCGACCAGGCCGTGCTGGTGGCGGGCCGACCCCGCGCAGGACCCGGACGGCGTGACCACCGCGTCGAAGCCGGCGAAGGCGTCGACGAACTGGCGCACCACCGGGACCGCCTCCTCGACGTACCCGGTGTTGACCATCGGCTGGGCGCAGCACGTCTGGGCGGCGGGGAACTCGACGTCGACGCCGAGCCTGCGCAGCAGCGTCACCACCGCTTTGCCCGTCTCGGGGAACATCGCGTCGTTGACGCACGTGACCATCAGGGCGACCTTCATGACCCCATCCTGTCCCCTGCCCGGTCTCCCACGCGCCGCGGAGCGAACCGGACCAGCTCCTGGGTGTCGGCCACGAGCCGGCGCAGCACCTCCAGGTCCCCGTTCACCGCGCCGGCGGCGCGGGCCTGGACGAGCACGTTGCCCAGCGCGGTCGCCTCGACCGGACCGGCCAGGACGGGGCGCCCGCCGGCATCGGCGACGGCTTGGCAGAGCAGGTGGTTGAGCGCGCCTCCGCCGACCACGTGGACCACGCCGATCCGGTGCCCCGAGAGCCGCTCCGCCTGCTCGACGGCGTCCGAGAACGCGCGGGCCAGGCTGTCGACGATGCTGCGCACCACCACGGGCCGGCCCTGCGGTGCCTCCTGGTCGTGCTCGGCGAACCACGCCGCGATCCGGGCCGGCATGTCGCCGGGCGCGACGAACCGGGGGTCCTGCACGTCGAAGACCGGGGCCCCGGGGACCTGGGCCGCGGCGGCCAGCAGGTCGGGCAGCGACTCCTCCTCGCCGTACGCCGCCCAGGTGCGCAGGGTCTCGCTGAGCAGCCAGGTGCCCATCACGTTGGTGAGGAACCGGATCCGGCCGTCGACCCCGCCCTCGTTGGTGAAGTTGGCGCGCCGGCTGTCCTCGGTGACCACCGGCGCGTCCAGCTCGACGCCGACCAGCCCCCAGGTCCCGCACGAGATGTACGCCGCGTCGTCGGTCTGGATCGGCACGCCGACGACCGCGGAGGCGGTGTCGTGGGACCCGACGGCCACGACGTCGAGCCCGGCCACCCCGATCCGCTCCGCCACCGCCGGCAGCAGCGCGCCGACCCGCGCCCCCGGGTCCACCAGGGGGGTGAGCAGCTCGGGGGGCAGGCCGAGGGTGGCCAGCAGGGCGGTGTCCCACTGCCCGTCGTGGACGCCCAGCAGCCCGGTGGTCGAGGCGTTCGTGCGCTCGGTGACGAGCTGCCCGGTCAGCCAGTAGCCGAGCAGGTCGGGGACCAGCAGCAACCGGTCGGCCAGCGCGACCGCCGGGTCCGCGGCGAGCTGGAAGAGGGTGTTGAAGGCCAGGTGCTGCAGGCCGTTGCGGGCGTACAGCTCCTCGGGGCCGACCCGGGCGTGCACCTGCTCCACGCCGGCGGCCCGGGCCTCGTCGCGGTAGTGGTACGGCACCCCGAGCAGGCGGCCCGCCCGCAGCAGCCCGTAGTCCACGGCCCAGGAGTCGACCCCCACGCTGGCCAGGCCCTCCCCGGCCCGGCGCGCGCGACGCGCCGCCTCGGCCAGGCCGTCCAGCGCGTGCTGGTAGAGCCCGACCAGGTTCCAGTGCAGCCCGTCGGGCAGCCGCACCGGGTCGTTGGCGAACCGGGCGACGGCCTCGAGGTGCAGCCGCCCCGGACCGACCTCGCCGAGGACGACCCGGCCCGAGGAGGCGCCGAGGTCGACCGCGGCGACGTGGACGGACACGGGGGCTACCGCAGGAACGCGGCGGCCACGCCCGCGTCGACGGGGATGTGCAGGCCGGTGGTCTGGGTCAGGTCCGGGCCGACCAGGGCGTAGACCGCCGAGGCGACGTGGTCGGGCAGGACCTCGCGCTTGAGCAGGGTGCGCTGGGCGTAGAACGCGCCCAGGTCCTTCTCCTCGACCCCGTAGACCGCGGCCCGGTTGGCGCCCCACCCCGAGGAGAAGATCCCCGACCCCTGGACGACCCCGTCGGGGTTGATGCCGTTGACCCGGACCCCGTGACCGCCGAGCTCGGCGGCCAGCAGCCGGACCTGGTGGGCCTGGTCGGCCTTGGTCGCGGAGTAGGCGATGTTGTTCGGACCGGCGAAGACCGAGTTCTTCGAGGAGATGTAGACGATGTCGCCGCCCAGGCGCTGCTCGATGAGCACCGCGGCGGCCCGCTTGGAGACCAGGAAGGAGCCCTTGGCCATCACGTTGTGCTGCAGGTCCCAGTCCGCCTCGGTGGTCTCCAGCAGGGACCTGCTCAGCGAGAGGCCGGCGTTGTTGACCACCAGGTCCAGCCCGCCGAAGGCCAGCAGCGTGGCGTCCACGGCCGCGGACACGGCAGCCTCGTCGCTGACGTCGACCTGCACGCCGATCGCGGCGTCGGACCCGCCGATCTCCGCCGCGGCGGCCTGCGCCTTGTCCAGGCTCAGGTCCGCGATGACGACCACGGCCCCCTCGGCGGCCAGCTTGAGCGCGATGGCCTTGCCGATCCCGGACGCCGCCCCGGTGACCAGGGCGATCCGTGAGGCCAGCGGCTTCGGCTTCGGCATCCGCTGCAGCTTGGCCTCCTCCAGCGCCCAGTACTCGATCCGGAACTTCTCCGCCTCGTCGATCGGGGCGTACGACGACAGGCCCTCGGCGCCGCGCATCACGTTGATCGCGTTGAGGTAGAACTCGCCGGCCACCCGGGCGGTCTGCTTGTCCTTGCCGAAGCTGAACATCCCGACCCCGGGCACCAGGACGACGAGCGGGTCGGCGCCGCGGATCGCCGGGGAGCCCTCGACCGCGTTGCGGTCGTAGTAGCCCTGGTAGTCCTCGCGGTAGGCGGTGTGCAGCTCGCGCAGCCGGGTGACCGACTCCTCGACGGTAGCCGTCGGCGGCAGGTCGAGCAGCAGGGGCTTGACCTTGGTGCGCAGGAAGTGGTCCGGGCACGAGGTGCCCAGCGCGGCCAGCCGCGGGTGCTCCGCGTGGGCCAGGAAGTCCAGCACCTCCGGGGCGTCGCTGAAGTGGCCGACCATCGGCCGGTCCTGCGAGGCCACCGAGCGCACCGTCGGCGCGAGGGCCGCGGCACGGGCCCGACGCTCGGGCTCGGTCAGCGGCGCGTAGCCGTCCAGGGCAGGACCGAACGGCTCGGGCTTGGAGCTGGTCGCGATGTGCGCGGCCGCCTGCTCGATCATCCAGAGGCTGTTCGCCTCGGCCTGCTCGCTGGTGTCGCCCCACGCGGTGATCCCGTGCCCGCCGAGGATGCAGCCGACCGCCTGGGGGTTGGCCTCCTTGATCGCGGCGATGTCCAGGCCCAGCTGGAAGCCGGGCCGGCGCCACGGGACCCAGACCACCTTGTCGCCGTAGACCACCTCGGTCAGCTTCTCGCCGTCGGCCGCGGTGGCGATCGCGATGCCGGAGTCGGGGTGCAGGTGGTCCACGTGGGCCGCGTCGACCAGCCCGTGCATGGCCGTGTCGATCGAGGGAGCCGCTCCGCCCTTGCCGTGCAGGCAGAAGTCGAACGCCGCCACCATCTCGTCCTCGCGCTCCACGCCCGGGTAGACGTCGACGAGCGCCCGCATCCGGTCCAGCCGGAGCACGGCCAGGCCGCCGGCGGTCAGCGTGCCCAGGTCTCCCCCGGAGCCCTTCACCCACAGCAGCTCGACGTCCTCGCCGGTCACCGGGTCGGTCGCGGTGCCCTTGGCCGAGGTGTTGCCCCCGGCGTAGTTGGTGTTGCGGGCGTCAGCACCCAGCCGGTTCGACCGGCCCACCAGGTCGGCCACGGTCGGGTTCACGGTCGGGTTCTCGGTCGGTCCACTCATCGTCAGTTCCATCCTGCCTGGGCGCCGCCCACGCGGTCGCGCCTCGATCTGCTCCTGGTACCCGCTGGCCAGGTAGGCCCGCATCGGGTCGGCCGGCAGTCCGCGGGTCTCGCGCCAGCCGGCCAGGTCACGTCGTACGTCGGTGTAGAACGCGTCCATGAAGATCTCGTTGGCCCCCAGCACGTCGCCCGACGTCCGGGCCACGGCCAGCGCCTCGGTGTCGAGCATCAGCGCCCGGGCGGTCATCTCCTGCACGTTGAGGACCGAGCGGATCTGGCCGGGGATCTTGGCCTCCACGTTGTGGCACTGGTCGAGCATCAGGGCCACCTCGCTGCCCTCGCCCTCGGCCGCGGCGAAGCCGCCGCCGCGGATCACCTCGACCAGGATCCGGAACAGCTGGTACGGGTCCGCGGCACCGACGATCAGGTCGTCGTCGGCGTAGAAGCGGCTGTTGAAGTCGAACGAGCCGAGCTTCCCCAGCCGCAGCAGCTGGGCCACGATGAACTCGATGTTGGTCCCCGGCGCGTGGTGGCCGGTGTCCAGGCAGACCGTCGCCTGCTCGCCCAGCGCCGGCAGTGGGCGTACGACGTGCCCCAGTCCGGGACGTCGGTGTGGTAGAACGCCGGCTCGAAGAACTTGTACTCCAGCACCAGGCGCTGGTCGTCGCCGAGCTGGGCGTAGATCTCCGCCAACCCCTCGGCCAGCCAGTCCTGGCGGGCCCGGATGTCGGCCTGGCCGGGGTAGTTGCTGCCGTCGGCCAGCCAGATCTTCAGGTCGCGCGACCCGGTGCTGTCCATCACCGCCAGGCAGTCCAGGTTGTGCTGGACCGCCTTGCGGCGCACCGCAGGGTCGGCGTGGGTCAGGCTGCCGAGCTTGTAGTCGTCGTCCTGGAAGGTGTTGGAGTTCACCGTGCCCAGGGTGACGCCGAGGTCCTCGGCGTACGCGCGCAGGGCCCCGAAGTCGTCGACCAGGTCCCACGGGATGTGCAGGGCGACGCTGGGGGCCAGGCCGGTGAACCGGTGCACGGTCGCGGCGTCGGCGATCTTCTCCTGCACGGTGCGCGGCGTGCCCGCGGAGCCGAACACCTTGAAGCGCGTGCCCGAGTTGCCGTAGGCCCACGAGGGCACCTCGATGGCCAGGGCCTCGAGCCGGCCGCTGATCTCCTCGAACGTCGTCATCTCACATCACTTCTTGTCGGTTTGCGGGCTGGGAGCGAGCTGGTCCTCGAGGTGGAAGACCTCGGTCAGCAGGCGGAACCCGGTGTCGGGGGCGGCGTCGCCGAGGTCCACGAAGAACTCCGCCATCTCGGCCTGCCAGCGGGCGTTGACCTCGGTCGCGGCCATGCCCGCCTGGGCGGCCGCCAGGGACGGGGTCTCGACGTAGCCGACCAGCAGGCCGTCGTCGTCGAGGAAGAGCGAGTAGTTGGTCCAGCCGGTCGCGGCCAGGGCCTGGAGCATCTCGGGCCACACCGTGCGGTGCCGCTCGGCGTACTCCTCGAGCCGGTCGGGGCGGACCTGGAGCGGAAGCAGGCGCGGGGCATCGAGACGTCCTCGGGGTGGGGGTGTGCGGGAGGTGCAGGGACGTGCAGGGAGGTCGGGGTGGTCGGCGGCGGGACCGCCGACCACCCGGACGTCGGCGATCAGAAGTCGAAGTCGCCGATGTTCTTGGCGTCGAAGACGAACGGCTCCCCGAGCAGCACGGTGCCGTCGGCGCCGACGTCGAACGACCCGAGGTCACCGGCCTCGAAGGAGTCGCCCTCCGCGCCGGTGATGTCGCCGTCGGCCAGGGCCTTGGCGGCGTACGCCGCGAGGTAGCCCAGGTCCCCCGGGTTCCACAGGGCGAAGGCGGTGACGGTGCCGTCCTTGACGTACTCACGCATCTGGTTGGGCGTGCCCAGCCCGGTCAGCGCGACCTTGCCCTTGTAGGAGGAGTCGGAGAGGTAGCGGGCTGCCGCGGCGATACCGACCGTGGTCGGGGAGATGATCCCCTTCAGGTTCGGGTGGGACTGCAGCAGCGCGGCGGTCTTGTCGAACGAGGTCTGGTCGTCGTCGTCGCCGTAGACCACGTCGACGAGCTCCATGTCGGGGTGGTTGTCGGCGATCTCGGTCTTCATGATGTCGATCCAGGCGTTCTGGTTCGTCGCGTTCGCGCTGGCCGAGAGGATCGCCACCTCGCCGGAGTCGCCGATCTGCTCGGCGATCAGGTCGACCTCGCTCTTGGCGATGCCCTCGGCGGTGGCCTGGTTGATGAACAGGTCACGGCACTCGGGGCTGGTGTCGGAGTCGAAGGTGACGACCTTGGTGCCGGCGTCGCGGGCCTCGTTGATGGCGTCGCAGATCGCGGTGGGGTCGTTGGCCGAGATCACCAGGCCGTTGATCCCCTGCTGGGCCACGGTGTTGATGTACTGCACCTGTGCGTCGGGGCTGGCCTCCTGCGGGCCGACCTCGGAGTACGTCCCGCCGAACTCGTCCACGGCCTTCTTGCCGCCGGCGTCGCTGGTGTCGAAGTACGGGTTGCCCAGGTTCTTGGGCAGGAACGTGATGGTGGTCGCGTCGCCACCGCCGCCACCGCCGGACCCGCTGTCGGTGGTCGTGTCGTCGCTGCCGCCGCAGGCGGAGAGGACCATCGCGGCGCTGAGACCCAGGGCCGCCAGGGCGGTGACCCGCCTCGAGTGGAGCTTCATGACTGTTGCCTTCCGTTCGATCCGACGCCGACGGCCGGCGCGGTGGGTGGTGGACCCCTGTCGGTTCCTCCGGGCCATGAGTGAGGACACCCAGCCCAGGAGACTTGTGGAGATCACCGAGGCCACCAGCAGCAGCCCGATGATGATGTTGATGACGTTGACCGTCACCGACTCCAGGCGCAGGGCGCTGGAGATGACCCCGATGAGCAGCACCCCGGCGATGACGCCGGGGATCTTGCCGCGGCCACCGAAGATCGAGACGCCGCCCAGCAGCACCGCGGCGATGACCTGGAGCTCGAGCCCGGTGGCGTTGTCGCCCCGGGCGCTGCCGAAGCGGAGCGTGTAGAAGATGCCCGCGAAGGCCGACACGGCGCCGGCCATCACGAAGAGCAGGAACTTGGTCCGCTCGACGTCGACCCCGGTGAAGCGGGCCGCCTCGTCGTTCAGGCCGATGTCGTAGACGCCGCGGCCGAAGGTGGTGAAGTGCAGCAGCAGGATGAACAGCACCGCCAGCACCAGGAAGGCGACCGTGACCAGGGGCACGCTGGAGGAGCCCACCTTGGCCTTGGCCAGGTCGGTCCAGAACTGCGGGAAGTCCGTGATCGCCTTGGTGCCGACCAGGCCGACGGCGAGCCCGCGGTAGAGAGCCAGGGTGCCGATGGTGACCGCCAGCGAGGGCAGCCCGACGTAGGCGATCAGGAAGCCGTTGAAGGCGCCGCACACCGCGCCGATCACCAGCGCCAGCAGGCCGGCCACCGCGAACGGGAGCCCCGCCTCGGTGAGCACCCCCACCAGCACGCTGCTCAGCCCGACCACGCTGGCCACCGACAGGTCGATCTCGCCGGTGATGATGACCAGCGTCATCGGCAGCGCGATGAGCAGGATCGGCATGGTGTCGAGCAGCAGGTAGGTCAGCGTGAGCGGGCCGTCGAAGGCGGTCACGTTCTGCAGCGAGTACAGCACCACCGCGACCAGGAGCGCGACGACCGCGGTCTCCCGGGTCAGCAGCACCCGGCGCCACAGGGGGTGCGTCCAGGACCGGTACGTGCGCGGGGCCGTACGGTCCGCCAGCGCGCCGCTCTGGGTGTCGTGGGTCGTGCTCATGCCTCGTCCCTCGCCTCGGTGAGCTTGTCGGCCTGCCGGGCCGACAGGACGCGGTCCAGGACGATCGCGCCGATGATCAGGGCGCCGACGACGGCGCGCTGCCAGAAGTCCGGGATGCCGAGGATCGGCAGGGCCCGGTTGATGGTGACCAGCAGCACGGCGCCGATCGCGGCGCCCCACACGGTGCCGCTGCCGCCGAAGATGGCCACCCCGCCGATGACCACGGCGGCCACGGCCTGCAGCTCGATGCCGGTGCCGGCGCTGGAGCTGACCGTGCCGTAGCGGGCGACGTACACCACCCCGGCGAGACCGGCCAGCGCGCCGCTGAGCACGAAGGCCGCCAGCACCCGCTTGCGCACGGCCAGCCCGTAGAGCACCGCGGCCTCGGGGTCGGAGCCGATCGCGTACAGCTCGCGGCCGCCCCGGGCGGTGCGCAGGTAGTAGCCCACGACCGCGAGCACCAGAACCGCGAGCAGCGTGAGCACGGGCAGGGTGAGGACCGACTTGGTGCCCAGGGCCAGGAAGCCCGACGGCATGTCGGAGGCGTTGATCCGGTTGCTGCCGGCCCAGGTCAGCACCACCCCGCGGAAGATGTAGAGCGTGCCCAGGGTGATCACCAGGGCCGGGACCTTGCCGAAGGACACCAGGACGCCGTTGACCAGGCCCAGCGCGGCGCCGGCGAGGATCCCGGCCACGAACACCGCGACGATCGGGATCCCGGGCTGGTCGATGAACAACCGGCCCGTCAGGTACGCGGTGAAGGCCAGGACCGAGCCGACCGACAGGTCCACGTTGCGGGTGATCACCACGACGGCCTGGCCGACCGCGAGCAGGATCAGGATGGACGGGGTCAGCAGCAGGTCGCGCCAGCTGTTGGCGCTGAACAGGAAGCTGTGGGTCTTGAGCGTCGCCGCCGCGACCACCGCGACCAGGACCACGACGATGGCGATCTCGCGCGAGCGCAGGGCGGTGACCAGGCTGCGTCGCAGGGCCGAGCCGGAGCCGCTGGCGGCGGGCCGTACGTCGGTGGCGGTCATCGGGTGCTCTCCCGGCTCTCGGTCTCGGTCTGGTGGTCGGCGCCCGGCGCGTGCCGGGTGGCGGCGAGCATCACGGTCTCGGCGGTGGCCTCGCCGCGGTCCAGGTCGGCGGTGATCCGGCCCTCGCAGACGACCAGGACGCGGTCCGCCATGCCCAGGACCTCGGGCAGCTCGGAGGAGATCATCAGGACCGCCATCCCCTGCCCGGCCAGCTCGGAGAGCAGCCGGTGCACCTCGGCCTTGGTGCCGACGTCGATGCCGCGGGTGGGCTCGTCGATGATCAGCAGCGACGGGGACGTGGCCAGCCACTTCGCGATGACGACCTTCTGCTGGTTGCCCCCGCTCATGGTGGCCGCGGTCATGTCCAGCGCGCTGGTCTTCACCTCGAGCCGCCCGGCCCAGGGTCCGGCGGCGTGGTTCTCCGCGCCGGCGGTGATCAGGCCGGCCCGGGCCAGCCCGCCCCGGATCACCCCGGCGACGTTGCGGGCCACCGAGGCCTCGGTCACCAGGCCCTGCTTGCGCCGGTCCTCGGGGACGAAGGCCATCCCGGCGCGGATCGCGGCGCGGGGGCTGCGGGGAGCGACCACCTGCCCGCCGAGCGCGACGGTGCCGGAGTCGTAGGAGTCGATGCCGAAGACGGCCCGGGCGATCTCGCTGCGGCCCGCACCGACCAGTCCGGCGAGTCCGACGATCTCCCCCGCCCGTACGGTCAGGTCCACGTCGTGGAAGGTCCCGGCCGAGGTCAGGCCACGCACCTCGAGGACCGGCTGACCGATCGTCGCCGGTGTCTTGGGGAACAGCTCGCCGACCTCGCGGCCGACCATCTGGGCCACGATCTCGTCGACCGACGTGTCGGCGATCCGCTGGGTGGCGACGTACTCGCCGTCGCGCATGACGGTGACGGTGTCGCAGAGGGCGAAGACCTCGTCGAAGCGGTGGGAGATGAACACCAGCGCCCGCCCCTCGTCGCGCAGGCTGCGGGCGACGGCGAAGAGCCGGTCCACCTCGACCCCGCTCAGCGCCGCGGTCGGCTCGTCCATGATCAGCAGCCGGGCGTCGAGCGAGATCGCCTTGGCGATCTCGATGATCTGCTGGTCGGCGATCGACAGGCCGCGCGCGGGGCGGCGGGGGTCGATCCGCACCCCGAGCCGGGCGAACAGGGCCTGCGCCTCGTGGTGCATGGCGGCCCGATCGATGCGGCGGCCGCGGCCCAGGGGCTGCCGGCCCATGAACAGGTTCTCGGTGACCGACAGGTCGGGAAAGAGGGTGGGCTCCTGGTAGATCACCGCGATCCCGGCGGCCTTGGACTCCGCCGTCGAGCCGAAGTCCTGGGGCTCGCCGTCGAGCAGGAGCTCGCCGCCGTCGCGCCGGTGCACCCCGGCGACGATCTTCACCAGGGTGGACTTCCCGGCGCCGTTCTCACCCACCAGGGCGTGGATCGAGCCCGGGTGGACGGTGAGGTCGACCGAGCGCAGGGCGAGGACGGGACCGAAGGACTTCCGCACGTCGCGCAGGACGAGGGTCGGTGCTCCCTCGCGGTCGGTCGCCATCGCTGCTCCTGTGATTGAAAGGTTTCAAACTCTGAGTGAGACCGTAGGTGACGCGCGACACACCCGTCAAGGGTCGTGGCCGAATCGTGGCCGTTCAGGACCCCCAGGCGGGCCTGGCTATGCTGCTGCCGAGGTGTGTGACGTTTCAGTGACACGTCCTGGAGCAGGGGGCAGGTGGATGGCGAACAAGCGGCACGCCGCGGGCGTCAAGGACGTCGCCGCCGCCGCCGGCGTCTCCCTCGGCACGGTCTCCAACGTCCTCAACCGGCCGCAGCAGGTCAGCGCCGGCACCCGCGAGCGCGTCGAGCGGGTGATGGCCGAGCTGGGCTTCGTGCGCAACGAGGGCGCGCGCCAGCTGCGCCGGGGCAGCAGCCAGACCATCGCGTACCTGATGCTCGACGCCTCCAACCCGTTCTTCCACGACGTCGCGGCCGGCATCGAGGAGGCCGCGGGGGCGGCCGACCTCGCCCTGTTCAGCTGCAACAGCGACGACAGCGCCGAGCGGGAGTCGACCTACCTGAGCCGTCTGGAGGAGCAACGGGTCCAGGGCGTGCTGGTCACCCCGGTCGACCCCGACAACCCGTTGCTGGACCAGCTTCCGCGCCGGGGCACGCCGGTGGTCATCGTGGACCGTATCCGTGACCGCACGACGCACTGCAGCGTCTCCGTCGACGACCTGCTGGGCGGCGAGCTGGCCGCGAGCCACCTGCTCGAGCAGGGTCACGAGCGGATCGCCTTCGTGGGCGGACCCGAGACGGTCGGCCAGGTGCGGGACCGGCTGGCCGGGGCCCGCCGGGCGGTGGCCAGGGCGGGGCGGCCCGAGGACACCCTGGTGCTGGTGCCGACCACGGCCCTGAGCGTCGCCGAGGGACGGGAGGCCGGCCAGCGGCTGGCCGGGCTGCCGCTCGACCGCCGGCCGAGCGCGGCCATGTGCGCCAACGACCTGCTCGCCCTCGGGCTCCTCCAGCAGTGCGTCACCCTGGGTGTCCGGGTCCCCGAGGAGCTTGCCCTGGTGGGGTACGACGACATCGACTTCGCCGCCGCGGCGGCCGTGCCGCTGTCCTCGGTGCGCCAGCCGCGACGCCTGCTCGGCACCACCGCGACGGCCCTGCTCCTCGACGAGGCCGGCAACCCCGACCACGTGCACAGCCAGCTCACCTTCGACCCCGAGCTGGTGGTCCGGGCCTCGAGCCTGCAACGCCGTTCCTGACACGATGGCCGCATGACTTCTGGAACTCTGCGGATCGGCGCGCTCGGCGCGGCCGGCATCGTCCCCAACGCCCTGGTCGGTCCGGCCCGCGCCCTGCCCGAGGTCGAGGTGGCCGCCGTGGCCGCCCGGGACCCCGAGCGGGCGCGGGCCTTCGCCGCCGAGCACGGGATCCCCCGGGTGCACGCGACGTACGACGACCTGCTCGCCGACCCCGGGATCGACGCGGTCTACGTCGGCCTGCCCAACAGCCTGCACGGCCGGTGGACGATCGCCGCGCTGGAGGCGGGCAAGCACGTGCTGTGCGAGAAGCCCTTCGCGGCGAACGCCGAGGAGGCCGAGCGGGTGGCCGCCGCCTCGCGGCGGCACCGGCCTGGTGGTGATGGAGGCCGTGCACTACCGCTACCACGCCCTGACCGCGCGACTGCTGGAGATCCTGGCCTCCGGTGAGATCGGCGAGCAGCGGCGGCTGGACATGTCGTTCGTGACCAACCGGCCCGACCCGGCCGACATCCGCTGGAACCTCGCGCTGGCCGGGGGTGCCACGATGGATCTCGGTTGCTACGGCGTGCACCTGGTCCGGACCCTGGCCGGCGCGGAGCCCACGGTGGTCTCGGCGCGAGCGGAGCTGCAGTCCCCCGACGTCGACGCCGCTCTCCAGGCCGAGCTCTCCGTTCGCCGACGGGCGGACCGGCTCGATCGACCTGGCCCTGCTCACCCCGCGCCCCCGCTCCGTGGCGGTCACCGTCACCGGGTCCGCGGGCGTGCTGCACGTCGAGGAGCCGATCGCCCCGCACCGCGGACATCTGGTCACCGTGACCACAGACTCCGGAACCCGGGAGGAGAGCGTGCCCCTGCTGCCCACGTCGTACGACGCCCAGCTGCCGGTCTTCGCCGAGGCCGTCCTGCGCGGCGGCCCGGTGCTCACCGACGTCGACGACGCGGTCGCGACCATGCGGGTGGTGGACGCGCTCTACCTCGCTGCCGGGCTACCGCTCCGCCAGCCCTCCTAGCCCACCCGTCACGTCTTGACGCGATTTTCCCGCCGACCCGTCACGTCTTGACGCCCTGTCCCGCCGAGCCGTCACGTCTTGACGCCGATCGAGATCAAGACGTGACGGCTCGGGGCCGTTCGACCGACAAGACGTGACGGGTCGGCGGAGAGGGCGCGTCGCCCCGAGGGCCTTGCCCGCGCGGGCCCGACAGGCGAGCATGGCGCAGGTCACCGCTCGGGGTGCGGCGTCGTCGTACTCCCCCGGCCGGTGCGGACGGGGGCAGCCATGACCGACGTACGCCGACCACCCGAGGGCGCCGACGACGCCGGGGTCCGGGTCCCGGACCGCGACGACGAGCGGTACAACAAGTCCGGGCGCCTCCGCGCCACGGTGTACGACGCCGAGATGGAGCGCCTGCAGGAGCAGCTGGTGCTGCTGCAGTACTGGGTCCAGACCCAGGGCCTCAAGGTGCTGGTGATCTTCGAGGGCCGCGGGTCGGCCGGCAAGGGCGGAGTGATCAAGCGGATCACCGAACGGACCAGCCCGCGCACCGTCCGGGTGGTGGCGCTGCCCAAGCCCAACGAGCGCGAGCGTACGCAGTGGTACTTCCAGCGGTACGCCGAGCACCTGCCCGCGGCCGGCGAGATGGTCCTGTTCGACCGCAGCTGGTACAACCGCTCGAACGTCGAGTGGGTGATGGGCTACTGCACCCCCGAGGAGCACCAGGAGTTCCTGCGCAGCTGCCCGGAGTTCGAGCGGATGCTGGTGCGCTCGGGGATCGTGGTCCTCAAGTACTGGTTCTCGGTCAGCTTCGAGGAGCAGCGCAAACGGTTCGAGGCCCGCAACGCCGAGCCCCTGAAGCGGTGGAAGCTGTCCGACATGGACCTGGCCGAGCACGAGCACTACGTGCGCTACTCGATGGCCAAGGACACCACCTTCCAGTACACCGACATCAAGCAGGCGCCCTGGTACGTCGTGCCGTCGGACGACAAGCGCGCCGCGCGGCTGAACTGCATCAGCCACCTGCTCGAGCAGTTCGCGTTCGTCGACGTCGCCCCGGACGTCGTGGAGCTGCCGGCGATGCGCGAGGTGCCGTACGTCCGCCCGCCGATCCACGAGCAGACCTTCGTGCCCGCCCGCTTCTGAGCCCCTCGCTCCCCGCCGAGCCGTCACGTCTTGACGTCAAGACGTGACGGCTCGAGCCGGTTTCCGCGTCAAGACGTGACGGGTCGGCGGAAGGCGGCGAGGCGGGCCCCACACTCCGCGGCGACCGCGACGGCCAGCGCCTCGGCCGAGTCACCCTCGGGCTCGGGCACCACGTGGTGGGCCGTGCCGTGCGCCAGCAGGTCGACGGCGCGGACCTGCTGGGCCTGGGCCATCTCGGCGGCGTGGCTGGTGTCCCCGCCGTGCCGGATCGCGCTGGCCCCCTCGGGCGGCAGCGGGGAGAGCCAGGCGTTCTCGGTGGCGATCACCTCGCGGGCCGGCAGCAGCGCCAGCGCGCCACCACCGCAGCCCTCGCCGAGCACCACCGACAGGGTCGGCACCGTCATCGTCACCAGGGTGGCGATGCACCGGGCGATCTCGCCGGCGATGGCGCGCTCCTCCGCGTGCGGGGACAGCTCGGCACCGGGGGTGTCGATGACGGTCACCAGCGGCAGGCCGAGCTCCTCGGCCAGCCGCATCGCCCGCCGCGCCTCGCGCAGGGCACCGGGTCCCATCGGCGAGGCCGGCGACTGCGCCGTCCGGTCCTGGCCGACCACGACGCACGGTTGGCCGTCGAGGCGGGTCAGGGCGACCAGCGACGCTGGCGTCGTACTCCCCCTCGTCGGTGCCGCGCAGCCGGACGGTGCCGGTCGCGCCGTGCCGGAGCAGGTCGCGCACGCCGGCCCGGCCCTCCTCGCGGGAGGCGGTGATGACGTCCCAGGCTGAGCGGTCCGACCGGGGCTCGCCGCTGCGCCGGGGCAGCGCCGGGCGCACGGGGGGGTCGACCAGGACGGCGAGCGCCCGGTCGACCAGGGCGGGCAGGTCGACCGCGGAGACCACCCCGTCGATGACCCCCTTGGCCGCCAGGTTCTCCGCGGTCTGCACGTCGGCGGGGAAGGGCCGGCCGTTCAGCGCCTCGTAGACCTTCGGGCCCAGGAACCCGACCAGCGCGCCGGGCTCGGCGACGGTGACGTGGCCGAGCGACCCCCAGGAGGCGTACACCCCGCCGGTGGTGGGGTGCCGCAGGTAGACCAGGTACGGCAGCCCTGCCGCCCGGTGCGCCATCAGCGCCCGGGAGATCTCGACCATCTCGACGAAGGCCCGGGTGCCCTCCTGCATCCGGGTCCCCCCGGAGGCGGTGGTGGCCAGGACGGGCAGGCCCTCCTGCGTGGCCCGGCGTACGGCGGACGCGATGCGACCCGCCGCAGTCCGGCCGATCGACCCGGCCAGGAAGCCGAACTCGTTGACCAGGACCGCCACGGGACGGCCGTGCACGAGGCCCCGCCCGGTCAGCACCGACTCGTCGGTGCCGGCCTTGTCGGCGGCGAGCTCCAGCGCGTGCCGGTAGTCCTCGTCGAAGCCCGAGTTGTCCACCGGCTCGTCCCAGGAGACGAAGGTGCCCGCGTCGAGGACCAGCGAGAGCAGCTCGCGTGCCGACCAGCGGTGGGTGACCGGCTGGGGACTCATCCGGGCTCCTCGTCGAGCCAGGCCCTCACGGACCCGGCGTGCTGGTCGAGCAGGGGCGGCGCGGCGTGGTCGCGCCGGGTCACCTCGGAGCCGTCGGCGTCGAAGAACCGCAGCGGCGGACCGGGCAGCGTCAGCGACCCCAGGGTGGGGTGCTCCACGTCGACCAGCAGGCCCTGGCTGGCGGTCTGGTCCCAGGCGTACACCTCGTCGAGGGTGCGCACCTTGCCCGCCGGCACGCCGACCTCGGCCAGCCGGGCCAGCAGCGGCTCGGCGTCCCAGTCGGCGAAGGCGCCCTCGACGACCTCGATGACCCGCTCCCGGGCGCCGACCCGGTCGGCGTTGGTGGCCAGCCCGTCGGTGGCCGGGTCGAGCCCGAACCCGTCGCAGAAGCGCTTCCACAGCCCCTCGCTGCCGATCGCGATCTGGACCGACCCGTCGCGGCAGCGGAACAGTCCGTACGGCGCGATCGAGGGGTGGTGGTTGCCCTGGGCCCGCCCGACCTCGCCGGCCACCGTCCACCGGGTGCCCTGGAAGGCGTGCACCCCGACGACGGAGGCCAGCAGGGAGGTGCGCACGACGGTGCCGCGGCCGGTCAGCTCCCGCTCGTGCAGGGCGGCCAGCACGCCGTACGCGCCGTACATCCCCGAGAGCAGGTCGGCGATCGGGGTGCCGACCCGCTGCGGGTCCTCGGGTCCGGACCCGGTCAGCGACATCAGCCCGGCCTCGCCCTGGGCGATCTGGTCGTAGCCGGCCCGACCGCCCTCGGGCCCGTCGTGCCCGAACCCGGTGATCGACAGGACGACCAGGCGCGGGTTGCGCTCCTGGAGCTCGGCGATGCCGAGGCCGAGTCGCTCCAGCACCCCGGTGCGGAAGTTCTCGACCAGGACGTCGGCCCGGTCCACCAGCCGCAGCAGCAGCGCCCGGTCGGTCTCGTCCTTGAGGTCGAGGGCCACGGACTCCTTGTTGCGGTTGGCGGAGAGGAAGTACGTCGACTGGCGCTCCCCGTCGGCGCCCACGAACGGCGGCCCCCACCCGCGGGTGTCGTCGCCGTGCCCGGGGGCCTCGACCTTGACCACCCGCGCCCCGAGGTCGCCGAGCATCATCGTCGCGTGCGGCCCGGCCAGGGCGCGGGACAGGTCGACGACGAGCACGTCGCGCAGAGGACCGGTCCCGGCTGAGTCGGTCATGCCGGTCACCAGTGCGGCAGGACGAGGGCCGCCCAGACCAGGAGGGGACCGACGATGACCACGATGACGCTGTAGGTCAGGATCTGCTTGTAGTACACCGGCTCCTCGATGCTGTCGGGCCGGTTGGCCAGCATCAGCGCACCGTTGGTGGAGAACGGGCTCACGTCGACGATGGTCGAGGAGACCGCGAGCGCGGCGACGAAGAGCGCGGCGCTGATCCCGCCGTTGGAGATCAGCGGGATGGCGATCGGGATGATCACCGGCAGCAGCGCGGTGGAGGAGGCGAAGGCCGAGACCACACCGCCGACGTAGCAGAGGATCAGCGCGCCGATGGCGGCCGCTCCGAGGCCGGCGGCCCAGGTGCCGACGAACTGCGGGGACCCGGCGGTGGTGAGGATGGTGGCGTACGTGCTCACCCCGGCCACCAGCAGGACGGTCGGCCAGGCGATCTGCTTGACCGCGTCCTTGTGCTCGTTGGGGGCCAGCATGGCCAGGATGACCGCGGCGGTGATGGCCACGAAGCCGATGTTCTTGTCGAAGACCAGCGCGATCACGGCGACGGAGACGAACGCGATCAGCGTGAGCACCTGGTCGTGGCGTACGCCGAGGGCCTGGGTCGGCGCCTCGGTCATCGTGCCGGTGCCCCGCGCGGCGACCGAGGCCCCACCGCGGTGCAGGTCGTCGTCGAGGGTGTCGGGACCCTCGTTCTCGATCCGGCGGCTCATCAGGTCCCGGCCGCCGAGGACCACGAAGAGGATGATCGCGAGCAGCAGGTTGACCAGCAGGCTGGAGAGGAAGACTGCGAGCTCGCTGGAGGGCAGCCCGTTCTCCTTCATCACCGAGTTGGTGATCGTGCCGTAGATGCTGATCGGGGAGAACCCGCCCGCCTGGGCGCCGTGCACGACGAACATGCCCATCATCAGGGGACTGATCTTGTAGCGCCCGGCGAAGCCGAGGGCGATCGGGCCGATGATGGCGCAGGCGGCCGGGCTGGCCGCGCCGATCGCGGTGAGCAGGGCGGTCACGAAGAACATCACCCAGGGGATCAGGGCGACCCTCCCGCCGACGGCCCGGACCGCGCTGCGCACGATCAGGTCGACCGTGCCGTTGTTGCGCGCGATCGCGAACAGGTACGTCACCCCGATCAGGGTGAGGATGAGGTCGGCGCTGACTCCGCCCAGGATGGTCTTCTCGTCCAGGTCCAGGGCGTACATGCCGACCAGCCAGGCGGCGACGTACCCGAGTGCCCCCATGTTGATCGGCAGCACCGTGCCGATGACGAACAACGCGACCAAGGCGAGGATCGCTACCCATTCGGGTCCCATGTCTGTTCCCTTCGCGGCCCCCGGGTCGGTCCGTGTGACCCGAGTCACCCGCTGGCTCAGTGGCCTAGCCAATAGGCCAGCAGGCCGCTTGTCAATAGGGTGGGGACATGACCGAGTCCACGTCCAGCCCGGGTCCGGAGTCCGCCCCGCTGTTCCCCAAGCGCCTGATGCGCACCCGGCTGTACGAGCAGGTCGCGGAGCAGATCACCGCCTGGATCACCGAGAACGGCCTCCGCGCCGGCGACCGGCTGCCCCCCGAGCGCGAGCTGGCCACGCGGCTCGGCGTCAGCCGGGCCACGCTCAGCCAGGCGCTGGTCGCTCTGGAGGTGATCGGGGTGGTCACCGTGCGGCACGGCGACGGCACCGTGGTCAGCCAGACCGCCACCGGCCAGCTGGTCGAGGCGATCCGGGCGCACGCGCAGCGGCTCCCGGACATCATCGACACCCGCGACGCGCTGGAGACCAAGACAGCGGCCCTCGCGGCGCAGCGTCGTACCGACGAGGACCTGACCCGCATCGACGACGCGCTGGCCGGGATGGCCGCCGACATCGAGCGCGGCGGTCGGGGCGTCGAGGGCGACGAGCGGTTCCACGGCGCGGTCACCGCGGCCGCGCACTCGCTGCTGCTGGCCCGGATCATGGACGAGATCGGGGACCTGATCAAGGAGACCCGGATCGAGTCGCTGTCCCAGCCGGGCCGCCCCCGGGACTCCCTGGCCGGCCACCGGGCGATCGCCGAGCGGATCCGGGCCGGGGACGACACCGGAGCCGCGGAGGCGATGCACGCCCACGTCACGATGGTCAGCGACGTGGCGCACCTGCGGGATGCTCCCTGACCGGCCTGGAGCAGCTCACCGTCCTGCTCGCCGGCCTCGGCGCCGGGGTCCTCACCTCCACCGTCGGGGTCGCGTCCCTGCTCAGCTTCCCGGTCCTGGTCGCCGTCGGGCTGCCCCCGGTCATCGCCAACGCCTCCAACACCGTGGGCATGGCCCCGGCCGGCCTGAGCGGGTCCTTCGGCTACCGCGCCGAGCTGCGGGAGCACCCGCGGGTCACGGCGGCGGTGGTCGCGACGTGCGCGCTCGGCGGGGTCGCCGGCGCCGCCCTGCTGCTGGCCCTCCCGCCCGGGGTCTTCGAGGCGGTGGTGCCGTGGCTGATCCTGACCACCTGCCTGCTGGTCGGCGCCCAGCCCTGGATCGCCCGGCGGCTGCGCGCCCGGCACGGTCCCGACGCCGCACCGCGGACCAGCATGTCGCCGGCGACCACGGTCTTCGCGGCGCTCACCGGCGTGTACGGCGGCTACTTCGGGGCCGGCTCGGGAGTGATGATGGTGGCGGTGCTCGGGCTCGGCCTGGACCTCGACCTGCGGGTGGTCAACGCGCTGAAGACCCTGGCCGTCCTGGCCGCCAACCTGGTGGCCGGGGTGATCTTCGTGGTCGTCGTCGACCTCGACTGGCGGGCCGTCGGCCTGCTCGCGGCGGGCTCGGTCGTCGGCGGGTACGTCGGGGCACGCCTGGGCCGACGGATGCCGCCGATCCTGTTCCGGGTGCTCGTCGTGCTCGCCGGGGTCACCGCCGCGGTGACGATGCTGGTCTGAGCCACCCGCCCCGCCGACCCGTCACGTCTTGACGTCAAGACGTGACGGCTCGGCCCGAATTCCCCGTCAAGACGTGACGGGTGGGCGTCAGGCCTTGGCTGCGCGCCGCGCCTCCCGCTTGGCCGCGGCCGCGTCGCGCTGCTCCTCGAACTTGGTCGCCGCCGCGTCGAGCGCGCCGATCGCGTCCACGAGCTCCTGCCGGGCGGCCTCGCCCTCGGCGCCGAGCCCCTCGAGCTCGAGCAGCTTCCACTGCCGCACCAGCGGCATCACGACGTCGTCGTGGTGGATCCGCAGGTCGTAGATGCCGACCTTGGCCATCTGCACCGCCTTGCGGTTGAAGCCCGGGATGATGCTGCCGGGCATCTGGAAGTCCTTGACCTCGTCGGCGATCGCGCGCATCGTCTGGTCCGGCGTCAGCTCCAGCGCGGCCTGGACGATGTTGCGGTAGAAGATCATGTGCAGGTTCTCGTCCTTGGCCACCCGGGCCAGGAGCTTGTCGGCCACCGGGTCCTCGCTGAAGTGCCCGGTGTTGCGGTGCGAGACCCGGGTCGCCAGCTCCTGGAAGGACACGTACGCGCACACGTTGAGCAGCGGCTTGTCGCCGGAGTCGTAGCCGGCCTCCATGGTCTCCATCCGGGCCCGCTCCAGCTCGTCGGGGTCGACCCCGCGCGTCACGAGCAGGTAGTCACGGATGCAGAACGCGTGCCTGCCCTCCTCGGCCGTCCACCGGTTGACCCAGGTGCCCCAGGCGCTGTCGCGACCGAAGGCCCGCTCCACCTCGCGGTGGTAGCTGGGCAGGTTGTCCTCGGTGAGCAGGTTGACCTCGAGCGCGGTCCGCGCGATCGGCGAGAGGCTGGACTGCTCGACCGACCAGGGCTCACCGTCGAGGAGCGCGAAGTTCCGCCCGTCGCTCCACGGGACGTACTCGTGGGGCATCCACTCCTTGGCCACGGCGAGGTGTCGGTTGAGGTTGTCCTCCACCACCCCGTCGAGCTCCTTGAGCAGTCCGGGGGTGTCGATCGTGGCGGTCATGGGTGGATCCCTTCGTCGACGAGCGCGTCCTTCCCCCGTCGTACCATCCCACGGGGTCCGACAAACAGCCCTGGACCCGCCCCATCCGCAGGTCGGACGTCAGACCCGACCCGCGGTCTCCTTGCGGCCGCGCTCGCCGTCGTCGGTGAGCCGCGCCTCCTCGGCGGCCGTCGCCTCCAGCTCGGCCCGCCGGCTCTCGTCGATCAGCGCCCGGGTCGCGTCGTACAGCCCGGGGGTGGTCACCAGGTCCGAGGCTCCGCCCTGCAACCGGTTCATCGCGTTGCGCGCGAAGACCTGCTGCTCGGTCGAGGTGCGCTCCGAGCGGCCGTTGCCGATGAAGCTGACGAACCAGTGCCCGAGCGCGGAGAGCCGGTTCTTGAAGCCGGTGAGGTAGACCAGGTGCACCGCCAGCCACATCACCCAGGCGATGAACCCCGACAGCTTCAGCGGCCCCACCAGGGCCACGGCGCTGAACCGGGAGATGGTGGCCATCGACCCCTTGTCGAAGTACTTGAACGGCCCCTGGGGAGCCTTGTCGGCCTCGCGGTTCCTGATCTCCTTGGCGGCGTACTTCGCACCCTGGATGGCCACCTGGGCCACGCCGGGAAGGTGGTCGAGGTTGATCATGTCGCCCACCACGAACACCTCCGGGTGCCCGGGCAGGGTCAGGTCGGGGTTGACGCTGATCCGGCCGGCCCGGTCCAGGGGCGCCCCCGTCTGCTCCGACAGGGTCCTGCCCAGCGGGCTGGCCTGCACCCCGGCGGCCCACACCTTGGTGGCCGCCTCGATCCGCGTCAACCGGCCTTCCTTGTCCTTGGTCTCGAGACCGAACTCGTCGACGTCGACCACCATCGCGCCGAGGTGGACCTCCACGCCGCGCTTCTCCAGCGAGGTCTGGGTCTTCTCCCCGAGCTTCTTGCCGAAGGGCGGCAGCACCTGGGGCGCAGCGTCGAGCAGGATCACCCGCGCCGAGCGCGTGTTGATCCGACGGAAGTCCTTGTTGAGCGTGCGGTGCGAGAGCTCGGCGATCTGACCGGCCATCTCCACGCCGGTGGGTCCCGCGCCGACCACCACGAAGGTGAGCAGGCGCTGGATCTCCTCCTCGCTGTCGGCGAGCTCGGCCAGCTCGAAGGCCCCGAAGATCCGGCCGCGCAGCTCCAGGGCGTCGTCGATGCTCTTCATGCCGGGGGCGTCGGTGGCGAAGTGGTCGTTGCCGAAGTACGACTGCCCCGCGCCCGCGGCCACGATCAGTGAGTCGTAGGCCGTGACCGTGCGGCGACCCAGGACGTGCGAGGTGACGGTCCGGGCCTCGAGGTCCACGGCGGTGACCTCGCCCAGGATGACCCGGGCGTTCTTCTGGTCGGCCAGCACCTCACGGGTCGGCGGCGCGATCTCCCCCTGGGACAGGATGCCGGTGGCCACCTGGTAGAGCAGGGGCTGGAAGAGGTGGTGGCTGGTCTTGGCCACCATCGTGACCTCGACGTCGGCCCGCTTGAGGGCCTTGGTGGCGAAGAGGCCACCGAAGCCGGAACCGATCACCACGACCCGGTGCCGGGTCGTCCCGCCGTTGTCGGTGCCGCTGGTCGAGCTGCCGTCCGCCATGTCCTCACCTCTCGCGTGTGCCACGTCCTCTGACATTGTCCCCGGTCCGGGGCCCCGGACGCACCCCGGGAGGGTGACCTGGGTCGCCCGCGGCCGGGTCCGACCGCCGCCCGCCGCCTCTCCACGGCGAAAACCTGAGCAGGACAGGGACCTAAGTCATGACATGCGCGCTTTGCGAGGAATCCCCGGCGGCGGTGACCTAGCGTCGTCCGCGTTGCCCCGTCGACCGGGAGAGGAGGGCACCGTGCCGTCCGCCGTCCCCACCGCTCCGAGCGTCGAGGCCACTGCGACCCTCCCGGTCACCGCGACCTCACCGGCCACCCCGCGACCGGCCCGTCGGGAGGCGTCCTCGGGGCTCGACGCCCTGGCCCGCGCCGCCGTCCGCGCCACCGGGTCCACCGCAGCGATGGTCACCCTGGTGTCCACGGTCGGTCCCGCGCAGCACGTCGTGGTCGGGACGCACGGGCTGTCGGAGCCCTGGGGCCTGCCGCAGCAGTCCCCGCACGGCCCACCGGCCCCGTCGTTCTGCGCCCAGGTGGTGCAGGGCGACCGCCCGCTCGTGGTGGACGACGTCCGTGCCCTGACCGGGTCGGGCGGCACGGCGCCGATCGCCGACCTGGGGGTCGCGGCGTACGCCGCGGTCCCGCTGCACGCGCCCGACGGGACCGCGGTGGGCGCCTTCTGCCTGATCCACCGCACACCCCGGCCGTGGACCGCCGACGACCTCGGCCTGCTGACCGACCTCGCCACCGCGGCCACCGCCGAGGTCGCCCGCACGACCCTGGAGCACGAGCACCAGCGTCGGGTCCGCGAGCTCGACGAGCTCACGAGCGAGATCACCGCCGTGGTCAGCCACGAGCTGCGCACGCCGCTCACGGTGATCACCGGCTACGCCCAGCTGCTCGCGACGTCGGGCACCCTGTCGACGGCCGACCGGGTCTCGCTGCGGGCGATCGTGCGCCGGACCGCCGAGATGTCGCAGATCGTCGACGACCTCTTCGAACTGGCCGAGGACGACGCCGGGCTACGGATCGAGCACCGCGGACTCCTGGACCTCGACGCCCTGGTCCGTCGCGCGGCGGCCGAGCACGCCCCCGCCTTCGACCGCGCCGAGGTGCGCCTCAGCCTCGACCTGGCCGCCGGCCCGGCCGTCCGCTGCGACCCGCGCCGGATCGGCCAGGTCGTCGACAACCTGCTCGGCAACGCGGTGAAGTACACCGGCAACGGCGGTCACGTCGAGGTCCGGACCCGTCGCGACCCGGACGGCGTGGGGCTCTGCGTGGCCGACACCGGGATCGGGGTGGACCCCGGCGAGCTCGACCTGATCTTCGACCGGTTCTTCCGGGCCACCACCGCGCGGGACCGTGCGATCCGCGGTGCGGGCCTGGGCCTCGCCGTCACGCGCGAGATCCTCCGGGCGCACGGTGGGACGATCCGGGCCACCGGCAACGAGCACGGCGGGACCACCTTCACCGCGCACCTGCCGTCCGGCACGACCCGACGCATTGACCCCGAGGGGGTCGCGGGGCCAGAGTGACGCACGCCACGTCGAGCGTCTTCCGGGAGTCCTCATGCGCCGCGCCCCTCGTCCCCTGCTCACCCTCGTCCTCGGCGTCGCCACCGCCGCCGGCGGTCTGGTCGCCTCCGCCGGACCGGCCGCGGCCGACCACACCCCGGTCCCGTCGACCGTCACGCTGGCCGGGGACCTGCAGTCCGAGCTCGGGTGTCCGGGCGACTGGCAGCCGGACTGCGCGGCGACGCACCTCGACGCCGTCGACGGCTCGCCCGGGGTCTTCGCCGGCACCTTCGACGTCCCGGCGGGGCAGTACGCCTTCAAGGCCGCGCTGGACGACTCCTGGGACGAGAGCTACGGCGCCGCCGGCGGCGGCAGCGACATCGGTCTGACCGCCCCGGGCGGCCCGGTGACGTTCACCTACGACCACGCCACCCACGTCATCTCCACCGACCTGGTCCCCGCGATCGGCTCCGACGCCTCCGCGCAGTGGGTGCGGCACGACCTGGTCGCCTACGACACCTCCGGCCTCCCCGGCGCCGCCGAGCTCCGGCTGTTCTCCGCCCCCCGCGGCGGTCTCACCCTGGCCGACCTGGAGTCGCCGTCGCGGGGGGACCGCGCTCGCCGAGGTCGACGAGGGGCTCCCGGCCGGGGTGCTCCGCCGCTTCCCGCAGCTGGCCGACTACGCCGCCTACCGGGTCGGCCCGGGCGCCGACGTGCGCCGGCTGCTGCGCGGCCAGCTCCTGGTCGCGGCGTACGACGCGGACGGCGACCTGCTCGCGCAGACCGGGGTGCAGGTCCCCGGTGTCCTCGACGACGTGTACGACGGCGCGCGCTCGGCGGACCTCGGCCCCACCTGGACGCACCGCCGCCCGACCGTGGCGGTGTGGGCGCCGACCGCCAAGCGGGTCAGGCTCGAGCTCGACCCGGCGGGGCGGCGACCCTCCCGCACGGTCGCGATGCGCCGGGACCGCGACGGCGTGTGGTCGGTGCGCGGCCACCGCGGGTGGCGCGGCGCGACGTACCGGTTCGCGGTGAAGGTCTACGTGCCCGCCCTGGACGCCGTGGTCACCAACCACGTCACCGACCCGTACTCCCTGGGCCTGACCACGAACTCGCGCCGCTCGGTGCTCGTCGACCTCGACGCCCGGGCGCTCCGGCCCCGCGGGTGGAAGCACCTGCACAAGCCGCGCCTGCCCCGGCCGGAGTACTCCACCATCTACGAGCTGCACGTACGCGACTTCTCGATCTCGGACCGCACCGTCCCGGCCGGCCAGCGCGGCACCTACCGAGCGTTCGCCCACCAGAAGGCTGACGGGATGCGGCACCTGGCCCGCCTGGCACGGGCCGGGCTGACCACGGTCCACCTGCTGCCGGTCAACGACATCGCCACGATCGAGGAGCGGCGCGCCCGGCAGGCCGAGCCGGCGTGCGACCTGCCCTCCTTCGCCCCCGACAGCGAGCAGCAGCAGGCCTGCGTGAGCGCGGTGGCCGACGAGGACGGCTTCAACTGGGGCTACGACCCGCTGCACTACACGACGCCGGAGGGCTCGTACGCCACCCACCCGCGGGGCGGAGCCCGGACCCGGGAGTTCCGGCAGATGGTGTCCGGGCTCAACCACGCCGGGCTGCGCGTGGTGATGGACGTGGTCTACAACCACACCCCGGCCGCGGGCCAGGACCCCAAGTCGGTCCTCGACCAGGTGGTGCCGGGCTACTACCAGCGGCTCAGCGCGGCCGGGGCGCTGGAGACCTCCACGTGCTGCGCGAACACCGCGACCGAGCACGCCATGATGGAGAAGCTCATGGTCGACTCGGTGCTGACCTGGGCGACGGAGTACAAGGTCGACGGCTTCCGCTTCGACCTGATGGGCCACCAGCCGCGCGCGGCGATGGTCCGTCTGCGGCACGCCCTGGACCGGCTCACGGTCCGCAAGGACGGGGTCGACGGCCGTGAGGTCTACCTGTACGGCGAGGGCTGGAACTTCGGCGAGGTCGCCGACGACGCCCGCTTCGTCCAGGCCACCCAGCGCAACATGGCCGGCACCGGCATCGGGACGTTCAACGACCGGCTCCGCGACGCGGTCCGGGGCGGCGGGCCCTTCGACGAGGACCCCGGCATCCAGGGTTTCGCCAGCGGGCTCTACACCGACCCCAACGGTGACGCCGCGAACGGCACCGAGGCCGAGCAGCTCGCCCGCCTGCTGCTCAGCCAGGACCAGATCAAGGTCGGCCTGACCGGGAACCTGCGCGACTACGTGCTCACCGACCGGTTCGGCCACCGCGTCACCGGCGCCGAGGTCGACTACAACGGCTCGCCCACCGGCTACACCACCGACCCGCAGGAGGTGATCAGCTACGTCGAGGCGCACGACAACGAGACCCTCTTCGACGCCCTGGCCTTCAAGCTCCCGGAGTCGACCTCGAGGGAGGACCGGATCCGGATGCAGACGCTGGCCCTCGCCACCACCGCGCTCGGCCAGGGCGTCTCGTTCTGGCACGCGGGCGGCGAGATGCTGCGCAGCAAGTCGCTGGACCGCAACAGCTACAACTCCGGCGACTGGTTCAACGTGCTGGACTGGACGCGCTCGACCAACGGCTTCGCCCGCGGCCTGCCGCCGGCGGCGGACAACGAGTCGAAGTGGGACTTCATGCGGCCGTTGCTGGCCGACCCCGCACTGGTCCCCACGCCCGGCGACATCGCCTCGGCCCAGCACCGCGCCGAGGACCTGCTCGCGGTCCGGGCGAGCACCCCGCTGTTCCACCTGGGCACCGCGGACCGGGTCGAGCAGAAGGTGCGCTTCCCCCTCGGTGGCCCCGACCAGACGCCCGGGGTGATCGTGATGTCGGTCGACGACCGGCCCGGCCGTGACGTCGACCCCCGGCTCGACCGGGTCGTCGTGGTCTTCAACGCCTCCGACGCGGCCACCAGCCAGACCCTGACCGGGACGAAGGGGCAGCCGTTCACGCTGCACCCCGTGCTGGCCCGGGGGGCCGACCCCGTGGTCACGGAGTCCGGCCACGACGCGGCGACCGGTACCTTCGAGGTGCCGGCACGCACCGTCGCCGTCTTCGTGCTGGACCACTGACAGTCGGGGTTCCGATGGAGATCGCCCTCCACCACGCGAGGTTCCCCCGGGACGCCGCGGTCGTCGCCACCACGCTGCGGGACACCGCGGTCGCCGCCGAGGAGGGTGGCTTCGCGGCGATGACGCTGATGGACCACTGGTTCCAGATGGAGGACCTCGGCGGACCGGCCGAGCCGATGCTGGAGGGGTACACCAGCCTGGGCTTCCTCGCCGCGGTCACCGAGCGGCTCGACCTGGGCCTGCTTGTCACCGGGGTGACCTACCGGCACCCGGGGCTGCTGGCCAAGATCGTCAGCACCCTCGACGTGCTGTCCGGCGGCCGGGCCTTCCTGGGCATCGGCGCGGCCTGGTACGAACGCGAGCACGTCGGGCTCGGCGTGCCGTTCCCGCCCCTGGCCGAGCGCTTCGAGCGGCTCGAGGAGACCCTGCAGGCCTGCCGGCAGCTGTGGGGCACCGACGACGGTCCGTTCGAGGGCCGGCACTACCGGTTGGCCGAGACGGTCTGCCGCCCCCGGCCGCTGCGCGAGCGAGGCATCCCGGTGCTGGTCGGCGGGATGGGCGAGCAGAAGACGCTCCGCCTGGTCGCGACGTACGCCGACGCCTGCAACCTCTTCGACGCCGGCGAGGACGTCCTGGCCCACAAGGTCGCGGTGCTGGACCGGCACTGTGCCGACCTGGGCCGGGACCCGGCCGAGGTGGCCGTGACCGTGGTCAGCGGCACCGACCCCCTGGCCGACCCCGACGGCTTCCTGCGGACCATGCAGACCTACGCCCGCCTCGGGGTCAGCCGGGTGTGGGTGGGACCTCCCGACGCCGACGACGGTGCGGCCTGGGCCCGACGGGTGGGCGAGCAGGTCGTGCCGGCGCTGGAGGGCGTGGAGGTCACCCGGCCGGCGATGCACTGAGGTCGGCCAGCACCGCGAGCGCGCGGGCCAGGTGGGGCGCGTCGTCGTCGCTGCGGGTGGCCGCGGCCAGACCGACCCGGGCGGAGGCGGGGACCAGCGGCCGGTAGGCCACCCCGGGGATGCCGAGCGCGGAGACCGGCTCGGGCACCACGGCGCAGCCCAGCCCCGCGGCGACGAAGGTGACCAGGGTCGAGGTCTCGGCGACCTCGTGCCGCACCCGCGGGACGAACCCGGCCTCGCGGCACAGCCGCAGGACCACCTCGTGCATCACCGAGCGGCCGGCCCCGGCGTGGACCACGAGGTCCTCCTCGCGCAGGTCCCCGACCCGCACCCGGACCCGGTCGGCGAGCCGGTGACCCGCGGGGACCGCGACGACGAGCCGGTCCTGGCGCAGCGGCCGGAGCACGACCGCTGCGTCGTCGACCGGGGGCCGCACCAGGGCCAGGTCGAGGCGTCCCCGGCCCAGGGCCGCGACCAGCTCGGGCACGAGCATCTCCCCGCGGAAGGACACGTCGACCTCGGGGAGCTCCTCGCGGAGCCGGCGGGCCAGGGTCGGCAGCAGCGTGTACGTCGCGGACCCCACGCAGCCGACGGCGAGCCGGCCGACCAGCCCGGCGCCGACCCGCTGGGCCTCGTGGCCGGCCTCGTCGACCGAGCGGAGGATCTCCCGGGCCCGGTCAAGGTACGCCGCCCCCGCCGCGGTGAGGTCGACCCGCCGGGTGGTGCGGTGCAGCAGGGTCACCCCCAGGTCCTCCTCCAGCCGGCGGACCTGCTGGGAGAGCGGGGGCTGGGCGATGTGCAGCCGGGCCGCGGCCCGGCCGAAGTGGCGCTCCTCGGCGACGGCCACGAAGTACCGGAGATGGCGAAGTTCCACGACTCATATTCGCAGAGTCTTGATCGAACCGATACGGATACTTCTCCCTCTTGCCGATCCAGCCTAGCGTGAGGGCATGGACGACGTGGTGATCTGTGAACCCCTCCGCACGCCGGTGGGCCGCTTCGGCGGCGTGCTGGCCCCGCTGACCGCGACCGAGCTGGCCACGACGGTGCTCACCGAGCTGGTCCGCCGGACCGGGCTCGGCGAGGGCGACGTCGACGACGTGGTGCTCGGCCAGTGCAACCCCTCCGGCGAGGCCCCGGCCGTCGGCCGGATCGCCGCGCTCGACGCCGGCCTGGGCACCGGTGTCCCGGGTCTCCAGGTCGACCGCCGGTGCGGCTCGGGCCTCCAGGCCGTGCTCTACGCCGCGGGCCAGGTCGCCACCGGCGCCGCCCGGGTGGTGGTGGCCGGCGGGACCGAGTCGATGTCCCAGGTGGAGCACTACGCGACCGGGCTGCGGACGGGGGTGAGGATGGGCGGGATCGACCTGATGGACCGCCTGGACCGCGCCCGGGAGACCGCCGGCGGCCGGTTCCACCCGGTGCACGGCGGGATGCTGGAGACGGCCGAGAACCTGCGCAAGGACTACGCGATCGGCCGCGAGGAGCAGGACGAGCTGGCCGCGCGCTCGCAGCAGCGCGCCGTCGCCGCCCACGAGGAGGGGCGGTTCGCCGACGAGCTGGTCCCGGTGACCGTGCCCGGCCGACGGGGCCAGGACGACCTGGTCGTCGACCGCGACGAGCACCCCCGTGCGGGCACCACCGCCGAGGACCTGGCCCGGTTGCGCCCGGTGCGCCTCAGGATCGACCCCGACTCCACGGTGACCGCGGGCAACGCCTCGGGCCAGAACGACGGCGCCGCGCTGTGCGTGGTCACCACCCGCGCCGAGGCCGAGCGCCGCGGCCTCACCCCGATGCTGGTCCTGCGCTCCTGGGCCGTGGCCGGGGTCGGACCGGAGGTGATGGGCATCGGGCCGGTACCGGCCACCGCCGCCGCGCTGGAGCGGGCCGGGCTGGGGATGGACGACCTCGACCTGATCGAGCTCAACGAGGCGTTCGCCGCGCAGGTGCTGGCCGTGCTGCGGGAGTGGAAGCTCGACCCGCTCGACGAGCGGCTCAACCCCAACGGCTCCGGCATCTCCCTGGGCCACCCGGTCGGGGCGACCGGCGGGCGCATCCTGGCCACGATGGCCCACGAGATGTGGCGCCGCGGCAGCCGCTACGGCCTGGAGACGATGTGCATCGGCGGCGGCCAGGGCCTCGCCGCGGTCTTCGAGGCGGTCCGGTGAGCCTCGACAAGGTCGTCGCCGACGCCGCCACCGCGGTGGCCGACATCGCGTCCGGCGCGAGCCTGGCCGTCGGCGGGTTCGGCCTCTCCGGCATCCCGTGGTTCCTGATCTCGGCGCTGCTCGAGCAGGGTGCCGACGACCTCACCGTGGTCTCCAACAACTGCGGCGTCGACGGCGCCGGTCTGGGGCTGCTGCTGGAGCAGTGCCGGATCAGCCGCGTGGTCGCCTCGTACGTCGGGGAGAACAAGGAGTTCGCCCGGCAGTACCTCTCCGGGGAGCTGACCGTCGAGCTCACCCCGCAGGGCACCCTGGCCGAGCGCTTGCGGGCCGGCGGGGCCGGGATCGGCGCCTTCTTCACCCCGACCGGGGTGGGCACCCTGGTCTCCGAGGGCGGCCTGCCCTACCGCTACCACCCCGACGGCACCGTTGCCCTGGCCTCGGAGCCCAAGGAGGTCCGCACGTTCGCGGGCACCGACATGGTGCTCGAGGAGGGCATCGTCACCGACGTGGCCCTGGTCCGGGCGGCGGTGGCCGACCGGGCGGGCAACTGCGTCTTCCACGCCGCGGCCCGGAACTTCAACCCGGCCGCCGCGATGGCCGGACGGCTGACGATCGTCGAGGCCGAGCGCGTCGTGGAGCTCGGGGAGATCGGTCCGGACGCGGTGCACCTGCCCGGGGTCTTCGTGCAGCGCGTCGTCGCCCTCACCCCCGAGCAGGCCGCCACGAAGGACATCGAGAAGCGCACCACCCGCCCCCGACCGGAAGGGAGCCGTTGAGATGGCCTGGACCCGTGAGGAGATGGCCGCCCGCGCGGCCCACGAGCTGCACGACGGGGAGTACGTCAACCTCGGCATCGGCCTGCCCACCCTGATCCCCAACTACCTCGCCGAGGGGTCGACGGTGACCCTGCACGCCGAGAACGGCATCCTCGGCGTCGGCCCGTTCCCCTACGACGACGAGGTCGACCCCGACCTGGTCAACGCCGGGAAGCAGACCGTCACCGTGCTGCCCGGCTCGTCGTTCTTCGACTCCCCGCTCAGCTTCGCGATGATCCGCGGCGGTCACATCGACGTGGCCATCCTCGGCGGCATGCAGGTCGCCGCGAACGGGGACCTGGCCAACTGGATGGTGCCCGGGGCGATGGTCAAGGGCATGGGCGGGGCGATGGACCTGGTCAGCGGGGCCCGTCGGGTCGTCGTGCTCATGGAGCACCAGACCCGCACCGGGGCCTCCAAGCTGGTCACCGACTGCGACCTGCCGCTCACCGGCCGGGGCGTGGTGTCCCGGGTGATCACCGACCTCGGGGTGCTCGACGTCGCCGGTGGGACCTTCACGCTCGTCGAGACCGCGCCGGACGTCAGCCTCGACGAGATCGTCGCGGCCACCGCCTCTCCGGTCGTGCTCCCGGCGGGGTCAGTCGGGCGGGGGTAGCCTTCGGCTGACCGCAGCGAGGAGGACGACCGTGTTCGGACGACGCGAGGGTGACCGCTCACCCCTGGACCTGGCCCTGGGGGCCGCCGCGGGCCTCAAGCCCGGGACCTGGGAGAGTGTCGAGGCGCTCGCGATGCTGTCCGTCGAGGCCCGGGGCCGCCCTGAGGCGGAGAGTCTGTACGCCTCGGCGCTGACCGCGTCGCGGGAGCTGAAGCCGGGGAGCTGGGAGTCGGTCCGCGCCCTGACCTGGCTGACCCGGGCCGCCCGCGAGCTGGACGCCGGGTGAGCCCAGGCCCGCTGCCCCGTCGGGCGCCGACCGACCACGGGGTCGACCCCGCTGCGGTGCTGGCGTTCGTCGACGCGGTGGAGGCGGACCCCGACGTCGAGCTGCACAGCCTCATGGTGGTCCGTCACGGTGCTGTCGTGGCCGAGGGGTGGTGGGCACCCCACACCCCGGACCGACCCCGCCTGCTCTACTCGCTCAGCAAGAGCTTCACCTCCACCGCGCTGGCCTTCGGGGTGGCCGAGGGCCTGGTGGGTCTCGACGACACCGTGCTGTCGCACTTCCCCGAGCTCGACGACGAGATCACCGATCCGGGCAGCCGCTCGATCACCGTGCGGCACCTGGCCTCCATGGCCAGCGGTCACGGACGCGAGATGCGTGAGACGGCGCTGGCCAACGACCCGCACGAACCGGTGCGCGGCTTCCTGCTCGCCCCGCCGGCCCAGGCCCCCGGGAGCGTCTTCGCCTACAGCCAACCGTGCACCTACACGGTGGGCGCCATCCTCCAGCGCGCCGCCGGGACGGCGCTGAGCGAGTACCTGCGCCCCCGGCTGCTCGACCCGCTCGGGATCGGCGAGATCGGCTGGCTGACCTGGCCGCCCGGTCGGGAGCAGGGCTTCAGCGGCCTGTTCGCCCGGACCGAGGACGTGGCCAAGCTGGGGCTGCTGCACCTCCAGGGCGGTCGGTGGGACGGGGCGCAGCTGATCGCCGAGGACTACGTCGCGCAGGCGACCTCGCACCAGGTCGACACCGCCCCGGTCGAGACCAACCCCGACTGGGCGCAGGGCTACGGCTTCTGCTTCTGGATGGCCCGGCACGGCTACCGCGGCGACGGTGCCTTCGGCCAGTTCTGCGTGGTCCTGCCCGAGCAGGACACCGTCGTGGCGATGACCGGCGGCACCGAGGCGATGCAGGCGGTGCTGGACCACCTGTGGGCCCACCTGCTGCCGGGCCTCGACGACTCCCCGGTCGACGAACGCCGGCAGGCAGAGCTGGACCGGCGCCTGCGGGACCTCGCCCTCCCGACCCCGGTCACCGCGGGCGCCGGCCCGGCCGACCGCACCGGAGGACACTTCCGGGTCGGACCACCCGACGGCACACCGGAGGGGGCTCCGACGTCCTTCGTGTCGGTGGGCCTGCACCGCGACACCGGCGGGACCCGGGTCACCCTGAGCGAGGCCGACGACGGCGTCACCTTCCCGGTCGAGCCCGGCCGGTGGGTGACCTCCGAGCCGCGGGGCGGCGACGGCGCGCCGGTGCCGGTCGCGGCGTCCGGCGGCTGGGTGGACGCGGACACCTTCCGCGCCGAGGTGGTCTTCCTGGAGACCCCGCACCGCCTGGACCTGACCTGCTCGGTCGGCTCCGGGCAGGCGTCGGTGTCCTGGCGGACCACACCCCTGGACGGGGGCCGGCTGCAGACCCTGCACCGACCGCGGTCCTGACCGAGCGTCAGAGGTGCTTGACGAACTCCGCGCTGACCTCGATCGGTCGGAACCCCATCAGCACGTTGATCGAGACCATGTGGTCGTTGGTCTCGGCGTTCTGGGTCACCACGACCTCCTTGCCGTCGTACGCCTCCTGGACGGCGCGGAGGTTGACCGCCTTGGTAGCCAGCCCGAGGCTGTGACCGCGGTGCTCTCGGTGCACGAAGGTGCCCCACTGGAAGACCGTCGGGCCGCCGTCGCGGGAGACCGCGAGGGTGGACTGCGCGACCACCTGCCGGTCCGGGGTCAGGGCCACCGTCTCGTAGCGGGCCCGCCCCATCGCGTCGGTCCTGGACACCATCTCGGCGTACCGCTGCGGGGTCATCGCCTCCTCCTCGAAGTCCACGGCCCCGGTCGGCGCGTCCACGGCCAGCAGTCCGAGCAGCACGCACAGCGACTCGACCAGCTCGTCGGGGACCGCACCGACGTACGTCTCGATCGTGTAGCCGGTGTGGCGCGGCGCGGCCTGGTCGATCCAGGCCTGGACGGTGTCGTCGGGGACCGGGAGGTCGAGGTGGCGCACCACCTCGTAGTTGGAGAGCCCGTAGCCGCAGGCCTCGGCGAACCGGCGGTAGGCATGGGTCTCGCGGTCGTCGAAGGGGAGCTTGGCGGCCGACAGGAGAAGGGGCCGACCGTCCTTGGCCACGATCCTCTCCACGTGCTCGACCAGCGCCCGGCCGATGCCGCGCCGACGGTCGGGGACGTCCACGGCGACGTCGAAGTAGGCCTTGTCGGTGTTGTCGAGCAGGAACGACCACAGCACGGCGTGGCCGACCATCCGGTCGCCGTCGTACGCCGCGAACAGCTCCTGCCGCTCGCCCATGTCGTCGGCCCGGATGGCGCCGAGGAACTCCTCGAGGGACCAGAAGGGCGCGTGGGGGCGGCCGTGCAGCTGCGCCCGACGACCGAGGTCGTAGAACTCGCGCATCAGGGCGTCGTCGGCCAGGCCGGCCTCGTCGATCTCTCGGATGTCCACGAGCAACGAGGCTAGAGCGCTTGCCTGGCTGGACAAAGTGGTTTATCGGCGCCGCGACGAGAACGCGACCGGGTCGGGCACTCAGCCGGGCAGCAGCAGCCCGTCCACCACGACGTCGAGCAGCGGACGTACCGCACCCGCGTCGAGGTCGCCCTGGTCGGCGACGGCGGCCACCGCACCGACGAGCCGGCACATGTGGACGCTGTCGACGTCGGGGCGCAGGGCCCCCTCGTCCCGCAGCCGCGCCACCACGCGGTCGTTCGCCCCGGTGAGGACCTGGCACTTGGCCGCGATCGGAGAGTCCTCGTGGCCCAGCGCGGACGTGATCTTGGCCGGTCCGCCCTTGTGCAGGCTGATCAGGGCGACGTAGGCGGTGAACCAGGCCAGCAGGAGGTCACGCGGTGGGCCCTCGTGGGCCAGGGCCTTGGCGGAGGCCTCGTCGACCCGGTCCACCCAGCTCTGCATGATCGCGTCGAGCAGGTTCTCCCGGGTCGGGAAGTGCCGGTAAAGCGTGCCCGGCCCGACGCCGGCCCGCTTGGCCACCTCGTCGAGCGAGGCGTCGTACCCGCGCTCGCGGAAGACCTCACGGGCGACCTCCACGATCCGGTCGCGGTTGCGTTGCGCGTCGGCGCGCATCGGGCACCTCCCAGGACGTGACGGCGGCTGACACTTGCTAAGCGGAGACTGTCTCCGTATCGTTGCCAGCGAACCGGAGTCGCTCTCCACTTTAGTCTACGTCGGCCGGATCGGCCAGAACAGGACGTGACCTCCATGTCCCAGCCCCTCACCACCCCCGCACCTCCCGGCCGCCGGCAGGAGCTGCCGACCGAGCTGCCCCCGAACGCCGGCCGGGCCGCCGCCGGGATCGCCGTCGTCCTGGTGGCCCAGCTCATGCTGGTCCTCGACGCCACGGTCGTGAACGTCGCCCTGCCGCACATCGACGACGCCCTCGGGTTCGGTCCCGCCGGACTCTCCTGGGTGCTCAACGCCTACACCCTGGCCTTCGGCGGGCTGCTGCTCCTCGGCGGCCGGCTCGGTGACGTGTTCGGTCGCCGCCGGACCTTCGAGGTCGGGCTGGCCGTGTTCACCCTGGCCTCCCTGGCCGGCGGCCTGGCCCAGAGCCCCGGGTGGCTCGTCGGCGCCCGGGGGGCCCAGGGCCTCGGCGCCGCGCTCGCCGCCCCCGGCGTCCTCGCCCTGCTCACCACCAGCGCCCCGGACGAGTGGGCCCGGAACCGGGCCCTGGCCCTGTTCGGCGCCGTCTCCTCCGGCGGCATGTCGCTCGGCCTGCTCCTCGGCGGCGCCGTCACCGACCTGGGCTCCTGGCGCTGGACGCTGTTCATCAACATCCCGATCGGGCTCGCGGTGCTCTCCCTGACCCGTCGGGTGCTGGACGAGACCCCGCTGCGTCCGGGCCGCTTCGACGTGGTCGGCGCCCTCAGCGCCACCCTCGGGGCCGTAGCGGTCGTGTGGGCCCTGATCGGCGCTCCCGCCGAGGGCTGGTGGTCCGTGCGCACCGTCGGGGGCCTCGCTCTCGGCGGCCTGCTGCTGGCGCTGCTGGCCGTGACCGAGACCCGGGTCGCGCACCCGATGATCCAGCCGGTCCTGCTGCGCAGCCGTCGTCGGCTCAGCGGCCTGGCCGTCATCGCCCTGGTCGTCGGCGGGCAGATGTCGATGTTCTTCCTCGCCGTGCAGTACCTCGAGTCCCAGCTCGGCTTCGGCCCGCTGGCCACCGGGCTGGCCTTCCTGCCCCTGACCCTGGGCATCTTCGCGATGTCGCGGCTCACGCCCTGGCTGCTGGGCCGGGTCGGGCGTACGCCGATGTTCGTGGTCGGCACCCTCGGTCTGGCCGCGAGCTTCGCCTGGCTCAGCCAGGTCTCGGCGTCCGACACCTACCTCAGCGGGGCCTTCGGCCCGATGCTGCTCAACGGCCTCTCGGCCGGCCTGGTCTTCATGCCCGCCACCTCGGCGGTGCTGACCGACGTGGCTCCCGAGCACGCCGGGTCCGCCTCCGGCCTGCTGCAGACCTTCCAGCAGCTGGGCGGGGCGATCGGCCTGGCCGTGATCGTCTCGGTGTACGCCGCCGGGGCACGCCCCGGGGAGTTCCTCCCCGGCGCGCAGAGCGCCTTCCTGACCTCGGCGGTCTTCGCCCTCACCGCGTTCGGCGTCGCCGTCCTGGCCGCCTCGCGCGCCCGCCGGGGCTCCGGAGCCGCACCCGCGGCGGTGGAGCCGGAGGCCGACGACCTGGCCGCCTAGCCGCTCAGCTCACGCAGAGGCAGAACGGGTGCCCGGCCGGGTCGAGGAAGACCCGGAACGTCGTCCCGGGCTGGTGGTCGGGCTTGGTCGCGCCCAGCGCGAGGACGGCCGCCTCCCCCTCGTCGAGGTCGTCGACCATCACGTCGAGGTGGAACTGCTGGGGGCGGTCCGCCGAGGGCCAGACCGGCGGCCGGTGGTCGGCCACCTGCTGGAACGAGATGCACTGGCCGTAGTCGGCACGGATGTCGGCCCAGTCCGACGACGTCTCGATCTTCCAGTCCAGCATCGTGCCGTAGAAGGTGGCGAGAGCGGCCGGGTCGGGACAGTCCAGGACGGTGCTGGGATAGCGAGCGATAGCCATGGGCGAGAGGCTACGCGGGCTTCCGGACGTTCCGCGTCCGGAAGCCTCACACGCCCTCGTGGTCACCGACACCCGGGTGCACGAAGGTCTCGCCGCGCTGGAGCTTCTCCACGGCCCCGGGATGGACCCGGTGCAGGTGGGCCACCGCCTTGCGCCGGTAGCGCAGGATCTGGAAGGCGCCGAGGGCCCAGAAGAGGTACTGCACGCTCAGGGCCACCTTGAAGTCCCTCAGGTCGTACGCCGTGGCTCCCCGCGGCTCGCGCAGGTCCAGGACGACGCCGATCAGGGCCATCGTGGCCAGGCTGGCCACGAAGCCGCCGACGTTGACCACGCCGGTCGCCCGGCCCAGCGAGGCCATCGGGGTGAAGGTCCGGGCCAGGTCGAAGGCCACCATCGAGGCCGGGCCGCCCACGGCCATCACGCACACCATCACGACGAGCAGCCACAGCGGTGCGCGGCCCGGCCAGAGCAGGACGACGGTCCACGCCACGACGATGGCGGCGACGATCGTCAGGACGATGTAGGAGCGGTAGAACGGGATCCGGCTCACGAGCCGGCCCAGCGACGGTCCGGCGAACAGCACGGTGACGGTCATCAGGGTGAGCAGCAGGCTGGCCGTGCCCGTCGACAGCCCCTGGCCCTTGACCAGGAACGGGAAGCCCCACAGCAGGGCGAAGACGGTGCCGGAGAACTGCGCGGTGAAGTGCGACCACAGGCCGAGCCGGGTCCCGGGGTTGCCCCACACCAGCCGCAGGGAGCGGCCCAGGCTGGCCATCTTGATCTTGACCGGCTCCACCGCGGGGTACGGAGAGTCCTTGACCAGGGCCAGGACGAGGACGAGGAGCACCACCCCGAGGGTCGAGGCCCCGGCGAACGAGGCCGTCCAGCCCAGCTGGTGCAGGGCCAGGGACAGCGGCGCAGCCGCAGCCACCGCCCCGAGCTGGCCGACCTGACCGGTCAGCTGGACCACCACGGGTCCCTGCCGGACCAGGAACCAGATCGCGATCAGGCGCATCACGCTGATGAAGATCGTGGCGTCCCCCGCCCCGACCACGGCCCGGGCCGCCAGGCCGGCCGGGAAGCTGTGGGCGAAGGCGAAGAGCAGCTGGCCCGCGGTCATCAGCACCAGCCCGGAAACCAGCATGGTCCGCGAGCCGAACCGGTCCAGCAGGACGCCGACGGGCACCTGCATCCCGGCGTAGACGAAGAGCTGGAGCACGGTGAAGGAGGCCAGCTCGGTGGCCTTGATGTCGAACCGGTCCGCGGCGAGCAGGCCCGCGACACCCAACGAGCTGCGGTTGAACACCGCGAGGACGTACACCGAGAGGGCGACCCCCCAGATCAGCCAGGCCCGGCGACGGCCGATCTCGTGCAGGGCCTCCTGAGTCATGACGACGACGGTAGGCCCCGCCGCACCCGCGGTTCACGGCAGGGTGACGACGCCCTCGAGGTAGCGCCGGCAGGTCCCGGTGAGGAACGTCCGCTCGCCCGCCACCCGGCACCGCACGGTGCCGCCGCGCGCCGACAGCTGCCGGGCCACGAGCTCGTCGCGGCCCAGTCGCGTCGCCCACAGGGTCGCTATCTGGGAGTGCGCCGAGCCGGTCACCGGGTCCTCGCCGATCCCCGACTGCGGGGCGAAGAACCGCGAGACGAAGTCGTACGCCGTGCCCTCGCCGGAGGCGGTCACGACCACCCCCCGCGCCGGGAGGCTCGCCAGTGCGGCGAGGTCGGGCCGGACCGCCCCGACCGCGGCTGCGTCGGCGACCACGCAGACCAGGTCCTCGCCGCGACCCTGGAGGGTCTCCAGCACCGGGACGCCGAGAGCCTCGTCGAGCCCCGGAGGCGCGGTGACGGGGACGGGCGCCTGGGTGGGGAAGTCCAGGGTGAAGGCGTCCTCGCCCGCCCGGTCCACCCCGAGCCACCCGCTGCGGGACCAGAGCCGGACGCCGCTCGCCCCGGGGTGCACGTCTCCGAGCAGGTACGACGCCGCGGCCAGCGTCGCGTGCCCGCACAGGTCGACCTCGACCGTGGGGGTGAACCAACGCAGGTGCGCGGTCGGCCGGCCGGGATCGGCGGCGGCCTCGACCCCCTCGGGGAGCCGGTCGACCAGGAACGCGGTCTCGGACAGGTTGTTCTCCGCCGCCAGCTGCTGCAGGACGGCGTCGGGCAGCCAGTCCTCCAAGGGCATGACGGCCGCGGGGTTGCCCTCGAAGAGCCGGTCGGCGAACGCGTCGACCTGGACCAGCGGGATCCTCAGGGTCGTGCCGGGATCGGTCGGGGAGGCGGTCGTCATCGACCCATGGTGCCCGCCCGTTGCCCGCGCGAGCCCGACGGGCCCGTGGACTGGCCCCGGGCCTGGCCGGCCGGCTCGTCCTGGGCCCCGACCACGACGTCGAGCGGCTGGCCGCCGGGGAGACCCACGTCGGTGCGGCCGGTCAGCCGGCACTCCGCGTCCAGGGAGCAGGTCAGGGTGGCGTAGCCGGTCTGCAGCCCGGACGTGGAGTCCAGGTACTGCAGGCGGACCGAGATCGGCCGCAGCGGCACCGAGACCGGGGTGCTGAACCGGTTGAAGGTCGGGTGGTTCTCCACACCGCCGGAGGTGCCGAGCTGGTCCACGACGGTCCAGGTCAGGCTGCCCCCGTCGGTGTTCCACAGCACCCAGGGACCGTCGGTCTGGTGCAGGTGGCCGATGCTGACGATGCCCGGCACCTGGTCGGGGATGCCGTCGTCGTAGGGCGTGGTGAGGTGCTCGGGGTCCGACGTGCCCAGGGCCCGTACGGGGGCCAGGGAGTCCAGACCGAGGTAGCCGGCGGCCGCGTCGGGCTGGTGCAGCACGACGATGCCCGGGCGCTCGTCGACCTCGGCGCGCAACCGGGCCCCGAGCTCCTGCTCGGAGATCCCGGAGCGGTTGCTGACCAGGGCCCCGAAGAGCGCCTTGTGCTCCCGGTCGTTGGCTCCCGACACCAGCAGCCCGCCGACCTCGGTGGTGGTCAGGTCGGGCAGCTGCAGGCCCGACTTCTCCAGCTGGTCCCAGGTGGTCTCGGAATCGTGGTCGCCGCCCACCGCGACGCTGGGGACGTCCGGTGCGACCCGGGCCTCGGCCGCCACGAAGGAGGACTCCGCCACGGTCCCGTTGGAGGTGATGTCGCCGGACAGCGTGCGGAGCACGACCCGGTCGGCGCCGAGCGCGGGGACCAGGTCGGCGTACAGCGCGGTGCGTACGTTCGTGCCGACGAAGCTGCCCTGCGGGTCGGCCTCGGCCAGCACCACGACCTCGCCGTCCCGGGGCGCCAGCCCCGCCGCGTGCTGGGCCAGGGCGGTCCGGAAGGACTCCAGGGCCCTCGCCTCGTAGTCCCGGGTCTGCTGCTCGATGCGCTGGGTGTTCTTGGCGATGAACGGCTTGATCTGCTGGGCGACCTCGAGGGCCTCGGGGTTGTCGAAGCTGAGCCGGTCCACGCCGGGCATCGGGTACGTCCCGGCCACCGGGTGACTGCCCGGCCAGCCGTCGAACATCCGCGCCGCGGCCACCGCGGAGACCCCGGTGGCTCCCACGACCAGCACCCCGGAGACGAGCAGGGCTCGGCCCCGGGGGGCGTTGCGGAGCCCCTTCCAGGGGACCACCGCGAGCAGCAGCGCCCCGCCGAGCACCCCGAACACCAGCTCGTCACGCACCACGTGGGCGCGGAAGGCCCGGGAGAACTCCGCGGCGTAGGCACGCACGACCACGTTCGGGTCGTTGATCAGGGCGGTGTTGGCCTGGATGAACCGGGCGTCGGCGTACGACGCGAGGCTCCCACCGGCCTGGGGCGGACCGGTCACCCGGGCCCGGGCCCCGAAGCCGAACGCTCCGGTCTGGTCCCAGTAGACGGTCCCGAACACCCCGGTGTCGAGCTCGCTGGTCCCGTTGTGGACCAGCCGGACCTGGACCGGGAGCGTGGCCAGGGTGTCGGTGAAGGTGCTCTCCTCCACGGCCCGCTCCAGCGCCAGGGGCAGGGTGACCAGAGCGGCCACGGCCGCGCACCCGAGGTACGCGGCGACGGACAGCGCCACGGCCCGGCGACCGGGACGCCGCACTCCTCGCGTCCACGCTGGTCGTCGCATCCCTCCCAGGCTACAAGCCCGTCGCGGCAGCCGTTCACAGGTTGGTCATCTCCTGGTCGGCCCAGGGTCTTGCCCACAGGTACCTCTCAGGAGTTTGCTCAGCACCATGCGACTCTCTCGGCTCCGCGCAGCCCCCCTCCCCCTCGTCACTGCCATGGTGGCGGCCCTGCTGGCCCTGCCGGCCACGGCGTCCGCCGCACCCGCCGCGACCGCGACGGTGTCGCCGCCGCGTCACCAGGCACACCGCACCGTCGTCCGGCCCACCCTGGTGGCCCGGGCCCGGCTGTCGGCCGACCACCTGGAGGCGGGCCCGCCGTCGGGCGCCGCGGCCACCCCGGCCAACGGCCGCACCGGTCCGTTCGCCGGTCAGGTCGTGCCCGGCTTCTCCGCCATGGTCGACAACCACGACGGCACCTTCGCGGCCATGCCGGACAACGGGTTCGGGGCCCAGGCGAACTCCGCCGACTTCCTGCTCCGCATCTACCGGGTGCGTCCCCACTGGCAGACCGCGAAGGGCGGTGCCGGCCGGATCCAGGTCCTCGGTCACGTCTCGCTGCGCGACCCCGACCACGTGCTGGACTTCCCGATCGTCAACGACGGCACACCGGCAGCGGCTGCTGACCGGCGCCGACTTCGACATCGAGTCGCTGGTGCGCGCCCGGGACGGCACGTCTCTGGATCGGTGAGGAGTTCGGCCCGTTCCTGCTGCACTTCGCCACGGCGGGCGTCTGCTCGAGGCCCCGGTCCCGTTCCCGGACGGCAAGTCGCCGTACAACCCGTACCTCCAGCCCGGGGAGACCGCCAACGTCCCCGCCAGCCGCGGCTTCGAGGCGATGGCCGCCAGCCGGGACGGCCGTTCCTCTACCCCGTGGTCGAGGGTGCGCTCGTGGACGACCCGGTCACGCGCCGCCGCTGGATCTACCAGTACGACGTGCGCGCCGGTGAGCTACACCGGTCGGCGCTGGGCCTACCAGACCGACCAGGAGGCCAACGTCGTCGGCGACGCCTTCATGATCGGGCGCACCCGGATGCTGCTGATCGAGCGCGACGACGTCGACGGCCCCGCGGCGGTGACCAAGCGGGTGTACTCCATCGACCTGCGCCGCCACGACCGCGAGGGCTTCCTCCGCAAGCGTCTGCGGCTCGACGCCCTCGGCATCGCCAACCCCGACCTGATCGGTGCCGGCACCGGCTTCGGCACCGGCGCGGACTGGTCGTTGCCGGTGCAGTCGTTCGAGACCGTCGTGGGCCTGAGCCGAGGACGGCTCCTCATCGCCAACGACAACAATTACCCCGGCAACAGTGCACGCAACCCCGGGACCCCGGACGACACCGAGATGGCGGTCATCGCCTTCCGTCATGTGCGTCCGACGCGCGACACCAGCCCGCTGGTGATCGGGCACCGCGGGGCCTCCGGCTACCGGCCCGAGCACACCCTCGCGTCCTACGAGCAGGCCATCCTGCGGTGCGCCGACTACATCGAGCCCGACGTGGTCTCCACCAAGGACGGCGTGCTGGTCGCCCGCCACGAGAACGAGATCGGCGGCACCACCGACGTCGCCGACCACCCCGAGTTCGCCGACCGGCGAGACCACCAAGACCATCGACGGCAAGGAGCTCACCGGCTGGTTCACCGAGGACTTCACCTTCGCCGAGCTGCGCACCCTGCGCGCCGTGGAGCGGCTGCCCGACGTGCGTCCGGCCGAACACCGCCTTCGACGGGCTCTACCAGGTCCCGACCCTCGACGAGGTGCTCGACCTGGCCCGGCACTCGCGCACCTGCGACGGCGTCCGGTCGGGGTCTACCCCGAGACCAAGCACCCGACGTACTTCGACGGCGCGGGGCTCTCCCTGGAGGACGCCGCTGATGCCGCGAGCTGCGCCGCAACGGCTTCGACCACCGCGGGGCGCCGGTCTTCCTGCAGAGCTTCGAGACCGGCAACCTGGCCGAGCTGGCCCGGCGACCGACGCCGCTGCGGACGTCCAGCTGGTCGACTGCACCGGCGGGCCGTACGACCTCGTCGCGGCGGGCGACCCCCGCACCTGGGCCGACCTGGTCAAGCCGAAGGGGCTGCGCTTCATCGCGGGGTACGCCGACGGCATCGGCCCGTGCAAGGACCTGCTGATCCCGCGCAACACCGACAGACGCTGGCCACGCCGACGTCGGTGATCAGGGACGCGCACCGGGCGGGACTGCTGGTGCACGCCTTCACGTTCCGGCGGGAGAACCAGTTCCTGCCCGCGGAGTTCCGCAGCTCGGCCGACCCGAACGCCATCGGTGACCTCGTGGGCGAGATCCGGGTCTTCCTGCACGCGGGGCTGGACGGCTTCTTCACCGACAACGCCGACCTGGGCGACCAGGCGGCGCGGTCGGTGCGCTGACGGGTCAGTCGCGTCCGGCGCCGAGGACCACTCGGCGCCGGACCAGCTCCTTGCGCAGGCCGAAGCCGTCGGGGGCCCGGACCGGGTCCCCGGGGAGCTCGTTGCCGGTCAGGGTGAGTGCGTCGGAGGGCCCCGGGGCGCCGTAGCGGACCACCTGCTCGGTCAGCGTGAGCTGACGGATGGCCACGCCGAGCACCCGGTCGGGTGCGGACCGGCGCGCCTCGTCGTAGAGCGACGGGTCGTGCTGGCCGTCGTCGCCGACCAGCAGCCAGCGCATCCCCGGGAAGTCGTCGAAGAGCCGGGCCAGCTCGCGCCGCTTGTGCTCGGGGCCGGAGCGGAACCAGCCGTCGTGGGTCGGGCCCCAGTCGGTCAGCAGCAGCGGCCCCGGCGGGTAGCGGTGCCGGGCCAGGAACATCGTCAGCGCCACCCCCGCGTTCCAGGCCCCGGTGGAGAGGTAGACCACGAAGACGTCGGGGTGCTCGTCGACGATCTCGCGGTACAGCGCGCCCATGCCGCGCACCGGTCGGCGGGCGTTCTCCTTGACCAGGAAGGCGTTGCGGAAGGCGACCAGGGGCCGCGGCAGCATCGTGTGCATCACCGTGTCGTCGATGTCGCTGACCAGGCCGAGCACGGTCTCCGGGCCGACCACGCGCACCGGGGCCTGCACCGGCTCCGCACCCTCGACCGACAGCCGCGCGGTGGCCCACCCCGGTGACAGGTCCGCGGCCAGACGGACGTCGACGTGACCGTCCCGGCCGGTGGTGACCACCTCCCGGCGGCCGCCGACCTCCACGGTGACCGGGACCCCCTCCCCGGCCGAGGGGGAGACGAAGCGTCGCCAGCCAGGGCGGTCGTCGCGCAGCAGGGCCGGAGACCCCGGCGGGAGCACGACGACCCGGGCGAAGACCCGCACCCAGCCGTCGGCGGCGTAGCCGGTGAAGGGCACCACGTGCGAGACCCAGCCCCGGGTGCGCAGGCCGGCGACCACGGCGCCACGGACCCGGCTCTCCACCACCCCGGCGGGGTGCGGGCGACCGCGCGTCCCGGTCGTCGGTCCGGTCTCGTCGTCCATCGGCGTCCCCCTGGTCATCGACGTGCTCGCGGCCGCGGGTCAGTCGGCGAAGCGCAGCCGGCGTACCTCGAGGGGCTGGGCCAGCAGGTCGTCGAGGTGGGTGGCGAACCCGGCGACGTGGGCGCTGCGGTCGTGCTCGGCGATGGCCGCGGTGTCGGCCCAGCGCTCGTCGAGGGACAGCCGGGTCGGGTCCGTCCGGTCCTCGTGCAGCGTGGGCATCAGGACGACGACGTCTGCGCGGTTGCTGTCGGTCACCGGTCCAGCGTAGACCGGTCAGGCCGCCACGCGCTCCAGCAGGGAGGGCCGGTCGAACAGGAACCCCTGGCTGAACCGGCAGCCCCAGCTGATCAGGGCCGCGCGCTGCTCCTCGGTCTCGACACCCTCGGTGATCACCGGGGCGTCGAGGGCCTGCCCGAGCTGGATGACCGCGCGCAGCACCGCCTCGCAGCGTGAGCTGGTACCGATCCCCTGCACGAAGGTCCGGTCGATCTTGAGGATGTCGAAGGGCATGTCGGTCAACCGGGCGAGGCTGCTGTAGCCGGTGCCGATGTCGTCGATGGCCAGCTTGATGCCGTGGTCGCGCAGGGACTGCAGGTCCGCGCGCACCGCGGCGTTGAGGTCCCCGGCGAACGTCTCGGTCAGCTCCAGCACGAGCCGTCCGGGGTCGAACCCGGAGCGCTCCAGCGAGGTGAGCACGTCCCGGGTCAGCGTGCCGCTCTCGAACTGCCGCCCGGACACGTTGACGTGGATGGGCACGTCGAGCGCCATCACGTCGACGGCGAGGCGGCAGGACTCGTCGAGGGCGAAGCGCCCGAGGTCGTGGATGTGGGCGCTCGACTCGGCGACCTCGAGGAAGGCACCCGGGGCCAGCACGCCGCGGCGGGGGTGCCGCCAGCGGATCAGCATCTCGACGGCCACGGGCTCGCGGGTCTCGAGGTCGACGACCTGCTGACCGACCATGAAGAACTCCCGGTTCACCACGGCGGACCGCAGCTCGGGCAGCAGCCGGGGGTCCTGGTGCACCGGGGCACTGCGCCCCTCGGAGACCACCACGCGGTTCTTGCCCTGGCGCTTGGCCCGGTACATCGCCTGGTCGGCGGCACTGACGACCTGCTCGACGCTCAGCGGGGTGCGCCCGTCGACGACGGCCACGCCGATGCTGCAGGAGATCGCGGTGTGCCGGTTGCCCGAGGGCAGCTCGAAGGGCAGCTCGAAGCTGGCCAGCAGCCGCGCCGCGACCTGCTCGGCGTCGTCGTCGGCCCGCAGCCGCGGACAGATCACCGCGAACTCGTCCCCGCCCAGCCGGGCCACGGTGTCCCCGGGCCGCACCGCCAGGGTCAGCCGGTAGGCGACCGCCTTGAGCAGCTCGTCGCCCTCGCTGTGTCCGAACTCGTCGTTGATGGCCTTGAAGCCGTCGAGGTCGAGGTAGATCACCCCGAGCCCCGGGGTACCGCGGTCGACCTCGGCCAGCGCGGTGCCCAGCCGCTCCTCGAACAGCAGCCGGCCGCTGAGCCCGGTGAGGTGGTCGTGCAGCGCCAGGTGCTGCAGCTCGGCCTCCGCCGCCCGCCGGGCGGTGACGTCCTCGATGAGGTAGACCGCGTCGCCGTCGTGCATCAGCGCGCGGGACACCGCACCCCAGACGATGCGCCCGTCGCGGTGCCGGAAGGCCCGCTCCTCCTTGCCGGCCACGCCGACGGTGGTGTCGGCCTCGGCTCCGGGGAGCGGTTGGTCGGCGTCCCGCAGGAGGGTGTGCACACCCCGGCCGATCAGTCGGGCGTCGGTGAAGCCGGTGAACTCGCACATCGCCGCGTTCACCCGCAGGACCACCTCGCCCCCCTGGTCGTGGCGACGGACCAGGCACATGCCCACCGGGGCGGTGTCGAAGGCCATCCGGAAGCGCTCCTCGCTGGCCTCGAGCCGACGTCGGTCGGCGTTGCGCTCGGTGACGTCCGCGGCCACCCCGATGAAGCCGGTCAGCTCTCCCTGGCTGCTGATCCTCGGGGTGACCGAGAGCTCCACCTCACGGGAGGACCCGTCCCTGTGCACGTAGGTCCACAGCCGGGTCTCGCTCTCTCCGGTCCGGGCCCGGTGGACGAAGACCTCGAAGCCGGGCTCGATGCCGAGCTCGGCCGCTCGGGCCGCCACCTCGGACTCGAGGTGGAAGCGCTCGGGGGTCTGCCCCATGATCTCGTCCGGGCGGTAGCCCAGCAGCCGCTGGGCGCCGACGTTGAAGACGTCGATGCGACCGTCGATCCCGGTGCCGACGACGGACTGCTCGGAGGCGGCGTCCAGCACGGCGGAGAACAGGTCGGCCTGGGTGCGGCTGTGGGCCGAGGCACTGTCCAGGCGCAGCTGGAGCTCCAGCCGCTCGTCGCGGATCAGGGCGAGGGTGAAGACGACCAGGCTGACGGTGAGCACCAGGGCCTGCGCGGTCGCGACCCGGGAGATCGCCTCGCCCTGGACGAACACGCCGTGGTCGCTGCGGGTGGCGAAGACGATCCAGACCCCGGCGACCAGGACGTAGAGCGAGGAGAACACGGTCGAGAACCGCTTGGCCACCCACACGCACAGCGGCACCACCAGGAAGGCCAGCGGGAGACCGGGGTTGAACCAGAAGATGGCCACGTAGAGACCGATGCTGACCACGGTCGCGGCGACGAGCTCGACCGCCTGTCGGCCACGCGGCAGCAGCGCCACGGAGCCGCGGTCCAGGTAGGCCTGGCGCAGGCGTACGGCGACCGCGACCCCCACCACGACGCTGGTGCCGTTGCGGAAGACCAGCAGGAACAGCGACAGGCCGAAGGACTGGTCGGTGAAGGCCACGAAGGCCAGCGCGCCGAGCACGGCCGAGGCCAGGTCACCGAGCGTGGCTGCGACCAGGAACCGGCGCAGGTCCGACAGGTCGGACAGCTGGGGGTGCCCCTCGCGCACGGGCAGCAGGGCCGCGGTCACGGCGGCCAGGACGAGGTTGACGCCGCTGAAGGCGATCGAGATCCCCCAGGGGGCGCCGGTGAGGTGGTTGGCGGCCAGGGTGACCACGGCCAGCGCCGCCGCGGCGACGAGACGCTCGGAACGCTCGCGCTGGAGCACCAGCCACATCACCCCGACCGCGGCGGCCGGCCAGACCAGGGCCGCCTCGGCGCCGGGCAGGCGGGTGGCGCGACCCAGGGCGATGGCCACCGCGTACAGCGCGGCGAAGCCGAGCAGGCTCCGCGCTCGACCGGCGCGGGGGGTGGTGGTCACCTGTGGCTCCTCGTGGACGGTGCGGACGACGACGGCAGGGCGGGATCGCCGCCCGGTCAGAACTCTCGTCGGCCCCACCGTGCGCGAGTTGAGCAGATCGCTCGCTGAGCCTGCAGAATATGGATATACCCCTACAAATAGCCCCATCACCTCGGCGAGGTCCGGGTGGCGAGGGGCGTACGGTCACAGGGTGAAGCCACCCAGGCTTCCGAACCGGGAGCCACCATGGCCGATAAGTCGCCCAGGCAGAGCATGTCCAAGAAAGACGGCAAGTCCCTGAAGGAGAAGCGGGCCGACAAGCACGCGAAGGCGGACGCCAAGCACCGTTCCGACATCGTGCCGCCTACCGGCAAGCGCTGAGGCCGACCGCCCGGAGCAGGTCCGGGCGCAGGTCAGGAGCGCAGGTCAGGGGCGCTGGTCAGGAGCGCTGCCGGGTCGACTCACTCGATCCGGTAGCGCTCCGACAGCTCGCGGTAGCGACGCCGCGCGGCGACGAGCAGGTCGTCGTACGCCGCCGGCTCGACGCCCAGCAGCGCCAGGACCACCCGGTGGGACTCCCGGACCGGCTCGTCCTGCGGGTCGCCCTCGACCACGGGGTCGTCGAGGACCGCCGGGACCATCGCATGGGCCAGGCTGACGGTCGCGGCGATCGGCGACAGGTCGGCCGAGACCTCGTGGTGGTGCATGACCGCGTCGACGATGGTGCGCGGCAGGCGCCACTTGGCCACGACCAACCCGCCCACGCTCGCGTGGTGCACGCCGAACTGCGCGACCTCGGCCGCAAGCAGGTGGGCGGCGCCGGTGTCGCCCGCCTGACGCGGGATCCGGATCCGGCGCGAGCGCAGCTGGCGGGCCAGCAGCAGCAGACCGATGTCGTGCAGCAGCGCGGCGGTGGAGGCCTCCACCGGGACCGCGACGCCGGCCGCGGAGCGGATCACCTCGGCAGCCACGGAGGCGGCGACCGCGCGGCGCCACAGCTCCCCCTCCGAGACGCCGTACTCGGGCAGGGCGGTGCTCATCCGGGCCCCGACCGAGGCGGCGAACGCCAGCGAGAGCAGCGGCCCGGTCCCGATCCGGACGACGGCCTGCTGCACGGTGCCGATCGGGGAGGTGGCTCCCGACGCCGTCGAGTTGGCCCGCCGCAGCAGGGCGGCGGTGAGCACCGGGTCCAGGGAGACCAGCTCGACGACCTGCTCGGTCTCGTAGGTGTCGTCGGACAGGAGTCGCGCCAGCCGCGTCACGGTGACCGGCAACGGCTGCTCGGTCTCGATCGAGGCGAGCAACGACTGCCCGGGGAACGACGCCATGGTGTCCACTGCTCCCCCTCGATTCCCCCCGTGGTCGTTGCCGACCCGGCGCAGGAGAAACCCTAGAGGTCAGAGGTGGAGGAGCCGGGCGTTTCGCCCCGGATCGACGTGTCGCCCCGACCCTGCGCTGCCCCGTCCTCTCACGGTCTCTCCCGTTCCTCGGTGCAGAACCACGCAAAACGCTACTTTCAACGCATATAACATCTCGGGGCCGGGGGGCACCATGGACAGACCGTCGGATCGCGGGCGCAGCCGTCGCGGGGCCGGACTCTTCGCGTTGTACGCAGTGGCCAGCCTGGTGCCGGTCATCACGCTCGGGGCCGTGCTGGTCCGGGGCTACCACGACGACGGGCTGAGCCACGCCCTGGACCAGGGGCGGGCCCAGGCCGCGGTCATCGAGCAGATGGCGATCGCACCGGCGATCGGCGGTGCCGACCTGACCCGGGGCCTGAGCCGCGCCGAGCGCGACCGGCTCAGCGCCGCGACCGACCTGGCGATCTTCCACGGCTCGGTCGTGCGCCTGCGCCTGCTGGCCTTCGACGGCACGGTCTCCTTCTCCGACAACGGGTCGGTGCTGGGCACGGTCCCCACCGCCGATCCCGCCTTCCGGGCCGCCGCGGCGGGCCGGGTCAGTGCCCGGGTCACCGACCCGGACACCGACGCCGCGCTGATCCGGGTCCTGCAACCGGTCGTGGCCGAGTCCAACGGCCAGGCGATCGGCGTGCTGGAGGTCTCGCTGCCCTACGACGAGGTGGCCGCCGCGGTCGACCAGGACACCCGCGGCGCCGTCCGCCGGCTGGCGGTCGGCCTGGTCGGCCTGTACGCCGTGCTGGCGCTGATCTCGTGGTGGACCACACGCGCACTGCGGCGGCACGCCGCCGACCACGAGTACCAGGCGCTCCACGACCCGCTGACCGGGTTGGGCAACCGCGAGCTCTTCCGGCGGGTGGCCGAGACCGCCCTGGCCCGCTCCCGGGCCGGGGGCGAGGGGGGTGCCCTGGTCCTGGTCGACCTCGACCACTTCAAGGAGGTCAACGACACCCTCGGGCACCACGCCGGCGACGAGCTGCTCACGCTGGTGGCCCAGCGGCTCGAGGGCTCGCTGCGCACCGACGACACCGTGGCCCGCCTCGGCGGGGACGAGTTCGGGCTGGTGCTGCCGGGGGGCGGCGACCGGGCCGAGACGGTCGCCCTGCTCGCCCGCGTCCGTCGCGAGCTCGGCGAGGAGGTGACGCTCGGCGACGCCACGCTCAGCGTGGAGGCCAGCTTCGGGGTGTGCTTCTACCCCGACGACGCCGACTCGGTCGAGGACCTCCTCCAGCACGCCGACGCCGCGATGTACCAGGGCAAGCACGGCCCCACCGGCGTGGTCGTCTACGAGCCGGGTTCGTCCCTGCCCGCGGTGGACGCCCTGGTGCTCCAGCGGCAGCTGCGCCTGGCCCTGGACCGCGACGAGCTCGTGCTGCACTACCAGCCCAAGATCGACCTCGGCACCGGTGGGGTCACCGGCGTCGAGGCTCTGGTCCGGTGGCAGCACCCCGAGCGCGGCCTGCTCCCGCCCGGCGCCTTCCTCGGCGTGGCCGAGCGCTCGGAGCTGATCGAGCCGCTGACCGCCTGGGTGCTGTCCCGGGCCCTGGAGGACTACGCCCGCTGGACCGCGCAGGGCCACGACTGGACCGTGGCGGTGAACGTCTCGGCCCGCAACCTGTCCTCCCTGGACTTCGCCGACCGCGTCGCAGCGCTGCTGGCCGAGACGAGTGTCCCTCCCGGGCGCCTGCACCTGGAGGTGACCGAGACCGCGCTGGCCTTCGACGCCGCCACCGCCCGGTCGGTGGTCGCCGCCCTGGCCGCCCTGGGCATCCCGGTCTCGCTCGACGACTTCGGCACCGGCTTCACCGCCCTGTCGCAGCTGCGGTCCCTGGCGCTGTCGGAGGTCAAGATCGACCGGCTGTTCCTGGCCGACCTCTTCGCCAGTGAGCAGGACCGCGCCATCGTGCGTTCGGTCATCGACCTGAGCCACACCCTGGGGTTCACCGTCACCGCCGAGGGGGTCGAGTCCCAGGAGGTCGCCGACTGGCTCACCGAGGCCGGCTGCGACGAGGGCCAGGGATTCCTCTGGCGGCGCCCCTGCCCGTGGACCGACCTCGCGGCCGGACTCGTCCCCGCCCCTCCCACCCCCGCCCGGAGCCTGTGATGAAGCCTGTGATGAAGACCCAGATGACCACCTCGCGACGGCGCGGCCGTACGCTGCTGACCGCCCTTGCGCTCGGCGCCGTCCTGGCCGGCACCGCCGCCTGCGGAGGACGTGCGGAGGGCAGCGGCGCCGGCGCCGCAGGCCACCACGGTCCGCCTCGACCCGTCCCTGCGCGACCGGTTGCCCGCCGCGGTGCGCGACCGCGGGGTCCTACGGATCGGCACCGATGCGTCGTACGCCCCGATGTCGTCGTTCGGCTCCGACGGCCGCACCATCGTGGGGCTCGAGCCCGACCTCGGCCGCGCCCTGGGGCAGGTGCTCGGCGTGGAGGTGGAGTTCGTCAACACCGGCTTCACCGACCTGCTGCCCCAGGTCCGCCGCGGCGACCTGGACCTGGCGATGTCGGCGATGACCGACACCCCCGACCGCGCGAAGAAGGTCGACTTCGTCAACTACTTCAGCGCCGGGACCTCCCTGGTGGTGCAGCGCGGGAACCCGGCCGGGGTCACCGACATCCGCGACCTGTGCGGTCGGACCGTCGCCGTCGAGCGCGGCACCACCCAGGTGGACCTGCTGCGCCGGGCCCAGCACAACTGCCCGCTCGCGCCGATCACCGTGCGCACCTACCGCGACCAACTCCGACGCCCTGGTGCAGCTGCGCACCGGGCGCGCGGTCGCGGTGCTCAACGACCTGCCGCCGGCGGTCTACCTCGTCACCGACCCCCGGACCGCCGCGCAGTACCAGCTGGCCTCCACGACGCAGTACGAGCCGGGCCTCTACGGGATCGTGGTGAATCGCTCGGAGCACGGGCTCCGCGACGCCGTGCAGGGGGCCTGCGAGGAGCTGCTGCGCAGCGGTGCGTACGCCGAGTTGCTGCGCGAGTGGAGCGTCTCCACCGGCGCCGTGGAGCGGATCACGGTCAACTCGGGGCGATGAGCCCGATCACGTGATCAGCCTCGAGAACCACCCGAACGGGTGATATGAACCTCGTTCAGTTGTGGGAGGATGAAGGCGCGAGCCCCGACCCAGCCCATGCGGTTCCCCCGAATCTCCCCCCTCATGCAGGGTCGGGGTGATGCCGCAGCGCACGGGTCTCGTCGGCCCCCGCTCATACCCCACCCGAGCGGGGGCCACCCATGCCCCACACGGCCTCAGTCCGCCAGGTGGGCCCGCAGGGCCACCAGACTCTCGTCGAGGAGGTCGGCCAGCGAGGACCCCGGGTCCTCCAGCCAGACGTGGTAGGCGCTCAGGGCCAGGGCCAGGCTGACCTGGCCGACCACCTGGGGCAGCAGGTCGTCGGGGCGAGCACCGGTGCGACGCGCGACGTACTGGCTGACCACCGCTCGCCAGTCGGCGTACCGCAGCATCGAGTGGGCCCGTAGCGCCGGCGTGCCCAGGATCAGCCGCATCCGCTCCCGGTGCGAGGGCTCGGCGTGCGGGTCGAACTCGTTGAACCGCACGACCGCGGCGTGGACCGCCGCGTGGACCGGCAGCTCGTCACCGATCTCGGCGAAGATCGCGCGGAACTGCTCCAGGGTGCGGTCGAACTGTCCCCAGGGGATGTCGTTCTTGGAGTCGTAGTAGCGGAACAGGGTGCGCCGGCCGACTCCGACCGCCTGGGCGATCGCCTCGAGCGTGGTGCCCTCGAAGCCGCGCTCGGCGAAGAGCGCGAAGGCGGCCTGCTCGATCGCACCGTGGGAGGTGACCACCGGCCGACCCCGGGCGGAGCGGATGGCCGCGACCGGGGCTCCGGTGACCGGTGCAGGCTCCATGACCGCGGAATCTAGCAACACCGCACCCCCTTCCCTTATGGCCCCGAGTGCCATTAGTGTGGCGCCCATCACCTCCGGACCCCGGTCCGGACCCCCGGCGCGAGAGGCACACCCCATGGCGAACACCTCCAGGCCCGCGTGGCTGACCAACCCCTGGGCCCAGAACCCGTGGTTCGAGTCGGTGGCCGTCGCGCAGGAGCGGGCCCGCAAGCGCCTGCCGTCCTCGGTCTACGGCGCGCTCGTCGCCGGGTCCGAACGCGGCCAGACGATCGCCGACAACCAGGCCGCCTTCACCGAGCTCGGTCTGGCCCCGCACGTCGCGGGCAACCCGGCCAAGCGCGACCTGTCCACGTCCTTGATGGGCCAGCAGATCTCGCTGCCGGTGATCATGTCGCCGACCGGCGTCCAGGCCGTGCACCCCGACGGCGAGGTCGCGGTGGCCCGTGCCGCCGCCGCCCGCGGCACCGTCATCGGGCTGAGCAACTTCGCCTCCAAGTCGGTCGAGGAGGTCACCGCGGCCAACCCCCAGACCTTCTTCCAGATGTACTGGACCGGGGACCGCGACACGATGGTCCAGCGGATGGAGCGGGCCCGGGCGGCCGGCGCCGTCGGCCTGATCGCCACGCTGGACTGGTCGTTCTCGATGGGTCGCGACTGGGGCAGCCCCGAGATCCCCGAGAAGGTCGACCTCAAGACCATGATGCGCTTCGCGCCCCAGGTCGCGATGCGCCCGCGCTGGCTGGCCACCTTCGCCCGCACCGGGAAGATCCCGGACCTCACCGCCCCCAACCTGGCTCCTCCCGGAGGCGACGCGCCCACCTTCTTCGGCGCGTACTACGAGTGGATGCAGACCCCGCCCCCCTCCTGGGAGGACGTGGCGTGGATGCGGGAGCAGTGGGGCGGTCCCTTCATGCTCAAGGGCGTGTGCCGCGTCGACGACGCCCGTCGCGCCGTCGACGCCGGGGCGACGGCCATCTCGGTGTCCAACCACGGCGGGAACAACCTGGACGGCACCCCCGCCTCGATCCGGATGCTCCAGCCCGTGGCCGACGCCGTCGGTGACCAAGTCGAGGTCGTGCTGGACGGCGGGATCCGCCGCGGCTCCGACGTGGTCAAGGCGCTGTGCCTGGGGGCGCGTGCCGTCATGATCGGGCGGGCCTACCTGTGGGGCCTCGCGGCCAACGGCCAGGCCGGGGTGGAGAACGTCCTCGACGTCCTGCGCAGCGGGATCGACTCGGCGCTGCTGGGCATGGGCGAGTCCTCGGTCCACGACCTCCGCCCCGAGCTGCTGACGATCCCCGACGGGTTCCACCGGGCCCTGGGTGCCGACACCCACGTCGCGGGCTTCACCCGGTGAGTCCGGCGTGACCGGGGTGACGGGGTGACCGGGGCGACCGGGGTGACCGGCCGGGTCGCGCTGGTCACCGGGGCCGCCCGCGGGATCGGCGCGGCCACCGTACGGCTGCTGGCCGAGCAGGGATTCCGCGTGGTCGCGCTCGACGCGTGCGCCGGCGACGAGCGGGGAGTCCCGTACCCGCTGGCGTCCCGGGCCGACCTCGAGGCGGTCGCGGCCGGCTCCGACGACGTCCTGCCGGTCGTCGCCGACGTCCGTGACGCCGCCGCAGTGCGGTCCGCCGTGGACACCGCGCTCGAGGCGTGGGGGCGGCTCGACGTCGCGGTCGCCGCGGCCGCGGTGATGGTCGGCGGACGGCCCCTGTGGGAGACCCCGCCCGAGGAGCTCTCCCTGCTCTGGGACGTCGACGTCGTGGGGGTCTGGAACACCGCGGCGGCGGCGGTGCCGGCGATGCTGGCCGGCCCCGACCCGGCGGGGTGCCGCTTCGTCGCGGTGGCCTCGGCCGCCGGGGAGCACGGGCTGTACCGCCTGGCGGGCTACACCACCGTCAAGCACGCGGTCGTCGGACTGGTGAAGGGGCTGGCCGCCGACCTGGTCGGCACCGGCGTCACCGCCGCCGCCGTCTCCCCCGGCTCCACCCGCACCGACATGCTGGGCGCCACCGCGGCGGTCTACGGCCTCGACGACGTCGAGGAGTTCGCCGAGCACCAGCTGGTCCGCCGGTTGCTGGAGCCTGACGAGATCGCGGCGACCATCGCCTTCTGCTGCTCGAGCCAGGGGCGCGTGGTCAACGGCGGCGTGATCAGCGCCGACGGCGGCTTCGGCGTCTGAGGGGCCGGCCGGGCGTCTACCCTCACCGGATGGACCCTCGGACCGGCATCGGCGACCGTGAGCTCCTCGACGTCGGCGGGATCAGCGTCACCGTGGCCGGCCTCGTGGGCGCCGTGCTCGTCCTGCTGGGCGCCTGGGCGTTGTCGTACCTGGTCCGGCGCGCCCTGCGCCGCTACGGGGAGCGCACCGACAACGCCCACCGGGCCGCGCTCTACACGGTGGCCCGGCTGGCCCACTACGTCCTGCTGACGCTCGGGGTCCTGCTCTCCCTGAGCCTGCTCGGGGTGCCGCTGAGCCGCTTCGCGGTCTTCGCCGGGGCCCTCGGCGTCGGGCTCGGCTTCGGGCTGCAGTCCATCTTCAGCAACTTCATCTCCGGGCTGATCCTGCTCTTCGACCGCTCCCTCAAGGTCGGCGACTTCGTCGAGCTCGAGTCGGGGGTCACCGGCGAGGTGCGCGACATCAAGATCCGGGCCACCCGGATCGTGACCAACGACAACATCGACATCCTGGTGCCCAACTCCGAGTTCGTCGGCGGTCGTGTCGTGAACTGGACCCACCGCGACGTCTCGCGCCGGGTCCGGATCCCCTTCGGCGTGGCGTACGGCACCGAGAAGGAGGTGGTCCGCGACGCCGCCCTGGAGGCGGCCACCGAGGTGCCCTTCACGCTCACCCTCGAGGGGGTCCGGCGCCCCCAGGTCTGGCTGACCGACTTCGGCGAGAGCGCCCTGGAGTTCGAGCTGGTGGTGTGGCTGACCGCCGAGGCGACGATGAAGCCGGGTGCGGTCAGGGCGGCGTACAACTGGGCCCTGCACTCGGCCCTGCAGCGGCACGGCCTGGAGATCCCCTTCGCCCAGCGCGACGTCAACGTGCGCAGCCTCTTCGGTCTGGAGCGGGAGGACGCCCTGCGGTCGCTGGGGCTGGACACCTCGGCCCTGCGCCGTTCCGGCCAGGAGGACGGGGGGCGCCCGGACGTCTCGGCCAACGACGCGGTCGAGGACGTCCGCAACGACACCGCCGACCCTCCCGAGGACGACGACCCGGCGTCGGAGCGCTCGGCCTAGCGTGCGGTCCCGGGCTCCGGAGCCACAGCCCGCCAGGTGGATGGTCGCGGCGGGGGTGGTCGAGGACCGCTGATACTGGCGGCGTGAACGATCACCCCCAGGCCCCCGTCTCCCCCGACGCCGCCCTGCGCCAGGACATCCGGCTGGTGACCTCGCTGCTCGGCGAGACGATCAGCCGCACCCAGGGGGCCGAGCTGCTCGCCCTGGTCGAGGAGATCCGGACCCGGGCCAAGAGCGACGAGCTGACCGGGCTGCCCGAGGTCGACCTGGACACCGCCACCATGCTGGCCCAAGCCTTCACGGCGTACTTCCACCTGGCCAACGTCACCGAGCAGGTGCACCGGGGCCGGGCCCTGCTGCGCACCTCCGAGACCGAGGGCGGCTGGATGCAGCAGGCGCTGGGCCGGGTGGCCGAGGCCGGGGTCGACACCGAGGTGCTGGCCGCCGAGATCGCCACCGTGGCCGTCCGCCCGGTGTTCACCGCGCACCCGACCGAGGTGGCCCGCCGCTCGACGCTGGACAAGATGCGTCAGGTCGCGGCCCTGCTCGAGCTGCCCGACAGCCCCCGGCGCACCCGCCGGCTGGCCGCCGCCATCGACATGCTCTGGCAGACCGACGCCATCCGGATCGAGCCGCCGGAGCCGATCGACGAGGCCCGCAACGGCGTCTACTACCTCGAGGGGCTGGCCTCCGCCGCCCTGCCCGACGTGCTGGAGGAGCTGCGCGACCAGCTCGCCGCCCTCGGCGTCGAGCTGCCGGTGACCGCCCACCCGCTCCGGTTCGGCACGTGGATGGGCGGTGACCGCGACGGCAACCCCAACGTCACCCCCGCCACGACGCGCGAGGTCCTCGAGCTCCAGGCGCTGCACGGGCTGCGGCTGCTGCGGACGCGGATCGACGAGCTGCGCCGCGACCTCTCGGTCAGCGAACGGCTCTCCACCGTCTCGGCGGCGATCCGGGAACGGCTCGGCGAGGTGCTGCCCGGGCTGCCCGAGGTCGAGCCGCGCTACCGCCGGCTCAACGCCGAGGAGCCCTACCGGCTGTTCCTGACCTGCATGCACGTGCGGCTGCGGCTCACCGAGCAGCGCATCGAGTCCGGCGCCGCGCACCGGCCCGGGCGCGACTACCGCGACGACGGCGAGCTGCTGGCCGACCTGCTGCTGCTGCACAGCTCGGTCGTCGAGCACCAGGGCGAGCTGGTGGCCAGCGGTCCCCTGGAGCGGCTGGTCCGCACGGTCTCGGCCACCGGCTTCACCCTGGCCACCCTCGACGTCCGCGAGCACGCCGAGAAGCACCACCACGCGCTCGGTCAGCTCATCGACCGGCTCGGGGAGCTCGACGGGCCGTACGCCGACCTCGACCAGCCCGCCCGGCTGCAGGTGCTCAGCCGCGAGCTGGCCGGACGACGGCCCCTCTCGCCGCGGCCGCTGGACCTCGACGACGCCGCCACGACCACCACCGAGACCTTCTCCACCATCCGCCGGGCCCTGGACACCTTCGGGCCGCACACGGTGGAGAGCTACATCATCTCGATGACCCGCGACGCCGACGACGTGCTGGCCGCCGTCGTCCTGGCCCGCGAGGCCGGCCTCGTCGACCTCGCCGCAGGGACAGCCCGGATCGGGTTCGTGCCGCTGCTGGAGACCGTCGAGGAGCTGGAGAAGGCCGAGGAGATCCTGTCCTCGCTGTTCTCCGACCCGTCCTACCGCGCCCTGCTGGGGCTGCTCGACGACGCCCAGGAGGTGATGCTGGGCTACTCCGACTCCAACAAGGCCGGCGGCATCGCGACCTCCCAGTGGCAGATCCAGCGCGCCCAGCGCCGGGCCCGCGACGTGGCCCGCGAGCACGGCGTCCGGCTGCGGTTCTTCCACGGCCGGGGCGGGTCGGTCGGTCGGGGCGGCGGCCCGACGTACGACGCGATCATGGCGCTGCCCGCGGGCACCGTCGACGGCGAGGTGAAGATCACCGAGCAGGGCGAGGTGATCAGCGACAAGTACGCCCTGCCCGTCCTGGCCCGGCAGAACCTCGAGCTGATCCTGGCCGCGACCGTCGAGGCCAGCGTCCTGCACCGCCGGGACCGGCGCACCGAGGACCAGGCCGAGCGCTGGGACGCCACGATGGACCTGGTCTCGGAGCACGCGCACGCGCGCTACCGCACCCTGGTCGAGCAGCCCGGGCTGCCGGAGTACTTCTTGTCCTCCACCCCGGTCGACATGCTCGGCGCGCTGCACATCGGCTCGCGACCGGCCCGCCGCCCCGAGTCCGGGGCCGGCATCGAGGACCTCCGGGCCATCCCGTGGGTCTTCGGCTGGACCCAGTCCCGGCAGATCGTCCCCGGTTGGTACGGCGTGGGCTCGGGTCTCGCGGCCGCCGCCGACCGGCGGGCCGAGCTGCAGGAGATGTACGCCGAGTGGGCGTTCTTCCGCACCTTCCTCGACAACGTCTCGATGACCCTGGTCAAGACCGACCTGGAGATGGCCGCGCGGTACGTCGACGCGCTGACCGCGGACCCGCTCAAGCCGCTGCTCGACGACATCCGCGAGGAGTTCGACCGGACGGTCTCGGAGGTGCTGGCGGTCACCGGGGAGTCGGCGCTGCTGGAGCGCGACCCGATGCTGCGCACCGGGCTGGACATCCGGGAGAACTACCTGGAGCCCCTGCACCACCTGCAGATCGGTCTGCTGGCCCGGCGCCGCCGCGGTGAGGACGGCCCGCAGCTCGAGCGGGCCCTGCTGCTGACCATCAACGGGATCGCCGCGGGGATGCGCAACACCGGCTGACCTGCTGGAGTGGGTGGCGTGGAGGACCTGCGGGCGGACGAGGTGGCCGAGTGGTTCGCGCTCGGTCGCTCCCCGCGCTGGTCCGACGACCCGGCGACCCGCGGCAAGCAGGGCGTCGTGAGGCGGCTCGACACGGCCGACGGGCGGTGGGCGGTGAAGGTCCCGCTCACACCGGCCACCGAGGACGCCGTCGCGGGCGGTGCGGCGTTCCAGGAGCGCGCGGTCCGCGCCGGGGTGCCGGCCCCGCTCGTCCGACGCACCGGCGACGGCGCCGTGCTGGCCGACCTCGGCGGGACCCGGGTGCGGGTCTCCTCCTGGGTCGACGTGCTGCCCGCCGACGACCACCTCGACCCGGCCGCCGTGGGTGAGCTGCTCAGCGCGCTGCACCGGGTGCCCGACCCGTCCGCGGCTGCGGAGCAGCCGGTCCACCCCTGGTACTCCGCGCCGGTCGGGGAGCCCCGCTGGCGCGGGCTGGCCGGGGAGCTGGTCCGCGAGGGCGCGCCGTTCGCGGACCGTTTCGCGACGCTGGTCGAGGAGCTCGTGGCGCTGGAGTCGTGGCTCGTGGCGCCGTCGGCGACCCGGACCTGCCACCGCGACCTGTGGTCCGACAACCTCCGGGCCGTCCCGGGCGGCGGGCTCTGCGTCTTGGACTGGGACGACGCCGGGCCGGCCGGTCCCGCCCAGGAGCTGGCCTGCGTGGTGTTCGAGTTCGCCCGGACCGACCCCGGCCGGGTCCGCGACCTCACCGCGGCGTACCGGGACGCGGGCGGACCGGGGCGGCTCACCGCCCCCGCGGACTTCTCCCTGCTGGTCGCCCAGCTCGGCCACGTGACCGAGGCGGCCGCCTCCGCCTGGCTCCGGTCCCCGGGCGACGCCGACGCGACGGCCTGGGTGGGAGAGTTCCTCGACGAGCCGCACACCCGCGCGGTGCTGCGCGACCTGCTCGCCGCTCTGGACGGCTGAGCCGACCAGCCGCGTGGCGGCGTACGATGACACGTCAACAGTTGCGCCATACACACGCTGCGAGGGGAACACCGTGACGAGCAGTGAGGGGCGCTACCGCGTCACGTTCGCGGTCCTGACCGTGGCGGTGGCGTCGTTCGCCCTGCTGCAGTCGATGGTCGTGCCGGTCCTCGGCCGGCTCCAGGTCGAGCTGGGCACCGACCAGCGGACCATCACCTGGGTGCTCACGGCGTACCTGCTGTCGGCCTCGATCTGCACCCCGCTGCTGGGCCGGCTCGGCGACATCGTGGGCAAGAAGAAGATCCTGGTGGTCGCCCTGGGCGCGCTGTCGGTCGGCTCGCTGATGGCGGCGCTGTCCAGCAACGTCGAGTGGCTGATCCTGGCCCGCGTGGTCCAGGGCGCGGGTGGCGGCGTGCTGCCGCTGTCCTTCGGCATCATCCGCGACGAGTTCCCCCCGAAGCGGATGAACACCGGGCTGAGCATCGTCGCCTCGCTGGCCGCGGTCGGGTTCGGCATCGGCATCGTGGTGGCCGGCCCGATCGTGGACGTGCTCGGCTACCACTGGCTGTTCTGGTTGCCGATGATCGCCACCGCCCTGGCCGCGCTCGGCGCCGTCGTGCTGGTCCCGGAGTCCCCGGTGCGGACCCCCGGCCGGATCCCGGTGGTCCCGGCGGTGCTGCTGTCGGCCTGGCTGGTCGCCCTGCTGCTCGGGCTGAGCGAGGGGAACAGCTGGGGGTGGTCCTCCGCGCGCGTGCTGGGCCTCTTCGCCGTCGCGGCGCTGCTGGCGGCGGCCTGGGTGGTCAGCGAGACCCGTGTCCCGGTCCCGTTGATCGACATGCAGATGATGCGGCTGCGCGGGGTGTGGACCACGAACGTGGTCGCCGCGTTCGTCGGCTTCGGGATGTACGCCTCGTTCGGCTTCCTGCCGCAGCTGCTGCAGACCCCGCCCAGCGCGGGGTACGGCTTCGGCGCCACCATCACCGAGTCCGGTCACCTGCTGCTGCCCTCCGCGGTGGCCAGCTTCCTGATGGGCTTCACCACCGCCCCGCTGGTCCGTCGGTTCGGCGCCCGCGCGGTCGTCACCACCGGCACCCTGGCCAGTGCCCTGGCTTTCGGCAGCATCGCGGTCTGGCACGACGCGACCTGGCAGCTGTATGCGGCGACCACGCTCCAGGGCCTCGGCTCCGGACTGGTGTTCTCCTCCCTGGCCGGCGTCGTCATCGCCTCGGTCCCGGCCCGGCAGACCGGGGTGGCCAGCGGGATGAACGCGAACATCCGCACCATCGGCGGCTCGATCGGCTCGGCCGTGATGGCCGGGGTGGTCACCGCCCGCCTCGGCGCGACCGGGCTGCCCGCCGAGAGCGGGTACGTCGTCGGCTTCGCCGTCCTGGCCGGGGGCATGGTCCTGGCCGCGGTCGCGGCGATGGTGATGCCGGACCTGCGCGACCAGCCCACCCACGACGCCGTCGAGGACGCCGACAACGCACTCCTCGGCCAGGTGCCCGGCAGTCCCGCGCTCACCGAGACCCACGGCCCCGCAGGGCGCTGAGGTCAGGTCCGGTCGTCGGCCAGCAGCCGGGCCAGCAACCGGGGCACGTCGAGCACCGAGGCGACCGAGCCGAGCCGGGCCCCGCTGGCCCGGGCCAGCCGCACGGCCTCCTCGTCGTCCTCGGCCGGGGCCAGGATGACCAGCTCGTCCAGGGCCCGGGCCGCCGGCACCGCGTCCACCTCGTCGGTGGCCCGGCAGTCCGAGAGCAGCACCACCGCCCGTCGCCGGGCCCGGGAGCCCTCCAGCTGCACCCGGGCCTCGGTCAGCGCCGCCCGCAGGTCGGTCGTCCCGTGACCACGCAGGGCCAGGATCTGCTCGACCGTCCGGGTCGGGGTGCCGGGCCGGGCCAACGGCTTGAGCACCTCCACCCCGGCGGCGAAGGCCAGCACGGCGTGCTCGGCCGGCGCCCGGGTCAGGCAGGCCGCCCCGGTCACCGCGGCCGTGGTCAGCCGGGCTCCGTTCATCGAGCCCGAGCGGTCGATCACCACGCACAGGGCCAGGTCGGCGCGCGCCCAGGCGGTGGAGACCAGGTCGTCCAGGGAGGGCGAGCGGCCCCCGGCCCGGGCGGAGACCACCGCGTCCATCGACCGGTCCAGGTCGACCTCTCCCCCGTGCCGGGCCGGTTGGGGCCGCAGCCGGGAGACCCCGCGGGTGCGGGCCAGACCACGGCGGGTCTGGTCCAGGATCAGTCGGGGCACCAGCCGCCGGACGGCCTCGCGCAGGCCCTCGTCGGTGGCCTTGGCCATCTCCACCACCAGGGTGAGCGTGGCGTCGGGGTCCTCCTCCAGCGCGCTGTCGAGCGCGTCGAGGTCGAGCACCCCGACCTCGGGGGACAGCTCGGCGAACCGGGCGTGCCGGGCCAGGTCGGAGCGTCCCGTGGTGCGCGGGGACCGCGGGCGGCTCCGGGGGGCCGGGGAGGGTGGGCCCGCCGAGGGTGGCGGGCTCAGGCTTCCCCCGGCGCGGCCCCCGGGTTGCCGGAGGTGTCCTGGTCCGCGGCCGGCTCCGCGCCGAACACCGCGACGTAGAGCCCGGTGACGATCTGCTCCGGCGAGCGCCCGCAGGCGTCGTCCACGCGCACCCGGCCGGTCAGCGCGGCCAGGGCCGCGGTCAGCCCGACGTGCCAGTCCTCCACCGCGGCTCCCCGGAGCCGGGCCAGCTCCGGGGAGATCCGGGCGATGTCGATCGCGCCCCGCACCGAGGAGCCGACCCGCAGGTCCGGGTGCTCACGCGTGCGCCGGACCAGGTCGACCACCCTGGCCCGCCAGGCCGGGTCGACCGCCGAGCTCTGGGCGACGATCTCCTGCTCGGCCTCGGCGCTCTGGTAGCCCATCGCGATCCGGCAGGTCCGGTCGTACAGCGCGCTGGAGACCCGCGCCGTGCCCACCGCGTCGAACGGGTTCATCGCCGCGACCAGCCCGAACCCCGGGTCGGCCCGGACGTGACCGAGACGGGGCACGGTCACCTCGCGCTCGGACATCGCGGTGAGCAGGATGTTGAGGGTCTCCTCCGGGATCCGGTTGAGCTCCTCGACGTAGAGCAGCGCGCCGGTCCGCATCGCCTCGAGCAGCGGACCGTCGATGAAGATCGCCGGGACGTACCCGCGGTCCAGCACCAGGGCCGGGTCGAAGTGCCCCACCAGCCGGGCCGGGGTGAGCTCGGCGTTGCCCTCCACCATCACGAACGGCGTCCGCCGGCCCGAGGCCACCTGCCGGAGCAGGGTGGACTTGCCGGTCCCGGGCGGACCCTCGAGGAGGACGTGGGCGCCGCTGGCCAGGGCGGCCTCCAGCACCTCCGCCTCGCGGGCCCGCCCGACGACGCTCAGTGCTCGTGCACGACGACGCCGCGCACGTTCTTGCCGGCCAGCAGGTCCTCGTAGCCCTCGTTGACCTCGTCGAGGCGGTACGTGCGGGTGATGATCTCGTCGAGCTTGAGGTCGCCGCTCTGGTAGAGCCCGAGCAGCTTCGGGATGTCGGTGGTCGGGTTGCAGTCGCCGAACAGGCTGCCCTTGATGCTCTTGCGGAACAGCGTGAGGATCGTGCCCGGGAGCTCGATGTTCTGCTCCATCAGCTTGTTCAGCCCGGTGAGCACGACCACGCCGCCCTTGCCGACGGCGTTGAACCCGCTGCTGACGATCTCCGAGGTCATCAGGCCCGGGGTGAGGATCGCGGAGTCGGCCATCTGGCCGCGCGTCATGTCGGTGATCGCCTCCTGCGCCTCCTCCGCGGTGGCGAAGGCGTGCGTGGCCCCGAGCTCCATCGCCTTCTCGCGCTTGTTCTCCAGCGGGTCGATGGCGATGACGTTCTTGGCCCCCGACATCCGGGCGCCCTGGACGGCGTTGATGCCGATACCGCCGATGCCGAAGACGGCCACGGTGTCCCCGGCGGTGACCTTGGCGGTGTTGACCGCCGCGCCCCAGCCGGTGGGCACGCCGCAGCCGACCAGGACGGCCTTCTCCAGGGGCAGGTCGTCGTCGACCTTGACCGCGGAGTTCTGGTGGATCACGCCGTACTGGCTGAACGTGCCGAGCATGCACATCGCGCCGTACTGGCCGCGGGGGCCGGTGATCGGGAACCGCTCGCCGGGCAGGTAGCCCTCCAGGATGGTCGCGCCCATGTCGCAGATCGACTGCTGGCCGGACGCGCAGTAGCGGCAGCTGCCGCAGTTGGGGATGAAGGAGCAGACCACGTGGTCGCCCACCTTCACCCGGGTCACCCCGGGGCCGACCTCCTCGATGATGCCGGCGCCCTCGTGGCCCAGCACCATCGGCAGCCTCGCCTCGAGGTCCCCGTGGGCCACGTGGACGTCGGAGTGGCACAGCCCGGCGTGGGTGTAGCGGATCAGGACCTCACCCTCGCGGGGTCCGTCGAGGTCGAGCTCCTCGATCTCGATCGGCTTGCCGGGTTCGTAGACGACGGCGGCGATGGTCTTCATGGGGCCTCCTGCGCGGTGGGACCTGCTCGTGGTGATCGCTGTCACACTGCCACGCCCCACCGACGGTGGCTGTTCAGTCTCTGGACACTTCCGGCCGTTGCACCCCGGGGGCACAATGTGGGCCACGCCACTCTCCCCCGCCGGAGGTCTCATGCGGACCACGAACCACGCCCCGTCCGACCCGGGGGGCGTGCGCGAGGACATCGCGGCGTCGTGGCGGCGGGTGAGCCTGCTCGGGCTCGACCCTGCGGTCTCCCTCGACCAGCTGGTCCCGGTCGAGGTCGACCCGACCGGGTCGCTGCTGGTCGGGGCCTCACCGGTGCTGGCCGAGCTGGAGGAGAGCCTGCGCGGCACGACGTACGCCACCGTGCTGGTCGACCGCGACTGCCGGATCGTGCGTCGCTGGTACGACGACGCCGCGGTCGGGGCGAACCTGGAGGTGCTCAACATCCGGGACGGTGTCGAGCCTGCTGGAGGAGTCGGCGGGCACCAACGCCCTGGGCACGGTCCTGGAGACCGGTCGGGGCCTCGTCGTGCACGGGACCGAGCACTACGCCGAGGCGCTCCAGGGGTTCAGCTGCTACGGCCACCCGATCCGGCACCCGCTGACCCGACGGATCGAGGGCGTGCTCGACATCTCCGCGCCGGTCCCGACTCCAGCCCGCTGCTGCCCGCGCTGATCTCCCGGGCCGTCCGTGACATCGAGCAACGTCTGCTCGACGGCAGCCGCAGCTCGGAGAAGAGCCTGCTGGCGGCCTTCCAGGCCGCCGCGGGCCTGCGCCGGCGCGCGATCCTGGCCATCGGCGAGGACATCGTGCTCTCCAACCAGGCCGCCACCGACCTGCTCAGCGCGGCCGACCTGGCCCTGCTCCGCGTGCTCTCCGAGGAGCCCTTCCCCGGGTCGGCCCAGTCGCTGGCGCTGTCGCTGGAGTCGGGCCGGGCGGTGAGCGTGGAGCTGACCAAGGTCAGCGGCGCCCGTCGCGGGGTGCTGGTGCGGGTCGATCCCGTCTCCGGCGACCTGGCCCGGTCGGTGGCCAGCCGGGCGCGCTCGGACCGGGTGGTGGGTCCTCCCACCCTGGTGACCGGGGTGCCGGGGTCCGGGCGGACCACCCGGGCCCGCGAGCTGGCCACGGCCCTGCCGGTGCACTTCCTGCGCCCGGCGGCCGCACTGCTCGAGGGCGCGCCCGCCTGGGCCCGCCAGTTCGAGGAGACCATCGCCCGACGGACCGGGACGGTGTGCATCGACGGCATCGACCTGCTCCCCGACGCCCTGCTCGACCTGGTCGTCGACAGCGTCGACCTGCCGCGTCGCCCCCAGCTCGTGCTCACCTCCGGACCGGTGGACACCCTGACCGGACGGGCGGCGACCCTGGCCGGCATGGCCACCGTCCGCGAGGAGCTGGTGCCGCTGGCCTCGCGCCGCCAGGACATCCCCGAGCTCGCCGCCGGGATCCTGCGCGGACGGACCGACACCACCGCGCACCTCTCACCGCCGGTGGTCGCGGCGCTGGCTGCGCAGCCCTGGCCGGGCAACCTGCGCGAGCTCAGCTCGGTCCTCGCCCACGCGGCCACCCGGCGCTCGAGCGGTGCACTGGTCCTCGACGACCTGCCCGAGCAGTACCGCTCGGTCGGCCCGTCCGGCCCCCGGAGCGAGCTGGACCGGGCCGAGCGCGAGGTGATCGTCGCCGCGCTGCGGCGGGCCGAGGGCAACAAGGTCCGCGCCGCCCAGGCGCTGGGACTGTCGCGGACCACGCTGTACGCCCGGCTGCGGACGCTGCGGATCACGACCTACTGAGGGCCTGACCTACGGGGCGCCCGGTGGCCTCACGGGGCAGCGGTGGCGAAGACGACCAGGTTGTCCTGGTAGCCACCCTGGCTCGAGACGTACGGGCCGTCGCAGGTGATCAGCCGGAGCTGTGCGTCGGGCGTGGGGCCGTAGACCTCGTCGGTCGGGAAGCCGTTCTTGGCCACCTGCTCGACGCGGTCGACCTCGAAGCGCACCCGCGAACCGTCGGCCCGGGTCACCACGACCCGGTCCCCGACCGCGATCTCGGCGAGCCGGGCGAACACGGCCGGCCCGTCGGGTGAGTCCACGTGCCCGGCCACCACCGCCGGGCCGCGCTCACCGGGGCGGGGGCCGGCGGCGTACCACCCGGCGACCTGCCACCGGGGCGGGGACTCGAGCTCGCCGCTGTCGGCGACGCGGAGCCGGTCCAGGGAGGAGTCGATCCCCAGCGACGGGACGGCCACCGTCACCGGACGCGCCGGCCGGGCCTGGTCGGGCACCAGCACCTTCGGGCGGGCCGACGGGCTCGGGGTCCGGGGCAGCCGACGAGGTCGCGGACGGCGTCGGGACAGCCTCGCCCCCTCCGGCGGTGCCGGTCGACGGGGAACCGCAGCCGGCGAGGAGCACGGCGGCCGCGGGCAGGACCGCCGCGGTCGTCCACCCTCGCCGGCGACGGCTCACGGCCGCGCCGAGGCGCGGCGACGGAGCAGCAGCAGGGAACCGGCGGTGAGCGCGAGCAGGGCGACCAGCGCGGACGAGGACAGCGGTCCGTCGGAGGACGACTGCCCCGCGGCCAGGCCGCCGCCACCGGTCTGCACACCGCCGGTGGGCATGGTGGCCGCACCCGAGCTGTCCACCACCGGCTCGAGACGCACGCCGCCGTCGGCTCCGTCGAGGGCCAGCAGGGTGTAGACGCTCCCCGCGCGGACCTTGACCGGGGTGACCGAGGAGCCGGCGCCTCCGGAGAGTCGGATCGACCAGGTCTGGGCCCCCACCTCGGCGTACGCCGTGGCGGTGCCGGGAGCCACGTCCTTGGCCAGCGAGGGGCCGTCGACCACGGAGGCGTTCACCGAGGTGGCGCCCGAGGTCCCCGAGAGCACGCGCACGCGAGCCTGGCCCGCGGCGGGGGCGGTCAGGTCGTCGGAGACCACCCGGGTCCGCACCTGGTTCGGGTCACCGACGGCGACCACGGTCACCGCGACGTCCGCGGTGACCCGGACCGAGCGGGAGATCATCGGCTCGGCGGCCCCGGGGGCGGTCAGGGCCACCGAGTACAGCCCCACCGGGACCCGCTGGTACGCCGAGACCTGGCCGTACTCGACGCCCTTCAGCGTGGTGGACGCTCCCCGGCGAACGGGCTGAGCTCGACGTCGGCGCTCGGCGTCCCCGGCGCCAGGTGGCCGACCCGGATCCAGCCGACCTGGGCGGCCGTGGCAGGACCGGCCGCGAGCAGGGAGAAGCCGGCGACCAGGGCCAGGACGAGCGCCCCGGCCAGGGACCGGCGGCGGGTGGCTCCGGAACGCGAGGGGGCGGGCGTGGAGGGAGTGCCTGTGGGGGCCATACGGGTCGTCCTCGGGTCGGGTGCGGTGGTGGGGGTCGGGGAGGAGCCGGTCACGGCTCAGGGAGCAGGTCGGTGGGGGCGGTCGGGGGGAACTGCACCACCAGCGCGCCGCCGTCGAGGGTGACCTTGCCGGCGCGGAAGCTGCCGACCTGGTTGTCCAGCTCGGCCTGCAGGTCGGTGGTGGCCGTGCCCCCGACGGGCTGGTCGTCGACGCCGTCGATCGAGACGGTGCGGGCCGGCACCACCCCGTCCTCGCCGGGCACGACGGGGAAGTCGGTGACGGACAGGACGTGCCCCCCGGCCAGGGAGGCGAGCAGGATCATCAGCCGCGCGTCCACCTCGCCTCCGGTCAGGGCGGCCTCGGCCGCGGGAGTCAGCCGGAGTCCGGGGTTCGCGGCCAGGGTCGGTCCGGCGGCGATGCGGGCCGCGTCGTCACGGGCCACGGCCTGCTGGACCGCACCGGCACTGCGCGCCTGGACCTGGAGGACCTGGATCGCGGCCGCCCCGGAGCCGAAGGCCGCGACCTCGGTCCCCCGGGCCACGGCTACCTCGGCCGACGCGTCGTCGGGGAGCGAGGCCTGGAGGGCCTCGGTGAGCAGGACGTAGTCGTGGTCGGTCGCGGGCCCGTCGGCCACCGCGGCGGGCACCGTGACCGGTTCGTCGGCGCCGACCCGGACCAGCCGCGCTGCCGGGAAGCCTCCGGCCACCAGCTCGGCGTGCACCACGTCGTCGACGAGCACCCGCTCCCCGGTGGAGACGTTGTCCTCGACCCACTGACGCGCCTCGCGGACGGCCGAGACCGGGTCGCCCGCGGCCGAGGTCGGACCGTCCGCAGGTCCCCCGTCTGCGCTGGGCGAGCTGGTGGCGGCGCGGACGGAGGCGGTCACGGCGACCACGACGAGCAGCAGCGCGAGCAGCGCCACGACCACCCGGCGGGGGGTGCCCAGACGGGCGGTCAGGGCGGCCAGGACGGCCGGCCCCGCCCCGGTCCGACGACGCGGGGCTGCCTTGTGCCGGGGGGCTGGTCGTGCCGAGCCGTTGCGCGGGGCCGTCGCCGGTGGACGGTCGAGCAGCGAGTCCAACGACACCATCGTCGTGGGGTCCTCAGGGGTTCCGCGGTCCTCCCGCTGCTGCGGGACCTCCGTGGGCGTGCGGGCAGCGTGACGACCTGCGTCGTCCGCAGTGGTGCCGCCAGTGCTGCCGCCGGTGCGCGGTGCCGCCGGTGCTCGCCGGTGCCGCCGGTCGTGCCGGCCGTGTCGTTCACGGCCGCCCTGTCGGCCGCCGTGCCGCGGTGCGCGGTCATCCATCCCCCTTCGACGTCCCCGGGCCGGCCCGCCGCACGCCCCCAGGGGTCTGGGCGGGGAGACAGCCACGTCGAGGCCGACCCTACGTGGCCGACCCAGCGCGCAGTCCCAGCCCAACATTCGCAGGCAGGCCGGGACAAGGGCCAAGGGTCACCGCTCGGGGTGGTGCCGGGCGGTCAGACGGCGTTCGGGGGCGCGGGCGGTGCGGGCGCCTGGGCCGCGACCGCGTCCTCCGACGGCATCAGGATCCAGAGCACGGGGTAGATCAGCAGCTGGCTGCCGGGGACCACCATCAGGATCAGGACGAAGAGCAACCGGGCGGTCCACGGGCCGACCCCGAACCGGCGGCCGAGCCCGGCGACCACCCCGGCGAGAGCCCGGTTCTGCGTCGGTCGGACCAGACCCTGTCGGGCCATGCTCTTCTGGAGGTCGTTCATGGTCGCAGCACTTCTCTTCCTGGGTGACGGTGCGCCGTCGGCGCCGGGGAACCTCCCCGTGACCCCCAGCCTGCCGCACGACGGCGTCGTGTCCCATCGGTGACGCCCCTGGTTCACCCCTGGCGTCCCTCTCAGGGCGTACGTTCCGCCGGTGAGCATCCGTCGCCGCCACCCCTTCGCCTCACGCTGGAACCACAACACGCACTACTTCCCGTTGCTGGCCTCACGCGTGCCGTCCACCGCCTCGACACTGCTGGACGTCGGCTGCGGCGAGGGGACCTTCTGCCGGTTCAGCGCGCACGATCAGGGGCTCGTCGTCGGGGTGGACACCGACCCCACGGTCCTGCCGTCCCCCTCGAGGGGTGAGCGCTACGTGGTGGCCTCGGGGGTCGCGCTGCCCTTTCCGGACGAGTCCTTCGACGCCGTCACGATGACGATGGTGCTGCACCACCTCGACCCCGCGAGGGCCCTGGCCGAGGCAGCCCGGGTCCTCACACCCGGTGGGGTCCTCCTCGTGCTGGGCTACGGCCGGTACGGCGGACTGCGTGACCTGCCCCACGAGATCCAGGACCTCCTTGTCCACCGGGCGGTCTCCCGCAGGATGCGGGCGTGGGAGCCACCCACGGCCAAGGCCGACCCTGCCGGCACCTGGGCCGAGGCACGGGCCACGGTGAGGGCCGCGCTGCCAGGGAGCAGCTATCGGCGTCTGCCGATGTGGCGCTACCTGGTCGAGTGGCGGAAACCGTCCCCCTAGGGCTGGACCCCCGCGTGCGACCCGCGCTATAATCGAACGTATGTTCGACGACGCAGCGAAGGTGGACGACCTCGACACGGGGGCCTGCGCCCGCGAGCTCGAGGCCGCCGTCACTGCGCGACGTCGGGCCGAGGCGTGGCAGCTCGTCCTGGTGGCCCGGTGGGCCGACCTCCACCACCCCGGCTCCTCGCCGTCCCCGGCGACCCGGGCGCGCTCCGCGGTCGGCGGCTCGGAGGGGACTCCGGAGGTCACCGAGTTCGCGACGACCGAGCTCGGCCTGCTGCTGGAGGTGTCCACGATCACCGCGTCGGTGCTGCTGCGCGACGTCCTCGACCTGCGGCACCGACTACCGCGCACCTGGGCCGCGATCACCGCCGGGGAGCTCGACGGGTGGAAGGGACGGCCGCTGGCCCGGGCCACCTCGGCCCTCTCCCCGGACCAGGCCCGGTGGGTCGACCGCGAGTGCCTGGAGGCGCTGGTCGGCCTGCCGTTCGGTCGCGCCCTGGGAGTAGTCGGCGGCAAGGTGCTCGCGGCTGACCCCGCCGCCGCCGAGGAACGTCGTCGCGACGAGCGGTCCCGGCGGTACGTCACGAGCACCCGCCCCGGGCGCGCGGGGACGGACGACGCCGGCCTGCAGACCTTCATCGCCCGCACCACCACCAAGGACGTCGCCCGGCTGATGGGCATGGTCGGGCAGCTCGCGGACCGGCTCGAGCAGGCGGGCAGCACCGAGTCCGCCGACGGCCGGCGGGCGACCGCGCTGGGACTCCTGGCCGACCCGGCCGGCGCCTGCGTCGTGCTGGCCCAGCAGGACGAGCCGGCGCAGGCACCCGACGTCGACCCGGCCGTGGAGGCGGCGCGCGCGGTCGGGACGTCGCTCGTGGCGGGCGGGCCGCGGGTCCTCGACCGGCTGCGTCCACGGACGGTCGTCCACCTTCACCTCGCCGAGGAGACCGTGCAGGGGCGGTCCGGGACGCAGGTGGTCCGCAGTGAGGGACTCGGCGCCCTGACCGTCGAGGAGCTCCGGCGGTGGCTGGGCACCGAGCAGGTCACGGTGCAGCCGGTCCTCGACCTCGCCGGCCAGCGGTCGGTGGACCGCTACGAGATCCCGACCTGGCTGGACGAGGCGATCAGCGTCCGCGAGTCCTTCGAGGTCTTCCCCTGGGGCACTCACGCCTCCCGGCACGCGGACAAGGACCACACCGCGCCGTACCGCTCGCCCGACACCGGCGGACCACCGGGCCAGACCCGGCTGGACAACCTCGGACCGCTCGGCCGACGTCATCACCGGGCCAAGACCTTCGGCGGCTTCGCTTGCTACCAACCGATGCCCGGCCTCTACCTGTGGCGCGCGCCGACGGGTTCCTGGTACCGCGTGGACCACACCGGCACCACGGCGCTCGGCACCGGCACCCCCGACCTCGTCCTCCAGCTGGAGGGGCGGCCCCTGTCGCGACTGGAGTGTGGCCTCAGCGACCTCGTGGTGGCGCTGGCTGCGTGACCCGGTGACTCCGTCAGCCGAGCCAGCGCACCTGGCCGGGCTTGGCCTCGTCGTACGCCCGCGCGACCCGACAGCGACGCCGGCACCCCGGTCTCCCACCAGGCACCCGACTCGGTCCAGGCGTGCGAGGCGATCTTGCACGAGACGACCGCGGGACGACGTTGGGTCCTCGCGGCCTCCCTGGCACGGGCGTAGGCGGCGGCGAAGTCCTCGGCCGTGGACCCGAACGGGACGTCCTCGACGTGGGCGCCCAGCGACGCGGCGTGCGCGGCGAAATCGACCCGGACGCCGCCCTCGGCGGCACCCGGACCGCGGGAGTCGGCGAGGAGGTTGTTGAACCCCTCGGCGCCCTGGTTGGTCTGCAGCCGGTTGATCACCGCGAAACCCTCGTTGTCGCAGACCACCGCGACGAACGGATGGCCGGCGAACGCCGCGGAGTAGATCTCGGAGTTCAGCATCAGGTACGAACCGTCGCCGAAGATCGAGGTGACGATGCCGTCCGGGTGCGTGAGCTGCCGGGCCATCGACGCCCCCCACGGCGCGACGACCTCGTAGCCCATGCAGGAGAAGCCGTACTCCAGGTCCATCGTGGCCCCCGAGGTCGGCGAGGCGCCGTGCTTGACCTCCCCGGTGCGCCACCCGCCGTGCAGCTCACCCGGCATCCCACCGGAGGCGGTCAGGACGTAGTCGTCCGGGGTGCTGACGTCGTTGACCAGCCCGGTGACGGTGGCGTAGGTCAGCACACCCTCGGGGCCGACGCCGGCACGGAGCCGGTCGACCTCGGCGTCCCAGGCGGCAGCCACGTGGCGGGTCGTGCCTGCCCACGTGTCGGGGAAACGGACCTCGCCCAGTGCCGTGTCCAGCTCGACCAAGGTCTCCCGGGCGTCACCGGTCACCGCCAGCGCGTTGCGCTTGACCGCGTCGAAGCGGGCCGCGTTCACCGTCACCAGCCGGACGTCGGGCGCGAACCCGGTCCACGAGGACGTGGTGAAGTCCTGCAACCGGGTGCCGACCGCCAGCACCACGTCGGCCTCGGCGGCCAGGTGGTTCGCGGAGGCGGCCCCGACGATGCCCAGGGCACCGCCGAACAGCGGGTGGTCGTGCGGCACGAGCGTGCGACCGGCGACCGTCTCGACGACCGGCACCTGGTGCCGCTCGGCGAACGCGAGCGCCTCGGCGCCGGCACCGGAGTACCTCACCCCACCGCCGAGGACGAGCAGCGGCCGCCCGGCACCGCGCAACGCCTCGACGGCCTCGTCGAGGGCGCGCGTGTCGGGCCGCGGACGAGGGACCCGGTGCAGTCGCGGCTCGAACATCGCGGCCGGGAAGTCGTACTCCTCGGCCTGGACGTCCTGCGGCAGCGACAGGGTCACCGGACCGCACTCGGCCGGGTCGGTCAGCACGCGGGCCACCTGCGGCAAGGTCGCCAGGAGCTGCTCGGGGCGGGTGATCCGGTCGAAGTAGCGTGAGACCGGCCGGAACGCGTCGTTGACCGAGATCGTCGGGTCCCCGAAGTGCTCGACCTGCTGCAGCACCGGGTCCGGAGCGCGGCTGGTGAAGGTGTCGCCGGGCAGAAGCAGCACCGGCAGGCGGTTGGCGTGCGCCAGGCCGGCGGCGGTGACCATGTTCAGCGCCCCCGGACCGACCGAGCTCGTGGCGACCATCACCTGACGACGGTCGGTGGCCCGGGCGTACGCGACGGCGGCCAGGGCCATGCCCTGCTCGGTCTGCCCGCGCCAGGTCGGGATCTCCTCGCGCGCCTCGTGCAGCGCCGTCCCCAGACCGAGCACGTTGCCGTGACCGAAGATCCCGAAGACGCCGGGGAAGAGCGGCACCTCGGTGCCGTCGAGGAGCTCGGACCGCTGCGCGACCAACCAGCGGACCAGCGCCTGGGCTGTGGTCAGCCGAACGGTGCCTGTGGCGGACTCGGTCATGACAGGTCTCCTTCAGGAGCAGCGGAAGGTGGTCCGACCCGGCCTGCGGCCGAGGTCACCGGGCACCGTGGGTCGGTCTCCATGCCGTCCCAGGTGTCGCGGACCCACCCGTGGGCCGGGTCGTCGCAGAAGGCCAGCGCCCGGTCCGCGGCAGGCCCGGCCATCACGTTGAGGTAGTACATCGGGTAGCCCGGCGCCGCGATGCACGGTCCGTGGTAGCCGTGCGGGACCAGGACGACGTCCTGGTCCCGGACCTCGATCACGTCGTCGATCGGGGCCAGCCCGGCCGCCTCGTGCTCGGGGCCGGTGTAGGTCCGGTGGTAGCCCAGCCCCACCCGCGACGGGGTGACCTGGTCGGGCCCGGCGATCCGGTAGTAGTAGATCTCCTCGTTCACCACCGGGCACGGCGCGCTGGCGTCGTGCTTGTGCGGGGGGTAGCTCGACCAGTTCCCCGGCGGGGTGATCAGCTCGCAGCAGACCAGCTTCTCGGCGTGGTCCCAGACCCCGGGGACGCCGAAGTTGGTGACCTGGCGGGTCGCGTTGCCGGCGCCGCGGACCTCGACGGGCACGTCGGCCGCGGGCCCGTACGCCGGGGGCAGCACCTGCGTGCACCGGGCGGAGGGCAGCGCGACCTCGGCCGCGACGGTCCTGTCCTGGGTGCTCAGGGTGACCACGCTGTCCCGGCCGACGTAGGCGAAGTCGCTCACCGCGCTGAACACGCTCTCCCGGCCGGTCAGCTCGAACGTGGCCAGGGGAGTGCCCTGCTCGTCGGCCACGGCGACGGTCACCGCACCCGAGAGCGGCAGGACGAAGGCCTCCGAGGCGCCGGTGCGCACTGTCCGGGAGCCACCGGGGGCGACCTCGACGACGCTGATCCCCGTCCAGGTCCAGCCGGCGTCCTCCGGCGTCAGCTCCACGACGCGCCCGTCGGCACCCGTCGCGGTCCCCCACGGGCGGTGCAGCGTCACGCCGCACCGTCCTCGGGGTGCGCGGCGTGCAGCACCGTCGCCGCAGCGCCGACGGCGGCACGCACGTCGCCGTCGGGCGGGTAGAGCAGTGACCGACCCACGACCAGGCCGCGCACCGACGGCTGGGTCAGCGCCCGCCCCCAGGACACCAGGTCGGCGGCCGGGTCGGGCCCCGGCACTCCGCCGAGGACGACGCAGGGCAGCGTCGTGGCGGCGAACACGGCATCGGGGTCGTCGCAGGAGGGCATCTTCAGCCAGGTGAACGCACTGGTCGTGCCCAGGCCGCTGGCCACGGTGATCGCCCGGGCCAGGGAGTGGGTGTCCTTGAGCAGGGTCAGCCGACCGTCGTCCTCGCGGTGGTAGGGCAGCGGCTCGACCATGGCCATCAGTCCGTGGTCGGCGAGCTCGCTGACCGCGACCGCACAACCCTCGATCGTGCCGGCCGTGGAGGGGTCCCGGTCGTCGATGCGCAGCAGCATCTTGCCGCCCTCGAGGCCACAGGCGGCGATCGCTGCGGCGTCGTAGCCGGTGAACCGGTCGTCCATCGTCCAGCTCGCCCCGTCCAGCCCGCCACGGTTCATCGAGCCGATCACGACCTTGCCCTCCAGCGCTCCGAGCAGCAGCAGCTCCTCGACGATGTCGGGGGTGCCCAGGACACCGTCGACCTCGGGGTGCTCCAGTGCGGCGACCAGCCGGGCCAGCAGCGAGCGGCGGTCGGCCATCGCCAGCGCGTTGCCCCCGGTCCCCAGGGCACCCCGGGCCGGGTGGTCCGCGGCGACCAGGAAGAGCGTCTCCTTCTCCGACAGGACGGCCGCAGGACGGGTGCGGGCGGCGTACGCACGGCCGACCGCGTGCGGGTCCTTGGCCCGCGCCGCCAGCAGGGTGCGCCACTGCGTATCGGTCAGGGTGGGGCCGGTGACGACGGCGGGCGTCTCGGTGGCTGTGCTCATGCGGAGGCTCCTCGGGAGGTGATCAGCGAGTCGAGCTCGGCGGTGGTGGGCATGGCATCGGCGCAGGACAACCGGGAGGCGACGATCGCGCCGGCGGCGTTGGCGTACTCAGCGATCCGGGCGGGCTCCCAGCCGGAGAGCAGTCCGTGGACCAGGGCACCTCCGAAGGCGTCCCCGGCCCCGAGCCCGCAGACCACCTCGACCAGGTGGGGCGGGACCACGGTGCGACCGTCCGCGGTCGCGACCAGCACCCCTTCGGCCCCCATCTTGACCAGGGCCAGCTCGACGTCGCGGTCCAGCAGCCGGTCGGCGGCCTCGTTCGGGTCACGGGTGCCGACCGCGACCTCGACCTCGTCGCGGTTGCCGACCACCACGCTCACCGAGTCCAGCATCAGCGCGTACTCGGCGCGGGCCTCTTCCGGCGAGGGCCAGAACATCGCCCGCCAGTCCAGGTCCAGCACGGTCCACCGGCCGGTCCCCGGCTCCGGGCGGCCACGCCGCTCCAGCATCGCCAGCTGCGTCGAGCGCGCAGGCTCGACACTGACGCCGGTCCCGGTCACCCAGAACACCGGGACGCTCTCCACGAGGTCCCAGGGGACATCGTCCTCGGTGAGCGTCAGGTCAGGGGCCTTCGGCTCCCGGTAGAACAGCAGCGGAGGGTCCTCGGGCGGGTCGAGCTCGCAGAACACGATCGGGGTCCGCAGGTCCTCCGAGGTCCCGACGTACGACGCGTCGACCCCGAAGCCCTCCAGGGCCTCGCGGACGTAGGCCCCGAAGCCGTCGGCACCGACCTTGGTCAGCACCGCCGTACGCCGGCCCAGCCGGGCCGCGCCGACCGCGACGTTGGTCGCGGTGCCGCCCAGGAACTTGCCGAAGCTCGTGACGTCCTTGAGCGGGCCGTTCTGCTGCGGGTACAGGTCGACACCGACCCGGCCGACGGTGAGCAGGTCGAGGGAGTCCATGGCGGACGCCTCCTTCGAGGTCATCAGAGGAGCGGGGCGGGAGCGTAGAGCTCCGGGCGGTCCGGTGAGGGCACGGTCGTCCGGCCTTTCCCGTGCAGCGAGTCGACCGCGGCGAACGCCACCAGGTTGGCGCGGTGGCCGTCCCACGCGGACGGACCGGTCGGCACCCCGTGGACCACGCTGTCCACCCAAGCCGCGAGCTCGACGCGGTAGGCGTCGGCGAACCTGGCCACGAAGTCCGCACCCACGCGCCGGCCGTCGACCTGGTCGCGACGGACCGCGAGGCCGTACGGCGGCGTGAGCGACAGCGTCCCGTCGGTGCCGGTCACCTCGGTCTGGACGTCGTAGCCGTACCTGGCGTTGACCGACACCTCCACGGTCACGACCCGTCCCCGGCCGGTCTCGAGCACGGCGACCTGAACGTCCTGGAGCGCTCCGTCCTCGACCCGCGGGGCGAAGACGGTCACGGCGTCCACGGTGTCGTCGAGCAGCCACGGCACGCAGTCGAACTCGTGGATCATCGAGTTCACCAGCACACCCTCGGACGTGGCCGAGGGGTGCGCCGCCGCGTTGCGGTGCAGGCAGTGCACCGCGCGCACCTGGCCGACGGCCCCACCCAGGACGGCTGCCCGCAGCTCGGTGAAGGCCGGATCGAACCGGCGCATGAACCCCAGCTGGAGCAGTCGTCTGCCCGCGGCCACCTCGGCCTCGACCACGCGTCGGGAACCCTCGGCCGAGACCGCGAGCGGCTTCTCCAGCAGCGTCGGCTTGCCGGCGGCGACGACGGCCAGCCCCAGCTCCTCGTGGAGGGGGTCCGGCGCGGCCACCAGCACCGCGTCGACGTCATCGCGGCCGATCAGCTCCTCGGCGGAACCGGCGACGTCGGCCCCCGCCGGGCGGGCGACCTCGGCGGCCCGGCTCAGGTCGAAGTCGTAGACCGCGGTGACCTCCGCGCCCGGCACCCAGCGGGCCAGCGTCTCGACGTGCGCGGCACCCATCGCGCCGGTGCCGATGACGCCGACCCGGACCTGCGCCCTGCTCACGTCTGCCCGCCGGTCCCGGCGGTGGTCTCGGAGGTGTGCATCGAGCCCACCTCGTCCGCGAGGGCCGCGCTGACCTCGGAGTCGGGCATCTCGCGCGCCAGCTCGTGGCTGAGCGCCTCGAGCTCGGCGCCGCCGGCCATCATGCCGACCAGCTCGTCCAGGGTCAGGTCGTCCTTGGCGAAGTCGCCCATGCTCCGGCCACGCCGCAGCAGCATGAAGCGGTCGCCGACCGGATAGGCGTGGTGCGGGTTGTGGGTGATGAAGATGACGCCGAGGCCGCGGTCGCGGGCCTTGGCGACGTACTTCAGCACCACGCCCGACTGGCGGACGCCGAGCGCCGCGGTGGGCTCGTCGAGGATCAGCACGCGGGCGCCGAAGTAGACCGCGCGGGCGATCGCGACGCACTGCCGCTCGCCGCCGGACAGCGTGCCGATCGGCTGGTCCACGTCGCGCAGGTCGATGCCCATCGCGGCGAGCTCCTCCTTGGTGATCCGCTTCATCTCGTCGACGTCGAGGCGCTTGAAGGGTCCGGCGCCCTTGGTCACCTCGGAGCCGAGGAAGAAGTTGCGCCACACCGGCATCAGCGGCACGACCGCGAGGTCCTGGAAGACCGTGGCGATGCCGAGGTTGAGCGCCTCACGAGGGCTGGAGAAGTGCTTGGCGTCGCCGTCGACAAGAAATTCGCCGCTGGTGTGCCCGTGGGCCCCGGCCAGGATCTTGATGAAGGTCGACTTGCCCGCCCCGTTGTCACCGAGGACACAGGTGACCTCGCCGGCGTTCACCGAGGTGGTCACGTCGCGCAAGGCGATCACCGACCCGTACGACTTCCCGATGTCCTTGACCTGGATGACGGGGGCGCTCGCCGCTAACGCTCGTGCTCGTGCTCATCTCAACGACTCCGCTCGTGACTTGACCCAGTTGTTGACGAGGACGGCGCCGAGCAGCATCACGCCGAGGAAGGCGTAGAGCCAGTCGCTGTCCCACCCGGCGTAGACGATCCCCTGGCCGACCATGCCGTAGATCAGGGCGCCGAACGCGGCCCCGACCGCCGATCCGTAGCCGCCGGTGAGCAGGCAGCCGCCGACCACCGCGCAGATGATGTAGACGAACTCCTGGCCCACCCCGGTGGTCGACTGCGCGGTGGTGGTCTTGAACAGCGACAGCATGCCGACCAGCCAGCCGGCCGCGGCGGTGGTCATGAACAGCCCGACCTTGGTCTTGAAGACCGGGACGCCGACCTGACGGGCGCTGGTCTGGGCCCCGCCCACCGCGAAGATCCAGTTGCCGGCCCGCGTGCGCTGCAGCACCCAGGTGGCGACCACGATGACCAGGATCGCCCAGAAGGTGGCCGAGTAGAGGGTGAGGTCCGGCCTCGAGGCGTTGGCCCACGGCAGCCAGCCCAGGGGGATCTTCACGTTCGCGCCGAACAGCTGGGCCCCGGCGTCGAAGCCGATCGGCGGACTGGAAGTCGGTCACCGAGACCTGGTTGATGATCAGCTTGGTGACCGCGAGGTTCACGCCCCGCAGCACGAAGAAGGTGCCCAGGGTGACGATGAAGCTGGGCAGCCCGGTCTTCACGACCAGGAACCCGTTGATGAAGCCGATCGCCAGGGCGATGACCAGGGAGGCCACGACGGCCACCCAGACGTTCACGCCCCAGTGGGTCATCATGATGCCGGTGATCAGGCCGGTGGTGCCGGTCATCGCCCCGGCGGAGAGGTCGAACTCACCGCCGATCATGAGCAGCGCCACGGCCACGGCCATGATGGCGAACGACGAGGCGGTGAAGATCCACGTGCTGGCGCCGGCCGGCTGCGCGAAGGCAGCCGTGGTCAGCGCGAAGTACACGAAGATGATCAGCGCCGCGACCGCGGAACCCACCTCCGGTCTGCGCAGCAGGGCGGAGGCGCGGTGGTGTGACCCGAGGCGCTCGTCCGCCGGGCCCGGCGATGCTGCCGGCGCGGGGGCTGTGGTGGTCATGGGCCGTCCTCCTGGCTGTGCTGCTGGTTCTGGCTGTCCTGGCTGGGGGTGAGCGGGCCGTCCGGGTGCCCGGGGGCCGGTCGCTGCGGACCGGCCCCCGGACGCCGAGGATCAGCGAGTGCCGTTCTGGGCGAACTGGAGCACCGCGTCCGCGTTGTCCTTCGTGATGATCGCCGGCCCCGAGTAGACGGGCTGGCCGCCACCGATGTCGTTGCCGTTGAGCGCCTTGAGGTAGATGCCGGTCACCCCGAGGTAGCCCTGCACGTAGGGCTGCTGGTCGATCGCGAACAGGATCTTGCCCGACGAGACGTTCCCGACGACGTCGGCGTTCACGTCGAAGGTCCCGATGGTCGTGTCCGAGCCGACGGCGTCGACGGCCTTGACGGCCTGGCCCGAGATGTCGCCACCGAGGGTCAGGATGCCGTCGATGGAGGCGTCCGACTGCAGCTTGGACTCGATCGTGGCCTCCGAGCCGGCGAGGTCGGTGTTGTCGACCTGCAGGTTCGTCATGGTGCCGGAGAACTTCGACTTCGCACCGGCGCAGCGCTGCTCCAGGCCCACGTTGCCGGCCTCCTGGATGACACACAGCACGTTGCTCAGGCCCGCGGCGCTCATCTGCTCACCGGCGGCCTCGCCGGCGAGGCTCTCGGACTGGCCGACGTGGGTGATCGCGCCGAACTCCTGCCACTGGTCGAGACCGGAGTTGATCGTGATCACCGGGACGCCCGCGGCGACCGCCGCCTCGATGCTCGACTTCAGGCCGTCCGGGTTGGCCATCGAGACGACCAGGCCGTCGGTGCCCGCGGCCACCGCGTTGTCGATCAGGGTGGCCTGCTTGCCGACGTCCGGGTCGGACTGGTAGTGGAAGTCCACGCCCTCGTCCTTGCCGGCCTGCGTGGCGCCGGCCTTGACGACGTCCCAGAACGAGTCACCGGGGGCGCCGTGGGTGACGACGTCGATCCGGATGTCTCCAGAGGCGGAGGAGCCACCCTCGGTCGGGCTGCTGGTGTCGGTGCCGGCGTCGGTGCTGGTGTCGCTCGTGCTGCAGCCCGTGAGCACGAGGGCTCCGGCAGCGAGTCCTAGGGCGAGTGCCCGTCGGATCTTCATGCTGTTCCTCCTTTGTCGGCCGCGCGAGGCGGACTGCCGGCTGTCCTGCCGGGGATCTGGATGCGATTCTCGTCACACGTCGCGGGGCGCGTCAAGACTTTGTTCTGACATTCGCACTTTGACGGGTCACCTTCCTGCGGCGGGCCGCCTCCGCAGCCCTGTCAAATGGTCGAACGTTCTGACATAGTGACCGCTATGGCAACGTCCCAGAAAACTGACGGTGTCGAGGAGGCTCTCCGCGCACTCGCCATCAACCGCACCAGTCCGGTGCCGCTGTACTTCCAGGTGGCCCAGCACCTCGAGACCTCGATCAGCTCGGGCCGGATCCCCCCGGGCACCCTCTTCGACAACGAGATCGCCCTCGCCGACCGGCTCGGCCTTTCCCGGCCCACCATGCGCCGGGCGATGCAGCACCTGGTGGACAAGGGACTGATCGTCCGTCGGCGCGGCATCGGCACCCGCGTGGTGCAACCCAAGGTCCGCCGTCCCCTGGAGCTGACCAGCCTCTTCGACGACCTCAGCGGCACCGGCCAGCAGCCGACGACCAGGATCCTGTCCTTCGAGACCATCGGCGCCGACGCCGCGGTCGCCGAGCGGCTCGCAGTGGCCGAGGACACTCCCGTCGTGCGCGTGGAGCGGCTGCGCAGCGCCCGCGACCTGCCCATCGCCCGGATGACGAACTACCTGCCCACCCGACTGGTGGGGTTCGAAGCCGACGACCTGCAGTCACGGGGGCTGTACGAGATCCTGCGGTCGAACGGGGTGCACCTGCACTCGGCGGTGCAGACCGTGGGCGCCCGCAGCGCCCTGGCCGCCGAGGCACGGTTGCTCGGTGAGCCGCGCGGGGCCGCGGTGCTGACCATGCAGCGACTGAGCTTCGACGACCACGGGGACGTCGTGGAGTGGGGCGACCACCTGTACGCCGCGAGCCGCTACTCCTTCGAGATCAACCTGCTGACCCGCTGACCGGTCGGCCGTCCGGGTGGCTGGTCAGCTTCCCCGCAGCTGCTCGTCCGCAGCCACCAGCAGCCGCACCACCTCGGCACCGAACCGGACGTCGAGCGCGTGGGACCGCCCGCCCAGCGCAGCCGCGACCAGCTCCTCGGCCGCGGTGGCCAACGGCACCGCGGGCGACCCCTCGGGCCGCGCCGGCATCAGCGAGACGCCGGACTCGCCCCACACCGCCGCCTCGAACCCAGCGGCGGCCGGAGGGGCGAACTGGCTCAGCGTGACGGTGCTGAGCGCTCCCGTGGCGTGGGTCAGGGTCAGCACGACCAGGTCACCGGGGCCCCCGACGGCGCTGAGCGACGCAACCGGTCCGAGCGAGGCGCTCAGCGTGGACAGGGCGTGCGGACCGATGTCCCACAGCGCACCGCGCTGGTGCCGCCAGGCCGAGGCGCCGAAGGGGTTCCCCTCCACCTGGAGGGCGCTGAACCAGCGCAGCCAGCCGCCCCGCCACTGATGCCCCTCGGCGGCGGTGCGGGCCACGTCTTCGAACCAGGACCGGGAGGATGCGATGAACCGATCGGTGAAGAAGACCACCGAGGCGACGCCCGCCTCCGTCGCAGCCACCTCCAGCGCCCGCGCCCGGGCGAGGTCCGTGGCGATCGGCTTGTCCAGCAGCAGGTGCCGTCCCGCCCTTGCGGCCTGGGTGGCCATCGGGGCCTGCACGTCCGGGGGGACCGCGAAGGCCACGGCCTCGACGTCGTCGAGCAGAGCACCGTAGGACTCGTACACCGGCACGTCGAGGTCGCGGGCCAGGTGGGCGGCGGCCTCGTCACGACGGCCCCACACCCCTGCGAGCTCGACGCCGTCGGCGGCCAGCAGGCCCGGCCCGTGCGCCATCGTGGCCCAGGGCCCGGTGCCGACCAGGCCGAACCTCATGCCGTCACCGTGAAGGCGTCGCGGAACCGCTCGAGGGCGACGTCGGAGTCGCCGCTGGCGAACGCCTCCATGGCCACCACCCCGTCGTATCCGGCGTCGGCGAGGGCGCGGGCCACGAACGGCCACCGGACCTCGCCGGTGCCCGGCTCGCAGCGGCCGGGGACGTCGGCGACCTGGACCTCGCCGACGTACGGCGCGGCCCGGCGGATCAGCTCGACGAGGTTCCCCTCGCCGATCTGGGCGTGGTAGAGGTCGAGGTTCATCTGCAGGTGGGCGCTGCCGACCGCGCGCGACCAGGGCCAGGGTGTCGGCGGCCCGGGCGAAGGGCGTGCCGGGGTGGTCGACCTCGGTGTTCAGGTTCTCCAGCACGAAGGTGACGCCCGTGCCGCTCGCCGAGCTCGGCGACCTGCGCCAGCGTCTGCTGCGCGGCCAGCCACATCTCGCCGGTGACGACCTCGACCGGGCGTACGGGCAGGCCGCCCTCGCCCAGACCGGTGCCGTGCAGGTTCAGCGACGGGCAGGCGATGGCCTGGGCGAAGGGGATGGACTCCTCGGCCGTGCGCAGCAGGTCCGCGGGCCCTCCGGCCGTGGTCAGGTCGCCCGCTGAGGTAGCCGGTCATCGAGGTGAACGGGGCCCCGGTGGCGACCAGCGCGGCGGCGTCCTTGCCGGCCCAGTCCCAGATCTCGACGGCGAACCCCGCGTCGTGGATCCGCTCACCCGCTCGAGAAGCGGCAGCTCGGTGTAGACCATCTCGGCGCAGACCGCCAGGGTGAAGCTCATGCCCGGTCCCCCTGCGACGGCGGCGCGGGTGCCGGTCCGCATCGACTCGATGCAGGCCTGGGCGATCGCGAAGGCCGCCCACGCGTCGTCGCCGGTGACGCTCGGCCGACGCCCGTCCTGGACGGCGGTGGCGAACTCGGCGAACTCACCGGTGTAGGCGTCGATCAGCAGGTCGGTGTCGCTGCGGGCCGTGGCCGCGGAGCGGCCGGTCTCGTCGAAGAGCCTCATGGACGTCGACGCGCCGTCGCCCGCGGTGACCATGCCCGGCCGAGCCGAAGACCTCGCCGCGGACGTCGTAGCCGTAGGCCGCGGCGAAGCTGGCCTCGGCGACCGCGATAGCGCCGTTGTCGTAGCGGACGACCACCACCGCGGTGTCGAGCAGGCCGCTGTCCCTGAAGTCGGGCTTGACCAGCGCGTCGGCGGTGGCCAGGACGTCCACGGCGCGAGCCCCGGGGTTCAGCCAGTTCAGCGTGTCGAAGTCGTGGATCAGGGTCTGGGTGAAGATCGTCCAGGCCGGCACCGCGGCGGGGTCCGCGGGACCGGTGCCGGGGTCGCGGGTGACCGAGCGCATCAGCTGCACCGACCCGAGCCGACCCGTCGCTGACCGCCTGCGTGGGCCGCGGTGAAGTCGGCGGCGAAGCGGCGGTTGAACCCGACCTGGAAGGCCACGCCGGCCTTGTCGGTCGCCGTCCGGGCCGCGTCGATCTCGGCCAGGGTCATCCCGGCCGGCTTCTCGCAGAAGACGTGCTTGCCGGCCTCGGCCGCGGCCACGACCAGGGCGGAGTGGGCGGTCGAGGAGGCGGCGACCACCACGGCGTCGACGTCCTCGGCTGCGACCAGCGCCTCCACGGAGGTCTCGGCCCGGGCGCCGAGCGGGTCCGCGACCACCGCCGCGGCACCGGGCCGGGGGTCGGCCACGGCCACGAGCAGGGCCTCGGGGACGCGCCGGGCGAGGACCGCGGCGTGCGAGGCCCCGATCCGGCCGGCGCCGACGAGTCCGATACGGATTGCAGGACGGTTCATGGCGCTCCTTGGTCACGGTCCGACCGCGGCCGTGGAGGCAGACACCTCACTCCACGACCGCGTATGTCAGAACATACGCACTAAACGGGTCCCTGTCGCCCCTTCGGCCGGTCCGGATCAGAGCGCGCGGAGGATGTCCTCGACGCGGTCCTTGGCGTCGCCGAAGAGCATCGCGGAGTTGTCGCGGAAGAACAGCGGGTTCTGCACGCCGGCGTAGCCCGAGGCCATGGAGCGCTTGAAGACGATGACGTCGTCGGCGTCCCAGACGGTGAGCACCGGCATGCCGGCGATCGGGCTGGTCGGGTCGTCGGTGGCGGCGGGGTTGACGGTGTCGTTGGCGCCGATGACCAGCACGACGGCGGTGTCGGCGAAGTCGTCGTTGATCTCGTCCATCTCGAGCACGATGTCGTAGGGCACCTTGGCCTCGGCGAGCAGCACGTTCATGTGGCCGGGCAGCCGGCCGGCGACCGGGTGGATGCCGAAGCGGACGTCGACGCCGCGCTCGCGCAGCTTGCGGGTCAGCTCGGCGACGCCGTACTGCGCCTGGGCGACCGCCATGCCGTAGCCGGGGGTGATGATCGACGCGAGTCGGCGGCGCGCGAGCAGCTCGGCGACCCCGTCGGCGGTGATCTCGCGGTGCTCGCCGTAGTCCTTGTCGTCGGCCGGGCCGGCCTCGATGCCGAAGCCGCCGGCGATGACGGAGATGAACGAGCGGTTCATCGCCTTGCACATGATGTAGGACAGGTAGGCACCCGAGGAGCCGACCAGCGCGCCGGTGATGATCAGCAGGTCGTTCTCGAGCAGGAACCCGGACGCGGCCGCGGCCCAGCCGGAGTAGCTGTTCAGCATCGAGACGACGACGGGCATGTCGCCGCCGCCGATCGAGGCGACCAGGTGCCAGCCGAGCGCGCAGCGCGAGCAGCGGTGACCAGCGACCAGCAGCCACAGCTGCGGGTCGATCACGAACCACGACGGTGAGCGCGGCGAACGCGACCAGCGCGCCGAGGTTGAGGACGTTCTTGCCCGGCAGCATCAGCGGGCTGGACTTGATCCGCGCCGAGAGCTTGAGGAACGCCACGATCGAGCCGGTGAAGGTGACCGCGCCGATGAAGACGCCGATGAACACCTCGGCGGAGTGGATCCCGAGCAGGTCCTCGATCGCGTCCAGGACGCCGCGCCTCGGCGCCGTCGGGTCGGCCTCGACGTGCAGGTAGCCGTTCCAGCCGACCAGCACCGCGGCCAGGCCGACGAAGGAGTGCAGCAGCGCGATCAGCTCGGGCATGCCGGTCATCTCGACCACCCGGGCCCGCCACAGCCCGATCGCGGCGCCGATCGACCATCGCCACCAGCAGCAGCGCGAGCCCGGCGCCGGAGATGTCGCGGTCGATCGCCAGCGCGATGGTCGCGACCAGGGCCACCGCCATGCCGGCGATGCCGAAGGTGTTGCCCGACCTCGGCGGTCTCGTGCTTGGACAGCCCGGCCAGGGCGAGGATGAACAGCAGGGCGGCGACGATGTACGCCGCCTGGGCCGCGGTCTCGACGCATGGGGAGTCAGCTCCGGTCAGTGCTCAGCGTCAGCTCGGAGAACATGGCGAGCATGCGGCGGGTCACCGCGAAGCCGCCGAAGACGTTGATGCTGGCCAGCAGGATCGCGACGAACGGCGAGCGCGGTGATCAGCGCGTGTCGCCGTGGCCGATCTGCAGCAGGGCGCCGACCACGATGATCCCGGAGATCGCGTTGGTCACCGACATCAGCGGCGTGTGCAGCGCGTGGTGCACGTGCCCGATCACGTAGTAGCCGATCACGATCGCCAGCGCGAACACCGTCAGGTGCCCCAGCAGCGCCGGCGGCGACAGCGCGGCCAGCACGAACAGCACCAGCGCCGCGACCCCGACCAGTCCGAACCGGCGGGCCGGCGAGAGCGGCTTCTTCTCGGCCTTCGGCTCGGCGCGGCGCGCCGCGACGGGGGCCGTGCCGCCGGAGCGGCGGAGACCTGCACCGGCGGCGGCGGCCAGGTCAGCTCGCCGTCTGGCGGACCACGGTGATCGACGCGCTGCACGACGTCGTCGAAGTCGAGGACCAGCTGCCCGTCCTTCTCCGGGGTCATCAGCTTCATCAGGTTGACCAGGTTGGTGCCGTACAGCTGGGAGGCCTGGGCGGGCAGCCGGCCGGCCAGGTCGGTGTAGCCGATGATCGTCACGCCGTTGGCGGTCACGACCGCCTCGCCCGGGACGGTGCCCTCGACGTTGCCGCCGTTCGGCGCGGCCATGTCGACGATCACGCTGCCCGGCTTCATCGAGGCCACCATCTCGGCGGTGATCAGCCGCGGCGCCGGGCGGCCCGGGATCAGCGCGGTGGTGATGATGATGTCGACGTCGGCGGCCTGCTCGGCGTAGAGCGCGGCCGCGCGGGCGTTGTAGTCGTCGCACATCTCCTTGGCGTAGCCGGTGGCGGAGACCTCGACGTCCTGCGGCCTCGACCGAGAGGTACTCCCCGCCCAGCGACCTGACCTGGTCGGCCACCTCGGGCCGCGGGTCGGTGGCCCGGACGATCGCGCCCAGGCTGCCCGCGGCGCCGATCGCGGCCAGGCCGGCGACGCCGGCGCCGGCGACCAGCACCTTGGCCGGCGGGACCTTGCCGGCGGCGGTCACCTGGCCGGTGAAGAACCGGCCGAACACGTGCGCGGCCTCGACCACCGCCCGGTAGCCGGCGATGTTGGCCATCGAGGACAGCACGTCCAGCGACTGCGCCCGCGAGATCCGCGGCACCGCGTCCATCGCCAGCGCGGTGATCGGCCGGCGAGGCCAGGTCCTCGACCAGCTCCGGGTCCAGACGCGGGGCTGAGCAGGCTCACCAGGGTCGCGCCCTCGGCGCAGCGCGTCCAGCTGCGCCCGCGACGGGGCGTTGACGCCCAGCACGACGTCGGCACCCACCGCGTCACCGATGCGAGCGCACCGGCCTCGACGTACGCCTCGTCGGTGAAGCGACGACGCGCTCCCCGGCGCCGGGGTCGACCACCACGTCGTAGCCCGAGCTTGAGCAGCTGGGCCACCGTCGGCGGGGTCGCCGCCACCCGGGTCTCGCCCTGCCGCGCCTCGCGGAGGATTCCGATGATCACGACGTGCTCCCCTTCGGTTCCCTGCTGCCGACATGGTGCGACGGACGGGACCGATCCTCCCATCCCCGACCGGGGCATCGAACCGTGCGCGGCGGTGCGTCCACAACCCGGAGTGACCCACGACTCAGGTGGGCAGCCGGTCGGCGCGCTCCTCGACGAGGTCCGCGGGCGCGGTGAGCCGCCAGGCCTCGAAGACGAGCTCCGCGAGCTCGTCGCGCTCCACCCCGTCCAGGTGCACCACCACCCAGCCGAAGCCCGCCGAGGTGAACTGGACCTCGAACACCTCGGGGCGCTCGGCCACCAGGGCCAGCTGCTCGCTCACGGTCTGCTTGAGGCCCACGGTGCGGGTGGGCTCCCACAGGTAGCCGAACGTGTGTCCGGCGACCTCCAGGCGCGTGTACCGCCCGTGGTGGGTCCGGCGTACGTCGGGCAGCTGGTCGACCAGGCCGAGGAGGTCGGCGATCAGCGTGGGCACGGTCCCATGATCACCCGCAGATCACTCGCGGGTCACGAGCGCGTCACGAGCGCGGCGAGCGCCAGGCGCCCCGGGTGTACTGCGCCGGCCACGGCGCCTCGTCGAGCGGCACCCCGAGCTCGTGGGCCGCGCGCAGCGGCCAGGCCGGCTCGCGCAGGGCGGCGCGGGCGAGCAGGACGACGTCGGCCTCCCCGTTGGCCAGGACCTTCTCGGCCTGCTCCGGCTCGGTGATCAGGCCGACCGCGCCGGTGGCGACGCCACTCTCGCGGACGCCCGCCGCCAGCGGGACCTGGTAGCCCGGGCCCACCGGGATGTCGGCCAGGACGTTCCCGCCGGAGGAGACGTCGACGAGGTCGACGCCGCGCTCGCGCAGCAGGCCGCCCAGCCGGGTGCTCTGCTCGAGGTCCCAGCCGCCGTCGGTCCAGTCGGTGCCGGAGATCCGGACCAGCAGCGGCGCGTCGTCGGGCAGCGCGGCCCGGACGGCGTCGACGGTCTCCAGGACGATGCGGACCCGGTTCTCGAAGGAGCCGCCGTACTCGTCCTCGCGGTGGTTGGACAGCGGGGAGAGGAACTGGTGGAGCAGGTAGCCGTGCGCGGCGTGCACCTCGACGGTGTCGAAGCCGGCACGGACGGCCCGCCGGGTCGCGGCCGCGAAGGCCTCCACGACGTCGGCGATGCCGTCGGTCGTGAGAGCAGTCGGCTCGGCATAGCCCTCGAAGGCGTCGGCGGAGGGGGCGACGGCGTCCCAGCCGCCCTCGTCCGCGGGCACGGACCCCGATCCCGACCACGGCCGGTACGTCGACCCCTTGCGCCCGGCGTGGGCCAGCTGGACGCCCGCCGCCGCGCCCTGGGAGTGCAGGAAGTCGACGATCCGGCTCCAGGCATCGGCCTGCTCGTCGTTCCAGATCCCCGCGTCCTGGGGCGAGATCCGTCCTTCCGGAAGGACCGCGGCCGCCTCGGTGAGGACCAGGCCGAAGCCCCCGGTCGCACGCGCGCCCAGGTGTACGAGGTGCCACTCCTGCGGCATCCCGTCGACCGAGGAGTACTGGCACATCGGCGCCAGCCACACCCGGTTCCGGACGGTCAGGCCCCTCAGGGTGAGGGGCTCGAACAGCTGGGACATGGGTTCCTCCTGGAGCAGCGGGTGACGGCACCTGCTGCAACCAGGGTCAGACCGCGGGTGTTCCCCGGCCCTCGGCGAACCCCTGGAGGTAGTCGGTGACGACTCGCTGCGTCTCGGCCAGGATCAGCGGGTCCCCCGCCGGGTCCTGCTCGAAGGCCACCTGGAGCAACCGGTCGGCCATCAGCACCGCGATGCGGGCGTGGGAGTCGCCGGCGACGGAGGACGACCGCCCCGCACCCTTGACCATGGCGCGGGCGAGCTGCTGGTGGTACTCGTCGATCAGCTGCCGGACCCCGGGCAGGGTCCGTCCGTCGAGCCAGAGCGTCCGCAGGCTGGGCTGCTCGGCGATGCTCTCGGTCGCCGCGCTCAGCACCGCCGCGACCACGTCGGCGACCTCACGACCGGGCAGGCTGCGGACGCGGGAGCAGATCCGCTCGTCCAGCCGCTCGAGGTCGCTCTCGAAGACGGCCGCGATGATGTCGTCCTTGTCGGCGAAGTACTGGTAGAGCGAGGCGATGGCCACGTCGGCGCGCTCGGCGATGTCGCGGGCGCTCACCGTGTCCGGACCGGCCAGCACCTCGACCGCGGCCGCCTCCAGGATCCGCGCGACGCGCTCGCGGCTGCGGGCCTGCTTGGGCGCCCGGCGCTGCTTGGCGCTGCTCGGCTCGACCGGGGCGCGGTGGCCGGCCTGCTCGGCCACCACGGAGGACGTGGGGCTCATGGTCGGGTCCGCACGCTCGGGCGGACAGACGTCTTCACAAGGGCAGCAGTCATCATGCACCGATCGACTGGGGCGCTGGTGCGCCCAGGGGTGGGAGATGCCGCGACCGCCCCGGCCTCCCGAGCGAGGCCCTCCGATGGAACGGGTGCGACACAGTGCGTGGATCACGTACAGCTATCAGTATGCATGAATGTCACGAAGGTGACACCTGTTTGCAGACGATTGCAGTGCGGCTGTCAGTCCCGTGTCGCGGCGTACTCCTTGGCGACCGCGTCGTAGATCCCGAGGTCCACCAGCCCGCCGTCGACGTTCAGGTCCGTGCCGGTGATGAAGGACGCGGCGTCGCTGCAGAGGAAGGCGACGACCGGCGCCACGTCCGAGGGCTCGGCGGGCCGGGCCAACGGGGTGTACTTGGTCATCGCGGCCGGGAACGCGGTGTCCCCCGGCACGATCGCGGTGTTGACGATCCCGGGGTGGACGCAGTTCACCCGCACGCCCCACGGCGCGAACTCCATGGCCGCCACCTTGGACAGCCCACGCAGCCCCCACTTGCTGCTGGAGTACGCCGCGGAGAAGTGGCCGGTCATCCCGGCGGCGGACCCGATGTTCACGATGCTCCCGCCTCCGGCCTCCCTCATGAGCGGCGCCAGCACCTGCATCCCGAGGAAGGGGCCGGTGAGGTTGACGGCCATCACCTGCTCGAACCGCTCCTGGGAGGTCTCGACGAGTCCGTACCGGTGGGCGATGCCCGCGTTGTTGACCAGGGCGTGCAGTCGCCGCCCGTCGGCGACGAGGTGGTCGCGCAGTGCCTCCCAGTCGCCCGTGGAGGTCACGTCGAGGCTGGCGTACTCCGCGGACCCGCCGGCCGCGAGCACCTCCTCGACCACCTCCTGGCCACGGTCGCCGACCACGTCACCCACCACCACGTGGGCCCCGTGGGCGCCGAGCAACCGGGCCTCCTCGGACCCCTGTCCCCCCGCCGCTCCGGTGATCACGACGGTTCTGCCGGTGAAGTCGAACATCTGAGCCTCCCTCTCGGTCCTCATGCGACCAGCCGCAGCGGCTGCTCGAGGGCCTCGACCAGGGCGGCCATCCACCGGGCCGCCAGCGCGCCGTCGATGGCGCGGTGGTCGACCGAGAGGGTGAGGTTCATCGTCGTGGCCACGACGACCTCGCCGTCGACCGACGACCGGGGACGGGCGCCGCCGCCCCGACCGCGAGGATCGCCGACTGCGGCGGGTTGATGATCGCGGCGAACTCGTCGACGCCGTACATCCCGAGGTTGCTGACGCTGATGCAGCCGCCCTCGAGGTCGGCCTGACGCAAGCGTGCCCTCGGTCGCCTGGCCGACCAGGTCCTGCACGGCCCGGGCGACTCCCCCGGGCGTGAGCGAGTCGACCCCGCGCACCACCGGGGTCATCAGGCCCGCTCGGGGAGGCCACGGCGACGCCGACGTCGACCGCGGTCGAAGCGGCGCAGCGCGTCGTCGGTCCAGATCACGTTGGCCTCGGGCACGGCGCGTGGAGGCGACGCCCACGGCACGGACCACGAGGTCGTTGACCGAGATCCGGTGGGCCGAGACCTCGTTGAGCTGGCCGCGGAGGGCCAGCAGCGCGTCGACCCGGACGGTGCGACGCAGGTAGAAGTGCGGCACCGTCTGCTTGCTCTGGGTCAGCCGGGTGGCCACGGCCCGGCGCAGGCGCGAGTGCGGCTCGTCGGTGTAGCCCTCGACCTGCCGTTGCGGTCGCCGGCTTCGCCGCAGGCCTCTCGGGCGCGGCGTGCTGCGGCTCGGCCGGCGTGTCGGCGGGCTTCTCCGCGCGCTCGGCGGCACGCACGGCCTCGTCGGCGTCCTTCTTCGAGATCCGACCGTTGGGGCCGGTGCCGGTGACCGACTCCAGCTCGATGCCGGCCTCGCCAGGATCCGTCGTGCCACGGGGGCCGCGAAGATCCGGCGCTGCGTCTCGACAGGCTCGACGGACGGGGACGGCTCGACGGACGGGGTCTCGACGGCTCGACCGACGAGGCACGGTCGACCGACGAGGCACGGTCGACGGCGGGCATCCTCGCGTGGGCTCGGCCTCCTCGGGCTCCTCGGCCGTCGTGGGGGTCGGACCCGTCGGTCCTGATGCGGAGCCGACGCCGAGCTCGGCCAGCAGCGCGTCGACGTCGGCCTCGCGCTCGCTCTCCTCGCCGACCAGCGGCGTAGGGCGTGCCCACCTCGATGGTCGCGCCGCCGTCGAAGAGCCGGCGGAGCACGACTCCCGCCGACCTCGGCCTCGATCTCCACGACGGCCTTGTCGGTCTCGACGACCACGACGGTGCTGCCCGCGGTGACCGCGCTCTCCCTCCTCGACCAGCCACTCCGACAGGACCACCTCGGTGGCGCCGGCGGCGACCTCCGGGACGCGCAGCAACGTTGCCATGACTCCTCTTCCTGGTCGGTTCCGGCTCAGAGCTCGTGGAGGCGTGCGGAGGGCGGCGACGACCTCGTCGGTGCGGGCGATGGCGGCGCGCTCCAGCACCTTGCTGATGCTCGGCGAGGCCGTCGCGCCGGTGACCCGCCCGATCGGGGCGTCCAGCCAGTCGAAGAGCCGGCGCTGGATCTCGTCGGCCAGCCAGCCGCCGTACGACGTGCCCGACCGCGCCCTGCTCGACGATCAGCACCCGGTTGGTCTTCTTGCACGCTCGCGGTGATCGTGTCCCAGTCCAGGGAGGCGCGGTCGAGCCAGCGCAGGTCGATGAGGTCGGCGGAGACCTCGGGGACCTGGTCGAGCGCCTCCTGGCAGTGGCCGACCATGGAGAGGTAGCTGATGACCGTGACGTCGTCGCCCTCGCGGCGCAGCGCGGCCTTGCCGACCGGGATGCGGTAGTCGAGGTCCTCGGTCGGGCCCGAGCGCCGGTGCTGGCGTAGAGGTCGACGTGCTCGAGGACGACGACCGGGTCGTCGCAGGCCAGCGCGGTGTTCATCAGGCCCACGTAGTCGAAGGGGTTCGAGGGGGCGACGACCCGCAGCCCGGGGGCGGTGGTGAGGACGCCGGCCGGGTCCATGGAGTGCTGGGAGCCGTAGCCGGTGCCCGCGGCGAGCTTGCTGCGCAGCACGAACGGCACCGCGCTGTCGCCGCCGAACATGTGCCGCGCCTTGGCGACCTGGTTGAAGATCTGGTCGGCGGCGACCCACATGAAGTCGGCGTACATGAACTCCACGACCGGGCGGAAGCGGCCGTCGAGCGCCATCCCGCCGCCCATGCCCGGCGAACGCGTTCTCGCTGATCGGGGTGCCGAGGACCCGCTCGGGGAACTTCTCCAGCGGCAGCCGGGTGGCGCCGTTGGTGCCGCCCTTGAGCCCGTCGACGTCCTCGCCCAGCACGACGATCGACTCGTCGGTCTCCATCCGCCGGGCCATCACCTCGCTGACCACGTCGATGAACTTGCGCTCGGCCGAGCTCGCTCGTCGAGGTCCTCGGGCTCGGCGTACCGGCTGCCCTCGAGCTCGCTGAGGTCGCCGCGGACGCCGACGTCGACGAAGCTCGGCGTCGGGCCACAGCGTCGGGCGCACCCGTCGCGCGCCGGGCTTGCCGCCCGGCGCGGGCTCGAAGAGCTCCTCACCGATGGCTGCGCATGACCGACGAGCACGTCCTTCTCGCGCTGGGCCAGCTCCTCGTCGGTGGTCAGCCCCCGGCGGACGGCCTGCTGGCGCAGCACGTCGAGCGGGTCGCGGTCGCGCCAGCTGGTCTCCTCCTCCTTGGTCCGGTAGCCGAAGGCGCTGCCCGGGTAGGGCCCGTTCTGGTGGAAGTAGCGGTAGACCTCGGCCTCGATGATCGTCGGACCGCCGCCGGCGCGCATGTGCGTCGAGCGGCCTCCGTCCATGGCCAGGCGGACGGCGAGCGGGTCCATGCCGTCGACCCGCCAGGCCGGGATGCCGAACGCCGAGGCCGCGGGCGGAGAGCCGGGTCTCCTTGGTCGCCGACCCGACGGCGGTCGAGACGGCGTACAGGTTGTTCTCCACGAAGAAGCAGACCGGCAGCTTCCAGGCGGCGGCCAGGTTGAAGGACTCCAGCGCCGAGCCGATGTTGATCGCCCCGTCGCCGAAGTAGGTGACGCTGACGTCGTCGGTGCCCGACCGGCTCTGGTTGAAGGCGAACCCGAGCGCCTGAGGCACGCCGCCGCCGACGATGGCGTTGGTGCCCATCGCCCCGGCCTCGCGCCACTGCAGGTGCATCGAGCCGCCGCGGCCGCGGCAGTAGCCCTCGGCCAGGCCGCAGATCTCGGCCAGGGTGCGGCGCAGCACGGTCCGGACCGCGTCGTCGATCTCGGGGAAGTCCTCGCCGGTCGTGGCCGGTCCATGACGTGGCCGAGCGCCTTGGCCAGGAACTGGTGGTGGCCGCGGTGCGAGCCGTTGATCAGGTCGGTCGGAGCGCAGGTCGACGATCGAGCCGACCGCGCCGCCCTCCTGGCCGATGCTGGAGTGCGCGGGCCCGTGGACCAGGCCGTCGCCGGCCAGCTCCAGGACGTACTCCTCGAAGACCCGGATCCACAGCAGTCTGGGCCAGCATCCGTTGCAGGTCCGCGGGCGCGACGGCGTCCCAGTCGTCGCTCGTCGCTGGTCAGCTCGACCCAGGGCGAGGCCGGGCGAGCAGGGTCTTCGTCGGTCGGCATCTTGCTCCTCGTGGATCCATTCTCGAATCCGGTTCAGGTGGCAGGTGCCTATTGTCCGTGACGTGCGTCATAAGATAAGCAACAAGATGGATCCATTACAAGAGGAGCTGCCCATGACGGCCCCCGGCACACCGATCCCCGGACTGACCCGGCTCGACCACATCGGGCGTGACCGTCCCCGACCTCGACGAGGCCCACGCGTTCTTCGTCGAGGTGCTCGGCTGCGAGTACATGTACGAGCTCGGCCCCTTCGCGCACGACGACGACTGGATGACCCGCCAGCTCGGCGTGGCCGCCGACACCGTGATGCGCCGGCTGCGCTTCTACCGCCTCGGCGGCCAGGCCGTCTTCGAGGTCTTCGAGTACGAGGCCACGCGAGCAGCGGACCGGGATCCCGCCCTCAACAGCGACGTCGGCGGCCACCACGTCGCGCTCTACGTCGAGGACCTCGACGCCGCCGTGGCCGCACCTGCGCGCCGCGCGGCCTCCGGGTGATGGGCGAGCCGGTCAGCAGCAAGCGGAGCCAGCGAGGGCCAGCGCTGGATCTACTTCCTGTGCCCCGTGGGGCATGCAGTTCGAGCTGGTGTCCTACCCTCACGGCAAGGCCTTCGACCGTCGGTGACCGTTCGCGCGGCGAGACGGGACCCGACCTGGAGGAGGACCCGCACGATGGACGACGTTCCGCGCCCCGTCCACCGTGGCCAGCCAGCGCATCGCCGACCACGTGCGCGCGCAGATCCTCGCCGGGGTCCTGGCCCCGGGCGCCCGGATCCGTCAGGACGACCTGGCCGCCGAGCTCGGGGTCCAGCCGGCTGCCGGTGCGCGAGGCGCTGCGCATCCTGCAGAACCGGCGGCCTGGTCACCCTGGAGGCCAACCGGGGCGCCTGGGTCACCCAGCTCGACCAGGACGACTGCGAGCTGAGCTACGAGATCCGCGAGCGGCTCGAGCCGCTGCTGCTGCGGCGCAGCATGGCCCGGCTCGACCGCCGACGACCTGGCCGGCCTCGACCGGATCCAGGACCGAGATCGAGGCGACGACCGACGTGGAGACGTTCCTGGTCCTCGACCGCCGGCTGCACTGGAGCACGCTACGCGCCGCGCCGACGCGCCCGAGCTGGAGTCGATCGTGGCGCGGCTGTGGGACACCACCCACCACTACCGGCGCGCCTTCACCTACCTGGCCGGCCCGACCCGCCGCTGGATCATCAACGCCGAGCACCGGCTGCTGCTGCAGGCCCTGCACGACGGCGACTCCGTGGAGGCCGAGCGGGTCCTGGGCATGCACATCCGGCGCACGCGCGTGGAGCTGCGCCAGCACCCGGAGGTGTTCGTCCCGGGTTCGACCTCCAGGCCCTCGGTCGCGCCGCCACCTAGCAGGCCCGTTCGGGGTCACCAGGCCGCTAGTGGTGCGCGTGCCGCCCGTGCACGAACCAGACGCCCTCGAAGGGCACGTCGCCGGTGTTGCGCAGCACGTGCGGGATGCTGGAGTCGAAGCCGAGGGACTCGCCCGCGCGCAGCGGTGAAGACCTCGTCGCCGACCGTGACCTCGATCTCGCCCGCTCAGCACGTAGCCGTACTCGTAGCCCTCGTGGGTGAGCAGGTCGCCGTCCGCGGTCGAGGTGGCGCCCGGGCAGCGTAGGCGATCTTCATGAAGTTGACACCCTTCTCCGGGGTCGCGGCCAGCCGCTCCCAGACCACCCCCTCGGCCATCGTCAGGTGCGGGCGGTGCGAGGGGTGCGCCACCGAGATCCGGTTGGCGTACTCCGAGGGCTGCCAGGCGTGGATCGGGTCCATGCCGGTGCAGCGCCGTTGCGCGCCGGGTCGCCGTGCGGCTCGCACGGCGTCGGCACGCCGCGCGGACGTCGCGGCCTCCCGCTCCGCTCGAAGAGCTCGTCGACGGAGACGTCGAGGAGCCGGGAGAAGGTGTAGAGCGTGGCCACCGAGGGCTGCGACTTGCCGTTCTCGATCGGGAGACCAGCGACGGCGAGACGTCGGCCTGACGCGCCAGCTCGCGCAGGGTCAGCCCGGCCTCGAGCCGGACGTCCTTGAGCCGCTGGCCCAGGTTGTCCACTGCGATGCCCTCCGTCGTCACCCTGCCGAGTCCGGTGCCGCGACTGAATCGCCACTGCACGGCCGCGCGCCAGAATGGCGAGTGCGCAGCCTACACAACCAGCCGGACCCCGCCTGACGCGGTGCCGACCAGCGTCCGACCTTGCTGTTGAGCTCACATGAAACACTACAGTCGCGTGACAGCGCATCACCGTGGTTGCGCCGAAGCGCGGAGAGGACAGCACGCAGTGCACAGCACAGCGAGACCAGCGCCGGGCCCTCGTCGTCGGGCGCCACCGGCATCGTCGGCCAGGCCGTGGCCCGCCGGCTCGTCGACGCGGGCTGGGAGACCTACGGCCTCTCGCGCAGCGGCACCGCGGCCGCATCCCGACGTCCGCCCGGTGCAAGGCCGACCTCGCCGACCCGGCGGCGCTGGCCGCCGCGCTCGAGCGACGTGCGCCCCGACGTTCGTCGCCATCACCGCCTGGACCCGGCATGGACACCGAGGCCGAGAACATCGCGGGTCAACGGCGGCGCCGTGCGCAACCTGCTCGCCGCCCTCGCGCCGCCGGGTCGCGTGCGGCACGTCGCCCTGATGACCGGGCTCAAGCACTACCTCGGCCCGTTCGAGGCCTACGGCCAGGGCGAGATGGCCGACACGCCGTTCCACGAGGACGAGGAGCGCCTGCCGTACTCCCGAACTTCTACTACGCGCAGGAGGACGAGCTGTTCGCCGCCGCCGAGCGCGACGGGTTCACCTGGAGCGTCCACCGCTCGCACACCGTCTTCGGCTTCGCCACCGGCAACGCGATGAACATGGTCGCTGACCCTCGTGCGCCTACGCCACGCTCTGCAAGGAGCAGGGCCTGCCGTTCGTCTTCCCCGGCTCGGCGACGCAGTGGAACGCGCGTCACCGACGTCACCGACGCCGACCTGCTCGCCGAGCAGATGATCTGGGCCGCCGACGCACCCGGCCGGCCAGACGAGGCGTTCAACACCGCCAACGGCGACGTCTTCCGCTGGCGCTGGCTGTGGCCCCAGGTCGCCGCGCGCTTCGGCCTCGCGTGGGAGGGCTTCGAGGGCGAGCCGCGCACCGCTCGAGGTGGCGATGGCCGGCATGGAGGCCGAGTGGCGCGAGCTCGCCGACGCGGCACGGGCTGGTCGAGCCCGACCTCGCCCGGGTCGCGTCGTGGTGGCACACCGACGGCGACCTCGGCCGCAACATCGAGGTCGTCACCGACATGAACAAGAGCCGCAAGGCCGGCTTCACCGCGACTCCGCGACACCCGGCGACAGCTTCTTCGCACTACGCCGAGCGCTACCGCGGCCGCGCGTCATCCCGTGAGCCGACGCGGGCTCCGGTGACCGGAGCCCCGTCGCTGCGGCACGGGTCAGCCGAGCGCGCGTCGAGCTCGATGTGGGCCTTGATCGTCGTCTGCGGGTGGTGCGCCGCGTCCAGGGCGTCCAGCGCCTCGTCGATCGCCGAAGCGCTGGGTGACCAGCGGCGGACAGGTCGATGCCGCTGCGGGCCAGGAAGCGCAGCGTCTCGGGCCACACGCCCGGGCGAGCCGATCGAGCCGGTGATCCGCAGCTCCTTGGACTGGATGAGCCCGAGCTTGGCCGGCGCCTCCTGGCCGACGTCGATGCCGATGTAGGCGACCCGGCCCTGGAAGGCCGACGAGCTCGAGGGCCCGCGCCATCACCGCGGGACGGCCGCTGGCCTCGACGCACGAGGTCCGCGCCCCGCCCGCCGGTGACCTCGGCCAGCAGCGCGTCCAGCGTCGTCGGGGGCGACGGCGTGGTGGGCGCCGAGGGCGAGCGCCGGCGTCACGGCGGTCCGCGGACGGCTCGACCACGACGACCGTCGCGCCCATCGCGCGCGGCCGCGGCGACGACGGCGAGGCCGACCGGGCCGGCGCCGAGCACCACGACGGTGTCGCTGGCGTCGACGCCGCCGGCGCGCACGATCGCGTAGTAGGCGACGCTGAACGGCTCGACCAGCGCGCCCATCGTCCAGCGACAGCTCGTCGGGCAGCCGGTGCAGCCACTCGGGCCGGGCGACGAAGAACTCCGCGGCGGCGCCGCTGATCGAGAAGCCGAAGTGGTCGGCGCCGATCACGCACTCCCCCACGACCCGGTCGCCGGGCGCGAAGCCGCGTGACCTGCGCGCCGACCGCGCACCACCTCGCCGGACCACTCGTGGCCGGGGATCAGCGGGTAGGCGAAGGGGATGATGTAGCGCCCCTCGAGCAGGTCGATGTCGGAGTGGCAGACCCCCACCGAGCGGGCGGCGACCAGCACCTCGTCGTCGGCGATCTCGGGGACCGGGCAGGTCGGCGACCTCGGCCGCGTCCTGCGCCGGTGTACTGCAGTGCCTTCATGGGTTCTCCTCGGTGGTGGGCGGTCAGCGGGCCTCGACCAGGACCTTGACCTGGTCGCCGGTCGGCGACAGCAGGGTCTCGAAGCCCTGCTCGACGACGTCGGCCATCGGCGATCTGCGCGGTGACGACCTTCTCGACCGGGAAGCGCCCGCTGGCGATCAGGTCGATGATCCGCGGCCAGTCGGTGACCGGGTAGCACCAGGTGCCGGCCAGGGTGATGTCGTGCTCGGAGAGCACCATCGGGTCGATCGAGGCCGGCCTTGGTGTGCAGGCCGGTCTGGGAGACCCGGCCGGCGGAGCGGACCGCGGCGAGCGCGGTCTGCAGCGCGCGCTCGTTGCCCGAGCACTCGATGACGGCGTCGACGCCGATGCCGTCGGTGCGGTCCTTGAGCCAGCGCCGCGACGTCGGTCGTCGGCGGGGTCGAGCACCTCGCCGACGTCGAGGCTGCGCGGCCAGCGCGGCGCGGGTCGGGTTCACCTCGGAGACGATCACCTCGGCGCCGAGGGCGGCGGCGTAGAGCGCGGCGAGCGCGCCGATCGGGCCGGCGCCGGTGACGAGCACCGTGTCGCCGGGCCGCACCCGCGCGGTGTCGACGCCGTACGCCGCGACGGCGGCCGGCTCGACCAGCGCGCCCTGCAGGTCGGTGACCGCCGTCGGGCAGCACGCTGACGTGGCTCGGCGGGCACGACGGCCAGCTCGGCGATGCCGCCCCAGCCGTAGCTGAGCCCGACGCACGCCATCGAGACGCAGAGGTGGTTCAGCCCGCGGCGGCAGTAGTAGCACTGCCGCAGAACAGCAGCGGCATCACCGAGACCCGCTGCCCGGCGCGCACGCGCGGTGACGCCCGGCGCCGACCTCGAGCACCTCGGCGGAGAACTCGTGGCCGAGGATCTGCGGCAGCACGCGACCCGTTGAGCGGCGTGCGGCTGCGACGGGATGACGATCGGGCCCTCGGCGTACTCGTGCAGGTCGGTGCCGCAGATGCCGCACCAGCTGGGCCGCAGCAGCACCTCGCCGGGCCCGGGGCCGTCGGGCGCGGCGACCTCCTCGACCCGGATGTCGTGGTGCGCCGTGGAAGACCGCTGCTCTCATGGCGTGCTCCTTCGTCGGCGTGGTCGCGAGGTGTCAGGGTCGGTCGTGCCGGCGTCAGCGCCGGGTCGAAGAGCACCTTGCCCTCGAGCTCGCCGGTGGCGAGCCGCTCGAGCTGGTCGGCGAGGTCGTCGAGCGGGCGCACGGAGTCGAGCAGCTCGGCCGCCGAGCGTCGGTGGTGGCCAGGATCGTCGAGCGCCGGGCGCCAGGTCGTCGCCGCAGACGTGGGCCAGCGTCGTGCGCACGGTGATCTCGCGCATCACCAGCGTGTGCACGTCGACCTCCTGCGGTCCGCGCCGGGCAGCCCGACCTGCAGGACGGTGCCGCCGGTGCGCACCAGCGCGATCGCGTGGTCGAGCTGGCCGGGCGCGCCGCTGGCCTCGATCGACGACGTCGGCACCGCCGGCCGCGAGCGCCTCGCGCAGCGCGGCCGTCGGTCGTCGCGCGCCGACCTCGACGACGCGGTCGGCGCCGAGCCGCGTGGCCCGCTCGAGCCGGGCGCCGGGGAAGTCGACGACGGTGACGTCGGCGTCGGCCGAGCGAGCCGCAGGCCGGCCAGCACGAAGGAGCCGATGGCGCCGGCGCCGATCAGCACCACGCGGTCGCCGGCCGCGACGCCGGACGCGGCGGGCGGCGTGCAGGCCGACGGCCAGCGGCTGGGCCAGGCCGGCGTGGTCGACGGACAGCCCGTCGGGCACGGCGCGCAGGGTGCGCTCGGGCGACGGCGACCCGCTCGGCCATGCCGCCGGCGGTGTTCAGGCCCGAGCGTGTAGTAGCGCCGGCAGAGGTTGGTGCGGCCCTCGCGGCAGCGGTCGCACTCGCCGCACCAGACGCCGGCGCCGCGAGGCGACGACGTCGCCCACGGCGAAGCGGCCGCCCGGCGGCGGCCTCGAGCACCTCGCCGACGAACTCGTGGCCGAGCACCATCGGGCCGACGTGGCCGGTGACGGGGTGCGGCGCGGTCGACCGGGAAGGTCTTCGGCCCGCTTGGTCCACTCGGTGGCGTCGGTGCCGCACATGCCGCTGCGCAGCACCCGCAGCAGCACCTCGCCCGGCCGCGGGCGCGGGCTCGGGGACGTCCTCGATGCGGACGTCGTGGGCGCCGTGGTAGACCGCGGCGCGCATCAGTGCGACCGCTCGCGCGCCGCGTCACGTCGCTCGCCGCGGCCCGCCGCGGTGTTCAGGTGGGACTGCGCGCTGCGCAGCGACGGGCAGCGGGCCGCCGACCGTGAAGTAGCGCTGCCCGGCGACCAGCAGCTCCTCGGCGGGGAACTTGGTGACGACCTCGCACCCGGTCGCGGTCACCACGACCTCCTCCTCGATGCGCGCGGCCCCGATGCCGTCCGCCGACGGCCAGTAGGTCTCGAGGGCGAAGAACATGCCCTCCTCCAGCACCTCGGGGTGGTCGAGCGAGACCAGCCGCGAGAAGATCGGCTTCTCCCAGATCGACAGCCCGACGCCGTGGCCGTACTGCAGGGCGAACGCCGCCTCCTCGTCGGGGAAGCCGAACTCCTGCGCCTTGGGCCACACGCTGACGATGTCGGCGGTGGTCGCGCCGGGCCGCACGAGCGGCGATCGCGCGGTCCATGTACTCGCGGGCCCGGGTGTAGGCGTCGTGCTGGGCGCGTGCTGGCCGAGCCGACCGCGAAGGTGCGGTAGTAGCAGGTGCGGTAGCCGTTGTAGCTGTGCAGGATGTCGAAGAACGCCGGGTCGCCGGGTCGGATGATCCGGTCGGAGTAGACGTGCGGGTGCGGCGAGCAGCGCTCGCCCGAGATCGCGTTGACGCCCTCGACGTACTCCGAGCCGAGGTCGTAGAGCACCTTGGAGACCAGGCCGACGGTCTCGTTCTCCCGCACGCCGGGGCGCAGGAACTCGTAGAGCTGGTCGTAGGCGGCGTCGACCATCGAGGCCGCCTGGGTCAGCAGGCGTGATCTCGTCCTGGGTCTTGATCGTGCGGGCGTTGAGGAAGACCTGCTGGCCGTCGACGACCGTGAGCCCGGCCTGCCTGCAGGGCGAAGAGGATCGGCAGCTCGATGACGTCGACGCCGAGCGGCTGGTCGAGCAGCCCGAACTTCTCGAGCTCGCGCTTGATCTTGCGGGCCACCTCCTCGGCGACGCCGGCGTCGGGGTTGAAGGCGCCGCGCAGCGTCGAGATGCCGGCGCGGGCGCCGGACTCCTTGCGCGGCCGGACGGCGCCGTGGTGCGGGCGCGTGCGGGTCGGCGTCCATCTCGGCGGTGGTCGTGCCGAGCCACGGGTTGTACAGCTGGTGGTGCCGGGCGGCGGAGCCGAAGTCCCAGACGATCGGGTCGGAGTTCCGGGTGAGCAGCGCGAACCGGATCATCTTGTCCATCGCCCAGGTGCCGATGTGGGTCGCGGACATGTAGCGGATGTTGGAGAAGTCGAAGGCCAGCACCGCGCCGACGTCGGAGCGTCTCCAGCTCGGCCTTGAGCCGGGCCAGCCGCTCGGTGCGCAGCCGGTCGAAGTCGACCCGCTCCTCCCAGTCGACGGCGTTGGTGCCGTAGGTGGCGGTGCTGATGTCTCGGCTCATGACGGCGCTGGCCTCTCTGTGCCGGGTGGTGCCGGTGGTGCCGGGTGTCGGGAGCGGGTCGGGGCGGTCAGGTCGATCGAGCGACGCTGCCGGCGGCGGATGCGGAGCAGCGTGTAGACGCACGGCGGCGACGAGGATCAGGACGCCCTGGAAGTAGTACTGCGAAGGTCGAGCCGAGCCCGAGGAACGTCGGTGGCGTTGAGCAGCTGCTGCAGCAGCACGCGCGCCGACCAGCGGTGCCGATGAAGGTGCCGCGGCCGCCGAGCAGGCTGGTGCCGCCGAGCACGACGGCGGTGACGCTGGTCAGGGTGAAGGCCGCGCCCTGGCTCGGGTCGCCGATGCCGTACTGGCCCATCAGCATCAGCGCGCCGAGGAAGACGAGCAGCGACGCGCGCGACGTAGGCCAGGACGACGGTCCGGTCGACGTCGACCGCCGATCCGGCGGGCGGCGTCCTCGTCGGAGCCGACCGCCCGCAGCCGCCAGCCCCACGGGCCGACGGCGCAGGGCGCACTCCAGCAGCGACCGCGAGCGCGACGAAGACGAGGAAGGCGACCGGGACCGGGCCGATCGTGGAGTTGACGGCGTTCTGGAAGGCAGGGCTGATGTAGCCGTCCTGGGTCGAGCGCAGCAGGAACGCGAAGCCCGCCGAGCGCGATGTAGAGCGTCAGGGTCGCCGCGATCGGCGGTGAACCCGCCGAACCGGATCAGCGACCCGTTGACCAGCCCGACCACGACCGCGACCAGCACCATCAGCACCAGGCCCGAGCACGAGCTGGCCCGCCGACGTGCCGTCGTTGACGAAGAACGACGCGACCACGACCAGGAAGCCCGGCGAGCGGGCCCGACCGACAGGTCGATGCCGCCGGTGAGCAGGGCGATGTTCTGGCCCAGGGCGATCAGGCCGATCGCGGTCGCGCCGCAGCAGGACGTTGGCGATGTTGAACGCGCGACAGGTAGCGCTCGTTGCCGGGCGCGATGATAGATCGCGAGGCCGCGCGATGACCAGCAGCAGCAGCGCGGTCGGCGCGTAGTCGCCCTGGAGGAACCGGCGCAGCCGGGTGCTGCGAGTCGCGCCGGGCGGCCGCGGCCGACGGCGCCTCGGCGGTCGAGGTGACCGCGGCGGAGACGATCCGCTCCTCGGTGACCTCGTCGCCGACCAGGGTCGCGACGACGTGGCCGCGCGACATCACCAGCACCTGGTCGCAGAGGCCCTCGAGCTCCTTGGCGTCGGAGGAGGCGACGACGACCGGGACGCCGCGTGCGGAGGCCTCGCGCAGGATCGCCGTAGATCTCGGCGCGGGCGCCGACGTCGACGCCCTGGGTGGGCTCGTCGGCCACCAGCAGCGACCGGGTCGGAGAGCAGCGCGCGGGAGATGACGACCTTCTGCTGGTTGCCGCCCGAGAGGGCGCCGACCGGCGCGTCGAGCGACGGCGCCTTGACCGACAGCGAGCCGAGCGAGCCGCGGACGCCGTCGACCTCGCGGGTGCGGGACAGCAGCGGGCCCGCTGCCGGAAGGACGTGCAGCGCCGAGAGCGCGGCGTTCTCGCGGACCGATGAGGCTCATCGCCAGGCCCTCGGCGTGCCGGTCGGCCGGCATGTAGGCGCCGCAGCTTGAGCAGGTCGGCCTGGCGCGAGCAGGTCGCCCACCGACCTCGACGGTGCCGGTGAACGCCTCCAGCCCGGCGAGGGCCCGCAGCAGCTCGGTCTGGCCGTTGCCGACGACGCCGGCGATGCCGATGATCTCGCCCGGCCGGGCGCCCGCGCCGACCGTCGGCGAAGCCCGGGCCCGCTCAGGCCCTCGAGGCACGAGGTTGTCCTCGGCGTCGGAGGCCACGGCCTTGGGCGGGAAGGTGGACTCGAGCTGGCGACCCGACGATCATGGTCAGCAGCTCGTCGTCGGTGATCTCGCTCGACGCGGCCGGTGCCGCGCAGCCGGCCGTCGCGCAGCACGGTGACCCGGTCGGCGAGCTCGCGCACCTCGGCCAGGCGGTGGGTGATGTAGACGACCGAGGTGCCCTGGGCGACGGCCTCGCGGACCAGCGCCGAAGAGCAGGTCGACCGCGTCGCCGCCCAGCGGGGCGGTCGGCTCGTCGAGAACCAGCAGCGCGGGCTGGAGCGGCGAAGGCCTTGGCGATCTCGAGCAGGTGCTTCTCGGCCAGGGTCAGGGTCTCGACCCGGTCGCTGCAGGTGGGCCTCGAGGCCGACGCCGGTCGAGCAGCTCGCGCGCCGACCTTCGGGTCCGACCGCCGGCGAACACCGACGCGGGCAGCGCGACCTGGAGGTTCTCCAGGACCGTCAGGTCCGGCAGCACGGCCGGGTGCTGGTGCACGATCGCGATGCCCGAGCTCGGCGGCCTGCCGGGGGTCGAGGGCGGTGACTCCTCGCCCTGCACGGAGATCGTCCCGCGTCGGGCTGCACGGTGCCGGTGGCGACGCCCATCAGCGTGGACTTGCCGGCGCCGTTCTCGCCGAGGATGGCGTGCACCTCGCCCGGGGCGACCTCGACGGTGACGTCGGCCAGCGCGGTCGACGCCGGCGTAGTGCTTGGAGATCCCCTGCAGGGACAGGGTGCTCTCGGTGAGGACCTGCTCGGTCACGGCTCATCGCTCTGCGTCCTTCGTCGTGGTGAGGTCCGGCTCGTCCCGCGACCGTGGCGGCGGCGCGGGACGAGCAGGACCCGGTCGAGTTGGCGCGACGGCCGACCTACTTGCCGAGCTTGGCCTGCTCGTCGCCCGGGCATCTCGGCGGACAGGTACACGTCACCGGGCAGGTCTGTGCTTGCACTGGACACCGTTCGGCTTCTTGCTGACGGAGTCCTCGAAGACCGGGCCCTTGAAGGAGTCCGCGGTCGGGATCTTGCCGCCGGTGGCCTTGGCGACGGCGTACTGCACGGCCAGGCGCACGTTGTCGTTGCCGGTGGCGACCGTCATCATCTTGAACGGGCGACTTGGCCTGGCTGTCCTTCCAGAAGCAGCTCAGCGAGTTGCCGTCCGTGGTGGCCAGCGCCGGGCGTCTTGCGACCGCTCTTGGCGAACAGCGGGAGCGAGCTGACCAGCGTCGGGCCGAAGTCGGAGACGATGACGTCGATCTTGGGGTACTTCGCGATGTCGGCGGTGAGCAGCTGCTGGGTCAGGGTCGGGTCCCAGTTGGTGGGCTGGAACGGCGTCTGGCCGATGAACTTGTAGGAGTCCGGCAGGTCCTTGCGCAGCGTCTCGTACTCCGTGGTGCTCTGGCTGTTGCCGGCCGGACCGCCGAGGAAGAGGATGTTGCCGCCGTCGGGGACGGTCGTTCTTGATCCAGGTGGCCCAGTTGTTGCCGTCGTTGGCGAAGTCGTCGCCGATCCACTTGTCGTAGTTGGCGCCGGCCTCGCCGCCGGGGTCGACGCGGTAGGGCACGGTGACGACGCCGGCCTTGTACGCCGCGGTCAGGGCGGGCAGGACCGCCTTGCCCGCGTCGGGGAAGACGACCATCGCGTCGACGCCGGACGACGACCATGCCCTTGATGTCGGAGATCGCCTTCTGGGTGTTGCCCTGGCCGTCGGCGTACTGGAAGTCGGTGACGCTGGGGCACTTGGCCGCCTCGTCCTTGCCCGACGCGGTGGTGACCAGGCGCCAGCTGTTGCCGCCGAAGCCGTCGAGCAGGCGCGAGGGTGATCTTCTTGGTGCCGCACCACGAGGGGGCGCCCTCGACCTGGGTGACCTGGCCGTCGGCGCCGTTGTCGCCGCCTCCGCCGGCGTTGCCGCAGGCCGCCAGACATGGACGACGCGGTCGCGGCCGAGAGGACCGCCGCTGCAGCTTGGCGCGAGATCGATTCATCTGCTTCTCCTCTGTGCTGAGCGCGACTGCGTGCCACGTTCGGCCGGCCGGTGCCGGCGACGTCGGGCGGGTGCGCGAGCGGGGTTCGGGACTGGTGCGGGATCCACGACGTGCGGGGGCGTGGGCGGCGGCCGGCGCTCAGGCTCCGGCGGGAGCGGCCGGTCGGGTCGCGCCGGCGAGCGACCAGGGCCGACCAGTTGACGGTGTAGAGCGAGACGCCGACCGCGAGGGCGGCGGCCTGGACCAGCGGCGAGATCGCGGGCGAGACGCCCAGCACGCTGACCAGCTGGATGAGCTGCTGGAGGAAGACCGCGGCGATCACGGTCGGCAGCGGGAAGCCACGTCCGCCGAGCAGCGAGGTGCCGCCCGAGGACCACGACGGCGATCGAGGGCAGCAGGAAGCGTGTCGCCGGAGTAGGCGGTGGGCTGCGAGGTGATGCCGGCGATCAGGATGCCGGCGAGGCAGTAGAGCAGCTGGGCCCAGACGTAGCAGAGCGAGCGGTGCGTCCGGACCCGCAGGCCGGCCGCCCGCGCCGTGCGCGGCGTTGGCGCCGATCGCCTCGAACCGGCGGCCCGCCACGGTGGTCTTGACCAGCACGGCGACGACGGCGAGGGCGGCGAGCGCGAAGAAGACGGAGTGCGGGACGCCGAGGGTGCGAGCCGCCGCCGATCGCTGGCCAGCACGCCGGGTGGTGATCCGCGGGCGGCCGCCGGAGATGCTGAGGTTCACGCCGTAGAGCAGCGCGTTGGTGCCCAGGGTCGCGATGATCGGCGTTGAGCCCCAGCGCCGCCGATCAGCACGCCGTTGAGCGACGCCGGCCGCCGAGCGCGAACAGCAGGGCCAGCAGCGACCGCCGGGCAGCAGCTTGGCGCTGTCGCCGTCGGGCACGTGGGTCACGGTCACCACGGCGAGCGAGATCCCGCCCGGCGACCGAGAGGTCGATGCCGCCCTGCTGGACGACCAGCATCTGGCCGAGGCCGGCGATCGCGAGCACCGCGGCCAGCGGGCAGCATCCCGGACAGGGAGGTCGAGCGAGACGCTCGCGCCGTCGAGCAGCGCGCTGACCACGAAGAGCAGCACGGTCGCCGTGCCGATGGTGACCAGGCCCGGGGACACGCTGAACCGCGAGCTGCGGAGGGCCGCTCCAGTGCTCTGGGGTGCGCTCACGGTGCAGGCCTCCTGGGGTACTCAACGTAGTGTGATGGCGATCACGACGTGTGTTGAGCAGGACTCTACAAAGTTTGGTCTGGGTTGACAACAGTCACATCGTTCGCGACCCGGGGGTTGAGCCGGCGCGCAGCGCCCCCGCTGGTTGAGCCGGCGCGCAGCGTCCCCCGCTGGTTGAGCCGGCGCGCAGCGCCGAGTCGAAACCACCTGGCCTCGACAAGCTCGACCAACAGGATCAACGGTGGTTGAGCCGGCGCGCAGCGCCGAGTCGAAACCACCTGGCCTCGACAAGCTCGACCAACAGGATCAACGGTGGTTGAGCCGGCGCGCAGCGCCGAGTCGAAACCACCTGGCCTCGACAAGCTCGACCGACGAACGGGGGGTCTCGACAAGCTCGACCAACGGGATCAACGGTGGTTGAGCCGGCGCGCAGCGCCGAGTCGAAACCACCTGGCCTCGACAAGCTCGACCGACGAACGGGGGGTCTCGACAAGCTCGACCGACGGACGGGTCTCGACAAGCTCGACCGACGGACGGGGCTCGACCGACGGACGGGTCTCGACCGACGGACGCGGGGTCTCGCCCGGCGTCCGGCTGGGCCACCAGGCCCGCTCCCCCAGCAGGACCAGGATCGCGGGCAGGATCACCAGCCGGATGAGCGTGGCGTCGACGAGGATGGCCGAGGCGAGGCCGACTCCCAGCATCTTCATCTCCAGCAGGCTGAGCGTGGCGAAGATCGAGAAGACCGACACCATGACGGCCGCGGCGCTGGTCACCACCCCCGCCGTCTCGCTGATCCCGCGGTGCACGGCCAGCCTGGCGGGCAGTCCGCGCCGGACGTGCTCACGCACGCGGCTCAGGACGAAGACGTGGTAGTCCATCGACAGTCCCACCAGGACCACGAGCACGAACAGCGGGACCCAGTCGATGACGTAGCCCGGCGAGCGGAAACCGAGGAGGTCCTCCCCCCAGCCGTGCTGGAAGACCACCGCGAGGACGCCGAAGGCCACCCCCACGGAGGCCAGGTTCAGCAGGGTCGACACGAGGGCCACGGCGAGGCTGCGGAACGCGAACCCCATCATCACCAGGGTCAGCAGCAGCACGAACCCGATCACCAGGGGCAGCCGCTGGTGCTGACGATCGGCGAAGTCGAGGGACGCCGCCGCTGCACCACCGACGGCGTGGTCCGGAGCCACACCGTCCAGGGCCTCGGGCGCGATCGTCTCCCGCAGCCGTTGGACCGCCCGGTCGACCCGGGGGCTCGACCCCTCGTACGGCATCGCCAGGTCGAGCACCGCGGTGGTGCCGTCCTGGGACACCTCGACCACCGGGGCGCCGCTCCCCACGAAGTCCCCCGACCGCAGGGCCGCCTCCCGTGCCCGGTTGAGGGCGCGCCTCACCTGGCCCTGCTCGGCCGCAGGGGCCCGCACGACCAGCGACGCGGTCGGACCCCCGACGCCGAAGTCGTCGGCGATCAACCCGAAGGTACGCACCTCCGGGATCGTCGTGGGGAGCGTGTCGAGCCCTGCCGAGTGGATCCGCATCCCCAGTGCCGGTACGGCCAGCACGACGACCGCCCCACCGGCCAGCACCAGCGAGATCACGGGGTGACTGGTGACCGGCCCGAGCACGCGTCGGCTCAGCCCACCCGGCCCGACCCGTCGACCGACCCGCCACAGCAGGGGCACCCGAGGGCGGTCCACCCACCGGCCCAGCGCCACCAGGAGAGCCGGCAGCACGGTGATCGAGCCCGTGACCGCGACCGCGACGACCACGATCGCCCCCGTGGCGAGGGAGTCGAACGTCGCGTCCCCGACCAGGAACAACCCCGCCATCGAGGCGACGACGGCGCCTCCGGACACCAGGATCGAGCGACCGGAGGTCTCCGCCGCGATCTCGACCGCGTCGAGGGTCGACCGTCCCGAGGCCCGTTCCTCACGCTCGCGCTTGAGGTAGAACAACGAGTAGTCCACCCCGACCGCCATGCCGATCAGGACGATCATGCTGGTCACCGTCGCCTCGGCCGGCACCAGGTGGGACAGCGGCGCGATCAGGCCCACGGTCGCTGCCACGCTGGTGACGGCCAGCAGCACCGGGATGCCTGCCGCGACCAGGGCACCGAACGCGAGCACCATCAGGCCCAGGGTGACCGGCAGGCTGAATCCTTCCGCGGCGGAGAGGTCGGCGGCCACCCGGTCGTCGATGGCCGCGCTGAGGGAGAGGTCCCCGGCCTGGTGGATCTCGAGTCCGGGGTAGGAGCGCTGCACCTCCTGGGTGCGGGCTCGCAGCGGTGCCACGTCCTCGACGTCCTCGCCGAGCTGGGCGCTGACCAGCACCGCGGTCCGGTCCGCACTCCACCGTGGTCGGGCGACGGAGACCACTCCGGGGGCCGAGGACATCGACCCGCGTACGTCGGCCGCGGCTCGTCGGGCCAGGCTGCGGTCCAGCGGCTCACCCTGCTGGGCGGTGACGAGCACGTTCTCCGTGGGCGCCGCCTGCAGCCCCGCCTCGGAGAGCATCGCGTCGGCACGACCGGACTCGCCGACGCGGTAGTCCTGCTCGGTGGTGCCGGTCGTGGGGACGGCCACGGCCAGGCCGACCGTCACCGCCACGAACAGCAACCAACCGCAGACCGCCCGCCAGGGGTGGGTGGCACTCCACCGGGCGGCGCGCACGGGGAGGTCGGAGATCGCGTTCGTCCGTGTCATGTCAGGTGCTCCTCGGGTACGCCGGGCCGGATCCCGGGCACCACCAGCCTGCGGCGAGCCGGACGGCCCCGTCAGGGAGTCCAGCCCCCCTCTCGGGGGTGGACCCAGCACCCCTGTGCCGGAAGGGGAGATCGGCGAGGATGGGGCCCATGGACGCCCCCGCGAGCTTCGGTGAGCCGCTGCCGGCCCCGCCGAGCCGGTTGCGGCTGACCGCCTACGCCGCGGAGCAGCTGGCCTGGTCGCTGCCGGCCCTGGTGCTTGTCCTGGTGGTCGTCCTCGGCGGGGTGCTCAGCCTGGTCTGGGTCGGGATCCCCCTGCTCCTGCTGGCCGTCCCCCTCACCCGCCGACTCGCCGACCGGCACCGGCGCATCGCCGCGCGCGTGCTCGGCACCCCGGTGCCGTCGCAGTACCGGCCCCGACGCACCGACGACGTCGTGGCCACCGTCACCGGGTGGGCCTCGGACCCGATGTCCTGGCGCGACCTCGGCTGGCTCGTCGCCGCGGCCAGCGTGGGCCTGGTCTGCTCGCTGCTGGTCTGCCTGCTCTTCGTCGGCGTCGTCACGGGTGCGCTGTGGTGGTACGGCGTCGAACCCCTGATGAGGGCGCGGTGCGCGGCCGAGCGGTGGCTGCTGTCCTACGGCCACACCGAACGTCTCGAGCAGCGCGTTCAGGTGCTCACCCTGAGTCGTGCGGTGAGCGTGGACCACTCGGCCACCGAGCTGCGGCGCATCGAGCGCGACCTGCACGACGGCCCCCAGGCGCGGCTGGTCGCCCTGGGCATGAACCTCGGGATGGTCGACGAGCTGCTCGCCCACGACCCCGAGACCGCGCAGCGGATGCTGCGTGAGGCGCGGGCCACCACGACCGCCGCGCTCGGCGACCTTCGCGCCGTCGTCCGCGGCATCCACCCGCCGGTGCTGGCCGACCGCGGCCTCACCGCCGCGCTCCAGTCGCTCGCGCTGGACATGGCCCTTCCCGTGCGCGTGGACGCCGACCTCGCAGGGCGCCCGCCCGCCCCCGTGGAGTCGGCCGTCTACTTCTCCGTCGCGGAGTGCCTGGCCAACATCGGCAAGCACGCGGCGGCCCGCCGGGCCTGGGTGCGCGTACGCCACGACGACGGGGTGCTGCGCGTGCACGTCGGCGACGACGGACGGGGCGGGGCCGTCCCGACCGCGGGGTCGGGGATGTGGGGGGTGATGCGGCGGCTGTCCGCCTTCGACGGCACCATGAAGGTGTCCAGCCCCCGCGGCGGGCCGACCCTGATCACCCTGGAGGTGCCGTGCGCGTTGTCCTCGCCGAAGACCACGCCCTCCTCCGGGACGGCCTGATCCGGCTGCTGGAGGCGCACGGCTTCACGATCGGCGCAGCCGTGGACAACGAGGCCGACCTGGTCCTCGCGCTGGCGGACCCGTCCGTGGACGCGGCCGTGCTGGACGTACGTCTTCCGCCCACCTTCACCGACGAGGGGTTGCGCGCCGCCATCGCGGTGCGCAGCCGGCGGCCCGGGTTCCCGGTGATGGTGCTCTCCCACTACGTCGAGCAGCTCTACGCCGCTGAGCTGCTGGCCACCGGCGAGGGCGCCGTGGGCTACCTGCTGAAGGACCGGATCGCCGACGTGGGCGAGTTCGTGGCCGGGATCAGGCGCGTCGCCCTCGGGGGGACCGTCCTGGACCCGGAGGTGGTGGCGGCGCTGATGGCCCGCCGCGGCGGTGGCCCGGTCGACCGGCTGACCCCCCGGGAGCGCGAGGTCCTCAGCCTGATGGCGGAGGGTCGCTCCAACACCGCCATCGCCGCCGCCCTGGTGGTCAGCGAGAAGGCCGTGGCCAAGCACACGAACAGCATCTTCACCAAGCTCGACCTGCCCGTGGCCGCCGACGACAACCGTCGGGTCCTGGCCGTGCTCGCCTGGCTCGAGGCCTGAGCCGCACGCTCAGGAGATGACCGCGTCGATCGTCTTCTTCAGCGCGCTCGGCTGGGCCGGCGTGCGGGGAGCCTTCTTCTTCGCCTGCTCCATCTCCGCGCCGATCTCCTGGAGCACCTTGCGCCCGAGGCCCTCGCGCACCTTGGGGAACCAGTCCTGCTCCTCCTCGGCGATGTGGTGCCGGACGTTCTCGATCAGCACCGTCGTCTTGGCGGTGAAGCGCTCGGCCTCCGGGGCCAGGGACACCAGCTCCATCACGAGCACGTCCGCGACGTGGTGCTCCTCGTAGGACTCCAGGACGTCGTCCTCGACCTCGGGGAGCAGGGCGCGGACCCGCGGGTACATCACCTCGTTCTCGAGGTACGTGTGCACCGTGAGCAGCTCGATGATCCGGGCCACGGCCTTGCCCTTGGCGACGTACGCCTGGTCTCCGGCCTTCTCGAAGTCCCGGAAGGACTTGAGGATCTCCTTGTGGTCGTTCTTGAGCATGACGATCGCGTCCGTTGACATGGCAGTCCTTGCACTGGGGGGCGCGGGCACCGGGCGGCGCCTGCGGGGTACGCAGCTCGACCGTGAGCCTCGACCGGGTGTACCCGCAGCCCTGCCGCGCAAACGGTGTCCCCTCCGCCACCGGTACCGGCCCGGCGGGGCAGACCCTGAGCCCTTCCACGGCCGTTCAGCAGACCGGCGGGGGCCCGACCGTCGCGTCGTGCCAGCCGTGGTGGCCCATGAAGCACGGATGCGGCAGCACCGTGCTGACGGCCGCGGTGCCGCCCGGTGGGAGCGGCCGCAGACGGGCGTCGGCCGGGTGGGCCGAGCCCACCAGCAGCACGGCGACCAGACCGGTCACAGCGACGGGACGAGAGACGACTGCAATGTTCATGGGAACGGTCCTCCGGATCGGGTTCGCCGGGTGCATCCCGACCCCTCGACCCTCGTGGACCGCCACGCCCCCGCACATCCGGAGAATTCCGTATCTTGACGCTGCCGGACCTCAGACGCCGACGCCCACCGACAGGTTGGCGTCGTGCACCGCCGCCCACGTCGCGTCACCCGCCGTCCGGCTGACGTACCAGGACCAGGTCGAGCACGACCCGGCGTACCGGTAGTCCTGGGCGAGCAGGGACGCGGGCCAGCTCGACGCGTATGCGCGGCTCACCGCCAGCAGCGTCGGCCGGGTCTGCGCCACGTAGCCGGCGTACGTCGCCACACCGCCCGGGTCGACCGAGGAGAGGTACTGGTCGATGCTGCGGTCGAAGACCTGGTAGGCGGTGGGGTTCGCCCGTCCCGCCAGCGCCATCACCTCGGGGGCGTTGATGGACAGCAGCGTGGACCCGGTCGGCGCGGCGGCCAGCACCGCGGCGACGTCGGTCCGTTGACGCACGAGCAGGTGGCCTGACGTGCTCACCGACTCCACCACGGCGAGCGCGACGGCGGCGGCGACGACCCCGACCAGGACCGCCCCGGTCGCGGGGCGGGCCAGGCGTCGGACCAGCGCAAGGACCCCGGCGGCCGCGCCGACCGCCGCGAACGGCAGCACCTCGAACAGGTCGGGCGGTCCGTTGATGGCCACGGCCAGCCACAGCAGCCCGGTCAGACCGCCCACGGCCAACGCGACCGTGCCGAGCTCCTGCGGCGCCCACGCCCGGCCTGCCGCCCTGGCCCGGAGCGCGGTACGCCCGCCGACCAGCAGCAGGGCGATGCTGCCGAGCAGCACCAGCACCAGGGAGAGCTGGTAGTGGGTCCAGAGGAAGCCCAGGGTGGTCCCGGGAGCCGACAGCAGCGAGGCCTGGTGGGGGTTGCCCAGGCTGGCGGTGACGAACCCGGCGACCGCGGTGCCCAACGCCCCCGACGCCGCGAACACCACGAGGGCGACCGCGGTCGGGACCAGCCCGCCGACGACGAACCGGGCCAGGGCCCGCACCCTGCCCGGGCCGCCGAGCACCGCCGCGGCCACGGCGACGGCGACCGCGACCAGGAGGACCGGCTGCCAGGTCAGGGTCGCCAGCGCGGTGAAGAAGCCGGCCCGGGCCCACCGCCCGCGCTGGACCATGACCAGCGCGAGGAGCAGGAACAGCAGCATCGTGGTCTTCTCCCGCGGCCCTCCGGTGGCCAGGGTGATGAACTCCCCGAAGGTCAGGAAGACCGCAGCCGCGACCAGCCCGGCCGCACGGGAACCCAGCACGTCGCGGGCCAGGACGCTGACCAGGACGGTGCAGGCCACCGACAGCAGCAGGAAGGCGGCCCGCGCGGCGTAGACCGGGTCGACCGCGGCGAGGTGGCCGAGCCAGATGGCCAGCCCCGGCACGGCATCGGCCAGCGGGCCGACCGTGTTGAAGATCCCGACGTACGGCGGGACGCCCCGGGCGACCTGCTCACCGCCATACACGAAGACGCCGAGGTCCCGGCTCAGCACTCCGTTGAAACCGTGCAACAGGTACACGACGAGAGCAACGAGAGCGACCCCCGCGAGGTCCAGCCGGTGGGTGGGGAGCCGGTGCCTGGGGAGCGCGCCGTGCGACACCGGGCCACGCGGCGGGGGGGCGTTCATGTGCTGAGCGTCGGCCCGCGGGCTGAGGTCGGGATGAGTCGTTGTTGAGAACCGACCCAGAGTTGGGCCGGCACCGTGTCCGGGTCAGACGAGGAACCGTGAGGTGGTGGCGAACGCGTCGGCCAACGCCTCGGTGAGCGGGCGTCGCCGGTACACCTCGCTGAGGATCTCGAGCCCCCACGGTCCCTGCCACCCCATCGACCGCAGGGTGGCGACGAACTCGGTGACCGCGAAGTCGCCCTCGCCGCAGAGCCGGCGCCGCAGGACCGTGTCCTCGTACCCGGTGCCCTCGGGTTGCGCCGGGCCGTCGTTCAGCTCGACGGCCTTGATCAGGTGCAGCGGCACCTCGGCCAGCTCGGCCAGCGTGCCGGACCCACGCTCCAGGTGCCAGATGTCGATCATCAGACCCACGTTGGGTCGGTCCGCCCGCTCGACCAGGTCGACCGCCGCGGCCAGCGTCGGGAGGTTGGAGAACGGCATGAACTCCACGCTGACGGCGGTTCCGGTGTCGGCGAACGCAGCACCGACCCGGGCGAGCTGCTCGGCGTAGCGGTCGGGGTCGTACGCCGAGCCGTCGAGCGCCGGGCCGACCTTCACCTCGTACGCCCCCAGTGCGGAGGCGGCCTCGAGCAGCAGGCGCAGGGTCGCGTCGGACCCGGTGCGCTGCTCGACCGGCAGCCACCAGTCCGAGAGGAACTCGAGCTCGACGTACCTGAGGCCCGCGTCGTCGATGGCCCCGCGCAGCGTGCGCAGGTCACCGCCCGAGGCCAGGTAGGCGGCCAGGTCGTGGTGCACCAGGCCCACGCCGGCGAACCCGGCGTCGGCCGCTGCGGCGACGCGGTCCACCAGCAGCAGGGGGCTGACCTCCAGTCCCGGCCACGGGGCTGCCTCCCCCGCGGTGGTCCAGCAGGCCGCGACGATCTCCGGCGGGGCCACGTCAGCTGAGCTCGAAGCCGCCGCAGACGTTCAGCGCCTGGCCGGTGATGTTCGCCGCGAACGGGGAGGCCAGGAAGGCGACGGCGTTGCCGATGTCCTCCGGGGTCTGGGGCCGATTGAGGGGGATGCCCGCGAGGACGTCGTCCCAGGCCTGCTCGATCGTGATGCCCTGCGCCTCGGAGATCTCCGCGAGCTCCACCTCCCACAGGGCGGTCCGGACGACGCCGGGGCAGACCGCGTTGACGCGGATGCCGTGGGTCGCGAGCTCCAGGGCCAGCGACTGGCTGAAGCCGATGACTCCGAACTTGGTCGCGCAGTAGTGCGTCATGTTCGCCTTGCCGGCACGACCGGCCACCGACGAGACGCTGATGACGTTGCCACTGCCCTGTTCCTTCATCACCCGGGCGACGGCCCGCGTGGTGCGGTGCACCCCCGTCAGGTTGACGTTGAGCATCGAGTCCCAGGTGCGGTCTGACATCTCGACCAGCGGGGTACGGCCCGAGATGCCGGCGTTGTTCACCAGCACGTCGATCCGGCCCAGGTCACTCCTCACCCGCTCGGCGAGGGCGTCGCTGGACTCGGCACTCGTGACGTCGTGCGCGACCCCGATCGCCCGGAGGCCCTGGTCGGTGAGGCTCGTCGCCTGCGCCTCGGCCCGGTCCGCGTCGAGGTCGGCGATCACGACGTGGGCGCCGAAGCGGCCGAGGGTGCCGGCGATGCCGGCACCGATGCCCTGGCCGGAGCCGGTCACGATGGCCACCTGGTCCTGGAGCAGGGGCAGGGACTGCAGGTCGACGGTCATGGGGTTCTCCTCGGGTACGTCGCGGTTGCGGTGGGGTCTGAGGATCAGACGGGGATCAGACAGGGATCAGACGGTGGTGTAGCCACCGTCGACGAGCAGCTGGACGCCGGTGACGAACGAGGCGTCGTCCGAGGCCAGGAAGGCGATGGCCGCAGCCACCTCGGAGGCCTCACCGGCCCGGCGCATCGGGGTGTCCTCGATCAGGTCCTGGGAGATGGCGTCGTCCTGCGCCGTCGTCATCGGGGTCCAGATGAAGCCGGGGTGCACCGAGTTCACGCGGACGCCCTCGGCGGCGTAGGTGGCCGCGGCGTTCTTGGTCATCATCGTGACCGCGCCCTTCGAGGCCTGGTAGGCCGCCACCCCGCTGGCGCCGACGATGCCCCACATGGACGAGACGTTGACGATCGCGCCCGCGCCCCGCTCGACCATCGCCGGCAGGACGGCGCGCATCCCGTAGAAGACGCTCGTCTGGTTGATCCTCACCACGCGGTCCCAGGCGTCGGGGTCGATGTCGACGATGGTCTCGTACGCACCGACGGTGCCCGCGTTGTTGACCAGCACGTCGACGGGTCCGATCTGCTCCAGGACGGCCTGCCAGGTCTGCTGGTCGGTGACGTCTCCCGTGACGGAGGTGACGCCGGGGACGTGCTCGGCGGGCGGTTGGAGGTCGAGGCCGACGACCGTGCCGCCCTCGCTCGCCAGGCGTCGCGCGGTCTCGAGCCCGATGCCCTGGGACGCGCCGGTGACCAGGCACACCCGCCCGCCGAACCGGCTCGCGGTGAGCGGGGACGCGTGCGGCACCTGTTCTGGGTTCGGCATCTTTTCCCCTACGACCTCGGCAGCATTGGATTCATTGATGTCCACCGAAAGCCGTACGGTCGCGCCGGTCACGCTCGCTCTCAGTGACGTAGGTCTCACGGTAGGCCAGAAATGGATCCATTGACAAGGTCGCCAGCGGCCCAGACTGCACGACCGGACCCCGGAAAAACACGAGATCCGCGCCTGATCAGGCGCGGATCTCTTGTCTTCGCTGAGCTGGGCCGAACTGTGGCAGGTGCAGGATTCGAACCTGCGAAGCTTTCGCGACGGATTTACAGTCCGCTCCCATTGGCCGCTCGGGCAACCTGCCGGTGCTGGCGCGTGACCCGGTGTTGAGCCGGACGCAGCGAGACGAAAGGATAGCGCAGCACCGCCGTACATCAGAATCCGGGAGGAGCCCCACGCCATGGCCGACGCCTCGTTCGACATCGTGAGCAAGATCGACCGTCAGGAGGTCGACAACGCGCTGAGCCAGGCCGCGCGCGAGGTCGCCCAGCGCTACGACTTCAAGGGCACCGGCGCCGAGATCAAGTGGTCCGGCGAGAAGGGCATCGAGATCTCCGCCAACGCCGAGGAGCGCGCCAAGGCGGTCCTGGAGGTCTTCAAGGAGAAGCTGGTCAAGCGCGACCAGTCCCTGAAGATCCTCGACGCGGGCGAGCCCCGCCCCTCGGGCCGGGAGACCAAGATCAGCATCGCCCTCAAGGAGGGCATCACCCAGGAGCAGGCCAAGAAGGTCGGCAAGCTGATCCGCGACGAGGGCCCCAAGGGTGCCAAGGTGCAGGTCCAGGGCGAGGAGCTCCGGGTCTCCTCCAAGAGCCGCGACGACCTGCAGGCGATCATCGCGCTGGTCAAGGGCCAGGACTACGACTTCGTGGTGCAGTTCACCAACTACCGCTGATCTGGGCCTGTTTCCGCCGCGTTGCGGCCAGCTCGACGGTCTGCGCGTGCGCGCGCGACGCCAAGCTAGGCGAGTTGATGGCGGCGATCAGGGCGGGAATTGCGGGAGTTCCGGGCGTCCGTCGAAGCAGCGGTCGCGAACAGCGCGGTCGCGATCTACGTCAGCTCGGCCGGCTGACTGCGTCCCTCGAAAGCAGCGTCCATGAGGCCGGACGCTGCCGTTCGCGTCCTGTCCTCCGCGGTGGACCACAGATGCGCGTAGACGTCGAGGGTGAACCCGCGAACGACGATGCGCTACGACCGAGCACGCAACAACCTCGACCGGCACCCCAACTACATCCTCGCCGCCCACATGGCCTCGGGCACGTAGGGCCTTCCCTCATCCGCCCGCCTCCGATTGATATGCAGGTGATCCTGGTGGCTCGCTCAGCCAACGCCCTCTGCGGCAGGCGTACGACCGACTTTGCCGAGAGTCGGGCGGACCTGCTCGGCGTCGGCGCAGTGCTTTACTCCCAAGGTGAACGGCATCAGCAATGTCCCATCGCCCGACAAGTTCGAGTTTGAGGTCGACGGATTCCGTTTTGAGGTGGAGTACGACGAGAGCCAGCCCGGTGCCTATCACTACACGCGGTTGTCCGGTCCAGGTACCGGCCACGGTTACACGAGTCGTCGCTCTGACCACCGACGGAGTTCGATGACCGAGCACGAGGAAGGCGTTCGCCGATGGCTGAGTCTTCTCGACCCGACCACTGGCTACATGGAGGACGACTAGATGTGATGCCCAGCCAGGTTGTTCAACCGGGTGATAGGTGACTGCTTCCCGATGGCCGAGTGGGGCCGGTGGTGGTTGTACTGCGTGGAGCCATCCTGGCAGGGCAGCCAGTCGGGCTGTTTCGGAGTCGTAGAACTTCTTGAAGGCCCAGCCCTCGGCCAGGGTGCGGTGGAAGCGTTCGATCTTGCCGTTGGTCTGGGGTCGGTAGGGCCGGGTCTTCTTGGGGGTGATCCCGAGCTCGGCGCAGGTATCGGCCCAGAGGTGGGACTTGTAGGCAGCTGCCGTTGTCGGAGAGGACCCGGTCGACGGTGACGCCGCGTGCGGCGAACCAGGCCACCGCGTTGCGCAGCACCTGCGGTGGCGGTCTCCTTGGTCTCATCGTCATGGGCCTCGACGTAGGCGACCCGGGAGTGGTCATCGATGACGGTGTGTAGGTAGCAGGTCCCGATCAGCGGTGGTGCGTCGCTTGTTCTTGGGCCACCGGTCCGGGCTACGGTCGCGACCGGTTGCGGTCGCCTTGCTCGCTTGCCGACATAGCGCCAGCCGCCGCCATCGGGGACCTGCCGAGCTTCTTGACGTCGACGTGGAGCAGGTCCCGGGGTGGTCGTGTTCGTAGCGGCGGATCGGCTCGCCGGTGGCACGGTCGAGGTGGGTGAGCCGGTTGAGCCGGCACCGGACCAGGACGGCGTGGACCGTGGAGGCCGGCATCGCGAGCCGGTCACCGATCTGGATTGGCCCCAGACGCTGCTTCCAGCGCAGGTGCACGATCTTGCGGACCACCGGTGGAGGCGTGCGGTGTCGGTTGGTGATGCGGGCCGCGAGGACCGGTCGACGCATCCCGGCCGGGCCCCTCGACTGCGATAGCGGTCAGCCCACTTCTTCGCCGTGCGCCACGACACGTCGTAAGCGTTCAGCAGCCCGCGGGATCGACCACCCCTGATCGATGATCAGTCGCGCCAGCCGCAGCCGAGCACGGGGCGTCAAAGCAGCATTGGCATGGGTAGCGTGAGACACGAAGACCTCCTGGTCGTGGAGCGGTTCCTTAGACAGCTCCACTCCACATCGGGAGGTCTTCACCCATCTACAACATCAGACCGTGTCGTCACACGATCTCGGAGGCGGAGCCCGCTCGGCCATGCCGCACATAGCGCGCTCCCCGGCAGGTCGCGGCCGGACTCAGCTGTCGGAGATCTCGTCTCGGATCACACCGATAATTTCGGGCAGATCCACCTCGACGGTCTGACGAACGATGTCGGAATCGACCAGGAGGTAGCCGTGAGCGATGCGATTGCGCATCCCCCACATGAACGGCCAGTTGTCACCGAACAGGTCAGTCCGCGCCGGCCTTTCGATCCTGGCCAGCACCTCAATGCCGGCTGACAGCCTCAATGCAGATGGCGTCGATGACCAGCTGGTCGAGGTTCTCGTTGTCAGCCATAGGCGGCAGCTAGGTCGAGGTGCACGAGCGCCTCGCGCAACAACTCCTGCGTCGACCTCGTCACAGCAACACCGCCTCCGAGAGGATTCGCTCACGCAGGTCTGGCCGCAGAGCCGACTCGGGCACCAGGTCCACCGGCGCACCCAACAGGGCGGCGATCTGGTGCTCCAAGCGACCCAACTGCATCAAGCTCAGCGGCTGCCGCATCGCAAACAGCAGGTCGACGTCGGAGTCAGGCTCGTCGGTTCCGACAGCAACCGAGCCGAAGACACGCACTCGAGTGCCGCCGGCCTGAGTCACGAGCCGACGGATCGCCTCAGCGTTACCCCGCAGATTCCGCGCCAAGGGCGTCGTACCGCGAAAGCGGAGCAGACGCGACACCTCGGGCTGGCTTCTGCCGATGGCTGACGCAATCTGCGATTGCGTCAGCCCCTGAGCAGAGGCCTCCCGCACCGCGCGGACGAGGTCGACGCGGGCACGTGCCGTCACCTCGTCGCAGTGGCGAGCCACGTCTGCCAGGCTGGTCGTCATGACACCAATATAGCAACTACTATGCAGTCAATCAGTGCGAGACGGGATAGCCGGTTTAGTCCGCACTTAGTCCGCCCTTAGTCCGCAGAAAGTCCGCAAATGGTCGAAGGGAGCCACAATCGACCGACGACCACCAACGATGGAGAAGGCCGCGTTTGTGCAGGTCAGCAAGGCTTTTCGACTCCGGCCAGCGACCACCGCAAGTCACCGACAGACCCCCAGATCCGTTCACCAACTACCGC